>CAWFQC010000024.1:0-435000 GCA_963817645.1 uncultured Gammaproteobacteria bacterium | reverse complement strand
ACTATCTGTTGAAAAAGTAGGGGATGAGCTGTGGATAGGAGTGAAAGGCTAATCAAGCTCGGAGATAGCTGGTTCTCCTCGAAAGCTATTTAGGTAGCGCCTCGTGTAATTAACTCTTGGGGGTAGAGCACTGTTTCGGCTAGGGGGCCGTCTAGGCTTACCAAACCGATGCAAACTCCGAATACCAAGAAGTTTTATCACGGGAGACACACGGCGGGTGCTAACGTCCGTCGTGAAAAGGGAAACAACCCAGACCGCCAGCTAAGGTCCCCAAGTCACAGTTAAGTGGGAAACGATGTGGGAAGGCATAGACAGCCAGGAGGTTGGCTTAGAAGCAGCCATCCTTTAAAGAAAGCGTAATAGCTCACTGGTCGAGTCGGCCTGCGCGGAAGATTTAACGGGGCTTAAACTATACACCGAAGCTGCGGGATTAGAGATTCAGTCTCTGAGTTGGTAGAGGAGCGTTCTGTAAGCCGTTGAAGGTCAATTGAGAAGTTGGCTGGAGGTATCAGAAGTGCGAATGCTGACATGAGTAACGATAATGCGGGTGAAAAGCTCGCACGCCGAAAGTCCAAGGTTTCCTTGCGCAACGTTAATCGGCGCAGAGTTAGTCGGCCCCTAAGGTGAGGCAGAAATGCGTAGTCGATGGGAAACAGGTTAATATTCCTGTACTTTATGATATTGCGATGGGAGGACGGAGAAGGTTAGATCTAGCCATCCGTTGGTTGTGGTGGTTTAAGCAGGTAGGAAGAGTTTCTAGGCAAATCCGGAAACTTATATTCTGAGACGTGATGACGATCTTGTTGCCTCGGCACAAGAGAAGTGACTGATACCATGCTTCCAGGAAAAGTCTCTAAGCTTCAGATATCATAAAACCGTACCCCAAACCGACACAGGTGGACAAGTAGAGAATACTCAGGCGCTTGAGAGAACTCGGGTGAAGGAACTAGGCAAATTAGCACCGTAACTTCGGGAGAAGGTGCGCCTCTGATGGTGAAGTAACTTGCTTACTAAGCTGTTGGAGGTCGCAGTGACCAGGTGGCTGCGACTGTTTACTAAAAACACAGCACTCTGCAAACTCGCAAGAGGAAGTATAGGGTGTGACGCCTGCCCGGTGCCGGAAGGTTAATTGATGGGGTTAGCTCTTTATTGAGCAAAGCTCCTGATCGAAGCCCCGGTAAACGGCGGCCGTAACTATAACGGTCCTAAGGTAGCGAAATTCCTTGTCGGGTAAGTTCCGACCTGCACGAATGGCGTAACGATGGCCACACTGTCTCCACCCGAGACTCAGTGAAATTGAAATCGCTGTGAAGATGCAGTGTACCCGCGGCAAGACGGAAAGACCCCGTGCACCTTTACTATAGCTTTACACTGGACTTTGAACATCTTTGTGTAGGATAGGTGGGAGGCTATGAAACCGAGACGCTAGTTTCGGTGGAGCCAACCTTGAAATACCACCCTGGTCTGTTTGAGGTTCTAACCTAGGTCCGTTATCCGGATCAGGGACAGTGTATGGTGGGTAGTTTGACTGGGGCGGTCTCCTCCTAAAGAGTAACGGAGGAGCACAAAGGTACCCTCAGCGCGGTCGGAAATCGCGCATAGTGTGCAAAGGCATAAGGGTGCTTAACTGCGAGACTGACAAGTCGAGCAGGTACGAAAGTAGGTCTTAGTGATCCGGTGGTTCTGTATGGAAGGGCCATCGCTCAACGGATAAAAGGTACGCCGGGGATAACAGGCTGATACCGCCCAAGAGTTCATATCGACGGCGGTGTTTGGCACCTCGATGTCGGCTCATCACATCCTGGGGCTGTAGTCGGTCCCAAGGGTATGGCTGTTCGCCATTTAAAGTGGTACGCGAGCTGGGTTTAGAACGTCGTGAGACAGTTCGGTCCCTATCTGCCGTGGGCGTTGGAGATTTGAGAGGAGCTGCTCCTAGTACGAGAGGACCGGAGTGGACGTACCTCTGGTGTTCCGGTTGTCACGCCAGTGGCATTGCCGGGTAGCTATGTACGGAAGGGATAACCGCTGAAAGCATCTAAGTGGGAAGCCCCCCTCAAGATTAGATCTCCCTGGACCTGTGAGGTCCCTGAAGGTCCGTCGAAGACTACGACGTTGATAGGCAGGGTGTGTAAGCACAGTAATGTGTTAAGCTAACCTGTACTAATTGACCGTGAGGCTTGACCATATAATTCCAAATGGTTTTATCGTTCTTTAAGTAATGGCTTTTATTCATTAAACCAAATTTTGCTTAATCATTGATTAAGTTACCAGTTCCTGGCGGCCATAGCGAGTGGGAACCACCTGAATCCATTCCGAACTCAGAAGTGAAAACACTCAGCGCCGATGATAGTATGGGGTCTCCCCATGTGAAAGTAGGTTACCGCCAGGTTTTTATTTTTTAAAACCCTTGCAGTAAACTCGCAAGGGTTTTTTTTGTCCGTCAAATAATCTTCCTAAGGTTTCTTGGGTAATTCTAATTTTACAAATTTATCCTATACATCCTTTAGCTTGGGGTGAACAAGCTTTAACGATAATCAAGTTTTAATAAAATTTCTATTCACAATTTATCACATACCCTGCTAAAATACATGAACGCTGCGGTAAGCCCGTTTAGTTCGTATCGAGCTTCAGTGTCTTTAAGACGTAAACTGATTTTAAGTCAATATAATATAGTGACTTTGGGACGCCGTAGCGTTTCCATTCTATTAATATCTGAAATTACACATTCTTTAAAAGCTGGTGTAGCTCAGAAGGTAGAGCAACTGATTTGTAATCAGTGGGTCGTAGGTTCGATTCCTATCACCAGCTCCAGTAAAATAAAGGGTTTTCAGGGATTTTGGTACTTTCCTGCTTTAGCTTCTGTGTAATTCCTGTGTAATGATTCAGATTACTTAACTCATCGGTTATAGTGTGCCGCAGGCACACAGTCATGGAGGATAGTGCATGGAGGAGATTAACAAGGAGGAAAATGTAAAGCTTCATAGATGATGAAGGTAGGTCCTTCGAAATCGGCTTTCAGGAGCGGGTTTCAAACCACTTCAAGCTGCTGTTGTCAAGAGCAATGGTGGTGAGCGTTGAAGAAAAGGCGGATCTAGAATTCGTCAGGTGGAGATTAGAAAGACGAATTATCCTGAACCACTGTTGACGCGTCGAGATATGAGATACCTGACATCAAAACCAGGGGCGTATAAAACAACTGGGATAAATCGACAAGTAACCTGATTACTGGGTCGATGGTGTCCGGCGTAGAGGTGGCGTGAGTCTAATCTGGGCGTCTATGAGGAACTGCGGGAACCAGTCGTTTGATGATAAGGGAGAAATCCAAGTGGCTAAATCCACAAGGATCAGAGTACCAATGCAAGCACTGGGGCGGAGCGGCCTGTAGTAGTGATGAAGCGACTGTAATGGTTGTGGAGCGAAGAGTGTCCGCACGCGTTAGGACGTTGATGTCTTAATTCAACTCGAAAGAGGAGGAGATTTTGAATAAAACAAAGCCGTTCGATATTTCCAAAAAACTGGTGATGCAGGCCTGGAAATTAGTCAAAGAAAATGATGGAAGCGCTGGTGTTGATCAGCAATGCATCGCTGACTTTGAAAGTGAATTGAAAAACAATCTTTATAAAATTTGGAATCGCATGTCATCGGGGACGTATTTTCCGCCTCCGGTAAAAGCAGTTCCAATTCCGAAGAAATCAGGCGGCGACAGAATTTTGGGCGTGCCCACTGTTTCTGATCGCGTTGCGCAAATGGTTGTGAAATTAATGTTCGAGCCTTGGGTTGAGCCACACTTCTTACCTGATTCATATGGCTATCGTCCAAACAAAAGTGCTTTGGATGCAGTGGGTGTTACAAGAACTCGCTGTTGGAAATATGATTGGGTGGTGGAATTCGACATAAAAGGTTTGTTCGATAACATTGATCATGACCTACTGATGAAAGCGGTGAGAAAACACACTGACAACAAATGGGTAATACTGTATATCGAGCGCTGGTTGAAAACACCAATGCAATTACCGGACGGTACTCTACAAGAGAAAACTCGAGGAACAATGCAAGGTGGGGTCATCAGTCCGATATTGAGTAATCTATTTTTGCATTATGTGTTTGTTGTCTGGACAACAAAGCAATATCCAAACCTTCCTTGGTGTCGATATGCCGATGATGGCTTGGTGCACTGTAAAACAGGTCAGGAAGCTAATCAGATACTATTAGCATTAAAGAAAAGATTTGAAGAATGTGTGCTTGAACTACATCCAGAAAAATCAAAGATTGTTTATTGCAAAGACGACAATAGACGAAATGATTACTCCAATACGAAATTCACATTCCTGGGATACGATTTTCGTCGTAGAAGCGCTAAAAATATGAGAAATAATCAACTGTTTTTAAGCTTCGCTCCAGCAGTGAGTAACACTGCGAAAAAGTCAATGCGAGCAAAAACACGAGAAATACTTAAAAATATTGGTACACACAAAAGTTTGAATGATGTGGGACATGAAGTGAATCCAATCATACAAGGTTGGATTAATTATTATGGAAAATACCATAAAACTGAACTGAATCCAGTATTTCAACATTTTAATTTGTTAGTAATTCGATGGTTGATGCGTAAATTCAAACGATTTAAAGGTAAGAAAGCAAGGGCGGGTATTTTTCTTTCGGGAATGTTAGAAAAACAACCAACATTGTTTGCACATTGGCGATCTGGTTTTAGTGAAAGGTATGCCTGACGGAAGCCGGATGAATCGAGAGGTTCAAGTCCGGTTTTGAAAGCAGCTAGCGGGGAAGTTCCGCTGGCTGACTGACCCACTAGAATTAATTAAGTGAACACAGACTGGAGGGTGTCATGAGCTTTAAGGACTACACAGGAGTTTTTTTCTGGGACTAAAAACGCATGGATAATTCTGAAAAAAGCCTATTTATTAGTGTTCTTTTAAGTAAAATAATTCATCTTAAAGCAATCACTGGTACTCCTATTGATTAATTTATTAACAGAATAAGATTGGGTCTTTTATCACGCTACTTATTTTTGGCAGCAAAAGAAAAGGTTGTATCGAGGAATTTCGCAGGAAAGGATGATCGAACCCTTATTCCCTCCTGACCTTACTGCACCGCGCAAATTGCCGTGGGTGCATCTGACGTACTCAATGTTAATGAAGCCAAGCCGATTTTGGGTTTAAAAAATAGGCATAATGATACAGCACTCGGATCGACCCAACAGCCCAGCCCCACAGATTTTAGCAACCCCGCGACCTGATTTACGCTAGCTTGTGTTTCCCCAGTAAGTGATAAAGTATAGATTTTCCACTCCGGTCGGAGGCGTGCATTGACCCCCAGCTGAGTTAAATCTGCTTGTAATAGTTTTGATAAACTGATGAGATGTTTTTTAATTTCCTCTGCGTCCAACAGGACATTATCCGCTGCCGTAAAATGTATCTGTAACTCTTTGACATTAACGCGTTTAACGGCAAAACTAAAATCTTCCTGCTGGACAAGGTGTTTGATTTTATCGATCAACGTTTGACTGCTATGACACAGTAATTGATTACTATGGATAACGTTTAGCTTGATCAATTGATCGGTCGATACTTAAAATAGAATTAAATTGTTGTGCAATGATATTTTTTTTGTAAAAATTTAACATGACCGATAGTTTTTGATAGCACCGTAAAAGATTAAGGTTAATAAATTTTTTATCCATCCGTAGTGAGAAATGCCTATGCCATTATTAACTCATCCCGAGATCTGGTTAGCCAATAGTTCGAATGAGTTGGCTTACCAGTCAGGTGAAACACCCTTTGGTCTTAGCTGTTTTAGTCAAGATTCTCTTCAATATCTGAATGAGTTATTGGACCAGCTTGCAAATAACAATGAAGACCATCGTGCTGATGGTTTGCAGTATGCCAATAAAAAAGATCGACAAATGGCTTTCCAAGAAATGCAGCAGTCGCTTGGTAAAAATTATACTCAAAAAGCGCATGTGTTTGTTAAAAATTTTACATCTGATCAAGCATTACTTTCACAAGAAATAGTGCACGTTAAATCCACTATTGTGGATGCTATGTTAGGTGTTCTGCGCGCCATAGTAACCACAGGTGATTTGACTCGCGATACCATGATTAATACCGAAGTGATTCCTGCATTAAAGCAATTAGGAATTTTAATGCCCAAAACCTCAGAATTATCGTTGCCAGGTTCATTTAATGCAGTTCAATTTGCGGGTTAGTGAGATTTATCCAAGCTCAGGGTACAGGAGATCAACAAAATACATTGGCAAAACTCTTATTATTGAAACCTCGTTTTGACGATAAGTTACCTTTTGCATCCATCCCTACATTATCTGGTCACTTTATTGCAGTGCCCACCCTGCTGAGAGAACATTTTGCTCCTGCGGCACCAAGCCTATTGCGCTGGTTACCTCATTCTTTGCGATGGGATCGCCAGCTCCAAGAAGAATGTTTTGGCATGGAAACGACTTATCAGATCATTGCCCTGAATCAGCAGCTTCAACGCATTGAGCAACAACTCACATTGCCCAAAGAGCGTTCAGGCATGTGCTTTCGTTTTACAGAAAGTAGCTCCAAAACCAAAGTTAAAATCAACAACGCAAAGTACCCCTTTTTTAAAGGCAATGAGTCGTACCTTACAGCAATTGGTGATTTCACCGTCGCCACAAAAACCTCTTATTGCATTTGAAACTTTGTCCAACAACAAAGTAATCAGTTCATCTAATGAGGAGCCATCCGTTTTTCAACCGTCATAATGGAAGCGATAATTTTAAGTTGTTTAATATTGATTTGGAAGGGTACTATAACTTCTATAAAGAAACTGGTCATGGAAAAGCGAAAAGTCAAGTCATTCATAAATTGTTGTTGGAGTTTTTACCTCTAATGAGCGTTTATTTGAATATAAAAATTAACGACGATTATAAAGTATTTAATGACAATGGTGATAGAGATATAGATTACCTTTATAATTTCATAAAAAACAATCTCGCAGCACTTCGAACAGTATCACATGAATTTTTAATTGATTTTAATGATTTTAAAAAAAGCATCACACTAAATGATTGTGTTGCATTCCGCCCATTAATAGATATGGTGAAAAAGACGGAGCATCTCTCTAAGCTTTGTCCCTCTGTGCCAGTGCCAACCTCATCTTTTATGCAACCCTCGGTTGTTCATGGGTTATTTTATCAGCCGCAAAGCACACCGCCGAAAGCAACCGTATTTAATGACAAATCAACAATTCAGAGACAAAATCTTTCTGATCTATTAGAAACATCGTTTGAACAATTACCCCCAGAATTTAAAAATGGTTTAGAACAATATTACAAAAAGATGGATGGAAATTTAAATGATGCAAAAAACGGTTGGAATGATAATTCACCAGAGACAAGAGTTCAGCTTTTATATCGGGTTACTAATCTTGGTAATTATCCATTGCTAACAAGTAATCAATCAACAGACTTTTATAATTTAAATAATAGGAATTGGGAGAATGCTTCAATAGAAAATAGAAAGACAATTTTAAAAGAGTTTGCTCGTAGCCTTCCTAATATTCCTACTTTAAAACAATAATATCAAATGGCGTTAATGGAATGGTGAGGAGGAAAATTTGTTTTTCAGAAGAAATCAGAAGATTGTATCGAGATGAGCCAGGAGCATTTCGAGTGGCTGCTGGCGAGCGATAAATACTCAAGAAGGGATGCGTTTGAGGCGAATTATGTTACTAATTTTAGTTAAAAAAACTCGAAAAATTAGCTGTGATTTGCTATATTTTTCGCATGAAAATAAACACAAGTTGGGATGAATGCTGTATTATCTAAACCGCTTAGTAAAAGCAATGCAGAAGATATCCTAAATGCTTCCCTATCGGGAACAGCCTAGTACTTCAGAAGCAATCAAAGTTGAGAGTGGCATTTTACCAGAAGATAAAGTTATTGATTTAGAAGCGATAAAAAGAACGTTTAGTGGGAATTCCCAATAATTAATTAGTAAGTTGATTTCGCCATTCGATTATAGATTTAATTATAGAAGCTTCGTGCAACTATGAAGATGAAAAATTGAAAGAATTGATCAAAGTTAGATGAAAAGAGATGCAAGTGATAACTACGGTTTTTCCGATTGTTTATGAAATCCCTTATCAAGATCCTATCCATTTATTTGCACTGTTCAATCAAAATGAGTGGTCAATCTTGTTCGATAGCGCTAACCATGCTGATCCTTATCAAAACACCAATCAATATAGTTATATTGCGGTATCGCCATTTAAGACATTTATTCTCAAGAATGGTGCACTTAATAACTCTCAAGAAAAAATTACTGATCCTTTCTATGTTTTAAATAAATATATGCAGCAGTTTAAAATAGAAAAAGTACCGGATTTACCTCCATTCCAAGGAGGAATTGCAGGTTATTTTTCTTATGATTTATGCCATTATCTCGAAAAAATTCCTTATGCGCCTATAGACGATATGTATTATCCTGATTTAGCTGTGGGTCTATACGATATTGTGATTAGTTTTGATCACCGCAAACGACAAGCATGGCTCATTTCGACTGGTTTTCCTGAGAAGGAAACGGTTACAGCCATGGCGCGAGCAAATTCGCGTCTGAAAGAGCTATTGTTGGTATTAAAACATAAACAAAACTCAATTTTGCAAAAATACCCTATGACTTACTGCGAAAAGGATATTAGCACTAATTTTAATAAAGAGAGTTATATGGGTATTGTAAGAAAGGCGCAGGAGTATATTTTAAATGGTGATATTTTTGAAGTTAACCTATCACAAAGATTTAATGCCTATTTACAAGATGGGTTAAATCCATTTTTACTATATCAACGACTACGTAAAATTAACCCTGCTCCCTTTGCTGCCTATTTAAATCTAGGGGAAACTATTCTTGCTTCAGCCTCTCCGGAAAGATTTATTTTATTAGAAAATTCTGAAGTTGAAACACGACCAATTAAAGGGACGATACGCCGCGGACAATCCCTTGATGAAGATAACAAACTTGCAGAAAAATTGATTAACAGCAAAAAAGATCATGCAGAAAATGTGATGATTGTCGACTTGATGAGAAATGATTTGTCACGCGTTTGTGAAGATGACAGCGTCTATGTTGAAAAATTATGTGGTCTAGAAAGCTTTGCCACCGTGCATCATCTTGTCTCGGTAATTAAAGGGAAACTAGCTCTAAAAGCAAATGCAACTGATTTATTAGCAATGACATTGCCTGGTGGTTCAATAACGGGAGCGCCTAAAATTCGTGCAATGCAAATTATCTCAGAATTGGAACCTAATAGACGTGGGCCTTATTGTGGTTGCATTGGTTATATAAGCTTTGCTGGTGATATGGATACTTCGATTATTATAAGAACCTATGCAATTCGAGACGGTATGATAACTTTTCAAACAGGTGGTGCAATCGTTTTAGATTCAGATCCAGAACAAGAATATCAAGAAACCTTGGATAAAGCACAAGCATTAAATCAGACTTTAATGAATGAAAATGAACCATGGTTATTTTAATTGATAACTATGATTCATTTGTATACAATTTGGCGCGTTATGTTGGACAGCTAGGTTATTCGCGTACTGTATATAGAAATGATGAAGTCACCTTGCAACAACTTTGTGCATTAAAACCATCACATCTTATTATTTCACCTGGTCCATGCACTCCAAATGAATCGGGAATATCATTAAAAGCAATCGAATATTTTGCTGAGAAAATGCCTATTCTAGGTGTGTGTCTTGGTCACCAAGCAATTGGTCAGGTATTTGGTGGAAAAGTTATTAAAGCTCGTAAGCCTATGCATGGTAAGAGTTGTAAAATACGTCATAATCAGCAAGGTATTTTAAAAAATCTTAATAATCCATTAGAAGTTGCCCGTTATCATTCATTAATTGTAGAGCAGCATTCTTTGCCAGACTGTTTAGAGATTTCTGCTTTTTCTGAAGAAAACGAAATTATGGCGTTGCAACATAAAAGACTTTCAGTATTTGGAGTGCAATTTCATCCGGAATCAATACTAACAGAACAAGGTTACCATTTAATGCAAAATTTTTTAAGGATGAAACCATAATGGCGATTTAACTCCTTGTTGTCAATCGCCTGTTGCAAAAGAAAATTAACTTGATAAGTCTGCTGCAGATTTAAATTTGAACCTCATCATTGGGATTTACAACAACATAAAATAGTCCTTGATTTTATTGGTGGGCCGTCCGCGACTCGAACGCGGGACCAACGGATTAAAAGTCCGCTGCTCTACCAACTGAGCTAACGGCCCAAAGAAGGATGGAAATAATACTGTAAGAAAATAACAAGTCTTTCCTTAAAATTCAAGTTATTCGTTACGTTAGTTATTTGCCAGCCTGAGATAAAATTGACACGCCAACGATGGAGGCTATTTTCGCCACCAACAACTCGTTATAGCACGAACTCTTAAGGTGAAGAATTCTCTCCATATAGTGAAGGAAGAATCCCTTCTGGATTTGCTTTATGGCGATGCGCCTCATGATTTATCACGTAGTCGTTAAGAGCGTGCCAAAATGATAATCCCTGCCAATGCTTAGCTCTCGTTCCATAAAAAATAGCCTCAAGCTTCATAATTTCTGAAATTAAGGTTTGAGCTTTCTCTCTTTCTAAAAGATGGATGACATCTGCAAGACTATGAATAGTAGAATCTTTCCAATGTGTAATGGCCCATTTTAAAAATAATATGCGTACCTGTTTGGCATCATTTGTAGCACAAGCCTCTTTCAATAGTTTAATAGGATCCTTAAAATTTTTCTGAGATTTAATTTGTCGACGCCATAACCAAACAGTTGCCATCCAAATAAATATAAAAAGAAAAGCGATGATAGGCCATAAATAACCAACGTATTTTTCACTTTGACCAGTTTTTGCTGTTGATTTAGGAAGAGGGTTTGCTATTTTCAAAGGATTTGTCTGATGACTAGTCACGTTTTTAGTTAAGGCAGGTAATACCATAATAGTTTTTTCGTCTAGACTGGCGATTTCCTCACGTTGAGTCTGACTGTTCCACCAATGCAGCTTAATGCCAGGAATAATCACTTTCCCTGAGGCAGTAGGGATAAATACTATCCTTTGCTTGAGTCTGCCTATCTGCGAACCATCCCTAGTATCTGTATCTCGCTTTGCTTGCTGGGGATAGTTGTTTAAATTAGCGGCAGTGCTCACGCTAAGATTAGGAATCTGCTCTGAAGACGCGCCTTCTGATGTGACTTCTATAATCCGAGTAACAGGTTCTCCTTTCCTAAAAATAGGAGGATTAGGCTCCCAGGTGTCATTAATCGTCACTTTCTTTGCAGGCAACCATTGGCCAACAAAATTTGCAGGCTTTGGCTTAACTTGAATCTCTAAAGTGGGACCCTCAATTTTAATCGGCTTTAATGTCTGGCTGGAGAAGCCATACGCATCCATGACATTTGCTCTTTCTAAATAACCTTTGAGTACCGGAGGCTGAATTTTAAAATGACCTGTTTTTAAAGGGGTAATAAGGTAAGATCTCTCTACCACTCGATAATATTTTCCCCTATTCGTTGCTGAATAAATAATATCTTGGCCATTTTGATTAATTTTGGCGTCCTCTAAATCAGGTGGTATTAGGTAAGGATTTTCTATGAACTGATCAAAATATAATTTTAGTGTATAAACAAAGTGCTCCTGGATGAAAGATTCTTTAGGAGTAATGCTAGCTTCTATATAAATCCCATCATTCTGGCCATTTTTAACAACTTTATTATTTTTAACAGCTAACACATGGATAAGGTGAACTTGTGTCTTTTCGCCACCCACCTGGAGCGAAGGTATCACTAAATCACCCCCATGCTTAGGCAATAAGATGATTTGCCATTGAACCTGCATATTGGTTGAGCCATTAACAATATTAAATTGGGAATTCTGGTTCGTTCCGATGATAGTAAAATCACGCTTAAGCGGCTCTAGATCGGGACTTATTGATAAATGATCATGGCTTGAAATAGTTAGAGTGAACATTTCATCAAAGGCAACACTTGATTTATTTATTTCACTCTGAACAGATGCAAAAATATCACTGAAAAATAAACAGGTGAGAATAGAAAAAAGGAATTTTTGTCGCACTCTAATTTCCTTCCGTTTGATTGGTTTTTCTTAAATGATCGCGCCAAATTTTGCGACGCAATAGCCCACCAGGATCGTCAGGAATTTGTTGTAACCATTGATCTGTTTCTTCATCTCTTTCTTTTAATTTTGCTGTCTTTGCCTCTTGTTCTTCTTTATGCCTAGAAGGAGTTGTCTGCTTGTTGTCATTGTGAGTATTTTTTTGCTGCTCATTTGCATTTGATATATTCTGCTGCGATGGTGCAGGTTGGTTAGGTGGATTCTTCGTCAACTCCTTATCAACTGTATTATTACGAGCTGGCTCTTCCTTTTTGTTATCTGTTTTATCATTTCTTTTTTCTTCGCTTGAGGGTGATTTTGGATCAGCTTTATCCTTTGAATTTTTTTCTTTATCAAAATTTTGCGACTTATTATTATTTAAATCTTGTTGTTCTTTGTTTGTCGCTTGCTGGTTCTGATTCTTTGATTTTTGATCCTTTTTCTTTTGCGGATCCTTATTTCTTGACTGGTCTTTTTTTAATAATTTTTTTATTAGCTCGCGATTATATATGGCATCTTGCATTTTAGAATCTATTTTTAAAGCCTCATTGTAAGCTGAAATTGCCTCTTCGTATTTGCCTTGCATAGCATAAGCATTGCCTAAGTTGTATTTGGAAGTAGCATTATTGCTCTGCATAAATAAACTTTCGGCTTGGCTGTAATTTTTCAACCGATAATTGGCCACTCCTTTCCAAGAAGAAGACTCGAAAACTTTCGCTGCTTGCTCTACTCTGCCTTTTTTTAACAAGTGCATTGCCTGCTGGTCTTTTCGCCACCATAGATCTTGCCATGTCATGCTATAGCAAGTTGTGCTAATTAATAAAAAGCAAATAGTGGAAAAAACTTGAGTAATAAACATGGATTACAAAAGTCCTCTTCTGAAGGCAATTAAAGCAAAGGGCAAGATTAAAAAAATTAACCAACGTCCATCGTCATACCAAAATAACCCGTTCTCACTGCTTTTTTTGCTTGGTAAAATCCAAGAGTTGTTTTTTGTTCTAGAAAGTAAACTATCAATATCTTGATTATCAGATGCTAATGGAATGAAAAGTCCTCCTCCAGCTTGTGCTATTTGTTGTAATTCATTATTGGCTCCTGGTTTTGTGGAAATTTCAAAAATATTTAATCTATAGCCCTCAATTTTCAAATTTTCTGCAAGCTTTTTAGTTTTAGAAAAATGCGTAAGCTTGTCAGTAATCAGGATAATATCTCCGCGACTAATTCCGGCCTGTTTAAGCAATCTTTCAGCCTGTTGCAAACCAACAAGAGTATTATCATTAGAAGTGGGCATGATATTAGGATCAAGGATTGGAACAAAGTTTGCTACTGTGTGACTATCTTCCGTTAACGGGGAAATTACATGTGCCTCATCAGTATAAACAACTAAGCCCGTGTGCCCCTCCTTTTGTCTATTTAAATAATCAAGCAACTTAAACCGAGCACGATCAATTTTAGTTGTCGTACCCATATATTCCGACATGGAAGAAGAAAGATTAAGAACTAGTACTGTGCCTTGAGATTGGCGGTAAATAGGCTGCATTTCTTGGTGCCAACTAGGACCAGCCAAAGAAAAAATTGAGAGTATACCGCCTATTCCTAATAATAAAAGAGGAATTTTCATTGAAGCCTTGGGGCTAACGAGTAAGTAAGAAAGTAAATGTTCATCACAAACTTGCTGCCAATTATCTACCAAATTGCGCTTGCTAAGTTGCCATAACAAAATAAGAAACGGAATGATGGCAACAAACCAGTAAGGTCTTAAAAAATGAAGTACCATTATATCAACCTTCCTTTCAATGGAAATGCAGCCACTGCTATCATTCCGACCGTCAGAATAAAAGCAAAACCCAGGGGCCAATAGTAAAGAGGCGTTTTAGGTCTAAAGATTTGCTTTTCTCCTAGTCTTGGTTCAATTTTATTTAGATGTTCATATACATTGATTAATTCTTCTGGATTCTTTGCCCTAAAATAGATTCCATGCGTCATGTTTGCTATTTGTTTTAAGGTCTCTTCATCCAACTCATAGTCATTAGCAATTATTTGTGGACCTAATAATGAAGGAATGATTATTTGGTTCGCAGCTAAACCTACTGTATAAATTCGTATCCCGTACTTGTTGGCAATACGCGCAGCTTCCAAGGGACTAACATACCCTTCATTATTAACGCCATCAGTTAACAAGATTAATACTTTGTTATCTTTATTTGGATAATTTTTGAAATGCTTAATAGCCATTCCTATTGCATCACCAATAGCCGTCTGAGTCCCTGCCAACCCGACTGTTGCGTCCTGCAACATTTGACTGACAGTTTGCAAATCAAAGGTCAGAGGTGTTTGTAAATAGGCGTGTGACCCAAATAAAATCAGCCCTAAACGGTCCCCTCTTCTGTCTTTAATAAATTGCTGTGCTACATTCTTTACAACAGTTATTCGATCAGTAGATTGGATATTCATTTCCATATCTTGTATTTGCATGCTCCCTGATAGATCAATGGCGAGTAGAATATCTCGACCGCTTCGAGGTATATCTACCGGCTTACCTAGCCACTGCGGGCCAGCTGCTGCCAATAAAAGAAGCAGCCAAATTACCCATGCGCCTAATAAACGCCATATGGCAAATTGTGTGGAATCTTGTGCATTAATTGCAACTAAAGCAGAATAAAATGGAACTTTTAGTCCGCAGTCATATTTGAAAATGATTGGCTTGAGATATTTCCGAATAAACCAAGGTAGGGGGAAAAAAACCAATAACCAAAGTGCTTCAAAGTTTATCATAAATTCTTTTTCACCCAACATTTGATTAAATGAAAAAGTTGTTCAGGTAGGTCTTCGTTTTTGCCTTGATAGGGGCAAATAATTAATAATCTGCCCGCTCCTTGCGAAAATTCGGTGGTAATTCCTGTTTTATCAAGGAAGTCCAACCAGGGTTGCCCATATAATCCAGCCACCTGACGTCGAGGATGGCTTGCAAGCGCAGCTCGTTTTAATAATGCAGATAACTCATGGGAGATATTTATATGCTGTTTGTTCTGTTGAATCTTTAATTCTTCAATCCGTGCAAGAACTAATCTTTTCACTCGATGCTTTGTCCATCGTTTAAAAAGAACATAGCAGGCAGCTATTAAAATGGTCACTACAATCCCAATTAAAAGATACCAACCCATAGCCAGAGGCCAAATTGAGATAGCAGGAGGATGATGAATATCACGTAATAAGGCTAAATCTGATGCCATTATAATGCGCTCCCTTTTAACACTTGTCTGATGGTTTTCAATAAGTCACCATCTGTTGCTAACTCAATTAAGCGCATATTTGACTTATATGATAACTTCTTCACCTTAAGAAAGCGTTCTTGAAAAATGGCTTTATATGCAGATGTAAACGAATGACTATAGGTATCAACTCTAGTACTTTGTAATTGAAAATTATCATGGAACAAAAAACACCCTTTCGGTGAATTTTTTTCTAGCTGATCATATATTAGTATGTTTGCAACTTCATGGTTTTTGGCAAGCTGAGATATTTCGTTCTCTACAACATTATTTAAGCAATAAAAATCACTTAAAATATAAATTAAACTACCTGATTTTATTGTTCTTTTTAATTTACTGACAGCACTTGCGATATCTACACTTCCTTCTTGATTAGATAATGTACAGGAAGCAATATTTTTTAGAAGGTCAACAATATTTCGCTTATTATGGCATGGCAGTAAGATATGTTTATTAGCTGTAATAAGTGATGCGCCTATTCTATCGCCCTGTTTTAATGCAACCCAAGCGATGAGGGCTGCTGCTTTGGCAGCAATGACAGATTTAAATGCTACCCGAGTTCCAAAGAACATGCTGTGATTAAAATCCAAAATTAAATAAATAGGTCGTTCTCTTTCTTGTTGATATATCTTGGTATGTGCCTTTCCAATACGTGCAGTCACTGCCCAATTAATTGTTCTAATATCATCGCCAGGTTGATAAATGCGATTTTCGACAAAATCCATTCCTCTGCCACGAAATGGCGAGTGATAATTTCCATGTTGAATACTACTTGTATTGTTATGAGGAGGTAAATGCATCTTATTAGCCATATATCGCAATGCCAATAATTCTTCTAGGGTAACTGATATGCCTTGCATCTGAATAACCGTTAGGGAATAGCAATTCGATTAAGTAACTCTGTTATAAAACGATCAGGCGTGATCCCTTCTGCTTCAGCTTCAAAAGTAAGCAACACTCTGTGCCGCAAAACCTCGTGGGCAACTGCAAGAATATCTTCTGGGGAAACATAGTCTCGATCATTTAGCCATGCATGGGCACGAGCACAACGATCTAGATAAATAGTGGCTCGAGGGCTGGCACCAAAACGGAGCCATTTGGTAAGTTCACTGCCATATGGTTTAGGCTGCCTGGTTGCTATTATCAGTTGGATTAAATATTCTTCTAATGCTGGGCTGAAATGTAATTGCATGATCTCACGGCGCGCGGCAAATATAGCTTCCTGTGATAATAATTTGGGAGTTTTTGTCGGCACCTGCAAAGTGCTTCGCGCAAGGTTTAAAATTTGTTTTTCAATATTAGCAGGCGGATAACCTATTCGCACAAACATGATAAATCGATCTAATTGAGCCTCTGGCAAAGGATAAGTTCCTTCTTGTTCGATGGGGTTTTGAGTGGCCATCACTAAAAAAAGCGGCGGCAACGGATAAGTTACTCGGCCAATACTCACTTGCCGTTCTGCCATTGCCTCCAATAAAGCTGATTGTACCTTGGCAGGTGCTCTGTTGATTTCATCGGCCAAAATCAAATTATGAAAAATGGGGCCATGTTGAAAATGGAATGAGCTTTCTTGCGGTCGATAAATTTCAGTACCAGTAATATCAGAGGGCAGTAAATCAGGTGTAAATTGAATGCGATGAAAATTTCCCTCAACACAGGCAGCCAATTCTTTAATGGCAGTAGTTTTCGCAAGACCTGGTGCCCCCTCCACTAAAAGGTGTCCATCTGCAATTAGGGCAATCAAAAGACGAACCACCAGATTTTCTTGTCCCAAAATACGAGATTGTAAATGGGCATTTAAATTTTTAAATAGTTGTTGATAAGTATATTGACTCGTTTCTAGCATTGCTTCTGCTCCAAATTTTTCTAACTAGTTGTCCTATTTCCCAGGAATATCTCCCCAAATATATTTGTGAAGTTGTACTTGAAAACGAACCGGAAGGTTATCTGCAATAATCCAATTGGCTAATTCTGAATTAGATTGCTGGCCATGGGAAGGGGAGAATAAAATATCACAACGTTGAAAAAGATTATACTTAATTATTATCAATTTTGCCCAATCATAATCAGCTCGATCGCAGATGACAAATTTAATTTGATCTTTATCCTGGAGGGAAAAAAAATTATTTAAGTTATTCCGACAAGACTCTCCAGAACCCGGGGTTTTAATGTCGACAACTTTTATGACGCGTAAATCTACATTAGAAACGTCAAGCGCGCCACTTGTCTCCAACGACACCTCATAGCCACCATCACATAATCTTTTCAGCAATGGCAGACACGTTTCTTGTGCAAGAGGTTCTCCTCCAGTAACCGTGACATATCTTGGCGAAAACTGTTCAACGGTCGCTAGAATATCTGTAAGTTGCATTATTTTACCTCCCTGGAAAGCATAGGCGGTATCACAATAGCTACAACGAAGCGGACAGCCGGTTAACCGAATGAATACAGTTGGCAGGCCAACGCTTCGTGTTTCTCCTTGAAGAGAATAGAAAATTTCTGTAATGCGCAATGTTTCTTGATCTTTCAATTTTTATTCATCCGCTCAATTTATTTTTATGCTTAATCTCCTTTAATCTAAGAGTAGCTATTTTAGCTGCCGTTGTTCCTGGAAATTGTTTTTGAACTTTAGCGAAATTTTGTTTGGCCTTTGTGTAATTACCAGCATCCATAGCTATTAACGCTACTTTAAGCATAGCATCTGCCACTTTAGGGCTATCGGGATAATTAGCAATAATTGTCTGAAATTCTTTGTTGGCTTGTTCTGGCTTTCCTTTCAGATAAAAGATTTCTCCCATCCAATAGTAGGCATTTACGCTGTATATACTTGAGGGATATTCTTTAACAAACCCTTGAAAACCTTTAATTGCTTTTTCATAATTTTTTTTATTTAGTTGATTAAAAGCCACTTCATAAGTTTGAAGTTCTTTGGTTTTACTGGAGGCTACCATGTCATCTGACGATTTGACCGCATAATCCAGATTATTTTGACTGTCATCGGCTGTGGATTTTTGGCTATTTTCAACCTTGAGTACTTTCTTTCCCGGTATTGAGCTTAAGCCTGGCTGGACTTTGGCTAAGCGTTGATCTAAATCTTGATAAAAGCTTCGAACTTGTTCCTTTAATTGGGTCATTTCATGATTTTGAACTTCAAGTTGGCCTTGCAACTGTTGAACCTCTTGCTGAATTTTTTCCAATTTACTCGCAAAGTTCATTTCAACCAGGTTAGAGATTTGTTTCTCCAATCGCAATATACGCTGGTCTACGGGCTCATTTTGATGAGTAATAATTGGCCTTGCTGACAGAGGCTCATCTTGGTCAACTTCTAAACTGGCTTGATTAGAAAAAGACTCTTGTTGAGATGCTCTACTCAAATCAACCACTGGTGCTCCAGCACGTGCGCAGAATGCATCGCTGAAGCAACCAATTAATAATATGGATAAAACAAAAGTTTGCTTACTTTTCATATGACTACTTTATTCAGAGTATTTTAAATCCACACGACGATTGCATTGATAGGACTTTTCGTCATCTCCGCAAATAGCTGGCTTTTCAGCTCCAAAACTGACTACAGTCACTTGGGAAGAAGAAACACCAAATTGCTTAAGTACATCCAAAACAGCTCGCGCTCGCCTCTCACCTAGCGCAATATTATACTCCCTGCTGCCACGATCGTCAGCATTACCTTCTAATCGAATTTTCACATTAGGGTGTTTAACCAAGTAATTTGCTTGAATTTGCATAGAGTCAACCGCCTCTTGACGGATTTCGTTGCTATCATAATTAAAAAAGTAATGTTGCTCACATCGAGGGGCTTGTCTGCCAGGACGGCATTTGCTGTTTTCAGAATAACCGTCTCTTTCACCGCCCATCCCTTCTGTATAGGTTTCTTCTCCAGAGCCGCCTTGCATATGATAGGGGTTAACGCCATTACCCTCATTAAGGGGTTTTCGATGTGAGGTACAAGCTGCTACCGATAACACAAAAAAAAAGGCTAAGAGTATTTCTATTTTTTTTAACATATTCCTCTCCAAGAATTAATTATTTTTATGGAAACGGAGACCAGTCAGGATCTCGAATATCACCTTCCCTTGCAGGTAAGTGGAGTTTAACATTTGCATCTGTTGAAACCATGCCTAACACTTGCCTACCCGCTGTTTTGGTAGCAAAAATCACCATATTTCCATTTGGTGCCACACTTGGCGTTTGATCCCTGCCTGTTTCTGTCAGGATATCAATTTTACCTGTTTGCAGATTCGCAATGGCTATATTGTATGCTCCAGCAACCTGATGCAATAGGATGATGTTTTTTCCATCAGGAGTAAAGGCTCCACTAGCATTATAATTTCCATCATAGGTAACACGTTGAGTGGATCCTGTTGCTAAATCTATTCGATAAATTTGAGGTCCGCCACTACGGCTAGAGGTGAAAATAATTGACTTGCCATCTGGCGACCAATTCGGCTCTGTATCGATAGAGCCTCCATTCGTTCTTTGTACCAAATCATTCGTTCCAAGATCTAATGTATAAATGCTGGGCGTCCCAGCTTTTGATAACACAAAAGCAAGCTTGGTACCATCCGGTGACCAGGAAGGAGCGCCATTAATACCGGGGTAATCAGTAACTAAGCGACGTTTACCAGTGGCAATATCTTGAAGATAAATACCCGCATGGTTCTTTTCAAAGGATACATAGGCTATTTTTTTACCATCTGGTGACCAGGCAGGAGACATAATAGGTTCGTAGGAAACCATTAAGTTCCTTGGATCAAAACCGTCCATATCTGCCATTTCTAAGCGATAACGAGAAGGGATGTTATTTTTTTTCTCAACAACTACATAGACTATATGCGTTGAAAAGATACCTTTTTCGCCGGTTAGTTTTTCATAGACTAAGTCACTGATGTGGTGACCCAATTTGCGCATACCCTGAGGTGAAACGAGAAACTCTTTGCTCAAAAGAATTGAAGGCTTGGCATTCGCTCCAGCTTTTTTACTTCCTAAAATATCTAATAGCTGAAAGTTGATCTGATAGCGTCCATCAAGAGATGGTTTAACGCTGCCCACTACTAAGTTGTCAATGCCTAATGTTTCCCAAGTTTTTGAATTGACTTGGTCGCTACTCTGTGGTTTTTCTAGCATTTTGGCGCGATCTAGTAAACGGAACTGACCACTCATCTGCAAGTCGGCATTAACAATGGCTGCAATATCTAGCAAGTTGGTGGAACTGGCATTGCCACCAAATGGAATAATCGCAACAGGCTGCGTACTTTTGATACCTTGAGTTAATTCTAAATCAACTGATGCGAATATTGACGACGAGAACATGATAAGCAATAAATAGATCCCATATATTAATTGACGCAATTTTTTTACCCTTTAGTTTCTATAATTAGCCACAAGATACAAACAGATGAAAGGAACGGCCATCAACCTGATACAATTCCCTGCGGTCGAAAAGTTAACCTTAACGCTCGAAAATTGTCAAATAATTCTACGCTATTTGGCACTGGCAAAGGTGAAGCTTTCAGGATGGCATTCCTTGCTGATCGATCCAGATTAGGGTCTCCACTTTCTTTGATAATGTCAACATTCATAACTATTCCACCTGGCGCTAGATGAACTAAAAGTTGACAAGTTAAATCTTGATTGACAGCCTCTGGGATTAGCCATTTACGACTGATGGATTGAACAATCATTTGCTTGTATTTA
Organism: uncultured Gammaproteobacteria bacterium; assembly: GCA_963817645.1. Lineage (GTDB taxonomy): Bacteria > Pseudomonadota > Gammaproteobacteria > UBA6002 > UBA6002 > UBA6002. The sequence goes on along the minus strand of CAWFQC010000024.1, from coordinate 413,843 downwards.
TCTATTTCCCCAGATTGGTTCGCAGCTATACTCCCAGCCAATTCTTTTTTCACATCCTGGGTGGGTCCAGGAGTATTATCTGGTATCTCTTTGTTGTCATCTTCTGCATCGATCTTTGCATTTGCAACTTGCTTTGCTTCCGAGGCTAATTCTTCTTGAAGTTGCCTTGCTTCTTCCTCTGCCCTCTCTTGAGCCAGTTGTTCTTCTCTACGTTTAATTTCTTGCTTTCTTTTTGCTTCTTGTTTTTTCGCTAAGGCTAATTTTTTCTTAGCTATGGCTTGGGCATTTTCATCTATCTCAGGCTCTTGTATCTCAGACTCTTGCATCTTTTCTTGACTCATTGCTGGCTTGTCAGGCAACTGCTTGATGAGTTGCTCGTTTTTCTTTACAACACTAGGTTGCTTGAGGGCTATTTTCTCTATCTCACGTATTTTTTTTTGAGAAATGGGTTGCATTGGGGAAACAGGAGGCTGATTATCATTAACGGCGACAGCTTGGATGACACTGACATTATTTGTTTGCTTTTGATGAGCCTTTGGGAATCTTATAAATAGGCAAGCAAAAATAATTATGTGTAAAAATATTGAGATGAAGATAGGCAGTTTATAGGCTTGTAATTTCCGGATCACTTCCTTAAGGCTCCTGAGTGATTAATCCGACACTGGGAGCGCCCGCTTGTTGTAATAAAACCATTGCTTGCATAACCTTGTCATAATCCACACGCTTATCTCCTCTTACCAACACACTTCGTACATCTCCCTGCTGTTTTGCAATGGTGAGTTCTTTAGCTACTTTTACCGTTAATTCATTTTTCTCAATAGGTTGCTCTGGATTAGCAGCAATATTTAAGAAATATTGTCCCGTAGCATTAATACTGACCACAATCGGCTCTTTTTGTTGTGTAAAAGGCTTTGCAGTTGCTTTGGGGAGTTGGACATTCACCCCCTGTGATAGCAAGGGGGCCGTAATCATAAAAATCACCAAGAGAACTAACATGACGTCAATATAGGGAACAACATTAATCTCTGCCATTGATTTACGAACTGATCTCATCTTTGCTACTCATCATCTTCAAGTCGCTTCCCATCAGGAACCGCTTGTCTTTGCAAAATACTAGTAAATTCTTCTAAAAAAGTATGATATTGGTTAGAGAGCCTATCAACAATATTGGCATAACGATTGTAAGCAATTACCGCCGGTATAGCTGCAAAAAGGCCCATAGCTGTCGCTATTAAAGCTTCGGATATTCCTGGTGCCACCATAGAGATAGTTAACTGTGAGGCATGACCCAGTGCTTGAAAAGATGTCATAATTCCCCACACTGTTCCAAATAATCCCACGTAAGGACTTGTAGAGCCTACGGTTGCTAAGAAAGCTAACTGATTTTCAAGTTTATCACATTCCCTGGCATGCGATACACGCATTGCTCGTTGTGTGCCTTCAAGAACTGCATCGAAATGCAAACCTCTTTGACGCAATCTTAAAAATTCTTTGAAACCTGCAAAGAAGAGGCTCTCCAATCCAGTCAATTCTCGTTTTTGTTGATTAAGACCATTATACAATTCATTTAAATCAACACCTGACCAGAACTTATTTTCAAATTGAGCTAAAGACAATCTCGCCCTTTTCAATAACGTGGCTCGTTGGAATATTATTCCCCAAGAGATAATAGAGACACAGGCCAATAAAAGCATTACCGCCTTTACAACTGGTCCAGCATCTGCAATAAAACTCCAAACACTTGCATCTGATGTCATTGCATGCTCTCCACTAATTCTAACGGCATTTTTTGCGGCCGAAGTTTATTATTGACACAAACCACTTGAATGTTCGCTCTACAATATAATTTTTTCGGATTAAATGCACAGCGAATTGTTTGTTCATAGATTTTCATTATCCGCCGAACGCCCACCATTGTGCTAACAATTTCTAATTCATCATACATTTTTGCTGGAGAAATATAATCGATATCAATCTTTTTAATAACAAAAAAAATGCCTTGGGAATATAATTTATCTAATCGAAAACCCAATGCTAACAACCATGCTGTACGTGCTCTTTCCATAAACTTAATTAAATTAGCATGATGTACAATGCCAACACTATCAGTGTCTTCGGCATAAACTTGCATTCTAAAAATAAATTCCTTCTTTCTTTTCATGGCTTCTTTTATTCTATTAACGGGAGTTGCCCATCCAACATCAACCGATGGTTAGGCATTTTTAAACCAAAATGTAAATAGGCTAACTTACTAGCAACTCTCCCGCGAGCGGTGCGCTGTAGATAGCCTTGTTGAATAAGGTAGGGCTCATAGACATCTTCAATGGTACCACGTTCTTCACCGATTGCAGCTGCTATACTGTCTACGCCAACCGGTCCACCATCAAAACGTTCTATTACAGCAAGCAGTAATTTACGATCCATCATATCAAAGCCATGATTATCAACGTCAAATAAATTTAAGGCTTCCTGTGCAATATAGCCGGTAATTTTACCATCGGCTTTTACCTGTGCAAAATCTCGAACTCGTCGTAACAACCGGTTTGCGATTCGCGGAGTTCCCCGTGATCTACGTGCAATTTCATGGCTACCTGATTCATCAACGATCACGTTTAAAATATAGGAGGAACGAAGCACAATGCTGGTAAGTTCTTCAATAGTATAAAACTCTAGCCGTTGTACTATCCCAAATCGGTCTCGAAGGGGTGATGTCAATAACCCTGCGCGTGTTGTTGCTCCAATTAGGGTAAAGGGAGGAATATCGATCTTGATAGAGCGAGCGGCAGGACCATCTCCAATTATGATATCCAATTTATAATCTTCCATCGCAGGATATAGAATTTCTTCGACATAGGGACTCAGTCGATGGATTTCATCAATAAATAGGACTCCATGAGGTTCAAGATTTGTCAGTAAAGCAGCAATATCGCCTGCCTTTTCAAGAACAGGGCCTGAAGTTTGTTTGAGTGATACACCCATCTCATTGGCAATAATAGCCGCCAATGTTGTTTTCCCAAGCCCAGGTGGGCCGAAAATCAGAACATGGTCTAATGGTTCTTGGCGATACTTAGCAGCTTGGATAAAAATTTCCATTTGATTTTTTACAGGTGCTTGACCGATGTAATCTGCCAATTTTTTAGGTCTAATTGCCCGGTCTATGGCTTCATCATCTTGCTGCAATCGAGCGCTGACCAGACGATCAGAAGTTATCATTTTTGGAGCCCTTTTTTCTTTTTTTATTACTTAAGCTAAAAGACGGAATTATACTCTTGGTACTATCTGTAACAAACTTTCCTTATCATTATTTTGGTTTTGTTGTATTGTCAACTCTTTCGTCTTCTAGGGCCTGTCGTCAATTAGCTCGGAGTTTTTAGTAAGATAACAGCCTCATGTAGCACTTGCAGCTACCCCCTCTCCCGCGCAAAAAATCTTTTTATAAATCAATAAGTTATTGCGGGAGAGGGTTGGGGTGAGGGCAAACTCTGCTCCCAACTTTGCCCTCACCCCAACCCTCTCCCGCTGGTAACTTATTGATTCTAGCAAAAATTATAGCGCGGGAGAGGGGGTAGCTGCAAGTGCCAGCAGCCGGAGCAATAGTTCCACGGAGAAATTACTTTTCGCACGCCCGAGTACTTTGCAGAGCAAGGCGTATTAAATCCTCCGCAGAGCGGTATTCTGTATTCACCTTGGAAATGAGACGGCTAGCTTCTTGAGGTTTAAAACCTAAGGCAATTAAGGCACTGATCGCATCTTGTTTCATCAGATCTCCTTGATGGTGCGAACTTACCAGATTTAACTCCAAGGGATCAAAGCCAATAGAGTCTAAACGATCACGCAATTCTATAACCAACCGCTCGGCTGTCTTCTTTCCTACACCCGGAATAAGCGTTAATGTCTGAATATCCTGCTCACGGATAGAGCAAACGAAACGCTCAGGCTCGATACCAGATAGAATTGCCAAAGCCAGCTTAGGCCCAACATTTGATACCTTTATCAACGCGCGAAATAATGATCGTTCTTGCTCATGAAAAAATCCATACAGCACCTGCGCGTCTTCACGCACAGCAAAATGCGTGTGTAAAAAGACTGCACAGCCTATTTCAGGTAAATGAAAAAAAGTGGAGAGAGGGGCCTGGCACTCATAACCTACGCCATTCACTTCTACAATTAAAAGCGGGGGTTTTTTAAATTGTAAAATACCTTTCAAAAAACTAATCATATTGCATCCTAAGGTCGACAGTGATTGGCATGACAAATAGCAATTGCAAGCGCATCGGCCGCATCTCTTTGAGGAATGTCAGATAAGCATAATAAAATTTTAACCATCTGTTGAATTTGATTCTTATCAGCAGCCCCATACCCAACGACTGCCTTCTTGACTACACGAGGAGCATATTCAGCAGTAATTAGCTTAAAATTTGCAACTGCCACAAAAGCCGCCCCTCTGGCTTGTCCCAATTTCAAGGCAGAATCAACATTATTTTTTACAAAAATTTGTTCAATAGCTACATGTGAGGGAATATGCTTTTGAATCACCAGTGAAAGACCCTCATAAATTTGGTATAATCGATCGCATACAACTTCCCCCTTGGTCTTTATGCAACCACTTGCAATATAATGATGATGGCTCCCTGCTTTTTCAATTACTCCAAACCCTGTGATCCGCGACCCAGGATCAATTCCCAGTATAATCATACTTAGCATCCTGACAGCAAAGTGTTCTTATTTTTCAAGCTCAGCCAGAATTTGTTCATTGATATTGGCATTAGAGTACACATTTTGCACATCATCCAAATCATCTAACATATCTAAGAGTTTAATCATTTTCTCTGCATTTTCTTTATTCAAATCAACTTCATTAGAGGGAAGCATAGTCACTTCGCTGTTTTCAGGCTTTAAACCTGCAGAGATAATGGTATTGTGTACATTTTCAAAATTTTCAGGGTGGGTAATCAGATCAATGCTGCCATCCTCGTGAGTAATAATATCATCAACTTCTGCCTCTAAGGCAACTTCCATTATTTGATTCTCAGAAATTAATTGGGGAAAAGAAATTAAGCCGCGTTTGGTAAAGATGTAGGAAACCGAGCCTTCCGAACCTAAATTGCCACCACATTTTGAAAAGGCATGCCGAACCTCGGCTACAGTACGATTACGATTATCTGTCAAACAATCAACTAATACTGCCGCACCACCAGGCCCATACCCTTCATATCGTATTTCCTCTAGGTTATTCTGATCACCACCTATACCGCGCTTAATAGCGCGCTCAATGGTGTCTCTCGTCATGTTGTTGTCTAGAGCTTTAAAAATAGCTGTTCGTAACCAAGGATTAGTTTCCGGATCTTGGCCACCTTTCCTAGCAGAAGTTGTAATATCGCGAATTAGCTTAGTAAACAGCTTACCTCTTTTAGCATCTTGTGCTCTCTTACGATGTTGTATGTTTGCCCATTTACTATGACCTGCCATCTAACCTCCACTCTATCTATCACTCACTGCCATCGGTTTACTTAATCTTAAGACCCAATTCTAGCAATTGCTCCTGTGTAACCTGCGCAGGCGCTTTTGTCAGAGGGCATTGAGCTGACTGGGTTTTAGGAAAGGCGATAACATCCCGAATAGATTTGCTTCCTGTCATGAGCATAACTAAACGATCAACCCCAAATGCAATTCCTCCATGCGGAGGAGCACCAAATTTTAAACCAGATAGCAGATGGTCAAATTGAAGATGAGCTTGCTCATCGCTTAGCCCCAATAAAGAAAAGACAGCCTTTTGTAGAGGGATATTATCTATTCGTATTGATCCACCGCCAATTTCCAAGCCATTTAAAACCATATCATAAGCACGAGATAAACAATTGCCAGGATCTTGCATTAAATGGGCTGGATCATTAATGGTGGGCGCAGTGAAAGGGTGATGAAGAGATTCCCAACGCTTTGCGGTCTCGTTATAAGCAAACATTGGGAAATCTATGATCCATACCGGGTGCCAACCCCCTTCAACCAGACCCCTATCTTGCCCTAATTTAACCCGTAAGGCGCCAAGTGATTCATTGACAACTTCAGCCTTATCAGCAACAAAAAAGATAATGTCTTCATTCTGTGCTTGTAGTCGATTCAAAATTTCTTTAACAACCTGCTCAGGAAGAAATTTGAGTATTGGCGATTGTAACCCTTCCATTCCTTGACTTAAATCATTTACCTTAATGTAGGCTAATCCTTTAGCGCCATAAATGGCCACAAACTGGGTATAGAGTTCAATTTCTTTTCGACTTAAGTCTGCTCCCTTTGGCAATTTAAGGGCAGTCACTCGGCTTTTTAAATCTTTAGCAGGCTGCGCAAACACTTTGAAGTCAACCTCCTGCATTAAGTCCTTAATATCAACTAATTCCAGCGGAATTCGCAAATCGGGTCTATCAATACCAAAACGTTTTATTGAGTCAGCATAGGTTATTTGAGGAAAAGGATTAGGCAGTGCAACGTCTAACATTTCTAAAAAAAGTTTACGGATCATTTCTTCCATTAGGGATTTGATCATTTCCTCGTTGATAAAAGACATTTCGATATCAAGCTGAGTAAATTCGGGTTGTCGATCAGCACGCAAATCTTCATCACGGAAACATTTGACAACTTGGTAATAACGATCCATTCCAGCTACCATGAGCAGCTGTTTAAAGATTTGCGGGGATTGAGGTAATGCATAAAAACAACCTGGATTAACTCGACTTGGCACTAGATAATCACGAGCCCCTTCGGGTGTTGACTTGGTTAAAAAAGGTGTTTCGATATCAATAAAGTTTCTTTCATCAAGGAAACGGCGAAGAATCTGTAGCGTCTTGGCTCGAAATAAGATACGCGCCGCCATCTCAGGCCGACGTAAATCGATATAACGATAGCGCAGCCGTATGTCTTCACCAATTTCTTGAAACTCATCAACTCGAAAGGGTGTAGCCTGCGCTTGATTTAAAATCTGTACTTCGGAAGCAATTATTTCAATTTTACCGGTTGGAAGCTCTAGATTAACAGTGCCTTCAGGACGTGGTTTAACCACACCTTTGACTTTAATGACATATTCGCTACGCACTGTTTCAACAACTTGAAAGGCTTCCAATTGGTCCGGATGAAATACAACTTGAACCAACCCCTTAATATCACGAAGGTCAACAAAAATGACGCCCCCATGATCTCTTCTCCGATGGACCCATCCACAGACCTCAATCTTTTCATCTATTAAAGACTCATTAATTTGACCACAGTAATGACTACGCATAATTTTATTTTCCTTTAATTAAGGAATTTGCACGGATTTTGCTACATAGATTCTTTTGTTGTTCGCAACGTTTGTTCTGCCATGGAAGGCGGAAGCACTACGCCAAGAGAAATAATATATTTAAAAGCGGAATCAACACCCATTTTTAATTCTATGACATCTTGCTTTGGAATTAAAAGAATAAATCCGGCGGTTGGGTTTGGGGTTGTAGGCACAAATACCGTTATTAATTCATCTTTAGCTTGATGCCCAGGTATTTGAAAACCAGACCCTGTTTGAAATGCAATTGTCCAAATACCTTTGCGTGGATACTCGATAAGCAACACTTTTCTAAAGGACTCACCCCCTGGCGCGAACAGCGTATTTAACACTTGTTTAACAGCTGTATAAATTGACCTGACTAAAGGGATTCTTGATAGAAAACTTTCCCAAAGTGAAATGAACCATGTACCGATGAAATTCGTCACCAGCATGCCGGTTAAAAATACAATTAAAATGGCAAAGACTAACCCTAATCCAGGAATATGAATACCAAGGAATAAATCTGGCTGATAGCTTTTAGGCAACATAGAAAAACTTTGATCAACCAAATCAACAACAAATTTTATAATGAGAAGCGTGACCCAGATAGGTAATAGTACGACTAGCCCTGCAATGAAGTAACGACGAAACATATTTGAACCTTAGGTTAGGAACATGTTTGCAATAACTCTTAAAACTAGCATCTCATTTGGGATGCTAGTTTTAAGAGTTATTGCAAACATGTTCCTTACTCTTCTATAGAGCCTACTGACTTCTCTTCTGTTGTTTTTTTCTCAGCGCTTTTTTCAGTAGATTGATTTTTGAAATCTGTTGCATACCACCCTGTACCTTTAAGCTGAAACCAAGTTGCTGATATTTCTTTTTCTAAACTAGTTTTACCACATTTTGGACAATCCATTAAAGGGGAAGCCGAAATTTTTTGCATTACCTCTAACCGATGACCACAAGCCTGGCATTTGTATTCGTAAATGGGCATTACTAGTTTCCTCTTAAAAAAATACTCAACTTATATCCTTATATAAGGGGTAATCTGACTTTTTCAACCTAAAAGTTGGTCTCTTCCGGAATTCCTTCCACAGGGATTCTGAAAGAGCCAAAAGTTTTCGTGCATATTCCTTATAGTATTTGCAATAATTACAAGTCAAGAAATACAATCAAAAACTTCTTTAAAATTAAGCGAGGGGAAAATGCGGACGAGCCAATATCTACTGGTCACCCTAAAAGAAACACCTTCTGATGCGGAAACCATCAGTCATCAACTCATGCTTCGTGCCTGTATGATCCGTAAACTTTCAGCAGGGATTTACACCTGGCTGCCTCTTGGCCTACGTGTATTAAAAAAAGTAGAGGCCATTATTCGCGAGGAAATGGATCGCATTGGCGGCCTTGAATTACTTATGCCAGCAATTCAACCTGCTGAATTATGGTTGGAAACAAAGCGTTGGGATCAATTTGGGACTGAACTATTAAAGCTTGAAGATAGGCATGAACGTGCATTTTGCTTCGGCCCAACTCATGAAGAGGTTATCACTGATCTAGTACGAAAAGAAATTAAAAGTTATAAGCAATTGCCGGTCACTTTTTATCAAATTCAAACAAAGTTTCGTGATGAAATCCGGCCACGCTTTGGGGTTATGCGGGCGCGTGAGTTTATGATGAAAGATGCTTATTCTTTTCATATCAATAGTCAATCTCTTGAAGAAACTTATAACAAGATGTTCCAAGCGTATAGTGCTATCTTCTCAAGACTTGGTTTAAAGTATCGCGCGGTACTAGCAGATACTGGCAGCATAGGCGGTAGCTATTCCCATGAATTTCATGCCATTGCAGATTCAGGAGAAGACTTACTTGCTTTCAGCGACAGCGGCCCCTATGCTGCCAATGTCGAAAGGGCAGAAGCTTTATCGCCAAAGAGCCAGGGCGCACCCAGTGCTCAAATGGAAATAATAGAAACTCCTGGGCAGTATTCAGTTGTAGAAGTTGCTCAATTTTTAAAAGTCTCTTCAAAAGAAATAATTAAGACATTACTGGTTGCAGGCACTGAAGATGAAATTATTGCCTTAGTTCTGCGAGGTGATCATGAACTTAATCCGGTTAAAATATCAAAGTTATCTGAGATTGCGCAGCCCTTAAAATTCATTAACCCTGAGCGAATAAAAAAGCTCCTAGGTTGCAAACCAGGATCAATTGGTCCGGTTAAATTGCCTTTTAAATTCATTGCCGATAAAGATGCTGCTAACTTATCTAATTTTATTTGTGGAGCAAACGAAGATGATAAGCATTTAACAGGCGTGAATTGGCAGCGAGATGTTAATTTATCGAAGGTGGCAGATATCAGATCTGTTGTGCCAGGTGACATTAGTCCAGATGGTATTGGTAAATTGCAATTTGCACGAGGAATAGAAGTAGGGCACATATTTCAACTAGGCAATAAATATAGCAAAGCGATGTCTGCGACGGTATTAAATGAGCAAGGGAAAGCCATTCCATTAATGATGGGATGTTACGGAATTGGCGTATCTCGTATCGTGGCTGCTGCTATTGAACAAGGGCATGATGAACGAGGGATGATTTGGCCTCAAGCAATGGCCCCTTTTCAAATTGCCATCGTGCCACTGAATTTATTTAAGGCAACACAAGTTAAGCTAATAAGCGAGAAAATTTATTCTGAGTTATCGGCGCAAGGATTGGATATTTTATATGATGACCGTGAGGAGCGGGCAGGCGTCATATTTGCAGATATGGACCTTATCGGGATCCCTCACCGACTAGTTATAAGTGAAAGAAGTTTAGAGGAAGGTACCGTCGAATATAAGGCACGAACTGATACCACTCCAAAGTTTATACCTCTTGCAAACTATCTGCCGGAAGTGATGAGGTTAGTAAAATCAGATCACGTTCCTGCCAGATGACCAACCTCTTGCGGGATTGCCTGCTGTTCTGTTGCAACAGCATGTGCCTTTGCCCAATTGACATAAGCAGCACCTTGCTCTGAAATTGCTCTTTTTAAAACGTCGTCTTCAGATTTATGTCTTTCATCTAATTCTGCCAATATACCTCCCAACGGCAAATGGGTCTCTAAATACAGCTTGTTGTCTTTCCAACCTGCTTTATAGGGATAGTTAATAATCCTAACTGACGACCCCATATGAGTCAGTTGGAATAGCTTCTTAATGTCTTCTGGGTACATTCGAATACACCCTGCACTGCTTCTTCTTCCAACACCGGCTGGATCATTAGTTCCATGAATTAAATAAGTATGATTGGATAAGCGCATAGCATAGTCTCCCAAAGGATTGTCAGGCCCTGGAGGAACCTCTTTGGGAATATCAATCCCTTCTTTTGCACGCGCTTCTCGGATGGATTCAGGGGCATGCCATGTAGGCAGTGGCGTCCTTTCAATGATTGACCATACACCTAAGGGCGACTCCCAACCTTCACGGCCAATCCCGACAGGGAAAATATAGACTTCAGATTTATTAGGTGGAAAATAATAAAGGCGCATTTCGACAAGATTGATAACAATGCCTATCTTAGGGACATCAGGCAAAATATATTGGGTTGGAATGATTAACACACTTCCTGGAGGGGGGTGATAGGGGTCAATACCCGGATTTGCTTCCTCTAATTCGCAGTAACCTACGTCATACCGACGTGCAATAGTGGAGAAGGTATCCTCTGGCTGAACTATGCCATTGCCAATATACCCAACAAGATCTGTCCCTTTTTTTGGTAACGGAAAATTCACCGCTAACACGGAGTGTGTTTTTAAGAAAAGGAGCAACAAAGAAACATAAATTATTTTTTTACTTTTTATTTTTATCATCTTCTTATCCATTACAACATTATTAGCCATCGTAAAAAGAAACCCAAGATCAAGGACGCCCCTACTGCCGTCGTCCCGCGGCTTGTCCGCGGGATCCAGGAAGGAGAACTGGATCCCGCGGACAAGCCGCGGGACGACGGCAGTAGGGATGACTTTTACTTAATGGCAGTGGCCGTAATCCACCCTACCTCTCTTAGATTCGTCGAACTGACGTAATTTACTAAAAATTTATGGGCTCTTCCGAAATTCCTGTGGCTTTTTCGAAGGGGGAAACTCTTGTCAGCCACGGGAATTCCGGAACAGTCAAATTTATAATGACTCGTTTTTTTCGGGAACAGCTATCTCTGGGCCTTGTTCACATACATGCGTCACCACCGCACCAAACAATATAATTAACCAAGAAAGATATACCCACAATAAAAAAATAGGAATTGCCGCTAATGTACCATATAACAGCTCATAAGTAGGGAAATTTAACACATATAAACCAAAACCATACTTGGCCAATTCAAATAAGACTGTGGCAACTGTCCCCCCAATAATCGCATGACGTATCAACACCTTACAATTAGGTAAGGTAATATATAAAACTGTAAATGCAGCAAATGTCAACCAATAAGGGAAAAACCTCAAGATAGGTTTGCGCAGACCCAGGACTTCTGTTGTCCCCTCTATGAAGGGAAGAGAAAAGAGATAAGAGCTTATTGCAAAACCAACCCCTAACAAAATAGGCAAAAAAGTTAACAATCCCCAATACATCATAAAGGCAGGAATACCCTTGCGAGACCGTTTCACTCGCCAGATGGCATTAAACGCTAGCTCCATATTGAAAATCATTAGAACAGCAGTCACCACTAGGAAAATCATTCCAGTTGCAGACAAATTTGCCGCTTGTGCTGCAAACTGCTGCAAGTGTTGTTTCACCAATTGAGCTGAGGCGGCAACGAAATTTTGAAATATAAAATTTTGTATTTCGATACCAAATTGCCTAAAAATAGGAAAAGCGGTCATTACCGTAAAACTTACCGTCATTAAAGGGACAATCGAAAGCAAACTAGTAAATGCCAAAGCAGCCGCGCGCATTGGACAATTATCCAATAAAAATTGACTAATAACTTGCCAAGAAAAGTTTTCGACGATTCTAACTAGTTTGTAGTTACGAAAATTTGACCATAGAGTTATTTTCATATTATCCAATTGTAGTGTATTGTTATTCCCTTATATTCCTTAAAAGTTTATCTAACCGTTCGCAGGAATAAAAGAGAAACACTATGCAAAAAGTAATCATTTATCATAACCCTCGATGCTCAAAATCAAGACAAGCATTACAATTTCTACTTGATAATGATATACAGCCTGAAGTAATTGAATATTTAAAAAATCCCCTTAGTAAAGATGAGGTTGCTAATCTGGTTCGCCTTCTTGCTATTGAGCCTCAAGAATTAATGAGGAAAAACGAGGATGTTTACAAGAAGTTGAATCTATTCAATTTAACGCTTACATTGCAACAAAATATTTCTGTTCTTGCAGAAAATCCGATTCTACTTGAAAGACCCATTGTAATTATCAATAATAAAGCAATCATTGCCAGACCAGCTGAAAAAATAAGGGAACTTCTTTAATGTCCTATATCTTAATTTTATATTACAGTCGCTATGGGGCTACCGCAAAAATGGCGGAATTTATTGCACGTGGGGTAGAAGAACATGGCCAATTCGAAGCAAAAATTAGAACAGTGCCAGCAGTTTCTACCACAATAGAAGTCGTTGGAGATTCCATCCCTAGCCAAGGCGCACTTTATGCAACTATCAATGACTTAAAAGATTGTCAAGGTCTTGCTTTAGGCAGTCCAACACGTTTTGGCAACATGGCTGCTGCCTTAAAATATTTTTTTGATGGTACAAGCAGTTTATGGTTATCTGGTCAACTCGCAGGAAAGCCTGCTGCTGTGTTCACTTCAACCGCCAGCCTTCATGGAGGTCAAGAGACCACGTTACTTAGCATGATGCTACCCTTAATCCATCATGGAATGATATTATTAGGATTACCCTATACAGAAAAAGAACTCCTTACCACCACCAGTGGCGGTAGTCCCTACGGCCCAACGCATGTAGCCGGAATAGATAACCAATTCGCGATAACTGAAGAAGAAAGAAAACTATGTGTTGTCATTGGAAAGCGATTAGCAACAATTGCGGCTAAATTACAGAAATAAGAAGTCTGGTAAAGTTTCTAGCAAACAGAATCCCCCTCCCTAATTTCGGGAGGGAGGAGAACTATTCAATAAACTTTTAAACCTTTCCATTTTTTGCTTTGCATGTATCAGGGCTTAAATATAACCATCCCTTGCCTTTACAACCATTTTGCCCCGAGCAACTATGAGTCTTGTTGCCACATTGCCCTTTTCCTTGGCAACTATTAACACCGTAGCATTTTACTACTTTAGCCTTGGTAGTATTACTGTCTTGAGCAAAACCTTGCGAAGTTATTAAAAGAGTCGCAGCAGTCGCTAATAAAATACCTTTTTTAGTAGTTTTTTGCATTTTAGGCTCCTTATTTTATTAACATTACAGTAACAATTGTAGTCAATGGTCTTTCAATTGCGAATTGGAGAGAGCACAAGAAATTACTTTTATATGAATTTCTACTAGTTTTGAGCGGGCGGAAATGACACACACGCAACATTATTTGCCAAAATCATTTTCTGAAGCATCATAATTCAGTGGAACTATTGCTCCGGCTGCTGGCACTTGCAGCTACCCCCTCTCCCGCGCTATAATTTTCTCTAGAATCAATAAGTTACCAGCGGGAGAGGGTTGGGGTGAGGGCAAAGTTGGGAGCAGAGTTTGCCCTCACCCCAACCCTCACTGCTATTAAGTTAAGCAATCTCTCGTCCGGTGATGGTTTGATCACGGAATCTAGGGAAGTGCCTCTATCCTGGATCCCGCGAACAAGTCGCGGGACGACGGCGCACTGCCATTAAGTTAAGGATAATTTCTCCTCACCGTCGTCCCGCGACTTGTTCGCGGGATCCAGTAAAGTGGCATATATCCTAGATTCTGCGAACAAGTCACGGGACGACATAGGGGAGAAAAAACCCTTAACTTAATGGCAGTGGGACGACGGCGAAGGTTCTGTATACATACTAAAATTTATATCAGAGATAAATTATGAGTCGTTTAAACGAAAATATTAGAATATTTCTGTGCGGTGACGTCATGATTGGAAGAGGAATTGATCAAATTTTGCCTCATCCCAGTAAGTCGCAGCTTTATGAATCTTTTGTCACTGACGCACGGGAATATATTTTTTTAGCACAGGAAGCGAATGGAAAGTTTTCCTACCCTGTCTCATTTGACTATATCTGGGGAGATGCGCTGTTAATTTGGCAACAAATGCAACCGAATGTAAAAATAATCAATCTGGAAACTGCAATTACTCGAAGTGATGATTATTGGCCGCAAAAAGATGTTCTCTATCGTATGAATCCACGAAATATTGGAGTCTTAATGGCCGCCAATATTGATATTTGCGTTTTAGCTAATAATCATATCCTAGATTGGGGTCTGATAGGTTTAAGGGGAACACTTGGAGCTTTGCAAAATTGCCACATCAAATTCTCTGGTGCTGGAGAAAATTTAGCACAGGCCATGCAACCTGCTATTTACGAATTAAGCACCGACAAAAGGTTACTGGTATTTTCAGTCTGGTATGCCCTCAAGTGGTGTTCCGCCAACTTGGAGCGCCACCTCTAACCGTCCTGGCATATATTATCTCTCCAATATAAGTCATGAGATATTGAAAAATGTTGCAAAGAATATAAAGCAATTTAAACGACCTGGAGATTTGATTATTTTTAGCATTCATTGGGGCAGTAATTGGGGCTATCAGATCCCTGAGTCATTTCGTATTTTTGCTCATGGCTTAATAGATATGGCCGAAGTTGATATAATTTTTGGTCATTCCTCGCATCATCCTCGTACTGTCGAAATATATCAAGGCAAACCCATATTTTATGGTTGCGGAGATTTTATCAATGATTATGAAGGCATTCGTGGCTATGAACAATATCATGGAGATTTGACGTTAATGTATTTTCTTGATTTCGAATACACCTCTTTACAACTTAAAAAAATGACCTTGATTCCATTACAAATTAAAAATTTTAGTTTACAGCGAGCGAGCGAAAAATATTGCAAATGGTTGTTAGAAACAATCAATCAATCCTCAACTTTTGGCGCGCAATTTTCATCTCAGGACCAAAATTTGATATATACTCCACATTCCTAATCATAAACTATTCTATAGTTTTTCAGAAAATTATTTTGGCAAACCATGTTGAGGGCGTCATTTTGTCCGCTCAAAACTAGTAGAATTCATAGAACTCAGCTTAATAGATAAAAGAGATGTATAAGATGTAGGCTATACTGTATTAGCAATGCTTTTAGAAGATATAAATACAAAGGAGTTAATTATATGAAAAAATTCTTTAGCAGTGTTTTTCTTAGCATTATAGTTTGCTTCATATCTACTGTATTTGCAGAGAGCACTACGACAAATATCGATGAGTTAAGTACGAAGTTTAATGATTCCTTTTATAATTTACCTGATGAATTTAGCAACAAATCAGGGGGAATAGCAGCCATATTTATAAAAAAAGGAGATGATTTTGTGCGCGTCAGTACTTCATTGAAGAAAGCTAATGGCACCAAAGCAGTTGGGACAGAATTAGGAAAGAAAAATCCTGCTTATCATAAATTAATGAAGGGTGAAAATTACGAGGGCGATGTTATGCTCTTTGGTAAAAATTATCACACAAAATATGTACCTATTAAAGATACAAATGGAAATGTAGTCGGAATTTTAGCTGTAGGAGCACCAGCTTCTACTTAATTGCAAGGGATTTTGCAGTAAACTTTCAAGTTATCTCCATGTTATTTCCATGCAGGGTAGTTCGGGAGATAACTTGATTATCGAGTAAAACTATCAATCAATTGCCTTGCAATGCTCGATTTAGAAGGAAGAAGAGATAAATTACACTTGGTAAACCATTTCACATCTTCTGTTTCTTGTTTTTTAGTCTAAATAATTTGATTTTTATGAAATTATACGTAGAATGTCATTTTTAAACTAAAAGGAATTTACCATGCAAAAAGAACCAAATCTAACCCCTGAGCAGATTCAACACTATCCCGATTAGTACAAAACAAGTGGCTAACTTTAAATCATGATATGATGAATATAATTACCAAAGAGCTTCATAAAGAGGACATAGATTCCTTCTCGCAAGCTTCAAGCGATTTGTTTAAATTAGTAACTCACACTTCTGAATACCGTAAAACCCACAAATTTTTAAACCAGTCAAATTTATCAGGTAATGGACTTGATGAGATACTAAATTTTATTTTGAACAACAAGACTCTTACTATAGTTAATCTAACCAATTCTCAATTTAACCCTGACGCCGATTCAAAAATGAAGTGCAATTAAAGTAAAAGACAATTTCCTCATCAGTTAGAAATACGTATAAAATATTATGTGCTGATTGTCAAGAAAAGATATGTCGATAAATTTTATTACAAGAGTTTTTGTTTTGTGATTATTTGAATATTCTTGACAACAAAATTTTATTTTTGTTTACAATCAAAATAACTGAAATACAATTGCTACAATAATTCACAAAATACACAGAGATAACAACAAAAATTTTTATATTAAATGTGCAGAACACTACTCATCGGTTTCTTAAATTTTTGAAACACTTCTCTTGGTGTTAAATAGTTTAAAATTTTTCGTGGTCTGTCATTAAGTTGATTTTCTATTTTTTTAATTTGTGATCAAATAAATAAAATTGGGCGGATCATTTCAATTAATCGATCTATTCAATCGCTTGATCTATCTGGCAATAAGCTTGGACCGCTGGGAGCAAAATTGATTGGAGAAGCTTTACAGAACAACAACACTCTTAAAATTCTTTGTTTAAAATTCAATGACTTTTGTTCTCCTAAAACACGATCATTTGAGGATATTATGATAGAAGATGTTGCCAAATGCAATGAACGACATGAAGACGATTATAAGGCATTTGAATTGTATAAGGAATCTAATCTTGGGCGTAAATTTAGGCTATTGGGTGCAGCATTTACAATGTTTGGCAACAAATTAACTGAAGCTAACATTAGTCCTATTTCAGACGCTCTCAAAGTTAACACAACGCTAGAAAAACTGTATTTGCTGCGTAATAATTTAAATACAACTGATGCCGAAGATATTCTAAGTGCACTCAAAGATAATCCTAACTCAGTACTCAATGAAATCTTATTCGATCCTATATGTCGTGGTAATATTATTCCTAGTACAGATACAATTGAAGTATATTTAGAACTTGAGCAACTTTTTAATTCAAGGGAAGAAATAACAACAAGAAATACAGAGAACTTGAAATTGTAAAGTGACAGCAAAAGCTGTGAATGCCCTTTAAAATTCAAATTTTTTTTGTATTTGGTTATATGTCTTGGACCTCATTATGGAGGGACGCTTATTTCGTGAAAATATCTGAATATTACAGTTGAAAACTTCAATTAAACCTATGCGTAATGTGGACATGGAAACATTAGCATCAATAAATTCGTGAAATATTTTTAAAAAACTTGATAGTCGAGTTTTAGAGATAATACACAACTAGAGATATCGAATATGATAAAAGAACCTATGGAACTTACAAAATCTGCTAGTCTCTTTCAGAAATGGGAAGAAACCTATCGTCAAACTTTAAAGGAAATGGAAAAAGCCTTAAAACAGGATACAGCTTATCAATCTAGGGAAGAAGGTACACTCCATCGCGGTAGGAAATAAGCACACTATTATTTTATTTGAAGATGGTTCGCTCTATAGCTGCGGAGAAAATGATTATAGTTCGGGAGATAACTTGATTATCGAGTAATACTATCAATCAATTGCCTTGCAATACTCGATTTAGAAGGAAGAAGAGGTAAATTACACTTGGTAAACCATTTCGCATCTTCTATTTCTTTTTTTTGGATACAAAGCTTTCCACTTGCGTATTGGGCTTTAAATCCCAACATAAAGGAATTAGGGAAAGGCCATGATTGGCTATTAAAATATTCAATGTTTTTTACTAAGATGCCCACTTCTTCCTTTACCTCTCGATTAATAGCATCTTCGCAAGATTCGTCTGCAGCAATGAAGCCAGCCAATGTGCTATATACTCCCTTAGGAAAATGAGGTGATCTTGCTAATAAGATATGATTGCCATTTTCAATTAGCAATATAATTGCTGCATAGCTATAAGGATAAATAATTTTTTTACAAGCTTGGCAAATCTTGGCAGTTTCTAAATCACTTATCGATGTTGGAGATCCACAACTACCGCAATATAAGGTAGAACGGTGCCAACTAATTAATTGTTTTCCGCGTAATACAAATTTTGTTTGAGTCAAAGTAGCTGTAGTAAGAAAATCACGAACTGGTATGAAAATAAATTTTTTAAAACTCTTTGCTCTTAAATCAAGATGTACTGCATAAACATCTTTAGTCTCAAATTTTCCAAGATAAAAATAATCTTTATTAATAAAATTTATATTTGCTTCTTTACTCATTTCTTCAATTGGGATTAAATATTCTCGATGCTCCTTCGTAGTAAGTAGGTGATCATCGCTAAAAAAAACACCATATTGTTCCATATTGATTCCTCTAAATGTCAAAGTCATTTTGGGAAGCTATAGCTATTTAAGGTTACTTTTTTCCTTATCTACAATAAACGTTGCTGCACTAAAAGAGCTAGCCAGAGACAGCAATACAGCGACCAGCAATATTACTTTGTATCCAGTAACAAATGATTCTTGGATTAATTGGTGAGCGGATTCATCATTCGTTTTGATGCCTGCGAGAAGAGATCGCTGATGGACAATTTCACGTTGAATGGTTATAGGTATGGAGGATGTTTTTAGCCGTTCAAGCAATTGCTGATTGAAAACCGTTGTCATCACAAGGCCAAGAATCGCGACTGCTAAAAGCCCTGCAATTCTTGATACTGCATTGTTGACGCCAGAGGCAGCACCTGCATGATCCAAGGGAATGGAATTCATGACAACTGTAGTGAGGGGAGCGACACTTACGGCCATCCCAACACCAAGGATCATGGTAGCAGGGAAGACACTGGTCCAGTAGGAATTGCCAATACCTGTTTGTAGAAACAAACCAAATCCAATAGAAGCGATGGCAGGTCCGACAACAAGGGGGAGCCTCGGGCCAAATCGTTTGACTAACCCTCCAGACCATCGAGACAATAAAAAAATCAGCAAGATCAATGGAAGAATTGCCGCGCCTGCTTCTGTTGGTGTGTAACCTTGCACTTGAATCAAATCCAAGGGTAAGAAGAAAAGTACGCCATAAAGTGCGAAATAGAGAAAAAAGGTAATTAGATTAGCTGCGCTAAAGTTACGTGAACGAAACATCACAAGCGGCAACATTGCAGAGGAGACGTGCGCCTCAACATAGAAGAATGCTAATAGTGCAAAAATTCCAATAAACTCAAACACAAGAATTATCATGCCATGATCATATTCCGCTTTGATTAGGCCAAAAACTATCGCTCCAAGCCCTACTGTTGCTAGCAGGGCACCTGCGAGATCGAGTCCGCGAGCTTGGTGCTCATTTCTGCTCTCAGCCACATATAGTATTGTGATGATAAAAACCACTGCCGCAAGCGGTAAGTTCAAAAAAAAGACCCAACGCCAAGATGCGTGCTGTACAAGCCACCCGCCCAGAACAGGGCCTGCTGAGGAGGTAATAGCGGTGAAACCGGCCCAAGTGCCGATTGCCTGACCTCTTTGTTTTTCTGGAAATGAAGCGCTGATGATGGCAAGACTTCCTGGAACAAGAAGCGCCGCACCAATACCTTGTATAACTCGCGCCGCAATGAGTTGCGAAATCGTTGATGCTAGTCCGCACCAAGCTGAAGATAGAGTGAAGATAAATACGCCAATGAGAAAAATCTTCCGACGACCATATAAATCTCCCAATGTTCCGCCTACTAGAAGCAACGCGGCGAGAGTGAGTGCGTATGCCTCGATCACCCATTGCATTTGGCTGATGGATGTGTGCAAAGCATTTTGTAGCGCTGGTAAAGCGATATTTACAATTGTTCCATCAATGAATGCCATGCTGGAGCCAAGTATCGTCGCTACCAGCACCCATTTCTCATGGCCCTTTGGCAATAGTAGAGAAGGGGCAGGTGTAACTGCTACATCATCACAGGGTGCACGCACAAAATTTACCACTGATTCCCTGCCACCTACGTTAATGAATATTTTTGCCACATTATTTGATTTTGTAATTTAGCTGCTCAATCTGCAGCTTCTGCCACCTCTGCCCATTTGCTATTTGTTTTCAAAGCAGGTGATGCTTGTGTTTGGGTGCTTGGATGAGCTGGTTTTTTTTCTTCTGCATGAGTCGAAGCTTTTACCTGTGCAGCACTCTGTTGCTGTTGTTGCTGGTACATATGCACAAAATCAATGGGCATTAAATTGAGTGGTGGAAAGCCAGCTTGCACGGAAAGCATATTCGCCATCTGGCAAGCATAAGGATAAATGAGGCTTGGGCCCATGGTATTTAAGAAGAAAGTTTTTTGCTCGGAAGTAAAATGATTTAAGACAAAACAACCTGCTTGTTGAATCTTGAGGAGATAAAGTAGATTACTATTATCTCGGGCAGTTAGGCTTAAATCTATTACCACTTCATCTAGATTTTCGAGAGAGTTAGTGTTTATCCGTAATTCTAATTTCATTTCTGGCTGTATGCCAGGGCGTAGCAATACCGGTGAAATGCCTGTCTCGAGTGATATATTGCGAAGGTAATAACTTTTGACACTATATTGTGGAGCCGCAGTCTCTTTTTCTAAGGCATTAATGCTTTCGTTTGACATAGTTTTCTCCTTGAAAGGGGGGTTGTTTTTGGTATGAATATCCTTTTGAAATAAAGACTGAATGATACATTCAGCACAATAAAAAAGACAGTGAGTACTTAATACTTTATTAACCGAGCTTAAAGCCTACGTACAACAAGCGGATAAAAGTTGACCATTTTCTGTCAATCTGATTAGTAATGCGTTAAAATCTACAAATTAATAATGGCAGAAAGGCGAAGAATGTTTGATTTTAACGAAATAGTAAAAACTTTCTCAGAAGATCTATCTATTGAGAAGAGATTCAATAGTCAAAATATGGAACGGGTGATGAGTATTGACGAACAATGTGGTTGGGTGATTATATAAACTTTGCTCAGAAGATTTACGAATGTGTGTTTCCAAAAGAAGAAGATAACCCCTATCTCGAAATGATCACTTTTTGCGAAGAAGAACAAATAGATATTCTTTTAGATAGTCTTTCACCGATCATTTTTCAAAATTTTTTTACATTCTTAATTTTTTCTAAATTATTTCAACTTTATGATAAAAGAATATTGGAAAGTCTATTGCTAGGGAATAAATTACGTATCATTTGTCCTGGGCTTCATCATTATATCGTTCTTAAAGCCACTTTTCCGAAGTATATCGATATAATAGAAGAAGCTTTTATACAACCAAATAACTTTCTTTTTTATTGCGGAAACCCAGATAGCTTTAGATTTGCTAAAAGACATTTTGAAGAACTAAAGAATGAAAAAAGAATAAGAGAACTTGTAACATTATCTCTTGAAAACTTCCACAAATTAAATCCACATTGTAAATTTATCTCTGAATTATTTTTTTTTATGAATAGCAACATTGACCTAGCGTATAAAAAAGTAAAGAAAATAGAAATTGCTATTGAAATTATTTATTATGTCAATGAACCTTATCGTATTAAGCAAAGCGGTAATACATGCGGAGCTGCTGCCTTTCTAGGGTTTTTTCTTTCAGATCAGCCTAATCGTTGTATCAGGGCTTTTCTTAATTTATTGACTTATGGCGAATCGAGATATTCTCTTCTATTACAAAGCAGTGCCGAGGCACGTAGCGAAAGTTCATCCTTTGATGATATTTATCTCCAAGCTATGAAGCATGCTAGTAATCGTTACGTAGGATATTCAAAAACCTTTTTTGGCTATCGCCTTAATAGTCTAGAATTATTTAGGGGCATTACATCACCATTTGCTATTTGTCATTGGCTAGAGCAAACAGGGAATACCGATATAAAGGAAGCCATGGTTTTTTGTGATGGACAGGGTAGAGAATTATCATATTTTTATCATAAAATAACTAACATTCATGCTAAACAACATATATCATATGCAACTCCTCAAGAAAGTATTGACAATCTAATGAGCACGATGATGTATTCAAATCAACGGATTATTTTTCTTTTAAGTGCAGGGTTGTGCGGAGATTTATACAATAAGCATATGATGACAGGAAAAGAGGGTCTTTATTCCAGTAGCGGATATGACAGATCTCCAAACTCTAAGATTACTCTTTTGGGTGTTCAGATCGATCATTATGTAGCAGTAGAAACATTTTCTTATGATAAAGAAACACAAAAGGTAACTTTTTTTATGTCAACATTGGGAGTAAAATTTCATGTTGAATTAGATGAAGATGAGTTTTTCAAAAATTATCAGGGTTACATTTCCTACAATGCCTATATTCCTGATGCTGAAAATTTATTTATGGAGAATGCTCTTTCAACTAATCAAGTTTCATCAGATCTACAAAAATCTATAGAGGAAGAAGATATTATACCCATAAATGAACTACGGCGATGTTAGTTGAAAGAGGAATAGTAAAGGTAACTGCAACTTCTTCTGTAACTGATGACAAATCGACAGTGGTGAGCCAAAAGAAAAAAAAGAGAAAGAAATATCAATTATAATTGAGTTCTTTAACCAATTTAGGAATGAGTTTAATGGAACTAAATGAAAAACAAATGGAATTATGCATAAACAGTAAATGGGATTTTTCCGATCTAAAAGCTTTATTTTTCAATTGCACTCTCAAACGAAGCCCAGAATCATCTCACACTGATGGTCTACTTAGTATTTCTAAAACAATCCTTGAAAAAAATAATGTAGAAACAGAGGTTATACGGCCAGTTGATTACAATATTCCATACGGAATCTATGGAGACATGACTAAACATGGGTGGGATAGCGATGATTGGCCTGATCTCTTTAAAAAAGTATTGGCAGCTGATATTTTGATAATGACTTCACCAATTTGGCTAGGGCAAATATCTTCTGTCTGTAAAAAAATTATTGAAAGACTCTATGCAAATTCTTCAGATCTTAACGATAAAGGCCAATTTACTTATTATGGGCGTGTAGGAGGATGTATCATAACGGGAAATGAAGATGGCGGGAAACATTGTTCAATGGAGATACTGTATTCGCTGCAACATCTAGGATTTACCGTCCCTCCTCAAGCCGATGCGTATTGGGTAGGGGAAGCAGGTCCAGGTCCTTCCTATTGCGATGCCAACTCAGGAGGTCCAGAAAATGATTTTACTAATCGCAATACAACTTTCATGACATGGAACTTATTGCACCTAGCACGCATGCTTAAGGATCATGGAGGTATTCCTGCATATGGCAATCAACGTTCAAAGTGGGAAGCAGGTTGTCGCCCAGATTATGTAAATCCTGAGCATCGTTAAAGTTGTAAAAGTTATTCCGTACATGTTTTCATAACACCGACTTTGGCAACTCTATGCATGATTTTACTCATTTTTTGATCATTGTTATAAAATTCAGAATAGGGTATCCTGCCCGTTGGCGCAATACAGTATTTAAATTCTTAGGTATATTTTATGAATAATGAAGTAAAACATTTGAATCTCGACCTTAATTTTTTAGAAAATAACACTTCTAATGCTTCGAATAATAATACAATCCCAATAAATGATGTATCAAATACATCGAATCCCAATATTCGACCTTGGGTTAAAACCACCTTACTAGTTTGTTCTGAAAATATTTTTAAACTTATGTGACTTTATATATGAAAGTTGTTATCAAGGTTGGAACTCAAAGCATTCTTTCAACTGAAGGTACTCCCTTAGAATCAGTGATTGTCGAGCTCGTGGAGCAAATTGCTCACTTAAAACAGCAAGGTCATCAAGCCATTTTAGTCAGTTCAGGGGCTGTGAGTTTTGGAAGAAAAGTAGCCAGGCAATCTCTTAAGAAAGAATTTGGAATTTCAATTGGAGAGAAGCAAATGTTGGCTTCTCTAGGCCAACCTGAACTGATGCATATTTATGCCAGGGAATTTAAAAAACATAATCTTCTGGCATCTCAACTGCTGTTGACTAAGCAGGATTTTCAAACAAGACAACATTACTTGAATATAGCTCGTCTATTACATGAAATATTTGAGCATGAGAATGTCATCCCCATAATTAATGAAAACGATAGTGTAGCTATTCAAGAACTTATGTTCACGGATAATGATGAGTTGGCAGGTCTTATCGCGGCACAAGTTTGCGCCGAAAAACTTATTATATTAAGTAACATAGAAGGGGTTTATACTAAGAATCCAAATGAAGCAGAAGCTAGGCTTATTCCGTTAATTACTAAACAACAAGATTGGCCAAGAGTCTCTTCGGCTAAAAGCATTCATGGTAGGGGTGGCATGCAAAGTAAAATAAATACCGCCCACAAAATGTCAACGTTAGGTATTACTACTCATATTGCCAACATCAATCAACCATTGGTACTGATCAGGATAATTACCAATGAGCAGTTAGGTACTACCATTCTCCCTTCTAAAAAGAAATCGAATTTCAAAAGGTGGATGGCTTATTGTGTTAATCAAGCACTAGGCTCTATTATCATTGACGATCGTCTGAATTTTATTTTAAAAGAAAATATCCAGGTGATGAGTATTTTGCCTGTCGGGATAAATAAATATGTCGGCAGTTTTCAAAAAGGTGATCTCATCGATATAGTTTCTCCTGAAGGTGAAAAGATAGGTATTGGTATTGCCAGGTACGGTTCTGAAAAATTACAAGAATACTGCGGAAAAAAAAATAAGCCAGAATTGATTCACTACGATCAATTACACCTTTTTTAAATAATAGGTTTATTTATGGATGCTCTAGTTGACATTATAAAAAGCACCAAGAAGGCAAGTTTCGAATTAGCACTATTAGATAATTCAATACGTAATTTGGTACTAGAGTCTCTTGCCAGCCAATTACGTGTATCCCTTGATGCTATTTTAAAAGAAAATGCTAAAGATTTAGCATCAATGCAGCAACAAGATCCAAAATATGACAGGTTACAGCTCTCTAAGGAGAGCATACTTTCCATCGCCAATGATATTGAGACACTCATTTCTTTGGATTCACCTTTGGGGAAAAGAAGCGATCAAAGAATAATGGAGAATGGTCTGAAGATTGAAAAAATCTCAATACCATTGGGTGTAATTGCTGTCATCTATGAATCAAGGCCTAATGTGACTATAGATGTTTTTTCTTTAGCATTTAAAACAGGAAATGCTTGTGTATTGAAAGGTGGCAAGGAAGCATATAACAGCAATAAAATTTTACTTCGACTTATCCACAAAGTTTTGCAAGAACATAAAATAAATTCAAATGTTGTATGTTTACTACCGCCGGATAGAAATGCAACTTATTGCTTATTGCAAGCAACAGGTTTAGTTGATGTTTGTATTCCAAGAGGCAGTCAATCATTAATTAATTTTGCTAGAGAAAATGCCAAAATTCCTATCATTGAAACAGGGGCAGGCGTTGTGCATACTTATTTTGATATCAGCGCTGATTTGGAGAAGGGCAAAAAAATAATACATAATGCCAAAACTAGAAGAGTGAGTGTTTGTAATGCTTTAGATACCCTTATCATTCATCAGGCTAGAATTTCCGATTTACCAAAGCTTGTTGAAGATTTAATAGAAAATAATGTAGAAATATTTGCAGACAAAGAAAGTTATGAAGCTATAAAAACATACTATCCTGAAAGGCTGTTATTTTCTGCTAAGGACGGACACTTTGGAATAGAGTTCCTTGCTTATAAATTATCGATTAAAACAGTATCTTCTGTTCAAGAAGCAGTTGGTCATATTTTGCAATATAGCTCAGGTCACAGTGAAGCAATCATTGCAGAAAATCAAGAGACGATTTCCTATTTCTTAACAAGAGTTGATGTGGCTGCCATCTATGTGAATGCTTCAACAGCTTTTACCGATGGGGGACAATTTGGGATGGGAACAGAAATAGGTATTAGTACACAAAAATTGCATGCTCGTGGTCCCATGGGCTTGGAATCTCTTACTAGCTACAAATGGGTTATTTTGGGTGATGGGCATATTAGACCCTAGTAAACTTCTTGGCTATACAGAACCTAGGTCAGTTTCTAACCCAATTCTGAACTTATGACTATAATAATAATAGCTTTATATTTCTCTAAAAATCTAATTGGGATGGAGTAGTGCTATGAGTGAAAGAATCTTTGCAATCATATATGGAATTGTGTTTATTGCTCTTGGCATTTTAGGGTTTATACCAAAACTAACGCCTAATGGGTATTTTTTAAATTCTTTAGCGACTAATGCTGGTTTTAATGTCTTCTACATTTTAACAGGTATAATCGCCTTGGTGGTAGCTGTGCGCTCCCTCTATGCAAGAGTTTATTTTAAAACTTTTGGTATTGTTTACCTTGCCTTAGCTATTATAGGTTTTATGCTAGGTGGTCATTTGTTATTGATGCCTTTTAATCTTGCTGACGTTTTATTCTATTTCATTACTGGTGCAATAGCCGCTTTCTTAGGGTTTGGCAAAGTAAAGAATTAAGGGGGTTATGGATAAAATAAAGAAATAAGGAACATGTTCCTAATATTGCCAAAGAGCATCTAAATTTACTGCTTAGGTATTTTGACTTACCAGTCAAGACAGTTGCCAAGATGATCATAAAAGCACCCTGTCTCTTTATCGGTAAGTCGCGATAAGAGGGAACGAATATTGGTAACGCATTGCTCGGGATTGATAGCATTTGTGCTTGCCGAATCACTTCTAACTACGCCCGGGTGAAGGGTAAATACCTTTATATTCCTTTCTTTAAGGTCAAGTGCTAGATTTTTCATAATCATATTCAGAGCAGCCTTGCTCACTCGATAGCTATATGATTCCCCTGAGGTATTTTCTTGTATAATGCCCATTTTGTTACTGATAGATATGATAGTTTTTAAATGGCTTCGGGCAATATTCTCTATAAAGGTTTCTGAAATCTTTAAAGGGGCAACAGCATTTGTTAAAAAAGCATGCTTCATTATATCAACAGAAATATTACCCAAATCATCTTCTGGATGCACTCCTGCGTTATTTATCAACAGATCAATATTTGTATTTGAGTACTTATCTGCAAGTTGGTGTAGTTGTATTGGATTGGTAACATCAAGCTGAAGAAGTGTCACCTTTTCAAAGTGTTGAGCTAGATGTTGTAGTTCCTTTGCATGAACTAGGTTACGGCAAGATGCCAATACCTGCCAATTATCGGAGGCGTACTGGCGCACAAATTCTAAACCTAGACCACGATTTGCTCCTGTAATAAAAACCGTATACTGCAGCATAAATCCATCCTGGTAAAATTTGATTTCTAGCAAAAAAGAGTAGCTTTTCAGTAAAGAAAATTCAAGGGTTTCAATATACAGGTTGAATCAATTACACTATAGCTTGTTTCTTCACAAATAAGGCCGCCGTCTTAAAATAATATATGAAAGGTATGTATGAAATACTGGTTGCTAAAAACAGAGCCTCACTCATTTAACATTGATCATCTTGAAGAATTAACTCATCAGATCACCCCATGGGAAGGTGTTCGTAATTATCAGGCCAGGAATTTTATCAGAGATGACATGGCAGAAAAGGACTTAGCGTTTTTTTATCATTCAAGTTGTCAGGACCCAGGAATAGTTGGCATCGTAAAGATAGTTAGTAAAGCTTACCCTGATGATACAGCTTTTGATTCTAATAGCCAATATTTTGATGCTAAGAGCAATAGGAATAATCCTCGTTGGTATCGGGTTGATGTCCAGCTTATTAAGAAATTCAAGTATCCAATTTCACTCAAACAACTGCGTGGTACTAGCTCTTTACGAGATTTTGTTCTTTTAAGAAAAGGTAATCGCCTTTCGGTTTTACCGGTTACTAAGGAACAATGGGAAATTATCTGTCAGCTATTGCCTATGGAATGAATAAAATTTGTTCGGAGTCACCACGATATCTAAGGCAACATCCCAGATTTGAGAAGGAAGGAAGTTTATCTGCTGGAAGTCATAGGCTAAGCCAATTAAAAAAGGTTTGATTCTTTTTTCAGATTTGAAAGAGAAGGTTCGGTCATAAAAGCCACCGCCCATTCCTAATCGATTTCCATTTAGATCAAATGCCACAAGGGGCGTGATGACCAAATCCAGACTCCATGGTTGCACTTTCTCGGCCGAGGTTAAATTAGGTTCTGGGATTCCAAAATAATTTTTTTTTAATTTATCCCCTAAGCGATAACGACCAAACCACATTCGATTATGCTTGATAGGATGTAATACTGGGAAAAAACATTCTTTACCCAGCAATAAGGCTTTTTCGACTATCAAAGAGGTATCTACCTCTCCTTTGTTAGCAAAATAAAATGCCAATCGTTTGCTTCGAAGAAAATGCAATGATTTGAAAAGTTGCTTAGCTATCAGTTGGCTAGCTTGTTGTCTTTGGGGTGAATTCAATTGAGACCGCTTGGAGAGGATAGCTCTTCGAAGTTGCATGCGTTTTTCTTTCAAATAAAGGCCTCCGTGATACCGCAACAGTCGTGTCTTTGAACCCATGGCTCAAAGTGGGTTATTTAGGTACTATATTAGGCTTTCCACGAAGTATATTCTTAACACAAAAGTGCGTTAAGAACGCCTAATGGACATGCTCACAATAGTAGCGATTTAACCCTCGTAGATAAATTATCGGTTCAAAAAATACAATCAGCCACGTATACCACAGAGACTTTATAGTATAGAACATATATTAGGAAGGTGCACGATTTTTTCAGACATGTTCCAAGACTATTGGGCTAGAGCTTGTTCGATTTTGTCATGCAGATCTTGTATTCGCTGGTTCATATTATCTATATATCTGTTTTTTTGTCGTTGCTGGGCTATCAAGTCATTAGAAATATTTAGGGCAGCGATCATAAATATTCGATCACGATTTAACATTTTCTCACCATCGCAAGACTCACGCATTTTTAAGTCTAAGTAAGTGGCCGCCTCAAGAAGGGCGGCTAATTTTTCTGGGGACATTTAACTTGATACTCCCGATCCAGGAGTTTAATTGAAACGATATTGTTTGATTCATTCATTGCACCTCACTCCTTAGCTGTGAAACAATGCGTTTAATTTTAGTCGCTGCTTTTTTATTTTTATCAGTTAAATCAGCTCTTTCCTGAGTTAATTTAATTAGTTTTTGACGAAGAAAGAGATTTTCACTACGTAGCCTCTCAAAGGTTTGCAGTAAATACTCAATTTGTAGTTCTAGATTAGCAAGATTAGGATTTTGCATTTCATCTTCTCCCTCCTAAGAAAATGCGAAGTTCAGGGAATAGAATATAGATTGCTTGTAAATTAAGGTCAATCTGTTCCTTGTTTCGTTGTAAGAGTTATTTCAAACAGGTTCCCAGGGGTTAGAGCGATTGATTTTATCTCACACATTTCATAGAGTATGCTACGCTCTATCAATGAAATAATCATGATAAAAGAGGTTAGGATGCAAAATAGTTTAGAGCTTTCCAGACGACGTCAAAAATTATTAAAGTCTATTGGGCATAACAATGCCGCCATTTTTTTTTCCTCCGCTGAGTCTATTCGAAATGGTGATGTCCATTACCCTTTTCGTCAAGATAGTGATTTCTATTACTTTACTGCATTTAACGAATCAAGCGCGTTGCTTTATTCTTGCCGGGTCATAAAGAAGGGCCATTTATCCTATTTAATCGTCCAAGAGATCCTCTTTTAGAAAGATGGGTAGGGCCAACGGTGGGACAGGAGGGGGCCTGTCAGGTTTTTGGCGCCGATAGTGCGTTTGACATTAAGCTTTTGGATAAAAAAATAATTGAATTGTTGGCCGATAGAGAAACCATTTATTACGAGCTGGGTAAAAATTCAAACTGGGATGAGAAAATTTTGGCATGGGTTTCAAAGCTCAAAGCAATTCACCGTAAAAGTTTTTCTTCACCCATCCAATTAGCTGATATCAGAAATATTACCAATGAAATGCGACTGATCAAAAGCACAAAAGAAATCGAATTAATCAAAAGAGCCGTAGCAATATCCTCTCGTGCTCACATCAGCGCTATCGAAAAATGTCGCCCAGAGTTGTTTGAGTTTGAGTTGGAAGCTATTGTGAATTATGAATTTATGATCCAAGGATGTCGTTCTTGCGCTTATCCCTCCATTGTAGGGGGAGGGAAGAATGCTTGTATCCTGCATTATGTTGATAATAAAGATCAGTTAAAGTCAGGTGACCTTGTTTTAGTTGATGCCGGAGCTGAATTTGAGAATTATGCTGCCGATATAACTCGTACCTATCCTGTCAATGGCAAATTTTCCAAAGACCAAGCAACAATTTATGAGCTTGTGTTGGCTGCTCAGTTGGCAGTAATTAAAGCAATTAAACCGGGTATTCCTTGGGATAGTTTCCAGGATATTGCAATTGCAACCTTGACAAAGGGGTTAGTCGCATTGGGTATTATTGCCAGGCCTGTTGGTGGGGCTATTAACGCAAACGTTACATCGATTATTATATGCATAACATTGGTCATTGGCTGGGTTTGGATGTACACGATGTTGGAGCTTATAAAATCAATGGGGAATGGCGAAAGCTTGAGGCGGGGATGGTCTTCACTGTGGAGCCAGGAATATATTTATCCGCTAGCGAGAAACTTGATAGTCGCTGGTGGAATATTGGTATAAGAATTGAAGATGATATTTTGGTCACTGCAACGGGTTGCGAGGTACTTTCCTCTGGTGTGCCTAAAGAAATCAATGATATTGAACGACTTATGGCAAGACGCTGATAAAAAACAGGAACAAGGAATTATAAAAAATAACCCTTTTTTTCTGCTATCATTTATTTAAAAGATTAAAAAGGTGTATTTCAATGACAGAACGAATGGATAGGCCTTTGACTTTTTTCAAGGTAATTAAAGAAGTTGGTGCCTACTATTTACCTGTATTTAAAAATATCTTTTGGCTAGTTATTTTAGCTTCTTTATTCGAGGCAGTAGTCTCCGGATTTTCCTTCTATAACCGTACTATAGATCTGGTGTTGAGCTTGTTAGCTCTTATCGTAGCCCTCTTCTTTTATGCTTGGATTATTGAACAGGCTGATAGTGTTATAATGAATCGTCCTGATACATTTAAAGATTCTTTGCATGTAGCAAAGAGAAGATTTATTCATCTGTTAGGTGTGGTAGCTTTATATATTATCCTAGTATTTATTTTGGGGGTGTTTGTTTTTGGCATGCAGCTGTTAGGCAAGATGTTAGGGGTTGAAATTTTATTTGCGTTAATTGGTGTCCTGGTATGGATCTACATCTTTATTCTTCTTTCATTTACTGTTCCAGCGGTTGTTTTAGATAAGTTGCCTATTTTAAAAAGCTTTGAATACAGTTTTAAATTGGTTTGGGGACACTGGTGGTATACCTTGGTATATTTGCAGTTTATGTTATTCCCATCGTTCTTTTATCCCTCGCCAGTTTACTGTTGCCTACACGAAGTATCTTTTGGTTAACCGTCTATGAATTTTTTTATCACCTCATCACTTACCCCTTAATAATTTGCTTGGTGCTAATACTCTATCACAATCTTAAGTTCAGGCATCAAGGAGAAGGCTTCAAACATTTATCGCAAAAATCTTTGAATCCATAGGGACTTTGCCCATACCAAGAAGTCTATTTGCGAAATGTCAATAATTACGTTAGTTTATTGTAACTAACGTCAGTTCGACGAATCTAAGAGAGGTGGGGTGGATTACGGCCACTGCCATTAAGTAAAAGTCTCGCTCCTTGCCGTCGTCCCGCGGCTTGTCCGCGGGATCCAGGAAGGAGTACTGGATTCCGCGGACAAGCCGCGGGACGACGGCAGTAGAGATTCTTTGCTTAGATTCGTCGAACTGACGTTAACTACTCATACACCGTTAAGAGATTTCTATGCAGAAGGTTTATGATGTCATCATTGTAGGTAGTGGTATAGTCGGTGCCACTTTAGCGCTTATATTAGCAAAGGCTGAACTAAAAGTTGCTTTAATTGAAGCCGCAACCTTTATACAAAAAAATGTCGAAAGTGAACGACACTTAGCCCTAGCCTATAGTAGTCGTCTCATTTTAGAATGGGTGGGTGCTTGGGATTCGCTTTCATCTATTGCTACCCCCATAGCAGATATTCACGTTTCTGATAAAGGGCGGTTCGGTACAGCTCGCATCCGCTGTGCAGATGAAAACTTATCAGCACTTGGCTATGTTTTGCCTGATGATGTTATTAGCTTACAGCTTCATTCATTACTATTGACCAACAAGCAAATTGATTTAATACAGCCTGCTCAATTCTCCTCGTTTGTTTATCAGCATAAAAAAGTGAAAGTGAAGTTCCAGCAGGATAACTGCTTACAAGAGATCGTTGGATATCTACTCGTTGCTGCTGACGGTTACCGCTCTCCTGTGAGGGAATCACAAGATATCCTTGTAGATAGAAGGGAATACCATCAAACTGCCATAATTTGCAATGTACAATTAAAGCGGAGCCATCAGGGCGTTGCTTATGAACGCTTTACAGAACAAGGCCCATTGGCAATGTTGCCGTTAGCTGATAACAACTGCGCCCTTATTTGGACGGTAGGCCAGCAGCAAGTGTCTAGCTTGTTGGCAATGAGCGATGATAATTTTTTATCCCAGTTGCGACTGCATTTTGGTTATCGGCTAGGAAAATTTCAAACGTGTACCCGCCGGCAAGGGTTAGATTTACAACAAATCATTGCAAGAGAGCAGATTCGTCCAGGCATGGTCTTGTTGGGAAATGCTGTTCATACTTTACACCCTGTTGCTGGTCAAGGGTTAAACTTAGCGCTGCGCGATTTGGCTGTACTTGCGGAGGAAATTAACTATGCTAGAAAAAATGCAGAGATCTTAGGGGAATTAGCGATATTAAAGCGATATATTTTAAGACGAGAACAGGATCAAAAAAATATTATTGCTCTTACACACTCCTTAATTGGTATTTTTTCCAATAGCCTTTTACCTGTTATTCTCGCTAGAAATACCGGGTTGCTGCTATTGGATAGAATAATTTCATTAAAAAAACTGTTGACAAAGCGCACACTAGGGTTCGCAGGCAAAGTTCCTCGTTTGGCTTGTGGTATGGCGCTTGACTAGGAGGGTTATAGTATGCAAACAGACTATGATATTGTCATCGTGGGTGCAGGCATAGTTGGCTTGGTTTTGGCCTGTGCTTTAGTCAAAGAGAGTTTTGAGGTCGCACTTGTTGAAGAGAAAAATGTTGAACAACTTTCACTTCAATTAGATGATTTTCAGCTCAGAGTGAGTGCCATCAATCTGGCCTGCGTTAACATATTTAAAAATTTAAATTTATGGGATCATATCTTAGCATCAAATAGGGTATCTCCTTTCGAAAAAATGCAGGTATGGGACAGTCTAGGCAGAGGAAAAATTTTTTTCGACTGCACAGAAATAGCCTGTTCAAGCCTTGGGTTTATCTTAGAAAATGCAGTTATCGTCAACGCTTTGTTGGTTGAATTAAAAAAATATTCTAACTTGACTATTTTCTCTAATAAAAAGCCGTTGGGAATTGTAACCAATGAAAATGGAATAGAGCTTAAGCTAGTTGATATTAGCCTTACCACCAAACTCATTGTGGGAGCAGATGGAGCCAATTCCTGGATACGAGAATATACGAAAATTGCTTGCCATTCATGGCCTTACTGCCATGAGTCACTAGTCATGTCTGTCCACACCGAGTTTCCTCACCAAAAAACGGCTTGGCAATGTTTTCTGCCAGATGGGCCTTTAGCTTTACTACCATTATTTGATGATCATATTTGTTCGATTGTATGGTCAAGTTCACCGCATGAAATAAGAAGACTACGAAATTTAGAGGAAGCATCTTTCAATCTTGAGATTACCAATGCCTTTGAAGGGCGTCTTGGTAAAATTAAAAAAATATCAACGGACATGGCCCTACCTCTTGTCATGCGTCATGCGAAAGAATATGTTAAACCTCGTGTTGCTTTGATAGGGGATGCGGCCCATACCATTCATCCCCTAGCAGGACAGGGTGTGAATCTAGGGATCCTGGATGCTGCCGAATTAGCTGAAAACATAATTATGGCAAGAGACAATAAACAAGACTGGGGCGATTTCATCTGCTTGCGTCGATTTGAGCGACGAAGAAAGAGTAGTAATTGGTTAATGATAATAGGGATGGATTTCTTTAAGCGACTTTTTCAAAGTAAGTCATTAGTGGCTATTAACCTCCGAAGTCTAGGCTTAAATGCGGTCAATAAACTAGATTCTTGCAAAAATCAGTTGATCTATTACGCAACTGGGCTGTCTGATGATTTGCCTAAATTAGCGCGCTTTAGGAACAAAAATTCTCCATAACCCTTCTTAACTTCTGCCCTTAACTTAAGAGTTATTTCAGACATGTTCCTAAGTGCAAGAAAAAATGGCAATGTCATATTTAGCCGTTATAATAAGGAAAATAGTAATCCAATCAGGTTATTCAAGTTCCTCCCAATACTTGCTTATTTTTTTGATGGAATCATGTATGTTAAAAATCACGCCTTTGCTTGTTCAACATCAGTTGGCAGGTGCAAAATTAATTGATTTTTTCGGTTGGCAAATGCCATTGCATTATGGTTCTCAAATTCTAGAGCATCATGCTGTTAGACAGGATGCCGGTATGTTTGATGTCTCACATATGGCTATTGTCGATGTCGAAGGCGAACAGTCTTTTGACTATTTACGCTTCTTATTGGCAAATGATGTTGCAAAATTAGTATCTGGGAAAGCGCTCTACACTTGTATGCTAAATCCCCAAGGAGGGGTTATTGACGATCTCATTGTATATCAGTTTTCTCCTACCCATTATAGGCTGGTACTCAATGCCAGCACGCGAGAAAAGGATTGGAAATGGTTGTTAGAAAAGAAAAGTCAATTTCAAGTAACCTTGAACCAACGAAATGATTTAGCCATGATTGCCATTCAAGGTCCCAATGCTGCTTCTAAAATTCTGCCTTTATTCGATAGTAAGGGGCAAGAAATGTTAAAAACTTTAAAACCCTTTAGTGGCTTTATGGTTAATGACACCTTCTTTAGTCGTACAGGTTACACCGGAGAAGATGGCTTTGAAATTCAAGTGCCAGCAAGCCATATCAATGAATTTTGGCATAAGATGCTTTCAATGGGTATAAGGCCTTGTGGCTTAGGAGCACGTGATACTTTGCGATTAGAGGCAGGTTTGAATCTCTATGGCGTTGATATGGATGAGACAACTACCCCGCTTGAATCTAACTTGAGCTGGACAGTGGCTTTTCAACCCGAGAATCGTCAGTTCATTGGCAGAGAGCCTTTGGAAAAGCAAATCAAAGTAGGGCATAGGCAGTTGGTTGGTTTAATAATGGAAGAAGCTGGCGTTCTTCGCAACCACCAACGGATTTTAGTGCCTGAGAATGGTGAAGGGCAAATTACCAGCGGGACATTTTCACCTACCTTGGGCCATGCAATTGCATTAGCTCGCATACCATCTGATTTAAAAATGAATACTTGTGAAGTGGAAATTAGACATAAGAAAATTCCCGTACGAGTGGTTCGTCCTCCCTTTGTGCGCAAGGGTCAGAAGGTTTATGAAGATATAATTTAATAATGAGGGGAAATAGATGAAAAAGGTGCCTTCAGATTTGAAGTACGTGTCTACTCATGAATGGGCTCGAAAAGATGACCCCAATACCGTAACCATTGGAATTACAGATCATGCCCAAGATCTGTTAGGTGATATCGTTTATATAGAGCTTCCTTCTATTGGTCAACGGGTGAATGGAGGGGATGAATGTGCTGTCGTAGAATCGGTAAAAGCAGCATCAGATGTCTACAGTCCTTTATCGGGTGAAATCATAGATATCAATGAAGACTTAGAGGAGGCCCCTGAGCTTGTTAATGAAGACCCTTATGGAACCGGTTGGATATTTCGTGTAAAGCTAAATAAACCAGAGGAATTTGAGCGCCTGTTGTCTGCAGAAATTTATGAAAAACAAATAGGCGAAGAAATCCATTAATCTTTTTTAATCTATAAGTAGTGAATATTATTTATGCCATTCATCCCTCATACGAAGACTGAAACTGAAGAAATGCTGCGTGACATAGGTGTTAGCAACATCAACCAGCTATATGAGGAAATTCCTGAATCTCTTCGTAATCACACTATGCTTAATATCCCTGAGGGATTAACCGAATTAGAGTTAAAACAACTCATTGCTAAAAAGCTTTGGGAAGATCGGATAGGCCGCTGTTTTATTGGTGCTGGTGCTTATGAACACCATATTCCTGCTGCAGTAGCTGCAATCATTAGTCGCGGTGAGTTTTTGACGGCTTATACTCCTTATCAAGCCGAAGCCAGTCAAGGGAATTTACAACTGATTTATGAATACCAAACCATGATTGCAAGTTTGATGGGTTTAGAGGTGTCTAATGCCTCGGTATATGATGGCGCAAGCGCCTTGACAGAAGCCATTTTAATGGCCATTAGATTAAAAAAACAACAAGAGAAAATTGTTCTTATTCCGCGTACAGTGCACCCTGCTTATCGCCGGGTGGTAAAAAGTATTGTTAGTCAACAAGACATTATCGTCCATGAACTGGATTTTAACTTGGATACGGGAAAAACCGCTTTTTCTGCTCTCAAAGCATTTGAAAATGAGAATATAGCCGCTTTAATTATTCCGCAGCCTAATTTTTTTGGCATTCTAGAAGAGGTAGATGAGCTTACAAATTGGGCCCACACCCATAACGCCTTGGCAATTGGTGTGGTTAATCCAATTGCAGTCAGTTTATTAAAAGAGCCTGGACAATGGGGAAACCAGGGTGCTGATATAGCTTGTGGTGAGGGTCAACCCTTAGGTATTCCGCTGACCTCTGGGGGTCCTTATTTCGGCTTTATGGCTTGTAGGAGAAAAGATATCCGGCAGATGCCAGGACGTATTGTAGGACGGACAATAGATGTAGCTGGGAAAGAAGGGTTTACGCTAACTTTACAAGCTCGCGAGCAACACATTCGCCGCGCCAAAGCCACTTCTAATATTTGTACAAATCAGGGGTTGATGGTGACAGCCGCAACGGTTTATATGAGCTTATTAGGAGGCAAGGGCTTGCAGCAAGTTGCTAAAGCAAGCCACAAGGGTGCTGAAAAATTACTTAACCAATTAGAAGTGTCTAGTTTAGCAAAGCGTGTATTCAATAGCCCCTATTTCCATGAGTTTGTCATTAGGACTAGCAACCCCATAGAAATTGTCCAAGAAAGGATGGAGGAGGCAGGTATACAAGCAGGTTATAATTTAAAGAATGATTATCCTGAACTTGAAGATGCCTTGTTGGTTTGCGTAACTGAAACCAAAATGAATAAAGATCTTGAGGATTATTGTCACCTTCTTAGGAAGGTGACTATTGATGCCAGCATGGAAGCAGTTGCAGGTATCGCCTAATTTTACCCTTGTTCTCTAATTGCAATTTTGAAGGATAAAGCATGTTAATTTTCCAAGAGTCAGTCGAAAATCGGCGAGCGCAGCTCCAGGCACCCAAGGAGCATTTTGACATCACAGATATTCCTTCAAATCTATTGCGTACAACGAAGCCTTTTTTGCCAGAGGTTTCTGAGCTACAGGCAGTGAGGCATTTTACTCGACTTTCAAGGAAGAATTTTGCTATCGACACCCATTTTTATCCTTTAGGCTCATGTACAATGAAGTACAACCCGAAGATTGCTGATCAACTAGCCACATCTCCAGCCTTTAGCCAAAGGCATCCTTATACTTCCCTTCAACAAAGCCAAGGTTTTTTAGAATGCTTATTTGAATTACAAGAGTATCTAAAATCTGTGACGGGCATGGTGGGAGTTTCTTTATCTCCGATGGCAGGTGCTCAAGGGGAGTTTGCAGGTGTTGCTATGATTAAGGCATACCATAGGCAACGAAAAGATTTTGAACGTTGCGAAATTATCGTTCCTGATTGTGCGCATGGCACCAACCCAGCATCTGCTGTTATGTGTGGTTACCGTGTCAAGGAAGTGCCCACGTTGTCAAATGGAGACGTGGACATAGTCGCCTTAAAATCCCAACTAGGGCCAAGAACTGCTGGCGTGATGCTTACCAACCCCTCTACTTTAGGTGTTTTTGAAAGGCGCATTCAAGAGATTGCTGATTTAGTTCATGGTGTCGGAGGCTTGCTATATTATGACGGTGCTAATTTAAATGCAATTTTAGGCAAGGTACGCCCTGGTGATATGGGTTTTGATGTCATTCATCTAAATTTACATAAAACTTTTGCTACACCGCATGGTGGGGGAGGGCCAGGTTCAGGTCCGGTGGCAGCAAATGAGCGACTTGTTCCTTTCTTACCAGTTCCCATAGTGGGCGAAAAAAATAGAGCCTATTACTGGGTAGATGCAGATGAAATGCCGCTGAGCATTGGTCAACTATCGGCTTTCATGGGTAATGCTGGCATATTGATAAGAGCCTATTTATATATCAGATTGCTTGGGAAGGAGGGGCTTACTCGAGTTTCTGAGTATGCTACGCTCAATGCAAATTATCTGCTGCATAAATTAAAGCAACTTGGTTTTGATCCAGCCTTTGAAGGACGACGGGCGACCCATGAATTTATTATCACTTTAAATCGCCAGCTCAGAGAATTAGGCGTAAGTGCGTTAGATTTTGCCAAGCGTTTATTAGATTATGGCTTCCATGCTCCTACTATTTATTTTCCATTAATTGTACCAGAATGCATGTTGATAGAGCCGACTGAAACCGAAAGTAAACAAGAGCTAGATGCTTTTGCAGCGGCAATGGCCGACATTTTGGCAGAAGCCAAGCACGACCCCGAACTTCTAAAAAATGCACCCCATACACTGCCTGTTAGGCGGTTAAATGAAGTTAAAGCGGCTAGAGATTTGGATGTAGCGTTCCTCCTACCTTAATCTCCTTAGACATGAGCAAAGACTGATTGGCCAAAGCCTATTTAACAGCAACGGCTACTACCCAAGAAGAAGGTAAGGAACATGTCTGAAATAACTCTTATAATTAGCATTCCATTTGGCATGCTAATTATAAGAGTTATTTCAAACATGTTCCTAAGAATCAATATTTATCTGTTGCGTGTAAGGGTAATGTGTGGAGTTTAATTTCAACTATAGCTCCTAAAGCTGCTGCTGCTCGCTTTAAGCTTTTTAGAGTGATATTTTTCCCTGCTTCAATTTGCTGATAGTTCTGGTAACTTACCCCCATAGTATGGGCTACATCAGCCATAGTACGCCCGCGCTCTTTTCGCAACTGATTGAGCAATACGGGCACAGCTACTTCGGGGCTGACTGCAATAGGGATTTCACCCTTACGGCAAACAGTGGGTTTGGGGATGTCAAGATCATCTTGAGTCATATCTAAAAATAATATATCTAATACTTCCTGAGCATTGAAAACCGCCTCTTCATAGGTTTCCCCTTCCGTGAATACATTCTCTAAATCTCGAAATGTCACTA
The DNA here is from genome assembly GCA_963817645.1 of uncultured Gammaproteobacteria bacterium. GTDB lineage: Bacteria > Pseudomonadota > Gammaproteobacteria > UBA6002 > UBA6002 > UBA6002. The sequence continues at coordinate 373,904 of CAWFQC010000024.1, read as the reverse complement.
CATAACCCCCATTATCAGGAGTGATTTTAGCTGCATATACTAATGATAATTCTTGATCCACCTTGCACCTCATTACTTTAATTTGACACCAGTAACTTTTTCCATATTGCATAAAGTCTCTGGTTTTAAGTCTTTGTGGCTATGAACAGGTACTATTATGGGAGGATGGCCAGGTTTCTTCATTTTATGATGGCTGCCTTGGATACTCACATGCTGCCAACCTGCTTTCTTAAGCATTTTTATTACCATTTTTCCATCAACTGAGCTTATCCTGTTCTTTAAAAATAATATAATTTTTCTTAAATTACAAGTTGAAACTTGTGTTAAAAAATAAATAGTTCTCATACAGCAAAACAAAGCGATTATCAGAGCTTAAACTTGATATAAAATCTTCATTTTATTTGATAAATATGTATATTGTATGTATATTTAAACTATATGGACATTACTTGGGAACCTAAAAAAGCTAAAGCCAACTGGTTAAAGCATCACATTCATTTTTCAGATGCTGAAACGGTTTTATTCGATCCTCAAGCTCTTTCTTTGTCTGATTCCGATGCACAAGGCGAAGAACGTTTTGTTGCAACAGGTTGCGATGCTTTAGGGCGCATATTAACTGTGGTGTATACTTACCGAAACGAGAGCATCCGTTTAATTTCGGCAAGAAAAGCCACCAAGAAAGAGAGGGCCTGTTATGAAAGCTGAATATGATATGAGTAAAGCAAAACGCGGTGCGATAGTTCCTACCAAAGGCAAAACACGTATTACGCTTTATCTTGATGATGATATTTTGGATCATTATCGCGATGATGCCGAGAAGATTGGTAAAGGGTATCAAACCCTTATTAATGATACCTTGCGCAAGGCCATGTCGGATAAACGCATTGACTCGGTCACTACTTTGCGACGTATTATTCGTGAAGAATTGAAAAAAGTCATCATTGCATGATGCTATAATAAATTTTCAAGACCATAAACAAGCTTTTTTAACTCAGGGACTTTTCGACAGGCTAAGATAACGCCAGGCATGAAGGCTTCTCGATGGTAGGTATCATGTCGCAGAGTCAGTGATTGACCGACATCTCCAAAAATGACTTCCTCATGGGCAACTAAACCAGGAAGTCGTACAGAATGAATATGAATACCATTTTTTACTGCACCCCGCGCACCTGTTAAGAGTTCCTTCTCTTTTACCAGGCTTACTGTTTTTTCTTGCTTACTAGAAATCATTTCAGCGGTTTTTATAGCAGTTCCGGAGGGAGCATCGACTTTACCATTATGATGTAACTCGATGATTTCAACATGGGGAAAATAGTGAATAACCTGCTGTGCACAGCGCATTAATAAAATGGCACCTATCGAAAAATTGGGGGCAATAATGCCACCCAGGTGTTTAGCCTCGCTTAATTCCTGTAAGGTCTGAATCTGAGATGGGTAAAAACCAGTTGTACCAATAACAGGATGTGCCCCTTGCTCAATGATTGTTGTGCAGTTCTGATAGGCGCTATCAGCTGAGGTAAAATCAACCACTACATCAGCACCAGTAGATTTTATAGCACTTGCCAGATCGTTATTTCTTGATAATGAGGCAACTAGCTCTAAATCATTTTCTTTGTTAATAGCCTTAACAACTTCTTGCCCCATTTTGCCAGCAGCGCCGTTGACGATTATTTTTAGAGTCATTGATGCTCCTCACAGCGAATTAATAATAATTAAGATTATCCCTAAGGGTGCAATAAAACGCACTAAAAAAAGCCAAATCTTAAAAAGTGAATGTTTGGTATTTAATTCTTTTTTTGTAACAGCCGACTTCATGGCCCATCCGGCAAATAAGGCAAAGCCTAATCCTCCCAATGGCAACAGAATATTAGTTGTCAGGTCAGTGATGGCACCAAACACAGTCCAATGGTGAAATAGCTTGAAATTTTTCCAGATATTAAAGGATAAAAGAGAGGCGAGTCCTAATAACCAACCTGCAACTCCTACGATAATGGCCGCCTGCAAACGACTGTATTCATGGCGTTCAGTCAATAAAATTACCAAAGGCTCGGCGATGGATATGGAAGATGTCCAGGCTGCAAAGAGTAAAAGGACAAAAAATAACCCCCCAAAGAACTGGCCACCGGTCATAGTGGCAAAAGCAATGGGGAGAACCTGAAACATTAGACCTGGACCACCTTCTGGGGTTAAATGATGACCAAAAACAAGGGGGAAAATCGCTAAACCGGCCAGTATAGCAACCAGTACATCTAAAATAACAATGGTGATGACAGCCCCACCCAGCTTGATATTTCGCTTTAGGTAGGAGCCATAAACTAGCATACAGCCAGCGCCTATCGCTAAAGTAAAGAAAGCATGACCCATTGCAGAGATAATGCATGAGGGGGAGATGTTTTGCAGTTTAAAAGCAAAAAGAAAGTTAAAACCTGCCGCAAAATCACCCTGATAATAGCTATAAATATCAAGGAGAATCAGAATGAGAAATAAACTAGGCATCATAATTTCTGAGGCTTTTTCAATCCCGGATTGTACTCCCTTTGCAACTACCCACATGGTAATGATCATAAAAAGCGCATGCCAAAACATCAATTGCCAGGGACTCTCCAGAAATTGATTCCACAGTAAGTTAATAGCCATATCATTAAGATTATTGAAAATACCCAGCCAAGCCTTAAACATATAGGCAATAGACCAACCCGCTACCACGCTGTAAAAAGATAATACAAGCAGGAGGGTAATGGCACCTAGCCACCCAACGAGTTCCCAGTGAGTTGTTCGTTTGGCCTCCACTGCCAGTTTATTTAATGCATTGACAGCATTTGATTGTCCTCGACGTCCAATGATCATTTCTGCCAACATGACAGGAATCCCAATAAGAAGGACGCAAAGAAGATAAATAAGGACAAAGGCGCTGCCACCATTGCCTCCTGCCATATAGGGGAATTTCCAAATATTACCCAGTCCGACTGCAGCACCTGTTGCAGCCAGGATAAAACCAAAACGTGAGGACCAGTGTTCTCTTTTGTTAGATTTCATTGATGGCCTGAAGAAGAATTAACCCTTGATCTTAGGAATATGTTCCTAAGGTCAAGGGCCGTTATGTGTATTTTTATGCAGCGAATTGTTCAGCAACGAAGTCCCAATTGACAACGTTCCAAAAGTTTTCAACATATTTAGCCCGATCATTGCGGGTATCAATATAATAAGCATGTTCCCACACATCGCATGTGAGGATCGCTTGCTTATTGTCGGTCATGGGTGTTCCTGCATTAGAAGTGCTATAGATTTCCAAACTGCCATTAGCATTTTTTGCCAGCCATGCCCAGCCGGAACCAAATTGACCCATAGCAGCTTGGTTAAATTTCTTTTGAAATTCATCAAAGGAACCAAAATGCTTGTTGATGGCATCAGCTAATTTATTTTCAGGTTGGCCTCCGCCACTAGGCGTCATACAATGCCAATAGAAAGTATGATTCCAAACTTGCGCTGCATTATTAAAAATAGGACCTGGTTCTGAACGCTTAATAATCTCCTCTAGATTCAAATCAGCGTACTTATTGTCCTTAATCAATTCATTGAGTTTGTTGACATAGGCTTGATGGTGTTTGTCGTGATGATAATGTAATGTCTCTTCGGAAATATAAGGTTCAAGTGCATTCTTTTCATAAGGTAAATCAGGTAGTTTAAATGTCATGAATAACTCCTTTTAGATATAAGATTGCAAATAGTTTTGAATTCCAATGGCCTCAACCGGTTTATCTTCCATGTTGTTCTTCTGCCAAGAAGTAATGATGAAGCTAGGAGTGTAGGGTCTTTGAGTAGAATGTCAAGTGCTACCCTGCTTTCCGCTGTCGTTCCTCGCTATTTATTCTTTGGAGCAATTGAAAGTTTATTCTTGAAGGCTTTTATGAGATAATGGTAGTTTTAAGTGATAATGATTTTCAATATCATTTGAGTCTATATATCATTTGGATGTCGTTGGTTGACAATGTATAGGGTATATAGAACACTTCAATTTCTTAGAATTTTTTGAGGAGCTTATTTATGCCTAATGTTTTAGTGGGGAGAAATGCCCCTGATTTTTGTACGTCTGCGGTATTAGGTACCGGAGAAATTGTCAGCAAGTACCGGCTTTATGATGCCCTAGAGAATAAATATGGTTTAATCTTTTTTTACCCTTTAGATTTCACATTCGTCTGCCCTTCCGAACTGATTGCTTTAGACAATCGTTATGACGAGTTCCAACAAAGAGGTGTTGAAGTAATCGCAGTTTCTATTGATTCACAGTTTACTCATAATGCTTGGCGCAATACTCCAGTTGAAAAAGGAGGAATAGGTCCTGTTCGCTATACGATGGTGGCTGATATCAATCATAGTGTTTGCCGAGCTTATGGAGTAGAACATCCTGAAGCTGGCGTTGCACTGCGTGGTGCATTTATCATTGACCGTGAAAATGTGGTAAGAGCACAAATTGTTAATGATTTGCCATTGGGTCGAAACATGGGTGAGATAATCCGTTTAGTTGAAGCATTACAATTCCATGAGGAGCATGGTGATGTTTGCCCTGCAAATTGGAATAAAGGTAAAGCGTCAATCAAAGCTTCGCCAGAAGGCATCGCAAAGTTCCTTGCTGAAAACGCTGAAGGACTTTAATTATTTAGCTATTCCCCCCCTATCAAAGGGGCACTTTCGCCGTCGTCCCGCGACTTGTTCGCGGGATCCAGGATAGACGCACTTCCCTAGATTCCGTGATCAAGCCATCACCAGACGACAGATTGCTTAACTTAATGGCAGTGTATCAAAGGGGGGGGGGATGCTTCTTTTTATGGTCCTGCAAGGTTCAAGTTTTTTTTAGAATCGGCCTCTTTATTGTTAGCATATTGTCTGCAGTAAGTTTCTTTAATAAATGGCAAGCAGATAATGGCTATCAGAAGACCAATTGGCAAGAGAACAAGACCTATCTGAAAACTACTGACAGTATACTCCCGCACCCCTCCCTTAAGGGTTCCGTGCCAAGTCAGGTCAAGTATAAGGCCGATTAATGGTTGTAAAATGGCGCCGGTTAGCATATTAAAGGCATTCATAAAGCCTATAGATGTCGCATTAATCTGATGCGGGTTACTTTCTCGAATAATCGAAAAAGAAGGTAAAAATCCGCTGGAAAAAAAACCAAAGGCGAACAATAGCGTTCCTAGAATAAAAAGAGATAGATGCGGAACAAATAAAATGATGGAGAAAGTAATCAGTGCCCCGTAACTACCTATAATCATTGGGGTTCGACGTCGACCAATGCGATCAGAAATAACACCAAAAAGAGGAGAGCCAATAGCCCACCCAAAAAATAGCATTGAAACAATCGTTGCAGCCATAGCACGGTCTAGTTGGTAGAAGGCCATAAGGAATGGTACCCCCCATAAACCGCCAAAAGTTGTAGTTGGCGCAAACATTAAGGCACCATAACTTGCGACAATTAGATTTTGTCTATTACTGAGAACCTGCTTTAAGCCACTTAATAAAGGGGTCTTTTCTTCCTGCTTTATTTGAGATTTGTAATGGATTTTATCTCTTACAACACTCCAGATTAAAATTGCAAGCACAAGACCGACTACCCCAAAAATGAGGAGTGTTTCTCGCCAGCCAAAATGTGACACCATAAGAGAAAGAGGTCCCTCCCCTCCAATGGCACCCAACATGCCCATGGTCACCATGACACCTGTCAAGCTTGCAAAATATCGCAAGGGAAGCCAAGTGGCACATAAATTCATGCATCCAATAGCAGCAAATGCAGATCCTAAGCCAATTAACAGACGCCCAAAGGCAGCGATTGATAAAACATGTGCCATGCTAAAAACTAAAGCGCCAGCACCACAAACTAATGTTGCAATGGTCAATAAGCGCCTAGGGCCTAGTCGATCAATTAAAATTCCTGCAGGAATTTGCATAGAAGCATATGCATAATGATAAACGGCTACGAGCAAGCCTAACTGCGTGCCGTTAGCAGAAAAAGCTTTCATTAAGTCAGTCACCATTACACTGGGGGATACTTGTAATAAAGTTTCATAACAATAAAATAGTGCTCCCAGCCCCCACATAAACCAGGGTAGAAAACGGTTGATTGCCTGTTCTTGATTTTGTTGATAATTCATATCTTCTCCACCTTTTTAAAGGAGGGTTAGAGTGGATTTTTGTTATTTTAACGTCAGTTCGACGAATCTAAGCAGAGGTAGAGTGGATTAGGGCCCCTGCCATTAAGTAAAAGTCATCGCTCCTTGCCGTCGTCCCGCGGCTTGTCCGCGGGATCCAGTTCTTGCAGGTTCCTGGATCCCGCGGACAAGCCGCGGGACGACGGCAGTAGAGATGCATATCCTTAACTTATAATATGGCAGTGAGATTATACCCCTCCGCCTAATCCACCCCTACCTCTGCTTAGATTCGTCGAACTGACGTTATTTTAAGCCCCATTTCGAAAGACCAATAATACGGTAGATTATCTTTTAATGCTAGAAACGTGTTGTTTAACTCGATAATCAAGTTTTTCCAATCCACTTATTCATGATTAAACAAAAAAGATCCGCCGTCTTTTCAGCATCATAAATAGCAGAATGCGCTTCATTACGATCAAATGGTAGGCCAGGCTGCAAGCACAGCTTTCACCAAAATAGTTTCTCCATAAGCCATTGCAGCTAAGGTAGCCGTATCAAAAGTGGTGAATGAGTGAAATGGACTATCCTTATAACCACATCTTTTTACAGCAGCCTGGAGAAAGCTTAGATCAAAGAATGGATTGTGACCTACTAGTACTGCGCGCTGGCAACCATATTTCTTAAGCTCTTTGTTGATTGGGGCAAACATATCTTTTAACGCTTGATTTTCGTCAAGAGCAAATCGAAAAGGGTGATAGGGATCAATTCGATTAACCGCAAGACAGTTAGGATTCATCACCGAGCCAATAAAAGGGAGTACATGGCAGGCGTATGTTTTATCTCGGTAGAGCATCCCTTCCTCGTTTATTTTTAGGAAAACAAAGGCCATTTCAAGAAGGGCATCGGTCTGCGGGTTAAAGCCACCTGTTTCTAAATCAACGACCACCGGAAGAAAACCTCGAAATCTTTTAGCGATATTCAATTTTCTATCCATGCTCAGCAACCAATTTCCAATTAAGAAAGGTTCCGGCAAGAAAAGGAACAAGTTTCGTGTGGCCATAAGGGTAAAAATCAGGGACTCGCCACTTTTCTTTGATCAAGGAAATACAATTCTCATTCCTTGGCAATTGATAAAAATCGGCTCCATAATGGCTACAGAATCCTTCTAGTTTATCAATTGCTCCTGCTTGTTCAAAAGCTTGCGCATAAAGTTCTATAGCTGCATGGGCGCAATACACACCAGCACAACCAGAAGCAGTTTCTTTAGTTTCAATCGCATGCGGAGCACTATCTGTCCCAATGAAAAAATGAGGATTTCCACTGGTCGCTGCTAAAATAAGAGCCTCTTGATGAACTCGACGTTTTAATATTGGGAGACAATAGTGGTGGGGTTGAATGCCGCCAACTAAAAGATCATTGCGGTTAAGTAGTAGATGATGAGGAGTAATAGTTGCGGCTATTTTGTTTGAGCTAGTTGCCACAAATTGCGTTGCCTCTTTGGTAGAGGCGTGTTCAAACACCATACGCAGGTTAGGGAATGAATCGACAAGTTGCGATAAAATGATATCGATAAATTTTGCCTCACGATCAAAAATATCTACTTCGTTATTTGGTATTTCGCCATGAATTAATAGAGGTAAATCAACTTCCTGCATCCTTTCAAACACAGGATACAATCTTTGGATGCTTTTAACCCCATAGGCAGAATGCGTAGTACTGCCCGCAGGATAAAGTTTACAGGCAAAAATAAAACCGCTGGCTTTGGCGAGGGTAATGGTATCAGGTAAGGTTTGGTCTGTTAAATAAAGTGTCATTAGCAGTTCTAAGGAGTTGCCGGGAGGCAGAGCTTTTAAAATGGCATTACGGTACTTGCTAGCTTGGGAAACTAAAGTGATGGGTGATTTAAGATTAGGCATAACAATCACGCGCCTAAATTGTTTTGCCGCATGCGCTGTAGTCGTTTTTAAAAATTCGCCATCACGTAAATGAATATGCCAATCATCAGGCTGGATAATGGTAAGCTTGCTTGTCATAGATTTTTAATGAAACCATGGTGATATAATATCGATAATTATTCATCTTTTTTAAAAAAAAGGGAATAATTGATTATCACTATTTCCTTTTTAAGGATTTCGATTATACTCTCGCACTGATTTTAATCGGGATTCCACTTCGAGCCTGTTTCTTGCGCCCCATTCATAACACCTATTATGGAGAGCTAATAATGAAAAAAATAATTGTTGGTGTTTATATTACTTGCTTATTTTACTCTTTGACTGCAATGGCAGCCCCTCAAGGTGAGGCTAATACTTGTATTAACGACATTCACTTACAAAAGTTACAAAGAGAGATCGATTGTTTAAGATCTGAAGTCATTCGACTGAAGAATAGGAGACAAATACGCAGTATATACTGCCCACGTAATTGCTTTGCAAATGGGTTTAATAACCCTTGGGGGATGAGAAATCCAGGAAATCAAAAAGATTGTGAAGCTATTGGAAAGCCGACTGAAGCGGGTCTTGGTGAAAATAGGAAATACACTAATGAGTTTATTCGCACGTGGGGATCATCAGCAAGAAATGTATTGTTGCTCGCAGCAGCCGGTTCAACTGTCACCACCTCTCCTTTTTTAGGATTGCGTTCTGCGTTTGACGCTTCCGACTTAATTGTCAATTTGCCAACGATGAATGAGGATTTACGATTCTTAAAAGAGCACGTTTTGCTCGACAAAAAATTAAAATGTTATGGTCTCAAACTTCCAGATAAGCCCATCATCATTTTGGGAGGAAAAATTGAAGCAATTGCCTTTCTCCAAGAAGATAATTGTCGTAATGCGACTAACAGCGACATTGATTTATCCACTGTCCGATTAGATGTCTTAGTAGAAGTCAGTCGCTGCGTCCATGCTTTTATGGCTTTAAACATGGACACTTCCGCTTTTAATCTGCTAAATAATTCTAGTTTAGATATACAATTAGCAGGTGGCGGATCTCGTGTTTCTAATTCTCGAGTGTTCGTCACTCGTGCATTTGTTACCGTTGGTGATTTAGATTGTCTGCCCTTCTATTTTACCATCGGTCAAATGTTTGTTCCCTTCGGCCGTTATGCATCGAATATGGTTACCTCAACTTTAACGCAGAATTTAGGAAGGACTAATGAGCGTGCAATTTTATTTGGTTTCTACAAGAATGGTTTATACGGCTCTGTGTATGCTTTCAAGGGCGAAAGTAATATCAATGCGCCTGGCATTAATCAATGGGGAACAAATTGGGGCTTTGAAAAAAGTTGGGATAAAGGTTCTTTGAATATTGGTGCTGGATACATTGCCAATATCGCAGATGCGACACGTTTTCAAGTAACGGGGGCTTCTAAAGGGTTCCTCGGTTTTGGTATAGGATCTGCGCATGAAATTTTAGCTCATCGAGTGCCCGCTTATGATGTCCACGGCGAATTTTCATTTGGCAAGTTTAATCTTTTTTCAGAATACATTTGGACCTCACGCGGATTTGATATACGTAATCTTAGCTTTAACGGTCATGGTGCATCACCTACTGCATCTAATTTAGAGCTCGCTTATAACTTTAAAATAGCAACAGCCCCAGCCTCCGTTGCGATAGGCTATGGTACTACCTCAGAGGCATTTGCCTTAAATTTACCAAAGAGCAGTTTTCTCGCCGTTTTTAATGTTTCCATTTGGAAGAATACTATTGAGAGTATAGAGTTCAGGCATGATAAAAATTATGACATCTGCGACTTTGCCGGTGGCAATGGTGCAATTCGCGTGATACATGGCATTGGTGGCAGTCGAAATACCTATACTGCACAAATTGGTGTTTATTTTTAACCTCAGACTATAAAAATTTTTGCAAGAAGAAGGACAAAACACTTCTTCAATTATGTAAGAGGTTACTTTCAAAGCTCTTTGAATTCGAACTCACATAAGTCATTGATAAAACAAATCTTGCATTTGGGATGCCTTGCTACACAAATATATCTTCCATGTAAGACCAGCCAATGATGCGCATTCTTCTTAAATTCTTGAGGAATGACTTTCTCTAATTGAGTTTCAACTTCAAGGGGCGTTTTACCTTGTGCTAGTTTGGTTCGGTTAGCAACTCTAAAGATATGCGTATCCACCGCAATAGTATGATGGTCAAATGCCGTATTGAGGATAACGTTAGCTGTTTTTCTGCCAACGCCAGGGAGTGATTCTAAAGCCTCCCTTTGGTTAGGAACTTCTCCCTTATGATGATCAATTAGCCGCTGACAAGTTTTTATAATATTCATAGCTTTAGTATTAAATAAACCAATACTCTTAATATGTTCTTTTAATCTTTCCTCTCCTAGAGCAAGCATTTTTTGAGGGGTATTGGCCACTTTAAATAACACCTGGGTTGCTTTGTTGACACTGATGTCAGTTGCTTGTGCAGATAGCATAACAGCGATAAGCAGTTCAAATTGAGAGTCAAATTTTAATTCCGTTGTAGGCGTTGGGTTATGAGCTTTAAATCTTAAAAAAATTTCATGTATTTTCGTTGCATTCATTTTTTTTGCCTTTCTTAGCCAAGGTACGTGCAATGGCTTCTTGAATCAGATTTTTTCGTAAAATTAAACTTGCTTCCTGCGAAGAAGCGATATCGTTCTTTTTTAACGGTGCAGTTGCGGGCAATCTTTTCTGTTTCCTTAAATAACGCTCTCGCCAATGGTTGGATTTTTCTTGCTGCTCGTTATCAGAACCCACTTCAATTCGAATTATATCAATACAGTCGACAGGGCAGGGCTCTAAACAGAGTTCACAACCGGTGCACTCTTCTGCAAGGATAGTGTGCATTCTTTTCGAGGAACCAATTATAGCGTCCACTGGACAGACTTGTATGCATTTAGTACAGCCAATACACTCAGATTCTCTAATGATCGCACGACCCAAAGGCTTTGCTTTACTGGCCATCTCCTTTTCGTAAATTTGTGGGTTTTGATTGATGAGTTTAGCAACTAGGCGTAGTGTTTTAATTCCACCTGGAAGGCAGTGATCAATCCTCTCACCTTTAAGTACAATGGCTTCTGCATAGGGGCGACAGCCTTTATAACCACATAAACCGCATTGGGTTTGCGGTAACAATGAATCAATTGCATCAATCAGTTTATTATTTGCCATTTCAATCTAATTCTCCCCGTCATCTGCCTGCAAAATGTGAAAAATCTCCTTCTTTTCTATCCGTTGCATTAACGGTTTAAACGTGGAAATTTTATGCGCTAATAAAGGCTTTTTGCTATCTTGCCAAGTCAACTCTGGTATCCTTAGGAAAGATTGCACGTTGTGTGCTACCTCTGGCAAAATTGGCTTTAAGTAAATCATCAAGAGCCGAAAAAGATTCAAACCCTGAGTGCAGATAGCTTGAACCTCATTTAAAGTGGTAATTTGTTTTGCTAAAGCCCATGGCTTCATTTCATCAATATACTGATTGGCCAGATCAGCTAATTGCATTATTTCTCGTACTGCTTGGTTTGAATCTCTTTGGTTATAGAGTATTGCAATTTTATCACCTGCTTCTACAAAAAATTCATATAATTGTGGCCTGGAAAGATGATCTGAGAGTTGGTAATCAAAATATTTTTCAATGAAGCCGCTTGAACGGCTCGCAATATTTATAAATTTGCCAATTAAATCAGAATTAACACGTAGGCAAAAATCCTCAAGATTGAGGTCGATGTCATCAATCCCACTACTTAGTTTTGCTGCGAAGTAGTAACGGAGATATTCAGGATTAAAATGCGTCAAATATTTTTTTGCAGTGATGAAGGTCCCTCTTGACTTTGACATCTTCTGACCGTTGACAGTTAAAAAACCATGAGTAAAGATTTTTGTGGGTAGCCTAAAATCACTGCCTTGCAGGATTGCGGGCCAAAATAGGGCATGAAAATATATAATATCCTTCCCTACAAAATGATAAAGATCAGCTTTGCTATCTTTTGACCAGTATTCATCAAAAGATATGTTTCCACGAGTCAGGCAAAAATGTTTAAAAATTGACATATAGCCGATGGGCGCATCCAACCATACATAAAAATATTTGTTGGGTGCATCAGGTATTTCAAATCCAAAATAAGGCGCATCACGAGATATATCCCATTGCATTAAGCCACCATCAAACCATTCAACCAATTTATTTTCTATTTGTGTTTGAACATGACCTTTTTGCAGCCATTGGGCGAGCATCTCCTGATAATGATCTAAACAAAAGAAATAATGTAACGATTCCTTTTCAATGGGTATGGCACCTGATAAGGTAGAAAGTGGGTTTATTAAATCAGATGGTGAATAGGTCGCGCCACAAACTTCGCAATTATCACCGTATTGATCCAATGCGCCACAGCGTGGACATTCTCCCTTAACATATCGATCAGGCAAAAATATTTTTTTTATAGGGTCATAGCTTTGCTTAATAGTTCGAGTAGTGATATCTCCTGCAGCCTTTAGGCGGTTATAAATAAGAGATGATAGTTCTTTATTTTCCGGAGAATGAGTTGTGTAATAATGGTCAAAGCTAATGTAGAATTGCTTAAAATCATTGATGTGATCAATTTTAATTTTTTCAATGAGCTGTTCGGGAGTGATATTTTTATTTTCAGCACTGATCATAATAGGCGTGCCATGTGTATCATCCCCACATATAAAAAAACAGTTTTGACCTTGTAGTCGATGAAAACGAACCCATATATCAGCTTGTATATATTCAACTAAATGACCTAAATGCAATGGACCATTGGCATAGGGTAAGGCTGTAGTGACCAGCATTTTTCTCATGGTTTTCGCTTACTTGTAACTAAAAGCCAACCATTTTAACATTAAACTATGCGCTATTTTATTATTTTTTTAATTTTGTACATGGTAGGGCCCGTTCTATTATGGTTATCTGGAAAAGTTGACCTAAAGGGCAATTTCATGACAGCAGATCGCAATAGTGCTAATATAGCACCAGATCCTGCGCGCTACCCTGATGCAATTGTACAAGTTTATGCAGCGCGGGCATTTAATTGGCGTGGTCTTTTTTCCGTTCACACTTGGGTGACAGTCAAACCAAAGGATGCTCCTCAATATGAAGTATTTCAGGTCATAGGCTGGCGAGTGTTTCGAGGTTTATCGGCCATAGTAATGGAAGCAGATATCCCTGATCGCATTTGGTTTAATAATAAGCCAAGACTGCTATTAGATATTCGAGGAACAAAAGCAGAAGAGATAATCCCAAAAATAATTGAGGCAGCTCATCATTATCCTTACCCAAATGAGTACAAAGCTTGGCCAGGGCCAAATAGCAACACATTCACTGCATTTATAGCAAGACAAGTGCCTGACCTTGGTTTGGTATTGCCAGCAAACGCTGTTGGCAAAGATTATGTAGGGTTAGGAATTTATTATGCAAAAGCACCTAGCAATACTGGTTGGCAGGTTACTATTAATGGGCTATTTGGAATTTTGCTTGCCAGACAAGAAGGGCTTGAGATAAATATCTTAGGGCTTGTCTTCGGGATTAATCCTTTAAATCTATCCATTAGTCTACCTGGTATAGGTAGGCTAGGTTTTTAAAAACCAGTCCTTACTTTGAAGATGTGACCCATGACTGAAAATGACGTAAAGCAAGCGCTAACAACCTATAACGATCCTTTTTTAGGAATGAATTTATTTGATGCAAAATGTCCAGTGAAAATTAGCTTTGAGCCTAATAACATTCTTGTAAACGTAATTTTGGGATATCCCTTTGCTGATCATGAGGCAGAAGAGCGAATTAGACAGCATTTACAGCAAGCAATACCAGATTATCATGTCACTGTTGCAACAGAATGGAAAATTGAGCCTAGAGTCGTTCAACCTGGAATGCAAAGCATAGCCCAAATTAAAAATATTATTGCTGTGGCCTCTGGTAAAGGCGGTGTGGGCAAATCAACAACGGCAGTTAACCTTGCTTTAGCACTTGCTGCAGAAGGTGCCGAGGTAGGAATTCTAGATGCGGATATATATGGGCCAAATCAACCCCAGATGTTAGGCGTATTCGACCAACCTAATATTAAAGATCAAAAAGGGTTGCAACCTGTGGTTCGATATGGCATTCAATCAATGTCAATAGGTTATTTGATTGACAAAACCACGCCAATTGTTTGGAGAGGACCAATGGTAACTGGCGCTCTTTTGCAATTGCTTAATGAGACGAAATGGCAGCCTCTAGACTATTTATTTATTGACATGCCGCCTGGCACTGGTGATATCCAATTGACATTGGCTCAAAAAATTCCTGTTTGTGGTGCAATTATTGTGACAACTCCGCAGGATGTGGCTTTGCTGGATGCGCGCAAAGGAATTGAAATGTTTTATAAAGTCAAAATCCCAGTGCTTGGAGTGGTAGAAAACATGAGTGTGCATGTGTGTAGCCAATGTGGTCATCAGGAACCTATTTTTGGTTTAGGCGGTGGACAAAAAGTAGCACAAGAGTATGATGTGCCTCTCTTAGGCCAGTTACCTCTCACAAAGGAAATTAGAGAACAAGCAGACAATGGTAATCCCATAGTAGTTGCACAGCCACAGGGAGAAGTGACAACTTTGTATCGGCAAATAGCGAAAAAAGTTGCTGCCAAACTCAGCTTGCAAGCAAAAAATTATGGCAATCTGTTCCCAAAAATTATTATTGAGAATAATTAGGAACGGTACGTTCCTAAGGAATAAGAATTATGACGATAAAATCCGATAAGTGGATTCGGCGAATGGCGCAAGAATACGGCATGATTGATCCTTTTGAGCCGAATCAAGTACATCAAAATGACATAGGTAAGGTGGTATCTTTTGGAACATCAAGCTATGGTTATGATGTCCGTTGTGCCGATGAGTTTAAAGTGTTTACCAATTTACACTCAACAATTGTAGACCCTAAAGCCTTTGACGAAAAAAGTTTTGTAGAATTTAAAAACACTAATGTATGTATCATCCCGCCCAATTCATTTGCGTTAGCAAGAACTGTAGAATATTTTCGTATTCCAAGAAACATCCTGACCATTTGTCTAGGTAAATCAACCTATGCGCGATGTGGCATAATAGTCAATGTTACGCCACTTGAACCTGAGTGGGAGGGGCATGTCACCTTGGAATTTTCAAATACTACGAATCTCCCTGCGCGTATTTATGCAAATGAAGGCGTAGCGCAAGTGGTTTTTTTAGAGTCAGATGAAGTTTGTGAAATTTCTTATAAAGATAAAAAAGGAAAATACCAAGGACAACGTGGGGTGACGCTTCCAAAAGCCTGATATGGTAGTAGTTAAGAAACATGTTTGAAATAACTCTTACAACTAGGGCCTGTCGTCAATTAGCTCCCACTATGTCGTCCCGCGGCTTGTCTACGTCGTCCCGCGGCTTGTCCGCGGGATCCAGTTCTCCTTCCTGGATCCCGCGAACAAGTCCCGGGATGACGTAGACAAGTCGCGGGACGACGGCGAAGAGGAAATGCCCTTAACTTAATGGCAGTGGGACGACATAATGGGAGCTAATTGTAAGAGTTATTTCAAACATATTCCTAAAATAAATTTTCATTACCTTACCTTTAAAACAATCTTCCCAAAGTTACGATTGCTTTCCATATGTTTATGCGCATCTTGTACCATTTCCCAAGGGAATACGTAGTCGATAATTGGTTTAATATGTCCTTGTTTTAAGATGGGAAGCCATTGTTCTTCAAACTGTGTAACCATTCTACGTCTTATTTCAGTTGATTGTAGCTCAATAGAACTGCCTTTTATTTGCAGTTTCTTAGTTAATATTTGCGCAAGATTGATATCCCCTTTACTACCATCTAATAGAGAGACTAAAATTAATCTGCCCCCTTCCTTTAAGCAATTAATATTGCGTATAAGATATTTTCCACCAATAAAATCTTGAATAACATCAACCCCTAAATGATCAGTAAGGGTTTGTATATGATAGGCAAAATCATGGGTATGATAATTGATGCCTGTATTTGCGCCTATTTCCAACGCCTTAGCAATTTTTTCATCGCTACCAGCCGTAATAAAAATTTTGGCACCTACATAGTGTGCTAATTGAATACTTGCTGTTCCTACCCCGCTACCACCGGCATGAATAAGAACACTTTCCCCTTTTTTCAAATTGCCCTGATTAAAAAGAGTTTCATTTGCGGCAATGAAATTTTTAGGAACAGCCGAGGCATACTCATAGCTCCAGTGATCTGGTATAGGTAGGGCTAGATCTTCATCAATCACGCAAAATTCTGCATATCCACCACCATCCACCAAGCCAAAAATCCGCTCCCCTCTTTGAAATCGCTTAGTATTTTTGCCTTTAGCGATAATTTCACCGGCGATCTCATGGCCTAAAATTGGGGCAGGATTTGTAATGTTATAACCTCCCCGTCGTTGAACGATGTCAGTTCTATTAACTGTAGTGGCGCATACATGAACTAGATATTCATTTGGACCGGGAGAAGGCTTAGTGACATTTTTAGGTCGCAGTACCTCTGGACCTCCATGATGCAAATAAACAATTGCTTTCATAAACAGTACTCACATCCATGACTTTAAGTAAAAATATCTTAGCACAATGCATTGAAAAAGTAAGAATTTCATCCTTGGATCTCCCTAAAGTTAACATTCAATAAAATTTTCTTTATTTTTTTCTTTTTTGTGCTAAATTAAGAGTTCATTAAGTGTATCACTCCTACACTTATTTGTTTGTAAGTGAATTACAGTTTTCATGGAACTAACAATTCAAACGAGGAATGAATTATGAAGAAACTGACTGTAGGATTAGCAGTATTACTCTCCGGGTATGCTGCGAATTCTTTTGCTGCACTCCCAACGGGGGCATCGTCCAGATGTGACGTATGCGTCCCTTCTTATTGTGGTGGCTTCACCTTTGGTTTAATGGGTTTATACTGGAGGGTCTCATCACCCGAATTAGAGTTTGCTAATTCTTTTGACAAATTTAATGAGGTAACGACAGATGATGCTGAATTCAACGGCTCCTTCCGTCATAACCGACATAGATATGATTGGGCATGGAGAGCAAATATAGGTTATATTTTCCCATGTAGTGGTAATGATATAACTCTAACCTATACGAACTATAGTCGTAGTAGAAGAAATAGGGTAGATGGGCCTTCGCTCCCAACCTTCTTCCCTCTCTCTCAAATTGGAAACACTATGCCATTTACTTGGGATTTCCCACTCTCAAATATCGGTATAGAGGGAACAGCTGTTACAACTAATGATGCTGGTAATACGAATAACGTTTCCTTTAGCGGTAATGTCGAACATCCCTGCACTCTTACAGTTGACGTAGGACCAAATGACATTAAGGAAGTTCACGCAAGAACTCGTTTCGAGCTTAATACTTGGGACTTAGATGTTGGGCAATCCGTGAATATTGGCTGTAACACCCGTCTTCATTGGTTTGGTGGTTTACGTTGGGCCAACTTAAAAAGGAATGTTGATTCACATGTTAGAGCTAAAGCTAAGCTTAAAGAGAAAGATAATCAACACTGGGATGATCCTTTTGCTGTAATTGGCTCCTTTAATGGAACAGTTACTTCTAGCTCTGAAAATGGTCTTACTGGTACAACTGATACGGCTATCGGAGCTGCTTTAGTTAACTTGAACAAAAAAGAAGTTGCTAATATTCGTGCTAATGTTGATACAAGGAGCAGATTCAATGGTATTGGTCCCAGCTTCGGGATCGATGGAGAATATAACCTATGTGGTGGGTTTGGTATAGTAGGTTACGCATCTACCTCCTTGTTGGTGGGCGAGGCTAATAGTCACTTGCACTCTCGCATAGCTATTGAGCCAGAAAAGCAAATTAAGGGTACTGCACTTGTTACTGCTCCATTCCTTGCTACTACCTTTGGTGGTGTTGAGAGTGCAGTGGCCAATGTAACAACCAATGAAAAGGATTTAAAGACTCGGGAAGTTAGGCTCTCTTTTCATCATCCTGATGAAACCAGAGTGGTTCCAAATCTTGAGGCGAAACTTGGTGTAAATTGGACGTATCAGTTCTGTAACTGTTCTCGGAGTAAAGTGAGCATTGAAGTGGCATACCTGGTTAGCCACTACTTTAATGTAGTTGATAGAAATTCAATCATTGAAGCAGTTGCTCCTGAGTTTCGTACACGTCGTACACTTGACATCAGCTTCGATGGTCCAGTCGTAGGCGTTCAAGTTGCTCTATAATTGAGCTGCTGTCCTATAGGAAACGCGCTGAGCAATTCAGCGCGTTTTTTTATATCTTCTCATTAACAATATGGAATATGGCCCGAATAACTTTCCCATGCTTTAATCGCATTTTATGCCTTCTCTAATAACAAGGAGTTTTGATGAAAAAGGCTAAGAATAGGAATTTCATTTTTAAGTATTGCCTCTTTTCGACCCTAACAATTTTTATAAGCAATTCCTATGCAGCACTTCCAACAGGCGCAACGTTATACGATGTCAACATTCCTTCATTATATGGGGGATTGAATATCGGGATAACCGCATTGCATTGGAATACATCTCTTACTCAAGATAATTTTGCACTTACCAATCCCACAAGTGAAATAATTGACTTGCATGACTTTCATGGTTGTCGATTTCGACCTGCCTGTGCTGATAATAGGTGGAATTATAAATTTAAAATAGGTTATATCATCCCCTTTACTGGTAATGAGGTACAAGTCAATATTCTGAATTATCATCAATCTATTTGTGCTCAACGTCATGAAATTATATTACCAATGCTATCAGATAAGTGGCCAACATCTGCAGTATTAACTATCAGCAATCCATTTCTTTTGGATTCATCGATAACCCTTGGGATACCAAGTATGCCTGGAACAGCTATACCACGGCCTATAGAACCTAATTGCTCTACAGCCAGATTAACAGTTAATCACGATGCTATTGATTTAGATTTTAATCAAAGTATAAACCTAGGATGTCGTACAAGAATTAAGTATTACGCTGGATTACGCTTTGTAAGATTAAATGACCAGTTGAATGTCATGTATAACCATACGTCATTTAGTCCTGATGATGTTGTTTTAGAAGGTATCAATCCAAACACAAACATCACTACTGCTTTGTTTGTCGATTTGACCGAGGTGGTAAATCAAAGAACAAACTACTCCGGACTAGGGCCACATTTTGGAATTGATTTTGCCTATTATTTACGCTGGGGTTTTGGATTAGTAGGTAATATTTCCTCAAGTGTGATTGCCGGGAATATGAAAAAGAATCTATTCGAAGCGTTTACTCGAACAGCTACGGCGACTGTGATGGAAAGTAATATAGATCAAGTACTAGTTAATTCACAATTTACAAAAAAAACACAAGAAGAATCGAGTATTGATTTTGCCCACAGAAACACAATTGTCCCCAACATTGACGCCAGGTTAGGGTTGGATTATACCTATCAGAAATGCAACTGTTCGCATACAAAATGGACAGCAGAAGTAGGTTATATGGTTAGCTATTATTTTAATTTCGTAGAAAGGGTATCAGCGGTAGAGGTAAATAATTCGATCAATAGATCACAAACATTAGACGTCCATTTCAATGGTTTCTACGTGAGCCTTCAGGTTAAGGTTTAAAGTAACAGCAGTTTCCGCTTTTTTCACGTTATTGCGTTAACGAAGAAGCGAGAGTTCTGCTCTGTCATTCTCGCCAGCTCATAACGTGCGCCCATCGTCCCGCGGCTTGTCCTGAGTAAAGTTTCTTAAGTAAAAATACCCATAAAGATTTTCTTTAAAAATTATTCGAAAATAGTTGCTCATAAACGAGGAGAAATACAATGGGTTTCACGCTGCCAAATAAAGAATTGCTTAAAGCAATCAACAATAACAAGTTAAAATCTTTCAGTTTAAAATCGTTAGATATATTAAGTAAAGCTAATGTAGAAAAAGAAAAAATTCAACACGTATGTCCGAGTATAACGGGTAAAAGCACAATAGAACATAAAAAAGTTTTACTCAAGAATATTCGTAAAACTGATTCTAATGCATTCAAAAAAAATCTGAATGACTATTTATCTGATTGTAGACAAAGTAAAAACCAACAAGAATATCTAGCAATACAGAAAGTATTGACCGAAGAGATTTGGCAAAAATGGCTCTTAGATAATGGCAATAAAGCCAAAATTAACGGACTGCATAATTTTTGGAAGCTTAATCAGACAACTAACCACATCTCAAGTATGGCTATTCAAGCGTCAGCTCGTCTCATTCTCCCTATTTTTGAAGAATATTATAAATTAGCACGAACTGAGTTGAAATATTATCAATCTCAATTAGCAGATAAGGTATCCTTTAAGTTAAAAAATTATCTTAATATTTTAGCAAATGAAATAAAGCAAGAGAAAATTACTTTATGTGATGCAATGCTTTCTCGTCTGAAAGTTGCTTCCAATGAAAAGGATATAACTTGTGATGACATTACTGTTTGTATAATTAAAGAATTAAATCAAATAAATATTCCAATTTCAATCAACATTAAAGAGCCTAGGCACCAGCTAACACCAGAAATTTTCAATGATTTTCATCATTTTATTTTAACCCAGGGTTCGGAGAAGCAGCAAAATAAATTAAAAAAATTACTTTGGTTAAAAGAAGATGAACATTTCTCGGTTTTCAGAGTAGACAATAGACCTGTAATTATACCTGCTGCCATGAGAGCATATTCAATGCTAGATAATACAAAAAATTTTTTTAGTTGGTTGTTTCCAGAAAAGAAATTCAGAGCTAATTTCTTCAAGGAGAAGTTTTATTTATTGGCAAGAATGCGTCAATTAAATAATAATCAACCTCAAGGACAACTACCTATAATGGATTTTATAAATTCTGACTACTGGCAGAGATTAAATGAGCATGAAAATTCTTTAATTCAAGAAGGAAAAAATGCTAAAGCGCAGATGATACCCTGGATAACTAAATTATTTTATTTTAGTAGGAATCCATTTTTGCAAGCTTGGCAAGGAGCAATGGGAAAATGTCTAACTAATGTCTTGGAACTAAAATTAGGTTACGCTTTATTGCTTGCGCAGCAACTGCAAACTCGATTGAATTTTCATTTGGATAAAGATGTTTTAAGATTACCCCTTCTTAAACAAACTGTTGAAGAAATGATAATTTCAATAGATAAATTATTTAAAGAAAGAAGTGTTGATAACAATTTATTAAAAAAATGGCTGTCAATTAAAAATATATTTTCGGCCTTTTTAGAACATGATGTGGAACGAAGTAACAAACAAAATTTGCCTCAAGAAAATGATAATATATCTTCGACCACGAATATTAGGCACTCACAGAATCCCTTTGGTATTTTAAAGAAATCCCCCTTCATCCCCCTTTTTCAAAAGGAGAAAATCTTGTCAACCACGGGAACTCCGGAAGAACCGAATATTGCTTCAAAATTACTGTTGAACAACGCGCAGCCTACTAAGATAGAGGATTCAGGAAATACTTTAACTAAGTTAGACGTGGTTTCAGAAATAACAGCTCTATACCATTCATTGTTAGTCAATGGTGAGTTTAATCTTAAAATGAACAATTTTAGTATAATTCTAAATAAGATTGAAAATCTAGCTGAGAAAGATAAAAATAAAGTAGCTTCCGCAAGTTCCTTTTGGCAAGATTTTTTCATTTCTTATTTAAAAACAAACCTAAATAGAGGAGTAGATATAGACAAAAAACTGATCCTTCCGTTAACGCTGATAAAAAAGTATGCTCCTAGCTATCTGCAAGAAAGGGCTTTATCAATTGAGAAATGCGCAGATACATTTATTCATGAGACAAAATGTCGTGCGCTTTTATTTTGTTTCAATGAGACTCAAGCGGATGGAAAATCGACAATACCTAAAATGTAGCTGTAAGGTTACCAAAGAGAAAATTTATTTCATGCTCAATTTTAAATTAACTAAAAAACTAAGAGAACACTACTATGATTTTAGAAGAATTAAAAAATGACATTAAGGCTGCTCTTCAGACTTATATTAAGCAATTCCATGCCTTCAAAGATATATCAAAAGAGCGACAAAACGACATAAGAAATATCCACACCATTTTACAAAGTCAAGATCCTTTGGTGGTTTTTGATAAGCTTACTTGTTATATAGAAAATTTAAATTTACCCCTAATTAATTGGTTAAAATTTATAGATATAAATAATTTCTATTGGACATTAAAAACCATATTACAAAAAGAAAAATATCAAGTCGCAAACTTTTTTCGGCAAACCACTGTTGAAACTAGATGTAAAACGCCTGATCCTAAACCTAGGCCAACTTCTCATTTAATAGATCAGAAGATAGAAGATTCAGCGCTACGTGAGATTTTGGCAGACGTCAAATTACTGCGCGCTGAGAACAGCTATCTGTATACTACTCTAAAAACTTTGAATGATAAAGTTATTCGCCTGGAATCAGAATCATTACATAATTTGCAAAGAGCTCAAAATGCTGAAGAAGGGTTACTTAATTTAGAGAAGAAATACTCAAGTTTAACTCGCTTAGGTCACCCACCAAAAATGACGCAACACTCTTTTTTGACAAGTGATGGCAAAATGAAAACCTCGCTCTTTGTAGGTTGATATTCGATTTATATAAACAATTAGGTGCATGTCTTATGTATTCTTTTGCAGAGCCTTAACCATATTTCCATCTTTGATAGCCATATAAGTAAAATGACATTATAATAAATAAAAAACTAATAGCACTTGTCTCGCGTCGACATGTGGAGTATTGAAGATGCTAAATATAATGTTGATCGATAGTTATGATCTTATACGCTGTGGAATTAAATATATTTTACGTGATGCCAAGAATGTACAGATTATAGGTGAAGCCATCAGTTGTGAAGAGGCAATAAGCAAAACGCAGGAACTAAAGACCGATGTTGCTATAGTCAGCATGAATAAATTTGATGTTTATGTGTTAGATGGTATTAATAAGTTAATGCGTCGTCACAAAACAGTGAAAGTCTTAGTGCTTACTGATTGTTTGAATGAGGTTATTCTCGGCTATTTATTGAAAAGTGGCGTTCATGGTACCCTCTCAATGAATACAAATCAAGAAGAAATTCTTCAGGCAATAAAAGCAATCAGAAACGGTGAACGTTATGTTTCTGCTGACATTGCTAATCATCTTGCCGCATCTACCGTTATGGAGGAAAAGCCTTCGCCATTTAGAAGGCTTTCTAGCCGAGAATTACAGGTGGTACTTATGATTGTGCGGGGTTTAAGCCCGAAGGAAATTGCTAGCAAACTTTTTTTAAGTTCTAAAACCATTAGTACATATCGAAGTAATATTTTTAATAAACTTGAAGTTAAGAATGAGGTGGAAATGACTTTGTTGGCTATTATGAGTGGTTTGCTGCAAATAAAATAAGTTAAGGGCATTTCCTCCTAAACGTTCGTCAAAAATGAACCTTTCTTCGCGTCAAGTTGCGCTTTTCCAAAAAATTATTTTTGTTGGTAGCCAGATGTCGGGAATGATTAATCATCACCAAAATCAAGTGCTACCAAAAATCGCAACCAAGTACTCGCAGGAGTGGTCTGATTTGATAATGCAGTTGGCCAAGACAATGATCTGAGGGGGTGTGGTCTGGTCCTAGATGTTGAATCCAGGACTTGCTCCGCGCCCTTTCATCCATTTGCTATTACTCGACACTCAAAATTCGTTGGTTTTTCCGGAAATTCCTGTGGTTGAAAGAAGTCCCCTTTTACCGCAGGGATTCCAGAAGAGTCAAGACTTATAACAACTACGAAGTGATACACACCGATGCCTAAAAAAATTCACCAACCCATGGATAAGCTATTCAAAATAGCTTTCACAGACCCTCGTGTTATGCGGGACTTACTCCAAGCACACTTCCCTCAGCATATTCTAAAAAATATGGATCTATCGACACTGAAAATTGAAAAAAACTCCTTTGTGAGCAAGAATTACCGAAACTCTGAAACCGATTTGTTATACTCAGTACGTTACAAAGACGCTACCGCCTTTATTTACATTTTGTGTGAAATGCAAGGCAAGATTGATAAAGACATGCTTCTTCGACTAATGGGGTACATGCACAGTTTTTTTGATTTACATCGTAAACAGTACCCAAAAACACCATTGCCAGTCGTCTATCCTATCGTCATATATGCTGGAAAAAAAATCTGGAATGCGCCCTTAAATTTTTTCGATCTTTTTGGTAAGAATAAACATCTAGTTAAATCCATATTCACAAAAGACATCTCTTTTATCGATATTCACCGCTTACCAGATAATGACATTGAGCAGCATCGTTGGGTTGGTTTATTTGAGCTTGTTCTAAAATACCGTCATGTACAGGATATTGTCCAATTTCTGCAGAAAATCTTACCCTGGCTTAACGAACTTGAAGTCAACGATGGTGGTGACTATGCTGGAACTGTGATAAATTATGTTGTTAATGAACTCGAAGCAGAAAATAAGACGTTGTTTATAGAAGCAGCGAACCAACATCTTTCAGAGCAACCCAGACCCTTCGGGTCAAATATCTGAAAAGAACTTTAACTATTACGAATTCATATCTTTTAGTGTAACAACTCAAACATCATAAGTTAAAATTGCCAAGGATATGTTTGTGTTGAAAAAGCCGGTAAGACATTAGTGCTTTATGCCTGACGCAGAGTATGGTTACAGGGGTTTAGCGACAATATCATTGGTGAAGTGCTACGGCACTATCCCGCTTGGGAGATAGCTTCGTAATAAACCCCTGCTCCACGAGCATATCATTCTTCAATTCAATTTAAATAGGAAAAAAATGATATGCGTAAAGATACTCAAAAAAGGCAAAGCAAGTCAAAGAAAAAAAGTGATCAAACACAAAATAAATTACCTCCCCATCTAGAACATATTAATAAAATGGCTGCTGGGATTGACATTGGTTCAAAATCCCATTGGGTTGCAGTACCAGAAGGAAGCGATGAAATTTGCATACGAGAATTTGGAAGTTTTACAGCGGATTTGCATGAAATGGCTAACTGGTTAAAGAAATGTGGAATTGAAACAGTAGCCATGGAATCAACAGGAGTTTATTGGATCCCGGTGTATGAATTATTGGAATCTCTTGGTTTTGAAGTAAAACTAGTTGATGCACGTCATGTAAAAAATGTCAGTGGGCGCAAGACAGATATATTAGATTGCCAATGGATTCAGCAGCTACATACTTATGGCTTGCTAAGTGGAGCCTTTCGGCCAAATGAACAAGTTTGTGCGTTACGTTCTTATCTGCGGCAAAGGAGTATGTTGATTGAGCGAGGATCAAGTCATATACAACATATGCAAAAGGCACTGAGTCAAATGAATATACAACTGCACAATGTTCTAAGTGATATTACAGGTGAGACAGGGATGCGAATTATTCAAGCCATTGTTGAAGGAGAGCGTGATCCTAAAATATTAGCCAGTTATCGAGATTACCGTTGTAAAAATTCACAGGAGATAATAGAGAAATCATTAACCGGTCATTATCGTGAAGAGCATGTTTTTGCATTAACTCAAGCTTTAGAGCTCTATGACACTTATAAAAGCAAAATAAAGATATGTGATAAAAAAATTGAAGAACAATTATCTACATTTGAGAATTGTTTAGTTGATAACAAATCTGAACCGAAAGAGAAGCCGACTAAACAAAAATCTAAATCTCATTGCAAGAACAAATTATCATTTGATGCTGCATCTCATTTAATTCGTATTACTGGTGTAGATTTAACAGCTATTCCAGGGATTGAAGCATCAAGTGCACTAAAAATTGTTTCTGAGATAGGGCTTGATTTAAGCAGATGGAAAAGCAGCAAACAATTTGCTTCATGGTTAGGATTATGCCCTGGGAATAAAGTGTCTGGAGGAAAACGGTTAGGTAGTAAAAGCAAGCGCACAGCAAATTATGCTGCCTCTACTTTACGTATTGCAGCAAGTACGCTTCATCATAGTGACAGTGCTCTGGGCGCTTTTTTCCGTCGTATAAAATCTAGGCTGGGAGCACCAAAGGCAATTACTGCTACAGCCCATAAATTAGGAACGATTATTTTTAACATGATCAAGCAGGGGGCTGAGTTTAATGATCTTGGACAAATTTACTATGAAGAGAGGTACCGTGACCGCATGATAAGAAATTTAGATTTGAAGGCGAAAACATTAGGATTTAGTCTTGTTAAAAACGATATTAAATCAACGGCTTAGAAAGCAGTTCTTTGGGAGAGATTACGAGGAGAAGTTATGACACTAGCAGAGCAGTTTGTATTAGAAGGTGAACAGCGTGGTATCCAAATTGGTGAGCAACGCGGTATCCAAATTGGTGAGCAACGTGGTATCCAAATTGGCGAGCAACGCGGCATCCAAATTGGCGAACAACGAGCGATACGTGAGATGGTGTTGAATATGCTCGACGCTGGAATAAAAAAAGAAAATGTGGCTACCATTGCAAAAATCGACATACATCAATTGGAAGATTTGCTACGTGATACTAGTGAAGTATAAGTAAGCCATGATGTTTTTTGAACCACAAGAATTCCGGAATAGGCATAATTTTTATAAACATTAATTAATATGAAAAATTATTCTTCTTCCGCATCGGGTAAATCTTCTTTAATATCAAAAAGAGCAATAGAGGAATTGACGCGTTGCCGCAAATCCTTGCCTGGCTTGAAATAAGGTGTGTATTTAGGAATAGTGGCTACCCTTTCACCTGTTCTTGGGTTGTGGGCATTACGAGCAGGTCGGTAATGTAAACAGAAGCTGCCAAATCCTCGAATCTCTATTCTACCGCCATTGCTAAGCTCATTCCCCAAGCACTCGATAATTTGATTAGTTCCTGTCTCCACGTCCTTGATGGGCAGTGTTTTTAATTTCTCTGCAATCAGCATAATTAATTCGGATTTTACCATGGTATTTTCAGTTTTATACTGCCTCCAAATTTGTGTATTAGTGAGTTGTAACTATTCTGCTTGTAGGTAATGTTTAGTCGCAGAAGAGCTACTGTAGGTTAATTATAACATTCAAGAAAAAAGTAACTAAAGTATACTTGAAATTCGATACGCTAAACTCCCTGTTGCTAACCTATTGCATGTACGTTTTTAAATTTAAAGCCTGTAGGCGGTAATTCTATATTATCAATGAGCACTTGTTTTCCAATTAAGACTACTCTCTTATGAACAAACCAATTCAGAACAGTAGGGTAGAGGAAATGTTCTGCTATATGCACCTTTTGCTTTAATATCTCAGCGGTATCCTCCTTGTCAACTGTTACTGTTGCTTGCGCAATTAAAGGGCCAGCATCTAAATTTTCATTAACAAAGTGGATGCTACATCCATGCTCAAAAGCACCATCTGCGATAGCCTGTGAATGTGTATTACGGCCTGGATATTTAGGCAATAAGGAAGGATGAATATTTAAAATTTTATTCTCAAATTTTCTAAGAAAGTTATTTCCTAGTATATGCATAAAGCCAGCCAGTGCAATAAGATCTGGTTGAAATTGAAAAATGGTGTCTGCCAACTCCTGATCATAGGATTCTCTAGTTTGAAAATCTTTAGGAGACAGAATATGGCAATTGAGATTAGCATTTTTAGCTCGTTGCAAACCATAGGCATTTGGATTGCTGCTGATAACCGCCGAGATGTCTACAAGAAGCCGATGGTTGTTGACAGCATTAATGATTGCCTGCAGATTTGAACCATTGCCTGATATAAGAACAATAAGTTTTGCCAATGATCGTTGGCTTTCCATTTATTTAATACTCACAGAAGGAATTTGCTCTGAATTTTCCATAATTTCACCAATCATCCAAGGTTTTTCCCCTTGCTTTTCTAGAATTTTCATAGTATTGGCATAATCCTGTTTATTGATACAGATGATCATTCCTACCCCACAATTAAATGTTTTCCACATTTCACTAGAGTCTATGTTGCCTTTTGCTTGCAGCCAATTGAAGATTTCAGGTATTTGCCAGCTTTGGGTATCAAGGATTGCTTGTGTGAAGTCAGGGAGCACCCTTGGTAAGTTTTCAACTATCCCCCCACCAGTGATGTGTGCTAATGCATTGACTTGAACAGCTTGAATTAGTTCGAGTATAGCTTTTACATAAATTCTTGTTGGCGTCAAAAGGACTTCGCCTAGGGTACATTTGCCAAAAGGTGAGTTGAGAGTGCATTTATTAAGAGATATGATTTCCCTAACTAGGGAGTAGCCGTTAGAGTGTAATCCTGATGAAGGTAATGCAATTAGAATATTGCCAGGTGTTACTTTTTGCCCTGTAATAATCTGTTGCTTCTCAACAACACCCACAACAAAACCAGCCAAATCATAGTCATTGTTAGCATATATCCCTGGCATTTCAGCTGTTTCGCCACCGGCTAAAGCAACGCCTGCTTCTTTGCAGCCTTTTGCTATGCCGGTTATGATGCTTTCACCTCTGACCAAGTCCAACTTGCTGGTCGCAAAGTAATCTAGAAAGAACAATGGCTGCGCACCCTGGACAATAACATCATTCACACACATAGCGACTAAATCAATACCGATAGTGTCATGCTTATCCATTTCAATGGCGAGTTTCAGTTTTGTGCCAACACCATCAGTAGAGGACACAAGCACTGGCTGTTGGTATTGATCTAATGGAAGCTCAAATAGTGCACCAAAACCACCAATAGAGCTTAGCATACCCTTACGGTAAGTTTCTGCTGCGATTGGCTTTATTCGATTTACTAGCTGGCTACCTGCATGAATATCAACGCCTGCTTTTTTATAAGTAAGTTTATTGCCCATCATCAAAAATCTAATAAACTAAGTGAGTTAATCTCTTGAATACTATCGGTTTATTTTAAAATTGTCGAGTTATTTTCTTCTCTTTGCTATATAAGCCTATTTGCCGGAACAAAAGAACAAAAACAGTCCCGACTTTTTTAAGTTGTGTCTTCCACAGCAACCTCAATAGAACGTGTTGCATTACTAGTCAATTTTTTTGATACATATCTTTATTTTGTTACATAGCATATATATAACATACGTTAATATAACACTTGTATTTTTGATTACTAGAAGAGGCAAATATTTTTGAAGAAGAAAATAAGTTATTTTTCTGAAAATCTATAGCTAGAGCAATTCTGATTTTTAAGAGCAGAATGGCCAAATTCTGCTCTTTATATTTTTAGGAAAATATAATTTGCATTTTTCCTTAAATTAAGCTGAAATATCAAGCGCATTGGGAAGGTGAGATAACACCCCCCAATGCTAACCACGTTCACCCTAAAGAGGAGGTAAACATGGCTCAGAGGAGTCTACCTAAACGTTCGTCAAAAATGAACCTTTCTTCGCATCAAGTTGCGCTTTTCCAAAAAATTATTTTTGTTGGTAGTCAGATGTCGGGAATGATTAATCATCACCAAAATCAAGTGCTGCCAAAAATCGCGACTGAGTACTCGCAGGAGTGGTCTGATTTGATAATGCAGTTGGCCAAGACAATGATCTGAGGGGGTGTGGTCTGGTCCTGGATGTTGAATCCAGGACTTGCTCTGCGCCCTTTCATCCATTTGCTATTACACGATACTCAAAATTTTTTGGTTTTTCCGGAATTCCAGTTGAAAGAGGTTCCCCTTTACCGCAGGGATTCCAGAAGAGCCAAGACTTATAACAACTACGAAGTGATACGCACCGATGCCTAAAAAAATTCACCAACCCATGGATAAGCTATTCAAAATAGCTTTCACAGACCCTCGTGTTATGCGGGACTTACTCCAAGCACACTTCCCCCAGGATATTCTAAAAAATATGGATCTATCGACACTGAAAATTGAAAAAAACTCCTTTGTGAGCAAGAATTACCGGAACTCTGAAACCGATTTGTTATACTCAGTACGTTACAAAGACGCTACCGCCTTTATTTACATTTTGTGTGAAATGCAAGGCAAGATTGATAAAGACATGCTTCTTCGACTAATGGGGTACATGCACAGTTTTTTTGATTTACATCGTAAACAGTACCCAAAAACACCATTGCCAGTCGTCTATCCTATCGTCATATATGCTGGAAAAAAAATCTGGAACGCGCCCTTAAATTTTTTCGATCTTTTTGGTAAGAATAAACATTTAGTTAAGTCCATCTTCACAAAAGATGTATCTTTTATCGATATTCACCGCTTACCAGATAATGACATTGAGCAGCATCGTTGGGTTGGTTTATTTGAGCTTGTTCTAAAATACCGTCATGTACAGGATTTTGTCCAATTTCTGCAGAAAATCTTACCCTGGCTTAACGAACTTGAAGTCAACGATGGTGGTGACTATGCTGGAACTGTGATAAATTATGTTGTTAATGAACTCGAAGCAGAAAATAAGACGTTGTTTATAGAAGCAGCGAACCAACATCTTTCAGAGAGATTACGAGGAGAAGTTATGACACTAGCACAGCAGTTTGTATTAGAAGGTGAACAGCGTGGTATCCAAATTGGTGAACAGCGTGGTATCCAAATTGGTGAGCAACGCGGTGAGCAACGCGGTATCCAAATTGGCGAACAACGAGCGATACGTGAGATGGTGTTGAATATGCTCGACGCTGGAATAAAAAAAGAAAATGTGGCTACCATTGCAAAAATCGACATACATCAATTGGAAGATTTACTACGTGATACCAGTGAAGTATAAGTAAGCCATTATGTTTTTTGAACCACAAGAATTCCGGAATAGGCAAAATTTTTATAAACATTAATTAATATGAAAAATTATTCTTCTTCCGCATCGGGTAAATCTTCTTTAATATCAAAAAGAGCAATAGAGGAATTGACGCGTTGCCGCAAATCCTTGCCTGGCTTGAAATAAGGTGTGTATTTAGGAATGGTGGTTACCATTTCACCTGTTCTTGGGTTGTGGGCATTACGAGCAGGTCGGTAATGTAAACAGAAGCTGCCAAATCCTCGAATCTCTATTCTACCGCCATTGCTAAGCTCATTCCCCAAGCACTCGATAATTTGATTAGTTCCCATCTCCACGTCCTTGATGGGTAGTGTTTTTAATTTCTCTGCAAGCAGCATAATTAATTCGGATTTTACCATGGTATTTTCAGTTTTATACTGCCTCCAAATTTGTGTATTAGTGAGTTGTAACTATTCTGCTTGTAGGTAATGTTTAGTCGCAGAAGAGCTACCTGTAGGTTAATTATAACATTCAAGAAAAAAGTAACTAAAGTATACTTGAAATTCGATACCGAAAAACTTGATTATCGAGTATTATTAGCCGGTTTGATTAGCTATAAAAACTTTAAAGAAGCATCATAAATGCAAGATCAATTAACCCTAGGCATTCAGTTACGAGATGAAGCAACTTTTGCAAGTTACCTGGTGGGGAATAATCAGGAGGCTGTTTCTTCTTTGGTTAATTTAGTGACCGGTTCTTCTTCTGAATATATTTATTTGTGGGGATCTGCCAGCGTTGGGAAGAGCCATCTGCTGCAAGCTTGTTGCCAACACGCTCACTCCTTACAACTTTCTTCTTTTTATTTGCCATTAGGGGATTGTCAGCAATTTGCGCCACAAGTCCTGGAAAATTTAGATAATTTCTTGTGTCTTCCTCGGCAACCTCAATAGAACGTGTTGCATTACTAGTCAATTTTTTTGATACATATCTTTATTTTGTTACATAGCATATATAATATACGTTAATATAACACTTGAGGTAAGCTAAATTATGGAATGGGAGCTGCTAGGTTATAAAGATTATCCATTCTCAGTAAATCCAATTTCTATCAATACGCTTGAGCTATTCACAGGTCACAACGAGGAAATTAGGATTTGCCAAAATATACTTGATGACAAAAATATCAGGTTAGTTATTGAAGGGGCGAGGGGAGTAGGTACTACGTCATTTGCCAATTACTTAAAATTCTTCTCTCAAAAAAAGCATCAGTATTTTGCACCTAGAGACGAGGTTAGCGTTGAAAAAAATTGGAATCTAGAAAGCTTATTAACGGCTATTATTTCTACCGTGATTCGAGAATTTGAAATAACCCACCAGAAAGAGGTCAAAAAAAGTAAGGCATTCATTGAGTCAAAATCCCTTTCTTATCGTTTATCTGAAGCCTACAACAATTTTGGAATAACTGCTTTTTCAGTGGGTGGCAGTTACGGTAGAACAAGCACAATTACTCAACCCGTTTTCATTCCTTCTACAACCCTGGGCCATCATTTAAAAGATTTAGGAACTCTAGCAGTAAAATTGGGTTATAAAAATGGGATTCTCGTACAACTGAATAATCTCGATTTAGATGTAATTCACACAGAAGAACATCTGGAATACTTATTTAATGCTGCACGCGACTATTTCCAAATTGAAAACATTTCTTGGTTTTTAGTCGGTGATATTGGCTTACGTTCTTTCATTGCAAGGCGAGTGGACAGGTTAGATGACATTATTAGTGATACAATTGTTATAAAACCACTCACAAAATTACTTTATCATGAATTAATTGACAAAAGGTTAGCTTATTATCAGACAGGAAAGCATTTCACCTTTCCAATAGGGAAGGATATTTTTGATTACCTTTATGACCTGACCGATGGAAGATTGCGTTACATCTTTGGCTTGATTTATGCGATCACTAATCGATTGCATCTTGGAAAATTAGTGCAAACAGTCTCAATTGATTTAGCCAAAGATACCATTACCACACTTGCTCAAGAAAGGATACAAAAGTTTAATTTGACCAAAGGGGAAATTAGTCTAATTAAAACTTTGGCAAAGCAAGGTGAGTTAAGTGTTGCTGATCTGGCAGAAACAACGAGGAAGAATAGGACTGTTATATCTCGAATGGTTAATAAATTACTGGCCGACAAGTTAGTGGGTGTGAGACAGCAGGGTAAACAAAGAATTTATTTCCCATCACTTGATGCTAAAATTGCATTTCTTTAGTTGTTAGAATCTGAGATGGTATTAAGTCAGGCGGAATTATAGTCGAAAAAGCAATTGGTAGTGCTAGACGGAGGGTACCATTGATTTTTTGTCCGTGCTCAACCCTCAGAAAATTTATCAAAACATGATTGTCTCTTTGCTTAAGATAATGAAAGTTGATTTTAACGAGTTTTCATCAGGCCAGCTTTTAGCTTACCTGATTTAGAATCAAGGTTCGCATCTGGTATAACTTACCACCTGAAGCCATTAACAGATGCGCAAAAATTGGCAGCTCTCCAATTGCGAGCCCAAAATAGGGGTCTTGAGCTAAATTCAGACGTTGGTCAGTATCTGTTAAACCATTTTCCACGTAATTTACAGGCATTATATGGATGTCTTGAGTTGCTAGATCAAGCATCCTTAAAAGCAAAACACCGATTGACTGTGCTTTTTGCTATATAAGCCGATGTTTGGTGTAACTTTTGACTCTCGCAATCGTCCTGAGATACGGGGAACTTCAAACACTTAATAAAATTTTAATAAAATTATGTTATTTTTAAACCTATTTAATTTTAAGAGGTATAGATGGTGGAAGATAGAAAAGAATATGAGACTCCTGATGGTTTATTTCAGGGTCTTTCAAATATAATCAAACAAAGACTTTCATTAGCTTGTAAAAGCAATGAATTAAATTTAGCAGATCTAGAACTAACCGATGAGAATATTCGAGATTGGGTTATTCCTTTTTTAAATAATCATGGTGAAATCATAATGCTTAATGTGAGCGGGAACCGGATTGGGGATGAGGGGGCGAAGGCTTTAGCGTCCATTACGAGCCTCACAACGCTCGAAATGAGCTACAACCAGATTGGGCTTGAGGGGCTTAAGGCTCTGGCGTCCAATACGAACCTCACTACGCTCGGTGTGAGCTGCAACGATATTGGGGGTGAGGGAGCCAAGGTTCTGGCGTCCAATAAGAGCCTCAGAACGCTCGATGTGGGCTACAACCAGATTGGGCTTGAGGGGCTTAAGGCTCTGGCATCCA
This sequence comes from uncultured Gammaproteobacteria bacterium, assembly GCA_963817645.1. Lineage (GTDB taxonomy): Bacteria > Pseudomonadota > Gammaproteobacteria > UBA6002 > UBA6002 > UBA6002. The sequence goes on along the minus strand of CAWFQC010000024.1, from coordinate 339,786 downwards.
ATACGAGCCTCACAACGCTCAAAATGAGCTACAACCAGATTGGGCCCGAAGGAGCCAAGGCTCTGGCGTCCAATACGAGCCTCACAATGCTTGATGTGAGCAACAACCCGATTGGACTTGAGGGGGTCAAGGCTCTGGCGTCCAATAAGAGCCTCAGAACGCTCTATGCGAGCGGGAACCGGATTGGGGATGAGGGAGCCAAGGCTCTGGCGTCCAATAAGAGCCTCAGAACGCTCGAAGTGAGCCGGAACCAGATTGGTCCTGTATAGTGCACCCCTTTGTCAAACCATTTTTTTTAAATGATCCGTTTTTTTACCCAGAAAATTAGCTCAAATACAAAGAAGCTGGTGTTCTATATTTTAAAGCCTGATGTAGCCTATGATGATTATACCAGGGCACAAAGTCGGTTAATCTATCTTCTAAGCTCTTTATACTTTCAGGACGATAATAATAGATAACTTCCTGTTTTAATGTCCTCCATAGCCTTTCAACAAAAATATTATCGAAACATCTTCCTTTATGATCCATACTGATATGGATATCCTTATCTCTTAATTTGGACGTAAAATCGTTGCTTGTAAATTGACATCCTTGATCAGTATTAAAAATTTCTGGTGCTCCTTTATTTAAAGCCTCTTCTAATATCGCAATGCAAAATTCTGCTTCTAAAGAATGTGATAAAGCATAGCTTATAATATAGCGACTATATAGATCTATGATTGCCATAAAATAAGTAAATTTATTGTTCACTTTAATATAAGTTATATCTGTTGCCCACACCTGATTTATTTTGTTAATTTCTAAATCTGCTAACAAATAAGGATATATTTTATGTTCATTATTTTTTGCACTAGTACAAATGGATTTCTTAGGATAGATGCCCTGTATGCCCATTTCTTGCATGATGCTCAACACTTTTTTACTATTGACTGCACGTCCTTGGTGACGTAAACCGGCTGTAACTTTTCTATAACCATATCTGCAATCTGATGATAAATAGATTTCTCTAATTAAATTTGCTATTTCGCTATCATCATTCATTATAGGTTTATAGTAGAGTTTAGTTCTAGGAACATTTAATAAATTAGCCTGCTTCCTTATTGAAAGATCAAGATTTAATTCAAACATTTTTTCTCTTTCCTCTACAGCTATCTCTTTAATTTTTTTTTAAGAAAATTATTTTCTATTGCCATCTCTCCAATGATCTTCTGCAAATTGTCAATTTCTTGTTCTACAAGCTTTTGTTTTTTAGTATGCTCATTCTCTGGGATAAATAGTTGATCTAAATTTCCAAGCACTTTGTCTCGCCATTCATAGAGATTGGTAGCGGGTATTTGATACTCGCTACATATTTCTGCGTTGCCTTTTTGATTCTTTATCGCCTCTAACGCAACCTTAGCTTTAAATTCCGGTGAATAATTTTTCTTTGTTCCCATAAAATTAAAGTCCTATTTTTTGATATAGTTTAACATTTAAAAAATCGGATCACTTCTCATTTTGTGGTTTAATTTAGGGGTGCATTATACTGAGGGAGCCAAGGCGCTGGCATCCAATACGAGCCTCACAACGCTCGAAATGAGCTACAACCAGATTGGGCCTGAGGGAGCCAAGGCGCTGGCGTCCAATATGAGCCTCACAACGCTCTATGTGAGCTACAACCAGATTGGGCCTGAGGGAGCCAAGGCCCTGGCGTCCAATAAGAGCCTCAGAACGCTCGAAGTGAGCCGGAACCAGATTGGTCCTGAGGGAGCCAAGGCCTTGGCGTCCAATACGAGTACAGAGATCTGGGTGAGGGACGACCATGGTCCTGAGGGAGCCAAGGCTCTGGCTGAAACTGATCCGCATAAAAGAGCTAACTACGGGAGAGAAGCCGGAATAAATACGGATGTTCCTTCTTTATCGAGGTTATGTCTTTTTAAAGTAAAACAATATCAGCTAAATCAAAGTCAGTTACCAGATGATTTGCATAAGAAATTAGCACAACCCAAAGTCTAATTTTTGAGATCAAGTTAATTACGTAATCAAAGCGCGCATCTTAACCAGCCCCCATTGACTAAGTGCGCGCATTGGGTGAAATTAGTTACCGAAAAACTTGATTATCGAGTATTATTAGCCGGTTTGATTAGCTATAAAAACTTTAAAGAAGCATCATAAATACAAGATCAGTTAACCCTAGGCATTCAGTTACGAGATGAAGCAACTTTTGCAAGTTACCTGGTGGGGAATAATCAGGAGGCCGTTTCTTCTTTGGTTAATTTAGTGACAGGTTCTTCTTCTGAATATATTTATTTGTGGGGATCTGCCAGCGTTGGGAAGAGCCATCTGCTGCAAGCTTGTTGCCAACACGCTCACTCCTTACAACTTCCTTCTTTTTATTTGCCATTAGGAGATTGTCAGCAATTTGCGCCACAAATCCTGGAAAATTTAGATAATTTCTTCATAGTGTGTATTGATAATATTCAAATGATCGCTGGCATAAAGGTCTGGGAAGAGGCGCTTCTCCATCTTTTTAATCAAGCTCGACAAAATCGTTCCCGTCTAGTTATTGCTGGAAATGATAATATAAAGCGATTAGCTTTTAGCTGGTTTGGTGAAAATTTCATATTGAGCCCAAATTTGTTAGTACCGTTATTATGTTCGCCAAACATGCTATTTTAAGCTAAAAATAAGCCATTCGGGATATTTGCCGGAACAAAAGAACAAAAACAGTCCCGACTTTTTTAAGTTGATTTTAACGAGTTTTCATCAGGCCAGTCTTATACTATAAGGCCCATTGTCTTCCACAGCAACCTCAATAGAACGTGTTGCATTACTAGTCAATTTTTTTGATACATATCTTTATTTTGTTACATAGCATATATAATATACGTTAATATAACACTTGAGGTAAGCTAAATTATGGAATGGGAGCTGCTAGGTTATAAAGATTATCCATTCTCAGTAAATCCAATTTCTATCAATACGCTTGAGCTATTCACAGGTCACAACGAGGAAATTAGGATTTGCCAAAATATACTTGATGACAAAAATATCAGGTTAGTTATTGAAGGGGCGAGGGGAGTAGGTACTACGTCATTTGCCAATTACTTAAAATTCTTCTCTCAAAAAAAGCATCAGTATTTTGCACCTAGAGACGAGGTTAGCGTTGAAAAAAAATTGGAATCTAGAAAGCTTATTAACGGCTATTATTTCTACCGTGATTCGAGAATTTGAAATAACCCACCAGAAAGAGGTCAAAAAAAGTAAGGCATTCATTGAGTCAAAATCCCTTTCTTATCGTTTATCTGAAGCCTACAACAATTTTGGAATAACTGCTTTTTCAGTGGGTGGCAGTTACGGTAGAACAAGCACAATTACTCAACCCGTTTTCATTCCTTCTACAACCCTGGGCCATCATTTAAAAGATTTAGGAACTCTAGCAGTAAAATTGGGTTATAAAAATGGGATTCTCGTACAACTGAATAATCTCGATTTAGATGTAATTCACACAGAAGAACATCTGGAATACTTATTTAATGCTGCACGCGACTATTTCCAAATTGAAAACATTTCTTGGTTTTTAGTCGGTGATATTGGCTTACGTTCTTTCATTGCAAGGCGAGTGGACAGGTTAGATGACATTATTAGTGATACAATTGTTATAAAACCACTCACAAAATTACTTTATCATGAATTAATTGACAAAAGGTTAGCTTATTATCAGACAGGAAAGCATTTCACCTTTCCAATAGGGAAGGATATTTTTGATTACCTTTATGACCTGACCGATGGAAGATTGCGTTACATCTTTGGCTTGATTTATGCGATCACTAATCGATTGCATCTTGGAAAATTAGTGCAAACAGTCTCAATTGATTTAGCCAAAGATACCATTACCACACTTGCTCAAGAAAGGATACAAAAGTTTAATTTGACCAAAGGGGAAATTAGTCTAATTAAAACTTTGGCAAAGCAAGGTGAGTTAAGTGTTGCTGATCTGGCAGAAACAACGAGGAAGAATAGGACTGTTATATCTCGAATGGTTAATAAATTACTGGCCGACAAGTTAGTGGGTGTGAGACAGCAGGGTAAACAAAGAATTTATTTCCCATCACTTGATGCTAAAATTGCATTTCTTTAGTTGTTAGAATCTGAGATGGTATTAAGTCAGGCGGAATTATAGTCGAAAAAGCAATTGGTAGTGCTAGACGGAGGGTACCATTGATTTTTTGTCCGTGCTCAACCCTCAGAAAATTTATCAAAACATGATTGTCTCTTTGCTTAAGATAATGAAAGTTGATTTTAACGAGTTTTCATCAGGCCAGCTTTTAGCTTACCTGATTTAGAATCAAGGTTCGCATCTGGTATAACTTACCACCTGAAGCCATTAACAGATGCGCAAAAATTGGCAGCTCTCCAATTGCGAGCCCAAAATAGGGGTCTTGAGCTAAATTCAGACGTTGGTCAGTATCTGTTAAACCATTTTCCACGTAATTTACAGGCATTATATGGATGTCTTGAGTTGCTAGATCAAGCATCCTTAAAAGCAAAACACCGATTGACTGTGCTTTTTGCTATATAAGCCGATGTTTGGTGTAACTTTTGACTCTCGCAATCGTCCTGAGATACGGGGAACTTCAAACACTTAATAAAATTTTAATAAAATTATGTTATTTTTAAACCTATTTAATTTTAAGAGGTATAGATGGTGGAAGATAGAAAAGAATATGAGACTCCTGATGGTTTATTTCAGGGTCTTTCAAATATAATCAAACAAAGACTTTCATTAGCTTGTAAAAGCAATGAATTAGATTTAGCAGCTCTAAAACTAACCGATGAGAATATTCGAGATTGGGTTATTCCTTTTTTAAATAATCATGGTGAAATCATAACGCTTAAGGTGAGCAGCAACCGGATTGGGGATGAGGGGGCGAAGGCTTTAGCGTCCATTACGAGCCTCACAACGCTCGAAATGAGCTACAACCAGATTGGGCCTGAGGGAGCCAAGGCGCTGGCGTCCAATACGAACCTCACTACGCTCGGTGTGAGCTGCAACGATATTGGGGGTGAGGGAGCCAAGGCTCTAGCGTCCAATACGAGCCTCAGAACGCTCGAAGTGAACAACAACCAGATTGGGGATGAGGGAGCCAAGGCTCTGGCGTCCAATAAGAGCCTCAGAACGCTCGAAGTGAACAACAACCAGATTGGGGATGAGGGAGCCAAGGCTCTGGCGTCCAATACGAGCCTCACAACGCTCAATGTGAACGACAACCAGATTGGGCCTGAGGGAGCCAAGGTTCTGGCGTCCAATAAGAGCCTCAGAACGCTCGATGTGGGCTACAACCAGATTGGGCTTGAGGGGCTTAAGGCTCTGGCGTCCAATACGAACCTCACTACGCTCGGTGTGAGCTGCAACGATATTGGGGGTGAGGGAGCCAAGGTTCTGGCGTCCAATAAGAGCCTCAGAACGCTCGATGTGGGCTACAACCAGATTGGGCTTGAGGGGCTTAAGGCTCTGGCATCCAATACGAGCCTCACAACGCTCAAAATGAGCTACAACCAGATTGGGCCTAAAGGAGCCAAGGCTCTGGCTGAAACTGATCCGCATAAAAGAGCTAACTCCGGGAGAGAAGCCGGAATAAATACGGATGTTCCTTCTTTATCGAGGTTATGTCTTTTTAAAGTAAAACAATATCAGCTAAATCAAAGTCAGTTACCAGATGATTTGCATAAGAAATTAGCACAACCCAAAGTCTAATTTTTGAGATCAAGTTAATTACGTAATCAAAGCGCGCATCTTAACCAGCCCCCATTGACTAAGTGCGCGCATTGGGTGAAATTAGTTACCGAAAAACTTGATTATCGAGTATTATTAGCCGGTTTGATTAGCTATAAAAACTTTAAAGAAGCATCATAAATACAAGATCAGTTAACCCTAGGCATTCAGTTACGAGATGAAGCAACTTTTGCAAGTTACCTGGTGGGGAATAATCAGGAGGCCGTTTCTTCTTTGGTTAATTTAGTGACAGGTTCTTCTTCTGAATATATTTATTTGTGGGGATCTGCCAGCGTTGGGAAGAGCCATCTGCTGCAAGCTTGTTGCCAACACGCTCACTCCTTACAACTTCCTTCTTTTTATTTGCCATTAGGAGATTGTCAGCAATTTGCGCCACAAATCCTGGAAAATTTAGATAATTTCTTCATAGTGTGTATTGATAATATTCAAATGATCGCTGGCATAAAGGTCTGGGAAGAGGCGCTTTTCCATCTTTTTAATCAGTCTCGACAAAATCGTTCCCGTCTAGTTATTGCTGGAAATGATAATATAAAGCGATTAGCTTTTAGCTTACCTGATTTAGAATCAAGGCTCGCATCTGGTATAACTTACCACCTGAAGCCATTAACAGATGCGCAAAAATTGGCAGCTCTCCAATTGCGAGCCCAAAATAGGGGTCTTGAGCTAAATTCAGACGTTGGTCAGTATCTGTTAAACCATTTTCCACGTAATTTACAGGCATTAATATGGATGTCTTGAGTTGCTAGATCAAACATCCTTAAAAGCAAAACACCGATTGACTGTGCCCTTTGCTATATAAGCCGATGTTTGGTGTAACTTTTAACTCTCGCAATCGTCCTGAGATACGGGGAACTTCAAACACTTAATAAAATTTTAATAAAATTATGTTATTTTTAAACCTGCTTAATTTTAAGAGGTATAGATGGTGGAAGATAGAAAAGAATATGAGATTCCTGATGGTTTATTTCAGGGTCTTTCAAATGAAATCAAACAAAGATTTTCATTAGCTTGTAAAAGCAATGAATTAAATTTAGCAGATCTAGAACTAACCGATGAGAATATTCGAGATTGGGTTATTCCTTTTTTAAATAATCATGGTGAAATCATAATGCTTAATGTGAGCTTCAACCGGATTGGGGATGAGGGAGCCAAGGCCCTGGCGTCCAATACGAGCCTCACAACGCTTAATGTGAGCTTCAACTGGATTGGGGATGAGGGAGCCAAGGCTCTGGCGTCCAATATGAGCCTCACAACGCTTGATGTGAGCGGGAACCGGATTGGGGATGAGGGGGCGAAGGCTTTAGCGTCCATTACGAGCCTCACAACGCTCGAAATGAGCTACAACCAGATTGGGCCTGAGGGAGCCAAGGCGCTGGCGTCCAATATGAGCCTCACAACGCTCTATGTGAGAGGGAGCCGGATTGGGGATGAGGGGGCGAAGGCTTTAGCGTCCATTACGAGCCTCACAACGCTCGAAATGAGCTACAACCAGATTGGGCCTGAGGGAGCCAAGGCGCTGGCGTCCAATATGAGCCTCACAACGCTCTATGTGAGAGGGAGCCGGATTGGGGATGAGGGAGCCAAGGCTCTGGCATCCAATACGAGCCTTGCAACGCTCGATGTGAGCCACAACCAGATTGAGGATGATGGAGCCAAGGCTTTGGCGTCCAATACGAGCCTCACAATGCTTGATGTGAGCAACAACCCGATTGGGCTTGAGGGAGTCAAGGCCCTGGCGTCCAATACGAGTCTCACAACGCTCAATGTGAACGACAACCAGATTGGGCCTGAGGGAGCTAAGGTTCTGGCGTCCAATAAGAGCCTCAGAACGCTTGATGTGAGAGGAAACCGGATTGGGCTTGAGGGAGTCAAGGCCCTGGCGTCCAATACGAGCCTTACAATACTCAAGGTGAGCCACAACCAGATTGGTCCTGAGGGAGCCAAGGCGCTGGCGTCCAATATGAGCCTCACAACGCTCTATGTGAGCTACAACCAGATTGGGCCTGAGGGAGCCAAGGCCCTGGCGTCCAATACGAGCCTTAAAATGCTCGATGTGAGCCGGAACCAGATTGGTCCTGGGGGAGCCAAGGCTCTGGCTGAAACTGATCCGCATAAAAGAGCTAACTACGGGAGAGAAGCCGGAATAAATACGGATGTTCCTTCTTTATTGAGGTTATGTCTTTTTAAAGTAAAACAATATCAGCTAAATCAAAGTCAGTTACCAGATGATTTGCGTAAGAAATTAGCACAACCCAAAGTCTAATTTTTGAGATCAAGTTAATTATGTAATCAAAGCGCGCATCTTAACCAGCCCCATTGGCTAGGTGCGCGCATTGGGTGAAATTAGTTACCGAAAAACTTGATTATCGAGTATTATTAGCCGGTTTGATTACTTATAAAAACTTTAAAGAAGCATCATAAATGCAAGATCAATTAACGTAAGCGATCTATCTTCCCCATCTTTTATTCATTATAAAATTTGATAATAATGGTAATTCACTAGGACTAGATACAGGTTACTAATGCAGCATTTGTTAGTTAGGTGGATTTATTTATTACAAGCAATATAAGACCCATGTTTTTTAGGTTTGTAAAATTGGTCTCGACCGCGGTTCCGACCAGCACATATTTAAGCAACCTCTGTAAGATAGCTTTTTGTAACAAGGTTTAGATGGAGGATGCAGTGTTTGACTACTTCGTTATAGTCATACTGCCCTCGCAAAGCGAGGGAGAAGAGATCCATCAACTGGCTCGAGATATCAATTACGCTAATCGCGGAAAAATTACAGCCAGAGAACCCAAAGGACAGATTATTAATTGCAATTCATTAACGATTATCATGGTCTGTGTTATTTACTGGCAGGCTAAAGAGCTTGACCTATTGATTAATTTGGATGAGTTTGCAGCAATGGACTTTGATTCCAGCTTGGTTAAGCACATTAGTCCTGTAGGTTGGGATAACGTTGTACTATATTCGAATATATAATTAATAAGTTACTTATTAATCGCTAAGAACCTATATATCAAATCCATTTTAGGGAATGTTTTTATCTTTATGTCATGGAAGATCATCACTTTTCTCTTTCTTGCTGTGATCTTTTTCTCAAAATTTAGCTAGGCTGATAGCGTTCTGGAATAATTCAATTTTTTACATTTTAATGCTGCGGAATGTGAGATATTGTGTTATAAATTAATAAATTCGATTGATAAATCAACAAATAAGGCGTCAATATGTTAGAAGTAGAAGAAGAAAAACGGCCGGTTAAAAAAAGAAAAATAGAGGGGAATGGGTTAACGCTTCAGTCCTTGCTCTTGAGTATGCCTGAGCCAGTAACAAGAATCGTCATGGAGGAGGATGAAGAATCACTGCTGAATTTATCTTATACGTGCAAACTATTTCATGAAGCACTTTTTCCTCAACCGGCTTATTGGTGCGCTCGACTGGCAGTAATTTGTGAAAGTAAGCCCACTATGGTACAACAAAAAAATATTGAGACGATCAAAGAACTCTATCTAGAGCATAAACAGTCTATACACAATGCAGGAGAATGTTTTTTTGCTTTAAAAAAACAGTTTTTTCCTGGCAATAAATTAAATATTAAAACCGAAGATAAAAACGGTTCACTTTTTAAAAATCTTAATAACATCATGTTATTAATCGCTAGTCACGGTTATTTTCATTTGCTTGGCAAAATCGCAGCCGAAATGGATGGCTTTTACATTGATAAATTTGCTAATCAAGCTAGTGAAACGCCACTTTTTATTGCCGCCAGGTGCGGATATAAAAAAACCTTTTCGTTGATGCAGAGTGGAAATTGGTTTCATGCAACTCAATTAGAAAATTTTTACCCCCTTATGTATTCTGATCCATTCCATAACTTGGCTTTATTTGGACATACGCAATATCTGATTGAGGTCTATAATGGTATTTGTGAGACTATGCTTGATGATATTAATGGTTCTGTTCCCGATTTACCAGATGCATGTGCCGATGTGATTTATGGGAGGAGTTTTGCTGCTTCATACCCTCTCATGAAAGAAAGCTATGCTCCAAACGATAACACTTCTTTAATTGACTACGTTAAAAGTGAAGATAATTTATTTGCTTCATACCCTCTCATGAAAGAAAGCTATGCTCCAAACGATAACACTTCTTTAATTGACTACGTTAAAGGTGAAGATAATTTAGGTTGGTCTGCCTTGCATTGGGCAGCTTGTCTGGGAAACCTTGCGTTATTGAAGGAAGCCGCGTCATTAATAGCTGATGTAAATACACCCGCTGAGAATATGACAGCCCTTCATTTCGCCTGCATTAAAAATCATCCGGAGTGTATGAAGTATTTATTAACCCAGGGGGCAACACTGGTAGTGATAACGGAAATAATGTATTGTAATCACCCATTACAAATGGCGGCTTATCATGGCAGTACAGAAGTTTTGCAGATTTTACTTTCTCATATGCAAGAAAATCCTGCTGCGAATGCAGACATTAACTATATCGATGGAAATAATGAGACGGCGTTACATATTGCTTGCAGAGAGAACCGAAGTCATTGCGTAAAACTTTTAGTAGATGCGGGCATTGATACTACACTGGTTAATGAAGAAGGTAAAACAGCAGAAACTATTGCACAAGAGGAGAAAAATACAGAATGTCTAGAAATTTTGACAGCACAAAATTCATTAAAACAATTATTCAATGAAAATCGATAGGACGCGACCCATTGTAATTTTTATAATGCAATCAAGCAGGCTTGTGTGAATCTGATTTAAGATTCCATGGTAATAATTTTTCATAGTCCTCAATGACTTTACAGTGTGGAATGCTCTTTAACAATTTGACATAGTAATGATAAGGATCAAGGCCATGGGCTTTGGCTGTTCGTATCAAACTCATATGTAAACACAATGCATGTGCGCCATCTTGGGAAGCAGCAAATAAGAAATTTTTTCTTGCGATGACAAAGGGCTTGATTTCTTGCTCTGTTAGATTGTTATCAATTTCAAGACGCCCATCATCCAAGAACCGAGTTAATCCAGACCACAATTTAATACAATAATTGACTGCTTTGCCAAGGGGAGATTTAGGCAATAAAGTTGGATAGATTTGATCAAGCCATAGCTTAAACTTATCCATCAGGGGCTTTGATTTCTCTTGGCGCAATTCATAACGTGCTTCAGGGCTGAGCTTATTATTTTTGGCTTCTCGCTCAATTTTATAAAGTTCTTTGAAAAAACGCATCGCTTCCTTAGCCACACCTTTACCTTTTGCACTTTGGGCAATAGGTTCAAACTTGCGCCTTGCATGTGAGTTGCAATTTACCAGATTATTCACTTCGCCAACTAGTTCAAAAAAGTTGTCCCCATCAACATGTAAATAGCCTTTAAAGCCCTCAAACCAGTCTTTTACAAATTGTTTGTGAAGTTTTTCATTGTAATCATATAAAATAACTGATTTATCAGGAGGTCCACCGCGTATACAATATACATACGATTTAGTTTCAGCAGGGCGTCCAGGCTCATTTAATACTTGCAGCGTCGTTGCATCACAACTTGCTACATCGTAATCAATCACTTCATCTTTTAATAAGTTATAAATCGGCGTAAGAGGAAGGATTAAATCTATTATCCACCTAGCCATTGTTTGGCGGGAACAATTTATTCCATGGCGTGATTCGAGTTGTTTTTCCAGATGATAGAGGGGTTGGCGATCAGCTAATTTGCTAACAATCAAAAATGCTAAGAATTCTTCCGTTGCTTTTGCTTTGGGTAATATATGCAAAGGAGCAGGTGCCGTTATGACTTCTCCATCGCATCCTTTAGGGCAGGCAACGACTTCACGTTGTTGCACTAATATTTCATGCACAGGAGGTTGATAGTGCATTGATTCTTTTTTTTCGTAACCGATGACTACCTTGCATAAGCCGCATGAACAAATTTTTTTCTCTTCACTCACCGGAATAATTTCGATTCGACGGGGCAAATTGTCTGCTGTTTTCTTCTTTTTTTTCCTCGTGTGCGCAGCTATTTTTACCTCATCAACAATAGCCTCTCCTTTTGCTTCTATTTCAGCAAAAATAGCAGCATTATCATCAAATAAACTTAACTGACGATTCTCAGGGTCAATAAAACGTTCTGACTTCTTTCCAAAGCGATGACGACGTAATTCATCTACTTGATGCTGGAGAATATCATAGGTTTGTCGATACTGCTCACAGCGTTTTTGATAAAGATCCAATTCAGAAGTTAATGAAATAATTTTCACTTCCAAAGCATGAACTTTATTTTTATCATTTTGAAAATTTTCGGCTAATTCCATTTGCTATTCCGCATCCATTCTTGATGCGAATTATACTATAAAATCAGCCTTATTCCCCCTTTTTTCTAATAAAAGTTCGATGCTTTTATTTCTTTAAATTGTTGATGCTCCATAAAATTTAACCCAGAAAGCAGCCAACTTAATTGGTCTCGTGACAGCTCAATAACCTGCTCTCCTATTTTGGGAAACTGTAAACGACCTGATTCGAGTCGACAATAACACAACCAAAATGCATTACGGTACCACCATAATAGCTTAAGTCTGTTTTCTGACCTGTTCCTAAAAACAAATAGTTGACCAGAAGTTGGATTCCTTTCTAATTGGTCTGCAACTATGATGATTAGGCCGTCAATCTGACACCTAAAGTCCACGGGTTTTGAATAAAACCATATCGGCGTATTAAATGAAAATAACATCACACTTATTTCCATTTATCCAGTATCAGCAAAAGCGCCTTTTCATCATGGATTTGAATAAGGCCACCTGCTAATACTAGCGTACAAATAGGTCGATCATTTAATGGAATCGATTCGCTTTTCACTTTTGCCGGAATAAATGATGCTTCTCGACTGCGCATTGCTTTTAGCCGACCTTGCCAATATTTCATTTGGCTAGCTTTAATCTGATTCTTTTGACAGTATTCTCTTTTCGTTAATCCGCTTGCATAATAGGCGTCAATTTGTTGCTGCCAATATTCTTCATTTGGCATTCTTAATTTAATTGTTTCCACCATATCTTCTCCTTAATGTTAAAAACAATTAATATCAATTAATTTTATAATGAATAAAAGATGGGGAGGATAGATCGCTCACGATACGGGGAACTTCAAACACTTAATAAAATTTTAATAAAATTATGTTATTTTTAAACCTATTTAATTTTAAGAGGTATAGATGGTGGAAGATAGAAAAGAATATGAGACTCCTGATGGTTTTAAACAAAGACTTTCATTAGCTTGTAAAAGCAATGAATTAGATTTAGCAGCTCTAAAACTAACCGATGAGAATATTCGAGATTGGGTTATTCCTTTTTTAAATAATCATGGTGAAATCATAACGCTTAAGGTGAGCAGCAACCGGATTGGGGATGAGGGGGCGAAGGCTTTAGCGTCCATTACGAGCCTCAGAACGCTCGATGTGGGCTACAACCAGCAGATTGGGCCTGAGGGAGCCAAGGCGTTGGCGTCCAATATGAGCCTCACAACGCTCTATGTGAGCGGGAACCGGATTGGGGATGAGGGGGCGAAGGCTTTAGCGTCCATTACGAGCCTTACAATACTCAAGGTGAGCTACAACCAGATTGGGCCTGAGGGAGCCAAGGCGTTGGCGTCCAATATGAGCCTCACAACGCTCTATGTGAGCGGGAACCGGATTGGGGATGAGGGAGCCAAGGCTCTGGCATCCAATACGAGCCTTGCAACGCTCGATGTGAGCCACAACCAGATTGAGGATGATGGAGCCAAGGCTTTGGCGTCCAATATGAGCCTCACAATGCTCGATGTGAGCAACAACCAGATTGGGCTTGAGGGAGTCAAGGCCCTGGCGTCCAATACGAGTCTCACAACGCTCAATGTGAACGACAACCAGATTGGGCCTGAGGGAGCTAAGGTTCTGGCGTCCAATAAGAGCCTCAGAACGCTTGATGTGAGCAACAACCCGATTGGGCTTGAGGGAGTCAAGGCCCTGGCGTCCAATACGAGCCTTACAAGTCTCTATGTGGGCCACAACCAGATTGGTCCTGAGGGAGCCAAGGCTCTGGCATCCAATACGAGCCTCACAACGCTCGAAATGAGCTACAACCAGATTGGGCCTGAGGGAGCCAAGGCGCTGGCGTCCAATATGAGCCTCACAACGCTCTATGTGAGCTACAACCAGATTGGGCCTGAGGGAGCCAAGGCCCTGGCGTCCAATAAGAGCCTCAGAACGCTCGAAGTGAGCCGGAACCAGATTGGTCCTGAGGGAGCCAAGGCCTTGGCGTCCAATACGAGTACAGAGATCTGGGTGAGGGACGACCATGGTCCTGAGGGAGCCAAGGCTCTGGCTGAAACTGATCCGCATAAAAGAGCTAACTACGGGAGAGAAGCCGGAATAAATACGGATGTTCCTTCTTTATCGAGGTTATGTCTTTTTAAAGTAAAACAATATCAGCTAAATCAAAGTCAGTTACCAGATGATTTGCATAAGAAATTAGCACAACCCAAAGTCTAATTTTTGAGATCAAGTTAATTACGTAATCAAAGCGCGCATCTTAACCAGCCCCCATTGACTAAGTGCGCGCATTGGGTGAAATTAGTTACCGAAAAACTTGATTATCGAGTATTATTAGCCGGTTTGATTAGCTATAAAAACTTTAAAGAAGCATCATAAATACAAGATCAGTTAACCCTAGGCATTCAGTTACGAGATGAAGCAACTTTTGCAAGTTACCTGGTGGGGAATAATCAGGAGGCCGTTTCTTCTTTGGTTAATTTAGTGACAGGTTCTTCTTCTGAATATATTTATTTGTGGGGATCTGCCAGCGTTGGGAAGAGCCATCTGCTGCAAGCTTGTTGCCAACACGCTCACTCCTTACAACTTTCTTCTTTTTATTTGCCATTAGGAGATTGTCAGCAATTTGCGCCACAAATCCTGGAAAATTTAGATAATTTCTTCATAGTGTGTATTGATAATATTCAAATGATCGCTGGCATAAAGGTCTGGGAAGAGGCGCTTCTCCATCTTTTTAATCAAGCTCGACAAAATCGTTCCCGTCTAGTTATTGCTGGAAATGATAATATAAAGCGATTAGCTTTTAGCTGGTTTGGTGAAAATTTCATATTGAGCCCAAATTTGTTAGTACCGTTATTATGTTCGCCAAACATGCTATTTTAAGCTAAAAATAAGCCATTCGGGATATTTGCCGGAACAAAAGAACAAAAACAGTCCCGACTTTTTTAAGTTGATTTTAACGAGTTTTCATCAGGCCAGTCTTATACTATAAGGCCCATTGTCTTCCACAGCAACCTCAATAGAACGTGTTGCATTACTAGTCAATTTTTTTGATACATATCTTTATTTTGTTACATAGCATATATATAATATCCGTTAATATAACACTTGAGGTAAGCTAAATTATGGAATGGGAGCTGCTAGGTTATAAAGATTATCCATTCTCAGTAAATCCAATTTCTATCAATACGCTTGAGCTATTCACAGGTCACAACGAGGAAATTAGGATTTGCCAAAATATACTTGATGACAAAAATATCAGGTTAGTTATTGAAGGGGCGAGGGGAGTAGGTACTACGTCATTTGCCAATTACTTAAAATTCTTCTCTCAAAAAAAGCATCAGTATTTTGCACCTAGAGACGAGGTTAGCGTTGAAAAAAATTGGAATCTAGAAAGCTTATTAACGGCTATTATTTCTACCGTGATTCGAGAATTTGAAATAACCCACCAGAAAGAGGTCAAAAAAAGTAAGGCATTCATTGAGTCAAAATCCCTTTCTTATCGTTTATCTGAAGCCTACAACAATTTTGGAATAACTGCTTTTTCAGTGGGTGGCAGTTACGGTAGAACAAGCACAATTACTCAACCCGTTTTCATTCCTTCTACAACCCTGGGCCATCATTTAAAAGATTTAGGAACTCTAGCAGTAAAATTGGGTTATAAAAATGGGATTCTCGTACAACTGAATAATCTCGATTTAGATGTAATTCACACAGAAGAACATCTGGAATACTTATTTAATGCTGCACGCGACTATTTCCAAATTGAAAACATTTCTTGGTTTTTAGTCGGTGATATTGGCTTACGTTCTTTCATTGCAAGGCGAGTGGACAGGTTAGATGACATTATTAGTGATACAATTGTTATAAAACCACTCACAAAATTACTTTATCATGAATTAATTGACAAAAGGTTAGCTTATTATCAGACAGGAAAGCATTTCACCTTTCCAATAGGGAAGGATATTTTTGATTACCTTTATGACCTGACCGATGGAAGATTGCGTTACATCTTTGGCTTGATTTATGCGATCACTAATCGATTGCATCTTGGAAAATTAGTGCAAACAGTCTCAATTGATTTAGCCAAAGATACCATTACGACACTTGCTCAAGAAAGGATACAAAAGTTTAATTTGACCAAAGGGGAAATTAGTCTAATTAAAACTTTGGCAAAGCAAGGTGAGTTAAGTGTTGCTGATCTGGCAGAAACAACGAGGAAGAATAGGACTGTTATATCTCGAATGGTTAATAAATTACTGGCCGACAAGTTAGTGGGTGTGAGACGGCAGGGTAAACAAAGAATTTATTTCCCGTCACTTGATGCTAAAATTGCATTTCTTTAGTTGTTAGAATCAGAGATGGTATTAAGTCAGGAGGAATTATAGTCGAAAAAGCAATTGGTAGTGCTAGACTGAGGGTATCATTGACTTTTTATCCGTGCTCAACCCTCAGGAAATTTATCAAAATATGATTGTCTCTTTGCTTAAGATAATGAAAGTTGATTTTAACGAGTTTTCATCAGGCCAGCTTTTAGCTTACCCGATTTAGAATCAAGGTTCGCATCTGGTATAACTTACCACCTGAAGCCATTAACAGATGCGCAAAAATTGGCAGCTCTCCAATTGCGAGCCCAAAATAGGGGTCTTGAGCTAAATTCAGACGTTGGTCAGTATCTGTTAAACCATTTTCCACGTAATTTGCGGGCATTGTCTTGAGTTGCTAGATCAAGCATCCTTAAAAGCAAAACACCGATTGACTGTGCCCTTTGCTATATAAGCCGATGTTTGGTGTAATTTTTGACTCTCGCAATCGTCCTGCGATACGGGGAACTTCAAACACTTAATAAAATTGTAATAAAATTATGTTATTTTTAAACCTGTCAATTTTAAGAGGTATAGATGGTGGAAGATAGAAAAGAATATGAGACTCTTGATGGTTTATTTCAGGGTCTTTCAGATGAAATCAAACAAAAGACTTTCATTAGCTTGTAAAAGCAATGAATTAAATTTAGCAGCTCTACAACTAACCGATGAGAATATTCGAGATTGGGTTATTCCTTTTTTAAATAATCATGCCTACATTCCTAGGATCTCCGTTGGACTTTTTTTAATTAGGCCGTACATCTGACAGGCAGTATCTCCAAATAAGCGAATTATTTTTATCCTAAGCTTATTCAAGTTAGTAATCACTTCCTTGATTGGCTTATGAATTTTATCTTCATAAAAATGAACAATGCTGACTCCTTCCATGACTTGAAAAATCCACCTCATTGTTGGATTTTGCACTTGCTTATCTAGTTGATTTGGCAATGTTTCATTTTTTTCTTTTAGTGTTTCGCGTAATTTATATTGGGATATATTATATACCATCAAACAAAGTGTCATTACCATCATGAGCGCTTCAATTCGTTTTGGTGATTTTAAAAAAATTGAATCTACCATAAACCATGGATCTTTAAAAAAACGGAATCCACCTTCAACATTCTGCTGTTCTTTATATTCATCCAACATCATTTGATCTTGGTAATTTTCTTTATCCAGATCATTGGTTGCCAAGATAAAGCGCCCCTTGCTATTTAACAGTTTATTTATTTCTTCCTCATTTCTTGTGAAGCTAGACTTTACTTCATATCCAGTAATAATCTTTTCTTCGCCAGCTTTTGGCTTACCTTTTTTTGCATATTTCATCACTGGAACAACTTCGCTTTCGATCACATACAAACGATTTTTTCTTACTAGTTTCTTTAATGCAGTGAGTGCAGCTTTCTCGCTGTCAAATATTTCATTTCCTAAATGCCATAATGCTTTCTTTAAAGTATCATCTTTACCATTTAATTTTTTTTCTAATGTCTTTTCCTCTCTCTTGTAAGCTTGCTCTGAATAAACTAACAACCATCGTTGTTCAAGTCCGCCATAATGAGAAACAAAAGATGCAATCTTATAGCCTTTTCCTAGCTCTTTCCAATCAATTTCTTTCTCATCTTTTTTAACAAGTTCTTTTGCTTCTTTGATTGTCTCCGGTACTCGAGTCGAACCATAGGTTGTCATTTTGTTTTAATAGCTTATCTTCTGCATACAATGCTGAATCCGCTACCCATTTGAAATTCTTTTCTATATTAATTTGATTTTGAAAGTCGCGCACTTTTTTTATTGTTTCATGAAAACTATTTTTATCAGAATTATTCCCACTTAACGGTTCCATAAATAAGGGCATTGCACTCGGGCCATTCACCACCAAAGACAGTACCAATTGCTTGAGATCAGGGCGATAATCTTTTGAATGTCCGTAAGTGATATCAATAACGGAAGGTTCTTCTCCTCCAGTCTTCTCAACGTCATATTCACCATTTACTGATATACTTGTTGTATCTATGTGGCTTAGTGTACCTAATAAATTATTTTCCAGCGCAATTTCAAATGCAACTTCTCCAAATAATTTACTTGATCCATATTCCGCTATTTCATCTAACGCATGACCTAATGTGTAATCTGTGATATCTGATGCCTTAATAAGGCACCTAGTAAAATTTCTATTGGCTTCGTCTCAAAAAATTGATGCGTTAAATACAAGCGACGATTTGTAAATCCCAATCCATTTAAGATCATTGCTACAGCAGCATTCCCCGTCAATACGACTCGCCTTTCATCTGAACCTCCTATTCGGCTATTAATTTTTTCAGCAATGCCTAAATCTTTACAGGTCGCTGCCACTAATCCATGATGATCCATTGATAGCGTTTGAATGTCGTCTCCACCAATCTCCATGATATTTTTGCTCCTTTCTTGCTAAAAAGGAGATAAAATAGCTTGTTTTTCAACGATGGCATATCAATTTTTGTGTGGAAGGGTAACTAAATGCCGCTGGCTTAGCGGCTAATTACAAAAAGTTCATTTTTTGTTCTAGGAATGTAGGATCATGGTGAAATAATAACGCTTAATGTGAGCAGTAACCAGATTGGGCCTGAGGGGGCCAAGGCTATAGCGTCCATTACGAGCCTCACAACGCTCAACATGAGCTACAACCAGATTGGGCCTGAGGGAGCCAAGGCCCTGGCGTCCAATACGAGCCTTACAACGCTCTATTTGAAGCTAAACCAGATTGGGGATGAGGGGGCGAAGGCTCTGTCCAATATGAACCTTACAACCCTCTATGTGGGTAGCAACCAGATTGGGCCTGAGGGGGCCAAGGCTATAGCGTCCATTACGAGCATCACAACGCTCGAAATGGGCTACAACCAGATTGGGCCTGAGGGAGCCAAGGTTCTGGCGTCCAGTACGAGCCTTACAACGCTCTATTTGAAGCAAAACCAGATTGGGGATGATGGAGCCAAGGCCCTGACGTCCAATACGAGCCTCACAACGCTTGATGTGAGATACAACCGGATTGGGCCTGAGGGAGGCAAGACTCTGGCGTCCAATAAGAGCCTCACGACGCTTAATATAACAGCAAACCGGATTAGGGATGAAGGAATCATGGCTCTGGCGTCCAATATAAACCTCACAACACTCCTCGTGAAGTTCAACCTGTTTGGGGATGAGGGAGCCCAGGCCCTGCTTGAAACTGATCCGCTTAAAAGAGCTAAATCCGGGAGAGAAGCCGGAATAAATACGGATGTTCCTTCTTTATTGAGGTTATGTCTTTTTAAAGTAAAACAATATCAGTTGGATCAAAGTCAGTTACCAGATGACCTGCATAAGAAATTAGCACAACCCAAAGTCTAATTTTTGAGATCAAGTTAATTACGTAATCAAAGCGCGCACCTTAACCAGCCCCATTGGCTAAGTGTGCGCATTGGGTGAAATTAGTTACCGAAAAACTTAATTATCGAGTATTATTAGCCGGTTTGATTAGCTATAAAAATTTTAAAGAAGCATCATAAATGCAAGATCAATTAACCCTAGGCATTCAGTTACGAGATGAAGCAACTTTTGCAAGTTACCTGGTGGGAAATAATCAGGAGGCCGTTTCTTCTTTGGTTAATTTAGTGACCGGTTCTTCTTCTGAATATATTTATTTGTGGGGATCTGCCAGCGTTGGGAAGAGCCATCTGCTGCAAGCTTGTTGCCAACACGCTCACTACTTACAACTTTCTTCTTTTTATTTGCCATTAGGGGATTGCCAGCAATTTGCCCCACAAATCCTGGAAAATTTAGATAATTTCTTCATAGTGTGTATTGATAATATTCAAATGATCGCTGGCATAAAGGTCTGGGAAGAGGCGCTTTTCCATCTTTTTAATCAGTCTCGACAAAATCGTTCCCGTCTAGTTATTGCTGGAAATGATAATATAAAGCGATTAGCTTTTAGCTTGCCTGATTTAGAATCAAGGTTTGCATCTGGTATAACTTACCACCTGAAGCCATTAACAGATGCGCAAAAATTGGCAGCTCTCCAATTGCGAGCCCAAAATAGGGGTCTTGAGCTAAATTCGGACGTTGGTCAGTATCTGTTAAACCATTTTCCACGTAATTTGCAGGCATTATATGGATGTCTTGAGTTGCTAGATCAAGCATCCTTAAAAGCAAAACACCGATTGACTGTGCCCTTTGTCAAATCTGTTCTCAAAAGAGAAATGTTTTAATTTCGGCGAAAATCAATGCGAACTTGCAGCATAACTCCAAGAACTTTGTCATGTTTCGAAAGCTTAATAGGCTGATAATCTGAGTTAGTCGATTTAAGGTAGGTATTTTTTCCATCTACAAGTAGTTGCTTAAAAATGGCGTTAGGGTGGCCTTTAATTTTTGCAATGACAAAATCCCGATGTATCGCCACTTGCGTAGGTTCAATGATTAATAAGGTACCATCTGGGAACATCGGGTACATCGTCGAATCTTTTAGTCTGATGGCATAGGCTTGTTCACTGGTATTAATATCTGTTTGCACTAGGGTTTTAGTCGTAAGCTGATCCTTATTTTGTGGCCAATCCGGAGCAAGGGCTAAGGTGATAAGTGGTAAGTTATAGAGCTCTTGCTCAACGTGAAAAATTGGTTGGCAAAAGCTAATGGGAACGTCTCCAATAAGCTGGTCGAGCGATATAGAAAAGAATTTAGCTATTGGGCGTAAGGTATCAATTTTTGGGTTATCTGTTTCACCTGAAGCCATTCGGTGAATGACAGGCTGACAGACTCCTGTTTTTCTCGCAAGCTCTGATTCGCTTAAATTGGTTTTTTCTAATAGAGATTTTAGAGTAATGGCTAATTTCGTTTTCTTCATGTAGCTAAGGATGATTATTGAGAATAATCTAATATACCAAAATCACCTACCTGATTCATTATTTTTATCTTGAAAACTACATGCGTATTTATCTATGTGTTGACACATAAACTGTCAATGCAATAGAGTATTGATTGGAACTATTTGTTAAAAAAGGGTTTCTCATATTCCAATTAATAAGGAGAAAAAAACTAATGTATTGGGATGCGCTGTTGAAAGAGGTTTTAGATAAAAAAAAGGAATCAAAAAGACTAGCCTCTCATTCTCCTTTATCTAAATCTAAAAAGTTAGAGAATTATCCTAAAAAACAAATAAAAAAATTTTTCCTGGGAGAAGCAAACTCCAATATTTATTTTACCAATCGAGAAGCTGAAGTTATGATAAAATTGCTACAAGGTAAAACATTAAGCACTGCAGCTGTTGAATTAAATCTCTCCCCACGTACCATAGAATTTTATGTCAAAAATATGAAAACGAAGCTAGCATGTCGAACAAAATCAGAACTGATTGGGAAAGTGTTTGCAAGTGATTTCATAAGGCATGTTGATTTTATTTCAAAATTGCTTGGGGTAAATAATGAAAAATAGGCAAATCATATATGAATTGGATAAAGCCAACTACTTCCCCTGTGCTAAATGATAATGAAATCCATCTGTGGCTGGTCGATTTAGCTAATCATTTGGAAGTAGTGCCCGGCCTTCGCTTGACACTGTCTGCCGAAGAGAAGGCGCGAGCAGATAGACTTTGTAGTCCTATACTTTCCCAAAAATTTGTTTATTGTCGGGGAAAGCTACGGGAAATTTTGAGCCGATATCTTAGCATAGCGCCTAAAGATATAGAGTTTTTTTATGCGCAGAATGGTAAGCCATGCATTGATTCGTGGCTACGATTTAATGTTTCTCACTCGCATAACTGGGCATTATTTGCCATCTCCAAAGAAATAGAGTTGGGGATTGATATTGAATTTAAGAGACCAGTTGCTAACTTAGAGGAAATTTGTGAAAGGTTTTTCCTTAAAACTGAATATGAAACAATCCTGAATCAGTCACAGAGCCTTAAGCTACAAACATTCTTTGAATATTGGGTAAAAAAAGAAGCTTATTCCAAAATGGTGGGTGGCCGTTTGTTTCAAATATTAATAAGTCTTAAGAATAAATCTTTTGCGTCAAGCCGCTCTCTAAATATCCAGGGAGAAGCGATATGGTTACATGAAGATTATGTTTACGCGCTTGCCGCTCAACAAGAAATAAAGGATGTACATTATTTGCTTGTATGACAGAAGAAATAACATTTAGTTTTTGACAGCAGAAGTTGACAAGATCATAGTACTAGCTCACAATAATTAGCTTGATTTTTTCGGAGGGGTTCCCGAGCGGCCAAAGGGATCAGACTGTAAATCTGACGGCTCAGCCTTCGTAGGTTCGAATCCTACCCCCTCCATAAAATTGTAGACAAGAAGTTAGCTGCGGGTGTAGTTCAATGGTAGAACCTCAGCCTTCCAAGCTGATGGCGTGGGTTCGATTCCCATCACCCGCTCCAATTTAGCTATTAAATCGGGGCTCTGAGCAGAAAGTGGGAAAGCGGATGATTATTCTATATAAGTTTCTTCTTTGGAGCATGCATGAATTTCATGCCTGTTCTTTAAAGCTGCGCTAAAAAATTGCCCACATAGCTCAGTCGGTAGAGCACTTCCTTGGTAAGGAAGAGGTCACCGGTTCAAATCCGGTTGTGGGCTCCAGGATGCAACTTATCTATAGCATTTTTGTTTTAGGAGAGGATCAATGGCAAAAGAAAAATTTGAACGAACTAAAGAACACATAAACGTAGGTACAATAGGTCACGTTGACCATGGAAAAACTACGTTAACCGCAGCTCTTACTAAGGTAATGGCCGAGCAGCATGGTGGCGAATTCAAGAGTTATGACCAAATTGATAAGACCCCTGAAGAAAGAGAACGTGGAATTACCATCTCCACGGCCCACGTAGAATATTCCTCAGACAAGCGACACTATGCGCATGTAGATTGTCCAGGCCATGCGGATTATGTAAAGAATATGATAACGGGTGCAGCCCAAATGGATGGAGCAATTTTAGTTGTATCAGCAGCAGATGGTCCAATGCCACAAACGCGGGAACATATCCTATTAGCAAAGCAAGTGGGAGTGCCTTACATAGTGGTATATTTAAATAAGGCAGATATGGTCGATGATCCAGAATTGCTAGAGCTGGTGGAAATGGAAGTAAGAGAATTATTAGACCAGTACGACTTTCCAGGAGATGTCACCCCAATCGTAGTGGGTTCAGCCCTAAAAGCGCTAGAGGGAGATACCAGTGAAATAGGCGTGCCTTCTATCATGAAATTAGTCAAGACGATGGATGAATATTTTCCGTTGCCAGAGCGACCAATTAATCTACCCTTCCTGATGCCAATAGAAGACGTTTTTTCGATTTCGGGGCGAGGGACAGTTGTGACAGGTCGAATAGAGAAAGGACGAGTAAAGGTCGGAGAAGAAATCGAGATAGTTGGGATCCGTGAGACAATGACGACGACCTGTACGGGAGTGGAAATGTTTCGTAAGCTGCTAGATGAAGGTCAAGCAGGAGACAATGTCGGAATATTGTTACGCGGTGTTAAACGAGATGAAGTTGAGCGAGGGCAGGTGTTAGCCCAAAAAGGAAGCATAACACCACATACCAAGTTTGAGTCAGAAGTATACGTACTATCGAAAGAGGAAGGAGGTCGTCACACACCCTTTTTCAATGGATATCGACCGCAGTTTTATTTTAGAACAACAGATGTAACGGGAACAGTAGATTTGCCGTCCGGAGTAGAGATGGTCATGCCTGGGGATAATATATCGATGGTAGTTACCCTACTGGCACCAATTGCAATGGAAGAAGGTTTACGATTTGCCATTCGCGAAGGGGGTCGAACAGTCGGAGCTGGGGTAGTAACGAAAGTTATTGAGTGAGAAACCGTGAGGGCTTGTGAGGTTAAGAACAATCCACAATTTGTATTTGATTTGTCATGGAATTGGTGTAAACTAGCGGGTTCCTCTTAAAAAGAGACAAGAAGGCCAGTAGCTCAATTGGCAGAGCGGCGGTCTCCAAAACCGCAGGTTGGGGGTTCGAAACCCTCCTGGCCTGCCAAAGTTAGGGACGGTTTTTAAGTAATTTCTTGTACACGTTACATAGTTAACCGCAAGTAAAGAGAACCTCAAAATGAATTCAAAAACGAGTATTCAAGGCAATGCAAATGATTTAACCAAATGGATTCTCGTCCTATTTTTGACCTGTGCTGGGATCTTTGGAAATTATTATTACCAGGAAGTTGCCTGGTCCTTAAGGCTTGCAGCGTGGATCGTATTAGCCATTGTAGTTTTATTTTTATCTTTGCAAACTACTCAAGGTAAAAGATTTCAATCATTTGCTAAAGAATCTCGAATGGAGCTGCGAAAAGTTGATTGGCCAAATAAGCAGGAAACCATACAGTTTACCATCGGTGTTGCGATAATGGTCATAATTATGGCTTTGGCGTTGTGGTTAATAGATACTGCTTTATTATGGATTGTTAAATGGTTCACAGGGTAAAAGAGGAAAAGATGACCGAACATACGAAGCGTTGGTATATCATTCAAGTGCGTTCAGGTTTTGAAAACCGAGTTGTTGACTTATTGCGTAATCGCATCCGTATAGAGAAGATGGAAGATAGATTTGCTGAAATAGTTGTTCCTACTGAGGAAGTGGTGGAAATGAAGGGTGGGCAAAAGAAAACCAGTGAGAGAAAATTCTTTCCTGGCTATGTATTAGTCAATATGCAAATGGATGATGATACTTGGCACCTGGTTAAAAGCATTAACGCTGCTAAGCACTATGTGTTAGGTTTTATAGGTGGCAGTAAGCCAACGCCTATCACCAATGATGAGGCCGATCGTATTCTGCAAAGAGTGAAAGAAGGTGTTGCTAAGCCTAAGCCAAAGACGTTATTTGAACCTGGCGAAGTAGTTAGGGTTATAGAAGGTCCGTTTGCTGATTTTAATGGTGTAGTAGAAGATGTCAACTATGAAAAGAACCGCTTGCGAGTCTCGGTTTTAATATTTGGACGATCAACGCCTGTTGAATTGGAATTTAGCCAAGTTGAAAAAAGCTAAAGGGATAGGCTTTAGGAACGTTCTCACATTTTCAAGTCATTTCTTGTACGTTCTTAAAGCTTATTGAAAAAGTAAATTTAGTGGGTAACTGTTCTTTCGTTACGAATAGTTACTTTAAGTTTTAAATAAAGGGGAGCTGTAAGGCGCTAAAACCCATTGAGGAGTTGAGTTATGGCAAAAAAATTGACCGCTCAAATCAAGCTGCAGATACCTGCAGGTGATGCAAAGCCTAGTCCACCTGTGGGGCCCGCTTTAGGTCAACATGGTGTAAATATTATGGATTTTTGTAAAAAGTTTAATGCGGACACTCAGAGTGTAGAAAAAGGCTTAATTTTGCCTGTCGTGATTAGTGTTTATGCAGATCGCTCATTTACTTTCATCACTAAAAGTCCCCCCGCTTCAGTTTTACTGAAAAGAAGCTTAGGGATTGATAAAGGCAGCGCTAATCCAAATACCAATAAAGTTGCAAAAATTAACAGGGCGCAACTAGAAGAAATTGCGACAATAAAGATGCCTGATCTAACCGCAGCTAATATGGATGCTGCTGTTCGTACCATCGCTGGAACTGCTCGTAGTGCAGGCATTGAAGTGGAGGAGGTGTAAAATGGCGCAGACAAAAAAACACAAGATGATCAAAGAGAAACTGACTCCAGGTAAAATTTTTACAGCAGAAGAAGCCTTTTCATTTTTGCAAGAGCTTCCAGGTGCCAAGTTTAAAAAGACAAAGGAAAGTGTGGATGCTGCGGTAAATCTTGGGGTTGATACTAGAAAGTCAGACCAAGTTGTACGTGGGGCAAAGGTATTGCCTAATGGCACAGGCCGTGAGGTACGCGTTGCTGTAATTGCACAAGGGCAAAACGCAGAGCTTGCCAAACAAGCCGGTGCAGATAAAGTAGGGTTTGAGGACCTAGCTGAGACGATTAAAAGTGGTGAAATTGATTTTGATGTACTCATTGCAACCCCTGATGCTATGCGGCTGGTTGGACAATTAGGGCAAATTTTAGGACCCAAAGGCTTAATGCCTAATCCAAAATTAGGGACAGTCACAACTGATGTTGCTGGCGCTGTTAAGAATGCCAAGGGTGGTCAGGTTCGTTATCGTACAGATAAGGCGGGTATTATTCACTGCTCTATTGGTAAAGTTGACTTTACTGTGAATGCACTTAAAGAAAATTTAGAAGCACTTGTAATAGAGTTAAAAAGAAATAAGCCCAGCACTTCAAAAGGGGTGTATATTAAGAAGATTACAGTGTCAAGTACGATGGGACCTGGCATAGTAGTAGATCCATCAAGTTTAAATGCTTAGGGCTTGGACTTATGCAAGTTCCTTAGCAAAGTAAGTTCACGGCAGAAGTTGAAAAAAGCAGAATTTTTTCAATTTTTGGTCGTCGAAGACCGCAGGTGCGCAGATATTAGTCTATACTAGTATATTAAGCGCTTAATCAATAAGCCTGCGCAGACGGTGATACCTTTCAGGGTTACCTGAACTGGTCACCACAATATAGGTAGTGGAGGTTTATTTAAGTGGCATTAAGATTAGAAGATAAAAAAACGATAGTATCAGAAGTTTCAGATGTGGCATCCAGATCCTTGTCTGCGCTTGCTGCTTATTATCGTGGCTTGACTGTAACCCAGTTGAATGGTTTGAGAGCAAATGCACGAAAAAATAATGTTTATATGCGGGTTGTCCCCAATAATTTGGCATGTCGTGCTTTGGAAGAGACTGAATTTGCTTGCTTAAAGGAAGCATTAGTCGGTCCGATTGTTCTTATGTTTTCGCTTGAAGATCCGGGAGCTGCAGCGCGTTTGGTTCGTGACTTCATTAAGGTCAATGAAAAATTTGAAGTTCGAGCCCTGGCTCTTGGCGGTAAATTGTTACCTGGGAAACAGCTTGATGCGGTTGCGCAATTGCCAACACGTGAGCAAGCTATCTCAATGCTAATGTCAGTCATGCAAGCCCCTGTTACTAAACTTGTTCGTACTTTGGCAGAGCCTTATGCAATGCTGGTACGCACAGTGGCGGCAGTTCGTGATCAAAAGCAGGCTGCTTAACTTATTTTAAAGATTATTGATTAGGAGTTTTAACTAATGGCTATTTCTAACGAAGAGATCTTGCAAGCAATTTCTGATAAAAGCGTAATGGATATTGTTGAATTGGTAAAAGCAATGGAAGACAAATTTGGTGTTTCAGCAGCGGCTGCTGTTGTTGCGGCTCCAGTCGCTGCTGCTAGTGAAGCGGTTGCCGAAGAGCAGACAGAATTCAATGTAATTTTGGCGAGTTTTGGTGCCAATAAAATTGAAGTTATTAAGTGTATTCGCGCAATTACCGGTCTTGGCTTGAAAGAAGCAAAAGATATGGTCGAAGGAGTGCCATCTACCATTAAAGAGGGCATTGCTAAGGATGAGGCAGAGGACATCAAGAAAAAATTACAAGACGCTGGCGCGACAGTTGAAGTCAAGTAAGCCAATATTTCTAGATAAGGTGCTGGCTATTATGCTGGTACCTGTGCTTTTTGGGATAACTATTCAGCACAGGATTAAACGCCAATCCTTTTGCTGACTCATTCACAAAGCTGTTAGACAATGAGGAACATGCATGCCACATACACATACTCATCATGAGAAAAAACAGAGTAACCCAGTTGCTATTTCGTATTCACATACTGAGAAAAAAAGGTTTCGTAAAAACTTTGGTAAACAGCCCAGTGCCTTAGAATCCTCCTTTCTAAAAAATAATAAATTGGATCTGTTGGCTATTCAATTGAATTCTTATGAAGGCTTTTTACAAAGCGGTGTTGCATCAGACAAGCGACTTGATTTTGGTTTGCACTCGGCGTTTAATGCTGTCTTTTCTATTGTTAGTTATTCAGGTCATGCTCGCTTAGATTATGTCAGTTATTTTCTTGGTGAACCTACATTTGACGTCAAAGAATGTAGAATGCGAGGTTTGACTTTTGCAGCTCCCCTACGTGTTAGAGTTCGCTTGGTTGTTTTTGATAAGGAAAGTACAACTAACCCAGTGATTAGAGACATAAAAGAACAAGAGGTTTACTTTGGAGAAATACCGTTAATGACTGAAACAGGTAGTTTCGTTATTAATGGTACTGAGCGTGTGGTTGTCTCCCAGCTGCATCGTTCACCGGGCGTCTTTTTTGAGCATGATAAGGGGAAGACTCATTCCTCGGGCAAGTTGTTGTATTCTGCCAGGGTTATTCCCTACCGCGGTTCTTGGCTTGATTTTGAGTTTGATCCAAAGGATAGTATTTTTGTTCGTATTGATAGAAGGCGTAAACTACCTGCAACCATTTTATTGCGGGCACTGGGTTATACCTCTGAAGAAATATTAGCCATCTTCTTTGAAACTAATACAATTAATATTGAGGATGAAAAATTCATATTAGATCTAATCCCTGAAAGAATTCGTGGGGAAATTGCTGTCAGCGATATCACTGATAAAAAAGGGAAGATGATTATTGAGCAAGGTCGTCGCATTTCAATGAGGCATGTCCGTTTAATAGAAAAAGCAGGAATAACCCATCTGGAGATTCCAGCAGATTACTTGCTAAACAAAGTCATCGCAAAACCGGTAGTTAATAAAGAAACCGGTGATATTATTGCAAATGCCAATGACGAAATTACTACAGAATTGATTAATGCCTTACGCAAGGCAGGTGTTAAAAGCTTCCAAACGCTTTATACCAATGACCTGGATCGAGGGCCTTATATTTCTGATACAGTAAGAGTAGATCCCACTGTCAACCAGTTAGAAGCATTAGTTGAGATTTATCGCATGATGCGACCTGGCGAACCTCCCACGAAAGAGGCCGCTGAAAATCTTTTTGAAAACTTATTCTTTACTCCTGATAGATATGATTTATCGGCAGTAGGTCGTATGAAATTCAACCGTCGCGTCGGTCGACAAGACTTAAGTGGCTCCGGCGTGCTGTCAAAAGACGATATTATTGCGGTTATCAAAGTGCTGGTAGATATTAGGGATGGTCGGGGTGAGGTTGATGATATCGATCACCTGGGAAATAGGCGTGTACGTAGTGTAGGGGAAATGGCTGAAAATCAATTTAGAGTCGGTTTGGTTCGAGTAGAGCGTGCTGTAAAGGACCGATTAAGCCTTGCCGACGTTGAAACTCTTATGCCGCAAGATCTGATTAATGCAAAGCCAGTATCGGCTGCCATAAAAGAATTTTTTGGTTCAAGTCAGTTGTCTCAATTTATGGACCAAAATAATCCATTATCCGAGATTACACATAAACGACGTGTATCTGCTTTGGGCCCTGGTGGTCTCACCCGAGAACGTGCTGGTTTTGAGGTGCGGGACGTACATCCTACTCACTATGGCCGTCTTTGCCCGATTGAAACACCAGAAGGACCAAACATTGGTCTAATTAATTCATTGGCAATGTTTGCAAGGACAAACGAGTATGGCTTTTTAGAAACCCCATATCGTAAAGTAATCAATGGTAGGGTCACCGATGATTTTGAGTATCTATCTGCGATAGAAGAGGGCGATTATTACATTGCACAGGCTAATACTTCGCTTGATGACAATAATAATATATTGATTGATGAGCTTGTCTCATGTCGCTATAAAGGTGAATTTGCACTGACAACGCCTGATAAAATTGACTATATGGATGTGTCTCCCAGACAAATTGTGTCGGTCGCTGCTTCCTTGATTCCATTTTTAGAACATGATGATGCTAATAGAGCATTAATGGGTTCAAATATGCAACGTCAAGCAGTACCTACCTTACGGCCTGAAAAACCTTTAGTTGGAACAGGTATTGAGCGGATGGTAGCCTCAGATTCAGGTGCTACTGTTGTTGCAAAGCGAGGAGGAATTGTTGATTCGGTGGATGCCTCTCGCCTTGTGGTTCGGGTGAGTGATGAAGATAACCCAAGCGATGCTGATGTAGGCGTTGATATTTACAATCTGACGAAATTTATTCGTTCAAATCAAAATACTTGTATTAATCAACGACCATTAGTTGAGGTAGGTGATGTAGTTGAAAAAGGAGACGTGCTTGCAGATGGACCATCAACAGATATTGGCGAATTGGCGTTAGGTCAGAACCTATTGATTGCTTTCATGCCGTGGAATGGTTACAACTTTGAAGATTCTATTCTAATCTCTGAGCGTGTTGTGGAAGAAGATCGTTTTACGACTATCCATATTCAGGAGTTAACCTGCGTTGCTCGTGACACGAAATTAGGGCCGGAAGAAATATCGGCTGATATTCCTAACGTAGGGGAAGGCGCTCTTTCCAAATTGGATGAGGCTGGCATCGTTTATATTGGAGCTGAGGTAGATACTGGAGATATCCTGGTTGGGAAGGTGACCCCCAAGGGTGAAACTCAGCTTACCCCCGAAGAAAAACTATTGCGTGCTATTTTCGGTGAAAAAGCCTCTGATGTAAAAGATTCTTCCTTACGTGTACCACCCGGTATTAATGGCACTGTCATTGATGTCCAAGTTTTTACACGTGAAGGCATGAAAAAAGATAGTCGCGCACTTGAAATTGAAAAAGCTGAGCTCTTAAAGATCAAGAAGGACCTTAATGATGAACTACGAATTCAAGAAGAATCATTATTTAATCGTGTTGAGGGGCTTCTACTAAATAAGGTTGCTGAAAAGGGGCCAAATAAGCTAAAACCAGGTACCAAGATTACCAAGAATTATTTAACCGAATTACCTAAGGAAAAATGGTTTGATGTTAGCCTTCGCAGTGATGAAAGTAACGCGCGTTTAGAAATGGCCTCATCACAATTGAAACAGCTACGTATTGAGTACGCCGAAAAGCTAGAAGGCAAACGTAATAAGCTCATGCAAGGTGATGATTTAGCGCCTGGTGTTATCAAAATTGTTAAAGTGTACCTTGCTGTCAAAAGGCGAATCCAATCAGGTGACAAAATGGCAGGGCGACATGGCAATAAAGGTGTTATTTCGAGTATTGTTCCCATTGAAGATATGCCATATTTAGAAGATGGTACACCAGTGGATATTGTTCTTAATCCCTTGGGGGTCCCTTCGCGAATGAACGTTGGGCAGGTGCTTGAAACACATTTAGGCTGGGCTGCAAAGGAATTGGGTCTTAAAATTGGTGCAATGCTGGAAAATCAAAAAAAGATTTTTGAAGTTAGAGAATTTTTAACGAAAATTTATAGCTTAGGTGAAGGTCTAAAGATTAACATTGACTTATTAACTGACGATGAAATTATTCGTTTGGCGAAAAACTTAAAGGAAGGAGTGCCAGTCGCTACACCTGTTTTTGATGGAGCGAATGAAGCTGAAATCAAAGAAATGTTAGAGCTTGCAGATTTACCTGAAACCGGCCAAACATATCTGATAGATGGTCGAACGGGAGAGCGCTTTGATCGTCCTGTCACTGTTGGTTACATGTATATGCTAAAACTTAATCATTTGGTCGATGATAAAATGCACGCTCGGTCAACTGGATCTTACAGCTTAGTCACTCAGCAACCTTTGGGTGGAAAGGCGCAGTTTGGTGGTCAGCGTTTTGGTGAGATGGAAGTGTGGGCGCTTGAGGCTTATGGAGCTTCTTATACACTGCAAGAAATGCTGACAGTTAAATCAGATGATGTATCAGGTAGAACTCGTATCTATAAGAATATTGTGGATAATGATCACCGTATGGAGGCAAGTATGCCTGAGTCTTTTAATGTATTAATGAAAGAAATCAGATCATTGGGTATTGATTTTACTTTAGAGCATGATTAACAAGGTGCTATTTAGCGCTGTCAGAAAGCTAAGAAGAGGTAAGAGTTAAACGTGTTGAATGCAACTATTGAATTGACAGGAGAACAGCGTTGAGAGATTTGGTCAATCTTCTGGGAAGAGGGTATATTGAAGAGTTTGATGCTATCAAAATTGGTCTTGCATCTCCCGAGATGATACGTTCTTGGTCTTATGGAGAAATCAGAAAGCCTGAGACTATAAACTATCGAACTTTCAAGCCTGAACGTGAAGGTCTATTTTGTGCCAAAATTTTTGGTCCCATTAAAGACTATGAATGTTTATGTGGCAAGTATAAACGCTTAAAACATCGTGGAGTTATTTGTGAAAAATGTGGTGTTGAGGTAACACTATCCAAAGTTCGTAGAGAGCGCATGGGGCACATTGAATTAGCAAGTCCTGTAGCACATATCTGGTTTCTTAAATCATTGCCATCTCGCATTGGTTTGCTCTTAGATATGACTTTAAGAGATATTGAGCGGGTCTTATATTTTGAAGCGTTTGTTGTTGTTGAGGCAGGAATGACTCCGTTCACCAAGGGCCAACTGCTCTCAGAAGAAGCTTACTTAGACGCGATAGAAGAATATGGCAGTGAATTTGAAGCCTTGATGGGTGCTGAGGGCATCCAGAAACTGCTTAAGGGTATTGATTTAGATAATGAAATCTTACATATGCGGGAAGAAATTCCTACCACATCTTCAGACACGAAACTTAAGAAAATTACTAAACGATTAAAAGTGATGGAAGCATTTTCCCAATCTGGCAATAAACCAGAATGGATGATTCTAAATGTACTTCCCATATTGCCGCCAGATTTGCGGCCATTAGTTCCATTGGATGGAGGTAGATTTGCAACCTCTGATTTGAATGACCTCTACCGTCGAGTTATCAATAGGAATAATAGGCTTAAAAGACTATTGGATTTAAATGCCCCTGACATTATCGTCCGCAACGAAAAACGTATGCTTCAAGAAGCAGTAGATGCCTTATTGGATAATGGTCGACGAGGACGCGCCATAACAGGTTCAAATAAACGGCCGCTAAAATCACTTGCGGATATGATTAAAGGCAAACAAGGTCGTTTCCGTCAAAACTTGTTGGGTAAGCGAGTAGACTATTCTGGACGTTCGGTTATTGTTGTAGGTCCAACACTAAGGCTACACCAATGTGGGCTTCCCAAAAAAATGGCACTGGAGTTATTTAAGCCCTATATCTTTAGCAAGTTACAATATAGAGGACTTGCGACAACCATTAAAGCTGCTAAGAAAATGGTGGAAGGCGAAGCGCCAGAAGTATGGGATATCTTAGAAGAGGTTATTCGCGAGCATCCAGTTCTTCTCAATAGAGCGCCTACCTTGCATCGTTTAGGCATTCAAGCCTTTGAGCCGGTCCTAATTGAGGGCAAAGCTATACAATTGCATCCGCTTGTTTGTACAGCCTATAACGCGGACTTTGATGGTGACCAGATGGCAGTCCACATCCCTCTCACGCTTGAGGCACAGCTTGAAGCTCGTACCTTAATGATGTCAACAAACAATATTTTGTCTCCTGCAAACGGTGAGCCAATCATTGTCCCCACAAAAGACGTCGTGCTTGGTCTTTACTATATGACTCGCGATAAAGTGAATGCAAAGGGCGAAGGTATGTCATTTGCTAATGTCGATGAGGTACAGGTTGCTTATGTCAGTAAGTGGGTAGATATTCACGCGAAAATTAATGTTCGCATCCATGAGACTGTAGTCGATGAAGAAGGAAACAAAAGCTCGGCGATTAAGCGAGTTAAAACAACAGTAGGGCGAGCACTTCTTTGGGATATAGTTCCCAAGGGTTTACCATTTTCTTTAATTGACCAAACCATGACACAGAAAGTGGTTTCTTCATTACTCAATATTTGTTATCGACGGCTGGGTTTAAAGGCAACTGTCATCTTTGCGGATCAACTGATGTACACGGGCTATCGATATGCTACCCGTTCAGGTATCTCCATTGGAGTTGATGACTTGGTGGTACCTGAAAGTAAAGCTGAAATTATTGCTGCAGCAGAAGAAGAAGTTCGTGAAATTGAAAATCAATTTTCAACAGGTTTAGTGACGCAAGGTGAGCGCTATAATAAAGTTGTTGATATTTGGTCGCATACCAATGACCAAGTTGCAAAAGCAATGATGGAAAAGTTAGCAACAGAAAATGTAATTAACGCAGAAGGCCAAGAAATTAAGCAGAGCTCATTTAACTCTATCTTTATGATGGCAGATTCAGGCGCACGAGGCTCCGCAGCGCAGATGCGACAGTTAGCAGGAATGCGCGGTCTGATGGCAAAGCCAGATGGAACCATTATAGAAACGCCCATTACAGCAAATTTCCGTGAAGGCTTAAGCGTATTGCAATACTTTATATCAACGCATGGCGCTCGTAAGGGTCTTGCTGACACTGCATTAAAAACAGCTAACTCTGGTTACTTAACCAGACGATTAGTAGATGTTGCTCAGGATGTGGTGGTAACTTTGGTAGACTGTGGAACAGACAATGGCATAGTCATGTCGCCACATATTGAAGGTGGAGATGTGGTTGAACCCCTGCGTGAACGTGTCTTAGGACGGGTAGTTGCTGAGGATGTTTACGATGTTAAGAGCAGCGAAATTTTAATTGATCAAGGCACTCTACTTGATGAAAGACTAGTTGATATCTTAGAGGAAAGAGGCGTTGAACAAGTGACCGTAAGATCGGGTATTACTTGTGACGCTCGTTATGGTGTTTGTGCTAAATGTTATGGTCGTGATTTGGCGCGTGGCCATCTTGTCAACATAGGTGAAGCAGTAGGTGTTATAGCTGCTCAGTCTATTGGAGAACCAGGCACGCAGCTTACCATGCGTACCTTCCATATCGGTGGTGCTGCTTCTCGAGCAACAGCCGTCAATAATGTTCAGGTCAAATCGAAGGGAACTGTCAAGCTTCATAACCTTAAGACCGTTAGGCATGCTAGTGGCAATTTGATTGCTGTCTCTCGTTCTGGGCAACTAGCTATCATTGATAATCATGGTAGGGAGCGTGAGCGTTATAAAATTCCATATGGTGCAGTTATTTCAATAGATGATAGTTCTGAGGTCCAAGCAGGCCAAGTTGTTGCTCAGTGGGATCCTCACACACATCCTATTATCACTGAGGTGGCAGGGACAGTTAGATTTATGGATCTGATTGACGGTGTCACTATGAATCGTCAAACAGATGAGGTAACAGGACTTAGTAGTCTTGTGATTATGAGTCCCAAACAACGAAGTGCCACTGGTAAGGAACTTCGCCCAATGGTTAAATTGGTTAATGAGAAGGGCGATGATATCATCATTCCAGGCACTAATTTACCGGCACACTATTTTCTCCCTAATGGTGCCATAGTGAATATTGAAAATGGATCTTCAGTTGGCATTGGAGATGTTGTTGCCCGTATTCCTCAAGAAACGTTAAAAACACGTGATATTACAGGTGGTTTACCACGTGTTGCTGATTTATTTGAAGCAAGAAGACCAAAGGATGCTGCTGTACTGGCAGAAATTTCCGGTATTATTGGCTTTGGTAAAGAAACTAAGGAAAAACGTCGATTAGTTATTACTGGCCATAATGGTGAAGTGTATGAAGAGCTCATACCAAAATGGCGACATGTTACAGTATTTGAGGGTGAGAATGTTGAGAAGGGTGAGACTATTGCAGATGGTCCTCCTGATTCTC
The DNA here is from genome assembly GCA_963817645.1 of uncultured Gammaproteobacteria bacterium. GTDB lineage: Bacteria > Pseudomonadota > Gammaproteobacteria > UBA6002 > UBA6002 > UBA6002. The sequence goes on along the minus strand of CAWFQC010000024.1, from coordinate 303,848 downwards.
ATGATATACTTCGTCTCTTGGGTGTTAATGCACTCGCAAATTATATTGTCAATGAAGTCCAAGATGTATATCGGTTGCAGGGAGTAAAGATCAATGATAAACATATTGAAATTATTGTAAGACAAATGTTACGTAAGGTCTTAGTTACGGATTCAGGTGATACCAAGCTACTTAGAGGCGAACAAATTGAGCGTAATCGCCTAATTGAAGAAAATGAATTAGTAGGGGAAAATGGCTTTGTTGCTCGTTGGGAGCCAATTCTCTTGGGTATTACCAAAGCTTCTTTGGCCACAGAGTCATTCATTTCAGCTGCTTCCTTCCAGGAAACGACGCGTGTCTTGACTGAAGCTGCGGTCAGCGGTAGGCGAGATGACTTGGGTGGACTAAAAGAAAATGTCATAGTTGGACGATTGATTCCAGCAGGGACAGGATTTGCTTATCATGAGATGCGTCGTCGAAAGCAAACAGGTTCCAAGGATTTTTATTCTGAACCTGAAGACAGGAAGATTACGGCAGATGAAGTGGAACAGGCTTTAAGCGAAGCTTTGAATACACCTGTCAATAAAGAAGAAGCGCAAGACAAAGCATAAAGCTTTTGCACAGTTGCATGTTCCGTATATAGCGTTGGCAAATTTAGAATTTACCATTATTAACCAGTTAATGCTTGACATTGGGGTGTATTCTTTTGTAAAATCCCGCCTCCCCTATAGATGGGGTGTTGATCATTATTTAGATTTTGGAGTTTGGAAAAATATGGCAAGAATCAGTCAGCTGGTTCGTAAACCGCGTAAAAGTAAAAAAGTAAAGAGTAAAGTGCCTGCGCTTGATAGTTGTCCACAGAAGCGAGGTGTTTGTACTCGTGTGTATACTACAACACCCAAAAAGCCTAATTCAGCATTGCGCAAGGTCGCTCGTGTACGCTTAACCAATGGCAGTGAAGTCACTGCATATATAGGAGGCGAGGGGCATAATTTACAAGAGCATTCAGTTGTTTTGATTCGCGGTGGTCGGGTAAAAGACCTACCAGGTGTTCGCTATCATATTGTAAGAGGCAGTTTAGATACGGCTGGTGTATCTGGTAGACGTCAAGGCCGTTCTAAATATGGTGAAAAAAGGCCTAAGGAATAAGTGGAGGTATCCAAATGTCAAGAAGAAGTGCTGCGCGTAAGAGAGAGGTTATGGCGGATCCCTTATTCCACAGCAAATTAGTTTCAAAGCTTATAAATTCAGTCATGCTAAATGGTGCGAAGGCAGTTGCAGAACGAATTGTTTATGGTGCATTGAGTAAAATAGTTGGCCGGGGAGATAAAGAAGAAGGTAAAGTTTCCGCTGTGTTGATGACTGAAGCCGGAAAAAAGAATGCTTTAGAGTCATTAAAAAAGGCTCTTGATAACGTCAGTCCGCAAGTGGAAGTGAAATCTCGGCGTGTAGGTGGTTCGACTTATCAGGTCCCTGTTGAAGTTAGGACTGATCGACGTGAAGCCGTTGGTATGCGTTTGTTAGTAACATATGCAGGAAAACGAGGTGAAAAAACGATGGGTGAGCGATTGGCAAATGAAATAAAAGACGCTGTCCAAAATAGAGGTGGTGCAGTGAAAAAACGTGATGAGATTCACAAATTGGCTGAAGCAAACAAGGCGTTTGCTCATTATCGATGGTAGTAGAAAATGGCACGTACAACTCCTATTGAAAGAATACGAAATATTGGCATCATGGCGCACATTGATGCAGGTAAAACAACGACTACTGAACGTATTTTGTTCTATACAGGCATGTCTCATAAAATCGGTGAAGTCCATGATGGTACGGCGATTATGGACTGGATGGATCAAGAGCGTGAGCGTGGTATTACAATTACGTCAGCGGCAACTCATTGCATCTGGTCAGGCATGGATCAACAGTTCCCTGAGCATAGAATTAATATTATAGATACTCCAGGCCATGTTGATTTTACTATTGAAGTTGAGCGGTCATTAAGAGTTCTAGATGGTGCTATTGCTGTTTTTGATTCTGTGGCAGGTGTTGAGCCGCAATCAGAAACCGTTTGGAGACAGGCTAACAAATATGGCGTGCCTCGGATTTGTTTTGTTAATAAAATGGACAGAGCTGGTGCGGATTTTATGCGCTGCGTTCGACAAGTTAATGTACGTTTAGGCGCAAATCCGGTGCCCATTCAAATTCCTATTGGTGCTGAAGAAAACTTCAAGGGTATTGTAGATCTTGTTCGCAGGAAAGCCATTTACTGGAACGAAGAAGATAAAGGCATAACCTACGAGGAGAAAGAGATTCCAGTTGAGTTGCAAGATGTCTGTAACGAATGGCGTGAAAAATTAGTTGAGTCTGCTGCTGAAGCTAGTGAAGAACTAATGGAAAAGTACTTAGAGGAAGGAGACTTATCCATCGAGGAAATTAAAAAAGGTATTAGAAAACGTACTATTACTAATGAAATTGTTCCTATATTATGTGGTTCTGCTTTTAAGAATAAAGGTGTTCAGGCTTTACTGGATGCTGTTATTGAATACCTACCATCCCCCAGCGATGTGCCAGCAATAAAGGGCCGATTAGAAGATAAGAATGAAACAGAAGTCGAGCGTCAGGCAAAAGATGAGGAAGCATTTGCTGCCTTAGTTTTTAAGATTGCCACCGACCCGTTTGTAGGTACTTTGGCATTTTTCAGAGTTTATTCTGGTGTATTGAAATCAGGGGATTCCGTGTATAACCCTGTGAAGAGAAAAAAAGAACGTATTGGGCGAATTTTGCAAATGCATGCAAATACTCGCGAAGAAATTAAGGAAGTTCGTACCGGAGATATTGCGGCAGCAGTTGGTCTAAAAACTGTTACCACTGGAGATACCTTAAGCGACATGAATAATGTCATTACTCTTGAAAGAATGGAATTTCCTGATCCTGTTATTTCAGTGGCAGTAGAGCCTAAGACAAAAGCCGATCAAGAAAAAATGGGTATTGCCTTAGGCAAGCTTGTCCAAGAAGATCCTTCATTTAAAGTCCATACAGATGAAGAATCGGGACAAACAATTATTTCAGGAATGGGTGAGCTGCATCTTGAAATTATTATCACTCGTTTAAAAAGAGAATTTAATGTTGAAGCCAATGTAGGTAAGCCACAGGTTGCTTATCGTGAAACAATTAAAAAGCAAATTGAGCAGGAAGGAAAATACATTAGGCAGTCTGGTGGTCGTGGTCAATATGGTCACGTTAAAATCAAGCTTGAGCCTAGAGAATCTGGTGAAGGGTTTGAGTTTGTAAATGCGATTGTCGGTGGTATTATTCCAAGGGAATATATACCTGCCGTTGAAAAGGGTATTGTAGAGCAAATGCAAAACGGGGTAATTGCAGGATATCCGGTGGTCGATGTTAAGGTTACCCTTTACGATGGGTCCTTCCATGAAGTAGATTCAAGCGAAATGGCGTTTAAGGTTGCAGGTTCCTTGGCTTTTAAAGAAGGAGCCAGAAAAGCGGCCCCTGTTTTACTTGAACCTATTATGAAAGTAGAAGTTGTTACCCCTGAAGACTACATGGGCGATGTGATGGGCGATTTGAATCGTCGTCGTGGTTTGCTTCAGGGGATGGATGAAAATCCAGCAGGTAAAATTATCAATGCGCAGGTGCCACTATCTGAAATGTTTGGTTATGCAACAGATTTGCGTTCTTTGAGTCAAGGGCGTGCTACTTACACAATGGAGTTTAGTGAATACAAGGAAGCACCTGCTAATATTGCAGAAGCAATTATACAGCAACAATCATAGGTTTAAGAGGTTAATATCATGGCTAAGGAAAAATTTGAACGAACTAAAGAACACATAAACGTAGGTACAATAGGTCACGTTGACCATGGAAAAACTACGTTAACTGCAGCTCTTACTAAGGTAATGGCCGAGCAGCATGGTGGCGAATTCAAGAGTTATGACCAAATTGATAAGACCCCTGAAGAAAGAGAACGTGGAATTACCATCTCCACGGCCCACGTAGAATATTCCTCAGACAAGCGGCACTATGCGCATGTAGATTGTCCAGGCCATGCGGATTATGTAAAGAATATGATAACGGGTGCAGCCCAAATGGATGGAGCAATTTTAGTTGTATCAGCAGCAGATGGTCCGATGCCACAAACGCGGGAACATATCCTATTAGCAAAGCAAGTGGGAGTGCCTTACATAGTGGTGTATTTAAATAAGGCAGATATGGTCGATGATCCAGAATTGCTAGAGCTGGTGGAAATGGAAGTAAGAGAATTATTAGACCAGTACGATTTTCCAGGAGATAACACCCCAATCGTAGTAGGTTCAGCCCTAAAAGCGCTAGAGGGAGATACCAGTGAAATAGGCGTGCCTTCTATCATGAAATTAGTCAAGACGATGGATGAATATTTTCCGTTGCCAGAGCGACCAGTTAATCTACCCTTCCTGATGCCAATAGAAGACGTTTTTTCGATTTCGGGGCGAGGGACAGTTGTGACAGGTCGAATAGAGAAAGGACGAGTAAAAGTCGGAGAAGAAATTGAGATAGTTGGGATACGTGAGACAATGACGACGACCTGTACGGGAGTGGAAATGTTTCGTAAGCTGCTAGATGAAGGTCAAGCAGGAGACAATGTCGGAATATTGTTACGCGGTGTTAAACGAGATGAAGTTGAGCGAGGGCAGGTGTTAGCCCAAAAGGGAAGCATAACACCACATACCAAGTTTGAGTCAGAAGTATACGTACTATCGAAAGAGGAAGGAGGTCGTCACACACCCTTTTTCAATGGATATCGACCGCAGTTTTATTTTAGAACAACAGATGTAACGGGAACAGTAGATTTGCCATCCGGAGTAGAGATGGTCATGCCTGGGGATAATATATCGATGGTAGTTACCCTACTGGCACCAATTGCAATGGAAGAGGGCTTACGATTTGCGATTCGCGAAGGTGGTCGAACAGTCGGAGCTGGGGTAGTAACAAAAGTTATTGAGTAATATTATGATAAAAAATGAAAGAATACGAATTCGGTTAAAAGCTTTTGATCATCGATTGATAGAAAGATCTACTAAAGAGATTGTTGAAACGGCAAAACGTACAGGTGCGCGTGTAAGAGGCCCTATACCATTGCCGTCTAAAGAGCAAAAATTTAGTGTGCTGATATCACCTCATAAAGATAAAAATGCACAAGAAGCATTTAGAATTCGCACCCATAAAAGAATGTTGGATATTATTCAACCAACAGATAAGACGGTTGAGGCATTGATGAAGCTAGACTTGTCTGCTGGAGTTGATGTTCATATTAGAGTAGATTAAAAGAAATTTGCTTACTTAAAAGAAGCGTGTAAGTGATATCAATAGAGGTTACAAAAATGTCAATTGGACTAGTCGGTCGAAAATGTGGTATGACACGACAATTTACTGATGAAGGTAATAGTATTCCTGTCACGGTAGTAGAGGTTCCACCTAATCGGGTCGCTCAAATTAAATCAATTAAAAATGATGGCTATCGAAGCTACCAAGTTACAGCGGGCTCAAAAAAACCGAATTATATCTCAAAAGCGCAGGCAGGCCATTTCGCCAAAGCAGGTGTTGAAGCTGGAATTGGTCTTTGGGAATTTAAATTGTATGAAAATGAAGGGGAAGACCTCTCACTGGGTTCGGAGTTAAAAGTAGATCTTTTCCAAGAAGGTCAAAAGATAGATGTTACTGGTATCTCTAAAGGTAAGGGCTTTGCAGGAACAGTAAAGCGTCATAATTTTAGGACACAAGATGCTACACATGGTAATTCTTTATCGCATCGAAAACCTGGCTCTATTGGCCAAAACCAGTCTCCAGGAAGGGTTTTTAAAGGAAAAAAAATGGCTGGGCAGATGGGAAACAAAACTTGTACCTTACAGAATCAAACAATTATTAAAGTAGATATTGAACGAAATTTACTGTTGATTAAAGGCGCAATCCCAGGGGCACCAGGCTGTATTGTCATCATTAAACCTTCTGTGAAAACAAAAAAAGGAGGTGAGTAATGGAGTTAGGTGTTGTTAGCGTAAATGGCCAAGCTGAAAACGTTATTGTTTCTGATGCTAATTTTGCTGCTGTCTTTAATAAGGGTTTAATTCATCAAGTTGTGACTGCCTATATGGCAGCAGCACGCGCCGGTACCAGTGCGCAAAAAACTAGATCTGAGGTTAGAGGAGGTGGTAAGAAGCCATGGCGACAAAAAGGAACAGGCCGTGCCCGAGCAGGATCTATCCGTAGTCCTATATGGCGATCAGGTGGTGTAACCTTTGCAGCAAAACAAAGAAATTATGAACAAAAAGTAAACCGTAAGATGTATCGTGCTGCTTTAAAATCTATTTTATCAGAGCTGGTGCGGCAAGAGAGATTGCTAATTATTGATCAAATAAAAATAGAGCAACCAAAAACTCGAGAACTAATTAAAATATTGGAGCAATTAAATATTGATTCAAGTGTTCTTATTGTGACAGAGGAAATGAATACTAATTTAGAATTGGCGAGCAGAAATATTCATATTGTTGGTATTTGTCAATCAAGTGAAGTAAGTCCCCTTAACTTACTTCAACATGAAAAAGTATTAGTCACAGCTAATGCTTTGAAGAAAATTGAGGAGAGGTTGATATGAATGAACAAAGAATGTTGAAAGTGTTACTTTCTCCTTATATTTCAGAAAAATCTACACTTGCAAATTCTAAAAACCAATACGTTTTTAAAGTAGCAAAGGATGCGACTAAACCAGAAATAAAAGAGGCAGTTGAAAAGTTGCTAAAGGTCAATGTTGTTTCTGTACAGATAGTCAATATGAAACCTATAAAAGTTCGTTTTGGGCGAATTGAAGGAGTTGTTAAAGCATGGAAAAAAGCTTATGTACGGATTGCGGCAGGTAGTGAAATCGATTTTACTGGTATTCAAGCATAGGAGAATGATCAATGACAATACAAAAAACTAATCCTACTTCTCCAGGCCGCCGCTTTGTTGTTAAAATTGTGAACCATGATCTATACAAAGGTAAACGTAAAGATTCATTGACTGTGCCTAAATTAAAAATAAATGGTCGAAATAATCAAGGTAGAATTACAGTTCGTCACCGAGGAGGTGGGCACAAAAAGCATTATCGCTTAATTGATTTTAAGCGAAATAAAGATGGCATTGAAGGTAAAGTAGAGAGAATTGAATATGACCCAAATCGTAGTGCATATATTATTTTAGTGTTATATGCTGATGGTGAGCGCCGTTATATCATTGCTCCAAAGGGCATTGAGGTTGGTAGCAAAATTTTCTCGGGTGTAGATGCCCCTATTAAGGCAGGGAATTGTTTGCCGTTGCAAAATATACCTGTTGGTTCAACCATTCATTGTGTTGAATTAAGACCTGGTAAAGGAGCACAATTGGCAAGGAGTGCTGGGGCCTCCATACAGCTTGTAGCGCGTGAAGGCGAATATTGCCTATTGCGATTACGCTCTGGTGAACTACGTCGGATTATTTCAACCTGTCGTGCAACTATCGGTGAAGTCTCGAATTCTGAACATAACCTTCGCTCATTAGGCAAAGCTGGAGCAAATAGGTGGAGAGGTCGAAGACCTACTGTTAGAGGTGTTGCAATGAATCCAGTTGACCATCCTATGGGTGGTGGTGAGGGTCGCACCTCAGGTGGACGTCATCCTGTGAGTCCCACAGGTGTCCTTAGCAAAGGGTACAAAACACGTAAGAATAAACGAACTAAGAAAATGATTGTTCGAGATCGTAGAAAATAGAAAAGAGAGGTATTAAAGTGCCACGTTCAGTTAAAAAAGGACCATTTGTTGATCATCACCTTCTCCAGAAGGTGGAAGAAGCTACTAAAACTAGCAGTAAGAAACCTATTAAGACATGGTCGCGTAGGTCAACCATTATCCCTGAGATGATTGGTCATTCATTTGGGATTCACAATGGTAAAAGTCATGTGCCAGTGTATATCACTGAAAACATGGTTGGCCACAAACTTGGTGAGTTTGCTTTAACAAGAACATTTCGAGCTCATTCAGGTGATCGAAAAGCAACGAAGAAAGGAGGGTAATTGTGTCTGAAGTCTGTGCAAAATATAAATATGCAAGAATTTCTGCTCAAAAAGTACGGCTTGTTGCTGATTTAATTCGTGGGAAAAGCGTTGCTGCGGCAAATGATATATTGGTATTTAGCAATAAAAAAGCGGCAGGTTTAGTTAAAAAAGTTTTAGATTCTGCAATTGCTAATGCGGAGCACAATGAAGGTGCTGATATCGATGAATTAATCGTATCACAAATATTTGTCGACCAAGGTCCAGTAACCAAACGTTTACATACGAGAGCAAGAGGTCGTTCAGACAGAATTTTGAAACGGTCATGTCATATAACAGTTATGGTGTCAGATAACTAATAATCAGAGAGGATTGAATGGGTCAGAAGGTTAATCCAATAGGTATACGGTTAGGTATAATTCGAGATTGGAATTCTAAATGGTATGCAGGCAAAGAGCATTATGCAGATTATTTAAACGAAGATTTAAGAGTGCGTGAATTTTTACTAGAGAAATTAGCCGCAGCAGCAGTGAGCAAGATTGAGATCAAGCGACCTGCTAAAAATGCCTTTATTACTGTTGACGCTGCTCGCCCCGGTGCCATTATTGGTAGAAGAGGTGGAGACATCGAAGATCTTCGAGAGAAAGTTAAGAAGTTGATGGGGGGCGTGCCAGTACACATTAATATCGTTGAAGTTAAAAAGCCTGAGTTGGATGCAAAGCTCGTTGCTATGAGCGTTGCCCAACAATTAGAACGTCGAGTTATGTTCAGAAGAGCAATAAAAAGAGCTATTCAAAATGCAATGAGAGCAGGTGCTCAAGGGATAAAAATTTCTGTGAGTGGCCGTCTAGGTGGTGCCGAAATTGCAAGAACTGAATGGTACCGTGAGGGACGTGTTCCTTTACATACATTCCGTGCTGACATCGACTATTCAACTGGATCTGCTCATACTACCTATGGGGTAATCGGTGTTAAAGTTTGGATATTTAAAGGTGAGATTATTGGTCCTGAGAAAGAACATGAAGCTGGGAAAGAATAATCCTGAGCAAGAGGAATTAGACAATGTTACAACCGAAACGAACTAAATTTCGTAAACAATTTAAAGATAGAAATCGAGGGCTAGCTAACCGCGGAAATAAAGTGTGTTTTGGTGATTTTGGCTTGAAAGTTATTGATAGAGGCCGAATTACAGCTCGACAAATTGAAGCAGCTCGACGTACTATTTCAAGAGCAATTAAGCGGGGAGGAAAGTTGTGGATAAGAGTATTTCCTGATAAACCTATTACACAAAAGCCTCTTGAAGTTCGTCAAGGTAAAGGTAAGGGTAACGTTGAGTACTGGGTTGCATTAGTACAGCCAGGAAAAATACTTATTGAAGTGGAGGGTATTCCCGAAGAGCTTGCTAAAGAAGCATTTACCCTTGCAGCAGCCAAACTTCCAGTGCGAGCAATCTTTGTTAAAAGAACGGTGATGTAATGAATCCAAATGAATTAAGAGAAAAATCAGTTCAAAATTTAAAGAGTGAGCTTATTGCTTTACTCACAGAACAATTTAATCTACGAATGCAATCTGGATTAGGCAGAAAGCCAAGACCACACCTTTTTAAGAAAGTAAGACGCACCATTGCGCAAGTTAAAACAATTTTGAGAGAGAAAGCGGAGCAGTAATGATTGAGACTACAAAATTAGCTCGCACCTTAGTCGGTATAGTTGTTAGTAATAAAATGACTAAAACTATTGTTGTAAAGGTAGAAAGAAGAATTCAACATCCTGTATATGGTAAATATATTAAGAAAACCAAAAAATATCATGTCCATGATGATAACAATAACTGTAACATCGGTGATAAAGTTCAAATAAAAGAATGCAGTCCCAAGTCAAAAACCAAAAGTTGGACTCTGGACAAAATCATTGAACAAGTAATGTAAACCCTATTTGAACGAAAAAATAGTGTGTAACAAAAAAGAAATGGTATAATCTAAGTCTTTGCCTGACTAAAGATCGAATTGGAGGCTGTAATTAATATGATTCAAACAATGACAAGGCTTACGGTAGCTGACAATAGTGGTGCTCGTGAAGTTATGTGCATTAAAGTGCTGAAGGGCTCTAAAAGGCGTTATGCCGGTGCGGGAGATGTCATAAGAGTCAGCATAAAAGAGGCCAGGCCACTTGGGAAAGTAAAAAAAGGCGATGTAATGTTCGCTGTTGTTGTTCGTACACGCAAGGGTGTAAGGCGTCAAGATGGGTCTTTAATTCGTTGTGATGATAATGCGGCTGTATTGCTAAATAATCAGTATGAGCCAATTGGAACTCGTATATTTGGCCCAGTTCTACGTGAGCTACGGGCTGAATATATGAAAATTATATCATTGGCACCAGAGGTTATATAAGAGAGATTGATCATGTCGATGCGAAAAATACAGAAAAACGATACCGTTATGGTTATTGCAGGTAAAGATAGAGGAACGAAGGGTAAGGTTACAAAAATCTTAGCAAATGACAAGGTTATTGTTGAGGGCATAAATGTAGTTACTAAGCATGTTAAACCAAATCCAAATAAAGGTATTCAAGGAGGAATAAAAGAGCAAGAAGCACCAATACATTGCTCTAATTTGGCTTTAGTTAACCCGGCGACAGATCAATCAGATAAAGTTGGTTTCAAATATTTAGAAGATGGACGTAAAGTTCGTTACTTTAAATCAAGTAATGAAGAAATTGATATTTAACGGGTGAGAAAATTCATGGCCAGGTTTCAAAAGTTATACAAAGACAAAATACGCAAACAGCTAATGGATCAATTCCACTATAAGAGCATTATGCAGGTGCCTAAAGTTGAAAAGATCACACTTAATGTAGGCTTAAATGCAGGTGCTGATAAGAAAGTATTAGCAAGTGCAATTTCAGATTTAACATTAATAGCTGGTCAAAAAGCAGTTCCGACTGTGGCTAGAAAGTCAATAGCCGGTTTTAAGATTCGAGAAGGTTGGCCAATTGGCTGCAAAGTAACTCTTCGTAAAGATAGAATGTATGAATTGCTAGAAAGGTTAATCTGTTACGTGTTTCCACGTATTCGCGACTTTAGAGGCTTAAATGTTAAAGGTTTCGATGGGCGTGGCAGTTACAACCTTGGAGTAAGTGAACAAATTGTATTTCCAGAAATTGATTTTGATCAAATTGATGCAATTCGTGGTTTGAATATTGCAATAACAACAAGTGCAAAAACTGATCCAGAAGCACGAGCTCTGTTATCTGCATTTAAATTTCCTTTTAAGGAGTGAGCTAATAGATGGCTAAAACAAGTATGATTGCTCGCGAAAGGGTGCGTGAGAAAAAGTCAAAAAGAGCACGAAAAATAAGAAATGCCTTGAAAGAAATTATTGTTAGTCTCCAAGTTTCCTATGATGAAAAATTAGAAGCTGTCAAAAAGCTCAATAAACGAGCTCGTGACGAAAGTCCCTCCAGGGTACAGCGACGATGCAGGCAGAGGAAATGTGGACGTCCACGTGCTGTGTATAGAAAGTTTGGTCTTTGTCGGATTCATTTGCGCGAAGCGGCTAATCGTGGGGACGTGCCTGGTCTGTTAAAAGACAGTTGGTAGTCAAGATTAATATTAACTATCCTATATTCTTTCAAATGACACAAAGATCCATGTTTGTGTCTTATTGACTTTCTTTAATGAGGAATTGATTTAATGAGTATCACAGATCCAGTTGCAGACATGCTTACGCGTATTCGCAATGCACAGTCTGTTGCAAAAAAACAAGTGCAGATGCCTTGTTCAAAGCTTAAATTAGCAATTGCTCAGGTGCTAAAAGACGAAGGCTATATTACTGATTTTGAAGCAGAGGAAGAGAGTAATAACAAAAAGACATTGAAAATTATATTGAAATATTTTAATAGTAAACCAGTCATTGCAAGCCTTGAACGTGTAAGTCGTCCTGGACTTCGTGTTTATGTGAATAAATCTGATTTATCCCAAGTGCAAGTGATGAGCGGTTTAGGCGTTGCAATTATATCAACTTCAAATGGAATAATGAGCGATCGTGCGGCACGTAAAGCAGGGCAAGGTGGCGAAGTTATTTGTTATATCAGTTAGGAGCTTGGTATGTCTAGAGTAGCTAAAGATCCAGTTAAAGTCCCGTCAGGTGTGACGGTGAATTTTGAAGGAAATAAGATAATAATTAAAGGTAGTAAGGGTAATCTTGAAGGGACAATTCATAAAGCTGTTGATATCAAGTTTGAAGAAAACATCTTGTACTTTGAGCCTAAATCTGGCATTTCTAAAGCGAATGCCCTTGCAGGAACCACTCGCGCCATTGTCAATAATATGGTAAAAGGTGTAACTGATGGTTTTACAAAGGAATTACAGCTGGTAGGCGTTGGTTATAGGGCTCAAGCTAAGGGCAATATTTTAAATTTAACACTTGGGTACTCAAAGCCAATCAATTATCAGATTCCTGAAGGAGTTGTTATTGAAACTCCAACAGCAACAGAAATCGTGGTAAAGGGTACTGACAAACAGTTAGTTGGACAGGTCTGTGCAATTATTCGAGCCATGCGAAAGGTTGAACCCTATAAAGGAAAAGGTGTTCGCAATAAGGGTGAAAAGATTAAAATGAAAGAGGCGAAGAAGAAGTAATGGATAGAAAGGCTGCTAGATTACGACGTGCAAAAAAAACTCGGGCCAGAATCCAAAAGTTAGGTGTGAGCAGAATGAGCATACATCGCACACCTAATCATATTTATGTGCAAGTTTTTGCTCCTAATGGCAAGGTACTAGTTAGTGCATCTACTTTGGAAAAAATTGTTAAGTCCGACTTTTCTTATGGTGGCAACATCATTGCTGCTAAACGAGTTGGTGAAATTATTGCAAAGCGATGCCAAGAAATTGGTGTAACCGCACTAGCTTTTGATCGTTCTGGTTTTAAATATCATGGCCGTATTAAAGCGTTGGCAGATGCCGCCCGCGAAAATGGCTTACCGATTTAGTAAAGGGTCTTAATAAATGCCAAATAAAATAGATTCAAGCACAATCACAGTAGAGAAGACTGATAAATTAGTGTATGTAAACCGTACTTCAAAGGTAGTAAAGGGTGGTCGTAGATTTAGGTTCTCTGCTATTGTCGTTGTGGGTGATGGTAATGGTGAGATTGGATATGGCTGCGGTAAGGCTAATGAAGTGCCCGCTGCTATCCAGAAGGCCATGGAAACAGCTAATAAAAATAGAGTTCGAATAATGATGAAAGGCTCAACTTTGCAGCATGGACTGATTGGCAGGCATGGATCTACCAAAGTGATCATGAAACCTGCTTCTAATGGTACTGGTATTATTGCAGGTGGTCCGATGCGAGCTGTTTTTGAGGTAATGGGGATCAAAAATATCCTTTCAAAGGTGATTGGTTCTTCCAACCCAATGAACGTTGTTAGAGCTACAGTTGATGGCCTGGTTAGTATGTCTACACCTGAGTCGATAGCGCAAAAACGTGGTAAAACTATTGAAGAAATCATGGAATAAAAAATCATGAGTAAGCAGAATCAATTTAAAGTTACATTAGTGCGTAGCCTTTCTAAATGTTTAAAAAGCCACAAGGCTTGCGTGAGAGGTTTAGGTATAAAGCGAATACATCAAACAATTATAATTAATGATACACCTGAAACGCGTGGTATGATCAACAAAGTAAATTATCTATTAAAAATAGAGGAAGTTTAAATGTACCTCAATACATTGCAGCCTGCGCAAGGCTCAAAGAAAAAAGCAATTCGCGTTGGTCGTGGGATAGGCAGCGGTATTGGAAAAACCTGTGGACGTGGTCATAAAGGCCAACACGCACGCAGTGGGGGGTTACGTAAAGTCGGTTTTGAAGGTGGGCAGATGCCAATACAAAGACGTTTGCCTAAGTATGGTTTTAGATCTCGAAAATCTTTGGTGACTGCTGAAGTTCGAATCCATGAACTCTCTAAGGTAGAAGGTGACCAAATAGATTTGATGACCCTTAAAAAAGCGAATGTAATAAGCGCTAATGTGAGATATGTTAAAATCATAGCATCAGGTGAATTTAATAGGTCTGTGACAATTTCTGGCTTGAAAATAACAGCGGGTGCTAAGAAATTAATTGAAGCATCAGGTGGTAAGGTTGAAGTGTAATGGCTAAAGGGAAAATAGGCTCAGGCTTATCACAGGGCGGCTTAATTGAGTTAAAACGTAGGATATTTTTTGTTCTTTTGGGCATCATTATTTATCGTATTGGTGCTCACATTCCTGTGCCTGGTATAGATCCACATAAATTGGCTGAACTCTTCACTGCTCATTCAACTGGCATGTTGGGTTTATTCAACATGTTTTCAGGTGGAGCATTAAGACGCTTAACTGTGTTTGCTTTAGGGGTTATGCCGTATATATCTTCCTCTATCATAATGCAATTATTTACAGTTATTTCACCTAAGCTTGAACAGCTTAAGAAAGAAGGAGAAGCTGGCAGACGCAAGATTAATCAATATACACGCTATGGTACTTTGTTGTTATCTTTTTTCCAAGCCATAGGTATTGCAAAGTGGTTAGCAAGTCAGGGAATAGTTATTAATCCTGATTTTAGTTTTTACTTTATTGCGACGATGACGCTTGTAACTGGAACGATGTTTTTGATGTGGTTGGGAGAACAGATGACTGAGAGAGGTATCGGTAATGGTATCTCTCTCCTTATCTTTGCGGGTATTGTTTCGCGCTTTCCTGAAGCTGTGGCCCAAGTTGTAAATCAAGTTCATCAAGGCCAAATGCAGATCATTTCACTGATTGCTCTTGTTGCCATTGTGCTTGCAGTGACTGCGTTTGTGGTTTTTATGGAAAGAGCTCAACGAAAAATACCTGTTAACTATGCTAAAAGGCAACAAGGTAGAAAAATATACGCTGCTCAAAGCAGCCATTTGCCACTTAAAATTAATATGGCCGGGGTTATTCCTCCAATATTTGCCTCTAGCTTTATTATGTTTCCGGCAACTATTGCCCAATTTTTTAGTAGCGTGAAGCATATGGGATGGTTAAATGACCTGGCAATTGCATTATCTGTTGGTCAGCCGCTGTATTTAATACTTTTTACGGCATCAATTGTCTTTTTTTCGTTTTTCTATACAGCATTAGTATTTAATCCTAAGGAAACTGCCGATAATTTAAAGAAGTCTGGCGCTTTTATACCAGGTATTAGGCCGGGGAAAATACAGCTAATTATATTGACAAAGTAATGACTAGGTTAACATTAATTGGTGCTATTTATCTGTCACTTGTTGCATTATTGCCGGAATTCTTAATTACCATGTGGCATGTACCCTTCTATTTTGGTGGTACATCATTGCTTATAATTGTGGTTGTTATTATGGATTTTATATCTCAAATACAAGCGCATCTGATGACCTACCAATACGAGTCTATAATGAAAAAAGCAAATCTAAAGAGTCGTCATTTAGGTCTACTACGTTAATTGGAGAAGTAAAGTGAAAGTAAGAGCATCTGTAAAGAAGATATGTAGAAATTGTAAAATTGTACGGCGTCATGGGGTGGTACATGTTATTTGTACTACTGATCCACGGCATAAACAGCGTCAAGGCTGAAATATGCGGCTTCTTGCCATTGTGAGGCAATATTGTTCCTGATTATTGCTTAGTTTTCTTGATTTTTTTTTCAGGCAGCGTTATTCTAAGCAACTTTTTTAAATACAAAATCAAATTTTGAAATTTTTGGTGGGAGATTAGTGAATGGCAATTGTTCGAATTGCAGGTGTGAACATTCCAACAGATAAGAATGCAGATATTGCATTAACCCGAATTTATGGCATTGGAAGACCAACTGCGCTTAATATTTGTGGAAAGGTAGGTATAGATCCCTTAACTAAAGTAAACATTTTAACAGAGGCGCAGCTTGATGCAATCCGCGCAGAAATTGCCATATACACCATAGAGGGTGATCTTCGCCGAGAAATCTCTATGAATATCAAACGGCTTACAGATTTGGGTTGTTACCGTGGAATCCGTCATCGTCGTGGTTTACCGTTACGCGGACAGCGCACACGAACTAATGCACGTACTCGCAAAGGTAAGCCTAAGCCTGTACGTAAATAAGAGTTTTGGGAAAATAAAATATGTCACGTAAAAAATCTAAATCAAATGTGTCCCATGGTCAGGCACATATAACCGCAAAGTTTAATAACACTATTATTACGTTAACAGACTCTCAAGGTAACGTTATCGCTTGGTCGAGTTCAGGAAATTGCGGCTTTAAAGGTTCTCGAAAGGGTACTCCTTTTGCTGCCCAAGTTGCTGCGGAAAAAGTCGCAAAGAAAGCTAAAGAATTATGTGGTTTGACCCATATTGTAGTCTTTGTTCAAGGGCCTGGTTCCGGACGCGAAGCTGCTATTCGGACATTAAGGGGATGCGATTTAAATGTTGAAAGAATAGATGATGTCACACCAATACCTCATAATGGCTGTCGTCCCTCAAAAAAGCGTCGTGTATAGGAGAGAGTTTAAATGGCAAAATATCGTGGTCCTAAATGGAAGTTACAACGTCGAGAAGGTACAAACCTCAATTTTAAAAGTGGTCTTCGCGACGAAACCAAGGGTAAGAAATTAAATACCCCACCTGGACAACATGGTGCTAAACGTACCCGTCTGACGGATTACGGCGTTCAACTGCGGATGAAGCAGCTAATTCGACGTTATTATGGTATTCTTGAAAAGCAGTTTCGCCGCACCTATGAAAAAGCTGATCGAATCAAAGGTTCTACAGGTGAAAACTTATTAAAACTTCTTGAAGCTAGGTTAGACAATGTAGTTTATCGAATTGGTCTTGCTTCTACTCGTGCAGAAGCAAGGCAGTTGGTTAATCATAAAGCCATTCTGGTAAATGGCAAAGTGGTTAATATACCTTCTTACTCAGTAAAACAGGGTGATGTAATTGCAGTGAGAGAAAAAGCTAAAAGTCAATTGCGTATTTTAGCGGCAATAGATTTAGCAAAACAACGTGAACCGGCGGAGTGGATAGAGGTGAATTCTAAACAATTAAGCGGTCATTTCAAGGCTTATCCAGAGCTGAGTGATTTGCCTGCAGAATTCAAGGTTAATATGGTAGTAGAGTTTTACTCGAAGTAGAGGTAGTAATATGCAGGATATATACACATCTTTTTTAACACCGCATTCCATTAAAGTGCAGTCAATTAGTTCGACAAGATCTATCATTACGTTGGAACCTTTCGAACGTGGTTTTGGCAATACTCTTGGCTATTTGATCCGCAGAATTGGCTTGTCGTCTATGCCTGGCGCTGCTATTACTGAGGTGCATATAGAAGGTGTGCTTCATGAATATAGTACTATAAAAGATATTCGAGAGGATGTGGTTGACATTCTATTGAATTTAAAGGGTACTGCGTTTAGGTTATTAGGTCGATCTGAGGTGACCTTAAATTTACATAAGAAAGGTGCGGGACTTGTTACAGCAGGTGATATTAAGTTAGAGCATGATGTTGAAATTGTGAATCCGGAACACGAGATTGCACATATTACAAAAGAGGGTGAATTGAATATGACCCTTAAGGTGGTTACTGGCAGAGGCTATGTGCCTGCTTACCAATCTCGGCAAGAAGGAAAGCCAGTGGGCCGTCTTCATTTGGATGCTTCTTTTAGCCCAATTAGACGTATGTCCTATCAGGTTGAAAATGCGCGAGTTGAAAATCGTACCGACCTTGATCGCCTAATTATTGACCTTGAGACAAATGGAACCTTAGATCCTGAAGAAGCAATCCGCCGTTGTGCTACTATCCTTCAACATCAACTTGCTGCATTTGTTGAATTAAAACATGAGGAACATAAAGCTGCACACCTTGAAGAAGAGGAAATAAATCCTTTATTGCTACGTCCAGTAGATGACTTGGAGCTTACTGTGCGTGCTGCGAACTGCTTGAAAGCTGAAAATATCTATTATATTGGTGATCTTGTCCAACGTAGTGAAAACGATTTGCTTAAGACGCCAAATTTGGGCAAAAAGTCATTGCTTGAGATTAAAAACGTATTGGCTTCGCGAGGCTTAAGCCTTGGCATGCGATTAGACAATTGGCCTCCAATAAATATTCAAGACAAAGAGAGAGAGTAAGATAACAATGCGACATCGTAAAAGTGGTAGAAAACTAAACCGTAATAGTAGTCACCGGAAAGCTATGTACCAAAATATGGTAATATCATTACTCACCCATGAGCTTATCAAAACAACTCTGCCAAAGGCTAAAGAATTACGGCGTGTGGCGGAGCCCATCATTACCTTAGCAAAGGTAGATAATGTTGCCAAAAGAAGATTGGCTTTTGATCGTCTACGAAACAAAGGTATCTTAGATAAGTTATTTACTAAACTAGGTCCTCGCTACCTGAATCGTCCGGGTGGATACCTGCGAATTATCAAATGCGGCTTTCGTGCTGGTGATAGCGCTCCCATGGCGCTTGTTGAACTAGTTGACCGCGAAACTCAATAATAAATTGGCAGAAATCGCTGAACACTTTGGATTAATTTCCGATTAGAGAACTTACACGAGCTAATAAAATTTGTGTAGCAGTTAACAAGTCTTTCAGTAGTTGTTCATCAATTTCAAAGTATCCTCCTCAGTCCCCATTAGAAATATTTTTGGTTGTGCCATGATTTGATTCAAAAAATGATTCTTTGCCTTTCTTTTACGCTCCCATTCTGATAATGAGTAAAACGTGGGATGAATGGCGCGACCTAATTGTATTTGTGCTTCTTCAAGCAGTTTAAATAAATCCGCATAAGTTAGATTATCACTGAGCAGCATCAAATCAATATCACTATGAGCGGTGTCTTCTTGTTTGGCAATAGAGCCATAGATGAAAGCGATATGAATCTGTGAGGCAATGGGTACAAGTGCTTGTCGCAATACATCAGCTAATCCGAATGTTTTTAGTGCTATGCTGCGTAATTCCGTAAACAATGGTGAAGTGCGGTTAGCTATGTAATGTTTTTGATTGCCGATAAATTGTACAGTTATTAGCCCAACAGCGGCTAACTTCTCAAGTTCTCGTTGAACTGCTCCAGTTCCTGAATGAGTTAACCGGATAATTTCATTGGTATGAAAGCTGCGATCAGGTTGGCCATAGAGTAGAGCAAGCACGCATTGCCGTACTTTAGAAAAAAGCGCATTTGAAAGGCTAGGCTGTATTGTTCTCATAATGGGTATTATAGTACCCATTATGGGTATGATCAAGAGTCAAATAAATTTACTGACTCATTAAAGATGTTCTAGCGCATATCCTGATTTAATGGCAAATAATATTTAACAAATGTAAAAACAAAAAGCCCTTATCTATAAGGGCCTTAAGAATAAAAATTAACAATTCATATGGCGGGGAATTAGAAAGGAATATCATCATCAAAAGATATATGGTCTGTAGATTCGTGGTGAGAAGGAATATTATTGTGGTTTGTATCGAATTCTTCATTTGCTGCCGCTGGATGATGACTGGTATGACTGCCAGTGCGGCTATCTAGGATGTGCATTTCATTAGCAATAATTTCAGTCGTATACCTTTCCACTCCATTTTTATCTGTCCATTTACGAGTCCTCAAGGTTCCCTCAACGTAAATTTTGGAACCCTTGCGCAGATACTCACCAACTATTTCGGCAAGTCTATTAAAGAAGACTACCCGGTGCCATTCAGTTCTATCTTGCAGCTCCCCAGATTGTTTGTCACGCCAGGTTTCACTCGTCGCTAGGTTAACGTTTGCTACTGCACTGCCACTTGGTGTGTATCGAACTTCAGGGTCATTGCCAAGATTTCCGATCAATATAACTTTATTGACACCTCTAGCCATTTGTCATCTCCTAATACTTTTAATTAAAAACGTCATTATTTAAGTAACTTATCAGCTTTCTTTGAGAAAATCATCCAAATTCTCTTTTCTCCACTAATATGTATGAAAATATTCAGAAAGAGTGAAGACCACGTTCCATCTCAAATAAGTTCTCATCGAATATTTTATTGTCAACCTTAAGATATGCAATACTGTCTTCTATACTAACGTTCGCCTCTATCACTCCTGGGAAGTGTAGAAATCTTTGAGCAATTTGATTAGCTGATAGTTGATTTGTTAATGAAATTGATACTAATTTTGTTTTAAATAAGGGGGGATTTTTGAAGGTTAGCATAAATATTAGCCAAATCATGTAGACCATGATTGAAAAAAGAAGGACTTTATTGTCGCCAAAATGGCTTTTCACCATGCCTGCAAAAACTCCTCCAGCAAAAATACCTAAAAATTGGAAGGAAGAACAAATCCCCATTGCACTACCCTTCTGCACAGAAGGAGCGATTTTAGAAATTAATGAGGGTAAGATGGCTTCCAATGTTGTGAATCCAGTAAAGAAAAGAGATAAAATGATGATAATACCAATTTGCCCAAAGAGGTAGTGATATAAAAGATATTCAGAAACTGCCATGCTGAAAATGCTTGCTATAATCACTGGTTTTGTAAAATGTTTTTTTTCAGTGAGAAATAGAATAGGCAATGTAAGCAAAAAGGCTGCCAAGAGAGCTGGCAAGTATATTTTCCATTGGGCCTGTGTGTTTACTCCATTTTTTAAAAATAAAAGGGGTATTACCATAAAAGTGGCAGTTAACAGCATATGAAGTATAAACATGCTTATGTTGAGTTTTAATAGCTGGCCATTTTTTAAAAGCAATTTTAGGCTTTGTATTAAATCCAAAGCACCATGGGATGAGATTAATTTTTTTGAGTTTGGTACCCAGTAATGAAAAATCACCATCGCGGCAAAAGCAAACACTGCCGTTAACCAAAAAATTCCAGAGAGCTTGTACCAAGAATTGACTAAAGGGCCGATCACCATTGCCAATGCAAAAGATAACCCTATACTCATTCCTAAAATAGCCATCGCCTTGGTTCTTTTTTCAACGACTGTCAAATCTGATGTCAGCGCCATGAGGGTGCTACCAATTGCACCTGTACCTTGGAGGGCGCGGCCAAGAATAAGCACATAAATGTTATTGGCTAAGGCGGCAATAATGCTGCCGAATGCAAAGAAAAGTAATCCAAACATAACAATAGGTCTTCGACCAATACGATCTGAGAGAATGCTAAGGGGCAACTGAAATAATCCTTGAGTCAGACCATAAACCCCTAGAGCAAGACCAATCAAGGCAGGAGTTGAATATTTAAAGGTAGGAGCGTAAAGAGCAAAAACCGGAAAAATCATAAAGAGACCAAGCATTCTAAAGGATAATATAGATGCTAATGAAAAAATGACTCGGCTTTCACCGGTATTAATTGTTTTATTAATTAAAGCCATAACACCCTTTTAATTAAAATATTGTTGCCTGGAGAAAATAATTTTTATTTGCTAAATTTGAGGGGATATATTAACCAATTTATTGTAGAATGAGAATAAAAGGATGTTTATTTATCTTCTTTCTATCATAGCTTTACCTGAGAAAATCTTATATGGAATACATTTCTATACGCGGTGCTCGTACACATAATTTAAAGAATATTGATCTTGATATACCTCGTAATAAACTTATTGTCATCACCGGCCTTTCTGGTTCTGGCAAATCATCCTTAGCATTTGATACGTTATATGCTGAGGGTCAAAGACGTTATGTTGAATCGCTTTCAGCTTATGCTAGACAATTCCTCTCTATGATGGAAAAACCTGATCTTGATCATATTGAAGGTTTGTCTCCTGCTATCTCCATCGAACAAAAAGCAGTGTCCCATAATCCGCGTTCTACGGTTGGAACCATCACTGAAATATATGATTATCTTCGCCTGCTCTTTGCCAGAGTAGGAGAACCTCGCTGTCCTACTCATGATCTTCCCCTAGAAGCGCAAACAATTAGTCAAATGGTAGATACTGTGCTTGATTTACCTGAAGGCACTAAGCTCATGTTGCTGTCGCCTGTTATTTCAGAGCGTAAGGGTGAACACTTGAGTGTTATTGGGCAATTACGACGCCAGGGCTTCGTGCGAGCGCGTATTAATGGTCAAATCTATGAGCTAGAGTCTCCACCTAAAATGGAATTACGAAAGAAGCATACCATCGAGGTCATTGTTGATCGCATAAAAGTTAGAAAAGATTTACGCTTAAGGCTCTCAGAATCTTTTGAGACTGCAATTCATCTTTCAGATGGTCTTGTAAAAGTAGCTTATATAGACGAGGAAGGCCCTGAGAAAATTTTTTCTGCCAATTTTGCCTGTGCTCAATGTGGATACAGCATCACAGAACTTGAACCACGACTATTCTCTTTTAACAATCCAGTAGGTGCTTGTGCAACCTGCAATGGTTTGGGTGTAAAACAATTTTTTGATGCCCATAAGATTGTTCATGATGAGAGTTTGAGTCTTGCTGAGGGAGCAATAAGAGGATGGGATCGTAGAAATTTCTATTTTTTCCAAATTTTAAAATCGCTAGCAAAGCACTACCATTTTAATATCGATATGCCTTTTGAAAAACTAAGTCAGCGTGTACGTCAAATATTATTATATGGTAGTGGTGATGATGAGATTGATTTTTACTTCATGAGTGAACGAGGCAAGGCAGTTCATAAAATACATCCCTTTGAGGGTGTTATTCCTAATATGGAACGTAGATATCGTGAAACTGAATCAGCTTCTGTTCGTGAAGACTTAGCTAAGTTTTTAACAACAAGTGCTTGTCCAGATTGTCTTGGAGCTCGTTTACGTCTTGAAGCAAGGCATGTTTATATTGGTAATAAAAATTTGCCAACCATTTCCGATCTTCCCATAGAAGACGCTACACAATTTTTTAAAAAATTAAAATTGCCAGGTCGTCGTGGCAAAATCGCTGCTAGAATTCTCAAGGAGATCGAAAATAGATTAAATTTCTTAATGAATGTGGGGTTAGACTATTTGACCCTAAGTCGGAGTGCAGAAACCTTATCAGGTGGTGAAACACAAAGAATTCGACTTGCTAGTCAAATTGGCTCAGGTCTAGTAGGCGTCATGTACATCCTTGATGAGCCTTCAATTGGGCTACACCAACGTGATAATGCGCGATTGATAGAAACACTTAATCGACTACGAAATTTAGGTAATACCGTAATAGTGGTGGAACATGATGAGGAGGCGATAAGACATGCTGATTATATTATTGATATAGGTCCTGGTGCAGGTATCCACGGCGGTAAAGTGGTAGCTTTGGGTTCCCCTGCGCAGATAATTGCTAATCCAAATTCTTTAACTGGTCAATACTTAGCTGGCCTTAAAAAAATTCCAGTTCCAATTCAGAGATTAAAATTTGATCATAAAAGAGTTCTAAGGTTAAAAGGAGCAAAGTGCAACAACCTCAAGAATGTCAATGTTGATATCCCAATTGGTTTAATGAGTTGCATCACAGGTGTCTCAGGTTCAGGTAAATCCAGTTTGATTAATGATACACTGTATAAAGTGGCGGCTACCAAATTAAATGCGGCAAGTTCACTAGAACCTGGTCCTTACTCTTCAATTACTGGGTTAGGTTTCTTAGATAAAGTGGTAGACATAGACCAGAGTCCAATTGGTCGCACGCCTCGATCAAATCCTGCAACTTATACAGGTCTCTTCACCCCCGTTCGTGAATTGTTCGCCCAAATACCTGAAGCCCGTTCTCGGGGCTACACTCCAGGCAGATTTAGTTTCAATGTCAGTGGTGGTAGGTGTGAAGCTTGTGAAGGGGATGGTGTTATTAAGGTAGAAATGCATTTTTTAGCTGATATTTATGTTATGTGCGATGTTTGTAAGGGAAAGCGCTATAATCGCGAGACATTAGATATTAGGTTCAAGGATAAAACCATACACGATGTTTTAGAGATGACGGTTGAGGAAGGACGTGGTTTTTTTGATGCCATTCCGCAAGTTGCCCGCAAACTACAGACTTTAATAGAAGTTGGATTAAGCTATATTACGCTTGGGCAAAGTGCCACAACATTATCAGGTGGTGAAGCCCAGCGCATAAAGTTAGCGAAGGAATTATCAAAAAGAGGGACTGGGAATACTCTTTATATCTTAGATGAACCAACAACAGGATTACATTTTCATGATATTAAGCAATTGTTAGAAGTTCTCCATCAATTAAAGGACCAAGGTAACACCATCATCGTTATTGAGCATAATTTAGACGTTATTAAGACCGCGGATTGGATTATTGATCTGGGTCCTGAGGGTGGGACGAAAGGGGGGCAAATTATTGCACAAGGAACACCTGAGGACATAGCCAAAAACAAACAGTCTTATACTGGATATTATCTTAAACGTTTGCTTGGGCTAGAAACAGATGTCATTGAGAAATTAAAAAAATAACATTATTACTTCTGTAATCTGTAATAAAAAAATTAAAATTTCTGAATCCTCAAGATTCAATTAATTCACGGGTTTTGCAAAATTCAATATCAGGCCACCGCTCTTCTGTCAGGTTTAAATTAATGAGGGTAGGCGCAAGGTAAGTAAGATTATTTCCAACATCTAATGCAAGGTTATGCCCCAGGTGCTGTTTGAATTCCTCGAGTTTTTTCCTATTGGGCGAATTTACCCAGCGGGCCGTTGCTATTGATACCTCTTCATATTTACATTCGACGTTATATTCAGCTTTAAGTCGATAGGCAACGACATCAAACTGCAGTACACCTACCGCGCCAAGAATTAACTCGTTGGAATTGAGTGGGCGAAAAAACTGGGTTGCCCCCTCTTCTGATAATTGTAACAATCCTTTTTGTAGTGCTTTTAGTTTAAGTGGATCCTTTAATCTGACGCGGCGAAAAATTTCCGGTGCAAAATAGGGAATGCCAATGTATTGTAATTGCTCTCCTTGGGTAAAGGTATCTCCAATTTGGATAGTGCCATGATTATGCAGGCCAATGATATCTCCCGGAAAGCCTTCTTCAGTGTGTTCTCTTTCACCTGCCATAAAAGTGAGGGCATTGTTTAGCACAACATCCCTTTTTAACCGAACATGATGAACTTTCATGCCCTTTTGATATTTACCAGAACATATCCGTAAAAATGCAATTCGATCTCGATGTGCTGGGTCCATGTTGGCTTGGATTTTAAAAACAAAACCAGTAAACTCACCTTCAGAAGGGGTAACGATCCTGGAGGTTGTTTCTCGTGGTTGGGTGGCAGGCGCATAAGCGACCAGCGTATCCAAAAGTTCCCGAATGCCAAAATTATTCATGGCAGAACCAAAAAAGACAGGGGTCAACTTGCCTGCTAAATAGGCCCCTTGATCAAAAGGATGACTTGCGCCAGACACAAGATCAATTTCTTCTCGAAGTTCCTTTACTGCATCCCCAAGATGATGCTCTAAGTTATTATTATGTAAATCGGCAATGACAAGACCCGCTTGTTCTTTATCATTTTTTCCATGTTGATAAAGATGAAATTCATTCTTTAATAGGTGGTACACGCCTTTGAAGCTTTTTCCCATACCCAGAGGCCAGGTGATAGGTGAGCATTGTATTTTAAGAATTGATTCAATTTCATCCAGCAGCTCTAAAGGGTCGCGCGTTTCACGATCCATCTTGTTGATAAAGGTTAAGATAGGGACATTTCTTAACCGACAAACTTCCAATAATTTAATTGTACGAGGCTCTACACCTTTGGCTGCATCAATTACCATCAGCGCAGAATCCACCGCTG
This sequence comes from uncultured Gammaproteobacteria bacterium, assembly GCA_963817645.1. Classification (GTDB taxonomy): domain Bacteria; phylum Pseudomonadota; class Gammaproteobacteria; order UBA6002; family UBA6002; genus UBA6002. The sequence goes on along the minus strand of CAWFQC010000024.1, from coordinate 278,123 downwards.
TTAATGTGCGATAAGTGTCCTCTGAAAAATCTTCATGGCCTGGTGTATCAAGTAAGTTGATGATGTATTCTTTATAAGGGAACTGCATAACTGAAGTGGTAACCGAAATTCCCCGTTGCTTTTCAAGCTCCATCCAGTCAGATGTGGCATGACGTGTCGCTTTCCGACCCTTTACCGTGCCTGCCAATTGGATAGCCCCACCAAACAGTAAAAGTTTTTCGGTAAGAGTGGTCTTTCCTGCATCTGGGTGAGAGATGATAGCAAATGTCCGGCGTTTACTGATTTCAGTTGATAAATCTGTCATTTTTTTAAGAAGAAACAATGGTTAACTAAATAATGATTATATTTAATGATTATATTAAAAAAGCTGATTAAAATCGAGGTCAATTCTTTTTTTTATAGAGTCCTCTCATGAGTTTTATCAAGAATGACCGTTTGTTGAAAGCATTGGCTCTTGAGCCTGTAGATGCCACTCCCGTTTGGATCATGCGCCAAGCAGGTCGATATTTACCTGAGTATCGAGCTTTGCGTAGTAAAATCAAAGATTTTATGACCCTTTGTAAAACGCCAGAATTAGCTTGTGAAGTGACCTTACAGCCATTAGCTAGATTTCCCCTAGATGCTGCCATTATCTTTTCAGATATTCTCACCATTCCAGATGCAATGGGTCTTGGGCTAAATTTTAAGAATAATGAGGGCCCTCGTTTTAGTTATCCTCTAAGGGACATTAAAAGTATTTTAGCTCTTAGAGTACCAGAAATAGAATCTGCGCTTAGTTATGTGTTCGAAGCCATTAGGTTAGTGGTTACAGATTTAAATGGTAAAGTCCCTTTAATTGGCTTTTCGGGAAGTCCTTGGACACTAGCAACCTATATGGTGGAAGGGGGTAGCAGTAAAAATTTTAATATTATTAAAAAATTATTATTTACAGAGCCTGATGCCTTGTCCATCTTGCTTGAAAAATTAGTGATATCAGTAAGCGACTACTTGAAAAATCAAATAGCAGCAGGTATCCAGGTTGTTATGATTTTTGATACCTGGGGGGGCGTACTTACACCAAAAGATTATCAGCAGTTCTCGTTAGGGCCTATTGTGCAAATTATAGACAACATTAAACAAAGTTACCCGACTATGCCTATTATTTTGTTTAGCAAAAATAGTGGAAATTCGTTACCAGAAATGGCAGAAAGCGGGGTTGATGCCTTAGGTGTTGATTGGACAATTTCTTTGAAGACGGCACGAGTCATGGTACAGAATAAAGTTGCTTTGCAAGGAAATCTGGATCCATCGGTTTTATATGCAAAGCCTGCTGCCATCCGTCAAGAGGTAAAGAATCTTTTACAAAGTTATGGATATGGGCCAGGGCATATTTTTAATTTAGGACATGGCATTTACCCGGATATTCTTCCGGAAAATGTTGCCATTCTCATTGATGCCGTTCATGAGTATAGTCAACCCTATCATCAGCTAGCTTCTTAAAAAGATTGATTTATGGATGAATCTAAAAATATTCTTATCTTACGCTTACCTGTTATTCTGCTCATTATCCTAATTGAAGGTTTTGTCACAATTGCAGTAGAAATGTTAACCATTAGACAACTGATCACAGTTGTGGGTAACAGTGTTATTATTACCAGCCTAATTATAGGTTTGTTTTTACTCTTTCTTGCTTTAGGCTATTATAAAGGCGGTAGGTATAAGGGGAAATATCGTCAAATTCTAAAGAATAATTTCACCTGGGCCTCACTGCTACTTGGCATAGGATTATCCTATTTCTTTATACAGTTATTCTTTTATCAAATTTTTCGTGCTCTGACACCAAATGGTCTGTTGGCATTAACTATTTATTTGCTGGTGATTACAGCACCCTTAGTCTATTTCTTAGGCCAGACTGTACCAATTACCACGAACCTATTTCGATATGAACATCACATAGGTTCCATTAGCGGTAAGGTTCTTTGCTTAAGCACTTTAGGCTCTTTTTTAGGTTCCGTTTTTACCACATTGGTGTTAATGAATTTTTTTGGGGTTGCATGGACTGTTTATATTAATTTTATCCTATTATTTATTTTGATTTTATCTTTGGCAGTCTTTCCGGCAGATTTGCTTAGAATCATTCTAATGAGTCTCCTTAGCCTTATTATTTTATTAATAAACGTTGGAATAGAAAAAAAATTGTTTGTAAGAACGAATAACTATGGTGACTATCAAATTTTAAAGAATGTGTATTATAAGCCTAATAAGGTGGGGACTCTATTAGCTATAAATAATTCTGCTAGTTCCTTTATTGCATCAGACAAGACAGGTTTTGATTATATTGAAATTATAAAAAAGATTTTATTTCGGGATTTAAATTTAAGAAATAAAGACATATTGGTGTTGGGTGCTGGGGGTTTTACTTTGTCAGCAGAATCCACTTTTACAAATCATTTTTATTATGTAGATATAGATGGCTCTTTACCAGAAACAGTCAAACAAGGTTTTATTAACAAAATCAACGGTCAATTTATTCATGAAGATGCACGTCGGTTTCTAAATTTAACAAACAAAAAATTTTCAGCAATCGTGTCAGATGTCTACAGTAATAAATTTACAATCCCTTTTCATTTGCTGACAGTGGAATATTTTCAGGCAGTGAAAAATATCCTTCTGCCTGATGGCATAGCAATTTTTAATATTATTGCAAATCCAATGTTACAAGATAACTATTCAAAAAGAGTTGATAATACATTGCGATCTGTATTTCCCAATTGTATGAGTATTCCGGATCCATATAAAAATGGGATAGCTAATATTATCTATTTATGCCCTGCGCACTCAAATTTAGATCGAACTATTTATACTGATAACATTAATGCAGCTATGATTGATATTTATAAGAGGGTTAAATGAATAGGCATATTGTCATCGTTGGGACTGGTTTAGCTGGTTACATACTTGCTAAAGAATTTAGAAAATATGATTCGCACTCACTCCTTAGCCTTATTACCTCAAATGATGGGGCTTTCTATTCAAAGCCATTATTATCGACATCGCTAACAGCCAAACGCGCTATCAGGCAAATCCCATCTGCTGATGCAGCAATGATGGAAAAGCAACTTAACGCTGATATTCATGTGGCAACAGCGGTCACTAGAATTAATTCAAATGAAAAAAAAATTGAGTCATTAACTGGAACTTTTAATTATGACAAATTAGTCTTAGCAACAGGTTCAAATGTTATCAGTCCTCCATTGCTGGGTAATGCTGTGTCGGATATTTTATCTGTTAATGATCTGGAAGATTATGCTAGGTTTCGAGAAATTATTGCGATAAAAAAGACCATTGCTATATTAGGAGCAGGTTTGGTCGGTTGTGAGTTTGCCAATGACTTGATTAATACAGGGCATGAAGTGCATGTAATTGATCCTTCCTTTTATCCTCTGCAACGTCTGCTACCTGAAAAATTAGGACGATTATTAGAAGAAACCCTGGCTAGGCATGGGTTAAATTGGCACTTAGGTAAATTGGTTTCTGATATTAATAAAATAAATGACCATTATGAGCTGATTTTATCTCATCAAGAAAGGCTACGAGTTGAGACGGTGATGTCTGCAATAGGGCTGCGGCCTAACATAGATTTAGCATTAGTAAGTGGTATAAAAACAAATTATGGCATTTTAGTTGACCGTTACCTGCAAACAAGTACTAAAGATATCTATGCATTAGGCGATTGTGCTGAAGTGAGTGGCCATGTGTTGTTTTTTGTGGCTCCTTTATTACATTGTGCAAATGCTTTAGCTAAGACATTAGCTGGCGACCCAACTGAGGTTGTCTATCCTGTGATGCCCGTTGTATTAAAAACTTCTTCATGCCCTATAGTTATTGCCTCACCTCCAAGAAATATTCAGGGTGAGTGGGAAGTAGAAGGGGAGGGACATGATCTCAAAGCATTATATTATGATTCGAAGAAGAGATTATGTGGGTTTGCCTTAACAGGTCAAAAAGTGGCGGAAAAGAGTAGTTTGGTAAAGGAAGTTTCCCCGTTGTTTGAAATGCTTATTTCTTAGGATAAGACTGATGACATTATATACAGCAGCATTAACCTTAATTTTGGTAATGGATCCTGTTGGAAATATTCCTTTTTTTATTAGTGCATTGAAAGGAATTGAGCCAAAGCGTCAGAATATGATTATTATTCGGGAATCAACCATCGCTTTCGTTATTTTAACCTTATTCTTATTTTTTGGTCGTTATATATTGAAAGGATTAAATATAACTGAACCTGCTTTGTATATTGCAGGGGGCATTATTCTATTTTTAATTACCATTCGCATGATTTTCCCCCCAGAGGAAAGGCGAACACCAAACCGGCATGAAGGAGAACCTTTCATTGTTCCTTTGGCCATCCCTTTAACCGCAGGACCATCAGCATTAGCAACAGTCTTACTGTTTGCCACTCAAGAACCTGGAAAAATGTCATGGTGGTTTTTGGCCATAATAATAACTTCTATTATTTTTGTTGCCATTATGCTTTGCGCAAGGTATTTAATGCGCTTATTAGGTTCAAGAGGGCTCGTTGCTATGGAACGGTTAATGGGAATGTTATTGACAACAGTGGCGGTTCAAATGTTCCTCCAAGGTTTAAAATTATATTTTAAATCCTTTTGAAAAAAACAAGTTATTTTTCTAAAGAAGCTGTTGCAAAATATCTTCACCTTATTACAATGACAAGTATTCAGCCCACTCTATAAGGAGACCTTTATGAGCGAAGAAATTACTGGTAAGAATACAAAAAATGAGATTCTTGATGCATATACTGATCTATTAAAAAAAATGAAAGAAACCAAAAAATTAAGTAAGCAAGAAGAAAAAGTAAGAGAAGATAAAAAAGAAATTGTGACCGTAGCTGCTAAACAGACAACAAATGAAATTGTTAGGAACTTGGCGGACTTAAAGCTGTCTTTAGTTAATTCTTTGGAAGATTTAGAACAAAAACTGTTATCTGAGCAAAAAAGATTAACAACCTTGCAGCAAGCCATTGATATTCAAACTAAGGAAATTGCGGATATCTATGAAATTAAGGTCAATGCAGATACCTTGACTGTACTTCTCTTGGCTCAAAAGGAGAAAACAGCCAACTTTGAAAATGAGATGAGAGAAAAACGCCTAATTCTTGATCAAGAAATGACACAGAAGAGGGCTGTCTGGAAAAAAGAGCAAGAAGAATTTGAAATGGCACGTAAAGAGCATGAAACACAGATAAAAAAAATGCACAAACGTGAGGAGGACGATTATATTTATAATCGTGATCTTTTAAGACAAAAAGAACGGCATCAATATGAAGATGAAAAGCTAAGCTTAGAAAAAGAGCTTGTTGAAAAAAGAATTTCCTTAGAAAAAGAATTTGCAGAACGTAAATTTGCTATTACAGAACGCGAAGAAGAATTCAGGCTACTTAAAGAGAAGGCAGAAAAATTTCCTGAAGAACTACAACAAGCGATTTTAAATACTGAAAATACAATTACTGAGCGCTTGAGTTTTAAATTTGACTATGAAACTAAGTTAGCTCAAAAAGAAGTTGAAGGGGAGCGGAAACTATATCAACAAATGATTGCTGCATTGGAGGCAAAAGTTTCTCAGTTGGAATCACAAGTTAAACATTCAGCAGAAAAAACGAATCAGGCCAATTTACAGGCGCAAAATATTGCAGTCAAAGCTATTGAGAGTACCTCTCATCAGAGGTATTTTGGGTATGCTGATAAGGCAGATACATCTGTTAAAACATAACCAAACAAAGGGAAGGGCCGTTATAATCATGAAAATAATTCAAATACTTTTCGTATAATCTCAAAAGCTTCATCAATTTGCTCTTTGCTAATAATTAAGGGCGGCGCAAGCCGAATAACCGTGTCATGGGTTTCTTTGCTAAGCAAACCTTGACTCATCAATTCTAAACAGATATCACGTGCGGTAATCTTAGGATCTGCAATTTCTATGCCAATAAAAAGGCCCTTGCCACGAATCTCTTGAATGATGGGGCTCTTGAGTGTTTGAAGCATTTCTAATAAATACTGACCAAGATGAGCTGAATTTTCAATTAGCTTTTCTTGTAATAGCACCTCTAACGCAGCTAGGCCAACCTCAGCAGCCAATTGGTTTCCTCCGAAGGTGCTTCCATGGTCCCCTGGGCTAAAGACATTCATCACTTCCTGGCGTGTTAAGAATAAAGAAACGGGCAATAAACCACCCCCTAATGCTTTACCTAATACCAGGCCATCAGGCTGCACGTTTTCGTGATAGCTTGCTAAGAGCTTGCCAGTACGGCCTAAACCAGTTTGAATTTCATCACAAATAAGTAATACGTTGTTTTGTTTGCAAATTCTAGCGCATTCTTGCAGATACCCAGTAGCGGGTAGTCGAATACCTGCTTCCCCTTGAATAGGTTCCACTAAAAAAGCAGCAGTATTAGGGGTAATAGCTTTTTCTAAGGCATCCACATCATTATAAGGAATCATCCTAAAACCAGGCGTGTAAGGGCCAAACCCATGACGATATTGATAATCAGAGGAAAAACTTATGATGGTTGTGGTTCGTCCATGAAAATTCCCCTCACAAACAATTATCTGCGCTTGAGCTTCAGGAACACCCTTCACGGTATACGCCCATTTTCGAGCTGCTTTTACTGCGGTTTCAACTGCCTCTGCTCCGGTATTCATGGGTAAGGCTTTTTCAAAACCAGTAAGTTCACAGGCATAATCTAGAAAGGCTCCCAACGAAGGAGTATAAAAAGCGCGTGAAACAACCGCTAAGGTTTGTGCTTGACGAGAGAGAATTGCAACGAGTTTGGGGTGGCAATGGCCGTGGCTTACTGCAGAATAGGCGCTCATCATATCAATATAGCGTTTACCCTCAATGTCCCAGACATAGATACCTTTTCCCCTGGATAAGACTACTGGTAAGGGTAAATAATTTTTTGCGCAGTATTTTTTTTCAAGTTCAATGATGTCTTCACTAGATTTATTTTCTTTCATCTTGTCCCCAATTATTTAAGCCCCTTAACTAACTGTTCAATGATATTTGCTATGATTTTTTCAGTTTTCTGCTCTATATCTTTATGAGGATTAAATTCTGCTATTTCAGCGCCAATAAAATTAGGGTTTGATACAATCTGGTTAATCCCCTGATATACAGCATTAGCTGTGATACCATCTGGTTCCGATGTGCCAACCCCTGGCGCTTCTTCGGGGCTAATAACATCAACATCAAGACTCACACCGAAAAACTGCGCTTTTTGACTAATATTTGTAATTGCTTCGGCAAAAACTTCGGTAAAGCCCCTTTGTTCTATTTCTTCCTTATAAAAAATCCTTACCTTCAATTGTTCAAGTAGTTTTTTTTCCTCTGGCTCATAGCTTCGTGGACCTATGATGCAGATATTCTCAGGTAAAATTTTGGGTGAAGAGGTTAAAATATGGGTTAATGCTGCATCGCCAAAGCCAAGTAATGCAGCTAATGCCATACCATGTATATTACTACTAGGAGTGGTCTCCATAATATGGCTGTCTAGATGAGCGTCGATCCAAATTAAACCTAAGGAAAGAGGGGATATTGCAGTTGAAACTCCGCTCCATGTTCCTATGGCGCAAGTATGATCCCCACCTAGAGTAATAAAAAATTGATCTTTAGCTACCAATTCTGCAGTTTTTTGGGCAAGTTTTGTTGATAACTCGGAAATAATAGGAAGCGCTTGCAATCCTTGGGGAGATAATTCAGGGGGCGCTAGAAATTCCTGCCAAGAAAGTTTATTTTCGATTGCTTTTAGAAAGGGAGAAGCTTGTAATATTAATGGACCTTGGCTGCAATCGGAATTTCCTGCACCAACGCCTGATGCATAGCCTATCAATGTAATTTTGTCACCAACCGTCCTCATCCCTTCTCTCCCCCTTAAATATATTTTTAATTAGTACCTTAGAGTATATTACATAGCACAAACTTTATTTTTACTCGATAATCAAGTTTTTCAGTTACCAAAAAACTTGATTATCGAGTTTTAAAAATCCTCCACAAATCAACCTATCAGGTGTAAACTATCAGATTGAGAAATATTAGTTGGCCCTAAAAAGCGTGGTAATGAGAAAAATAGTTAATATATTTAAACAAATTTTTGCGTCGAAAAAAGATTTAAATCGATCACAGAAGAAGCATCAACCCGTTATTATCCCCCGAGAAAGCCATAAGATATCTCGTCGACATATAAGCAAAGCGGCACTTAAAGTTTTATATCGTCTTCGTCAATCAGGCTATAGCGCCTATCTAGTGGGGGGAAGTGTGCGCGATTTACTATTAGGTCATATCCCTAATGATTTTGATGTAGTAACTGACGCGCGCCCAGAAAAAATTAAACGGCTTTTTCGAAATAGCTATATTATTGGTCGGCGATTTCGGTTAGTTCATGTGCATTTTGAAGATGAAATCATTGAGGTGGCCACATTTCGAGGCAATACTCAAGAGACTGAAGGACGTATTCAAACACAAAAGGGACTATTATTGCGAGATAATGTTTATGGCACTATCGAAGATGATGTTTGGCGTCGAGATTTCACTATCAATGCGCTTTACTATAACATCGCTGATTTCACTGTGATTGATTACACAGGGGGGATGGAAGATTTAAAACAGAAAAAAATTCATGTCATAGGTGATCCTGAAGAACGTTACATTGAGGATCCTGCGCGAATGTTGCGTGCCATTCGCCTTGCTGCTAAATTAGATTTTCAAGTTGAAGAAAACTCAGCCAAGCCAATTAGAAAACACCAAGAATTACTCAAGCAAGGTCCATCAGCCAGATTGTTTGATAAAATATTAAAGATTTTTCACAGCGGCAAATCATTGTCTACATTTCATTTACTACAAGAATATAAGGTTTTCCCAATCCTTTTTCCGAAAGTAGCAAGGCTATCCAAGAACAGCCAAGTTTTAAAGAGTTTGTGGAGTAAATATTTAAAAACACTGATGATAGGATAAAAAAAGACAAAAGCATAAATTCTGCTTTTCTATTTGCGGTATTATTTTGGTGCCCTTTGCAGCAACAACAAAAGATTTACCTTCAGAAGGAAGAATGTAAAGAGCCTCAAGCCGTGCATTTAGCAATGGGTGACATACTGGACGAAGAGCTAAAAATTATAGCGATACCACGAAAATTTACAACTGTGATGCGCGAAATCTGGTATTTGCAATATTATCTAGAGAATGCACGTGCCAAACGCGTGTATAAAATTTTACATCTGCCACGCTTTCGTGCGGCTTATGACTTTTTTGGGCTTCGATGTGTAAAACCACCGACGCTCACCTGATCGATATATTTCATTGGTGCACCGAGTTCAAGCCGGAGATGAACAAACGCGAGAAAAATTAGTTCAAACAAGATTTAAAGCTAAGCATCGTAAAAGAAAAAAGAAAAGGGCCAAAAGTGATCAAGGCATACATAGCGCTGGGGAGTAAGATCTGAACAATATCCTAAAAGCTCAAATTAAAACGGCTATTTTAGAACTGGGCGAGATACCTTGCACGAAACTTCTAAAATCCTCTAGTTTGTACCACAATCCTCCTACGGGATTTATAGAGCAACCCGATTTTATCAATGCAGTTGCGCAAGTTGATACCTCATTGTCTGCGATGGACCTATTAAATGCCCTGTTTGACATTGAAAATAGACACCAACGAGTTAGAAATAAAAAAAATGGCCCACGAACTTTAGATCTTGATTTGCTATTATATGGAAAAGAGATTATAGATAACAAAGATTTACAAGTTCCTCACCCCCGAATGAAAAAAAGAATGTTTGTTATTTATCCTTTGTTTGAAATTGATCCATTATTAGTATTGCCTTGTGGCACCTCTATAGTGACCTTATTTCAGGGTAATAAAGGTGATATGATAAATGACTAAAACCATTATATATCCAGGTACTTTTGATCCAATTACGTTAGGGCATATGGACTTAATTGATCGAGTCCGCCTTTTATTTGATAAAGTTATTGTTGCTGTGGCTGCGAATACTCGGAAATCCCCAGCCTTTCCCTTCGAGAAACGAATTAATTTAGCCAGTTGTGTCCTTCGGAAATATCCCAGTGTCACTGTCTGCGGGTTTGAGGGCTTATTAATTGAATTTGCCAAAAAGCTGAAAGCCCATGTTATTTTGCGTGGACTTCGGGCTGTTTCAGATTTTGAATATGAGTTTCAACTAGCGGGGATGAATCGTCGAATGGCTCCTGGCATAGAAACTGTCTTTATGGCACCAGGGGAACAATATACTTTTTTATCCGCAAGCATGGTTCGAGAAATAGCGGAGCTAGGAGGTGATGTCAGCTCTTTCGTGGATCCTATTGTCCAAACAGCATTATACGAAAAATTTGGAAGAAAGTAATAAATGGCATTGATGATTACTGATGATTGCATAAACTGTGATGTTTGTGAATCGGAGTGTCCTAATGAGGCAATCTATCAGGGAGAATTAATCTATGAAATTTATCCCAATAAGTGTACTGAATGTGTAGGACACTTTGATGAACCTCAATGTCGACAGGTTTGTCCTGTTGATTGTATCCCAGTTAATCCAGATAAGATCGAAACCAGGGAACAGCTTGTTGCGAAATTCCAAGTTTTAATTAGAGAAAAAGACTGAACTGTATGATAGTTATCCTTTCGCAGAGTCTTATTACAGGGTACAATAAATTTTTTGCAAATGAGGTTTAAGTATGTCGCTATTTGGTCTTTACCATCTATCCGTTTGGGGTTACCTTTTATTTACCTTACTGGTTACACATATTACGGTTATCGGCGTTACTTTATTTTTACATCGTTGCCAAACACATCGCGCAATGGATTTGCACCCGATTGTCAGCCATTTTTTCCGTTTTTGGTTATGGCTAACAACTGCAATAATTACCATGGCCTGGGTGGCAATTCATCGAAAGCATCATACTGAATCAGATAGGGAGCATGATCCTCACAGCCCACAAATTGTAGGACTGAAAAAAGTACTATTTGAAGGCTATAAACTTTACCGAAAAGAGGCAAAAAATAAGGAAACACTTCTGCGCTATGGTAAAGGAACGCCAGACGATTGGCTGGAAAGAAACATATATGGCAACTCAGTCGTAAGTAATTTAGGCATTTTTCTTATGCTTATCATTGACGTGCTCTTATTTGGCATACCCGGTATTGCCATATGGGCTATTCAAATGATATGGATTCCTTTCTTTGCAGCTGGTGTAGTTAATGGGGTAGGTCATTTCTGGGGTTATCGTAATTTTGAATGTGCAGATGCCTCTCGTAATATTTCCCCTTTAGCTATTATCATGGGTGGTGAAGAGCTTCATAATAATCACCACACATTTGCTTCATCAGCTAAGTTATCTGTCAGGTGGTGGGAATTTGATATCGGTTGGTTTTATATTCGTATCCTGCAAAGTTTAAAATTGGTCAAAGTTCATCGTAGCATACCCAAATTACAAGTAAATCGCAGCAAAAGAGCCTTAGATGTTGATAGTTTGAAAGCAATTGTAAGCAATCGATTTAATGTGATGGATGATTATTTGCGCGAGGTAATTATGCCGGTAATCAGGAATGAAAAAAAATTCCTCAATAGCCAAGGGAAAAGATTCTTAAAGGGTTGTGGCAAATTATTAGTAAGAGATGACAGCCAATTTAAGTTGCAGGATCAAAATTTTTTAGAAATGATGTTAAAAAATTATTCTAATTTACAGGTTGTTTATAGTTTTCGCCTTAAATTACAAGAAATCTGGTATATGACGAACCAAAACCAACAAGAGCTTTTAGATATTTTGCAAAAATGGTGCAAACAAGCAGAAGCAACAGGAGTGGCAGCACTGCAAGATTTTGCAAAACGTTTGCAATACTATTCAGTACAACCTTCCTATAGTTTTTCAGAAAATAATATTGAGCACTCAACCCCCGCTTAATAGCTGATTAGTTCTTGGAAAGTATAAGCTGGCGGGGATTGAGCACCTCAATATTATTTAGAAGTTACGCCGTAATAGGTCAGGCCCCCCTCCTCTAAAATGGTACGAATGTCCAGTTTTGCGCCAGATTTGGCGCAAGACTGGACATTTGTACCATTTTAGAGGAGGGGGGCCTGACCTATTACTCTGCCGTCCGGTGATGGCTTGATCACGGAATCTAGGGAAGTGCCCCTATCCTGGATCCCGCGAACAAGTCGCGGGACGACGGCGAAGAGGAAATGTCCTTAACTTAATGGCAGTGCCTCGCCGTCGTTCCTCGCCGCATGATGCTTGTAGAATGCTCAAACCTTTCATGCGAGGAATCTAGCGCCAATCACATTAAGAAAGCAGATTTTTTCTTTGGGGGTGAATGAGACTTCTTTAAAATCTATTATAGAAAGGTTACTTTACTTTAATTTGGTTTGTTTATACATAACGTGACGGCGAACGCGAGGATCAAATTTTTTAATTTCTAATTTTTCTGCGCCCTTACGAGCTGTGATGGTATAGAAATGTTTACTAGGCTCACCATTTTCTAACGTTGCTGTAGATACTAGTTTGAATTTTTCACGGCCTTTGCCTTTTGTTGCCATATCACTACCCTTTACGAAGATGTTTCATTTTGCTTAAGAAATGTTCTATGCCTTTTTTGTCAATACTACGCATTGCTTTCGCACAAATTCTTAATTTAATAGACTTTTTCAAGCTAGGCACGTAGACCCAGTGTGATTGTAAGTTAGGTAAAAATCGACGCTTGGTTTTGTTGTTCGCATGCGACACATTATTCCCTGACATGGGCCTTTTACCTGTTATTTGACATACTCTCGCCATTTCATTTCTCCAAAAAACAACTGTGTTTTATATCAGAATTTAGCTTCTTATGCAAGGGTTTGTTCATGATAATGTGAATCCAGATTTCCTTGTAATCCTATTGAAATTTCTGTATTTTGTATAAAAAAATAGTAATTTTATCAGCAAATCAAGGCTATCTAAGCAATAGAAAAACCACAAACTATTAGGAAATATTAAATCATTGCTTTTCGATAAATACTTGAGATGCTAAAGACGCATGTTTTTATGTTATTGTGCGAAGCTAAATTTATGAGGGTTTAAATATGTTAAATAAAAAAAGTATCTTTTTTTCTGGGTTAGGTTCATTTACCGAAAGTGAAGAGACTAAGAAAGAGCTTAGAATACGATTCCTACAAGAAAAGATTAGAGAAAGTGGCAATCCTGAAGATGCTTTAACACTGGCGGTTCATTTTCTCCTCGGGTTTGATAGTAAAAATGGAACTGTGGGAATTCAATTTGAAAGTCTTGATTTTGTTATGCCAGAGGATGTACCTCAAAGTAACACTCAATACATAGAAATGTTAAAAATGGCTTCTGATTTAGGGCATAAAGCAGGTTCTTTGGCATTAGCCAAATTATATGCTGGTCAAAGTGAAGATTGTCAAATTGCTGAAATAGTTGATGAGAATATAGCCAACTATTTTTTAAAATTAGCATCAGAACAAGGATCAAAAACGGCAAAAGACTTACTAGAAAGTGGATTTAGGAGATTTGGACCCACAAATGTATAATTTTATCCGCTTTTTCTTATCCCGATTGGTATAAACAATCAGTACAACAATATCGTCTATCACGCCTATGGTTTGGAATCGTTTTCAAGCGAGTGTTTAACTTTTTGCAGGACCTTAGGGGACACTTTCCCCTGAGCTTCAATTTTGCTTATATAGGCTTGTGTTACTTTCATGCGTCTTGCTAATTCTTCTTGTGTAATCCCTGCCTTAATACGTGCCAGAGCAACGGGGTTATCAATATAATCAGCAGGGTCAAACGCTACATAGTCAGCTTGACTTCTAATTTTCTTCATGACTTCTTTGATCTGGTTGCGCAACACATTATAAATACTAATGGGTAAAAGTACATATTCATCTTTACCCTCGACAAATTTAATAATTTGTAGGCTCATTTATAAACATCTCCACGTGGTTTAACTTTTTCTATTGCAATAATCTTTAGCCCATTATTCCTGTCATAAATAACTCGCCAGTTGCCAACACGTAAGCGATAGTAGGGCTGTCCTTGCAAAGGTTTAATATCGAGTGTGGTATCATCTGGGTCTGCTCCCAATGCCATAATCTTTTCAGTTATCCTATTTTTATCTAACTGAGAAAGTTTTTGTAGTGTTTTCTTGGCTTGTCGCTTAATCAATAATATATAGGCCATTTTTGACTGCCATGTAAAGTTATTATAGGTTATATTTAGTTATATTACTACTTCTGATTGGGTCTAGGATAACAACCCATGCTCGGCAAGCGAGCAGCAATCAGAGCCTCCAACAATAATATGATCTAAAACTCGAATATCTAGATGGTTTAAAACAGAAATGAGATTCTGGGTTGTAGAAATATCCTCGTCACTTGGTTGTGTACTGCCTGAAGGATGATTATGGGACAATATTAAAGCGGCTGCATTGTACTCCAGCGCCTTTTGAGCAATGATGCGAGGGTAAATAGGCGCACAACTTATTGTGCCATGAAATAATTCTTCATAGCGGAGTAGTTGATGTTTTGAATTCAAAAAAATACAGGAGAATACTTCTTGCTTATAGGCGGAAAGCTTAGCAATTAAATATTGTTTTGCATCACTAGGTGAAATGAAACTCGACCTAATATGCAAATTTTCTTCCAGATATCGCTTACCGATTTCAAGTGCTGCCTGTAGTATACTGTATTTGGTTTTCCCTATCCCTTTTATAGAGAGCATTCGTGATTGAGGGACTGCTAGCAAGTTCTTTAAACCTTGAAATTCATTTAAGAGTTCCCTAGCTAAATCAACTGCCGTTTTGCCTTTAGTTCCTGTCCTTAAGAAAATAGCAAGGAGTTCGGCTTCTGATAAGGAGGAAACACCTAAGCGTAACATTTTTTCACGGGGTCTTTCTTGCAACGGCCAATCGGTTAATTTCATTTTTCTATTCTTATAAAGGTTATTTCCGTCTATGAGAGCGCTAGAAACTCATTTTGTATAAAATAGGAACAGATGCAATACAGTTTTTTCTAAGTTACAATGCGAGGTCCAAATGATTTAATGAGAGACCTATGCCAGTAAAGATTCAGCTTAAAATATTAGACCCTCGTTTGGGAACAGACTTTCCACTGCCACAATATGAAACTAAAGGGTCTGCAGGATTAGATTTAAGAGCCTGTTTACAGGAGCCCCTAGAAATTGAGTCGATGGATGTTAAATTGATATCAACAGGAATAGCAATTCATCTCCAGGATTCTTCTTTAGCAGCGACCATTTTACCCAGGTCAGGGCTTGGTCATAAGCATGGTATAGTTCTGGGAAATCTAGTTGGATTAATTGATTCAGATTATCAAGGACCCTTGATGATTTCCTGTTGGAACAGAAGTAAAACTACTTATACAGTTCAACCTGGTGAAAGGATAGCGCAATTAATTATCCTGCCTGTTTTAAAAGCACAGTTCCAACTGGTTCCTGATTTTGTTGAGAGTGATCGAGGAAGTGGTGGTTTTGGCAGTACGGGTCACCTTTAATGAAAATTTTTCGAGAAACTAAGTTTTTGCCCGAAAATATTTTTCGTGCCTATGATATACGGGGTATCGTCAACGAATCACTAACAGGGGATATAGTCTATACCATTGCTAAATCAATTGCGAAAGCGGCGCTAGAGCAGGG
The DNA here is from genome assembly GCA_963817645.1 of uncultured Gammaproteobacteria bacterium. GTDB lineage: Bacteria > Pseudomonadota > Gammaproteobacteria > UBA6002 > UBA6002 > UBA6002. Next base: position 262,413 of record CAWFQC010000024.1, on the reverse strand, counting down.
TGAAAAGAGTATTATCGTAGCTTATGATGGACGGTTAACCAGCCCCTTATTTGCAAGGGCGACTATTGCAGGGTTAATGGAGAGTGGTGTTGATGTTATCAATATAGGTGCTGTCCCTACCCCTTTACTTTATTTTGCTACCCATTTTTTGTTAAGCCATTCAGGTATCATGGTGACGGGAAGCCATAATCCAGGAAATTATAATGGCCTAAAGATTGTATTATCTGGTAGGACCTTAAATGATCAGGGAATTAAAAGATTGTATCAAGGGGCTGTAGAAGGAAATTTTGCTAAGGGAGCGGGTAGTCTACTAAATGTTAATTTAACGTCAGTCGATATTGCACGGGTCGTTAACGATATTCACCTGAAAAAGCCATTAAAAATAGTTATTGATTGTGGGAATGGTATAACAGGAAAAATAGCGCCTGAGATTTTTAGGCAGCTAGGATGCAATGTTGTTGAATTATTTTGCAAAGTAGATGGCAATTTTCCAAATCATCACCCAGACCCAAGCCAAGCAAAAAACCTTGTAGATCTTATAGAAAAAGTTCAAAGCGAAAGAGCAAATTTGGGTCTGGCTTTTGATGGGGATGGAGATCGACTCGGGGTTGTCACCAATTCTGGAGAAATTATTTGGCCAGATAGGCAGCTAATGAGCTTTGCGGTTGATATTTTAAAACGTCAGAAGGGTGCCATTGTATTATTTGATGTTAAATGCTCCAAATATTTAAATAAAATAATTTCAGACAATGGCGGAATCCCATTTATGTGGAAAACGGGTCATTCCTATATAAAAAATAAAATGAGAGAAGTGAATGGGGCTTTAGCAGGTGAAATGAGCGGTCATATTTTCTTTAAAGATCGCTGGTATGGTTTTGATGATGCCTTATATGCTGGTGCTCGGTTATTGGAAATTATTTCTGCTTATGGAGGAGATGCGGCAACTTTTTTAATTCCTTGCCAAACAGCATTAATACTCCTGAGTTACAAATTCCAGTTTCTGATGTTGAAAAATTCGATTTTATGAAGCAATTTGCCAAAGTGGCTCATTTTCCAGATGCTGTCATTAATACAGTTGATGGGTTAAGAGTCGATTTCCCTTACGGCTTTGGATTGATTCGCCCTTCCAGTACTACCCCTAATTTGGTCCTAAGATTTGAGGCTGATACTGTTGAGAACTTGCATTTAATCCAGAATTTATTTAAAAAACAGTTACTGGAAATAAATTCGAAACTGCAACTACCCTTTTAATAAATATGCGTATTATCACTATAAATTTAAATGGCATTCGGTCTGCAGAAAAAGGTTTTTTTGAGTGGGCGGCAACCGGAACAATGCAGATGTTATTTGCGTTCAAGAAATAGAGCACATATGGAACATTTAGAAGGTCAACATTTATTATCCTCGAGGTTACCATCTTATTTCGTAGATGCTGAAAAAAAAGGCTATAGTGGAGTGGGTCTTTATTGTAAAAAGAACCTGATAACTTATTACTCAGGACTAGGTTGGAGCTGTGCTGATTGCGAAGGCCGATATATTCAGCTCGACTTTGGAGATTCAGTATTGCCTCACTATACTATGCCATCAGGTACCAGTGGTGATGAGATGGCAGTTGATTAAATTTGATTTTTTAGATCGATACTTGGAGATATTGCATAAACATTCGTCGATGATGGTCGTCATTATATTATTATGTGGCGATTGGAATATTGCGCATAAAGAGATCGATTTGAAAAATTGGAAAACAAATCAAAAAAATTCGGGTTTCTTACCGAAGGAGAGGGCGTGGATGGATAAATTATTTACTGATATTGGTATTGATGGATGCTTTTCGAGTGATCAATCAAGAGGCTGAGCAATACACATGGTGGTCAAATCGCGGACGAGCGTATGAAAAAAATGTAGGGTGGCGAATAGATTATCAAATCGATCAGCCCCAATTTAAAAAGAAAATTCAAACATGTCAGTATTTATAAAGATCAAAAATTTTCTGATCATGCGCCACTGATTATTGATTATGACTATGGAGCTTTAAGCCAACACGTTTTAAAATTTATATTGAGAACAGCCTTTTGCTTTTTAATAATTTCATTGATGCCATTACGTGCCAAATTCAACAGGACTTCTAACTCCTCATTTGTGAGAGCTCTGCCCTCGGCGGTGCCTTGTATTTCAACAAAGTCACCTTTTTCTGTCATAACAACATTCATATCCGTTTCTGCTTTGGAGTCTTCTGAATAGTCTAAGTCTAACACGCCTTCATTTTGAAAAATTCCCACTGAAACAGCAGCAATCAAATTCTTAATTGGATTATTATTATTATTAATCCATTTTTTTTCTCGCATTCGTGTAACGGCATCAACCAGTGCAACACAAGCACCTGATATGGCAGCAGTTCTCGTCCCTCCATCGGCTTGAATCACGTCACAATCAATTGTGATCGTATAATCGCTCAATGCTCTTAAATCGATAGCGGCACGTAAGGAACGTCCAATGAGACGTTGTATTTCAATGGTACGTCCAGATTGCTTTCCTTTTATAGCTTCGCGATCTATTCTTTGATGAGTTGCTCTTGGCAACATACCGTACTCAGCGTTTATCCATCCTTGTCCGGTATCCTTTAAGAATCTTGGTATACCTGGACAAACTGTTGCTGTGCAAATAATCTTAGTATTGCCAAACTCAACCAGCACAGATCCTTCTGCATGCTTTGTGAAATGACGGGTAAAATTAATTAATCGTAATTCTGTGGCGGCTCTTAGGCTTGGGCGCATTTTTATCTCCAGAAGATATCTTTGAAAAGATGAAAGTATAACGAAAAAAAGCAGCTAAGAGAAAGCAGCATTTGAGAAGTTGTTTGATAAATGTGGGATATATTTGTTGTTTAACAGGCTGTATAATCATTTTTCAAAAAATAAGGAGCTGCTGGCATGATTTATAGCATGACAGGTTTTGGTCGTAGCCAGGCAAGAAGTGATTGGGGGATGGCTATTTGGAAATCCGCTCTATTAACCATCGCTATCTGGAAATTAATATCCGTTTACCTGAAATAGTTAGAGAATTAGAACAAAGTGTTAGGGAAAATATTCATCTTTTTTTTAAGCGTGGTAAAGTTGAATGTAGTTTGCGTTTTTATCCAGGGCCAAAATTGGGATCACTCATATCAATTAATCGCAATTTACTAGGGCAATTAATAGCAATAGCGCTCGAAGTTAACTCTTCTATTGCACAAGGTTTAAGCCAATTGGACCTTATGAAACTTTTAGCTTGGGAGGGTGTAGTGGTTCAAGAGGGTTTTGATATTAACCTCGTTTGCGAAGAATTGATTATTTTATTTAGAAGGGCTGCCGAAGATTTAAAAGAAAGTAGAAGAAGAGAAGGGGCGAGTTTAGCACAGGGAATAGACGAAAGAATTGAAAATATAGCACAGCAAGTAGTAGAAATTAAAAAGCATCTTCCTGGGCTTGTGGCAAGGCAACGTGAGAAAATAATGGAACGATTAGAGGAAGTTAAAGTGAGTCTTGACCTTACCAGGCTTGAGCAAGAAATGGTTTATTATGCTCAAAGAATTGATATTTCTGAAGAACTAGAAAGAACGCTATCTCATTTAGCTGAAGTGAAACGTGCCTTTAGAACCTCTGATTCTGCTGGGCGTCGACTTGATTTTATGATGCAAGAACTTAACCGAGAGGCGAACACATTAGCCTCGAAATCCTCAGATCCAGTGATAACGCATGCCGCTGTGGAAATGAAAGTATTGATTGAACAAATCCGGGAGCAGGTACAAAATATTGAGTAAGGATAACAACCTTTTCGTGGGTTCATTATTTACTATAGCTGCCGCTTCAGGCTCCGGTAAAACCAGCCTTGTCAAAGCACTAACACGGTCGTTGCCTAAGGTAGCTGTCTCCGTTTCGCATACCACTCGACCACTTCGTGAAGGTGAAAAGAATGGGGTTCATTATTTATTTATTTCTAAGCAACAATTTCTAGAGATGATAGCCGCCAATGAATTCTTAGAGCACGCAGAGGTTTTTGGTCATTATTATGGTACCTCTCGTAGTTGGGTTGAAAGAACCTTGCGTTTAGGTATTGACGTTATCTTAGAAATTGATTGGCAAGGAGCTGCTCAAATCAGAAAATTATATCCAATAAGTACGTCTATATTTATTTTGCCCCCTTCCATTAAGGTATTAAGAGAACGGTTACTTAATCGCCAACAAGACACCCTTGATATTATCGAACAGCGGTTGGCTGCGGCTAATAAAGAAATTTGTCGTTGTGGAGAATTCGATTATCTAGTAATTAATGATGTTTTTGATAAAGCTCTAAATGACCTGAAAACGATCATTCAAGCAAAAAGATTGGAATGTAGGGTTCAAATGAAAAGATACGGTAAACTACTGGAAGATCTTACGCAAAGTCGGTACACTAATCAAGGAACGTGGCCTGATAATAAAAAACTCTAACACCTTTTTTATTATTCAAGCCATCTTACCTATATTTTATTTTTGTTAATTTATATCAGGTGAATTATGGCGCGTATAACAGTAGAAGATTGTTTGAAAAATATTCACAATCGCTTTGAACTTGTCATTGTTGCGGCAAAACGGGCTCGACAATTAGAGCTAGGAGAGGCTGACTCCACTGTTGCATGGGAAAATGATAAAGCAACCGTCGTTGCTTTGCGGGAAATTGCTAAGGGTAAAGTTACCAAAGATATTCTTGCTGATTCAGGTTCTACCGCTTAATTGGCATGGGCTATTGATAAGCAACATGGAAGAATAGCGCATGTTCCTATGTTATGGGTCTAGATGTGTAGATAACCTATGCTTAAAAGTAGAGGGTGTTTACCCTATCCCTAATTTATCAATCTCTTCGTTTCTTAGACGGAGGAATAGTGCGGCTCTTCAAAAAACTACGTCGCAAGTTGAGCTATTTATCTGAAAAACAGATAGAAGAGATTTATCATGCCTATTTAACTGCTGCTATGGCTCATGAAGGCCAAAAACGTTTTACAGGTGACCCTTATATAACTCATCCAGTCTCAGTTGCCTGCATCCTAGCTGATATTCGAATGGACAAACAAAGTATAATGGCTGCTTTGCTCCATGACGTGATAGAAGATACCGAAATTGAAAAGCAAACTTTACGTGAGGAATTCGGTGAACAGGTTGCAGAATTGGTAGATGGCGTTAGTAAATTAACTCAAATAGAATTTAGGAGTCGGGCGGAGGCACAAGCAGAGAATTTCCGCAAAATGGTTTTAGCTATGGCCAAGGACATCCGAGTCATTATTGTAAAACTGGCGGATCGTCTTCATAATATGCGAACACTTGAGCCGCTTCGACCTGCAAAAAGACGCCGAATAGCACAGGAAACCTTGGATATTTTCGCTCCAATTGCTAATCGTTTAGGCATGCATAGCTTCTATGTTGAGCTTGAAGAATTAGGCTTTGAAGCCTTATATCCTCACCGTCAAGCCGTGCTAAAAGAAGCGGTCAGAAAGGCTCGGGGCAATCGAAAAGAAATTTTAAGCGTTATCTTTGAGTCTCTAAAGGAGGAAATAGGTCGCCATCACTTATCTTATTGCGAAGTTATTGGTCGAGAAAAGCATCTTTACAGTATTTATAAAAAAATGCGCAATAAGAATCTTTCATTTAATGAAATTATGGACGTTTATGCCTTCAGGATTATTGTCGATAATATTGATAATTGTTATCGGGTATTAGGTATAGTCCATGGTCTTTACAAGCCACTGACAGAACGTTTTAAAGATTATATTGCTATCCCAAAAGCTAATTATTATCAATCCCTTCATACAACCCTTTTTGGCCCTTACGGTGTTCCAATTGAAATTCAAATTAGGACTCAAGAGATGGATGAAATGGCTAATTATGGAATTGCTGCTCACTGGCTTTATAAAACGGGCGAAAAATTTATTAGCAATACGCAGGTATATGCTCAAAAATGGGTTAAGAATTTGCTTGAAATGCAACAAAGTGCCGGTAGTTCCTTGGAATTTATCGAGAATGTTAAAGTTGATTTGTTTCCGGATGAAGTCTATGTATTTACGCCTCATGGGGATATTATGGAGTTGCCTAATGGGTCTACTCCTGTGGATTATGCCTATGCTGTTCATACCGATATTGGCAATACCTGCGTTACGGCTAAAATAGATCGGCAATTAGCTCCCTTATCTACCTTACTATTAAATGGTCAAACAGTGGAAATAATCATTTCATCTAATGCAAGGCCTAATCCTGCCTGGCTGGATTTTGTTGTGACTGGCAAAGCGCGAAGTAGCATTCGGCATTTTTTAAAAATACAACAACGTGTTGAATCCATTGCTCTTGGTAAGCAAATATTAAATAAAGCATTAGCTGGGTTATCCTTATCAATAAGGAAAATACCCCAAGAGATTATTCATTCCTTCCTGAGTGAGACTGAGTTAGAGACAGTGGATGATTTGCTCGAAGAGTTGGGTTTGGGTAATAGAGTTCCTTTATTAGTGGCTCATCGTTTAGCCAGTTCTGCAACCAATACCCAGCTAGAAAATAACATCTCTAAGCCACTTTTTATCAAAGGAACCGAAGGGATGGTAATGCACTTTGCAACCTGCTGTTATCCTATCCCTGGAGACACCATAGTTGGTTTGTTTCAAGCAGGTCAAGGTATTGTCGTGCATACCGAGCAGTGTAAAAGAATTTCTACAATAAGAAGCCAGCCTGAAAAGTGTATGCTGGTTAGATGGTCTCCGGAAATCAAAAACGAATTTCCTGTGATTATTGAAGTTGAGGTGCTTAACAAAAGGGGTTCATTAGCGACAATGGCTATGTCAATTTCTGATGCTGAGGCTAATATTGATGATATTCGTATTACAGAAGGTGATGGACAGCATTACCTGGTAACCTTTAAATTACTGGTTTTGAATCGAGCCCATCTTGCCCATGTCATTCGTTTACTTAGAAAGGTAAAGCAAGTTGTGCATATACGAAGAGGTAAATCTATATGACTACTAAAAAACTAGTAGGTTCGGTTGTTCACTATGAGGTCACATTCAACGACTTACCGCTATCTTGTCCGATGCCAAATATGTTCTTGTGGAATGCGCATCCTAAGGTTTATTTACCGATAGAAGAAGTCGGTCATGTAACCTGCCCTTATTGTGGTACTGAATATTACTTAAAGGGCTTTGAGAAGAAGAAAAAGCAAACTGATTAGTAGAAAAAAAAATGAAAAATAATCGAGAGCCTAATGCTATTCTCATTATCGGTCCTGCCTGGATTGGTGATATGGTCATGGCCCAAACTTTATTTAAATTCCTTCTTGCTAATTACCCGACTGTTGCAATCGATGTTTTAGCACCACAGTGGACGTTTCCTTTATTAGAAAGAATGTCGCAGGTGCGTTCTTCAATTTTTTTCCCCCTTGGGCATGGTCAACTGCGGATAAGAGAGCGTTATGCATTTGCTAAAAAACTAAGGCAAAGAGGCTATGATCAAGCAATTGTCTTACCTTGCTCATTTAAATCGGCGCTTACCGCATTGTGGGCAAAAATTCCTTTGCGAACAGGTTGGTTTGGCGAGTGGCGAGTGGGTCTTTTAAATGATATGCGGTTCTTAAATCGAAAAGAATTTCCATTAATGATTGAACAGTTTTGTGCCTTAGGTCTGCCAGCAGGAAATCGTTTGCCAGCCCAATTGGAGCAGTTTTATCCTAGTTTGCTGGTTGATAAGAATAAGCAGCAAGCTGTTTTAAATAAATTGGAGCTAAATACTGATAATCCTATCATTGCTTTATGTCCTGGTGCTGAATATGGGCCTGCAAAGCGTTGGCCATCAAGTTATTTTGCGCAGATTGCCAAAAAAATTGAAGCAAAAGGATGGCAAGTTTGGGTTTTTGGTTCGCCAAAAGACTCTGATCAGGCTAAAGATATAGTGGCGGCCGGAAAGAATATTATTGATCTTACCGGTAAAACGACGCTTTTAGAAGCCATTGATCTGATGTCGCTTGCTCAAGCCGTAATTAGTAATGATTCCGGTTTAATGCATATAGCTGCTGCACTTAATCGACCCCTGATCGTAATCTATGGTTCATCTTCGCCTGCATTTACGCCCCCATTAACCAAGCACGTAGAAATCATTAATCTAGAACTAGACTGCAGCCCATGCTTCAAGCGGACTTGTCCCCTTGGGCATCTTAATTGTATGAAACAAGTTTACCCTGATGTTGTTTTTTCCAAATTATTGGCGCTAATAGAATATGACCAAAATCTTGGGGAAAGATATGGTAGCCATAGCTAATTCTATTGTTGATGGCTTTTCGCTGACAAAATTTTTTTCAATTGCTAAGTATCTGATCCTCATTGGCATAGTTAGCATTATGCTATATGTTCCATTATTGAATAAGTGCTTCTGGATTGCCGCTATTTTAATTTTTTTTTCAGGCACATGGCGGCAAAGTTGGCCTGTGCTACTCAAAGATAAAATTATTTTAACCTGCCTTGTGTTAATTCTTTTATTTACGCTTGGGATTTTCTACAGTCAAGGCAGTTGGCATTATAGTTTGCAAGTATGGGATAAGTATTTAAAAATTTGCTGTTTATTATTCTTTATCCCAGTCTTTACTCAAAGATCGATGCGAAACAAAGCTATTTTTTTGTTAGTATTTGGCGTCATGATCAATGAGATAATCACTTACCTGCATTATTTTAATTTTATTGATTTTGGTTTTCCTCCGTCTAAGCATTGGCTATTTGTGCAAGACATTGATTCTGGATATATTGTTTCGTATACAGCCTATTTGATGGCTAATTACAGCTTAGATAACGTCAGTTCGATGAATCTAAGTAAAAGTCATCTCTCTTTGCCGTCGTCCCGCGGCTTGTCCGCGGGATCCAGGAATGAACTGGATCCCGCGGACAAGCCGCGGGACGACGGCAGTAGAGATTCTTTGTTTAGATTCGTCGAACTGACGTTAGATAATAAAAGGTTTCGATGGGTCGGTCTTCTTTGCATTGCTATTTGCAGCATAGATATTTTATTTTTAAACCAGGAAAGAACAGGCTATTTAATTTATTTTAGTTTGGTAGGTTTATTTTTATGGCAACGTTTGCGCTGGAAAGGCTTACTTAGTAGCATGATTGCGATTCCTCTGATCTTTGGAGGACTTTATTTCACAAGCCATAAGTTTAATACTCGTATGAACCAGGTTTTTTCAAATATCTCAGATTACCAAAAAGGTAAGGAGATCACTTCCATTGGTCTTCGGCTTGCTTTTGCCAAGTACAGTTTTGAGGTAATTAAGCAGCATCCTATCGCAGGTGTAGGTACAGGGAGTTTTCAAGAGGTGTATCAAACCTTAGGAGGTCCTAGGCTAGATGACGGTTCGTGGCCTACTCATCCTCATAATGAATATATTCTTCTTCTCTTCCAATTGGGGATCTTGGGCCTCTTTGTTTTTTGCTATTGGATATTTCTTCAATTCTATGCCTCCTTTTTATTGGAAAAACCAGAGAAATACTTATTACAAGGGCTTGTCGTAGGTTTTGTCTTGTTAAGTTTTTGTAATGCTTCCTTGCTGGTTAATCCTGCAGGAAGTTTTTATATTATTTTTTTGGCAGTATTTCTAGGTTCTAGATACAACAATGGCCAGTTACAGTTGGAGGCAAAATGCGAATAGCACTTATTCATCATAAACTTAAATTAAAGGGAGGAATGGAAACCTATCTTTTAAATTTGATTAGTGAATTTAATAACCAACAAGATAAGGTCACCGCTTTTATTTATGAAAAAGATACTTTTATTAACCCTCCTTGCTTAATACAGAAAACCAACCTCTCTTACTTGCCTCGGGCTTGGCGTAAGATGTGGTTTGGCTGGCGAATAAATCGAAAAACATCAATGCAGTCATTTGATGTTTGCATTAGCTTAACGAGGGCAATTAAACAAGATATGATTATTTGCGGTGGCACACATCGAGGGTACTTACAATCTCTTGGCAAGGCTTCTCGTTTTCTGGATAAATGGGAAATAAAATTAGAGCAGCAAAGTTATGATACTGCATCTATAATCGTTGCTCACTCAGATCTATTAAAACAAGAATTAATCTCCTTATACCATGTTCCTGAGAATAAAATAGTTAAGCTCTATCCTCCTGTTGATGTAACAAAATTTCATCAAAAATATCCTGATACAAGGGCACAAATTTGTCAAAAATATCATCTCAATCCAAAAAAGACCCTTCTATTATTTCCATCCACCGACCATAAGCGAAAAGGATTAAAGTTATTGCAAGCAGCATTAAAAAGATTACCAGAAAACGACTATGAAGTCGTAGTTGCAGGCAGTAAGCCAGCTTATTCTTTGCCTAATTTTATCTATGTTGGTTTTGTTCAGGATATGGCCGAGCTTTACAATGCTTGTGATGTTACACTACTGCCTTCATTTTATGACCCGTTTGGTTTGGTCGCTTTAGAGTCAATACAGTGCGGAACGCCCGTTATTCTTTCTCAATTTGTTGGCGCTAAGGAGCTGATTTCTGAAAATGAGGGAATCATTCTAAATGAGCTGACCCCAGAGGCCATTGTTCAAGCTATTTTAAAAACTAAAAAAGAAAATTTAAAAGTACAACCTGACTTTGCACTGAAAAAGGAATTAACTGTTACCGATCATGTAAATCGAATTAAGGAGTACGCCTATGAAGCAAAAAAAGAAAAAAGTCGAACGGTTATTAAATAAAACTATCAGTAAGAATTCATCAATAGCTTTTATTAGTTCATTTTGTTTAGGTGATGGTCTAATTAGTTTAGTGACAGTCAATAATTTAGTGCAACATGGTTACTGCGTTAACGTGTTCGGTGATTATGCCTATGCCATGAAAGATTGGTTTCCACAGTTTTCAATCAGCCCACAAATAACACCAATTCATCAACAAGTGTTAAAAAATTATGATCTGGTGTTGCACATGTATGAAAGTGAATTATCTAGACAAGTGGCAAAATGGCATCCAATGTCCATTACCCTGTCAGATAGCAAGCTTTATTCTGCTGACATGACTATGACCGACATTCAAGTATCGCTTTGCAAGCGTGAGTTTGCTTTAGGCGATGTTGAGCGGATAAATAATATTACCCCTTTGCCTGACTTAGTTTACCGAAAGCATTTGAAAAGGATAGTTATCCATCCTACTAGTTCCTTATTGCGTAAAAACTGGCCCCCAAAAAAGTTTCTGACACTTGCAAGTCAGCTCAAGGCAGAAGGATACGATATCAATTTTATTGTTTCACCGATTGAAAGACCTGACTGGTTATGGGTTGAAAAAGAAAATTTTAAGTTACCTGAGTTTGCCTCTTTAAATGGGGTAGCAAAATTTGTATATGAATCTGGCTTTTTTATTGGCAATGATTCAGGAATTGGTCACCTTGCTTCAAACTTAGGAATCCCAACCGTGTCAATAATATTAAGAAAAGGCGTAGCCAAGCAGTGGCGTCCAAGCTGGGCTCCCGGGAAGGTAGTGTTATCCCCAAGCTGGGTAAATCCAAGACCCATTAAAGAAAAACTTTGGAAAATATTCACTACAGTTTCTATGGTTAAAAAAGCTTTTGATAATTTAGAACGAGAAAGTCACGCCTCATTTCCCCCTTTGAAAAGGGTGGGGAGGAATTGTTTCATTTCCGCGCTGAATAGTTAGTGATGCGTTTCTTTCTTGCAGTAACATCAACTTTAAATAGCGATAATAACAGCCTTCTGCATTCGACACAGCAAGCATAAAACCACGTTTTCCGTCTAAAAATCCCCATTTGAATAGATAACTTCTAAAGAAAGTCCAGACACCTCGCAAAATGGCTGTTGCAAGCCCGGATCTTTTACCTTGAGAGTACTTAAGGTCAGCGCTAAGTGACGAATATAAATTGAGCTTAAAGAGAACTTCTTCAAGGTTTTGAAAAGTATTATGCGCTAAGTGGCAATTTAAGGTTCCAGTTGTGCCATTGACGATCAGTTGTTCGTGAACCTTTACTTCATTAAAGTGGGCTTTCCCTCTTTTAAATAGCCGAAGGCATTTATCATTTTTCCAATCACCATAGTAAATGGTTTGGCTACAATATTGAGATTGTCTAGGAATTAAATAAGCATCAAACGAATGTGGCTGGTCTAAAACCGAACTTATCTCTAAGGCCAGATCGGGTGTAACTATTTCATCTGCATCTAGCGCTAACACCCAATCGCCACTTGCCTTTTCCAGGGCTCGATTCCTCTGTATTCCATATCCTGGCCAATCTACTTCATATACTTTGTCGGTATATTTTTGTGCAATGGCAACTGTTTCATCTTTGCTGCCAGAATCTAGCACAATAATTTCATTAGCAAAGCTTACCGATTCAAGGCAAGCCTTAATGTTACTTGCTTCATTCTTGGTAATCACAATAACACTAAGAGAATTCACCTGGGGCTCCTATTCTTTATACTTTTTTAAATGGTATTAATCTGCAGTTCTTATTTTTTTCTATATCATTTGAGTATAAAATTGGCGGTGTGGAAGTAGTTGTTTCTACCGAAGATGAAAAAAGCTCTGTAAATAACCATGTTAAGTGATTAAATCAGAGGTAACTTGTACTTCTTAATTTCTTCAAGAGATAAACCAGTAGCGATAGATATTACGTCCATATCAAAATTCTGTGATAATAAACTTTTGATAATTTCAATGTTGCGTTTTGCTATACCTTCCTCTCTCCCCTTCTCTATACCTTCTTTTATACCCTCCTCTCTCCCTTTCTTTATCCCTAGCTCCATACCTTTCTTTATACCTTTCTCTACACCTTTCTGCTCATAATTCCTGAGAGTGTTCGTTTCTATTCTTAGCCATTTGAGATGATCTTCATAAACCTCTCTCTCTTCATCCGTAAAATTCATGACATTGAGGACAGTGATAGCTTTTTTTAAATAAGTATCATTTAATCCTTGAGGTAAACTATCGGCTTTAAGTAAATCATGTCGAGTTAAGAAAGCTACCCACACATCCAAAGAATTTTTTACTTTAGCTACAATATCAGCCAACTCTTCCTTAGCATTATTTGTAAATTTCTTAAGTTCTATGGTGTGTAGCTCTAAATCTTTAAAATAGTTGAGCCCACTCTCCTTCTCTATGATATGAAATACATTATGGTATCTCTGAACAGAAGGTATGGACGTAAAATTAAGAATGTGAATGCCGATAGCTTTGGAAAGCAAAGCATAGTCATCACCTGTTTTCAGTTGTTCAGTATAGAGTTTGGCCCAATAATAAAGAGCTCTTTTATCATAATCAGCCTCATCGCTGATTTGAATTTCAATATTAAATCGCTTGCCATCCACCCCTTCAGCTTTAATATCAAGTATGGATAATTTCTCTTGTCTAAAATTTTTTGGATTATAGGGATTAAGGAGAGTGACTTCTGATACTTGGTCATTTTCACCAACAATCGAATTAACTAAAGAGATAAGCAGGTCCTTATTCTCTTCTACACCGAATATTTTTTTAAATGCGATATCTACTCTTGGACTAATTGATCCCATATTCTACTCTACAGCGCAAGTTGCCAAAACTGTTCCCATTAACTTTAATTTATAGTTTACCATCTTATGGTTGATTCCATAAATAATATTTTATGATCTAAACCGATAATAACAGCCTTAGATACGGCCAGCATAAAACCACGTTTCCCATCTAAAAATCCCCATTTGATTGGTTACTGAAAAACTTGATTATCGAGTTATAATAACACTAAGAGAATTCACATAAGCCTCTAGATCTGTTAGCAACTTATTTTCGTGCACGATTCCGAGATTTATTGTAATCTTTCCGTCTACTCAATTTACAATACGGACCCTTAGGGATGGCAATGATAATTCCTAAATATGAAGACCTATCTATGCTGGTTGTCGGTGACCTTATGCTTGATAGGTATTGGCATGGGACTACAAATCGCATCTCCCCAGAAGCACCGGTGCCGGTAGTGCATGTCACCGAAGTTGATGAGCGTCCAGGAGGTGCAGGCAACGTCGCTTTGAATCTGCGTGCCCTAGGATGCAAAGTATTTTTATTAGGGTTAATCGGTCAAGATAGTGCCGGATTGTCTCTTGAGACTTGTTTAAGAAAAGAAGGCGTTGAGTGCTACTTTCAGCACGTACCCGATAGACCCACTATCACAAAGCTTAGGGTCCTTGGTCGTAATCAGCAATTAATACGTTTAGATTTTGAACAGGATTTCCAAGCAGTAGGCAAAGATACGCTTATCACTTCGTTTCAACAAATCTTACCGCAGGTTGATGCTGTTATTTTTTCTGATTATGGTAAGGGGATTTTAGCTGTTATTAAAGAAATGATTCAATTAGCTCGAATGCAAGGCAAATTGACGTTTGTTGATCCTAAGAATAAAGATTTTAGCTACTACCGATCGTCAACTTTAATTACGCCTAACTTAAAAGAATTTGAAGAGGTGGTTGGGCCCTGTCTAGGAGAAAATGATATAGTCACAAAAGCACAATTGTTAATTGCACAACATAATCTTAATGGATTATTGGTGACGCGTGGCGAAGAAGGAATGTCATTGATTCACTCAAATAATCCGCCTCTTCATTTACGAGCTCATGCCAGTGAGGTTTATGATGTCAGTGGTGCTGGGGATACCGTTATTTCAGTAGTCGCCGCTTCTATAGCGGCAAACCATGATTTTGTCAGCGCATGCACCTTAGCGAATATGGCTGCTGGTATAGTAGTAAGAAAATTGGGTGTCACGCCTATCTCAATTCCAGAACTTCGGCGCTCCTTACAGCGTTTTCATGGGAGTGATTTAGGTATTTTGCAGGAAGATGATCTTATCATCTCAATTGAAGATGCCAGGGCCCATGGCGAAAAAATTGTCATGACAAATGGCTGTTTCGATTTGTTGCACGCTGGACATATTGCTTACTTAGAAGAAGCGAAGAGCTTTGGAGACAGACTGATTGTTGCTGTCAATGATGATGCCTCGGTTGGAAGATTAAAAGGCAGGGATCGACCCATTAATTCCCTAAGAAATCGCATGAAACTCCTTTCGGCCTTGCGATGTATTGACTGGGTAGTTTCCTTCTCTGAAGATACTCCCGAGCGTCTGATCCATCGTGTTATGCCAGATATTTTAGTAAAGGGTGGTGATTATGCTCTTAATGAAATTGCAGGAGCAAAAAAAGTATTAGAAAATGGAGGCGACGTCAAAATAATTGATTTTGTCGATGGCCATTCTACGAGTTTGACAATTCAAAAGATTAAAGGTGAGAAAATATGCTTGTAGTGACTGGAGGTGCAGGTTTTATAGGCAGTAATCTAGTAAAGGAGTTTAACAAACGTGGTAATGATAATTTGTTGGTCGTAGACGATTTAACAGATGGCTCCAAGTTTAAAAACATCGCAAATTGCGAAATAGCAGATTACATCGACAAAGATCATTTCTTACGCAAATTAAAAGAATTTTCTTTTTTAAGAAAAATTGAAGCGATTTTCCATCAAGGAGCTTGTTCCACCACGACACAATGGGATGGTCGCTATATGATGGAGAATAATTATGAATATTCAAAGGCTCTGCTTCACGTATGTCTAGAAAAGAGAATCCCTCTTATCTATGCCTCAAGTGCTGCAGTCTATGGTCTGACGCAGACCTTTTTAGAGTTGCCTGATTATGAATCTCCTCTTAATGTTTATGGGTATTCCAAGCTACAGTTTGATCGCTATGTCAGAAAAATTTTGCCACAGAGTAGGAGCCAGATTGCTGGGCTTCGATATTTTAATGTTTTTGGCGAAGGAGAGTACCATAAGCGGACTATGGCAAGTGTCATGTATCATTTTAATAATCAATTAACCTCTGAAGGTATTGTAAAATTATTTGAAGGCTGCAATGGTTATGGAAATGGTGAGCAAAGAAGAGACTTTATTTTTGTAGACGATATTATAAAGGTAAATCTTTGGTTTTATGAGAATAAACGGATAAGTGGCATTTATAATGTAGGAACAGGTCAAAGCCGCAGCTTCAATGATGTTGCAAAAGCAGTGATTGGCTATCACAAAAAGGGAAAAGTAGAGTATATTCCCTTTCCTGCTCATTTAAATGGCTATTATCAGAGTTTTACTGAAGCAAATATCGATCTTCTAAGAAGCGTTGGCTATCAGCAACCTTTCACTTCTTTAGAGGAGGGGGTATCGAAATACTTGGAACAACTGCCATCTCAATAGAAATTTATCTCATCGGTGCTGGCTGATTTGGATTTGCCTGCTGAACAGCTTGTTTTTGTTGAGCCTGAACTTGCTCTGACTGCTGTTTTAATTGCGCAGCCTGGGTTTGTTGTTGTGCTGTCTGATTTGTTGGGTTAGCTGCTTGTGGATTTGTTGTTCCGCTAGCTGCATTCTTTTTAATTTGATCACTGATTTGATTTTGAACTTGTTTCTCAGTAATGCCTAGTGTGATTTTTGCATTTTGAAGCATACCAAGTTGGTTGATCGCCGTAATAGCTATTAGCCGTTCATTGTCTAAATGAATTTGATGTAGCTGTTTTTGCATCTCAGCCAATACAAACAAAGTTTCACGGGCAACAGCTGAAGGGGCTGCTGTTGACATTTGAGTGTACCAGATAGGGGAAGCAGTTCTCCAGGTAGCAATATAATGATCAATTTGAGCGGCGCTAGGTGTTTCAACTCCAAGTGCGGTGTCACTTGCATGAATGGATGGAATGGGAAGTCTGCGTTGATATATAGAATATAAAGGTGATAGCATGGCAGATTGGCCTGCGATAAGCTGTCGTCGTTGTACCTGATAGGTTTGGTAGCTAGCAGAATTTTGAATAGTTGTTTTTTGTTCGGTACTTAATTGAGATTCAGGGTAGCTGCTGAGGGAAAGGTTGGAAATAGGGGTAGCGTAGCTTGAGACAAAGCGGATATAGTTTAATGCGTTCTTTTGTAAATCCGGTGTACTGTAAGAAAATCCACAAATAGGTGTTTTGGTGTTGCCTGTTGTCTTTGTCGTGCAAGGGTTGACGAAAGTCTCAAAGTCTAAATTTTTATTACCTTGGACTAAGGCATCTTGCATTGTAGTCTGCGTGCCTTGAGTATAGAGAGGTGCAGGTAGGTTACCCAAGGCGCTAGTTAATACTGTATCACTGGCCGCAATTGTGGCCATTTGGACTAAGGCTTGATTAGGATTTTGCACGTTAGGTGCCAAGCCCCTTTGAATATCCTGGATATTTAAGTTTTGTATATTTGATGCTATTGTTTGCCCTGCAGTATTCTGAGTATTGTTGGTTACAAGTGTATTGCCTATATTGGGGGGTGTTTGGAATAGGTAGGTCGCAGTCGTATTGACGATGGAATCTAAAGCTGCCCGAATTGAGTTAAGTACAGCAATAATATCTTGTGAGCTCTGTGCTTCTGCTGGCATAGAAGTAAGCCCTATGCAGCATATTCCAAAGATCAAGAGATTTTTTTTTGGAGTGGAATATCTTTTTTTCATGAGCTAATCCTTCCCGTTACTAATAATATTTAATGCCACCTTGAGCGGGTGGGGTGCCTTGACTCACTGGAGGCGGTGGTGGTGGGGCGCTTTGCATTTGCGTGGGTCCAGTAGGCGTCGGCGCTCTTGTTCTCACAGGGTAATTAACTGTAGACCTAGTATTGGTAATATTGCCAGTTGGAGCAGCGCCTCCTCCATTCAAAGTTTTCAGGGCGTTAGCCGCAAAAGAGGTATAAGTGCTATATAATGTAGTGACTTGATTTTTTCCCTCCTTAGCAATGGCATTTTGAACACAAACTGTCTTATTGTTTGCAGAAGCTCCGCTTCCACTTAAACATTGTGCAACATCTGAGTTTACATCTGCTAAAAGGGTAGTTATTGTCAGGAGTAATAAAAACGGAAGTAATCTTTTAACCATGCTCTGTACCCTCCAAGGACTTCATAATCAGTGAAAGCCGTTCAGGTGAAAAAACTCTCCCTAATAATCTTAGTCTTTCAAAAACTATATTTCTGCGTAGAAATAATCCAGGAATATCATCACTGCCTTGGCTCGACTCTTCGGCATGCATAAGTAGTTTTGAGGCAGCTCCAGGATAGGCAATATCCATACATTGTAATAATCGCAATGCACGACCAGCTTTAATGTAAGTCGCTACTTGGATAAAGAGGTCTTCTTGTTGCAAATCAATATTGCCAATGTCTTCCAAAGTTTCCCCTAGTTTTACCATAGCAGCTTCAAGAATGGGGTCGTTATCCAATGTCCAGTTTTCAACGCTTTCCATAAAAGAAATAACCCGATAAATCATAGGATCTTTATAGTCAAACCAAAATTGGTGTACGGCTTTATTGCTTAAGTCAGGCATATGACAAAACCTAATTGGATAAACAAAAGAATAGTATACTGCAATCTTTTTAAAAAGATAACTGCAAATACCTTAAGGAATTTATTAAACAATTTATAAAAATACCACTTTTTTCACTACTTTAGTTGGTGTATCATTAAAGCAATACTCATTTTCATAGAGGCAGAAAATTAGATGAAGGTGACAACAGTGATAGGCCGAGTTATAAAACCTCTGGTGAATTTTCCTCGCTGGATGGGTGCGCGTCAACTAAAGACCAATGCAGACGCTATTATCAAAATGGTAAAAGATTTGCAGCTACGTCGGCCTCCACTTCGACAAGAAACTTTTGAAGAAGCTATTGTACGTTTGCATCTGAGCGAAGAAGATATAAGGCAGCGGATGAGAGTCTGTCTTACCCTTAGCATCATTTATTCTTGTTTAATGATCCTATTTCTAGCCTACACTATTTTTCTCATTCTGCATTTTAGTCTAGGAATGATTTTGGCAGCCTTGGTCACTATGCTGATGGCTTCTTTTGTCTACCGAGAGCATTTTTGGTACTTTCAAATGAAAACAAGAAAATTGGGGAATACATTTCAGGACTGGGTCTCTTTCTTGGTGAGAGGTAAGCTTAAATGAATAAATTAATAAAAGTTCTTTTTTTCTCTTCCTTCTTTCTCTTGTTTTCTGTTTCGGCTTTTGCCCTTCAGCCCTCTGATTTGACTAATTACAAACAGTTGGCTGGTTGGTACGATTTTTCTGGGGGTCCTCTGGTCAAGCCTTCATTTACCCCTGCTGCAACTGACTTATCCGTTAATTATTTGGGTCAGATTTTTGGAACAGTAGGAACGGTTTTACATGGCACCAGCGGACAGATGTTGGGTAAGCTTTTTTTAGTTTTTAATATAGGACTGTTAGTGCTAGCTGGCATTTTCTTAGTTTATACCATAATTATGACAGTGATAAATGCCGCTCATGAAGGGGAATTCATGGGGCAAGAGATGGAACTCGGCATGGATCGCGACAAGAACAGTGTTAGGTTTAGGCTTGCTGGTGCCTTCTCCGACAACGGGTTATTCTATGGTCCAAGTCATTGTCATGTGGGTAGTTATCCAAGGTGCCGGTTTTGCCAATATGGCTTGGTACAGTGCATTAACCTATTTAATGCAAGGAGGACAAGTCTATACCCCGCCCAGCTTAAACACGGCTAGCATGATAGATCTTGTTGGTAACGTTATGTCAATGCAAGTCTGTATGTATTATGCTCAAAATGTAGAACAGACAGCCCAACAAAATTTGAAGCAAAGTCAGCAACAAAATCAAACAAGCACTACAACTAATACCGCAGCGCCGTTGCCGCCTACTAATGCTGTTACTAATTTTACTCCTTTATTTGGCGTAGTGTTTGATGCTTCAAAAAATCAGTACAACAGTATTGTCAAATTTCCTGGCAATGGCTATATAGCAGATGGGAAGCAAGATAATGCCTGTGGTCAAATAAGTTTTGGCACTAACACTGATAAAAATGCTTTGCAGCAGGATAATAAAGTAAACACTCTACAGGCTGCGATTCGCCAAATTATGCTAGACACTGACAACTACGCAAAACAAATAGTAGGGACAGGGACAACGCCTCCAAGTAATGATCAGAATTTTTCAAATCAAGTTCAAAGTGCAATAGTTGGGGGTGCTGCGGACTGGGTAAATATAACTATTCCTATCAGAACGCATGGAGCTAGTACAGGTGATGCGCTGATGATGGGCTATTGGAAGACGGCGGCGGATGAGGGTTGGATAATGGCGGGACGATTTTATTTCGCTTTAGATCAAATCCAGAGAATAGTGGTAAACGAAACATCTGTTGCTGTCAATATCGATCAAGCGCCTGCCGGGATGACTACTCCTGGTTCGCAAACCTATATTTCTTTTGTCGACACGCCACCAGTTAGTGCACAAAATATGGCAAGCTTGCAAAACTTTACTTCGACTAATAAAGAGTCGCTAGCGAATTTGATGGGTGCTCAAGGTGTTGCCTCCTATGTTAAAAGTGCACGAACAATTGCTAATCAAGTAGATCAAGCAAGCAAAGTAAATTTGAATATAGGTAGTGCCGGGTATATAGCTTTCTTTTTAGACCCGATTACCTCAGTGCTGTTAGGTGTAATTGGATCTCTCACTAGCGCTGTTGGAGATCCAATCGTGATACTTGGGGGGCATTGGCACCACTTTTATGACTCTATCTGCAGCGTTGTGGCTAGGAGGAACAATAGGGGCTTTTGCACTCGGCGCAGGGGTATCACTTATGTCAAGTGTCAATTCGGCGGGATATGCAGTAATGGATGCGGTTCTTGCCTTCATACCTGCTTTTACTGCATTTGTGCTTATTTTTTGGGTGTTAGGGGCTAACTTTGCTTATTATGTGCCATTAATCCCCTTTATAATTTTTGTATTCACGGCGGTAGGATGGATGATAGCAGTTATTGAAGCAATGGTTGCTGCCCCCTTAGTTGCTCTTGGTGTGACTCATCCCGAAGGTCATGATTTGCTAGGCAAGAGCGAACAAGCTGTTATGTTATTGCTGAGCGTCTTTCTAAGGCCCATCCTCATGATTATTGGTTTATTTGCCGGGATCATTTTGTCAAGGGTTGTGTTGCGGTTCTTAAATAGTGGATTTTTTGGGATTGTGTTTGACGTGGGAGATTTTAGCCTTTTTGGCTTTGTCGCAGTACTTATAATATATAGCATGTTATTGGTCACCATTGTCAATCAAGCCTTCTCTCTAATTTATGTAGTTCCAGATCGAGTGATGCGTTGGCTAGGTGTGACTGAACAATCCTCCGCTGCCCAAGAAGCATTGCAAGCATCCAAACAAGGATTTGAGCAGATCAGTGGTGCTGTTCAGTCAATGGCTGCCAGTGGTGGTGGTGAGTATGCAAAGACTCAATTAGCGAGGAGAGGGAAAAAACCACCAGCTAAGATTACAGGAAGGCCGAAATAGAATTTATTATTTTGAACTCAATAGTTCTTTAAAAAAACCAATGTAGCCAATAATAATTATAATGACACTAGGTAGTAAGCAAATGGCGGCTCCTAAACTTAAAAAATAGACATCTATTGCCATATAAGCGCTAATAGCGGCTGTAAGAGTTGGCGGCATTAAGGCTAAAAATCTAAAACTGGATCGGGATTTAATGGGAACTTGGGAAGGTAAAGTAGCTCGGGTAAAATAGGTAAAATTACGTTTGTGCAGCACTAAACTGATAAAAAGTAAGTGGCAGATAGTTAGAATAATGATAGGCAAATAGTATAGATAGTAATATTGAAACAGTTCCTCCAGCTGGAAAATGATTAACCAACTCAGAATGCTTGTGGCTAATATGGCGAAGATTATTTGCCTTACACTTCGACCTTGAGAGGCATAGGCGATAACCCCACCAGCTAATGCGCTATACCCTAACCACCAGAAGGTCATTGCCACATTGTAATATAAAGGAATAACCTGAAAATTCCTATTCAAAATGGATGCATTGAGATTAAGATTATTGCCAAGAGCTTCAATAATCACTCCAAGGAAAGGATATAATAAGGCTATTACTAGAGTAAAAATAAGTATGCTTATTAGAGGAGAAAATTGTCGGCTTAATAGATGAAGGCTCCGGATTGTCCATTTTTGGCTTGCTAACAGCATAAGCGCAGAACTCTGTAAAATTAGTTTTAGAGTTAACCCAAAGTGAGTTTTCATCCCCATAATATGTTCAACAGTCATGATAAGAATGACGCTCAACGTAAGTAAGCTAAAGATTAAGCATACTAAGGGTATTGCTCGCATATAAGTGTCAACGGTCGCTCCAACTGAATCTAAATGACTATTAGCAAATAACGGGGTATAGGCAGAACTCAATAATCCTGGTGCATTTTTTACGTAGGTAAAGTAGGCCATGGTCAATGCGAAGAGGGTCATAAAACCAAGCGGAAAAATACCACTGAAAAACTGAAATGTATTATATTGAAGTTCAAAGGTACTGCGTTGGCATTTAGGCTTTTGCCCAGAGTTGCAGCCATCCCCCAAAAAATTAAATTTATGAGTAATTGGCTGGTAAAAAGTAAAGAGATCCACTTTAAAGGAGGAATTTTTTTTACTTGATCTTCGCCTAAAGTAAGTTTGGCTTGAGGCAAGCAGATGAGAATAAGCAAGAGAAAATCAAATATCCAATTGGTCATTGATACAGTAGCTAGTTCTCCTAAAAAAAAATAGTGTGAAATCAATGAAAGGGGTATGAAGGTAAGAAGGAAAGTCAAAACTAAATTATAACGTGCTGTAATAATTTTCATTCATTACTCTCACTTTAGAAGATGTTAAACCTGCGCATCTTCATCAGCACTTCGGCTACCAGCTGATAATATTTTAAAGGTACGATCAGAAATTCGACCATCTTCTAACGCTTTTTGAGCATCTATTATCATAGGTTGACCACGTTCTTTAACTAAGCGTCTTGTCATTGCAGTTGCCTGTTCTGGATTAACGCTGAGAAGTTGGTCACGAACTTCCTCATCAAAAACGAGGTACTCGCGCAAGGGCATACGTCTGCCGTCAACAGTAGGTGCAAGCTGCTGCCAAATGATAAGCCTGATGGTCTCTATAATGTCAATGCTCCTTCCATGCCGTTCCTCTTTAGGGAAAGTCCCTACAAGCCGCCTTATAGTTTCAGCCACCCCATTGGCATGCAATGTGGTATAAACAGGATGCCCAGTGAGAGCAGCTTCAAGTACAGCACTCATGGTTTCAATATCTCTTGATTCACCGACTAATATTAATCGAGGAGTTCTTCGCAAGGCATTTCGAACTCCTGCAGCAAAGGAAGGTAAATTGCGAGGAATTTCAGATTGGCTAATGACCGATGAAGGCTTCTCAATAGCATCAAAAACAAATTCAATAGGCGCTTCATAAGTTAGAATTTTGCGATTGCTAAGAGGATCTTCAGCTATGCTTCGAATGATGGCGGCTAAGAGTGTACTTTTCCCTGAACCTGTTGCACCAGTTACGTAAACAACGCCATCTCTTGGGGCAATAGCATCGATTACCTTTTGTGGGAGACCTTGTTCAGATAATAGAGGTGGTTCAGTTGGAATTGCCCTCAAGGTGACTTGGATTGCAGCATGCCCCTCAACTTGGCATCCCGTGCCATTGACACGAAAGCGAAAACGATCTGAGCGCGTAGGTCTAATTTCATAGTGAGTATCAACATCCTGGCCACTTAGAATTTGTGTAGTGGCATTAGGTCCATAAATGGCATTTAACATTTCGCCTACTTCCGTATTGGTTAGCTTGCGAAGCGTTACTTTGTGAAGACGGCCATAGATTTCAACCATCACGCTTTCATTCGTTTGGAGGATGATATCCGAGGCATGGTGTTTGATACAAAATTCTAGCAGCGGCTCAAGATGTGCCGGAGTAAAGCGGTTAGGTTCATTTGGATAGAGTAAGTCTTCAGTTTCACGTTCAAGTTTCATTTAAAGCTCGTTTATTCACATACTGCCCGTTTGAACACAGCCATTAAGTTAAGGGCATTTCCTCTTCGCCGTCGTCCCCCGACTTGTCCTTCGCCGTCGTCCCGCGACTTGTCCTTCGCCGTCGTCCCGCGACTTGTTCGCGGGATCCAGGATAGGTGCACTTCCCTAGATTCCGTGATCAAGCCATCACTGGACGACAGATTGCTTAACTTAATGGCAGTGGCCCGTTTGAAGAAAGCTAATTTTTCTTTAAGGGATTTTATTTATAAAATAGTCTCTTCTTAATAATTTTAGCGCATCTTATAGGCCTTTCTCTAATCGGCCTGCAAACCCCATCTGGGCAAGTCTTGGCAACGGCAGGTTTCCAAGTATCAGGATTATTATTAAGAGTGGAGGTGGCAGAAATTCTTAAAATTCGGTCATTAATTCTAAGCTCATTACCATCGCCTGTCACCCCTAACTCAGTCTTAGCAACATAGGGTGGTGTCACTATGTTTTGGGCTAACAATTTACGGTAGAGTAGCATTCCATTATAATCTCTTCTTAAACGCGATAGATTTTCACCAAAAATTTGGTTTGCTTGGTCAACACCTTGCTGCCAGCCAATATTGACATAACAATTCCAGACAGCCGCTTCGTCTTTTGTTTTTGGCAATAGCGTAATATCCGGTGATTCAGGTCGGCAGAACCGCATCCAAATATAATCTCGCCAGTTGGGGGGTGCTGTGGCAAAACAAGGGGGTGCTACAATACGATATATTTGATCAGCCATCCTTAATAAATCGCAAGCGTCCTGTGACAGTTCCTGTTTGCCTTCTTCCAAAACAGGTGGACGAATATCATCTTTTAACATTAATCTTCGAAAATTGTAAATTGTATCAAGAGATGCTTGTTGTCGTTTTAAAACACAATTAATTTGCTCGGATCTCCATGCCAATCCACCTTGGGCTCCAATTAGCGTGGCTGTTTCACCTAACGCTTTATAACGAATATTGCCGATCTCGGAATAAGCTGTAGTAGGATTGAGGGCGGTGATATGGATAGAGTCACCACACGCCTGCTTTCGTTTGCAATTAGTTTCACAACCAGCAAGTATAAGGATGCAAGAAAAGATGAATAATGTAATTATATTTTTCATTGTTATTTTTATGTCATATACCTAAGTTCAATGACTCTACTGTTAGGGTAAACTACAATACAGGCTTTTTTGTAGATTTGTAAACTAATGCTTCTTAATATATCAGCAAAAGGGATATTTCTAGAATTGACAGAAACGATAACTGGAATAGCAGGTTCTTTTCCAAGTACCCGCAGGCAGTAGTGAGTAGATTCGGCAATTCGTCTTAGCAGTGGTTCAACAGGTCCGACCCAATCGACTGAGGCAAGGCAAGCCAGCCCAAAGCGGTTGGCATCAATAGGGGGTGGAATCCTTATGCACGGGTGCGTTGCCTTTTCTATTTCAGCAAGGCAATCCAATGATTTACTTACAGAGACTGCGGCCTCGGCCAATTTGATTTCAGCATCATCTGCATTAACTTGGTAAGGTAGATTAGGCACTGCATTATTTGTTGCTACTACAAACTTCCTAGTTGAGCAGCCGACCAAAGATATGAAAAAAAAGATGATAAGTATAATTGCTTTCATCTTGCCCTTACCAGTAGTAATTTTATGAACTATTGAACCAAGAAGGGCAGCTAGTGTCAAGCAATGATCTTGGTTTGTAGCATACTGCTTTTATTAAAAATTCCCACTTAAAACAAATTGTTGCAACTCTTGATGTTACTGATCCTTGTGCTACACTTTTTAGATACTTAAGTATTTAAAGAGAGAAGAAATGGCTACCAGAATGCCGTCCCCTGATGCTAGTTGGCGAGACTCGGCACGTTATCCTCGGTTTTTTATCTTTGACTCACGTGCTGTTTTCCCCTTTATGGTTTGGTTATTGCATTGGAGTTGGTGGACTTTGATATTTGCTTTGATAGCAATGGGGTTTTTTTCTCTATTACTGCGGTTTGGTTTTACAGTTTCTGTTTTTCTAAGATGGCTGCGTTCCTCTATCGCTGGACCAAGACGAGCAGCTAAACCATGGTGGACATAGTATGGAATTAACCAAGCAGCTTTGTGCATTGGCTAAGAAAATGAATGCAAATTTCACATTTAATGATCGTCCAATGAGCTACCTTGAAATTTTTTCAGAAACCGGTTTGCTTCCAGCAATTGCCAGAAGGGCTGACCAATTATGTTCATTGTGTTTAGGGTATGGCATTGGCATATCTTTTGATGAAGCAGAAAAATCTGTATTAGGTGTTAAGGTAACTTTTGATGATGTAACTCCTAATATTTTAAGGTTAATGTGTATTGCGGATGTGATTTCTGAACTGATTTATTCTGCTCCAAGTAGAGATCGCACGCCTCTTGATGAGCTGATGTACGATTAATTGCGAGCTCTCGCTTGCGCTCGAGCTCGCAATTAAATGGGCATGCCATGTGTGGCTGTTGCGACTTTTATCCGTTTTATAACCTCGGAGTTTTTAGTGAGCTAACAGCCTCATAGTAGCGCTTGCAGCTACCCCCTCTCCCGCGCTCTAATTTTCATATAATCAATAAGTTACCAGCGGGAGAGGGTTGGGGTCACTGCCATTAAGTTAAGGGCATTTCCTCTTCACCGTCGTCCCGAGGCTTCGCCGTCGTCCCGCGACTTGTTCCATAGGTATCTACACAAGTAAGGAACCTAAGCTAACATGCAATTTTTTTCAAGAAATCACTATTAGTCACATGAGATTTTACTAATTTGTTGTAACGTTTTACCAACCTTGGGTCTAAATCCATTTTGCAGTTCTTTGGGAGAGTGCTATTTCTTAGAAAAAATTGCATGTTAGCTTAGGTTTCCTTACTTGTGTAGATACCTATGGACTTGTTCGCGGGATCCAGGAAGGGGCACTTCCCTAGATTCCGTGATCAAGCCATCACCGGACGACAGATTGCTTAACTTAATGGCAGTGAGGGTTGGGGTGAGGTCAAACTCTGCTTTCCGGCTTTCCCCTCACCCCAACCCTCTCCCGCTGGTAACTTATTGATTCTAGCAAAGATTATAGCGCGGGAGAGGGGGTAGCTGCAAGTGCTACTATGAGGCTGAAGGATAAGCCTCAGGACAACGGCAGACAGTTTAGACAGGCTCTAAGGTTGTGGGTTTTATTTTTCAGCGCCCAGCGCTGAAAAATAAGGCTTGTTTTCTTTATTTTTTCCCCCATATATCATTTTTGATTTAGGGATACTAAAAACTATTTCTGTTAAGAATATGTTAAGATAGCAGGAGTAATATGGTAGTCAGTTAAATAGAAATATTTAGGTTCAATACGATTTATAATGATTAAGAGATAGGTGTTCGATTTATGTTTACATTTTTTCAAACAGAAGAATTAGCTAAAAAACAAGATGAATCAATCAAAGAAACTGGTTCATTACATCATAAAGTAGACCAATTATTGGTAGTAGCTGAGGATGAGTTAGAAAAATTACAAAAGACAGCAAGCCTATTATTAAAATCACTAGATAATAAAGTGGACGCTGCACCTGGTTATAAAGAAAACTTAAATGGAATTATTAAAGATATGCTCCGTTCTAAGGAGAAAATTGAAGTTTTAAATGGAAAAACAGCCAATATTTCTTCTCATGACAAAACACCAGAGAGCAATACACAGTCACGCTAGGATTTAAATGGCAAATGATACATATAAAGAAATTAATCGTGAATTAATTGAAATACTTCAAAATTTGTTAGCTTCTGGAAATTGGGATGCAAGCTTATTTCTCAGGGCTGCCCATAAAAAATTGCAGGCTATAGCTGAAGAAGCTTCTGCATTATCTGAGCAACTAGAGCAAAAAGCTGCAACTTCTCATGAAGAAAAACATAAAGCAAGGATTGAGCAGGGGTATATTAAAATCTATGTTTCTATCTATCAATCAGATCCTTACAATCTCATTCGCTGGGAAAATACGCTTAAAAGTATTAGAGAATATAGTATCAATAGGCCGATTTATCGCTACGAAGAGTATATTCAAGAGGCGATTCGCTCAAAACTAGGCTCTGCCAACGAAGCTTATGTTGTAATCTATCTAAAGGAGACTGACATCATTCAACCCTATGCAGGAAAGCTGATTCAAGATAAATGGGGCCATGAATTATTAACATTAAGAGATGGGTCATTATTGACCAGTAATATTATTGAATTTGTTCATCAAGGAAGAAGATATAAATTTAAAAATGGCAAATTAATATTAAAAACACCATAATTTAACCATTTTTAATGTACTATACTAATAAAATAAAAAAGTTTTTGATATTTAGTTTTTTTTGCCAAAGGTACCTTGTATGCCTCCTTCACAACAATCACAGCAAGGTGGGTCAGATAACTCACTAGATTTTTTATGGATGATAGTTATCATTGTTGGTGGATTTACCTTGTTGTGGTACTTTGGCCGTAGTTATATAGTCAATGCCGTTTTAGATCTGCGTTACTATGAGATTATTCTCATTAACTATGCGCTAAGGGGTTATGCCTTTATGGCCTATTATCTGCATTTGCCTTCCCTTCCCACACAGAAACTGATGGATGCCCTTAAGATTACTACCTCCAAACCGCCTAATATGACTCTTAATCAATTAGTCGCTGTAAGTACTGATGTCGGTCGCTATTTAATGGTTCCTATAGCAATTATTATTGGAGTTTTATCAGTGTTCACCTACTTTGCCAATGTGACAGAGAAATTTAAAACCGTTTATAGTATGTTGTCACTGCGCAAATCAGAATACCGAATTTGGCCTCAAGTTACTCCAGTAATGAAGGTTGACTTAGTAAAGAAAGATTTGGATGAGGGACCTTGGGCTTCCTCATTGACCCCTATGCTATTTGCAAAAAAACATAAATTGCTTATTGAAAAAAAAGAGAATGGTCGAATTACCGTTGATTTAGATGAAGGTTCAACCTATAGAGTTTTGGCCTTACAAGTCGGCCAATTTTGGCGAAACATTGAAACATTCCCACCCCATGTTCAAGCTCTATATGCCATATTTTTAGCTAGAGCAAATCATGATCGAGCAAATGCAGATAAATTGCTATTGCAAATTGCCACCTCTGCCTCTGCCAATAAACTTAATTTCAAAGGAGTTAAGGAGATCGTTGCAAAACATAAAGATTCAAAATTTGCAAAATTTGCAGAGAGAAAACATGCCTATTTGCTGACATTAATGGCAACACTATTAGAATCTGCAAGAACAGATGGGGTTCTCGCAACAGCAGAATTTTTATGGCTGAAGCCTATTGATAGACCTTTATGGTATATGCTAAATGGCGTCGGTCGACAAACAGCATTTCCTGAAGTCTCTGGAGCATTTGCCCATTGGGTTGCGGAGAAAAAAATTGACCGAGCTTTAAAAGTACCGATGGTGGAAGAAGCAGTAAAAGCATTGAATTTGGCGATTAAAGAAATAATGTATGAACCGGAAGAAGGGTGATGAAGAATATACAACGTGGTTTAGATAAGCGGCAAGAGCAAAATCCTCAGCAATTAGTGCGTGATACACGTACGTTTGGGCAACGCTTAGGCGATTTTTTTAGAAACTCCAAATTTGTTGCTGTCACCTTAGTGATGCTGGCAGTATCAGTATTATTCTTCCCGGCAGCCGCTGATATTATATTACTCATTGCTCTGGGCATGTTCTTAATCACAGTAACAAGGAAAAGTGCCCTACCCTTTAGATTACCCGAAAGCTCGGGTCGTACAGACTATAATGACCTCGCGCCTGGTTCGAATAAACCCCGTAAGGGTCGAGGTATTTATTATTTTGGTAATGAGCGCAATACTAATCTAGAGCTTTGGTTCACCAATGAGGATATGCGTACTCACGTTCTGATATTTGGTTCAACGGGTAGTGGTAAAACTCAAGCGCTAGTCTCCTTGTCTTTTAATGCCCTGTTACAAAGTAGTGGTTTTCTCTATATTGACGGTAAAGGGGATAATGCTTTATTTGCTCAAATATTCTCTATGGTACGCTCTATGGGTAGGGAAGATGATCTCCTTTTAATTAACTTCATGACAGGAGCCAGGGATATAGTCGGTCCTCAAAGAACTCGTCTTTCAAACACCACTAATCCCTTTTCTTTGGGTTCCTCTAGTATGTTATCGCAGCTTGTTGTGAACCTGATGCCAGATTCAGGACAATCTTCTGACGGTGATATGTGGAAGGGCCGTGCGATTGTATTCGTTGAAGCCTTAATGAAAGTATTGGTTGCAATGCGTGATTCAGGCAATATTCTGCTTGATGCCAATACCATAAGAAATTACTTCCAGCTCGATCGCTTGGAAGCGATGGTCATTGATAAAGTTTTTATCCGCGATGGTCAAGAGCCGATCAGTCTGGAGAATGTTTCCCCAGTCATACTTGAACCGATAACAAACTATGTGATTAACTTGCCAGGATATAATAAGGAACGAAAGGGTAAACAAGTCTCTCAAGTTTTAGAGCAACATGGCTTTATTACTATGCAATTAACTCGGGTTTTCGGTTCATTGGCCGATACTTATGGTCATATCATTAGAACCAATCTTGCTGAGGTAGATTTAAAAGACATCGTGTTGAATCGTCGTATTTTAGTGGTTTTATTACCGGCATTGGAAAAATCACCTGAAGAATTGTCAAACTTGGGTAAAGTGGTCATAGCATCATTGAAAGCTATGATGGCAGCAGGTTTGGGCGATGAGGTAGAAGGAGCGTTTTCCATGATTTAATTCAAAGGAAGCCAACTAATGCGAATACTCCTTTTTTGTGTATCTTAGATGAATATGGTTACTATGCAGTTAAGGGGTTCGCTGTGGTTCCAGCCCAAGCGCGATCATTAGGTTTCTCTGTTATTTTTGCAGGTCAAGATTTACCTGCTTTTGAAAAGGCATCCAAAGAAGAAGCAGCCTCTATTGGTGCCAATACCAATATAAAAATTTGTATGAAATTAGAAGACCCAATGGGAACATGGGAATTCTTCCAAAAGACAGCAGGTGAAGCTTATGTAACTCATGTTAGTGGCTTCCAATCAGAATCCAGGGGCTTAATGAATAGTTATCTAGATAATCGTGGAGCTCAACTTGAAAAAAGAGCCAGAATTGACCTAATGGACTTAAAAGATCAACGAGAAGGCGAAGCGCATATCTTTTTCAAGTCGACAATTATTAGAGCAAAGATGTTTTATGCAAATCCTAAGCCAGTTAAGGCAATGAGATTAAATCAATTCTTAAAGGTTGAGGCACCTTTAGATATTGTTCTTGCTAACTTTGATAAAAATATAAGAAGTTTCGAAAACCGTATCCTAAATGGCGGATATTTTAATGAAATACCGTCTGTTGATGATGGCCTAGAAAAAATAGCCGATGCGATTAATACCAATTTTGAATTACCTCCTATTGAAAAGGCAGTTACTGCTTTACTTTCTTACCATGAACGGGAGGACTACTTTCATCCCGCAAGAAGAGCTCATTGCATTGCCTGATAACGAATTAAATATCTTCATGCCACTGCGCATAACCGAGTATCTACAGCCACTTTTATTAGCACCTGATAAAGAAAGTTTTCAAACATCCATTTTAAATCCTAATTCAACACGAGATCAAATAGGCTATGTCGAACGGCTGCTAGGCAAGTCAGAACAATATGCCAACAACATAGCTTCAGAAATTATTAAAGATATGCAATCAGCGACTCATTATCCTCCTACTGTAGACTCAATCCCCTCCGCCAGTGAGCTTGCGGATACCATTAGTCAGCTAATATCCAATATCACCCTAAAGAAAGAAGAAGCGGCTAGCTCTAAAACAGATGATGGTTCATCCTTATTTGAGTAGTGCAAATTTATTGTTAAGCTGTAGCCAGACTCCTTTATTAGGCTTAAGCGTAATAAGAGGCAAGGGTTGGATAATCTGAGGTTTAAGGGATTTAATTCTAAATTTCTGTAGGAATGCTGCAATAATTATTTTCATCATGGTAATTGAAAATTGGTGACCAATACAGGCTCTTGGACCAAAGCCAAAGGGTATGTATGCGCACTTTGGCCTTCTCTTACTTGGATCTTGGATGAATCTTTCTGGATAAAAGACACTAGGTTGGTTCCAATATTGGTTGTGGCGATGTATTAAATAAGGCGAAATAGTGATTAATGTACCCGCGGGTATCCTGTAGCCCAAGACGTGATCTTCATGAATAGCCTTTCGAGTAAGAATCCAGATCGGGGGTGCCATCCTTAATGTTTCTTGAATAACTAAATCCAAATATTTCAGCTTTTGGATAGATTCAAAATCTAAGTTTTCATTACCTAGCTCATTGTCTATTTCTTCAACGAGAAGGGACATGGAATAGGGGTTTTTAGCCAAAAAGTAGAGAGCCCAACTAATCGCATTTCCCGTAGTTTCATGGCCTGCAATAAAGAAATTCTTAGCCTCCTCTAAAATTTTATCTGCTGAATTAAGCCAGTTTCCATGTTCATCCTTTGTAAATAAATTATCTAATAATGGCTTTGAATTTGTTGTTGATATCGTTTTAAATTTTTCTAATAAATAATTGTCGACAGCTTTCATATAAATTTTGCAACGTAAATTGCCAATTGTGGGCAACCAATTCCAGGGGAGAACCTGTAGAATGGCATGTTTATGGATGGTATGAATCCATTTAACAAACTCCAATGAACGCTCTGATAGATTCAATCCAAAAAGAACCTCAGATGAAATATTCATAGTGAGAGCAAGCATCTCTTCAGTTATATTTATGAATTTACCTAGTTGTTTCTCCCATATATTTAGTGCCCTTTGCGTATAATGTTGGATTGTAGGTAAGTGCTGTCTTAAATGCTTATCCTGAAATCGGAGTTGGTATTCATGTCGCCTAATTTCCCATTCTTCTCCAGAGGTAGTCAGAAGTCCTTTCCCCACAATCTTTTTTACTCTATCGTAGCTCGTTCCTTCTTTAGTGTAATTTTTTTGATTAGTCAGTAGGATATGATAGATTGCGTCGGGATGGTTAATAAGATAATTGGTATTAATTGTTGGTAATCGGACAATATCTTCTCCCTGTGTTATAGCCTGTAAAAAGGCTAAGGTGCCTTTTGTCCCATTGAAAGCATATTTTATTATCGGTTTTATCCAAGGCGGTGATTTATTCATCATTTAAGTTCTTACCAAATTATTCTTTTAAAGCAGGCTATCACAATTTTTTAAAGGAGTTGGAGTATTTAGTCAATGATGCAAAACGAATTCAACAACACAGTTGCAATTATGATTTGCGGGATTAGACGACAGATCAGGGCAAATTCACTTCCTATTTTAAATCATTCTTAATAGAATAAAAAAGATTGTTCCTAATTTTATCTAAGGGATTTCTAATGAGCCGACTGATTTTTGCCGTTGCTTTATTAATTCTAGCTTTGAGCTTAGCAAGCTGCGGTTTTTGTGGCAATGTGAATCCTTGTAATCCATGTATTATTGGCACTCCAGTGCCACCTGTTTGTCCTAATTCTTCTGCTTGTACCGTACAAATATGTAAAGAACCTATCAGTTGCGCTATCCCAGAACGCAATCGAAGAATTGCCTACTTAATCCAACATGGAGTTAAAATTATTCATGTAGGAGAAACTATTACTGTGGTTCTTCCCTCAGATAAGCTTTTTTATGCAGACTCTGCCAATCTAAATCCTTGTTTTAAAGAGGTGCTTAGAGTTGCCAGTGAATTCATTTTTTGTTATGAGAAAATGACAGTGAGGGTTGCCGCGTATACGGATTGTAGGTGTTCACCGTTTCGCAATGGAATTTTAACACTGGTTCAAGCACAAGCTGTTGCAAGGGAACTTTGGTGCAATGGCATAGACGCGCGGCTATTGTATGCCGTGGGTTATGGACCTTCATTCCCAATTGCTTCTAATTCATCTCCTCTTGGTCAGGATCAGAATCGACGGGTTGAAATATGTTTCCGTTATATCCCTGAGTACATTCCAAGTTGTTAATCAGTCAAGTAGTACGTTCGATTATAGACACCTTGCACTTGTGAGATTTATTGTCTACCGATATATTGTTGCTAGGAAAAAAAGGAAGTGCACTTTGCGCGCTTTCTAAACAATATTCGGAGAGTTCTATGCCTGATACCACTCAGATAAAAAAAAATTTCTATCGGGATAGCTATCGCCATGTTTTAGGTGCCTTATTATTTATAATTTTAATCATCTTCCTGCTATCTTTCATAATTTATTATTTAATGGCTCATCAACCTGAAGCTGACTATTTTCAGGTCAGCCCAGATGGACGGATCATACCTATCTATCCCTTAGCTGCTCCCATGGTTTCTGATGCAGCTTTATTACAATGGGCAAACCAAGCTGCAGTGGCAGCCTATACTTATAGTTTTGCGACTTACCGTAAAGAATTACAGGATGCATCAGAGTATTTTACACCCAGAGGCTGGAAAGACTTTGAAACTGCGCTGCAAAGCTCTCATAATTTGGAGACAATCGTTACTAAGAAGCTAGTCGTTACTGCAGTAGCCACTGGTGCCCCGGTGATTTTGGATAGAGGTGTGCTAAATAATCATTATTCCTGGAAGGTCCAAATGCCCCTGCTCGTTACCTATGAAAGCGCAAGTGCTACTACTCAGCAACTCATTTTAGTTACCATGCTCATAACACGTGTTTCAACCTTAAATGTACCAAAAGGTATTGCTATAGCCCAATTTGTTACCTCGTCATCACAACAGGCCGTTGCAACTCCAACACAAAGCTATGTATAGACAACTTTGCACTTGTAAGATTTATTGTCTACCGATATATTGTTGCTAGGAAAAAAAGGAAGTACGCTTTGCGTGCATTCCAAACAATATTCGGAGAGTTCTATGCCTGACACCGCGTTAGAAGTTGTTCAGATGAGAAAAAATTTCTATCGGGATAGTTATCAACGTGTTGTAGGCGCCTTATTATTTATGATTTTAATCACCTTCCTGCAATTTCTCATAATTTATTATTTAATGACTCATAAACCTGAACCGAAGTATTTTGCGACCAGCGCAGATGGACGGATCATACCTATCTATCCCTTAACTGCTCCCATGGTTTCTGATGCAGTTTTATCACAATGGGCAAACGAAGCAGCAGTAGCAGCCTATACTTATAATTTTGCGACTTACCGTAAAGAATTACAGGATGCATCAGAGTATTTTACGCCCGGAGGCTGGAAAGACTTTGAAACTGCGCTGCAAAGCTCTCGTAATTTGGAGACAGTTGTTACTAAGAAGCTAGTCGTTACTGCAGTAGCCACTGCTGCTCCTGTGATTTTGGATAGAGGTGTGCTAAATAATCATTATTCCTGGAAGGTCCAAATGCCTCTGCTCGTTACCTATGGAAGCGCAAGTACTACTATTCAGCAACCCATCCAAGTTACCATGCTCATAACACGTGTTTCAACCTTAAATGTACCAAAAGGTATTGCTATAGCCCAATTTGTTGCTTCTTCGTCATCACAACAGCAGACCGTTGCAACTCCAACACAAACCTAAGTGTGGAATGATTTTATATGAATAGAATCAAGATAATCCTCATTTTTTTATTCTTCTATGTTGTTTGTTTAGCAACGAGCGCTCAAAATGCAAATGACTTTCAACAGCAAGTTCAACGCCTACAGTCAGCTGTTACGAGTGCAAGGCAAACTGGAGCACAAACGAATAACCAACCAGCTTTTAATCCAAACCCTGCCGCCACGTCGAGCTGCAACTGGCATTGCTGCACCCGCCTTACCACCTCCTATTGGTGGACCACAACAAGCGACTCCTCAAACAACCAATATCCAAGCACCCATAGTAGCCCCTCCTGGCAACCCTGCCCCTCCTGGACCTGGAAATGCGCCACCAGGGGGAGGCGTACCAGCAGTTGAGGGCGTTAATTTACGAGATCAGGCATTTTCAGAAACAGCTGACAACCTGCTGCCATTAACTCCTGATCAAATTAGGACACTTCATAGTTTATTTAGCAGTACACAAAGAGCAGTTGGAGAGGTTGCTGGTATACCTCCAAGACCATCTTCTACCTCGAAAATTGTGAACCTTGCTCCCGGTGCTACTCCTCCTCTTATTCGGTTAGCGGCAGGTTTTGTTTCTTCGTTAGTATTTTTGGATGGATCAGGTGCTCCTTGGCCAATTGATTCCTACGATTTGGGAGATCCTAGATCATATAACATTCAATGGGATAGAAAAAGCAATATGCTTTTAGTCCAGGCCATTACAGAATATAAAAGTGGAAATTTAGCTGTCATGTTAAGAGGGCTTAATACGCCTATCATGTTGACATTATTACCTGGCCAGAGGGCAGTTGATTATCGTGTTGACTTGCGTATCCCAGGCTTAGGACCCAATGCCACGCCTTCAATAATGCCTGAGGCTTTACCTGGTGCTTCTAACCCAGTTTTACTTGATGTTTTAAATGGAATTCCACCGCAAGGTAGTCGAACCTTGCGTATTCAAGGAAGGGACTGTTCAGTTTGGCTTTGGAATGGAAAACTATACTTAAGAACTCGACTTACGGTCTTATCGCCAGGGTGGATTTCGACATTATCCAGTGCAGATGGTATGCACGCTTATGAAATGCAGCCAACTC
This sequence comes from uncultured Gammaproteobacteria bacterium, assembly GCA_963817645.1. GTDB lineage: Bacteria > Pseudomonadota > Gammaproteobacteria > UBA6002 > UBA6002 > UBA6002. The sequence continues at coordinate 225,868 of CAWFQC010000024.1, read as the reverse complement.
CTGTCATTCTGGCATCAGAGAATGGCAAAATGGTTAAGCTGACAATTCAGGGGCTTTGAACAATGGCAAGATTTAAATTTGGCAGCAAGGATTCTGCTGGGAGCGGAAAAAGCAGAGCTATTATATTCTTCTTTATAGTCGTATTGCTAGCGGCTCTGGCGGTTGGATATCTCCTATATAAACGCTATTCCCCACAAGTTGCTGCGGTTGCTGGGTTGGCAGGTACGCCTGGGATAGAGTCTGTCCCAGGCGTTGGCCAAACTTCTTCAGAATACGTAAGGCTTCAAGAACAGCAAAATTTAAAACAAGCGCAGCAAGCAGCGGCGAAGGGTACAAGTGCGGTACCCACTATTACTCGAACTAGCTATTTTGGCCCCAGTGAGTTCCAAGCTCCTCCTTCTGGAAAACCAGAATGTACTCCTGATGCATTACGACGTGCTCGTGCTGCTGGAGTACGGGCAGAAGAACTAAGATGCAGAGGATGTTCACTTGCTGACCTAAAGGCGGCAGGTTATAGTGCTGGGGAACTTGCCGCTGCTGGCTATAGTGCCGCCGATCTGGCAAAAGCAGGCTTTACTCCTGAACAACTGCGACAAGCAGGATTTAATGCAAATGAGTTAAAGGCTGCTGGCTTTAATGCAGCGCAACTTGCTAGAGCAGGTTTTGATCCGAACGCCCTAAGCAGGGCTGGTTTTTCAGCGAAAGATATTGCAACCGCAGGCTATAGTCCTCAAGCATTAACGCAAGCAGGTATAGGTGCAAAACCTCCTGCTAATTTACCCAAGGATTGTAGTCCTGAGGCTTTAAAGAGGGCACATTCCCAAGGAATTTCAGCGGCGGATTTAAAAAAGATGGGTTGTGGGGCGGCAGCTCTTCGGGGCGCTGGCTATTCGGCTGCTGACTTGAAGGCGGCTGGCTTTTCACCAGAAGAACTCAAAGCTGCTGGGTATACTGCAGCGCAGCTCAGAGCCGCTGGTTTTACCCCTGGAGAGTTGCGGCGTGCTGGTTTTAATGCCAATGACCTAAAAAATGCAGGCTTTAGCCCTTCTGATTTAAAGAATGCTGGGTTTACTGCAGAAGATTTAAAAAATGCAGGTTTTAGTCCAAATGATCTTAAAGCAGCAGGGTATACCCCAGGTGATTTAGTGCGAGCTGGCTATAACCCAAGTGAAGTTATGCCAGGTGGCGTGGCAGGGCCAGCAAATTGCAGTGTAGAAGCTTTGCGTCAAGCAAGGGCTCAAGGTGTGTCAGCAGATGAAATAAGAAGACGTGGTTGCAGCCTTCAAGCGATGCTGGCAGCGGGATACACGCCAGCGGAATTAAAGGCAGCAGGGTTTAGTGATGATGATTTAAGAGCAGCTGGCGTCAGTCCAGCGGATTTAGCAAGAGCCAATGCCCAACTTGCTACTCAATGTAGTCCTGATGCTATTAGAGCAGCAAGGGCTCAAGGGATATCGGCATCTGAAATAAAAAGACGTGGTTGCAGTGCTCAAGCGATGCTGGCAGCAGGATTCACCCCGCAGGAATTAAAAGCGGCAGGGTTTAGCGATGATGATCTACGGGCGATAGGAATAAGCCCAGGCGCAGCTGTTGCTGCACCTGGAATGATAGGCGCTGCTGCTGCTGCTCCTGGAATGGCAGGCGCAGCTGCTGCTCCTGGAATAGCAGGCACTGCTGCCATTCCTTCAGTAGGTAATACAGAACTACAATTATCACAATTACAAGCAAACCAGGAACGACAACTTAACCAGCAGCAAAAAGACCAAAAAATGACTCAAGTTCAAACTTCGATGGTGTCTCAGGCCAATTCCTTATTCACTACCTGGACTCCTCCGGCACAGCAGCAATATGTTGCTGGAGAAGCGCCTAAGGAAACGGCTGCAGTCACTACAACGACTCAAGGAGCAACCACCACTGCAACAAGAGGCCCCTTTGTTGGGCCAGGAGGTGTAGTAGCTGTGCCCGCCGGACCTGGGTCAGGGGGCCCTATCGCTATTCCTGCTGGATCTCTTGGACCAGGTGGAGTAGCAGTACCCGCAGTAGGTCCAGGAGGTGCAGTAACACCTGAGACTTGTGCTGATGTGAAAGCAGGCGACATCATGATGGCTGTTCTAACCAATACGGTTAATAGTGATGAAAACAGCCCTGTTATGGCAACAATCGTTTCCGGGAAACTGCGAGGTGCAAAGCTGATTGGGCGATTTACCTTATTAAAGAAGCAGGTGATGGTCAATTTTGATAAAATGGATATGCCTGGAAAGCCTGCCAGTATTGGCATAAATGCCGTTGCAATCGATCCGGAGACGGCTCATACAGCATTAGCTGATTGTGTTAATAATCATTATTTGCAGCGTTATGGTGGATTATTCGCTTCTTCATTCTTAAGTGGTTTAGCGGATGCCATTTCTCAGCAAGGTTCTCAAACCTCGATAAGTACTGGCGGCATTTTAGTGACTCATGACAAGTTAAGTGCAGGTCAAACCTTGGCTGTTGCCTTAGGCGCAGTAGGTAGTCAATATGCAGCTGTTTTAGGCAGTGATTTTACCCGCCCACCCACCGTATTTGTTTATGCAGGGGATAGTATTGGTATATTATTTATGCAAGATCTAACTGTGACGGATCAATGTTGTCCTGACATTGACAAAACTTGTAACATTTCAAGAGGCGGCCAGGTATGTATGCCTCATTATTAATGAACGTCAGTTCGACAAATCTAAGCAAAGAATCTCTACTGCCGTCGTCCCGCGGCTTGTCCGCGGGATCCAGGAAGGAGGACTGGATCCCGCGGACAAGCCGCGGGACGACGGCAAGGAGCGATGACTTTTACTTAATGGCAGTGGCCGTAATCCACCCTACCTCTCCTAGATTCGTCGAACTGACGTTAATGATTACTTTTCAGCAGAAATTTCCCCTCAACAATCCTTTATTTTTGCTATAATCTAAGAATAATGAGCGAATGATTAATAATAAATATAATAATTTCATTCAAAGAGGATGTTGAAAAATGGCTGACGATAAAAAGACTCCGGACGATTATCAGTATCCTCCCGAAGAGTACTACAAGGGTGAGGAATATCATACGGAGGAACCTGGGGGGCCGGAAGAACCGGAAGAACCCCCAAGGACTGGACTTTTATCAAGACGCATTCTGTTTGCTATTGGCTTTTTGGTTGCAATTGTTGTTGTATATTTTGTTTTAACTTATAGGGTAGCGAGGCGAAACGCAGAGCTGGCTCAGGCTACACCGCCGCCAGCCGTTGCTAACATACCCTCAACGGCAGCAGCAGTGACAGTTGCACCTCCTAATCAACTGGTGCCTGTAACTCAAGCACCCTTGAATGTCCCAAATCAAAACGCTAACGCTGATCTTCAAAGGGTAATAATGCAAAATCAGGTAAACCAACAATCAATTGCCAATATGCAGAATCAGATGCAGCAGCTACAATCACAGTTAAATGATATAACTCAATCACTTTCAACATTAAATAGCCAAATTCAAGTGATTGTGGGGCAGATAAGAGCAACTTCAATTAACAGAGAAATTAGTGGAAGAAGTTTAAGGTTACCAACAGGACCTATGTACCATTTAAAAGCTCTAATTCCAGGTAGAGCATGGATTCAAACAAAGGGAGGAGCAATGACAACGGTGACAATTGGAGACAGATTGCCAGGTTATGGGAATATTCAAATGATTAGTACGGACCAAGGAATTGTGACAACCAGCTCAGGTGCGATTATATCCTATGGGCCTAAAGATAGTTAGAGATGATATGGTGAACAAAAGATTATTGCTAGTTTTTTTAATGAGTATGTTACCAGTTGGAATTGCAATGGCTGGACCTTCAGAGGATTTAGCCGGTATGATGCAAGCGCTACAATCTAACCTAGGTCCGCTATATAGATTTGTCGTTGCCATTTCCTATGTTATGGGCATATGGTTCATTTCTGACTCCATAATGAAGCTCAAAAAATATGGGCAAGCAAGGACAATGATGAGTACGAATGCCAGTATGGCGAAGCCAATCATTCTAATGGGTATAGGGGTGGCCATGCTCTACTTCCCGACATTTGTTAATGTTTCTGTGGCGTCTATATGGGTTAATGGTTCGTCAAGTAGTGTATTAAAATACCCTACTGGCACGAGCATGTGGGATGCATTTGTTCATCCTCTCATAGATACACTTAGACTATTTGGGTTAATTGCAGTGGTGAGAGGACTTGCGATTCTAACTAAACTGGGAAATGAAAGTGTTCAGCCAGGGACTGTTGGCAAAGGTTTGATGCATATTATTGCAGGAACATTAGCTGTCAACATCGTGGGAACAATAGGTATAATTAAGGCAACTTTTGGATTTAGTTAGCAATTTTTATCTACTAGGCTATTATATTTATTATAGGATCGAATAAAATAGCGTGTGGTAAATTAGTTTTTGGAGGTTTATTTTGAAATTACGTGATATTTATAAAAGCAATTTCCTTTCGAGTTTGAGGAATTTGTTGAAATTTGGTTTGTTTTTTATAGCGTTGTTCGTTTCTCCAGTTATTTTTGCTGATGCTGCCTCAGATAGTGGTATTGGTACAATAGCCAGTAATGTTACGGGTGAATTTCAGGCAATAGGTCAGCTTATATTGGCAGTGGCCTTTCTGGCAGGAATTGGTTTCATCATGGCAGCCATTTTTAAGTTTAAACAGCATAAGGATAACCCTCAACAAATTACGCTTGGTGTCCCTCTTTCAATGTTAGTCATTGGTGCAGTACTGGTTTTCTTACCAAGTTTGATTGGTCCAGCCGGTTATTCAATTTTCAAAGGCGGTACGCCAGGTGGCTTTACAGGTAGCGGTTATACGGCAGTTCCTGGAGCGGGTAAGTAAGTCAGGTTAGTTATATGCCATACCATGACCTTACCTTGGCTGCTATGCCTGGTAATTGGAGATTATTTGCAGCAAGGAAGGCGGATCCTGCCTTCCTTAAATTTGGCGAACGGGTATTTATTCGAGATAATCATACTTGTCAGTTTTGTGGCTTTCAGGCACGTCAATATCAAGAAATAGTGAATTTAGATGGGAATTTTTATAACACTAGGTTAAGTAATATGGTGACCTCTTGTTGTTTTTGTACGCAGTGTTTTTTTTTAGAAGCTGTTGGCAAGAGCGACTATGGTGGGGGTCGTCTTATTTATTTACCGGAAATCACCCAGGCAGATTTAAATGGATTGTGTCATGTATTATTTTGCGCCATTGCGAATGCATCAACTTATCGAACGGATGCCCAAAATATATATCGTAATTTAAAATTCCGCTCGCAATTAGTTGAACAAGAGCTAGGTGAGGGCATGAGTAATCCTAGGATGTTAGGCCAAGTTTTAATTGAGACTGAAGTCAAGGCCATAGACAAAGTTGATCAGCAAATTTTAACTAAAATTAGATTGTTACCTTCAAGGGCTAAATTTAACGTCCAAATTGAGGCCTGGGCAGAGGCTGCGCTTGAAGAGCTATCATCTACATAGGAAAGCACATGGCAAATTGGGCAGAGGCAATATTAAGTGGTGTAGATACCTTTTTCGCCTGGTTAAGCACGTCACTTAAGCAGACAACGGAGTCATATTGTGATTTGGAAACAGCAGATAGTCCAACGGACTTAGTGGATCATGATGGAACACTTGTGTCAGTTCTTAAGGTTAAAGGTGTTAAGGCACTGGTTGGCACTGAAGAGTTTGAACGGATGCAGCTTAATCTTCAAACCTGTTTGCAAACAACTATGTCAAAGGTGGGACAGTCAATACAGATTTATTTTACTTATAATAAAGATGTTGTTGCTGAGGAAATAAAAGAAATTTTAAGGCCAGCGATTGAAACTTCACATCGTATTCATTTAAACCTCAATGACCTATTTGATGAAAGAGCTAGCTATTTGACGCGTTTTTGTGCTCATGAAGAAGTTTATATAGTCTTGCGCACAGGACCTGGTTCATTGACTAGAGAGCAAAGGAGAAGGGCAAATAAAGATAAGCGCAATTTAATTAAAGAGAAACAAATTCCTCCTTTCAGTCAAACGCAAAATGTGATCGCTGCCTTCCCTGATATTCGAGAAGCCCATGACTCATTCGTTCGATCCACTGTGAACGATTTAAACATGCTAGGGATTGTTGCTAACTTACTTGGAATTCACGAAGCTGTCCATGCGATGAGAAACAGTGTCGACCCTGATTTTATTGATCGGGATTGGCTTCCTCAATTACCTGGAGACAGAATAACTATCAAGCAGCCTCGGCAGATAACTGGAGACATTTCCGATATCTTGTGGCCTCCCTTAGGTAGGCAAATAATGCAGCGAGAGGTTAAAGTTATTGACCTGCGAACGGCGCAAATTGGTGATCGAATATACAGTTCTATCTTTATTGACCTATTTCCAAAGGAAGTGCAGCAATTCAACTCTTTGTTTACCCGAACTCTACCTACCCATATTCCTTGGCGGATTTCCTTTTTAATCGAAGGAGGGGGTCTTGGTTCTTTGAGATTGCGCTCTGCTATTTCTTCAGTGTTAAGTTGGACTTCTGCAGAAAATCGTCTCTTTAATGATGCTGTTAATTTACTTCGTTATTTGAACTTAAGTACAGATGACGCCATTGTTCGTCTAAGGGTTGCTGCCTCTACTTGGGCACCCGTAGGTGATATTCGTTTATTACGCTCTCGCACCGCACAGTTGGCAAAATCCATGGAAGGGTGGGGTAGTTGTACAGTCTCTGAGGTTGCTGGTGACTCCTTTGCTGGAGTCGTATCAAGTATGTTGGGCGTTAGCAAAATAAGTGTAGCAAGTCCTTCAGTGGCTCCTCTTTCAGATGTTTTATACATGTTACCTTTATTTCGACCTTCTTCCCCATGGACTAGAGGCGCCATTTTGTTTCGCTCGCCTGATGGCAAGCCTTGGCCTTACCAACCTGGGTCATCTGAACAGACGACTTGGATTGACTTAATGTTTGCAAGGCCAGGTTCTGGTAAATCAGTATTATCCAATGCTATTAATTTGGCTTTGTGTTTATCAGCTGGTATCTCAAGGTTGCCTAGAATTTCTATTATTGATATAGGTCCTTCAAGCAGTGGCCTCATTTCTTTGCTAAAAGAGGCGTTGCCGCCTAATGAACGCCATTTAGTGGCTTATCATCGCTTAAGAATGACGCAAGACTTTGCTATCAATCCCTTTGATACGCAGTTGGGTTGTCGTTTCCCGACCCCTCAAGAAAGAAGTTTCTTGGTAAATTTCTTGACTCTACTGGCAACTCCAGTTGGAGCGACTAAGCCATATGATGGTATTACCGATATGGCTGGCATGATTGTTGATGAACTTTATAAAAGGTTAGTGGATGATGCGAGTCCAAATTTATATACACCTAATGTCGAAGAAATTCTTGACGGTATTTTGGAAGAGATAGGTTTTGTACGTGATACCCATACCACTTGGTGGGAGGTGACAGATGCTTTGTTTGTTGCGGGATTTATTCATGAGGCAATGTTGGCACAAAGGCACGCTATGCCGGTCTTAGCCGATGCAGCTTCCATTTGTCGAACGCCTGCTATTGAAGATTTGTATGGCAAGGTCGCAGCCCCCACAGGAGAACCTTTGATAAATGCTTTTTCAAGGATGATTTCAAGTGCAGTTCGTGAGTATCCCATTATTTCCCAAATCAGTAAATTTGATATCGGGGATGCTCGAATTGTTTCCTTGGATTTAGATGAAGTTGCCAAAACAGGAGGAGACGCTGCCAATCGTCAAACCTCGGTGATGTATATGCTAGCGCGATATGTATTAGGGCGACATTTTTTTCTAACTGAGGATAATGTTGCTGATATGTCGGAAGCTTATCGCCACTACCATGAACAACGAATTTCAGGAATTCGCGAAGATCCTAAGCGCATAATATATGATGAGTTTCATAGAACCTCGAAAGTACAAGCAATGCGAGAGCAAGTTATTCAAGATATGCGTGAAGGAAGAAAATGGGCGGTGCAAATTGCATTGATTTCTCAATCGCTTGATGATTTTGATGATGTCATGATTGAGTTTGCCACGTCTGTTTTCATAATGGACGCTGGACCTGAGCAAGCTATTCAAAAAACAGCTCAAATTTTTGGCTTAACGCCAACAGCTATACATGCCTTACGTACACGTGTCCATGGGCCAAGAGAAGGGGGTGCTACCTTTCTCGCACAATTTGCCACTAAGGAGGGGATGAATACTCAATTACTGACTAATACCTTAGGGCCTATCGAGCTTTGGGCATTGAGCACAACAGCAATCGATGTCAATATTCGTAATAAGCTATACCGTAGAATGGGACCAAGAGAAGCCAGACGAGTCCTGGGTAATATCTTTCCAAGTGGAAGTGCTGCAAAGCTGGTTGAAAATCGTTTAGCAGATATGCGTGACAAGCAGCTTGTCATTGACGAGCAAGCTCGTGTTGGAACTATAGATACGATTGTTGCAGATATCTTAGAGGCTTATTCTAAAAATCCGGATATTAAAGTGTTAGCTAGATAGCATGTCCCATTATCATCAAGATAGTTCATCACAGCATAGCATAGCTCATTGATCCCTTGTTTCTTAACTGCCGAAATTAAAAATGATGGCTTTGTCCAGTTTAGGCTGTTGAGAATATATTGGCTTTTTTCTCTAGCTTCTTTCTCAGGTAACAGATCGATTTTATTAAAAACCAGCCATTGTTCCTTGTTGGCTAATTCTTGACTAAACTGTTCCATTTCCTGCCAAATAGTCTGAATTTGTCGGATAGGATCCAACTCTGAGAGAGGAGCGATATCAATTAAATGAAGTAAAAGTTTGGTTCGTGAAAGGTGCTTTAGAAAACGTATTCCTAAGCCAGCCCCTGTAGATGCACCTTCAATTAATCCAGGGATGTCAGCAACGACAAAGCTTTTTTCAGAGGCTACCTTTACCACTCCTAAATGTGGATATAACGTGGTAAAAGGATAATCCGCAACCTTTGGTGTTGCGCGAGAAACTGCGCGAATGAAAGTAGATTTTCCAGCATTTGGCAAACCAAGTAGTCCAACATCAGCCAGCACCTTAAGCTCTAGTCGAAGGTCACGTTTTTCACCAGACTTTCCTTTCGTGGTTTTACGAGGAGCGCGATTTATGCTGCTTTTGAAATGTATGTTTCCAATGCCGTGGTGGCCTCCTTTAGCAATACATAGCCTTTCACCTAACGCAATTAAATCCCCCAAACATTCACCCGTGGTATCGTCTAACACGGTGGTGCCAACAGGGACTTTAATGATCAGGTCATTGCCGCTCTTACCGGTACATTGTTTGCCTTTGCCATTTTCCCCATTTTCAGCGTGAAAAGATCTTATATAGCGAAAGTCAATAAGTGTATTCAGACTTGGATCAGCCACCAAGTAAATACTTCCTCCATCTCCCCCGTCACCACCGTCAGGCCCGCCAAAAGGGATATATTTTTCTCGACGAAAGCTTGCGCAACCATCGCCACCTTTTCCTGCCTCAACGTTTATTTTTGCTTCGTCAACAAACTTCATATAATGAAGCTGAAAAGTTATTCATTAATTTGCTGCGCTTCAATATTGACAAATGTTCGATTAAATTCACCTTTTTTGCTGAATACAACGATACCATCGATTAAGGCAAACAGTGTATGGTCCCTTCCCATGCCAACATTTTGACCAGCATGGAATTTAGTGCCGCGTTGTCTAATTAAAATATTACCAGCAAGAACGGGTTGCCCGCCAGAACGCTTAAGACCTAAACGCTTTGAATGAGAGTCGCGGCCATTGCGGGTGCTACCACCTGCTTTCTTATGTGCCATTGTATAAATCCCCGATGCTATTTCTTAAGTGACATTAATACCGATAATTTTAAGTATAGTGTAATTTTGTCGGTGTCCCATTCTCTTTAAACGATGTTTACGCCGACCAAATTTAATAATATTAATTTTATCGTTACGACCGTGAGCAACTATTTCACTCATTATTGTCACATTGGAAAGAAATGGAGTGCCAACTATGGTATTTTCTCCATCTACAAGCAGCAAGATTTGATCAAGCTCAAGCTCCTTTCCAGCTTCAATATTTATACTTTCAAGTTTAATAGTTTGGCCTTCGGCGACTTTATATTGCTTTCCGCCATTAGCTATAACCGCATACATCTCTATAGACTCCGATTATTCGTAAGTAAGCCGGTCATTCTACGAAATAGTAAGTAAACGCGCAAGTTTTCTTGGCAAAAAGATGCTACTTGACTATTGAGAGCCAAGCGCCTAGCATCACTTTTTAGGATTTAAATTTGGATTCATCAAATGCTCTTTGAAATTGAATACAACAAAAAACCCTTAGTAATTGAAGAAATTAGAGATCTTCTACTAGATGAATTTAAAGCCGTAGACAGACTTATTACCAAACACCTCCATTCCGAAATACCTTTAATAGAAGAGATTAGCAGACATATCATTAGTAGTGGCGGTAAACGACTAAGACCACTGCTTCTTCTCCTTGTTGCAAGTGCGTTTGATTATAAAGGTAACGACCATGTTGCCTTAGCTGCTGTAGTAGAGTTTCTCCATACCGCAACTTTATTGCATGATGATGTTGTTGATAACTCTACCTTACGACGAGGCCAGCAAACAGCCAACATCATTTGGGGTAATGCATCAAGTATCCTAGTTGGTGATTTTTTATATTCTCGCACTTTTGAGATATTAACTAATTTAAACAATATGCAAGTGATGGATATTCTCGCAAAGACCACTAATGCAATTGCCGAAGGTGAGGTCCTACAGCTTATTAAGCGTAATGATCCACAAACAGATGAAGCTCATTATATGCAGGTGATTTGCAATAAAACTGCGCGTTTATTTCAAGCAGCGACTGAAGTTGCCACTTTAATTTGTCAGCGGCCAGCCATTGAACAAGAAAAAATGGCAAGTTTTGGCTTACATTTGGGTATGGCTTTTCAACTTATCGACGATGCCTTGGACTATGCAGGTTCAAGTGACAAGCTAGGCAAAAATATCGGTGATGATTTGGCTGAAGGCAAAGTAACCTTACCTTTGATCCATGCAATCCAATATTCTAAGCCAGACCAAGCTGAAATGATTAAAGAGGCGATTCGCCAGGGAGGGACAACTCATTTAGACATGATCGTCAAGGCCATCCAAGAAGCTAGTTCCTTAGAGTATACTTTTGCCAAAGCACAAGAACAAACCGATTTGGCCCTTACCTATTTAACTTTTCTAAAGGACTCCTCTTATAAAACAGGTTTAATTAATCTTACTTTTTTTGCTCTTCACAGGAAATATTAACCACTTTTGGGTAATGAATATTTTCACTACAAATTAAAAGGAGGCCATTCTTTGTTTATGCTCTCTTTTCAAGTTCCGCAAACGCATCTTGATATAGTCAAGAATGCTATTTTTGCTGTAGGCGCAGGCAATATTGGTAACTACAAGCTTTGCGCATGGCAAACTTTAGGCGCAGGCCAATTTATGCCCACTTCTGGGGGGAATCCTTTTATAGGGAAGATCGATAAACTTGAGAAAGTCCCTGAGTACAAGGTAGAAATCATTTGTACCGAAGAACAAATTAAAGATGCTGTTGCGGCATTAAAGAAGGCTCACCCATACGAAATGCCATCTTATCAGGTTATTCGAATAGAAGCTATTTAAAGAAGGCAGGGCCAGGCAGGGTCCATACTATTAGCTCGGAGTGGTAAAAGCTGCTCATAAGCTTGAAGTTTTTAGTTTCGCTGTATCTCCATGGTTGCACTTGCAGCAGCCCCCTCTCCCGCGCAAAAAAGTTTTTAGAAACAATAAGTTATTGCGGGAGAGGGTTGGGGTGAGGGTCAAACTCTGCTTCCAGCTTTTCCCTCACCCCAACCCTCTCCCGCTGGTAACTTATTGATTCTATGAAAATTAGAGCGCGGGAGAGGGGGTAGCTGCAAGTGCTACTATGAGGCTGTTAGCTCACTAAAAACTCCGAGCTAAGGTTATTGAAACCGATATTCCGCACCAAAATTATAAGCCATTGACTTTTAACAGTTATTTTTTTTCTTTCCAAAAGTATTCAAAAAAATAAGATTTGAAATCAACTGCTTATAATTTTGGTGCGGAATGTCGATTGAAATATATGATTTGTTCATTTTTATAGTGCACGCGGTAGGCATGTGGTTTTTTGCGTTCGCAGTGGTGAAATATTCGGGTTAAGAACATGGCCTCCAACCACCACCCAATGCTCTGATTAATTGGACACTGGCAACCTGGCGCTGGGTTTGGATATTGATAAGAGTTAACTCAGACTGAAGTGCAATAACATCTACCACCACCGTGTCAAGATAAGTCGTTAAGCCACCTATATTTCGGTATACAGCTTGTTGTACAGCTCTCTTTGCAGCTGTTGCTGCCGCAGTTTGTGTTTGATTTTCATGATCTAACTGTCGTATAGAAAGAATACTATCTTCTACCTCACGAAAAGCATTTAACACCGTCTGACGATAATTAGCAACTGTCTCACAATATTTTGCCTTAGTTTCATCAACTATAGCCTGAGTTTTTCCGGCATCAAATATAAGCTGTGTTAACAGAGGGACAATATCAACCCCACTTAGGCCTCTTATACTGGATAATGATCCCAAAGCCCAAACGAAACTGCGTCCATCAAATAACCTTGCCAGGCTAGCACTTCCTGAACCAATGGCGCTACCCAAGTGAACTTGCGGGAAAAATGCCGCACGGGCAACACCAATGCTCGCATTCGCAGCCATAACCAACCGCTCAGCTTCCGCTATATCCGGTCTTCGTTCAAGCAGGCATGCGGGGATTTGAGGATCTACTGTCACTAAGTGATTTTTCCAGTTGTTTATTACTGACAATGAAAAAGTAGCAGGAGGTCGACCTGCTAATATTGCAATGGCGTGCTCCAAATTGCCTCGCTTAAGACGGTTATCAATAGCCAAGGTTTTAGCATTTTCCAGTTGATTTTGAGCAAGCGCTACGTCATATGCGGAAGCGATTTCTCCTTCGTAGCGGTTAAGCACAATGGTCAGTGCTTTTTGATAAGCGCATACGGTATTATCAAATACCAACTGAGCTCTATCTGCTCCACGCAGGGCAAAATAGTAATTAGCAAGTTCAGCATGTATGCTTAAATTTACACTGGCTAAATCAGTAGCACTGGCGCAGGCCAAATTTTTGGCTACAGCCACACTATTTCTAACTCTTCCCCATACATCTAGCTCATAAGCCAACCAAGCACCGATTACAAAATCATTAAAAGTGGGAACCGGAAATGGGTTTGTTAGCGTCTTGGATGTTCTTTGACGATTAGCGTTGAACATCGCATTCAAGCTAGGAAAAAGTTCAGATCGCACTATCGTCAGATTTGCACGCGCTTCTTCACAACGCGCTATCGCTGCTTTTATGTTTTGATTGGCACAACTGGCTTGCTGCTCAAGGTCATTGAGTATGGGATCCTCATACATTTGCCACCAGGGACCTCGATCCAAACAAGCGCTTTCAGGATGAGCAAGACCCCAGGTGTTAGATCCTTCTTTAAAGAATGGGGGCACTTCCTGAGCAGGACGATGATATTTAGGAGCCAAAGAACAACTCAATAGCATATTTAAACAGGCAATGAGTATGAGATACCTCATATACCTTTACCTTCGGGTTTTGACGACTGGGGGTTGATAACTTTCACTTTCTCGCCGTCAAAAATAGAAGCTGGCGGATTCAGGATAATTTTATCCCCAGGATTGGCACCAGACAAAATTTCAATTTCATCACCAAAATTACGACCAATGGTAATAGACTTTAAGACAACTTGACTTTGACTGTCTAAACTGGCAATTTGTGCTCCTTGAGCACGAAATATCAACGTATTAATCGGCAGTCGAATATTTTTCTTGCTTACCGGAAGCATCAAATGCACCTCAGTATAACTTCCTGGCTTTAATGTATAATCACTATTATTGATGACAAATTGAGCTAACAAGGTTCGTGTAGCTACATCAATAGCATTAGCATTATCCATCAATTTAGCTAAAAAAATCTTTCTAGGATGTTCCCTAAAATACAGCCGAGTAGTTAAACCTTTAGCAACGTTAGCTGAGTAGTACTGAGGAATACTGACATACACTCGCAAGCGGTTCGATTGGACAATGCGAAATAATGGTATTGTGCCACTACTGCCTGCGTTGATGAGATTGCCTATGTCTGTGTTGCGCAAGGAGATAATGCCATCAAAAGGTGCGATAACTTGTTTATATTGAACTAAATCTCTGAGCCGATCACGGTTGGCACGTGTTGCCATCACAATGGCTATTTTAGCAGCAGCATCACTCACCTTTTCATCTGTTTCCTGCTTAGAGACGGATTCTGTTTTTACCAGATTCACCCAACGCTTTGCAGTTATTTGAGCTATGATATTATTTGCTTCGGCTGTTTTGAGGTCAGCTTCAGTTTGCCGTAGTTGAGCATCAACCTCAGGGGCAGAAATGGTCGCAAGTAACTGATTTCTCTTAACGTGCGTGCCGATGTCTACTAACCAATTAATGACGTAGCCATTTATACGCGCAAAAATTGTTGTCTCATGCCAAGCTTGGACATTCGCTGGTAATACAATCTCTTCAATTTTCGGACCCGGTTTAGCTTGAATGACCCTGACGGTAGGAACAGCCTGTTGTTTGGTTTCTTGACTAAGCTTCCAGTACGCATAAATACGTAGTCCGATGCCAATTAAAGCAAGTAACACCGCAATGGTAACGCCTATCAATAACCAGCGATGAGATACCGAGGTGGCGTCTTCAGATGCTGGTTCACTCATCAGATGTTCTCTTTTTTCCGTGGACTAAACAGAAAATACAAGGAACAAAAAATAGCGTAGCCACTGTCGCAAATGATAATCCTCCAATAACGGCTCGACCTAAAGGGGCATTTTCTTCTGACCCTTCCCCAAATCCAATTGCCATTGGCAGCATGCCCAAAATCATTGCCAGTGCAGTCATTAACACAGGACGTAACCGCGTGAAGCCAGCGTTAAGTGCGGCAGTTACAGCATCTTCACCATTGCTCATCCCTTCTCGGGCAAAACTCACAATCAGGATGCTGTTGGCAGTTGCTACGCCCATACCCATGATCGCACCAATGAGTGCGGGTACACTCACGGTGGTATGCGTCAAAAATAACATCCATACCATACCCGCTATCGCAGCAGGTAGTGCCGTTATTATGATAAATGGATCGATCCAAGACTGAAAATTTACCACCATTAAAAAGTAAATCAACATAATTGCAAAAGCTAAACCTGAATATAGCCCTCTAAAAGACTCAGCTTGTGTGGCCATCTGGCCTCGAGCCACAACCGAAGATCCTTTTGGTAAGTCCTTTTTGTTAGCGGCGATAATCTTCCTGATTTTACTTGCTACGCTACCTAAATCTTGGCTTTGGATGGACGCAAAAATATCGATAGTAGGCTGGGCATTATAGTGAGATTCAACCATGGATGCCACCCCGTGTGTAATACTCGATATTGCGCCTAAAATCTGCGGCCCCCGACCAGGGGAAGTGATCTGGATATTTTTTAAGGCTTGCAGCGTATCAATAAAGTATTGTGGTGTTTGCACTGCGATAGGATAAGAAACACTAGTGGTGGTATCCAGCCAAAAAGTAGGCGTTGTTTGAAAACTGCCAGAAAGTGTAATAAACATGTTGTTTGCGACATCAAATTGAGAGAACCCCAGTTCCCTAGCTAGGCTTCGGTTGGCTTGCACATTGAGTTGAGGGTAATTGTATGCTTGCTGAATGTGGCTATCTACAATACCAGTGACGTATTTTATTTGATCTAAAAGCTTGCTGGCATAACGATAATTGGCCTGTGTATCTAGGCCCGTTACTTGTATGTCAATTGGAGCAGGCAAACCAAAATTCAATATTTGAGTCACCATATCCGCTGGCAAGAAAGAAAAAATGATACCTGGAAATTTCTCAGGAAATTTTTTTCTTAACTTTTTGATATAAAATTCCGTTGGCCGATGATTTTTTTTTAGGGAAACCAAAATATCCGCATCTCCTGCACTTACTGGAGAAGAATTGCTGTAAGATATATTGATACCACTGATAGGCAAGCCAATGTTATCGACTATTCCTTCTAATTCTTTGGCAGGAATAATTTGTCTAATGAACGCGTCGATTTCACCGCATAATCTAGCTGTTTCTTCGATGCGCAAACCCGATGGGCCGCGCACATGTAATTTGATCTGACCTGCATCAACACTGGGGAAAAAATCGGTTCCCAACCAAGGGGTAAGAATGAGTAATGAGAGCAATACGAATACCAACAGTGCGATAATAAAAGAACTTTTATGTTCGAGCACAGCTTTGAGTCTGTCATGGTAATGATTTCGAAAGTTTTCAAAATGCCGCTGAAATATTTTTTCCCATTTATTTAAAAAATTAGCTGATCGTTCCTCACTATTTGTATCCCCATTAGCTGGCCTTTTTAACCAATATTTTGCCAGAGTTGATACGAGTGTGCGGGACAAGAAATAAGAAGTAAACATAGCAAATATCACCGCTTCTGCTAAGGGTGTAAACAAGTAACGCGCAACACCAGTTAAAAGAAACATGGAGACGAAGACAATACAGATAGATAATGTAGAAACAAAGGTGGGAATGGTAATTTGTTTTGCGCCGTCTAGAATTGCCTGTTCAATTTCTTTGCCTTGATCTAGATGCCAATTAATATTTTCAATTGCTACAGTGGCATCATCCACTAAAATACCAACAGCCAGCGCCAAGCCGCCCAAGGTCATGATATTGATGGTTTCGCCAATAAAATGGAGTATGATCAGAGAGGTTAAGATAGACAGGGGAATTGAAATCATGATGATTAAAGTGCTATGCCAACTGCCGACAAAGAATAAAATCATTAGCATAGTCAGCACTGCTGCTATGGCAGCCTCTCGAACTACCCCATTAATAGCGGCTTTTACAAAGATTGATTGATCCGCAAAAGTACTTAGCTGTAATCCAGGAGGCATGGTTTCCAATACTTTTGGTAAGAGAGTTTTAATTTGTTTAATAATGTCCAGTGTGGAAGCGCCACCGGTTTTTTGGATTGTCATTAAAACTGCGGGCGTATCATCAACTCGAACCATATTTGTTTGAGGAGGAAACCCATTACGAACATGCGCAACATCTCTAATAAAAAGAACCGAGCCGTTTATAGCTCGAATAGGAACATTGTTTAATTCATTAACATTAATCGGACTGTTATTAAGTTTCACATAATATTCATGTAAACCTATTTTTTGCGTACCTGCGGGTATGATAAGGTTTTGAGCTTGAATGGTGTCATTGACGTTTTGTGCAGAGATACCATACGTCTGCATGGCTTGTGGATTAAGATCCACTTGAATCTGGCGAACTTTGCCGCCGTAAGGATAGGGAATAGCGGCTCCTTCCACCACAGCTAACTGATTTCGGATAAAATTATTCCCTAAATCGAAAAGTTCTTGCTCCGATAATGTTTGACTTCTTAAGACTAATTGTAGAATGGGTACACTAGAGGCATTGTAGCTTAAAACTAACGGGGGCGTTATTCTCGGTGGTAGGCTTATGAGTAAGGTTTGGGATATGGCGGTTACCTGGCTTAACGCGACTGCTATATTTGTAGCAGGATGAAAAAAGATCTTTACTACACTGATTCCCAACAACGATTGTGATTCGATGTGTTCTATATCATTCACGGTTGTTGTTAAAGCACGTTCAAAAACTCCCGTAATGCGCCCAGCCACTTCGCTAGGAGGCAAACCGGTATAAGTCCACACCACGCTGATGACGGGAATCTTAATAGGAGGAAAGATATCCTTGGGCGTATTAATAATTGCTAATACCCCCAAGATAAAGAGTAAGATTGCTAATACAACAAAAGTATACGGTCTTTGAAGCGCAATGCGCACAATCCACATAATTCATCCTTAAAACGGGATACAAAGCGATGCATAATTCTTCTGTAAGCCGCATGGCACTAGGGT
The DNA here is from genome assembly GCA_963817645.1 of uncultured Gammaproteobacteria bacterium. GTDB lineage: Bacteria > Pseudomonadota > Gammaproteobacteria > UBA6002 > UBA6002 > UBA6002. The sequence continues at coordinate 207,813 of CAWFQC010000024.1, read as the reverse complement.
TCAAATTCAAATCAGCTCAAGCGATTTTCTTATAAAAAGCGGATCAATCCTGTAAGTAGATTTTGATAAGTTAACCGGATTTTTGATCCGAGTAAATGTTTCAGGAAAATTAGTGTTTATGTGTGAATATGCTAGAGGGAAGCGGATAACTATTGGCAAAGTTGGAGTATTAACTTCAATGCAAGCAAGAGACAAAGCAAAAGATATTCTTGCCGATGGATTGATGGTCGCATGTTGTGAAATATAGAGGAATTTAATTATCGGTAAAAAACTCTTTTTTACTTAGAGCGAGGTGCTATAATGGAGTAGCATAGGGCCAGGGTGATTCAGACCCTGACCCTACTAACCATAACACAAACTTGAAAAAGGAAGTTTGACATCATGGCTAATATTAAGCTTAGACTATTCTGCATTTGTAGAAAAGCCTCAATCATTACTGACCTTCATTTCCTCGCCTCTTGTTCAGCACTGAAATCGCTATGCTGTACAAAGCAATCTCTTCTCTCGTTGTCAATTAGCTCCCACTACGTCGTCCCACTGCCATTAAGTTAAGCAATCTGTCGTCCGGTGATGGTTTGATCACGGAATCTAGGGAAGTGCCTCTATCCTGGATCCCGCGAACAAGTCGCGGGACGACGGCGAAGAGGAAATGCCCTTAACTTAATGGCAGTACTACGTCGTCCCACTGCCATTAAGTTAAGGATTTCACCGTCGTCCCGCGACTTGTTCGCGGGATCCAGTAAAGTGGCGTATATCCTAGATTCTGCGAACAAGTCACGGGACGACATAGGGGAGAAAAACCCCTTAACTTAATGGCAGTGCTACGTCGTCCCGCGGCTTGTCCCATAGGTATCTACACAAATAAGGAAACCTAAGCTAACATACTATTAGCTCGGAGTTTTTAGTAAGATAACAGCCTCATGTAGCACTTGCAGCTACCCCCTCTCCCGCGCAAAAAATCTTTTTATAATCAATAAGTTATTGCGGGAGAGGGGGGTGGCTGCAGAGTGCTTGATTTATTGATCGGGGTGAGAGGATTTGAACCTCCGGCCCCTGCTTCCCGAAAGCAGTGCTCTACCAAGCTGAGCTACACCCCGAATGTTTTTGGAGTTTACTGGATGCCTAGCATGGATTCAACTTTAGGCGTACGAAATAGACTTCATAGAACCTATGATAGAATCTCTAATAGGTGTCAATAGCCTAAAACCCGAAATTAATGCTGATTTATATGATTAGATTTGTAAGTGTTCTTAGAGAACCATCACATTTAATATTTTCTTAAGGTTTAACCAATTCTATCTGTTAGTTACTTCCTTTATACTTCACCTCACCAATAACAGGACTTTATCTGTAATACTTGTAGTCAGCTTAATTTTTAAGCTAGTTCTTACTGGCTTTCTTGTTATTTTTTACAAAATTTATGGCGCACAATTTTGTGCAGTTGCACTTAATGCTAACGACAATAAGGATCCCACTCATGCAAGAGACCGAAGAATTCGAAGAATCATTACCAATAACCCTACAAGAAATAGAGAAATATCAGCAACCTCTTCCACAAGAAAACAAAAAGCAACAAGCTTCTGAAGAAGAATTGGATGACAATGAATTTAAAAAGGATCTAAATCTACATAACCCAACAGGTTTTGAACAGCCTTCTAACTTAGAAGGGAACAAAGAAAAAGAAGAAGGAGATCAGCAACACTTTTCTCAAGAAGAAGAAAAACCTGCCCCTATTCAAGAGGGTGAGGAAAAACTCCAATTTCCATTGACTGGAGAAAACAAATTGGAACAAGCTTCTGAATTCAAAGAATTGGATGGATATGAATTTGAAGGCTTTCTACTTGGCCAAGAAGGTTATGTACTGCCTGATAGCTTCCTCAAAAGTAACAAAGCTGGAGGAGATCAGCAACCTCTTCCACAAGAAAACAAAAAGCAACAAGCTTCTGAAGAAGAATTGGATGACAATGAATTTAAAAAGGATCTAAATCTACCTAACCCAACAGGTTTTGAACAGCCTTTTAACTTAGAAGGGAACAAAGAAAAAGAAGAAAGAAATCAGCAACGCCTTTCACAAGAAGAAAAACCTGCTATTCAAGAAGGTAAGGAAAAACCCCAATCTCCATTGACTGGAGAAAACAAAGTGCAACAAGCTTTTGATTTCAAAAAATTGGGTGAATATAAATTTGAAGGCCCTCTAAGCAAAGCAAGTTTTTTTGTACAGCCGCCTGATAGCCTCAAAAGTAACAAAGCAGAAAAAGGAGGAGATCAGCAACACCTTTCACAAGAAAACGAAGAGCAACAGGATTCTGAAGAAGAATCGGATGGTTTTAAAGGGGATCTGCATCAATATGAGCAAGAAGGTTCTGGACGGTCTGGTAACTTACTCGGGGAAGGGAACGAAGAAAAAAAAGCAGGAGATCGACAACACCTTTCACAAGAAAACAAAGAGCAACAGGGTCCTAAATTCAAGGGTTCAAATGACAATCAAGAAACTGCCCAATCAAGAATAAAAGATAATAATGAAAAAGGAGGAGAAAAACGTGACCAAAAGAAATTTACTGGAGGATACAAAATAGAAAACGGGTCTGATTTGGAAGACTCCGATAATGAACTCAAAAAGGAGGTACTTAGCGGAGCAGGTCTTGGACTGCAAGGTAGCGTATTAAGCGGTAAAGGGTCACAAAGATCTCCTGGGAATAACTTGTCAGATCAAAACAAGTACCAACCTAGGCAAAAACAACCTGAAGTTGCTGACCACTCTTACTCTCCAACCCAATCTAAAAAAGACGATTATACAAAAATAGGCAATTTTCCAAATGAAGCAACTCAACTTGGGGATTTGATTCAATATCACATCACCAACAGCACCCCCATACCTCTTAAAAAGGATGTAGCTTCTATAGCAACTATTGTGCTCTCCATTTTGTTTGCTGGGGGATCATTAGCGCTATATGTTGAACCAACTATGGATTTTGCAGAAGGAGATCTTACCAAGACAATTGGCTATTTAATAAGCGTGCTTGGGGCCAATTTCGGGGTCACTGCTTACGCTACTTCCCAATCGATCAAAAGCTTACTCACAATCCCTGAGGAGGTTGCTGGGATTTTAAGTATTAAGCTTAGGTCGGAAAGGCTTAAAACAGCTGGCAAAGTTATTGGGTTTGGGGCTGTTTCGGTTGCATCTGCTGTCCCTTTTGCGCTTGCAACACAAGGAGATCTATGGGGCTCACCTATTCCTTTAAAAGTGCTCGTAGCTATAACAAATGCTGTCGCTAACTTTTATGCTGTCAACAATCTAATGTTTGAACACGCCTGCTATTTTAAGCATAAATTCATCGATGCGAAAAAAAGCGCAGATTATCACAAGCTGTTAGCGGCGTTTTCTCATTGCATCGACTCTGTTACCTACGAATTAGTTAAGAATACAATGTTAACCTCTGAAACATTACCAAGAGAATTAAGCCCGGAAACAGAACTTGATGGAGATAAACTTTTAAAATTTTTGGCTCAACAGTCTATGGATTATCAAATTGAACCTGAGCTTCCTCTCTCTGGCTGCGCAAAGACTATTAAAGCTCTGGCAGGTGCCAGTGGTACTGGCCTTGTGCTAGTGGGTATGACAGGATATATCTTAAAGGTGCATGAAAATTTAATGGCATTCACTTCTAATGATGAGACACCTACCGGTAATCATGCTATTGCAATACCAGTAACAGGCGCGCTTTCAGTTCCTTTCTTATACTTAACAGCCACTTTTGGGGCAAAAACCTTTTTTGAGATTGCTGATGTTTTGAGTTGCAGAGGGAAGAAGCCACTTGCCATGCAGCTTTATCCAAAAACTACTATAGCAACCATGTTTTCCCTTGCGCTTCTATGTGGCTTTTCCTTTGCTACCAGCGTAGATCTAATCAAATCCAATGCTTATCTTCAAGAGAATGAAACCCTTAGTCATACTTTTACCTTCCTTGCAGCAGCAGCAAGTATCATTTTTAATAATTTTGCCAACCAGAAACTTGGCTTTGAAATAATTGAGTTTTATGCTCGCCGCTGTGGTAGCACGAAAGAAAAAGAGCTGGCCAATTTTGCAATCGCAATGAAGGATTTCAAGAATAATGTGAATGACAAAATGTTCCGTCAACATTTTGTAAGAGCATGCGAAACCTTCCACATGATTATCGAGTTGCCCTAATGCCTATGCTTGGTCTTACACAGAATATTGAGTTGATGCTTGACAATGCTGCAGGGGTAAATATTCCTGAGAACCAAACAATTAACTCAAGCTATCTGAGTACAGTCTCTAAAAAAAGCCGCGAGAATATAGTTGCAGCCTATCATTACCTTGCTGGTCAAGATCAAGAGGAATTGGAAGGATTTAGGCAACTAACGCTTCCGAACAAAGCAGTAAAAGCAAAAGAAATGCTTGATAAACAGAGCCAGGAAAGAATGGAGTTGCTTGAGCAGAGGAAGGTAGATTCCATACCACCTGGAAGCCATGTACCCTTCTGGCAACGGCTTAGACCTTTCAGTTATTGTTGGCCTGCTCCTGCTATTGAAGAATTTGAGCCAATAATTGATGGGGACGAGCCAATATCTGATGGGGATTCAGATTATAAAGTTAAAGTCAAGTAATTTTCAATTAGATCCCCACTAAGCTGGTGGGGATAACATCCTAAATTTTTTGCAATAGCTTTCAAACATATGAGGCTAACCTTAAATGCAAGAACTAATACTTGCGGAGAAATACTATCAAGGGCAAGACCTTCCTAAAGAGCTTGTAACAGAACTCTGTCGTTCAGATGGAAATTCCTTCCTAGATGATTACTTGTTGGTGACAAACTATAACCACCAAGAATCTATCAAGGTAACATGCAAAGAAATAGGAATAAGCTTCTTCCCTTTGATTGCCAGCTATGGTATCGGGGCAATTGCTCCGCTTGCCTTTATTCGTATAACACAAACTGCTGCCAAAGATAACCTTTTATATTACTACCTCAATCCTATTGGAGCCGTCGTTTTAAATACTTTGGTAAATGGCTATTTTTTCTATTTGGTCGTTTCACCGCTATTCATTGAGGCATTTAAAACTATCCCAGGAAATATCAATACCGCTTTGTGCAAATTGCAAAATTTAAATCCAAATCTATGTGCAAAATTTTTGCGGGGAATAAAGGAGTTAGGATTAAAGGCGTTAATTATGTTGCCTGCTTTTTTTTCGGCTTACCCCTTCTATGCTTTAGACAAATCAGAAAGCGACGATCCAGAATGGATTGCAGATTTAATTTTAGCCTCTGCGTTGATGCTCCAATATAAAGGAGTAGAAACTATCGTTTATAAACTAAGCCCAATGTTATTTGCATTCTTTAAAAAAGGGTATCTTAAATGTAATGACGCTGCACTTAAAGATCACGAAACTGCTACCATTATTGCCAGGCTTAAAAAAGCTCATAGAGAGGTACTTGAAAGGTCCTTAGTTGAGATTAATAAGCTGATGCAAAAATCAAAGAGAGAAAAACTTGACCCCTTAGTTCAATTATTGGAAAAAGATAACCCCAGCATCAATGAATCAGCCTGGTTACTGTTTAAATTATGCGAGTTGACACCAAAAGAAATCTTTCAGGCATCATCTTCTGGCAGGAAAATCATACAGGGCATAAGCCTTATAATTACCGCTGCCTCTTTACCTGGCTATTTTCTTAAAACAAAGGTTGAAGCAGCAAAGTATGCCGATTTTGATGACCCGGTGAATGAATGGTTTCTGGGGGCAGCCATTTTTTTGACTTATGCTGCTTTATCGTTTGATATTTCTTGGGATGTTTTTGGCAATTTGTATAATCTCACTGCTTATGCAGCTAACGGCATTAAAACCAGACTGGCGTAAATCAACAGGGATTTTCGATTTTGTGAATAAAGCTTGGCAAGGTAAAACAAGTATGGCCAGTTGGCACCGGTTAATCCAATTTCCCCTGCCAATTCAACAAAACCCTCGCATTATGCTAAGTATGCTTGGCTTACTCTATACTCTTTCCTATTGGTCTACACAAACCAGTACTTACTTGAACGAAGAGCAATTGGGTGAAAAAATAAGTTATTATCTGGAAGCCGCTACAATCATAGCAGCAATGGTATTCAATGCCTTTCCTGCAGATAAAGTTTTAGGTAGCTCACAGTGTTTCCTAACTCGTCTATTGGGTACAAAGCGAAGCAAGGAAGAAATACGACTGCAAACATTTTTACAAAACCAAATCAAATTAGTGAATGATATCGATGATGATAAATTTCTGATGGTATTAAATAGCTTTGTTGAAAAAAAATCCCTAGTGGAAGAACATCAAGACTTACTTTTAGAACAGTTTTTTGGCAATAAAACTTCTAGTGAAATTTTTGATGATCACGAATATGCAAAAAAACCGTTGACAACTATAGTCAAGGAGCTTGTAAAAACTGGCGTTGAAAAGGCTAGTGAAAAGGCTAGCTTCATAGCCAGATTTTCCAGTATATTTTCAAGACCCCATCACAACGCTGAAAAGACTAATCTCCTTCTAGATGATGATGCAACAAGGCCGAAAAGCTTAGGAATTGTTATAAGATAAGGGTTTGCAATTAAGACATGACAGACCTTTAAACAAAAAACACCAGAGCCAATGTTGGCTCTAGTGTCTTAAAAATATTGTTGAAATGACTTATTTCTCCGTTTCACCCTTACGACCACGCGCTTCTCCACCCTTTCGGCCAGCTTGTGCTAAGCTTTCATGTCCACGTGTTTCAGCAGCTTTTTTGCCGCCTTCCACACGGCTTTCATGGCTTCTAGCTTCTGCCCCTTTTCGGCCAGCTTGTGCTAAACTTGCATGTCCACGTGTTTCAGCAGCTTTTTTGCCACCTTCCACACGACTTTCATGGCTTCTAGCTTCTGCTCCTTTTCGGCCAGCTTGTGCTAAACTTTCTGGGCCACGAGTTTGAGCAGCTCTCTTACCAGCTTGAACACGGGTTTTATGCTCCTGTTGAGCGCCTTTTCTACCAGCTTCAGTTTTTGATTCTCTTGGTTGCTCAGCTCTTGCCATAGTTACCTCCTATTAATATTTAATTTTCACTAAACAATTCATATAATTTATATTTTAGTATATGTTAGGGGTTTTAGATTAATGAACATTATTAGAAGGGTTATTTTGGGGAGAGATTACTTTCTTATTATGTTTTTTCAATAGTTTAAGAGCATACTGGCTACCTATGTTTCGCCAGAGTTCCTCGGCCTGGAGCAAGGTCAATGCCTGTTTCTCGCCACTTAAATCTCTAATTGAGAATAATAAATCAAGTAAATTAACAAAATGTTTCTTTAAAAGTGCATAAAGCTCAGGGGCTAATAAACCATTTTCATTTAAAAGTGCTAGGTAAGTATAAGCTTTTTTACCCAACTCCACAAAATAACTGACTGTTACATGGCGTTTATGCGCAAATTCAGGGAAAAAACCTGAAAACAATAAACATTTATCTCCCACATCTCTTAATCTTTCTGCCCTAAGCTTCCCGGTTGTTTCCAGGCTGCTAAGATAATCTAGTGAGAGGATAGTTCCTATCAGTTCGGGCTTATTGGTATATCTCTCAAGCAAATAAACTAAATAGCTTTCTAAGTCAATATCTAGGTGGTTGTCATAAAAATCTTCTGCCTCATTGACTAATGAGTACCATTGCGCTAATGAGGTCGATCGAAGAATTAAACGATTCATATCTTTTCTCCTTGGAAAAGTTTCCTAAATCCGAAGTCTTATGATAATTTTAGCTCATCTAGCGGCCTTTTGGATGTATTAACTATTTTTTAGTGGCATAATTCATATAATTTTATTAACTATTCCCCCATAGGTCGCTATCTTTAGATATTTATGCTATTTTCATAGTAACTATTGATTACTTTAAAATTACTTTAAAACTGAACCCATATGAATTTAAGAAATATTGCTATTATTGCTCATATTGACCATGGAAAAACCACTTTGGTGGATAAATTATTGCAACAATCAGGAACCTTGAGCGCAAAAGCAGCAAGCCAAGACCGAGTAATGGATTACAATGAATTAGAAATAGAACGTGGCATTACCATCACTGCTAAAAATACGGCCATCCAATGGAATAATTATCGTATCAACATTGTGGATACACCAGGCCATGCAGATTTTGGCGGGGAAGTTGAGCGGGTACTTTCAATGGTAGATTCTGTGTTGCTGTTGGTAGATGCTGTTCATGGTCCCATGCCGCAAACTCGTTTTGTTACGCTAAAGGCTTTTCAACATGGTTTGCACCCCATTGTAGTGATTAATAAAATTGATCGTCCAAGTGCTAGACCGGACTGGGTTGTAGACCAAGTTTTTGATCTATTTGATCGATTGGGTGCTACCAATGAGCAGTTAGACTTTCCCATTATCTATGCTTCAGCACTAAAGGGCTATGCTACTTTGGATCTTGATCAACATCATGAGGATATGACTCCTTTATTACAAACTATTATAGACAAAGTGCCTCCTCCTAACGTCGATCCTCAAGGGCCCTTTCAAATGCAGATTAGCTCTTTGGACTATTCCAGTTACGTAGGTCCAATTGGCATTGGCCGAATTACGCGGGGTAACATAAAATCAAATTCACCTGTTGTCGTTCTAGACCGACAAGGTAATTCGCGAACGGGCCGCATCCTGCAGATAATGGGTTACTTAGGCCTTAATAGAATTGAAGTTCCTGAAGCGCAGGCTGGTGAAATTGTCGCAATTACAGGTATTGGAGATGTACGGATTTCAGATACCTTGTGTGATCCCAAATTTCCTGAAGCTCTCCCCAGTTTGACAGTAGATGAGCCTACTGTGTCTATGACTTTCCAGGTCAATGATTCGCCATTTTGTGGTAAAAGTGGCAAATACATTACCAGTCGTCACTTAAGAGATAGATTAACCCGCGAATTAGTTCATAATGTCGCCTTACAAGTGCATGATACACCTGACCCCGATAAGCTTAAAGTATCCGGACGCGGTGAACTCCATCTTTCCATTCTGATTGAAACTATGCGTCGTGAAGGTTATGAATTGGCAGTATCCAGGCCAGAGGTCATCATTAAGGAAATCGATGAAAAGCTCCAGGAACCTTATGAGACGCTCATATTAGATATCGAGGAACAGCATCAAGGTGCTGTTATGGAAAAAATTGCTTCGCGGCGTGGTCAGATTCAGAACATGATGCCAGATGGTAAGGGCAGAATTCGTCTAGATTATAAGATTCCTACACGCGGCTTAATCGGGTTTTATACTGAATTCCTTACAATTACTTCTGGCACGGGTCTAATGCATCATATATTTGATCACTATGGACCTTTAATCAAAGGGGATATTGCTGCTCGCAATAATGGTGTTTTAGTTGCCAATAGCCAAGGTAAATCGACTGCTTATGCACTATGGAACCTCGAAGATCGCGGCAGATTGTTGATTAATCCACAAACTGAAGTTTATGAAGGAATGATCGTCGGTCTCCATACCCGGGAAAACGATCTAGTGGTCAATGTAATACGTGAGAAGCAATTGACTAATATTCGTGCCGCAGGTTCAGATGAAAATATTATATTGACACCTCCCATCAAGCTGTCATTGGAACAAGCTTTAGAATTAATCAATGATGATGAATTGGTCGAAGTCACTCCCGATTTCATTAGACTTCGGAAGAAACTGCTTAAAGAGAATGAGCGAAAAAGAGCCTCGCGCCAAATAAAAGAATAAAAGATTAAGTATTGATGAAAAATCGTCATAAGCATCAAATCATTGTGATAGGCAGTGGAGCAGCAGGCTTAAGTGCGGCTTTACATTTAGCTGACTATTTTAAAGTTGCAGTTATTTGTAAGGATAATTTAACAGAAGGCTCCACGTTTTATGCCCAAGGTGGTATTGCTGCTGTCATGGGAGATGAAGATAGCATAGAATCTCACATAGCAGACACCCTAATAGCAGGTGCTGGTCTATGTGACCTAAGTGCTGTAAAAATTACTGCAGAAAAAGCAAAAGAAGCTGTTCTTTGGTTAGTTGAGAAAGGCGTTTCATTTACAACCGAAACTAAACCAGATGGACAACTTGACTTTCATTTGACTAAAGAAGGTGGTCATAGCCATCGGCGTATTTTACATGCTCAAGATGCAACCGGTTTTGCCATTGAGTCTACCCTGGTTGATTTAGTCAAAAAGCATCCTTGTATTGAAATATTTGAACACTTTACTGCAATTGACTTGTTTAAACATGACAATAGATGTGTTGGCGTTTATGCACTCAATAACAAGCTGCTGCAAGTGGAAGTCTTTCAAGCCCCTATTACCATTCTGGCAACAGGAGGTGCCAGTAAAGTCTATTTGTATACTACTAATCCTGATGCAACCAGTGGTGATGGAATTGCAATGGCTTGGCGTGCCGGTTGCCGGGTAGCTAATATGGAATTTAATCAATTTCATCCAACTTGCTTATTTCACCCTAAAGCCAAGTCTTTTTTAGTTACGGAAGCCTTACGTGGTGAAGGTGGTTTCTTGAAATTGCCAGATGGTACCCGTTTTATGCCAAAGTTTGACTCAAGAGCTGAGTTGGCGCCAAGAGACATTGTTGCAAGGGCCATTGATCATGAAGTAAAGCGTTTAGGGATCGACTGTGTTTATCTTGATATCAGTCACAAATCAGATTATTTCATTTCTAACCACTTTCCAAATGTTTATCAAAAATGCTTATCTTTTGGATTTGATTTGACTAAAGAAGCTATTCCCGTTATCCCAGCGGCACACTATACTTGCGGTGGGGTGCTAACGAATTTAAACGGACAAACAGATATCTCTGGATTATATGCTATTGGTGAAGTTGCCTATACTGGACTGCATGGAGCTAACCGCATGGCGAGTAATTCTTTGCTGGAATGTCTTGTTTTTTCTGCATTAGCTACTGATAACATCAAAAAAACAATAGATATCAAAATACCGAGCTGGGAAGCGCCCAATTGGGACGAAAGCCAAGTGATAGATTCGGATGAAGAAGTGGTAGTCAGCCATAATTGGCAGGAAGTTAGGAGAACGATGTGGGATTATGTTGGAATTGTGCGGACAGATAAAAGATTGCAGCGCGCATTTCGCCGAATATCAATGCTAAATGAAGAAATTCAAGAGTATTATGCTCATTTTAAAGTCACCAAAAACCTCATTGAACTACGCAACTTAGCACTTGTAAGCGAACTCATTATCGCTTCAGCTATTAGTAGGAAGGAAAGCCGGGGGTCTGCATTATAATCTTGATTATCCGTACTCAATTGATTGCGAAAAGCCAAAATGGACAATTTTGAAAGGAAAACACCCCATTTTTCACCCACTTTGAAAATAGTATTTCATTTCCATGTTTGACCGAAGGGGCACTGCCATTAAGTTTTGGAATTATTTATATTTCTTTTTATTCTTACCCTTAAGCTTAAGTTTCTCCACTTCCTCTTGTAAAAACTCTACAATGAATTGATTCTCACAAGATTGAGATTTAGCTATACCTAGAGCATCATGTCCTGCTTTATTTTTAGCGCTGAGATCAGCTTTTGACTCAACTAGGAGTCTTACTACTTCAAAATAACCTTTCTCTATAGCAAGTTGTAGAGGGGTATATTGATAAGAAGTAAATATTCCATCACAAATTACAGGTGTAGCTCCTTTTCGATTAGGGTTAGCTTTAGCCTCTAATAACATTCTCACAGCAACAGTCACGCCACTAGCATTATTTTGAGAAATTGCTGAGAGAAGAGGGGTGGCTTCTGCTGGCAACATAGCGTTTTCAAAAAACTTGAATGGAAAGTCTAGATTTTTATTAAATGGTGCAGAGATGTTTTTATTGCGAAGCTTATAGGCATCCAATAAAGCTTTTAATTTTTGACAATCTTCCCCTTTGCCATTTCCCTTAGCAACTTCTATAATGACATCATGCAGAGGTAAATTGCCCATTTTATCACGGGGAGCAATCTCAGTAGCAGGATGTTCTAAAATCTTTTTTAGAGTACTTGTGTCTAAGTGTACGTCCTTATTTACTATGAAATGCAAAATTTTATTTTCTTTTTCGTCTGCTATTTGATGATTAATATCCGCTCCTGCCTCTAATAACAATCCTACCTTCGCTGCCTTGTCATAGTTTGATTCTTTGCAACAGGTCCAGATTAAGGTTTCATCTGCTATATTTGGCTGATTAATAAGGTCTTTCGGGTATTTTTCTAAAATTGTTTTGAATACGTCTTTCTTAGCCACTCGGCATGCCAAATACAAAATATTTTCTGGAAAAAGGATAACTTCAGGCTTCCGAAGGCCGACAGAATTAACTATATAATTGACAGCAGCTAAGTCGTTCTTTCTTACTACTCGAGCAAGCGCTGTGTGACCTTCATCGTCTAATGTATCCCATTTAAAGCCATTTTCATCTAACAGCTCCAAATATTGAACGTTTTGCTTATTGACACAGGCTACCAGAGAAAACAAGTTGATTAAATCAAAATTAGTTGATCTCGCTTTCATATACATGAGAGAAGGATCTTTTTTTAGTTCTACTCCAAAACGATCGACATCACCGGATTTAAGTGCTTGGTATATGCGGTGGTCTTCAGGTATCATTTTAGTCGAAACTTCTGGAGTGACAATTAATGTATTTTCAGTCTTGATCTGAGTACGACTGGTAGGAGGATATTCTTTTTTCAGAGTAAACTTGATCTTTTCTAAGTTTGATCGGTGTATTTTTGCATCAGCACAATTCATTAATGAGACTTGCTTCATTAGAATCTCTATAATCTGTAGATAATAATTAAACAATTCTTCATGATGTAATGGCTTCGAACATACTGCTCCTAAATTCATAATGGTCGGTATAATATCCTCTAATAAGTTAAGATTTTTGACTAGCCACTCAACAATTTTGGGATGACAATAAACTTTAATGCTACATAGTAGAAGATTTTTATTGTTAATTATTTGAGTCCCATATTGGGTGTTGAGTTCATTTAGTAGCCGGAGGAGATTATTAAGATGGGGAGGGGGATCAGAAAACGCTCCCTCTGATAATTGTACTAGATGTCCCAAAATAGAACTTTGCCCTCTCTTTCCCAAATCAAAAACTTCATGAATATTTAAATCTAAATCGGAATATTGTTGCAGAGCTGTCCTGATACTGTCAATTTCTCCTAATTTTAATGCTTGTTTTAAGTTTTTCTTAGCCATTCCTCTGGCTTGCAAAATTTTAGTTTCTTCATCTCCTTTATTTAATTTATTGACTAAAGCTTGTAGTTTTTGTCCTATTTGCGTTATTGTTTTAACAAGATCCTCATTATTCTTAACCTTAATATCTTGCAATTGTTCGCATAATTTGCTTAGCTTAGTTCTTGCTTCAAGGTTATAGGCTGCTGCTTTTATTTCTTTTTTGATGGTTAAATCTTCATTCCCAGACTCACATAGCAGTGTTTTTATGAGACCTGGGCGTTGGCGATAAGCATATTCGATAATACTTTCCCCCTTTTTTGAGCAAATAAGAGGATTTGCCCCTTTTTCTATTAAAAAATTGATAACCGTTGAATTGTTTCTTGATATTGCATAATAAAGGGGTGTATATCCCTTTTTATCCTGCGCATTTATATTATCCTTATTGGTAATCGCGTTGAGAACTTCATTATCACTTGCGATAACAGCCAAATGGATGGCTTGCTTTCCGTCATTGCGAGCAAAATAGTAATTGGCTTTGTTATTAATGAGTGCAAGAGCTGCACTCGTACGTAAGTCTTTTTTGTAATGGATTAAAACGTGATGTAAGGGGAAAAAAGGAGAATGATGATTAGGATTAGCTCCCGCGTCTAAAGCTGCATTGAGCAAATTGATATTTTCACTAGAAAGGGCCATATTCAAAAGGGATCGAATTGTTTTTTGTCCCAAACTGGAGTTAATAGGCTTTTTACCATTCTGATTGCAAAGAGTAAAACTCACCCCTTTTTGAATAAGAGCTTGATAGTTCCTTACCTTATTGGAGGTTAATGACAAATGCAAGGGTGTATTTCCATCCATATCTTGCGCCTCAAGCATATTCCTATTTGAGTCGTTTCCTTCTTGGATATGGGTCAATAGTAATTCTAAGAGATTAGCTGCCGGTGATATTGCTGCAAGATGAAATACTGTTTGTCCAAATTTATTTTTTATACTCAAGTTTGCTCCCGCTTTAATTAGTGCACGAGTAGCGGCTTTATTTCCTCTCTTAATAGCCGTGTGTAATGGCGTATCTTCATTGTCATTTTTAATATTTAAATCTATCTTATGGTCTAGCAACAATTTGAATGTAGGTTCAAAAGTCTGATTATAAATTGCAGTGACCAGATGGCATAAAGTGTCTCCTCTTTTTAATTTTTTAGTATTAATCTGCGGAAGGTTGTTATCATCTTTTAGGAATTCTTCGATGTATTCACGAGGGTTGCATCTTTCTACTGCATCAATGGGTTTAAGCACATTTACTTGTTCCTTATTGGCTTGTGGGATATTAGTGGGCGGTGTTGAACTTCGGAAGAATAACGATAAAGTTTGTGGTGATACGTTCATGGGCAAAGCACGTTCTATCACCGTCTGATATAAAAAATGGCTTTTAGGAATTAAGTTTGAACCCATCAGCCATCCATAATCTTCATCCGTTGTATAGCTTAGTAGAGCAGCTGCTGCTTCATAAACAAATAAAAAAGGAACATAGCTATCTGCCAGCATATGCCAAACAGTTCTTCCCTGCAGGTTTTCAGTACGAATTGGTATTTGATTAAAGGATAATAATAGCTTCAATGATTCCAAATTATTACACATAAGCGCACGATGTAATAATGTATTACCAAAATTATCCAAAATCTGGATGCTTACAGAGCCTTGTGTTAAGTAATAATTGATAAGATTTACATAACCCCGTTCTAATGCTTTATAGATTAATTTCTGATTTGTAGAGAATTGCATTTTACTGATGAAATAGAAATAGATGTCTTCATGGTTATGGTCAAGGGCAACTTCCTGGGCCAATTGACCATCTATTAATAACCCAAAATATGGAAATTTTGAGGACATGATCATAATTGCTTTTAAATTACCTTCCATTGCTGCAATGTGATAAGCCTCTATTCTCAGCTCCATAGATCCAGGAACAAAATAATGTGAGGGAATGGAATAAAGCCAGAATGATTCAGGTGATAGTTGCATATTTTATCTCTATTGTTTGTTTATATTGGAATTATTTATATTTCTTTATATTCTCTTAGGCTTAAGTTTTTTCTCCTCTTCTTCTTGTAAAAACTCTACAATTAATTGATTCTCACAAGATTGAGATTTAGCTATACCTAGAGCATCTTGTCCTGCTTTATTTTTAGCACTGAGATCAGCTTTTGACTCAACTAGGAGTCTTACTACTTCAAAATAACCTTTCTCTACAGCAAGTTGTAGAGGGGTATATTGATAAGAACTAAATATTCCATCACAAATTTTAGCTAGAGCTCCTCTTCGATTAGGGTTAGCTTTAGCCTCTAATAACATTTTCACAGCAACAGTCACGCCAGTAGCATTATTTTGAGAAATTGCTAAGAGAAGAGGGGTGGCTTTTATAGGGTTTTTAAGAGAAAACTTGAATGGAAAGTCTAGATTTTGATTAAATTGTCCAGGGTTTTTATTGCGAAGCTTATAGGCATCCAATAAGGCTTTTAATTTTTGACATTCTTCCCCTCTTCCATTTCCCTTAGCAACTTCTAAAATAGCATTATGGAGAGGTAAATTGCCCATTTTATTACACGGTGCAATCTCAGTAGCAGAATGTTCTAAAATCTTTTTTAGAGTACTTATGTCTAGGGATACGTCCTTATTTACCATGCAATGCAAAATCTTATCTTCATTTTTGCTTACTATTTGATGATTAATATCCGCTCCTGCCTCTAATAACATTCCTACCTTCGCTGCCTTGTCACATTTTGATTTTTCGCAACAGATCAAGATTAAGGTTTCACCTGCTATATTTGGCTGATTAATAAGGTCTTTCGGGTATTTTTCTAAAATTGTTTTGAATACGTCTTTCTTAGCCACTCGGCATGCCAAATACAAAATATTTTCTGGAAAAAGGATAACTTCAGGCTTCCGAAGGCCGACAGAATTAACTATATAATTGACAGCAGCTAAGTCGTTATTTCTTACTACCCGGGCAAGCGCTGTGTGACCTTCATCGTCTAATGTATCCCATTTAAAGCCATTTTCATCTAACAGCTCCAAATATTGAACGTTTTTCTTGTTGGCACAGGCTACCAGAGAAAACAAGTTGAGGAAAACAAAATTAGTTGATTTCGCTTTCATATACATAAGAGAAGGATCTTTTTTTAGTTCTACTCCAAAACGATAGACATCACCGGATTTAAGTGCATGGTATATGGGATGGTCTTCAGGTATCATTTCAGTCGAAACTTCTGGAGTGACAACTAATGTATTTTCAGTCTTGGTCTGAGCATGACTGGTAGGAGAATGTTTTTTTTCCAGAGTTAACTTGATCTTTTCTAAGTTTGATTGGTGTATTTTTGCATCAGCACTCTTCATTAATGAGACTTGCTTCATTAGAATCTGAATAATCTGTAGATAATAATCAAACAATTCTTCATATATTGGTTTCGAACATACTGCTCCTAAATTCATAATGGTCGGTATAATATCCTCTAATAAGTTAAGATTTTTGACTATCCACTCAACGATTTGGGGATGACAATAAGCTCCAATGCTAAATAGTAGAAGATCTTTTTTTTCTTTATTGTTAATTGCTTGAGTCCCATATTTGGTGTTGAGTTCATTTAGTAGCTGGAGGAGATTATTATGATGGGGAGTAGGATGAGTAAGAAACTCTCCCGTTGATAATCGTATTAAATGTACCAAAATTGAATCTTGCCCCCCTTTTTCCTTTCCCAAATCAATAACTTCATGAATATTTAAATCTAAATTGGAATATTGTTGCAGAGCTGTCCTGATACTGTCGATTTCTCCTAATTTTAATGCTTGTTTTAAGTTTTCCTTAGCCATTCCTCTGGCTTGCAAAATTTTAGTTTCTTCATCTCCTTTATTTAATTTATTGACTAAAGCTTGTAGTTTTTGTCCTATTTGCGTTATTGTTTTAACAAGATCCTCATTATTCTCAATCTTAATATCTTGCAATTGTTCGCATAATTTGCTTAGATTAGTTCTTGCTTCAAGGTTATAGGCTGCTGCTTTTATTTCTTTTTTGATGGTTAAATCTTCATTCCCAGACTCACATAGCAGTGTTTTTATTAAACCTGGGTGTTGGCGATAAGCATATTCGATAATACTTTCCCCCTTTTTTGAGCAAATAAGAGGATTTGCCCCTTTTTCTATTAAAAAATTGATAATCGTTGAATTATTTCTTGATATTGCATAATAAAGGGGTGTATATCCCTTTTTATCCTGCGCATTTATATTATTTATATTATCCTTATTGGTAATCGCGTTGAGAACTTCATTGTCACTTGCAATAACAGCCAAATGGATGGCTTGCTTTCCGTCATTGCGAGCAAAATAGTAATCGGCTTTGTTATTAATGAGTGCAAGAGCTGCACTCGTACGTAAGTCTTTTTTGTAATGGATTAAAACGTGATGTAAGGGGAAAAAAGGGGAATGATGATTAGGATTAGCTCCCGCGTCTAAAGCCGCATTGAGCAAATTGATATTTCCACTAGAAATGGCCATATTCAAAAGGGATCGAATTGTTTTTTGTCCCAAACTGGAGTTAATAGGCTTTACACCATTCTTATTGCAAAGAGCAAAATTTACCCCTTTTTGAATAAGAGCTTGATAGTTTCTTACCTTATTATGAGAGATTAATGACAAATGCAAGGGTGTATTTCCATCCATATCTTGCGCCTCAAGCATATTCCTATTTGAGTCGTTTCCTTCTTGGATGTGGGTCAATAGTAATTCTAAGAGATTAGCTACCGGTGATATTGCTGCAAGATGAAATACTGTTTGTCCAAATTTATTTTTTATACTCAAGTTTGCTCCCGCTTTAATTAGTGCACGAGTAGCGGTTTCATTTCCTCTCTTAATAGCCATATGTAATGGCGTATCTTCATTGTCATTTTGAATATTTAAATCCATCTTATGGTCTAGCAACAATTTGAATGTAGGTTCAAAAGTTTGATTATATATTGCAGTGATCAGATGACATAATGTGTCTCCTCTTTTTAATCTTTTAGTATTAATCTGCGGAAGGTTGTTACCATCTTTTAGGAATTCTTCGATGTATTCACGAGGGTTGCATCTTTCTACTGCATCAATGGATTTAAACGCAGTTACTTGTTCCTTATTGGCTTGTGGGATATTAGTGGGCGGTGTTGAACTTCGGAAGAATGACGATAAAGTTTGTGGTGATACGTTCATGGGCAAAGCACGTTCTATCACCGTCTGATATAAAAAATGGCTTTTAGGAATTAAGTTTGAACCCATTAGCCATTCATAATCTTCATCCGTTGTATAGCTTAGAAGAGCAGCTGCTGCTTCATAAACAAATAAAAAAGGAACATGGCTATCTGCCAACATATGCCAAACAGTTCTTCCCTGCAGGTTTTCAGCACGAATTGGTATTTGATTAAAGGATAATAATAGCTTCAATGATTTCAAATTATTATGCATAAGCGCACGATGTAATAATGTATTACCAAAATCATCCAAAAGCTGGATGCTTGCAATGCCTTGTGTCAAGTAATGTTTGATAAGATATACATAACCCTGTTCTAATGCTTTATAGATTATTTCCTGATTTGTAGAGAATTGCATTTTATAGATGAAATAGAAATAGATGTCTTCATGGTTATGGTCAAGGGCAGCTTCCTGGGCCAATTGACCATCTATTAATATCCCAATATATGGAAATTTTGAGGACATGATCATAATTGCTTTTAAATTACCTTCCCTTGCTGCAATGTGATAAGCATCTATTCTCAGCTCCGTAGAGCCAAGAATAAAATAATGTGAGGGAATGGAATAAAGCCATAATGATTCAGGTGATAGTTGCATATTTTATCTCTATTGTTTGTTTATAATGCTATTTTTTAATAAATTGATTTGGAAGATTATGCTGATAAGTTAAAATAAAAAAAGGAAGGCATAAAAATATGATGCCATTTAAATTAAATCTGTCAAGTAGAATATGCCTTAATTGAAATGACTTAGGGCCTGTTGTCAATTAGCTCCCACTACGTCGTCCCACTGCCATTAAGTTAAGGGTTTTTTTCTCCCCTATGTCGTCCCGTGACTTGTTCGCAGAATCTAGGATATACGCCACTTTACTGGATCCCGCGAACAAGTCGCGGGACGACGGTACGACGGTGAGGAGGAATTATCCTTAACTTAATGGCAGTGCTACGTCGTCCCACTGCCATTAAGTTAAGGGTTTTTTTCTCCCCTATGTCGTCCCGTGACTTGTTCGCAGAATCTAGGATATATGCCACTTTACTGATCCCGCGAACAAGTCGCGGGACGACGGTACGACGGTGAGGAGGAATTTAATGGCAGTGCTACGTCGTCCCACTGCCATTAAGTTAATGGCATTTCCTCTTCGCCGTCGTCCCGCGACTTGTTCGCGGGATCCAGGAGAGGGGCACTTCCCTAGATTCCGTGATCAAGCCATCGCCGAACGACAGATTGCTTAACTTAATAGCAGTGGGGGACGACGTAGCACTGCCATTAAGTTAAGGGCATTTCCTCTTCACCGTCGTCCCGCGACTTGTTCGCGGGATCCAGGATAGAGGCACTTCCCTAGATTCCGTGATCAAGCTATCACCGGACGACAGATTGCTTAACTTAATGGCAGTGGGACGACGTAGTGGGAGCTAATTGACGACAGACCCTAGTTGCCAATAAGTTTATTTAAGAGATAAGAAGTATGTTTTTCTCCTAAAAGGTGTATAATATTAATCAAAGATAGTGAATTCTTTAAAGACTAAATTGTTAACTACTATGATTTAATCTGAAAGCCACTGTCTTGTAATACTATATTTATTGAAGTGAGGCAAAATAAACATGTCTAAAGATAAAGATGAAGATAAAGAGATAGAGCTTACTGAGTATGTTAAAAAGGAGAGAATGAGAGAAGAAGAAGAAGAAGGGATAAGGAAAAAAAAAGAGGAAAAAGAACAAGTACAAAAGAACCAACTACCAAATTGGACGTCAGCTAAGGGAATAGGTGCTGATTTATCAAACGCTGATATCTTTGAAAAACTAAAAAATAAGTATGAGCATCGTCAAGATATTAAAAATGAAAATAGTCTTACTGTTGATTTAAAGGATGATGTGGTAATGACTCTTGATCGTAAAGAGAACTCAGTTTCTCTTAATAAGTTTGATGAAAGCTCCGTACGAAAAATGGTTGATGCTCTTAAAGACGCTGGTATTAAGTCTTTGGACGTAGCAAAACTGTCTAAAGAAGATCGTGACTTGGTAGGGAAAGCTGCTACCGGAAAAGGCCTAGAAGTGAAGGGTTATAAAGCAGAAGCAGAAGAGATGGCTATGAAGAAGAAATAAAGCTTCTGTGGAAAAGTTGATTCAATAGCCACCACTAACAATTTTCATTTTTGCTATGATAAAGCAGAACCAACAATTGGCGAAATTCTTGGAAGCCAATACTTTCAGGCGTGAGCAACACAACAGTACGCTCTTGATCTTCGTTATTGAAATTTAGAACTAAGAGAAAATGGGTAATTAAACTGTTACGCTTTAAGGTAGCATTTTTTATTTCCGCATTAACCTGTTGCAAGCACCAATAGCCATGACTTGTTTTCCAGAATGAAACAATAGAGAAAGGGTCTGTTAAAAGTAGGTAACGATTAAAATAGGTTCTGGCATTGAAGAAGAGGAATAGAATAATGCCAATTTTTAAGTACCAGGATAAAATGCTTATGGTTATACATAAAACAGCGCCTGAGTATATACACCCGATAAACCAAGATAACTTGATTGAAGGTTTAATTAGCACTTAGCAAGCTTGGAAAAATAAACCAGGATATATTCCATTGGAATATTCCTAACCTCTCTAAGCAAAGAATGGAGGCTGTCTGAAAATCTATACATTGCTTGTCATCTTGTTTAAAAATTAATTCCGACACAAGCTTTGACATAAAGGGAAGATGACCTACTAACAAGATATCTTGTTGCCAGTGATTGCAATAAACTGCAATAGGCTTGACGTTATCATCAGGTTTCAAACCTTCTAGTATATTAATTTGAGGGTGGGATTTCATGACAGATGCCAAACTCTCTGCTGTCTGCTGAGCCCTTAGCTTGCCGCTGTGATAAATTTGATCGGCCTCAATACTATTTTTTTGTAAAAACTTAGCGACTATCATGGCTTCCAGCTGACCTTTGTTGCTTAAAGGTCGGCTCGAATCAAGAGTCGAATCAAGAGCATCACCATGTCGTACTAGATAAAGCTTCATTTTTTCTGCTGATCCTAGAAATGGGAGACATATGGATACTTATAGCATATTTACACATTCATTCCATCTAAGTAAAATTTACTCTGATGAACTCTACCAATAGAGTCATATTTTTATAATGAGAGCCTTCCCAGAAGATTTTATTACAATGTTTACAAATATAAAAAACTTCATAGTATTCTGTTGTTTGATTTGGAACTAAATGTTTGACTTGGTCTTTGCCAATGGTTTGAAGTAGAGTATTACATAACAAACACCTAATAAGAAACATTATTTTATTTTGCAGATCAAAACGACTAATCACCTCAAGTAATTGTTTTTTAGGCTCTTTTCCCCTGGACCCAATAACCATGAGTTACTCGTTTATTTTTTAACAACCCTCTGTCTTTTGTTAAAATAATTCTTTTTTCTTGTAAAGACCGCTTAATGATCTCATTATCCTCTAGATTTTCATATAAGGTGTCAAAACCACAAATACGTAAATATTTAGCCAGTCGCCCAAGATGTACATCTAATATAAATTTAATCTTGCGCAGTGGCTTTGGACGAAGATAATTAATGGCTGAAATATCAATGGATTCAAAAACGGGGTAGACAGCAACCCGATCATTGTCTTGAAGCTGCTGACTTAAGCTTACAGACTGTCCATTGATAAGAACTAAGTCTATTTCTGTGTGTGGAACGCCCAAGGATTCAATTGCTTCACCTACCCTTATCTGTGTAACAAATTTAAAGAGAAAAGTTGCCTTACGATGGTTTTTGGGTAAAAAATCATTTAGCTCTTCATAGAATCGAAATTGCGCTTGCTTCATATTCATAATTATAGAACAGGGCTATGCAGTTGACTCCTCTAACCACTAAGTATTCCGTGGTATGAGGATTTACCCTGGTTCCATAAAGACTCTAAGTTTAAAGCATCATAATTCAGTGGAAACAGCCCTCGATTTTAAAAGCATTGCTCCTAGCCGATTTAAGACTATTCAACAAATCATTCTCTTCAGAAAAAGTTACTTTTTCAACGCTCATTACATAAATCCACATAGGTATTAATACTTACACCATAATAAACACTCAGAATTAATTTAATATTAACCCTGGCTCATTCCCTTCGTTTCCGAATTGCCTCGCAATTATTGTTACCGAAGGGGTTGAGAAAATAGGTTAAAAAACATCAGTTCGACGAATCTAAGGGAGGTAGGGTGATTACGGCCACTGCCATATATTACTTTTTTATTAATTCAATTATTTTTATTAAGGATGGATCAGATGTTCTTTCAAACCCAAGCAGCCAAGAATAGAGGATAGGGTCGGGCTGTGATAGAAGACGTTCAAAGGCTTGTTGTTCTTCAGTCGTCAATGAATGAAATTTTGAATCAAAGAAGGGCTGTAAAATGACATCTAACTCTAGCATACCTCGGCGACACTGCCATCTTAATCTCGCAGCACTTGACATTTCCTTTATTGCTCCAAGGAGCCGTCAAAAGATTCTTTCAGCATAAAAGTAAATAAAACCCCTAAGGCAGTGGCAACTGGAATGATTGTTAAAGCAAGTTGATAGGTATGAGCATTGTAAACCGGAACGCCATTGACCATTGTTCCTAACCAGTTCGTATCCAAAATTTTTCCAACAATCGGCTGAAATATCAAACCTCCAAGCATGACCAGCAGGTTCACAAGAGAAACGGCAGCGCCTGATACGTGACTTGGGCTCGTTTCTCTGCCAACTGCAAAGCAAACTACTTCAATACTGCTAAAAGCACCAAACAAAAACAGTAAACCCTTTACCACAAAAATAGGTGTAGAAGGTAGATAAATAATCCATGCAATTGAAATGGCGGAAAATAAGCAGCCAAACATTAATGGCAACCGTCTTTTTTGCATTTTATCTGAGATCCAACCGGTTAAAGGTGCGCCAACTAACCATCCAAAGAAAACAAAGGAATTTGTAAAAGCCGCTTGATTGGCAGTTAGGTGATAAACTCCTCTTAAAAAAGGTATCCCCCAAAGTTCGGCAAATACTGACAGTGAAAGATATAAAACGCAGCCAATGGCTCCGGCAATCCATACTTGAGGATTTGTGAGGATAACCAATAAACCAGACAAAGTATCAGACAAAGTATTATGGTAAGTCGATCGTTTGGGGGATAAAGGTGTCTGTATTTGACTAAGATCTTTCTTATCTTTAATCACTAACCAGATAATAGGTATTAAAATAACTCCCAATAGAGTGCCAAAGTAAATAGTTTGCTTCCAACCAAAGATGGCAACAATATAGGTTAAGCCTATATCACCAACCATGCCGCCAATCATGCCAAGGGCAGTAACAAGACCAGCAAATAATGCGAACCGATTAAGAGGCAGCCAAATAGAGGCAAGCTTAAGGGCACTGACAAAGGCAAAAGCACTGCCAAAACCAACTAAAAAGCGACCAACTGATGCTAGGTAAATATTATCTGCCATGCCAAAGAAGAAGCTTCCTAATGTACAGATGGCAACAGCAACAGTTAAAATATAACGTGGTCCATATAAATCGGTTAAGACCCCTACTACGACTTGCATAGGCGTGTAAGCTAAATAATAAAGACTAATAAGAGCGCCAAAGCGATGAGCCGAAATATGGAATTGTTCCATCAATTCAGGAACCATTACGCTGGGCTGAATGCGCAATAAATATTCGTAACAGTAAAATATTGCCCCTAAACTACAAATTACCCAGCCGATCAATGTTGTTTTTTGCGCATTTTCTTGTAACTTTTTCAACTTTAACCTCTTATATTTCGGAACCTTCAGGATTATCAACATCATGACAAGCATAAAATAGGATGGGAGGTTCTAATTCAGGAGATTCTTCAAGGGGACCTTCTGGCGGCTTTTGAAGAAGGGGGGAATCATAGAAACGCCCTTCGTAATAGGCGAGCTGATTTTGAAAGAGTTGGGCTTTTACTGCCACTTTCTTAGCAACACGCATGAGCCAAGGTTTTTGCAGATAACTTCTTCTTTGAAAGCCGCCTAAGCCCTCGTGATAGGCTAAGTATAAATTGTAAGGATCAGAGGAAGGAATCCCCAATCTTTGCCTTGCTTGCTCACTATACCAACCAATAAAATCAGTTGCAGACTCAAATTTGTTTCTCGCTGCAAAAAACCTGCCTGCTTTTGCCAAATAATCCTCCCAAGTGCCATCCAAGGCTTGAGCATAGCCATAAGCTGTCGATTGATGCTTCCAGGGAATAAGACCAAGTACATGTCTTCGAGGTGGTTTGGCATTTCCATTAAATGAAGATTCATAATAGATAATCGCCATTTGAACAGGCACAGGAACACCCCATTTCGCTTCTGTTTTTTTAGCCGCATGGTACCAATGGGGATATTCATTAAAAATAGCACCCACATTCTCTTTGTTTTTCGGCGGTGGCAATGTGCTGGCACAACCTACCAAAAAAATAACTATGGCTAATAACAAAATCCGAAACATTATTTTTGCTCTTAATGTCACTTAGGAATATATAAATTCAACCCGCTTATTTACGTTGCACACAAGTTCATAGGCAATCGTATTTGCATATTTTGCCACAATTTCCGCAGGCAAACCATTCCCCCAAAGTATGACTTCATCGCCAATAGAAGCCTCCTTACATTGACTTACGTCAACGGTAATTAAATCCATAGAGACCCTACCAACTAAGGAACATAATTTATTACGAATAAGGATTGGAGTGCCGTTTTCTGCATGACGCGGATAACCATCGCCATAGCCAATGGCAACTACGGCAATGCGCATACTATAAGGGCATATCCATGTGCCACCATAACCAATTGCCTCGCCTTTGTCCAAATCATGCATGGCAATTATTCTAGAAGTCAAGGTCATTACTGGCTGCAAACCATGATTCTGTCCTATTTTACCAAGCATCGGGGAAATACCATACAGCATAATCCCTGGCCTATTCCATTTTGTAATTGCTTGAGGCCATGAAATGATACCAGCCGAATTGGCAATACTTGTGGGGCAATCAAGTAAGCCA
Source organism: uncultured Gammaproteobacteria bacterium (assembly GCA_963817645.1). GTDB lineage: Bacteria > Pseudomonadota > Gammaproteobacteria > UBA6002 > UBA6002 > UBA6002. Next base: position 182,296 of record CAWFQC010000024.1, on the reverse strand, counting down.
ATCGTAGCTTCAAATAATTCTATTTGATTAAGAGTCGTATCTTTCTCAAGGTTGTCTGCGCAGGCTAAATGAGTCATTAAATGAATAGGCTTTTTTACATTTCGGCAATTTGCCAACTCTTCATAGGCTTGCATAAATTTCTTTGGGGAAAAGCCCAGTCGGTGCATTCCTGTGTCTAGCTTTAACCATATTGACATCGGCAAGTCACAAGATTGAAGCAGCTTAATTTGATAGAAATCGTGAATTACAATATCTAGAGCATACTGCTTGGCAAGTTTTAAGCTTTGTAGACTAAAAACCCCAGGCAGTAAGACTATTGTATGGGTCAAACCACTTTCCCGCAGTTCAATCCCCTCATTTAAACAAGCAACCCCAAAACCATCTGCTCCAGAGAGAATCTTGGCCATCGTGATTAAACCATGCCCGTATGCGTTGCTCTTGACCATGGCTAAAATCTTGGAGTAGGGGGCAAAAGTTCTTACTCTAGCAAGGTTATTTAAGGTTGCTTTTGTATCGATAAGAGCTCTAGCACGCTCTTTCATTTAGAAAACCTCACGATATTGAGCAGAGGTGAAGTTTTCAAAAACAGTATATCGGCCGAGAAAGGTGAGGAATACCTTACCAATTGGACCATTACGTTGTTTGGCGATAATGATTTCCGCTTTTCCTTTGTCTTGGCTTTCTTCATTATAAACTTCATCACGATAGATAAAAGCGATAATGTCGGCATCTTGCTCAATAGCACCACTTTCTCGCAAATCGGACATAATAGGTCGACGGTCTTGACGTGATTCTAGGCTTCGGTTTAACTGTGATAAAGCAATGACAGGGACGCGCAGTTCTTTGGCCAAAGCTTTTAAGGAGCGAGAGATTTCGGAAATTTCATTAGTGCGATTTTCTCTATAGCCTGGTATCTGCATAAGTTGTAAATAATCTATTACGATTAGTCCTAGATTACCATGTTCGCGAACTAAGCGTCTTGCTCTTGCTCTAATTTCAGCAGGACTTAAGGCAGGGGTATCATCTATGAACATAGGAGCCTCTGACAGCATACTAACTGCCGAAGTAATCCTTGGCCAATCCTCATCATTTAGTCTACCAGTACGGACTCGATGTTGGTCAATGCGCCCTAATGAGGATAGCATACGCAAAGCTAGTTGCTCTCCAGGCATTTCCATACTAAAGACAAATACAGGTTTTTTATTTCTGATAGATGCATTTTCAGCAATATTCATTGCTAAAGCCGTTTTACCCATCGAGGGGCGGCCTGCCACGATAATCAGATCCCCTTGCTGCAAGCCTGAGGTCATTCCATCAAAATCAGTAAAGCCGGTAGGGATGCCTGTGACCGTTTGATTAGAATGATAAAGGGTATCAATGCGATTTGTTGCCCTGGCAAGATACTCACTGATATTTAAAGGACCGCTGCCGCGCGTACCTTGCTCTGCTATTTTGAAGATGTTTTGTTCTGCCTTATCTAAAATGTCCGCGCTAAGTTGACCTTGGGGGTGAAAAGCGTTTTCGGCCATATTGTTGGCAACACTAATAAGTTGTCTTAATATAGAACGCTCGCGGACAATCTGCGCATAGGCTATAACATTAGCAGTACTTGGCGTATTTCTGGCCAATTCAAACAGATAAAGTTCACCGCCTACGTTATTAAGTTCACTGATATTTTTTAAAGCTTCGGCGATGGTCAAAACATCAAAAGGACTATTGCGCTTAGAAAGCTCGGATAGGGTTTTATAAATAAGGCGGTGAGCATGAAGATAGAAATCATTTTCAGTAATTTTATCGATAACCTTATCTAAAGCGTTGTTATCCAACATTAATGAGCCCAGTACAGATTGCTCGGCCTCAATAGAATGTGGGGGGATTTTTATTCGTTCGATTTGGGCATCATTGTTTTTATAATCCAATAATTTTGACATTTGAGCAAGCCACATTTCTTAATTTTAGCTTGCAAAGATACCTATTAAATTAACTCTCAGCAACTACATTAATTTTAATTGTTATGTTGACATCTGAGTGTAAATGTAAATTAATTTCATGTTCACCTGTTTGACGAATGGCACCTGTAGGTAATCGGACTTCAGATTTCATTACTTTTTCACCAGCCGTAGTAATTGCATCTGCTATGTCTTTAGTACCAATTGAGCCGAATAACTTTCCTTCTTCACCAGCCTTTGAACGGATCTTAATTTTTAATGAGTTAATAGCTTGCGCACGTTTTTTGGCAGTTGCTAGATTCTCTGTTGCAACTTTCTCCAACTCAACGCGTCTTTCTTCAAATCTAAACACATTTTCTTCGGTTGCTGAAACTGCTTTATTAATTGTTATCAGGTAGCGGCCATAGCCAGAGCGAACATTGACTTTGTCACTGATATTACCTAAATTGTGTATCTTCTCGAGTAAAATAATTTCCATCACCCTCTACCTCTTTTGTGAATAAAGTTAAGCAATATATCCAAGCTATTTCTTGCACCTATCTTTTTGGCAAAACGCATTATTCTTCGACAGCCTCATTAAATGTCATTTTTTTTCTAAAATTAAGAAAACTATCTAGCCATCCGACTATGGTTAGAACCATTACGACGTAAGGAGATAAGCAGATTAATAATCCATACAAGATAACCAGGAAAATATGACCATTTTTTTTGGTGTTGCTGTAAGCATGAAATAAGCTTAGACCGCAAAATATAAACGGCATAAAGGCAAGTATCAATATGTTTATAAATAGGTTTTCATTAAAATAAAGTCCAATCGAAATTCCTATGAGCAGTAAGGAAGCTATATAAGGCATTCGAAAATGGAGATATTCCTTTTGTAGGCCAATAGTGGGCACCACAATCGACTGCCACATTCTTGCAATGAATAAAGCCGCTAAGTTAGACATAATGATAGCAAGAGCCAGAAGGCCAGTTGCCAAGATGCTAATGTACTTAAATACCATATTAATATCAGCTGATTTAAACACTGACATCGTTTTATATTCTTTAACTATCAAAGATAGTTGACTGACCAATGAATTTGCCAAATCAGGAGCGAGATAATAAACGAGAATAACGCCAATGATCCCGAGGCAAGCACTTAACTGTAGTAATAGCGTCCAAGAATTATATTTACGTAGGATAGCTGCGAAAGCCCAAACCAATAGGTAGTGTAAAAATATCGCATTGATAAAGACAGCAAGTTGACCTAAATACAACATGGCAACTGCGGGCAAAATGGCCCAAGCTACGATTATCAATCCTTGCCTTGGGCCGTTTTGTAGCGTGATTATGGCAATAACCACTGAGCTTAGCCACCCAATTGGCAAGTTAAAAAAAGATAAGAATGCAACAGCCAAAGAAAGTCCAGCAGCATACTGCTGGCTACGTATTACATGTTCTCCCCATTTGCGCACGAATGCATTCACTGTTTACACATCTCACTTTTCCATTTTAGGGTTTGATATTATTTACTATGTAAATCGCAATAGGGCAGCAGCGCTAAAAAACGCGCTAGCTTAATTGCTTTTGCAAGTTGCCGCTGATAGCGAGCCGCTGTTCCAGTAATACGACTCGGGACTATTCGCCCAGATTCCATTGTAAAATTTTTTAAAATTCCAATATCTTTGTAATCAATTTCCTTAATGCCTTCGGCGGAAAAACGACAGAATTTTTTTCGATAATTAGCCAAAACTTTCTCCTGGTACAAATATTTGTTACTACTAGTTACTCTTTTGCAAAAGTTTCTTCTGGGAAATCTTCGCTTGTCTTTTCTGTTTTATGTTCACGTGATTCCTCATGACCTTTCATCATTGGCGATGGGTCAGTGATTGCTTTCTTTTCCTTTTTGATTAGGTGGCGAAGAACAGCATCATTAAATTCGAAAGAGTGTTCTAGCTTTTCAACAGTCTCTTTATCACATTCAACATTCATTAATACATAATGCGCCTTGTGTACTTTGTTAATTGCATAAGCAAGCTGACGTCTGCCCCAATCTTCTAGGCGATGGATTGTGCCATTATTTTCTTTAATTAATGCCTTATAGCGTTTTATCATGGACGCCACTTGATCACTTTGGTCAGGGTGTACTAAAAATACAATTTCATAATGCCGCATAGAGCCGCTCCTTATGGATGTTTTTACAGCCCAAATAAATTTAAAAGGGCAAGGAGTAGAAATAAAAATGAACGATTATATAACCAATCTAGGGGCAGATCAACCAGAAGAGCGAATCAAATTTTTAAATTGCTATTGGGCGCAATTTTTTTCAATCAGAAAGCTTCAATCTCATGTCATGCTCCTAAATAATGCATCAATTAGCCGCAAAAAGTTTTGAATTCAGCCGAACTGGACAAAATGAAATAAGTCAGGCAGAATCTTGCCTATGGCTAAAATTCTAATATTACATGGACCTAATCTTAATCTTCTTGGGAGTCGGGAAATCAACTACTATGGTTCTAAAAGTTTGTCGGCAATCAATAAAAATCTTATACAGCATGGACAAGCATTAGGCCATAAAATTATTTGCTTTCAGAGTAATGGAGAGCAGCCATTAATTGAAAAAATTCAGCAGGCAATGCTTGAAGAGATCAAATTCATCATTATTAATCCGTCTGCCTATACCCACACCAGTATTGCTTTACGAGATGCCCTGCTTGCAGTAGAAATTCCTTTTATTGAAGTGCATTTAAGCAATATTTATAAACGAGATACCTTTCGCCATTTTTCCTACTTTTCCGATGTAGCCCAAGGGGTTATCTCTGGGTTGGGGGAGGTAGGCTATAGGCTGGCAATTGACGCAGCCCACTATCATTTATCTGCAACGGAGATTAACAATTAATGGACATTAGAACGGTTAAAAAATTGATCGAATTAGTTGAAGACACGGGGATTGGGGAAATCGAAATTCAAGAAGGTGACAAATCAATTAGAGTAAGCCGGTATCCTACTAATCAACCGCCTCCTGCTACTTCTATCACCCATCATCATATCCCAGCTCCTTCGCCTACGGTTGTTACAGAAAAGGTTGAAAAACCCCCAGAAACTGAAATAAAAGGTCACAAAGTTAGCTCGCCTATGGTAGGCACTATTTATTTGGCACCAAATCCAAGCGCAGAACCTTTTGTAAAATTAGGTCAACATGTTGAGGCAGGTCAGGTGTTGGGTTTGATAGAAGCTATGAAAATGTTTAACCAGATTGAAGCAGATAGATCAGGAATTCTCAGCGCTTGCTTGGTTGAGAATGGGCAACCTGTTGAGTTCGATCAACCTCTATTTATAATTGAGTAATGCCATGATAAAAAAAATACTTATTGCTAATCGCGGGGAAATTGCATTGCGAATTTTGCGCGCCTGTAAGGAAATGGGGATTCAAACCGTAGCTGTCTATTCGAAAGCAGATGAAAATTTAAAACATGTAGGTTTGGCGGATGAAGCAGTATGTATTGGTCCCTCAAGTTCAGCTGAAAGCTATTTAAATATTCCAGCGGTTATTAGCGCGGCCGAAATCACTGATGCAGATGCCATTCACCCAGGTTATGGGTTTTTAGCTGAAAATGCTGACTTTGCAGAAGCGGTAGAACATAGCGGCTTTATTTTTATTGGCCCTACTCCTTCAGCCATTCGCACAATGGGAGATAAAGTATCAGCGATTCATACTATGCGCGAAGCAGGCATTCCCTGCGTTCCTGGCTCTAATGGAATTTTAGGGCATAGTGAAGAAGCTACCCTTGAAATGACAAAAAAAATAGGCTATCCAGTGATTATTAAAGCCGCAGGGGGTGGCGGTGGACGAGGAATGAGAGTTGTACGGCAAGAGCAGGACTTGCTGAACTTTATCGCCATGACTCGCACTGAAGCTGAAGCAGCTTTTGGTAATAGCCAAGTCTATATGGAAAAATTTCTTGACCATCCTAGACATATCGAATTCCAAGTACTTGGCGATGGCAAAGGACAGGCTATTCACTTAGGTGAACGTGATTGCTCAATTCAAAGGCGTCATCAAAAAGTTATTGAAGAAGCGCCTGCTATAGGTATAACGAGGGAAAAAAGTTTTGAAATTGGCAAGCGGTGTGTTAATGCCTGCAAGGAAATGCATTACAGGGGGGCAGGTACCTTTGAATTCCTATATCAAGATGGAGAATTTTATTTCATCGAAATGAATACTCGTATTCAAGTAGAGCATGCAGTCACAGAAATGATCACAGGCATAGATATTGTTAGAGAGCAGATAAGGATAGCAGCCGGAGAGCCTCTTACGTATACCCAAGAAGAAATTGAGTTCAAGGGATATGCCATCGAATGTCGTATTAACGCGGAAGACCCTAATAATTTTATACCTTCTCCCGGCGTTATAACCCTTTACCATGCTCCAGGTGGGCTAGGGATTAGAGTCGATACCCATATTTATAATGGCTATAATGTGCCGCCTTATTATGATTCCATGATTGGAAAAGTCATTAGTTATGGTGAAACACGTGAAATAGCAATTGCTCGAATGTTAAATGCTTTAGAAGAGATGATTATTGAAGGGATTAAGACTAACATACCACTTCATCAAAGGCTTTTGAAGGATCCCGAATTTCGACAAGGTGGTAACAATATCCATTATTTAGAAAAAAAATTAGGAATCGAAAGATAAATGGCTTGGGTGGAATTAACTTTTCTAGCAAACGCGCAGGATGCAGATTACTTATCGACTCTACTCAACATAAATGGTGCATTAGCCGTCACACTCCAAGATGCAGGAGATCAACCTATTTACGAGCCCAAATTAGATGAACTGCCTGTATGGGAGAGCGTGTTGATCACAGGGCTATATGATGAGAAAAATGATATTAAAAAGGTTATTGCGCTCACCAATGCTCAATTTCCTGAACTCAAATACACCATTAAGCCTCTTCAAGAACAAGATTGGGAACAAGTTTGGATGCAAGATTTTATCCCTATGCAATTTGGTGAACGACTGTGGGTCATACCCAGCTATCAAAAGCATGAAGCTTCCAAATACCATGTTATCCTAGATCCAGGATTAGCCTTTGGCACTGGCAAACATCCGACCACTGAGCTTTGCTTAAGGTGGTTAGATAAAAATATTAATGGCCAGGAAGTTGTTATGGATTATGGCTGTGGCTCTGGAATTTTAGGCATTGCGGCAATTAAATTAGGTGCGCAAAAAGTATTTGCTGTAGACCATGACCATCAAGCCATTATTGCCACCCGCGAGAATGCAAAAAACAATCAGTTAAGCTCTAACCAAATAGAAACCTTTTACCCGCAGCAATTGACCCACAACCAACGGGCTTCTATCTTAGTGGCAAATATATTGGCAAACCCCTTGATCGAGCTAGCAGAAGAATTTGCCAATCGCTTAACCCATAAGGGCAGAATTCTTTTATCTGGTATCTTGAGGGAACAAACCAACCAGTTATTAGAGGCTTATGACCCGTGGTTCGAAAAAACGCATATTGAAAGTCAAGAGGATTGGGTTTGCATAAGTGGTGTGAAAAAGTTGGCTGTTTCAGAATTCTCGAGATGATGACCCGTATTTTCTCTGGCATGACAAGGGACGAGCTCTGAGTTACGTTAAGTTTTGCTTGATAGTCCGGCCAGAGGGTACTCGATTAAAGATAATGCTAGATACTTACGAAAAAACTTAACCGATGCTGAAAGGAAGTTATGGTTAATGTTAAGAAACAGAAGATTTTATGGATATAAATTTAGAAGGCAATATTGGATTGAGAAGTACATTGTTGATTTTATTTGTATAGAAAAGAACTTAATTATTGAATTAGATGGTGGCCAACATATTGAGCAAAAGGAATATGATGAAAAACGCGCTCGACGACTTATGGACTTGAATTATCGAGTAATACGTTTTTGGAACGATCAAGTGTTAAGAGATTGTGATGAAGTTTTAGGGGAGATCCATCGAAGATTAATACAATCCTGAAGCTTGAAGTTTTTAGCTGTATCATTATGGTCGCACTTGCAGCAGCCCCCCTCTCCCGCTGGTAACTTATTGATTCTAGCAAAAATTATAGCGCGGGAGAGGGGGTAGCTGCAAGTGCCAGCAGCCGGAGCAATAGTTCCACTGAATTATGATGCTTTAAACTCCGAGGTTAACATAGCTTAGGTTTCCTTACTTGTGTAGATACCTATGGACTTGTTCGCGGGATCCAGGAGGGGCACTTCCCTAGATTCCGTGATCAAACCATCATCGGACCACAGATTGCTTAACTTAATGGCAGTGAGGGTTGGGGTGAGGGTCAAACTCTGTTTCCAGCTTTTCCCTCACCCCAACCCTCTCCCGCTGGTAACTTATTGATTCTATGAAAATTAGAGCGCGGGAGAGGGGGTAGCTGCAAGTGCTACTATGAGGCTGTTTGCCCACTAAAAGGTTGCCCCTCACCCTAAAACCCTCTCCCACATCATAGCCAGGCCTTGCTTTTTGCTAAACAACAGGGTTGAAGGCAAAAAGCAAGGCCTGGCCACGTTACTTGCTGAAGCTTGAAGTTTTTAGCTGTATCATTATGGTTGCACTTGCAGCAGCCCCCTCTCCCGCGCAAAAAAGTTTTTTAGAATCAATAAGTTACCAGCGGGAGAGGGTTGGGGTGAGGGTCAAACTCTGTTTCCAGCTTTCCCCTCATTCCAACCCCTCTCCCGCTGGTAACTTATTGATTCTATGAAAATTAGAGCGCGGGAGGGGGGGAGCTGCAAGTGCTGCTATGAGGCTGTTTGCTCACTAAAAGGTTGACCCTCACCCCAACCCTCTCCCGCTGGTAACTTATTGATTCTATGAAAATTAGAGCGCGGGAGAGGGGGTAGCTGCAAGTGCAACCATGGAGATACAGCGAAACTAAAAACTTCAAGCTTATGGCAAGCCCCCATAGGTTGACGCGTATGCCCTCACCCCAACCCTCTCCCGCTGGTAACTTATTGATTCTATGAGAATTAGAGCGCGGGAGAGGGGGTAGCTGCAAGTGCTACTATGAAGCTGTTTGCCCACTAAAAGGTTGCCCCTCACCCCAAAGCCCTCTCCCACATCATAGTGGTCAGGCATTGCTTTTTGCTAAACAACGAGGTTGAGGGATATGGATAGATAATAGCGAAAAATTGTTTCTTGATTCTAGGCAGGATGCAACTGTCCTAAGTAGTCTTCTACCCAACAGTCGTTACCATTGGTATGCAGATAGCAAGGACCTATTGGAACCTTACCAAAGCCTCCAGGGATATCTAACATATAATTAGGCTGGCAAAGACCTGAAAACCTCCCATTTAAATACTTTATTAATTGCTGTCCTTCTTCAATACTTTTTCGAAAATGATTTGTTCCTTTCGCTAAATCAAGATGGTGTAAGTAATAGGGCTTGATTCGGTTGCGGACAAAAGCTTTCATTAATTGGCTTAATGTCTCAGGATCATCATTAACACCTTTTAATAAAACAGATTGACTTAGCATAGGTATCCCCGCATCTACAATTCGCGCGCATGCTTCTATCGCCTCCTGAGTAAATTCCTTTGGATGGTTTGCATGCAATGCAATATATAAGGCATTTGGGATTCTTAGTATATTGATCAGATCGGGGGTGATACGGAAAGGTTCAATCACCGGGATTCGGGTATGTATTCTTAAGACTTCTACATGCTTGATAGCACTTAGAGAGGAAATAATCCCTTCCAACCGAGAGTTTTTTAATATTAATGGGTCACCTCCTGTTAAAATAACCTCCCAAATTTCAGGATGCTCCCTGATATATTCATAGGCATTGCCTAGATCCTGTAATGTCAATGAGTCCTTTCCAGGACCAATCATCTCTTTTCGGAAACAAAAGCGACAATACACCGGACAGACATTGACTACTTTCAACAGACAACGATCAGGATAGCGGTGTATTAAGCCTTTTACTTTCTCATATTTACTATCTCCTATGGGGTCTGATAACTCCTTGCTGGAGACTTCCAACTCATCAGGACTGGGAAGAAATTGCTTTGCAATGCCAGGATTATTCATAAGCGGCAACAGGGAAGGGGTGATAGCAACATTAAATTGTTCAACAACACGCGCTAACCTGGCAACCTCTTCAAGAGGAATCAACTCGAATCGTAATAGATCGGCTATTGTTTTTAAAGTTTTGATAGTCATTTATTCACCTAAGGAAGAGCGGGTATAAGGGCGATAATAGTTATGCCCCCTGATTCAAACATGTTGCTAAGGGTTATTTTACGCAGAACATTGTGCAAAATTCCACTTGAGAAGGCAATTTCGAATGCCTATAATGCGGACTATGTTTCTTAAAAAACACCCCCATTTTTTTCAAACTTGACTAATAAGGAAAGAACATGAACAGCACTAATTTAGCAGTTCTTGAATTCAATGGAGAAATCTTATGGCTACTTTAAGCCCTACATTACGCCAATCTGTTAAGGAGGCGCTTGAAAAATATCTACAACATCTGGAAGACCAAACACCAGTAAACTTATATCAATTGGTTCTAAGAGAAATTGAACCCGCTGTTCTTATAGTTGTTATGCAATTAACAAATAACAATCAAAGCAAAGCAGCAAAACTTTTAAAGTTAAGTCGTGGAACCTTACGAAAGAAACTCAAACTATATAATCTTGATAACTAATGACATCAAATTTTATTACCCACGCGCTCATCAGTGTTTCTGATAAAGAAGAAATTATAGAATTTGCAAAAGCACTGGTTAAATTAGACATCAAAATAATATCAACAGGTGGCACTGCTGCCCTTCTTAGAAAACATAATCTCACAGTTCTTGACGTATCTGAATTTACAGGTTTTCCTGAGGTAATGGATGGAAGGGTCAGAGACGCTTCACCCTAAAATTTATGCGGGCATATTAGCAAGACCTGAAAGGGATCAAAAAATTTTGAATGAACTTAACATTCCCTCAATTGGGCTTGTCGTTGTTAACTTATACCCCTTTCAAGAAACTATAGAAAAAGGTAATTGTTCCTTAGAAGAGGCTATCGAAAAAATAGATATTGGCGGTCCTACACTCTTACGTGCGGCAGCTAAGAACTACCATTTTACTACTGTGATCACTGACTCTAATGATTACAGCAAAGTGTTAAATGAATTAAATAATAAACGTATAACTAGCCTTCAAACTCGATTTTATTTAGCCCAAAAGGTCTTTGCGCACGTTAGCAACTATGATTTGGCTATTAGCAACTTTTTTTCCACTAGGAATCAAGATGAAAACCAACTTTTTCCCAATACCCTTACTTTACAAATTCAAAAAAAGTGTAACTTGCGCTATGGCGAGAATCCTCATCAGCAAGCTGCATTCTATTTAATTGGGCCTGAATCAGGTGCCAACATAGGCAGTGCCCAACAGCATGTTGGAAAACCACTATCTTATAATAATATCTTGGATGCAGATGTAGCCCTTGAATGCGTTAGACAATTTCAAGAACCTGCCTGTGTAATTGTCAAACATGCCAATCCCTGCGCTGTTTCCCTTAGTTCCTCGCCGGAAGAAGCTTATAAAAATGCCTATAAAATGGATCCTACTTCTTCCTTTGGTGGGGTTATTGCTTTTAATACAAAACTAGACGTAAATACCCTGCAAAGTATTTTAGACAATCAATTTATTGAAGTCCTCATTGTCCCTGAAGCCAGCCAAGAGGCTCTTACCATTGCCAAGCAAAAACCTGATGTAAGAATTCTAACAGTGGGTTCTTTTGATAAAACCTCTAATGAGAGTTGGGACTTTAAAAGTGTCAGTGGCGGTATTCTGATACAGGAAAAAGATACTGCTTTTCCATTTGCTTTAGAAGTGGCTTCTAAACGTGCGCCTACCGAAGAAGAAAGGATAGATTTAATATTTGCATGGCAAGTTATTCGGTTTATAAAATCTAATGCGATTGTCTATGCAAAAGATAGAACTACCCTGGGAATTGGTGCAGGCCAAATGAGTCGAGTATTTAGCGCAAAAATTGCCGCTTTAAAGGCCCAAGAGGCTAGTGTCAGTTTAAATAAAGCAGTCATGGCCTCGGATGCCTTTTTTCCCTTTCGAGATGCAGTTGATATCGCTGCCAGCAGGGGAATTTGTGCTGTTATCCAACCTGGAGGTTCTATTCGAGACACGGAAATAATCAAGGCAGCAGATGAGCATAACATTGCTATGATCTTTACACATAGACGCCATTTCCGACATTAAGGAATAAGAAAATGAAAGTGTTAATCGTTGGGAGTGGTGGCAGAGAGCATGCCATTGCGTGGAAGGTATCCCAAGTCCCTTATGTCAAGGAAATATTTGTTGCGCCCGGAAATGCCGGGACTGCTCAAGAAAATAAAACCCAAAACATTCAAATCGAAAGTTCAGATATACCACACCTCTTAGAATTTGCTAAAGAACAACATATTGATTTAACTATTGTAGGCCCTGAAGCGCCCTTGGCAGACTGGCATCTCTGACATTTTTCAAAAAGAAAAACTTCGTTGTTTTCGGGCCAACTAAAGCAGCAGCTCAACTAGAAGTCTCAAAACATTTTAGTAAGCAATTCATGCATCGCTTTAAAATCCCCACAGCAAATTATGCTGCCTTTACAGATATTGATGAGGCAGTAGAATACATAAAAAATCTCCCTTACTCTCAAATAGTGGTTAAGGCCGATGGGCTTACCGCTGGCAAAGGTGTTATTATTGCACAAAACAAACAAGAGGCTATTACTGCAGCAGAAAATATGCTTATTGGCAATGTATTTGGTCATGCGGGACACTGTATTATTATTGAAGAATTTTTAGAAGGCGAAGAAGCCAGTTTCATCGCAATTGTCGATAGTGATCATGTTTTACCTTTGGCTAGTTCACAAGATCATAAAACACGTGATAATGGCGATAAGGGACCAAACACAGGGGGTATGGGTGCTTACTCTCCGGCCTGTAATATTTCTCCTGGTGTTCAAAGCAGAATAATGGAAGAAATAATGCTCCCAACTATTTATGGCATGAAAAAAATAGGTTATCCCTATGTTGGTTTTCTATATGCGGGGCTTATGATTAGCAAAGAGGGAAGTCCAAAGGTCCTTGAATATAACTGTCGGCTTGGAGATCCTGAAACTCAAGCTATTATGATGCGATTGAATTCTGATTTAGTTGAACTTTGTCTTTCTGCTCTTGACAAAAAGCTTGATTCAATTCACCTTGAATGGGATACGCGCTGTGCACTAGGTGTCGTGCTAACTGCCGGAGGTTATCCAGATCAATATCGTAAGGGGGATACTATTCGTGGATTGCCGCCAAATGACGAAAATTGTAAAATTTTTCATGCAGGTACTGCAATAAAAAACGGTCAGGTGGTGACCTCAGGGGGGCGTGTACTGTGTGTAACTGCATTAGGTGAGAATATTCAAGAAGCACAGAAAAAAGCTTACCAAATTGCAGCTCCTATTGAATGGGAAAACATATATTACCGCACCGATATTGGCTATCGCGCTATCAGAGAAATAGAAAATAAGGTTAATCGTTGATGGAACAAGAAAACTATCAAATGAATATTGAGACCTTGGCAAATTCCCTGATGGAGCTTGAGGAATATGGTATAGAAAGCAAAAATCAACCGGACCCACCTGCCTCCAATTCCGTATTGCCCATTGCCTTACCTACCTATTACCGGTCTAAAGCTTTTTCAAGTAACATAAGTATTAATAATTTAATTAATGCTAGCGATCCGATTCTAACTTTAGTTACTAAACTTCGGCAGATTCCTGCACCACCAGATGCCAATGTGTTATATCTAAACCTATGTCATGAAATAAAAGCTTTTGAAAACAAGGCTCAAACGCAGGGCTATCGTTTGCAGATAATCTTTGCGGCAAAATTCGTAGTTTGCGCATTACTTGATGAATTAATCGCCATTACCCTCTGGCCAAATTTAGAATGGAAAAAATATAGCCTAATAGAGACTTTCCATAAAGAAAATTGGGAACATGATCAATTTTATTTAATTTTAGAACGTGGACTCCAGGATGCAGTGGCTCATATTGATTTATTGGAGTTGATATATATCTGTCTTCGGTTAGGGTATGAAGGAAAATTTCGAAGTATAGAAAGGGGGCATTTAGAACTGAAAAGTATGATCGATCACCTCTATCATGTGATCACCCAGCACCGAGAAGAATTCTCTCGAAGCTTGCTTATTAGACTAGGGGACCCTAGTCATCAATTGTCCCGTCAAAAAAATTATTTTCATCTTTTGCCTTCAGCTTGGCTTATAAGCACGATCATGATTGTCTCGCTTATTATTATTTTTATTTTTTTCTATTCTAAACTAATTGAAACAGCCTCCCCCATCTATCAATTCATTAATACATTTCATAGTCAAGAGGGTGAATCAACTAATGAGGGCTTATGAAGCAGTTTTTGACTGTTATACAGAGTAAAAAATTTGGGTTTATTTTAGTTTTTTCGCTAGCGCTGATCTGGTTTGTGGGACCTTATTTGGCAATTGCTGGAAAAATTCCATTGGAGACTACTCTAGAACGTACTACTGCTTGTATTTTAGCATTTATCATTTTATATATTGTCGAGTATCAACGAACTACTAGGATTCTCCCAAAAGATAATTTGCTTTCTGATGATTTGCATAACGAATTACGAACACTTCAAAAAACAGTCCAAACTGTGCTTCGCACATTATATAAAAATGCAATTAGATCCTTTCTATTCCGCTATCGAAAGCCTTGGTATTTAATTCTTGGCCCCGCTAACTCTGGCAAAAGTACATTACTTAGCAAGGCTGACCTAAACATTAAGGGCTTAGATAATCTTCCCCCTATGATGATAACCCCCACCAAGTTTTTTAATTGGTGGTTAGCAGATGACGCGGTTTTCATTGATGTGGGTGGAAGATATTTACGTGATGCTATTGAATCTCAAACCAATATAGAACAACTTTTCCAAGGTTTTTTTAGGTTGTTAAAAAAATGCCGTTCTTATAAACCTATTAATGGCTTGATTCTGATGATCCATCTCCAAGAATTGACAATAAGTACAAAGGAACATAATCAACTAAAGAAGTTACGCCAAATTCTCAGTGATATGGTTTTACAATTCATCGATTTTCCGATATATCTCATCATTACCCGTTGTGATGTCATTGAGGGGTTTATTGAATTTTTTGAGGATTTAGGTCCCGAAGAACGTAATCAAATTTGTGGCATCAGCTTTCCGTTATCTACACACTCCCAATCTTTACCGGAACTTTTCAATGAGCAGTACAATGCTTTATTATCAAGGCTAAATAAGCGTGTCATATGGCGTCTGCATCAAGAACACCACTTAGATAAAGTAGGCAAGATCAAAATTTCCCACTCCAAATGGAATTCCTTAAAAACCCCCTTGCTAAATTGCTAAATATCATCTTACCCAATACACAGGTCAACCTCCGAGGTATATTTTTTACAAGTGCGTCTCAAAAGGATACCCCTTTTGATAATTTAACAAAAACAGTTTCCAGGGCCTACGAGATACCACACTTTAATATCGGTCATCGTATGCTGCCTCCGAAAAGTTTTTTTATAAATGAAATTTTTAAACGAATTATTTTCCCCGAGACTAAATTTTATTCTGAAAATAATCCTGTCAATCGTCTGCATTTTATGACTAGCTTATTGATTATCCTGATTACTTCAATTTGTGTATTTTTCTTCTTTAACAGCTATAAATACAATCATGAGGCAATTAATTCCGCACAGCATGCTATAAAATTAGCTCAAGCTCATTCCTTTTCAAGCCCACTTCTCAATCAGTTAGATATACTTGAAACTACCATGCAACAACTAAATCAGAAGCCGCGTGAATGGTATAAGCGAATAGGCATGCATCAGGCAAATAAACTTAAAAAAGATGTTCAAAGCATTTATGTCAATTTATTAAAAACTCAATTTTTAGCCAATTTACAACACAACTTGGAAAATCAGCTACAAAATACAAAAGAAGGGAACACTAACCAGCTTTACGCTACATTAAAGGCCTACCTGATGCTTGCCGATCTAAAACATTTCGATAAAAAATTCTTCAAAGATTGGTTTGATAATTATTGGCATCAAGCTGGGTGTGAGTTAAAAGAAGCCCAAAGCTTGGATAAACACTTGGTTGCTTTAATGAATTTTTCATTTAAAGAGCAGACTATAAATCCGCAAGTAATTGAAAACACAAGGTCCATACTAAATAATATGCCCCAATCAAGATTAGTATTAACCATCCTCCAGAATCAATATCAACGATCTCCCATCCAAATTACGCCAGGGATCCCCGAAAGTTTGTGGCATGGTCTTCCAAGAGAGCTTCCTGGCATTTATGATATTCGGAATTTTAGAAATGTATATTATTCAGAGATTGGAAAAACATGCCAGGAAATAACGAATGGCAATTGGGTATTAGGCAAGAGTGCTCAACCTGCTTTTTCAGAGATTATCCTCAATCAACTCACAAGTGAAGTAAAAGCCATCTATCTTAATGAATATGCAGTTATTTGGTCGGACTTATTAAATAAAATAAAAGTGGATAATCTTCAAGATTTAAACCAGGTGCTCAATATGATTACTGTAGTCAATGACCCGCAATCTCCTCTTTTACAACTCATTAATACAATTCGAAATAATACTCAGCCTCTTTCTGATTCAGTCGAATTCACCCAACAAGTCAGTATGCGTTTTCTCACTCTCAATGCTTTATCAGCAGATCTACTCAAAAACACCAATCAATCTCATTTGCTCGCCGTGAAAAGTTATTTGGAGAAATTAACTCATACCCAGGATCTGGATAGGGCCTGTTACGAGGCGGCTAAAAATAGGATGGAAAATAGTTATGTTAATGACCCGATAACTAATCTGCTACAACAATCACGAATCCTGCCAGAGCCTATACAAACATGGCATACCTTGATAGCAGCAGAAAGCTGGCGCCTTATTTTAAAAAATACGCAGAATTTTTTAAATAGTATTTGGATAGCTACTGTCTGTCCCCAATATGAAGCTATGATCAATAGGCGCTATCCTATTTTTAAAGACTCGCCTACCGATATCCCTCTATACAATTTCACTACTTTTTTTGGCAATGGGGGAATAATGGATACTTTCTTCAAAAATTATCTTCAGCCTTTCGTAGACAACAGCAAATTGTATTGGGAATGGAAAAATGTGGATGGTCAGCGACTAAACATCCCTCAGCCGACGTTAGAAATGTTTATTCGCGCAGCGCTTATTCAAAAAATGTTTTTCCCGGAAGATGCCAAGCTTCCCGCCATCACTTTCTCTTTAGTGCCAGTTGAATTAGACACAAACATTCAAAGCTTTTCCTTGGATCTCGAAGGGCAAATATTAATATTTCAAAAAGATAATGAACAAATTATTACACTTTCCTGGCCAGGTCCACAACCAACCCATACCCAGGTCACATTTCTCGATGACCAAGGCAAAAAATTGGTCCTTACTGAAGCTGGCCCTTGGTCCTGGTTTAAAATTCTAAATAAATCTCGCTTAGAGCCAACAACCAATCCTAAGCACTTTAGGTTAAACTTTGAGACAAATGCGGGTGGAGTTCATTATGAGCTATATACAAATGGGATTGTTAACCCGTTTATCCCTGGCATTTTAAGTGCCTTTCGATGTCCTGAAAATTTATATTAGGATAATAAGTAGAATGAATTCATTGCAAGAAATATTTTCTAAAATTAAACTGTTTATCTTTAGGAGTGCGCAAGTTCCTAAGAAGATACAACTTAAAAACAATGTTACTACTATAAGGGAATCATGATGAAAGAAGTAAAAAATGAAGATATTGCGAAATTTAGAGTGCTTTTTGATGTCTTGCCAGAAATTATTAGCGTATTCAAAGCAGCAATTGGATATGAGAACTTCAATGATGAAGTTCAAACTTTAAAGCACACCATAGTGGAGAAAAAACCAAAATCCCATCCTAATGGTTTTTACAGCTTGCCGTCTCTAAAAAATAACAAAGGTCTGCTACTTAAAGACGTGTTCTTTTCGGATACTAAGACTGGATTACCTGTGGGCACGAATCCTCATCGAAAAATTGAAGGTCTTTTCATCTCAGATATACCAGGAAGTGTACAGCACCCTATGCTCAAAGAAGGTGATATTGATATTGAATCAATTCCTGAGGATATTAGAAAAAAAGTCAAGTTGGAGGCTTCAGTTATCATTAATACAATTACACAAAATACTAATAAGCCTATCGTTTGCTTAGTTTTAAGCAATGGGAGATCAGATGTAGCTAGTCTTGCCTATACTGATTGGCTTAAAATGCAAAACCTCAAGAATGATAGCGATATAGGGGCAGGAATCATTCCCATGGGTAGCAAGATAGCACAGCGTAGAAAATATAAGCATAGTTTAGATATAAGTGAGGCGCCGGTTTCTCCTCAAGAGAATGTTGAAACTGAATATGATACTCAATTCTTTTTCATGAGTGCTGAAGGTCATACTATTAACCTTACTAGTCAGGGATTAGATCTTCTTTATGGAATTTATGGACGCACTATCGGTCTTAAAGAAAAGTGTGATCTCTTAAAATCGAATTCACTACCAAGCTTAAAAACTCTTGAAGATTTACCAATGATTTCCAAGGCGGCATATGTGCGTTTCGAAAACAAGCTCTTCTATGTAAATAAATCCAGCAAGGAGTGTAAGGAGAAAAAGCTTCTGGACAAGGTAGAATTATTCGATACACATTTAAAGCTAACAGATGAAGTCAGAACTTTATCAAGAAAGGAATTAAACGATATCGCAATGTTCACAAAGCACATTCATAAATATGAACCGGATGAACCTAACCCTCATCCACTTTTAATCCAAGGCGATAAAGCTGATAAAATCGCATTTGGGTTTCAACTTTTCCATAAATTTGAAGACTATTTTAAATCTTCTCTTCGTTATGAAACAAAAGATACGTTAGTTGAAGCATTTAATTCATTCAGAAGATCCCGATCGGCTACTGCACTATCCGATGTGAAGGACTTAACGCAATCTTTCTATATTGCTTTTATTTTAAAGCTGATTGATCTTGAGATGAAATGTTACTCTCAATTAGAGGATTACGTATGTCAGAAAATAAGTGAGCCCAAATTTCGCAACTGTGGCAAACAAATCTTGACAATTATATCAGATTTAAAAAGTCGAGAAAAAAATCCGACCTATAACGAGAAATTAAAATATTTAGAGCGTGTATTAGATACAATAACTCTTCTTTCTACTCGCCTTGATTATAGTTTCTTGCCAAATGTAGCTGATAAAATTCTAAGTATAGAACATTATGAATATTTGAAAACGCTACGGGTTGTATTTAAAACTAGAATCCACATTGAAGATAAGGTACTTGAAGTTTGCCGAGGTCGACCCCTTAGCTATACTGGTGAAGAACAGGATAGTACTAGCGAAGAACAGGATAGTACTAGCGAAGAACAGGATAATGCTAGCGAAGAACAGGATAATGCTAGAGAAAAACAGGGCAAGGCTATAGAAGAACAGGATAATGCTATCGATGATGGTTCAAGAGATAAGTGTATTCTCAGCTAGATTGCCTCTCTTTATTAAGTATCTCTCTCTTCTGTAAAGACAAGGAGTAGTTTCACAGGAAGAAGTGGAGGGACCATTGAAACGACCTTGCTGAAATTAATTACGACCGCCAGGGCACTTACACGGCGTGTAAGTGCCCTCCCTATTGCTTGAAGAGAATAAATCGGCTCTTTCGAAATTCCCGTGGTTGACAAGAGTTTCCTCCTTTGAAAAAGGGGGATTAAGGGGGATTTTTTTAAAATATTACAGGAATTCCGGAATAGCCAATAAATCGATATCTTAAATTTTCCAAGAATCCATCACTATCAAGCGGGAATCTATTACAAGACTTGCGCTATGAATCCTACTAGGGTCTGTCGTCAATTAGCTCCCACTAAGTCTCACTGCCATTAAGTTTAAGGGCATTTCCTCCTCCTCGCCGTCGTTCCTCGCCGCATGGTGCTTGTAGAATGCTCAAACCTTTCATGCGAGGAATCCAGCGCCAATCTTATGAAGAAGGCTGATTTTTTTCTTTGAAGGTGAATCAGATCAGACTTCAGCTCTGGGTCTTCGTCCCACTGCTATTAAGTTAAGCAATCTATCGTCCGGTGATGGTTTGATCACGGAATCTAGGGAAGTGCCCCTATCCTGGATCCCGCGAACAAGTCGCGGGACGACGTAGCGGGAGTCGCGGGACGACGGCGAAGAGGAAATGCCCTTAACTTAATGGCAGTGGGACGACGTAGTGGAAGCTAATTGACGACAGGCCCTAGTTTTTTGCCAAAATTTTCTGAAAGAAATCCAGCAGATTTTTAATCTAAATTTTTAATGTGAGCAGTCAATCGGCTTTTATGGCGTGCTGCCCTATTTTTGTGAATTAGCTTTTTATTGACCATCCCATCGATATATGGCACTGCCTGAATATAGGCACTTTGAGCTTCTTCCTTATTGCCTCCCTCAATTGCCTTGATTACTTTTTTAAGGGAAGTGCGCATTCTTGAGCGCAGACTAGAGTTGTGCAGGCGATGTTTCTCTGCTTGTCGTGCCCTTTTTTTTGCTTGTGCTGTATTCGCCACTGTTATCAAACTCCAAAATATAGTATTAAACAATAAACACGGAATATGCCGTTTGCCTGTAAGTTTGTCAACTTTTTTCTTGTTTTTCTTGATTTGACTTCTCACATTGAAAAGTTCCCCATTGTCCTTGATTTCATTCAGGCAACGGTTTAAGGTTCATCAGGAAGGTGGTTCGAGTAATAAAATCGTTAAGAAGTAAGTCGAATGCAAGTGATTCGAGGTGATTATAATATAAAGCAAAAGCATCGAGGGGGAGTTGTTACTATTGGCAATTTCGATGGATTGCATTTAGGTCATCGCAAATTGCTGGAAAAACTACAAGAAAAAGCCCGCGAAATTAATCGTCCGACAATGGCTATTATTTTCGAACCGCAACCTAATGAATTTTTTTCGCCTCATAATAATACCTCCCGGTTAATGCGCTTAAGAGAAAAAATAGCTGCTTTTAGGCAGCAGGGCATAGATTACGTTCTCTGCCTTCGCTTTAACCACCAAATTGCAATGCAAAAACCTGAAAATTTTGTAACAGAGCTATTGGTCAATAAGTTGGCGGCTTCATATGTATTGGTAGGTGATGATTTTCGTTTTGGCTATCTACGCTCAGGGGATTGCGCCTTATTGCAGAAAATGGGGAAAATGTTTCAATTTCAAGCTGATTGTATGCCAACATTAGATATCCTAGGGGAAAGGGTAAGCAGCACTCGTATCAGAAAATTGTTGGAAACAGGTGACTTAGAATTAATTCCAAAGCTATTAGGCCGACCCTTTGAAATGCATGGGAAAGTGGTGCACGGAGCTAAGCGTGGTAGAATTTTTGGTTTCCCAACAGCAAACCTTGATGTTCATCGAAGGAGAGTGCCTCTAGCTGGCGTGTTTGTAGTTAAAATGATGGGGATACTTGATCGACCAATCTCAGGAGTTGCAAACATTGGTACGAGACCAACTGTCTGCGGCAAAACCAGGATGCTCTTGGAAGTGCATTTGTTGGATTTTAACCAGAATATTTATGGGAAGAATGTTATCATCCAGTTTTTATTCAAACTGCGCGATGAAGTAAAATTCGATTCAGTGGATGATTTAATAGATCAAATAAAAATAGATATTTTGCAAGCCAAAGAATATTTTCTTAAAAATTAGGATGATTAAGGAGTTGCCTTGCGGTTTTTACAATGGCTACGGAAAATTCTCATAGGAAGAGAACTTAATCCATTTGATAAGCAAATCTTTCGACATATTGCGTTAGTTGCTTTCTTTGCTTGGATAGGCCTAGGTGCTGATGGTTTATCTTCTTCCTGCTATGGGCCAGAAGAAGCTTATCTGGCTTTAGGGAAGTACCAACATTTAATTCTATATATTGCCATTGCAACAGCTATCACCGTTTTTATACTTGGCTTGAGTTATAACCAAGTTATTGAACTATTTCCAAATGGTGGAGGAGGATATAAAGTTGCAACGCAGTTGCTGCATCCTTACGCTGGCCTAGTTTCAGGGGCAGCGCTGATTGTCGACTATACCCTCACTATTACGATCTCAATTGCCAGCGGTTCAGATGCCATTTTCAGTCTTGTGCCTAATGCTATTCATCATGTTCAGCTTTCAGCGGATATTATCATTGTTTTATTGTTATTACTCCTAAACATAAGGGGGATGAAAGAGTCCATCAAATTCTTGTTACCTATTTTTCTTGGATTTGTGATTACCCATGTTGCTATTATTTTCTATGGTCTGTTTTCTCATCGTCAAGGCATTTTTCCAGTTATGTCACAGGCTGTTTCCGACACTGTACAGCTAAAACAGTCTATTGGCTGGACGCCTTTACTATTTCTATTGCTGCATTCCTATTCAGTGGGAGCGGGAACCTATACGGGACTTGAGGCTGTTTCAAACAATGTACATCGTTTAGCAGAACCTCGTGTTCATACGGGTAAGTGGGCTATGGGCTACATTGCAATTTCGCTTAGCATCACAGCCGGTGGTCTCATGTTATTGTATCTTCTCTGGAAGGTTCAGCCTGTTGTTGGAGAAACACTCAATGCGACAGTTTTCCGTTTAATATTGAAGGATAATACCCTGGGCGGTGTTTCTTTATCTGTCTTATTATTGCTGGAGGCGGGGTTATTGCTTGTTGCAGCAAATACAGGTTTCATTGCCGGTCCAGCTACCCTTGGCAATATGGCGATGGACGATTGGGTTCCCAGCCGTTTTCGTCATCTTTCCTATCGTCTAGTTATGCAAAATAGTTTAATTTTCTATGGAGTTGGTGCAATCGCCTTGTTGTTATGGACTCGTGGTAGCACTCATCTGTTGGTTGTACTGTATAGTATCAATGTCTTTATCACTTTCTCGTTGTCGCTTTTGGGGCTTTGTGTTTACTGGTGGCAGCATAGAAAGGTTGATAAGCGTTGGAAAACCAGATTTCCCTTTTCTATATTTGCTTTTACTATTTCTATTTCAATTCTGATGGTCATGGTCTCCTCCAAGTTTTTGCAAGGCGGCTGGCTAACCTTAATCATTACCCTCTCTGTGATCATGATTTGTTTATTTATCAAACGCCACTACCTGCTAATTAGTGAAAAATTAAAAGTAATAGATGCGAAATTAACGCTGGAAATAAGAAAGACAACACAGCCAATTCTCCCTCCAGATCCTAAAAAACCAACTGCCGTTTTTTTTATAGCAAAAAATCCTGGCATTGCTATGCATACGCTACTGAATGCTTTGCGATTATTTCCCGGACATTTTAAGAATTTTATTTTCATAAGTGCAGGTGTAGTTGATGTTCAAAGCTTTCAAGGAATTGAAACTCTAGAAAAAATGCGTAGTGAAGTTGAAAGCAATCTAGATTATTTGGTTAATTACTGTCAGCAATTTGGCTATAGTTCAGAAAAATATGCAATATTTGATACTGAAGTTATTGACCCATTGCTTGAATGTGCAAAGACAATTAGTGAGTTATATAGAGATTGCACCTTCTTTGCAAGTAAGTTAATTTTAGAGCGTGAGACTTGGTTCACTAGATTGTTAGATAATGAAACATCCCTTATTTTGCAGAAAAAAATTTTTGCTCTTGGTAAGCAGTTAATTATTCTCCCTATTAAAATTTAAAAGAGATTCTATGACCGATTATAAAAATACGCTTAATTTACCTAAAACTGATTTCCCTATGAAAGCAAATTTACCTGCCAGGGAGCCAGAAATTATCTCATTTTGGCAAGAAATTGATTTATATCAGCAACTTCGCTTAGCAGGAAAAGAGAAAAAAAAATTTATATTGCATGATGGCCCACCCTATGCAAATGGTCGAATCCATATAGGTCATGCTGTTAATAAAACTTTAAAAGATATCATCATTAAATCTAAAACCTTAAGTAATTTTGATGCTCCTTATGTTCCAGGGTGGGATTGCCATGGCTTGCCCATTGAGCTTAACGTTGAAAAAAAACTTGTTAAATCAACACATATCTCCAAAAAAGATTTTATAAAGGCTTGTCGAGAATATGCTTATTTGCAGGTAGAAATTCAACGATCTGATTTCATCCGTCTAGGTATTTTAGGTGATTGGAAGAATCCTTATCTGACAATGGATTATGCTTATGAAGCAAATGTCATCCGATCCTTAGCGAAAATGATTGCCAATGGTCACTTGCAACCAGGGCATAAGCCAGTTCATTGGTGCACTGAGTGTGGCTCTGCCCTTGCTGAAGCAGAAGTTGAATATAAAGATAAGGAATCTTTTGCAATAGATGCCTTATTTAGGGTAGTTAAGAGTGAAGAAGTGGTGGAAAGGCTGGGACTATTTTTAGTAAACCCCGAAATTGCACTTCCCATATGGACAACTACACCTTGGACCTTGCCAGCGAATCAAGCTGTTGCTTTGAATCCAAGTCATTCTTATCTTCTCATAGAACCATTAAATGTTGCTGCACCCTTGTTAGTCGTCGCTGAAGAATTATTGCAGCCTTTCTTGGCCCGATGCGAAATTTCTGATTATCAATTACTTGCAACTTTTCAGGGCATTGAACTTGAAGGCATTCGTTTACATCATCCCTTTCTCATGAGAGAGGTTCCAGTTGTTGCAAGCAATCATGTTACTTTAGATGCTGGTACAGGTGCAGTTCATATCGCACCTGCCCATGGCCAAGAAGATTATTTAGTCGGAAATCAATATAAACTGCCTCTGGATAATCCTGTAGATGCAAAGGGTGTGTTTCTTCCAGGTATTCCTTTTTTTGCTGGCGAGTATGTCTTTAAAGCTAATGAGCATGTGGTTACAGTATTAAATGATAGTGAGAATTTATTGCATGAGGCAAAACTAATACATAGCTATCCGCATTGCTGGCGCCACAAAACACCTCTAATTTACCGAGCGACTCCTCAATGGTTTCTTAGTATGGAGAAAAATGGTTTACGTGAGCAGGCACTGGCTGCAGTAGAAAAAACCACCTGGATTCCTGATTGGGGTAAAATGAGGATTGCCGATATGATTCAAAAAAGACCTGATTGGTGCATTTCAAGGCAGCGAATATGGAATACACCAATCCCGCTTTTTCTCAATAAGCATAGTCAAGAGCTTCATCCTGATACATTAGAAATTATGGAAAAAGTAGCTAAGAAGGTTGAGGAAAAAGGCATAGAAGTCTGGCAAGAGCTTGATGCAAAAGATTTGTTGGGCAGCAATAGCGATCAATATGAAAAAGTAACTGACACCTTAGATGTTTGGTTTGATGCTGGCGCAAGTCACGAATGTGTACTTAATCAAAGAAAAGAATTGCATTCACCCGCAGATCTTTACCTTGAAGGTTCTGATCAGCATCGCGGCTGGTTTCAAACTTCATTATTGTCGTCCATTGCTATGTATGCTAGAGCTCCATTTTTTAGTGTATTAACGCATGGCTTTACAGTGGATGCTCAGGGCAGGAAGATGTCTAAATCCCTTGGCAATGTGATTGCACCTGAGAAGATCATCAGTCGAATGGGTGCCGATGTATTAAGGCTTTGGATCGCAACAACTGATTACCGCGGAGAAATGACAGTCTCGGAAGAAATACTTGAAAGATCCTCTGAAGCCTATCGGCGGATTCGTAATACTGCACGGTTCTTCCTCTCTAATTTAGCTGATTTTACCTATGAGGAAGACGGAATACATTTTGCCGACATGTTGGAACTTGATCAGTGGGCATTAGATACAACCCTTCAACTTCAGGAAGAAATAGTTGCTGCATACACCAGCTATCAGTTTCATCTTGTTTCCCAAAAGATTCATCATTTCTGTACAGTGGAAATGGGTAGTTTTTACTTAGATATATTGAAGGATCGATTGTATACAACAAAGGCAAACAGTCTTGCTCGCCGGTCGGCTCAAACAGCTATCTTTCATATTTTGCAGGCAATGGTAAGATGGATGGCACCTATTCTTTCCTTTACAGCAGAAGAGATTTGGCAGCATTTTCGAGAAAGGCCTGTGGAATCAGTATTTCTATCAACCTGGTATCAAAACCTGGGTAATATTTCTAAAAAAGCCAGAGACAATTGGCAAACAGTCATGGCAATTCGTGAACAAGTTAACCAGAAACTTGAACAAGCGCGAAATGATAATGTTATTGGTTCTCCTCTGGCAGCTGAAGTCACGCTTTACTGCTCTAGTGACCTAGAAGCTTTATTGAATCGATTTGGTGATGAATTGCGATTTATTTTAATTACTTCGAAGGCAGAAATTGAAGCATTAGAAGAGAGTGAGCAGCTCAATGTTTCTGAAGAAGAAGCTAATTTAGGCATCGCTCCCTCTAAACTAAAAATGAAAGTTAGCGTGCGAGCTTCAATGAACCCTAAATGCCTGCGTTGCTGGCATCGCAGATCAGATGTTGGACAGGATCTTGACCATCCTGACATTTGCCAACGTTGTGTGGAAAATATTACTGGCAGTGGAGAACGCCGATTATTTGCTTAGGAACGTGAATTAATAATAAAATCGAGGATTATGTTAATTATAAGTATGCATGAGATAATCAAGTTAAATTGGCTTTTCCGGAATTCCCGTGGTTGACAAGAGTTTCACGTTCCTCTTTGAAAAAGGGGAATGAAGGGGGATTTTTTTAAATACCACAGGAATTCTGGAAAAGCCGTTAAATTATCTTATGCCCACTTCCTAAAGGTGAGATAAATATTTGGATACGGTTATTATTGAAAAACAACGTGGACTTTATTGGCTATGGCTATCTTTAATCATCATCATTTTGGATCAATCAACTAAATACTTAATAGTTTATTATGAGCCATATACAGATTCCATCTATCTACTGTCTTTTTTGAATATCACTTTAGCGCACAACAGGGGTGCTGCTTTTAACTTTTTGAGCCAAAAGGGAAATTTAGCACTTTGGTTCTTTATGACAATTGCTACCTTGATTAGCGCTGTTCTATGTATTTGGCTTTATCGACTACCTTCTAGAAATTATTGGCTAAAAGTTAGTTTGGCGTTAATCTTGGGCGGAGCCATTGGCAATCTCTTAGATAGAATCTCTTATGGATTCGTGATTGATTTTATCCATTTCCATATCCAAGATTGGAGTTGGCCGATTTTTAATTTTGCCGATACTGCCATTTCAATAGGTTCTGGCATGTTAGTTGTTGATATTTTTAGGAAAAGATAGAATGCAAATATTACTTGCAAATCCCAGGGGATTTTGTGCTGGTGTTGATAGAGCTATCGAAATTGTTGAGCGTGCATTGGACATTTTTGGACCGCCTATCTGGGTCAGACATGAAGTCGTTCATAACGAATATGTCGTCAATAAATTAAGAGAGCGTGGAGCAATCTTTACTGATCATTTGGAAAAAATACCAGAAGGCTCAATTGTGATCTTCAGTGCTCATGGAGTTTCTCAGCAGGTACGGCATGACTCTGCTCTGAGGAATTTCAAAGTCTTTGATGCCACCTGTCCATTGGTAACTAAAGTTCATATGGAAGTTGCACGTTGTAGCCGTGAAGGGTGGGAATGTATCCTAATAGGTCACTCAGGGCACCCAGAAGTAGAAGGAACGATGGGACAATACAATAATGATCATGCCGGTATTTATTTAATTGAGAATGAAAATGATGTAGCAAAATTAAAAATTAAAAATCCAAATAAACTTTGTTATGTCACTCAAACCACCTTATCAGTTGACGATACTGTTCGTATTATTCAGGCACTACAGGAAAGATTCCCTGAGATTAAAGGGCCGAGACGGGAAGATATATGCTATGCAACTCAAAATCGTCAAGATGCCGTTAAGGTTTTAGCTAATCAGTCAGATATCGTTATTGTGGTGGGGTCTGTCAATAGTTCAAATTCCACTAGATTAAAGGAGCTTGCTGAGCGGTTAGGAGTAGAGTCCTATTTAGTAGATAATGCAGAGAATATGAAAAAAGAATGGGTGGAGGGCAAGGAGATAGTTGGAGTAACGGCTGGCGCTTCTGCCCCCGAGATATTAGTGCAAAGGGTTATCGCCAAGCTGAAAGAATGGGGAGGTAGCATGGCAACTGAACTTAAAGGCAGTGAAGAGAATATTGTCTTTGCATTGCCTAGGGAATTAAGAAATGGGGGATTAAAAGAATAAGTGAGATATTGATCAAGTTTGCCAAATCATTTCCTGATCGAGACATTGTCTCAACACTGTCGAGACAATTATCCTGGTCTCATTCTCATTCTCATTCTCATTCTCATTCTCATTCTCATTCTGTTTTGATTTGTGCTATCGATGATAATTTGAGGCGTAAACAGCGCTAAAGAGGCAATAATGCATTTCAAACAAATTCTTGTAGTTAGGGAAACCCTCTACGAAGAAAAACGTGTTGCTTTAACACCTCAAATCGTAGGCATCTTAGTAGATAAAGGCTATCGAGTACTCGTTGAAGCAGATGCCGGATTGAATGCAGGATTCACAAATATTGAATATATAAATGCGGGTGCGAAACTATTTTCCTTAACAGCATCAGGATTTCCTGCCAATACGTTTATTGTACGAGTTCTCCGTCCGAGCAAAGAACGAGAGCTCCTGGAAAATGAACATTTTCATGAAAACACGGCTATGTTAGGATTTTTATTTCCATTCGTGGCTGATAATCATATTGCTACTTGGCAAGAGTTAGGGTTAACAACGCTATCATTTGATTTATTTAAAAGCATCTCTATCCTTGATTCAAAAAACGCACAGGCAGCAATGAGCCGTATTGCGGGTAGATTGGCATTTCATGATGCCTTAAAACATTATCAAGGAGAGAAACCAGCAAAGCTAACAGTCATTGGTACTGGGGCCGCGGGAATGAGCGCTGCGTTTGAGGGACTAAAATATAAGATTCCAGTTCAGTTGCTTGGTAGAAAAGAGAATCACCGATCTGAGTTAGAGGCTGCTGGAATAACATATCACGTCTTACCCACTGCTGAACAACAGATAGATTTTATTAAGCCATATCTGATTGAAGCAACACTTGTAGTTACAGCAGCAAGGACACCTGGAAAAAAAGCGCCTTTATTAATTGATGAAGAAAGTTTAAGATTTTTACCACACAATGCTGTTGTAGTTGATCTTGCAGCAAGTAACGGGGGCAATGTTGCCGGAACCATGTGTGAGCAAACTATTACCGTTGAAAAGGGTATCTCTATTAGAAACGTCTCTGGCTATCCCAAAGCAGAATCGAGAGCATCAAGTGAGACATATGCACAATGTGTGTTTAGCTTACTTACTGAAATTATGTCTCCAGAGGGAGACATATCGTTTGAAAATGAATGGGTGCAAGAAATTTGGGTTACTCATGAAAGGCAACGACATGATTCATTATATGAGAAGTTTGATGATTCTAACGCAAATAGTTTGATGTTGAAGTTTAAACTATAGTTATAGTGTTGACTATTTGCTTTTTTAACCCTGCCGTTATGTAAAATGCGAACTTACTATTCAAATAGATCAGAGTGACTGCCAGAGCTAGGGCCTGTCGTCAATTAGCTCTCACTACGTCGTCCCGCGACTTGTTCGCGGGATCCAGGATAGGGGCACTTCCCTAGATTCCGTGATCAAACCATCACCGGACGACAGATTGCTTAACTTAATGGCAGTGGGACGACGTAGTGGCACTGCCATTAAGTGTAAAAATCTGGAATTATTTTGAAGCATATAGATTAAAAGCCAATCCGGCTCAATGTGACACTCCCTTGTGTCTACATGTTTGCCTCTTAATGGATGATCGCAATATTTTGCCTCCAAAGTTTTTTCTTCAATTAATCGGCGCATTACAGTCTTTATTTTTTCAATAGACTTTCCACGCTTAGATACCCGCTTTAAATCTCTTTCAAATTTCTTTTTGTAGATAGGGGTAAGCATCATATACCCAATTTATCAAACAAATCGTCAGCATCTTTGCAAGTTACAATATCTTGACCTTTCTTAGCCTCATCAATAGCTTTTTCTGTCTCTCTATTAGGTAAATTTAGATCAAGCGGTATCTCATGTTTTCTTGAAACTTGTTTATAGAGCATAGTAATGACCTGAGTGGCTGTAACACCAAGCTCATCGAATATAGCCTCCGCTTTCATTTTTAATTCAGGCTCTATCCTTGCTCTGACATAAGCTGTTTTGCTCATAATATATAACCCTCTTAGTACTATTATTAATTGTGTCTCAATCGGGACGCAAATGCCACACATACTCCATGCTCTAAAAAACAGGGAAGAATATCATAAAAACTAATCTACAGGTACTTTTCGGATAAGCATGCATTTTACTTAGCAAATTTTTACCGGCATTCATTGGACAAAACTTATGTTTTACGTAAAGCGTAAAATCTATTATAATTATTTTATGATTAGGACATTTAAAAATAAAGCTACTGAAGATTTCTATCTAGGAAAAAGAGTAAAACAATGGCAAGTATTTCAAAAACAAGCTGAGCGAAGACTGCAAATTCTCGATGAGGCAACTTGTTTGGATGATTTGAAATATTTACCAAGCAACCATTTTGAAGCATTGCGCGGTAATAAGAAGGGACAATTTAGCATACGAATTAACCTTCAGTGGCGTATATGTTTTAAATGGATAAATGATGAAGCCCATGACGTTGAGATAGTTGATTATCATTAGGAGTGACGACAATGAATAAAATGCGACCCATACATCCGGGTGAAATTTTAAAAGATGAGCTAGAAGAGCTGAAATTATCTGCAAATAAATTTGCGGAAAAACTTCATGTCCCTACAAATAGAATCACTGAAATATTAAATGGTCGACGCTCGATAACAACTGACACAGCGTTGAGACTTTCGGTATTTTTTGGAACAAGTGCTGAGTTTTGGTTAAAACTACAAAATGCTTACGACTTAAAAATTACCAAAATGAAATTGGGCAGCAAAATTAAGAAGGAAGTTCAGCATAGGGATGCCGCCTAATATTAGGCAGATCATGGCAGGGGCCCTAATCACTCTACCTCTGCTTCGATTCGTCGAACTGACGTCTTTTAGTGAGCAAACAGCCTCATAGTAGCACTTGCAGCTACCCCCTCTCCCGCGCTCTAATTTTCATAGAATCAATAAGTTACCAGCGGGAGAGGGTTGGGGTGAGGGAAAAGCTGGAAGCAGAGTTTGACCCCAACCCTCTCCCGCAATAGCTTATTGTTTCTTAAAACTTTTTTGCGCGGGAGAGGGGGCTGCTGCAAGTGCAACCATGGAGATACAGCTAAAATAAAAACTAATCTACAGGTACTTTTCGGATAAGCATGTATTTTACTTAGCAAATTTTTACCAGCATTCATTTACATCTCCTTTACCGCTTATTGTTTTATTCCCTTCTTGATCTAGAGAGAAGATACCACAAGGATCCTCACTTTGGGCTGCAATAGGGATTGCAGCCAGCAGAAAATTCTCTTTATTGGCTTTAATGCTCAGCTTATAGCCTTTGACTGTTGTTAGGTGAATTGGGATAGTAAAGTTTTCGTAGCTTTCATTAAGAGAATGGTGCTGCTCTAAGGCTGTTGCTAACTCTAGCAAGTTTGCTTTCACAATTGTTTGCCGTGTTTTGAGTGTTGGTATCTGAAAGATAGGTATCGCAGTAGCTGCGAGAATGCCAATTAACAATAATGTAATTAAAATCTCTATCAGCGTATACCCTTTCATTTTTTTTTCACCCTGTTCATGCCTAAGATTATTGCTCTTCCGGAATTCCCGTGGTTGACAGGAGTTTCCCTCTCTAAAAAAGGGGGATTAAGGGGGATTTTTTTAAAATACCACAGAAATTCCGGAAGAGCTGATTATTTAACGTCAGTTCGACGAATCTAAGCAGAGGTAGGGTGGATTAGGCGGAGGGATATAATCTCACTGCCATATTATAAGTTAAGGATATGTATCTCTACTGCCGTCGTCCCGCGGCTTGTCCGCGGGATCCAGGAACCTGCGGACAAGCCGCGGGACGACGGCAAGGAGCGAAGACTTTTACTTAATGGCAGGGGCCCTAATCCACTCTAGCTCTGCTTAGATTCGTCGAACTGACGTTATTTAAGATAATAATGAATTGTTACGCCAATCATAACTTCGTTAAAATTCCGGTAATTTACTGTAACTTGTCGTATTCCCCCCCATTTAAAAATAATAACAGTTATGAGAATGATTCTCAGTTACATTGACACCTTAAGAACGCTTTGGGATAATACTGTTTACCTACCTATTTTTTTGGAGGTGTTATGGTTTCTTTAGGCGATTTAAATTTAGGTGAGAGAGCTAAAATTATTGGTTATTTTGCAGGCGGCCAAAATTTTTATAGACGAAAGTTACTGATCATGGGGTTGACACCAGGAACTGAGGTAAAGGTCATCGGTATAGCTCCTTTTGGTGATCCTATTGAAATAAGTATTAGAGGCTTTTCAATTTGCTTGCGAAAGAATGAAGCTTCCATTTTAAAACTGGAAAAAATATAAAATGACGGCAGTGACCATCAGTCTTATTGGGAATCCTAACTGTGGCAAAAGCACATTGTTTAATGCGCTCACCGGATCATTCCAAAAAGTAGGCAATTGGCCTGGAGTAACAGTAGAGCGCAGAATAGGGCAATGTAATTTTCAACAAACTCAGATAAGTGTTGTTGATTTACCTGGCATCTACCAACTTTCCACTTCTTCCAAACATCAAGCAATCGATGAGCAGATTGCCTGTGATTATATCCTCTCTGGGCAAGCCGATATTATTGTTAACATTATTGATGCTGCCCATTTAGAGAGGCATTTGTATCTAACATTGCAACTGCTAACCATGGAGATTCCATTAGTGGTTGCTGTTAATATGATGGATATTGCTAACAAACGAAGTATCAAGTTAGATTTAAATGCATTGCAAAAAAGGCTCGGTTGTCCTGTTTGTGGGTTAATTGCAAATAAGGGAACAGGTATTACGGAATTAAAAAAGATTATTTCAAAATTAACTGGTCAGAATTTTCCGAGAAAATCTAACATAACTTATCCTGATTCACTTAAAAAGGCTATAGCCAACCTAGCTTCGGATATTGCGCTAGAACTACCTGCCTATAACTTTTGTTCGCAGTGGCTTTCGCAGCAAGCCTTACAGGATCTTGATTTTTCGGAAAAAAAATTTTCACCTGTTCTCACATTAAAAATATCCGAATTGAAAAAACATCTGGAAGGGGTATTTCAAGAAGATTTAGATATTATCTTTGCAGATATTATCTATACCCATGCGCATCAAATAACTGCGGCTGTTGCTATTCAAGAAACAGTGAATACCCCTTTCACCGAGCGCATCGATAAAATAATTTTGAATCGCTTTTTAGGCATTCCTATTTTTTTTGCAGTCATGTATCTGATGTTTCTATTTGCAATTAATTTGGGGGGCGCTTTTCAAGATTTTTTTGATATCAGCTCAAATGCACTTTTTGTAAGTGGTTTGACGCAGCTTCTCTTTTCTATTCATGCACCTAACTGGATTATTGCCTTATTGGCCGCAGGTTTTGGTCGAGGTATAAATACAACAATCACCTTCATCCCAATCATTGGTGGCATGTTCTTTTTTGTGGCATTTTTGGAAAGTTGTGGCTATATGGCAAGAGCTATATTTGTAATTGACCGTTTCATGCGGACCGTCGGCTTACCTGGTAGGTCATTTGTTCCTATGATCATCGGATTTGGTTGTAATGTGCCTGCTATTTTAGCGGCCAGAACCCTAGAGGACCCACGAGATCGTACCTTAACTATCCTGATGAGTCCCTTCATGTCTTGTGGTGCTCGTTTAGCTATATTTGCCGTGTTCACAGCCGCCTTTTTTCCTGCGGGTGGTCAGAATATTGTTTTCATGTTGTATTTCATTGGCATGATTGCTGCGGTATTAACAGGCTTTATTTTAAGAAAGACTATGTTAAAAGGGGATCTTACGCCATTGGTCTTAGAGCTGCCAGCCTATCACTTGCCAACTTTAGCAGTACTAGTAAGACAAACCTGGCAGCGTCTTAAGAGTTTTATTTTTAGTGCTGGAAAGTTAATTATTCCTATTTGTATGCTCATCGGCATTTTAAATGCAATTAACATTGATGGCTCCTTAAATCAAAGAGAGAGTAGCAATCATTCATTGTTATCTTCTGTGGGTCGTACCATCACGCCTATTTTTAAGCCAATGGGTATTCAAGAAAAGAACTGGCCAGCAACGGTAGGGTTGGTTACTGGAATACTTGCGAAGGAAGTCGTTGTAGCCACTTTAAATACGCTATACACTCAAGAAGCCAATCTCATGGAAAATCAAGCCTCATCAGCCACAGTGTTGGCTGAATTAAAAGAAGCTGTTGCCTCTATTCCAAAGAATTTAGCAGCGCTTAAAAATTCCTTTATTAACCCTATAATTGCAAGTTCTCCTGAGCAAACAGTTAACCATCAGCTCTTTGGTGTTATGTATGAACATTTTTCAGGACCGGTAGCTGCTTTTGCATATTTACTTTTTATTTTATTGTATTTCCCTTGCATTTCAGCTACGGCTGTTATGGCAAAGGAATTAAATAAAAAATGGGCTCTTTTTTCAGCGGCTTGGAGTACAGGGTTGGCCTATGCTGTTGCCACCATTTTTTATCAATTAGCCACTTTCAAGCATCATCCCAGGCAATCGTTTATTTGGATAGCTGCTATTTCTGCTATTTTTAGCATAGTTATATCAATAATGAAAAGGCTTGGAAGCAATAAACATATGCTTAATACTGATAAAGAATTAACCGTATGATGTTAATTACATTAAAGCAATATTTACAAGAAAAACGCTTGGTTAGTATGCAAGACCTTACTAATCATTTTAAATTAGATCCTGAAATCTTACGGCAGATGTTGGCGTTATTTATTCGTAAAGGTCATCTGCAAAAAAAGATAAAGACCAATCAATGTGGTGTAAAATGCGCTAAGTGCCATCCCCTTATTACTGAAATTTATGAATGGTTGGAAACGTTAAGTGATTAAAATTCGCATCCAGTTGTTGATATGAATATATATTTAAAATTGATAGGAACAACTTAAAGAAAGGTAATTAACATGAATCAAAAACTTTTTCCTGTCAGTGAAAGCAGCTTTGCAGAATTGGTTAAAAAAGAGAATGGCCAGCATATGTATCATTTTGTTGATAAGACTTTGTTCATCAAAGAAATCCTTGAAAAACCACGCAGAATATCCTCAATCACCCGCCCACGTCGATTTGGCAAGAGTATCAATTTTAATATGTTGGGATGGTTTTTTGATATACGCAAGAAAGAGGTAAGTCAAAAATTATTTGAAGGATTAAAAATTGAAAGCGCAAAACTCAACAATGGAAAATCCTGTATGGATTATCGCGGTAAATATCCCGTTATTTCCATGAATTTTAAAACACTTGGACAAAATAATTATGAAGAATTTTTGGGGATGTTTAGAAATTTAGTGAGTACGCTTTATTTGACCCATGATTATCTATTAGATAATGATAAATTAAAAAAAACTGAAAAAACCATGTTTGAAAAAATCATGGGTAAGCAAGCTGATAATGATGATTATGAAACAGCTTTAAAAAAATTGATGAACTATCTTCACCGCTATTTTGGCGAACGTGTTGTCATATTGATTGATGAATACGACACCCCCTTTCAACAGGCCATTCATCAAAGATTGAAAGCAAAACCAAAACAGAAATCAGCAGATGAAAGTGATTATTTCGATGCACTAAAAACCATGATGGGTACATTTTTAGGCGACAGCTTAAAAGATAATGAAGATTTAGAAACTTGTGTAATGACGGGCATCATCCGCATCGCTGGTGCGGGGATATTTTCACAGTTAAATAACATAGATGTCTGGACAGTATTAGATGAACCGTTTTCAGAGTTTTTTGGTTTTACCCAGGAAGAACTCGATAAATTACTGCTTGAAACAGGCAAAATTGCGGAGTCAAAAAAATTTGCAGACTGGTATAACGGCTATGAGTTTGGCGGCAAAATTATTTATAATCCACTATCTGTCATAAAAAGTTTGGATCGTAATAAGTTTGGTAGTTATTGGTTAGATACCAGTAATAATATGTTGATTCGAGATAGTTTATTAGAGCCACGAGATGAGTGTGATCAATTGGAAATTAATGAGGCAGTCGCAACGTGGGTTTCAGGTAAAGCGATAGAAAAAAGCGTTGGCGAACACTTGATTTTTGATAGCAATATTAATGCCTTAGAGCATTTGTGGGTATTGCTGATCTCTTCAGGTTATTTAAAAGTCACTTCACAGAATATTGATTTACCCTCAAATAAAATTGATTGTTTCCTGAAAATCCCAAATCAGGAAGTGCTCTGTTTATATCGAGATATTTTTACAGTATGGTTAAATGATTTAGGTGTCAGTGAGCATTCATCCCTGATTCAACATCTTTTAAGGGGAGAAGCAGAATCTTTTTGTAAACAGCTACAGGAATTTTTTAAAGCGGTTGTCAGCGTACGCGAGGGTTCAAAAAAGCAGGTAAAGACACAGGGTGATGATAAATATGAAGCTTTTTATCATGGTTTTATGGTGGGAATGCTAGGTTTAAGCATGAATAAATCCAATGCAATATTAGACTCAAATCGAGAGAGTGGTTATGGGTATTATGATCTGATGCTGGCACCCAGAGACCCTAATGATTCTCTCTATAACAAAGCCGTTATCTTTGAATTCAAACGCGCCAGGGAAGATGAAGATATAGGAAAAGCAGCAGAGACTGCATTAAACCAAATTATAGAAAAAGAATATCAGACTAATATTGTTGAGCGCGGCGTAAAAAAAGTAGTTTTTATAGGGTTTGCTTTTCGTGGCAAGCTGACTTCATTTTGCCACAAAACCTATAGTACAGACAGGCTTAAAATTAAGAAAATGGACGATCAGCAAGCCAGCCTAATGATGACATTTTTGACGCACTGAAAATAAAAAAATAGATTATTTTGCACGAACTTTGTCATCAAGCTTCCCTCTTTCTTAATAAACTCAATCATGAAGAATATATTTTAGGTGAGAAATAGTTACCACCAGTCCTAGTAGAAATACAGAAAATGATGTCAACCATTTTTATAGTCATACAAATATTGCATTTGATTTTTTTGATTACGGAGTAATCTTTCATTTGATAATGCCAGCCAGGTAACGTTTTACTGTCATCAGAACCAGCCTCTCTGAAATCCCTATCAATCTTTAAAGATAATCAGTAATAAAAACATTACTTAGCTTATATATTACCTGAATATCAAATTTAATTCTGCAAAAGAATAATTATTGTGGGTATTCAATTTGTTTAGTCAACGCTAACCGGTGATCTTGCTCTTTAAGGATATACTCATTGGAAACGGGTAACCACTTTTTCTTGGAAATTAGTCAGTAAAGTCTGCGAAGTCCTGCAAGATTAGGCTTTATTGTTCAAGCTAGCAGTGAAGTTGCGAGAATCATCAATAATGTACTTGCAATATCTCATTTTGAGATTTATACTTATTCTGAATATTAGGAAGAATAAATGCACATAATCACCCAAAAACGAATTTGGGAAGCCAAAGAGAAATACAAACAATCAGCTAATGCGCTAGAGGGATGGTATAGGATCGTCAAAAAGAATAGTTTTAAGAATTTTTCTGATCTTAAAAAGACTTTTAATACCGTAGACATAGTAGGTGATAATTATATATTTGACATTGGTGGCAATAAATTGAGATTAATTACCATAATATTTTTTGAAAAACAAAAGATTTTTATAAAAGATGTATTGACACATGCCGAATATGATAAACGCAATTTCAAAAAGAAGTGATGATATGATGAATCAATTGGCAGAAATCACAAACCAACCATTATTAGATGAAGCAATCAAGTATTGGGATCATATTGCACCTATTGTAAAACACCCAAGAAATGATAAAGAGTTTAATATTTTAGTTTCTTACCTTGATAGATTATTGGAAATAGTCGGCAGTGATGAAAATCATCATTTAGCTGGGTTAGTTGATGCAATCAGCAATTTAATTGCTGCCTATGAAGAAGAGCATTATCCTGCTCAAAAAACAAAAGGAATAGATGCATTAAAATACTTAATGGAAGCGCATCAGATAAAACAATCAGATCTTCGAAAAATTGGTAGCCAAGGTGTAGTCTCTGAAATTTTAAATGGAAAACGTTCACTAAATTTACGTCAAATTAAATTTTTAGCAGCCTTTTTTCATGTTGATCTCTCTACATTTATTGATGACTGAGTTAATGCACCTTGGTCAATAGTTGATCGCTTGTGTTTAACCTAATTGTTTGATCAGTTGATTCAAACCAAACAGCGCCAACACTAATAACCTTTGAATACAGCGTTTGATTTTTGCCAGAATCATCATTGCGCTATAGCAGCATAAGTACCATCTTCTCAGCAGATAACTCTTGATAGAGAGCATCCAATTGTTGCTTGCTTTTAGCAGGTATCATGGCTGTAATCGACATATAGGTCCCTTCTTTGCTATGTCTTATTTTTATGGCTGCTTCCCCTAAATCAGGAGTATGTTTGCGAATTATAGTAATAATCTTAAACTCAAAATCTGAATTAGCTTTCCCCATTACCTTAATAGGAAAATTGCATGGAAATTGCAAGCTGATATCTTGATCACTGTACATATATTACTCTATATAAACCATAACCTACTAATTTTTAACGAAGGACACCTTCATTATATTAGAAACAGAGTCTAAAGCAAAAAAATTACAGGTTTTTAACATATAATAGATATTTTCTTATCATTTTGTGCCAAATTTCTCCTGGTGTTCCTTCTCCAATTTGCAGCCCATCGATTTTTACAATAGGGTAAATTGTTCGGGTAGAGCTGGTAATCCATACTTCATCAGCTATAAACAAATCTTCTTTTTGGATAACAGTCTCTTGGCTTGGAATTTGCAGGTCATTGGCAAGTTCTAATATCAGGTCGCGGGTAACTCCACCTAAAATAAATCTTGATAACGGCGGCGTCTTAATAACACCATTTTTTACCATAAATAGATTGCTGGTAGCACCTTCAATTGCTTGGCCATTGCGTATTAAAATAGCCTCAGCGCAAGAATTGCTTATGGCTTCTTGATAAAGAAGAACATTTGCCAGCAGTGAAATGGATTTTATATTGCAATACTGCCAGCGGATATCTGGCAAGGTGATGGCTGTTACCCCTTGAACTAGCTGTTCATAAGGGTCAGTGAGTAAGGGATAACTATAAGCGAAAACGGTAGGTTCAATATAATTTGGAAAGGCGTGGTTTCTATCTTGGCTTGAACCTCGGGTGATTTGTAAATAAATGACTTGGTTCTCGCCTAGATGTCTGTTTTGTTCAAGCAAATAATTAAAAATTTCTTTATATTGGTCAAACGTCAAAATCGGTTGCAGTTTTATGTCGGCCAATGAACGATTCAATCGATTAATATGCTGTTCAAAACGAAACATTTTAAGATTATACACGGGAATAACTTCATAAACGCCATCGCCAAATAAAAAGCCACGGTCCATGACCGAGATTTTTGCCTCATCTTTAGGGATAAAATTGCCATTCAAGTAAGCAATATTTATGAAACTTGACTTAGTCACAATCCTGACCCTCCTGAAAGGAGAAAAACTATTCCCTCCTTTTGGAAGGAGGGCTAGGGTATATTTTTTTATTCAAGTCTCTTAATAATGCAACAATTTATTAAACGTGTAGGATATGTAATCTTTCATGCGAGAAAAAATCCCTCCCTTGGGTATTTCCTGCAAAGCAACTAAAGGTTGTGAGGAATAATCTTTATGATTTAGTTTTAAAGTGATCATTCCTATGGTAGCTCCTTTTTGAATGGGTGCTCTGAGTAGGTCGTTTACACTGATATCAGTCTCTAAATGTGACATCTGGCCAGCGGGTAAGGTGGCATAAAGATCTTGCTCTACACCGGCAGGTACTGTTTTCTCTTTGCCGAACCAAACACGTGGCTGCTTAATTGGCTGGTTAGCTGCATATAGTTTTTGGGATTCGTAAAATCTAAAGCCATAATTCAAAAGCGCTAAGCTGGCAGCCGCTCTTGCACGTGTAGAAGAAGAGCCCATCACAACTGAAATTAACCGCATGTCATTTCGTTTTGAAGTTGAAACTAAACAGTAGCCAGCATCTTCTGTATGCCCTGTTTTCATTCCTTCAATCGATGAATCGCGCCATAATAAAATGTCACGGTTGGGTTGCTTTATGCCATTATAATTGAACCATTTTTGCGAGTACCAATGGTAATACTCAGGAAATTGATTCACAATTGCTCGCGTTAAAATAGCAAGGTCTTTAGGCGAAGTGTAAAGCGAAGCGTCTGGTAGTCCAGTGGAGTCCGTATAGTGAGTATTTTTCATCCCTAAGATTTTAGCTGAACGATTCATTAGGTCAGCAAATGACTCTTCAGTGCCAGCTAGATGTTCGGCCACGGCAACACAAGCATCATTCCCAGAAACTACGGCGATACCTTGAATCAGATCGTTTAAAGGTACTTGGTCTCCCACTTTTATAAACATCTTAGAGCCGCCAGTGCGCCAAGCCTTTTCGCTGATGGTAACTTTGTCGGTAATGTGTACCCGGTTCAACCTAAGTGCAGCAGCGACTTGATAAAGTGTCATCAGCTTAGTTAAGCTTGCTGGAGCCATTCGACCCTCTATATTGTTTCCCGCTAATATGGTTCCGGTATTGGCATCCATTAAAATATAGCCCTTAGCATCAACAGTCGGCGGGTTAGGGATAATGGGTTGATTTGCAGAATGGGTTGTTTGTGCTAAATGACTATTCTCTGTATTCTCTGTAGATGATTTAGTTTTCGAGATAGCATCGTCATTTATGCTACAAATTAACATAAATATAACCAGAAAATATTTAATTCCACTTTTTCTCATTGCTAATTCCTTCTCTTAAAATGGGCCAGCGTTCTAATTTATCATTAATTCTTAGCTAAAAACAGTAATCACATCAAAACCATGAGCATTTAAAAGATGCAATAGGGTATCAGAGTCTTGAGAACTTTTGAACGGTCCGATTTGTACTCGATAAATGGTTTTTTCATCAAGAGCCCCCTCTTTAATTAGTATAGGGGCTTCAGTATATAGCCTAATTTGATTTTTTAACCGCACGGCATTCTCTTTATTCAAAAATGCTCCTAGCTGAAGATAGCGCTCAAGTAATACTTCTTTTACCCCTTGGGTTGGTTGAGGCAAAGCAATTGGGTTAATTTCAATTTCTGGAATTTCTTTATTGTTAGCCAAGATCATCCCAGAATTGTTTTTAGCATTTTGCATCTCACATACCTCAATCGCCCTAACTTGAACGTTGGCAGTTCCTCTATTAGCAAAACCTAATTTTGTTGCGGCAGCATAAGATAAATCAATAATACGGTCTGGTTTAAATGGTCCACGGTCGTTTACTTTTGCGATAATTTTTTTGCCATTTTCTAAATTAGTCACTTCAACATAAGTAGGCAGGGGTAGGTTTCGGCTTGCGACTGTTAATTTAAACATATCATACGGTTCTCGGCTTGAGGTATTTTTACCATGAAACTTTGTACCATACCAAGAGGCTAAACCCGTTTTGCAATACCCTTTTGCTGATGTCATTACATAATAAGTTTTTCCATCCACGCTATAACAATCAGGATTCCCATAACGACTTCTAGGCTGGGCCTTTATTTGATGGGGGGTGGTAGTTACGCCATATTCTTGTTCTTCCCTGACAGGATTAAAGGAACTGCAGGCGTATAATGCAAGGAGCAAGGCATAGAGTAAAACAAAACTTATTCGGTTTATTGTTTTCATTTGTTTACATTTTAAAGTTGAGAGAAAAATTATGACTCTTCCGGAGTTCCCGTGGTTGACAAGAGTTTCCTCCTTTAAAAAAGGGGAATTTTTTTTTAAAATACCACAGGAATTCCAGAAGAGCCAAAATTATTATACTCTTGTCGTCTATTCTTAGGGATTCTAACGCCTAAGGAAGTCTGTATTCTTAATTTAATAAAAAATTGCCGTCGTCCCGCGGACAAGCCCATAGGTATCTACACAAGTAAGGAAACTTAAGCTAACATACCTCGGAGTTTTTAGTAAGATAACAGCCTCATGTAGCACTTGCAGCCGCCCCCTCTCCCGCGCAAAAAATCTTTGTTAGAATCAATAAGTTACCAGCGGGAGAGGGTTGGGGTGAGGGCAAACTCTGCTCCCAACTTTGCCCTCACCCCAACCCTCTCCCGCTGGTAACTTATTGATTCTAGCAGAAATTATAGCGCGGGAGAGGGGGTAGCTCAAGTGCCAGCAGCCAGAGCAATAGTTCCACTGAATTATGATGCTTTAAACTCCGTGCGAGGTTAACATGCAATTTTTTATTAAATTAAGAATGGATAACCTATGTCAAATGTCATCATCTATGGGTTTCATGCCGTTAACGCGTGTTTGCTAAAGCAATTGGAGAGAATTGAGTTCCTGGTTGCCGATAGTCATCGCAATGACGAAAGAATGAGTGAATTGCTGCGTGTTGCCAAGCAAAGAGGTGTTGAAGTTAGAATGCAAACCCGAAACGACTTAAATATCTTAAGTGATACTACCCATCATCAAGGGATAGTCGCTGTCATAAAATCGCTAGAGCAGTATAAAAATTTGGAAGATTACTTGGACAATATAGCTTTACCCTTTCTACTAATACTTGATGGGATACAAGACCCACATAATTTAGGTGCTTGCCTTCGCACGGCGAATGCGGCTGGAGTGCATGCAGTAATTGCTCCTAGGGATCGTGCCTGTGGAATGACGTCTGTGGTGAGTAAGGTGGCTTCAGGGGCCACTCTTTTTACCCCCTTTTTCAAGTCACTAATTTAGCGCGAACCTTAGAAATGCTAAAGGAACGTGGAATTTGGTTGTATGGTACCAGTGAACATGCCAAGACACTATATACGGAAGTAGACTATAGCGAAGCATTGGGAATAGTAATGGGTTCTGAAGGAAAAGGATTGCGTAAACTTACCGAAAAAAATTGTGATTACTTAATTCAGATTCCAATGCTAGGAAGTGTTCCTAGCTTAAATGTTTCCGTTGCAACCGGTATTTGTATATTTGAAGTGGTTCGTCAGTTGATGAAGAAAGCTCCTTACTAATAGTTTTAATGACTGTATTCAAATGCGCTAAGAATTCCTTGGGACCCATTTCACCGACAATGCGATATTTCTCGAGCTCTTTACCTGTGGCATCAAAAAATAAAAAAGTGGGGGGAGCAATCACTTGAAATTTTTGTTCCAGATTTTTAGCAATTTTATCATTTTCAGTAACATCTGCTTTTAAGGTTACAAAGTTTTCAAGTGCTTTGACGACTTCTGGATGGTTAAAAGTATTATTTTCCATTAACTTACAAGAAATACACCACTTTGCATAGAAATCAAGCATCACAATTTTATTTTTCCCTTTCGCATCATTGATTGCATTGTTGACCTCTTTCTCATCAGCAACAGATTTAAAATGGGTTGTTACATTTTCATTCTGGGCATTAGCTATTAGAGCTTTGGGAATATATAAAGGCTGCAAAGGATTGTTGTGGCCCATGGCTGCACCAATAAGCAATATGACCCCATAGATAAAAAATATTGCTGACAGTCCATGGTTGAAGCGAGAAGCGATCTTTTGATTGGGGGCGGAAAATAATCCCATGGCGCTTGCAGCAAAAATGAGCAAACCAGCCCATAGTGTTAAGGTTATTGGACCTGGCAAAATACGGTCAATAATCCAAATTGCCATAGCCAATAAAATTATGCCAAAAACATATTTTACACGATCCATCCATATCCCAGCTTTTGGTAAGAGCTTAGAGCCTGCCGTACAAATCAGGAGTAAGGGAATGCCCATGCCCAAACCTAGGGCAAATAGGGCAGTGCCTCCCAATGCAGCATTACCTGTCTTTCCAATGTAGCCCAAAGCACCTACCAAGGCTGGTGTAACACAAGGAGAGACGATTAGAGTTGCAAGACATCCCATAATGGCTACACCCAAGTAACTGCCATTACGCTGATTATTACTTACTTTTGATAAAAAACTCTGTAAGAATTGAGGAAGCTTAAGCTCATAAAGACCAAAAAAG
The DNA here is from genome assembly GCA_963817645.1 of uncultured Gammaproteobacteria bacterium. Classification (GTDB taxonomy): domain Bacteria; phylum Pseudomonadota; class Gammaproteobacteria; order UBA6002; family UBA6002; genus UBA6002. The sequence goes on along the minus strand of CAWFQC010000024.1, from coordinate 138,066 downwards.
GAAAGGGCAAGAGCAACAAACATCAGGCTAAAGCTAGTCAGCAGCCAAGGCTTTTGGAATATGGCTTGAATACTGCCTCCAGCATATCCAATTAATATACCTGCTATGGCATAGGTTAGCGACATACTAATTACATATATTAAAGATAAGCTAAAGGCTTTTAAGGTAGTTAAATGTTCACGACGTTGACCTACAATAATGCCCGATAGTATGGGCAGCATAGGCAACACGCAAGGGGTAAAAGCCAGTAGCACGCCAAAGCCAAGAAAAGTTATGATTGTGGTAAAAAAATGTCCTGAGCTTAATACTTTTGAGACTTTATCTTGGGCTGAGGAAGGAGCAGAAAGATCTTTAATATCAGGCAAAGTCGTGGCTACATCAAAAGTCTTTCCAATGGGTTGTGTCAAATTTTTAATGGAAGGGTCCGGTTGGGTTAAATCCAAGGTTACCTTTTTCTCGGTAGGTGGATAGCAATAGCCCTCCTCGGAACAGCCTTGATAGTGGACTGCCAGTGTTACTTTATTGCCCTTGGCTTTTAAAATGGGAATTGGAATATTGACTTTTTCTTGATACACCTCAAAGGAACCAAATCCAGGCTCGTTCTTGATAACTCCTTGAGGGTAAAGTGGTTTGCCAAGCTTAATATTGGAAGATTCAGCACTGATTTGAAGATGCTTTCGATACAAAAAATGGCCTGGAGCTATCTGCCACTGGGCGATAACTGTCTGTTTATCTTTAACTTTTGCCGCAAATTTAAACCCCTGATCCATCGTTAGAGGTTCATGAGTTGCCCCAAGCGCCCAAGAGCTGATAGAAAGTCCAAACCCGATGATGATCAAGTTTATGAAATTAACTATTTTATTTGTCACACAAAATACTCCAATTTCCATTTAAAAATGAGATTATTATATTTTAACTACGTTATAACCTTTAAAAACTCCTTATTGATTATTCATTTTGATAGTTTCAGTTGGAGAAGATGAAATGTTAACACATTTTTGCAGGAAATTGCTAATAACTTGAACAACCTACTATATTACTTATAAGTGGGTTAAAAGATAGTGTTTAGGATCAGGTAGAATTAATGCTTCCGATAAAGATTTTGACACAGCCAGATGACGAGACATGTGGGCCAACAAGTTTGCATGCTGTTTACCATTATTTTGGAGATGAAATATCTCTTGAAGAAGTAATTTCGGGCGTCTCTTACTTAGAAAGTGGTGGGACCTTAGCTGTTATGTTAGCTATTCACGCTTTGCGACGAGGCTATCAAGCAATTATTTATACGTATAATTTACATGTTTTTGACCCAACCTGGTTTAATGATATTCATGTAGATGTTTCTGCCAAGCTCATGGAGCAATTGAAATATAAATATGATAAAAAATTGCACCTGGCAACAAGAGCCTATCTAGAGTTCTTACAATTGGGGGGAGAAATGCGTTTTAGGGATCTTACCCCTAAATTGCTAACCCGCCAATTTAATAAAGGGCTTCCTATTTTAACAGGATTGAGTGCAACTTATCTCTACCAATGCGCGCGTGAATATGTAAATTCTCAAAATGAGATTTTTTATAATGATACTAAGGGGCATCCCAGTGGACACTTTGTTATTTTGGCTGGTTATGATAAGACGAAAAAGCACGTTGTGGTTGCCGATCCTTATTCGGAGAATTTATTGTCAGATGATAATTATTATTCAGTGAAAATTAGTAGATTAATTAATTCTATCATGCTAGGTATTTTAACCTATGATGCAAATTTACTTGTAATAAAACCTGTTGCTAAGGCGAAAATATGATAAGCATTGTTGTTGTGAACCAATTGTCTGATTGGAATTTTGATATTCCAGATGTTGAAGTTGTTACCTCTCGATCTTATCTGGCCGATAGTCGATACTCAGAGCTACGAAATGTGAGGGTCTATAATCTTTGTCGTTCTCATCGTTATCAAGGGTTAGGCTATTATGTTTCACTTTTAGCTGAGGCACGTGGCCATCGGGTTTTTCCAAGTATCACGACCATGCAAGATATTAAGTCCCAAACAATTATGCGAGTTATTTCAGATGAGCTTGATGAACAAATTCAAAAAAGTTTTGCCAAACTAAAATCAAAGGAGTTCGTACTTAGCGTGTACTTTGGAGAAAATGTTGCCAAGCAGTATGAGAAAATTAGTAAGCAGCTATATAATCTATTCCAAGTGCCTCTATTTAAGGCTCATTTTATTTATAATAAAAAATGGATATTACAAAATATTTCCTCTATTCCGCTTAATGAAATACCAGTACACCACAAGCCTTATTTTGTTCAGTTTGCCAAAACCTATTTTGCCAAGAAAAGGATTCATCCCATCAAAAAAACAAAATCTATTTATGATTTGGCCATTCTTATTAACCCAGAAGAGAAATATCCACCTTCAGATAAGAAGGCAATCGGTTTGTTTACTGATGCAGCTGAATCTCTAGGATTTCGAACAAAATTAATTACCAAAGATGACTTTAGTCGGATTGCAGAATTTGATGCTTTATTTATCCGCGAGACAACCGCTGTTAACCATCATACTTATCGCTTTGCTCGTCGCGCTTCGGCCGAAAATATGGTTGTCATTGATGATCCCGTATCTATTCTTAAATGCACTAATAAAGTTTATCTTGCTGAATTATTAAAAAAATCAAAAATTGCTATTCCTAAAACAATGATTGTCCATAAAGATAACAAAGAGATGGTTTTATCCGAATTAGGGTTACCTTGTGTTTTAAAACAACCCGATGGTTCCTTTTCAACGGGGGTGATCAAAATTAATGACAGTGAAACTTTGGAAAAAGAATTAGATAACTTTATTAATCGTTCTGAACTGATTATTGCTCAAGAGTTCACTCCCACTGAATTTGATTGGCGCATTGGCATTTTAGATAAGAAGCCTCTGTACGCTTGCAAATATTTCATGGCGAAAAATCATTGGCAAATCTATAATTGGCACGCAAGTAAGCAATCAGTTACGGGAAGCTATGAAACGTTACCAATTAAAAAAGTTTCACAAGAGGTAATTGATATTGCTGTTAAGGCAGCAAATTTAATTGGTGATGGTTTTTATGGCGTAGACGTAAAGACATTAAAGGATGGTCGAGTTGTCGTGATTGAGGTGAATGATAATCCAACCGTTGACCATGGTATTGAAGATGCCATTTTACAAGATAAATTGTATTTCACCATTATGCAGTATTTTCTTGATCATATTTCAATGAAAAAAAACCCGGGTTTACAGCCTTTAACAGGCGCGAGATAACTTGAATGGAAACTAAACTCTGTTTATTTTCAGCATTTGGCGTTGAATTGGAATATATGATTGTAAATCGGGAAAATTTATCTGTCAGCCCTATTTCTGATCAACTTATTTTTGACGTGACAGGTCAGTTTGAGAATGAAGTTGAATTCGAACATATTGCCTGGTCAAATGAACTTGTGCTACATGTCATAGAGCTTAAGACAAATGGTCCAGCCAAATCACTTGAGCCATTGGCCAGTTATTTTCAGCACGAAATTGAGAAAATTAATCATTTGCTGGAAAAGTATAATGCCAAGCTGCTTCCAACAGGAAGTCATCCTTTAATGAATCCTTATTCAGAAGCAAAGCTTTGGCCGCATGGCCATAATATAATCTATGAGACCTACCACAAAATTTTTGACTGTAGAGGTCATGGTTGGTCTAACCTTCAGGTTGCCCATTTAAATTTACCCTTTGCAAACGATAGTGAATTTTCTAAATTGCATACTGCCATCCGACTAATTTTGCCAATTATCCCAGCCTTAAGTGCCAGCACGCCGATCATAGATGGGAAATTAACAGGCTTACTAGATACTAGGCTTGAGTATTACCGTTTAAATCAAAATAAAATTCCGTCTGTAACGGGCCAAGTCATCCCAGAGGTTGTTCATTCTCAACAGGAATATTTTGATCGTATTTTGAAAAAAATGTACCAAGATATTTCAGCATATGATCCTGATAAAATTTTGCAAGAGGAGTGGTTAAATTCCAGAGGTGCTATAGCTCGTTTTGATCGCAATACCATTGAAATTCGTGTTATTGATACTCAAGAATGTCCGAAGGCAGACCTTGCGATTGCCAGTTTTATTGTAGTTATTTTAAAGGGTTTAATTGAAGAGCGGTGGCAACCATTTTCTATTCAAGCTTCTTGGCCTGAAAATCGTTTACAATCTATTTTTTTAGAGACCATAAAATATGGCTTAAATACTTTTGTTCAGGATGAGGAGTATCCAGCAATTTTTGGAATTTCAAAGAAGCCTTTAACAGTACGCGAATTGCTTAAGGAATTACTTGGCATAGTTCGTCTTGATTTAGAGAATGAAAATTCTCAAAGTGAAAATGTGATAAATTTAATCTTAACGCATGGGAATTTAGCACAAAGAATTGTGGCGGCGACGTTTGATGGGCTTTCTCTTGAGAGGATTTTAGCAATTTATCAACGGCTAGCAAATTGCTTGCAAAAAGGCGAATTATTTTTACCATGAAGATAGTCATTACTTGTGAACATGGAGGCAATGATTTACCGAAAGAGTATCAATCCCTGTTCAAGAATGCGAAAAAAAAATTACAATCACATGAAGGTTGGGATATAGGTTCTCTTGAGCTAGCAATCTTGTTTGGAAGTTTTGCCGATTATTTTTATTTTGAAAAGGTCAGTCGCCTCTTGATTGAATTAAATAGATCTGTCCACCATCCTCGTTTATTTTCAAATTACACCAAGAATTTAAATCCTCAGATTAAACAACAACTTCTTGAAAAATATTATTTTCCTTACCGAAATCAAGTTACAAAGACTGTAGAGAAAATTATAAAACAAGGAGAATGCGTTCTGCATCTTTCTGTTCATTCATTTACGCCATGTTTAGGTGAAGAGATTAGAAAGACTGATATTGGGTTGCTATATGACCCGAGGAGGACGTATGAGAAAAATTTCTGCCGCTTATGGAAAGAAAAAATTTATGAACTAAGTCGTGATTTTCAAGTGCGCTATAATTATCCTTACCAAGGTAAATCAGATGGTTTTGTTACTTTTTTGAGAAAACAATTTGATTGTTCTTTTTATCTCGGATTTGAACTAGAAGTTAATCAAGAAATTACCCAAGATTCAGAGAAATTTAAAAAATTAAAAGATATTTTACTTACTTCTTTTAGAAATGCTTTACTAGGGCCTGTCGTCAATTAGCTCCCGCTACGTCGCACTGCCATTAAGTTAAGGGCGCTCCCGCGACTTACCCATATCTTATGCACAACTCATCCTCGTCCGCACAGACGTATGAAAAATACTCTAACCAATAGGACGAAGACCCAGAGCTGAAGTCTGATCTGATTCACCTTCAAAGAAAAAAATCAGCCGTCTTCATAAGATTGGCGCTGGATTCCTCGCATGAAAGGTTTGAGCATTCTACAAGCATCATGCGGCGAGGAACGACGGCGAGGCACTGTCATTAAGTTAAGGGTTTTTTCTCCCCTATGTCGTCCCGTGACTTGTTCGCAGAATCTAGGATATATGCCACTTTACTGGATCCCGCGAACAAGTCGCGGGACGACGGTGCGACGGTGAAGAGGAATTATCCTTAACTTAATGGCAGTGCCACTACGTCGTCCCGCGACTTGTTCGCGGGATCCAGGATAGAGGCACTTCCCTAGATTCCGTGATCAAACCATCACCGGACGACAGATTGCTTAACTTAATAGCAGTGCGACGGCGAGGAGGAGGAAATGCCCTTAACTTAATGGCAGTGCTACGTCGTCCCGCGGCTTGTCCGCGGGATCCAGTTCAACGCAGATGTCTTCATATAAATCTCGCCACGGTGCACCTGTTTTAAATATCCAAAAATGCAAAGAACACCATTAATAAAAATTCTGTTATCTTGAGCAACGCCTGCATGTCCTTCACGTCAGGGCACAAATCTTATGAAGAAAGCTAATTTTTTCGGCTCTTCCGGATAATTTCCAAGATTATTGAGTTAAAAGTGCTTAGACCATTGTATTAAGCTAATAAAGATTTCGATCAAAATCAAAAGAATAATAATAACCTCAAGAAGAGCAGAATGTTGAAATTGTAATTGCCCAGTTAACATATCAAAAAATTGATGCAATACATCAAGCCGTTGATTCAGGGCTGTTACTCTGCGTGTAATATCTAGAAATTGTTCTGTCATCGTATAGTAATTTTCTAAGTTAGCATATCGCCAAAAATATTCCGGTACGTCGAGATAATCACTATTTAAATTGACCGAACTCATTTCAATAAAAATTTCTCCCATGCGCTGTGAAATGGCTTTTCGAGATAATGAAATTTTACCGGTTCTAGCCAGTTCCTCTGGGAGGCGGCTGTTTTTTTTGATCGTTTTTATGATCAGCTCTTCGTAATATTCCAGTTTAATGGACTCAGCTAACCCATAGGATATTGCAAGCTTAATTTGAACATGATCTGACTCTAAGGTGATGATATCTAAATTAAATCTTTCATGTGTTTCTAAAGAGGTTTCTTCTCCATACTTGAATGAAAAGTGATCAGTTTCAATTTTATCAAGGGGCTCTGTGCTGAAAGGTCTAATCTCTTTTAGCAGATCAATTTCAGCTGTTCTTTTTAGATTCCAGGAGATGAAACAGCCATGCGCAAAAAAGAAGAGATCCGTTGCCTCACCCTCTTTGTGAGAGCTTACATGCAAAACATTGCGAATTAGCCGAGTTTGAAACATTCTATTTTTAAAGTAGTTTGCTAAGCTGCTTAGGGAATAGGATCTGGCTGTACAAAAAGAGACACAACGCATTTGATTTATCCAACCAGAAAATAAATTACATCAATTGGTTAAGTTCCTGTTGCACAGTACTGTAGTCTTGACTAGTCGCTTTCAAATAGCGATCACCGGTAGCCTTAATTCTAAACTTCGCTATAGATTCTTCATAAGAGCTGTTTTCCTTCATACCAGAGATAGCTTTGTTTAAAGCTTTTCTAAGCTTATATTCATCTGTCCAAAAAGGTCCTGAAGGAATTCTGTTCTTAATTTCTCGGCATAAACTAATATTTTTGCTACGAATTGTAATATCGTGATTTTTCTTATAATTTCCATTTAGTCTTTTCTTTTCAGTAAAAACATATTTCTCGGGATTTGTTTTGCTTATGGTCTCATCATTATTTCTATGTTGTAAATATGATATACCCCTAAGCAAGTGTTTCGAGAGGAAAGCTGTAAGGCTACTGGCAACGCTTGCTAACATGATTGCCCCTAAAACGCTGCCTATGAGAGCTCCCAGTGCAGTCCCAACAACGGGGAATACAGACCCCAATGCAGCTCCTGCCATGGCTCCTAGAATCATGCCAGAATAAACCCCTCCACCCATTGCACCAACTGTTGCCAGTAATCTAATGCTATTTCTAATTGGGTTTCTCTTTATGTTCCTTATGTTATCGTAACATTTCTTCAAACTATAGCCTAATAAACTGATACCCGCTGGAACTGCTAGTACCACAAAAAGACCGGTACGTAGAATACCTGATGCTCTCATCCTTAATCCCTCTTTATTTATAGCTACAAGTTGTTAGTTTTCCAATGCTAAGTACTCGTGACTAATTAGTATATAGGAAATAGCTTATTTTTTCAAGACTTATTTCTCAAACGAATTTTCATCTTGAAATTTCTTCAAACTGATTGATATGTATTTCACCTTCTGGAAGTTTGGCAACAATATCCAATTGAAAATAGCCAATGATTTTGTCATTTATAGTATACTAGCCGCTATGATGAAATTAATAGCATTCGTATCAAGTTATCTGGCTGTATAGTTGAGGTTATTAAAGCCAGGTGGGGTTTCGTGTAATAGCGGCAGAGAATATTTTGCTTCATTAAATATCACTAAGAAGAGATGAAAATCATGTCAGAATATCTTGACCCAGCTCGAAGGTCTGGCTAGAGGTGAGGCCATAGGCATTAAGAAAATAGCCATTAATATGCTCAAGGATAATGAGCCACTGGATAAAATCAGTAGATTTACTGGATTGTCTCAAGACGACATTGCTAAACTTAAGAACGAAATATAATTAAGGGTTATGTATCTCACAGATTGAGATGGTATTTCTTATAAAAAATAGTAATTAGTGACATACAGGACCGATTAGCTATGTATCTACTTTTTTTTCTTGTCTCTGAAACACATCTGGAGGTACAAAAAATGCTATCTTTGCAGTGGTTGCAGGAAGTATTGATAATTGTTCCCAAAATTCTATCTTTACGTTAATGAGCATTCTCAACGAATAGAAAATAGACGCTTTAAAAGTTTGACCTTTTCATCAACTGCAGTTTTTGCGAGTGGTGACATCTTAGCCGTTAAGTTCTTAAATGGTTTTGCCATTACAATAACCTCTCCTTTTTAAGCAATAATAGATGTTGATCATACAACTCATCAGCTATCAATATGTATTTTTCATACCAGCGATCATTACCTACTTTCATAGTTATTTCAAACATGTTCTTTAATTCAATTGTTCCAGAATTTCTAAACAGCGCTCTTCTGTGAGCTTAATTTTATTTGTGATTTCGGTTTGTTGCTCAATAAGTTGCTTAATTGTGTTGGCTGATTTGCCTTCATAAAGAGACTGGTCAAGAAGCAGATTTTCCACCTCCAATTTTTGTTTTTGAAGTTTCACTAACTCTTTCTCAAGGGAATGTAATTTGGTCTCAAGTTTTCGCCTTTCTTTGCCAGGATTATATTTATTTTTAGTCGGTTTTCCTGTGGGCTGATTATCTTTTTTTAAATTTAACTCCTTGTAGTCATCTAAATCTCCAGTAAATCGAATTACTTTTTTATCCGCAACAAGCATTAGTTCATCTGTTGTCGTTCTTATCAAATGGCGATCATGAGAAACTAAGATTAAGGCACCTGTATATTCTTGAAGTGCAAGTATAAGTGCCTCACGCATATTCATATCTAAATGATTAGTTGGTTCATCTAACAATAGCAAATTAGGTGCCTGCCATACAATCAAGGCAAGCGCCAGCCTTGCTTTTTCACCGCCTGAAAAATAATGGATTTTATCTGTTGCCATATTGCCGGTAAATTGAAAACTTCCAAGGAAAGTCCTCAGTATTTGCTCGTTGGTTGAGGGAGCCAGTTTTTTTACCATTTCAAGGGGTGAAAGTTCTAGTTCGAGATGCTCAATTTGATGCTGGGCAAAATATCCGATGGTAATGCCTTTATATAGGGTGATAGTGCCCGAAAGAGGTGATAACTTGCCTGCAATGGCTTTTATCAAGGTAGATTTGCCTGCACCATTAACACCCAGTAGCCCGATTCTTTCAGATGGTACAATCTGTAAGTCAAGGTCCACTAAGATTGGGTTATGTTGGGTGTAACCAACGCTGGCATCTTCCATACGTAATAAAGGGTTCGGGCAAGCTTTGGGAGTTTTAAAGCTAAAGGTAAAAGCGGAGCGAATCTCAACTGCCGAAATCAGCGATATTTTTTCAAGGGCTTTCATTCTGCTCTGTGCTTGTTTTGCCTTAGATGCCTTCGCCCGAAAGCGATCAATAAAAGATTGCATATGGGCAACTTGAGCCTGTTGCTTTTTATAGGTGGCATGTTGGACAGCCAGTTGTTCAGCACGTTGATTCTCAAAGGCTGAGTAATTTCCACGGTATAATTGCAACGCTCTATCATGAAAATGAAGGATATGGGTAACGATATTATCCAGAAACTCCCGATCATGAGAAATAACGAGTAATGTTCCAGAGTAATCTTGTAGCCATTTTTCTAACCAAATAATGGCATCTAAATCTAAATGGTTGGTTGGTTCATCAAGCAGCATCAGATCAGCACGACTCATTAAAGCTTGTGCTAAATTTAAGCGCATCCGCCAACCACCAGAAAAATCTTTAACTGAATTTTTTAATTCCTTTGAATGAAAACCAAGACCTTTAAGAATTTTCTCAGCTTTCCCTTCTATGGCATATCCATCTATATTGGCAAGCTCATCATGGCACTTGGCCATTATTCTTGCATCTTCTGTGCTTTCGGCTTGTTTCAATGTAGCAATGATTTTTCGATAGCGGTAATCTCCATCAATAACATAATCTAGAGCGTTTTGGCTTGTCGTTGGAATTTCTTGTTTGACGTGGGCAGTTTCTATATTAGGCAGATAAAGGTTTCCTTGAGAAGGCTCTAGTTCTCCCTGCAGCATAGAAAAAAAAGATGATTTTCCACAGCCGTTATCTCCAATCAACCCAATTTTTTGTTTTTCATATAGGGTGAGATTAATATTCTCAAATAAAACCTTTTTTGCGCGGCGTAGTGCAATCTGCTGTAAAGTAATCATTTTTACATTCAACCAGCTATTTTATTAATGTCAAGTTTGCTGGTTACCTTCCTTCAATAAAAAAATGTTGATGCCTTATTCTTGAATTCTTGACTATTGCCCTTATTTAGCTATCATTAGCACTCGGAACCACCGAGTGCTAACTCAAACCATCAAATGTGGTTCTAATCTTTAAATTTAATATGTTTGGTTAGGAGAAAAAAGGGTATGAATATACGTCCGTTATATGATCGTGTTGTTATCCGTCGAATGGAAGAAGAACGTACTTCCCCAGGCGGTATAGTTATTCCTGGTAGCGCAGCTGAAAAGCCCATTTTGGGTGAAGTTATTGCTGTAGGTCCAGGAAAGCCTACGGAAAAAGGTGATCGTCGCCCACCCGATGTTAAGGTAGGTGATAAAGTGTTATTTGGTAAATATTCTGGCACTGAAGTTAAAGCTGAATGGCAGCGAATATATTGTAATGCGTGAAGATGACATTATGGGTGTTATCGACTAATTTTTTATGGATTTTAACATTAAGAGGTAAAGAATATGGCAAAAGAACTTAAATTTTCAGAAGATGCACGCCATCGTATGTTAGCTGGTGTGAATATCTTAGCTGATGCTGTAAAGGTAACATTAGGTCCTAAGGGCCGTAATGTTGTCATAGAAAAATCCTTTGGTACTCCAACCATCACTAAAGATGGTGTTTCTGTTGCCAAAGAAATTGAACTCAAAGATAAATTTGAAAACATGGGCGCGCAGATGGTCAAAGAAGTTGCTTCTCAAACTTCAGATGCTGCCGGGGATGGTACTACAACCGCCACTGTGTTGGCTCAAGAATTTTGAGTGAAGGCATAAAGGCTGTAGCTGCTGGTATTAATCCAATGGATCTCAAACGTGGTATTGATAAGGCTGTTGTACTGCTGTCGAAGAATTGAAGAAGATAATCTATGCCTTGCACAGACAGCAAATCAATTGCGCAAGTAGGTACAATCTCCGCTAATTCCGATCAAGCGATTGGCAATATCATTGCTGATGCGATGGCAAAAGTTGGTAAAGAAGGCGTGATCACTGTTGAGGATGGTTCTGGTTTAGAAAATGAACTTGAAGTCGTTGAAGGTATGCAGTTTGATCGTGGCTACCTGTCACCTTACTTTATCAATAATCAGCAAAATATGAGCGCTGAGTTAGAAAATCCTTATATTTTATTTGTTGATAAAAAAATATCCTCTATTCGTGACATGTTGCCTGTTCTTGAAGCCATTGCCAAATCAGGTCGACCATTCTTGATGGTTGCTGAAGATGTTGAAGGTGAAGCATTGGCTACCCTCGTTGTTAATAATATTCGCGGTATTGTTAAAGTGGCTGCAGTAAAAGCACCTGGTTTTGGTGATCGTCGTAAAGCAATGTTGCAAGATATTGCTGTTTTAACAGGTGCCAAAGTGATTTCAGAAGAAGTTGGGCTTTCTCTTGAGAATCCTCCACTCTTCACGATTTTGGTACAGCAAAACGCATCGTTGTCACTAAAGAAAACACCACTATTATTGATGGTGGTGGCGAAAGCAGATGAAATTAAATCTCGTATTGAGCAAATACGTAAAGAAATTGACGATAGCACTTCTGACTATGATCGTGAAAAACTGCAAGAACGTCTTGCTAAATTAGCAGGTGGGGTTGCGGTTATTAAGGTTGGTGCGGCCACCGAAATTGAAATGAAAGAAAAGAAAGCCCGTGTTGAAGATGCGCTACACGCAACGCGTGCAGCTGTCGAGGAAGGGGTTGTTCCTGGTGGTGGTGTTGCCTTATTCGTGCTTTAGAGTCAATAAAAGATCTGAAAGGTTTGAATGAAGACCAAGAACGTGGTATTAACATTTTACGTCGTGCCATGGAAGCCCCTTTTCGTCAAATTGTTGCCAATGCTGGTGAAGAAGCTTCTGTGATTCTTTACAAAGTTGCAGAGGGTAAAGGTAACTTATGGCTATAACGCAGCAACTGGCGAATTTGGTGACATGATCGAAATGGGTATTTTAGATCCAACCAAAGTGACCCGAACTGCGTTACAAAATGCTGCATCTATTGCTGGCTTAATGATCACCACAGAAGCAATGATTGCTGAAATTCCAAAGAAGGATGAGTCTGCACCTGCCGATATGGGTGGCATGGGCGGTATGGGTGGCATGGGCGGTATGATGTAGTCCTGTCCCTCTCACCAAAAAAACTCCGCGCTATGCGCGGAGTTTTTTTTTAGGCTCTTCGGAATTCCTGTAGTATTTAAAAAAATCCTCCTTAATCCCCCTTTTTCAAAGGGAGAAACTCTTGACATATTTTAGCATTTTTAGCATAATTAACATTAACATTTAAAAGAGAGGTGTATAAGAAAATGCAAAGTCGTGAGAATGAATTTAACTATAAGTTTTTGTTGATTGGCCCTAAATCAGAACAAATTTTATATAATTGTCAAACCGCTGAAGATAAAAAAAAGGAACTGTAAATTAAGTTCTGCTGCTGTTGTTCATAATTGGCACTTGCAAGCTACCCCCTCTCCCACAATAACTTTGTTTCTAAAAAACTTTTTTGCGCGGGAGAGGGGACTGCTGCAAGTGTACCATGGAGATACAGCGAAACTAAAAACTTCAAGCGACAAATTAAGAATTCCGAGGTTACTTTGCAAAGTACTTTATCGCCGTTTTCTTATAAGTCAGTAATCATTTTTTTAACAGGCATAACTCAGTTAACAGCAGTAAAAACAAATACCCAATAACAGTTAATTTACCCTATCAACCTTAGGGGGAATATTAACACAATTGCATTAAGTTAAAAAAACGCTCTCTACACTACAAAAATTTAATTTCGTAAGATGCCATTAATATTTCCTTAATGACTCTCTAATACAATACACAAACGCTATGGAGGCGGAAGACAAAAAACGAGTGGACAAACGCGACTCTATACCCTTCGGACTTCGAGATGCGAAGGGTATAGTAAAGATTGTAAGAGGTTATTAGTATGAATAAGAAGTTAGCCACCACCATATTAGCACCGCTAAATTCAGAGAAGGTTCAACCAGTTCGAGCAGCATCAAGCAATTTTCCATAATTACTCAGCATATTTTACAGATTTCCCCATGTTGAAAGAATTTTTGGAAAAGAGGTGCTCTATGAAAAATCGACTAAAAAGTTATTTTGTCATTATAGGATTGATATTGTTTCCTATAGTAGCTTTAGCAAAACCGTCTATACCCGACGAGTATACACTCCACTTCAAAGAAAATGGCGTATTGAGTGTCTGCTCTTACAGTGAATTTAAACCTGTTAGTTATGGCGATGCTCAAGGCTATGAAGCTGATTTGTTGCGTGCGATTGCTCGCTTGTGGCACGTTAAAATTAAATTTTATCCCGAAAATATTTACGAAGGTATTTGGCGACTGCCATCACGTCAGTATACTCACTGTGATATTGCAATAGGAGGTATAACACCAACAAAGGCTAGAATAAAAGAAAATGCCACATTCTCAAAAAAGACGACCTTGTTTAAGCAATCTTTGTTAGTGAGAAAAGAGGATTATGAATCTGGCCGTATTACTTCCTACTTTTCGTTTAAAAACACCCATATGAACATTGGTGTTGTACCTGGAACAACTGGCGAGCAATACGCACATATCATAGCGAAAAACGCTGGATTACCACTGAGTGTGTTCATCCAATATACAAGCGAGTCCGAATTACTTCCTGCATTAATTAGCGGAAAAATAAGTGCTATTGCAAGAGGTGAAATTGGCAATAAATATCAGGCATCATTAAATAAAAATTTGGTGAGCATTGCCGAAACAGATTTTCACGAAGGATTTTCTTTTGCTGTTGATTCATCAAATAAAAAATTACTTAGCAATCTCAATCAAACTATTATTGTGTTATCCGATAATGGAAAAATAACTTATTGGCAATGGCTTAACAATCACGATATTTTTATAGAACACGCTAATAAGTTACTCGACAACAAGATTAAAATGCGTTTTTCCGAGAAGCTTGCTTAGTAGTTACGGGATAACAATGATTTGTAAAAGTCTAGACTTGATCTGACAGTTTTGATTATTTATGATAGTTGTCTGTCAGATAAATCAAATTCTTTTTGAAACGCGCGCATTTTTTAATGTTTACAGAGAAGTCACCTAATTGATCTTTAAAAATTATTATAGAAATAACTATTATTTGGTAATAATTTGACATTATCCAATTATAAACATATAATGATTATTATAATTGATTTTTGCGATACGATACAAGAATGTCTAAAGCTCGAATAGTACATACAACTAGTGGTTTTGAATTAACGCACAAACTTGCAGAGCAGGGCCTGCATATTTTTACAACCAGGCAAGCTCAAAAAGTTGCAACGATGATAGACATAAAAGAGGCCTACCTCAATGAAGCACTTTATCATTTGACACAATTAGGATGGTTAGTTCGTATTCACAAAGGGTTATATGCACTTTCCTCTACCATACCTGGTGTCAGTCCGGTGCATGAATTTGAAATTGCAATGGCTATTGCAAATCCTGCCGCTATTAGTCACTGGTCAGCATTGCATCATTATGGGTTAACCGAGCAAATACCGCAGCGTATTTTTATCCTGACAACAACAACAAGTTCCACTCTTCGTAATTCACAATTGCAAGGAATCACTTACCAATATATTCAAGTAAAACCTCAACGCTATTTTGGCACTCAAAAAATTTGGATTGGCGATAATGCTCGTATCAGGATGACTGATCCTGAAAGAACCTTATTAGATGGCCTTATGAAGCCAGAATATTGTGGCGACTTTTCCGAGGTTATGCATGCTTTTGAAGTTTACCTACCTAATCTTAAATTAGATCGCATCATTAATTATGCATTAAAATTAGATATTGCTGTAGGTAAACGTCTAGGCTGGATCCTTGAATATTGCGGCATACCTCTTTCCAAACTTAAGCAATTAGCCTCTTTACCCATCAAAGGTTATCGCCCACTTGATTCAACGCGACCTAAAAAAGGACCTTATAATCGCTATTGGTCAATTCAAGAAAATTTACGAGGACATGATTGAATGAAATCGGTACGTGACCGTTTGCACATTGCTCGTAAGAATTTAGGAATTCCTTGGGAAGTTTTGGAACGTGATTATATTTTATCTTGGATCATAGCAGGTATTAACCAGGTGGATTCCCTACGGGAAAGCCTAATTTTTAAAGGTGGAACTGCTTTGAAAAAATGTTATTTCGGTGATTGCACACTCAAGTCATAAAAGAATTAAAGCCTCAAATCGAAGCGCTGGTAAAGCTTTGACCTTAAAACTAGGCTATAAAAAAGAGCATGGATTATTATGCATGAAAAAGGGGGATTAAGAGGGGGTTTTTTAAAATACCACAGGGATTTCGGAAGAGCTTTTAGATTATAAGGGTAAGAGTGGATAAAATTATCCACTCTTATTGAGGAGGTCAAGGTCTCAAAATAACTTCGATCTTTCCAATCTGGTTTTAGGTTGGAAAAAAAGAAGTTAACTGGTTGTGGTTATTATTATTCTTCTTCATCCCAATTCAAGGTGCCACCGGTTTGGTATTCAATCACTCTGGTCTCAAAGAAGTTCTTTTCCTTCTTTAAGATCCAACATCTCGCTCATCCAAGGGAAAGGATTTTCAGCACCTGGGTACTGCTCTTGTAAACCAATTTGGATACAGCGACGATTAGCGATATACTGCAAATATTCTTTAAACATGGGGGCATTCATTCCTAGAATGCCGCGTGGCATAGTATCTATGGCATATTGGTATTCTAAATCCACGCCAGCTCGAATCATATGAATAACTTCTTCTTTGAAAGATGGCGTCCATAAATGGGGGTTTTCAATTTTAATCTGATTAATGACGTCGATGCCAAAATTCATATGCATAGACTCATCTCGCAAGATATATTGTAACTGTTCTGAAGTTCCTACCATCATATTACGTCTTCCCATGGAAAGAATTTGAGTGAAGCCAACATAAAAGAAAATCCCCTCGAAAATAACATAGAATGCAATGAGGTCTCTTAATAATCGTTGATCGTTTTTAGGGGTCCCTGTATTAAAATTTGGATCCGTCAAACTTTGGGTATAGGGTAGAGCCCAAGTGGCTTTCATGGCAACAGACGGAATTTCCCGGTACATATTAAATATCTCTGCTTCATCTAAACCTAAGCTTTCAATAATGTGTTGATATGCATGAGTATGTAATGCTTCTTCAAATGCTTGACGCAGTAAATATTGACGGCACTCAGGATTTGTAATATGCCGATAGACGGCTAAGACTAAGTTGTTTGCCACCAGAGAATCTGCTGTTGAAAAAAAGCCTAAATTGCGTTTAATAATGATGCGCTCATCTTCAGAGAGTCCCTCTAGGCCCTCCATAGAGCAATATCCGGCGTCATGTTAATTTCATTTGGCATCCAGTGATTAGCGCAAGCGGCTAAATATTTTTCCCAAGCCCAGGTGTATTTAAATGGCACAAGTTGATTGAGATCTGCACGACAATTAATAATTTGCTTTTCATCAACTTGAATGCGAGCCGCGCCCATTTCTAAACCTTCAAGGCCAGTGACACCGTTATGTAAATGTATCATTGTTTAAAGGTGATTCTATTTGTTGCTATTGTTGTTACATTAAAGTCATGTTTTTCATACTTCTTGTTATTTTTACTGGCATGCTTCACATGTCTGGGTCATCTGATGGAGCAAGCCTTAGGTAGGGTAGGATTTTGACTGCATTGAACGCGCCATCATTAATGGTTGATTTTTCGGCATTTGTTGCGCCTAAGCTGCGTAAGTAGTAGGTTGTTTTTAATCCGAGTTATCCAAGCATGTGATAAAGTGATCTATTTTTTACCAGAGGGTTCTGCCATATAAAAATTTAGCGATTGCGATTGATCGATCCATTTTTGTCTTCTGGACGCCGCTTCTACTAACCAACGTGGATCAATTTCAAAAGCAGTTGCATATATTACTTTAAGTTGCTCAGGAATGCGATTAATTTTTTGTACGCTGCCATTATAATATTTAAGATCATTGACCATGACCTCATCCCATAAGCCCACTGCTTTTAAGATCTTGACTAAGATAAGGATTAATAACGGTAAATTCTCCTGATAGATTCGATTTCACAAATAAGTTTTGATAAGTAGGTTCAATGGATTGAGAAACACCACAAATATTTGAAATCGTTGCCGTAGGTGCAATCGCCATGACATTTGAATTACGCATACCTTACGTTTGCGACTCGCTCCTTAAACTATCCCAATCCAAAGTCTGGGTTCGATCTTGTTGCAAATATTCGCCCCGATCTTTTTGCAATAATTCGATCGAATCAATAGGCAAAATCCTTGGCTCCAAAGAGAGCCTTCATAAGATTGATAACTCCTCGTTCTTCTGCTAAATTCGACAGAAGCTTTAATAGCGTAATAGCTAATAGCCTCCATCGTTGATCTGCAAATTCAACGGCTTCCTCAGAAGCGTAAGGAATATCGTAATTGATACAAGGCATCCTGAAAACCCATTATGCCTAAGCCAATGGGACGATGTTGTAAAGTTAGAATTTCGTGCTTGAGGCACAGAATAAAAATTAATATCGATCACATTATCTAGCATACGAATGGCCGTTTTCATGGTCTGTCGCTAATTTTTCTATGATCTAATCCATCTTTATTCATATGATGCAGCCAAATTAATACTGCCTAAATTACAAACGGCAATTTCATCAAGGAGGTATTTAAGGTAATTTCAGTGCATAAATTTGAGCTATGAATGACGCCACCATGTTGTTGAGGAGATCGTAAATTACAGGGATCTTTAAAGGTAATCCAAGGATGGCCGGTTTCAAATATCATTCCTAATATTTTACGCCATAAGTGTAATAGCAGGTATATTTTTGACATTTTTAATTTCACCTTGCTGGCTTTTTCTTCATAATCAGTGATAGCTTTTTCAAAAGCTATACCAAATTTATCATGTAAATCAGGCACTTCATCAGGTGAAAATAGAGTCCATTCTGATTTTCAATGCATCGCGTTTCATAAATAAATCAGGAACCCAATTGGCCGTATTCATGTCATGTGTGCGACGTCTATCATCCCCTGTATTTTTACGTAATTCTAAAAATTCTTCGATATCCATATGCCAAGTTTCAAAATAAGCACAGACGGCACCTTTTCGCTTTCCACCTTGATTTACGGCTATAGCAGTGGCATCGGCGACTTTTATAAAAGGCACAACGCCCTAAGATTTTCCATTGGTGCCTTTAATATGGGCACCCATGGCACGCACAGTTGTCCAGTCATTGCCAAGCCCCCTGCAAATTTAGAGAGTAAGCGCATTGTCTTTTAGGGCGCTATAAATCCCTTCTAGATCATCAGGGACTAGTTGTTAAGAAACAACTGGATAATTGCGGTCGTATTGTGCCCGAATTAAATAATGTTGGTGTTGAGCTCATATAATCAAAAGACGACAGTAAATTATAAAACTCAATCGCATGGGTTTCGTCTTTATCTTCTCCTTAGCGCAAAGCCCATAGCGACTCGCATAAAAAATATTTGTGGTAATTCATAAGCGGGTGCCTTGAGTATGAATAAAATAGCGATCGTATAGTGTCTGTAAACCCAAATAAGTGAATTTTAAATCTCGATCACTTACCAGGGCTTGGCTAAGTTCTTCCAAATCAAAAACTGTTTTTAGGCTAGGATCTAACATCTCTAACTCGATGCCTTGATCAATATAACGTTTAAATGCTTCTGGGTAGTAGTTTGATAATTCAGATTGTGTAGCCTCAGAGCAAATATCTAGAAAACTGAGGGCTTCACGTCGTAAGTCATTTAGGAGTAGCCTAGATGCCACATAAGTATAATTTGGTTCTTTTTCAATAAGCATCCTGGCGCTCATAATCGCCGCCTTATTGACATCCTTGATAGAAACGCCGTCAAACAAATTGCGTAGTGTTTCTTTTACAATAATTTTTGAATTAACTTCATCAAATCCAAAACAGGCTTCTCGAATTATTTCAGTAAGTCGTTGGAGATTAAGCGGTACTTTGGCACCATCGTCCAGTATGACTTGAGGAAGACTGGGATCATGTGGCAGTTCTTGGTTGATTTCTCGTAATTTACGGTGCTCTTCTCTGTATAATACATATTTACGAGCGACTTGATGTTCGCCAGCTCCCATTAAAGCCTTTTCTACTTTGTCCTGAATGTTTTCAATATGAATGAGAAAGCCGCTGTTTAGAGCTTGGCGAAGGAAGTCTTGAGTAATTTTTGTCACCAACCATTGAATTAATTCACGTACTCGATTAGAGGCCGCAGCTTGATTACCCTCTACAGCTATAAAGGCTTTAATGATAGCATTGGCTATTTTAGTATCATCGTAGGGGACTACTTCATCATTTCGGCGTCTGACGTGTAATCGGCCTGGAGCAGTATTCAATAATTCTTGTGTAATTTCATCTGTCATTTCTAGCTGATTAGCCATGGCTTCTCCAGAATTTTTTTAACAGTAGCCTTGCGGCAAATTCATTCTATTAACTCAATATATTGTGGTTAATTAAATTTAAAACACACGATACTGTGTATTTTACTAAATTGCAAGCCAATATGTTGGGAAAAAGATGTGGATAAGTTGTGTAAATTTTGGCTCTTGCGGAATTCTGTGGTTGACAAGGGGGGAACCCCTTGTCAACCACAGAATTCCGCAAGAGCCAAAATTTTCTTCTAGGGATGTGTTGATGAAAGTTAGCATATGCTAGGGCGTGTCAAGCATATAATCGTATAATTATAGCTAACACCAATATTTTAGTTTCTAGACTTGGAATCGATAATGTATGCTTAAAATATCGCTATTGCAAATCGTAACTTTTACGGCTGACTGATCCCGTTGAAGTTACATCTTGATCATTATTCACGGCACTTTCGGTATCTGGATCGCCTGTATTTTTGTTTTCATCAGCTAATGTACTCTTAGTATTCAAAAATCGACAAAGATTATTGCTAACGCAAATCTTTTCATCTGTCTTATTTTTCATCGTAGTACCCCTTAAAATAAGCGCAATGAGTTCTTCTTTATCTAGCAGATTACTTTGTTTTAGGTGATCAATTGCCGTTTTTCCTTTTGACAAAATTGACAGGGATAGTAATATAACCCATTAATTATGAGCAAGATATTTAACTATGAAATTTTAACCACTTTAGTACCGTTTTTCTAAACAGATAGGTGCGTTATTTTTATCTGTCACTCAGGTAAGAAAAACCTCCGTTTTTTTTACTGTAAAAAAACAAGGCATTATGGATAATGTAATAAGCGTATTTTGGCGGGAACTCAAACAAGCTTATTGTTTTGATGCGCGTCTAAATTTTGTGAATTTAACTCAAAAGATTGCGGTATTTAATAATCCGGATTATTTTTTATGATGCTTTCAATTATTAAATTTTTTCATGTAATCTGTGGTATATCATTTTTTGGTATTATTATTGCAGCATTTTTTTATATTACTCGAAGTGTCAATAAAAACGATCGATCTCTAATCGATTATTCAATAAGGGCAAGTTACTTTGGGGATGTCATAATTTTACTGTGCATCTTTATTCAAATAGCAACTTCTATACCACTTGTCTCCGCTGGGCACTTCACTTTAGACGTGCCATGGATTTTTATCGCTTACCATGCTTTTGGGTTTCTCATAATGCTATGGTTGCTCACTTTATTTATTAAAAAAGTTTATTTTTCTAGAACGGTCATAGGTCCTTATTCCGTAAAAAGTTTTTATTTTCTGAATATTGCTATGATTTTAATTTTTATTATTATCATCCATGACGCTGTAATGCAAAGCACGGGATTGGAATTTTTATTTTTTTTATTTAGGAAATAAAAATATGCGTATTTTGATAACAGGTGCTAATGGTTTTATAGCAAGGGAAATAATCGCTCGATTGGCAACCTCCAGCCATGAAATTATTGCTTGTGTACATAACAAGCTTCTAGAAAATATTCCGCATATTCGCGTGTTTAAATCCGACTTTACTAAAGCAATCAGACCTGAAGATTGGTTGCCACACTTAAAAGATGTTGATGCAGTGATTAATTGTGTCGGTGTATTTCAAACAACTAATGAAAAAGCCATGTGGAACATTCATTATGAAACGCCTAAAGCACTATTTGAAGCTTGCGTCAAACAAAGGATAAAAAAAATTATTCAAATTTCAGCTCTCGGAATTGACAAAGTTGATGTGCCCTATGCAACAAGTAAATTAGCTATAGATAAATACTTACAAACCTTAGATGTTGACTCAGCAATTATTCGTCCAGGTCTGGTATATGGTAAAGGTTCTTATGGTGGATCATCATTATTTCGCGGGCTTGCTGGCCTACCATTTATTCTCCCCACGCCAGGTCGGGCTGAACAGCTTCAACAACCCATCCATGTAGATGATTTGACGCTTATAGTTGAGAAATCGTTAACTCTTTCTGGCAAGCAAATACTTTGTGCTGTAGGAGAAGAAAAACTTTCTGTAAAAAACGTACTAATTAAATTGCGTGCTTGGCTGGGTTTTAGAAAGGCATGGCCTATCGCTATACCAAATATAGTTATTCAGCTAGGAGCAAAAATCGGAAATTACATACCTAATTCACCCATGAGTGAGACTGGTATTAAAATGATGGCCGTCGATAATACCGCAAACGATACCGAAACAAAAAACCTAGAAGATATTACTTGTATTAAACCGAGAAGTTTTACGAGTGGTCTCAATGGCATGGTAAGTAGTGTGCAAGATCGTTGGCATGCCAGATTATATTTTTTAAGACCTTTGCTACGCATTAGTATTGCTTTCATCTGGATTTTTTCAGGGATAGTTAGTGTGTTGCCTATCTCTTCCCCTCTATCTTTTGACTTATTGACACAAGCAAAAATTCCACCTTCATTTCAGCATTTCGCTTTGTATGCACTTAGCACAATAGATTTTTTATTAGGTCTTGCTACTTTATTTAATTATCGACTATTATTCATCGGGTTTTTACAGTGTGTTTTGATTTTGTTTTATACGACGATAATTTCTTTTTCTCTTCCGATTTATTGGCTACATCCTTTTGCGCCAATCGCAAAAAATATTCCTTTATTTGTAGCGATTCTCATTCTGATGGCCCTAGAGAGTGAACGATAATGTTGTATGCATGGATCAAAATACTCCACATCATCAGTGCTTCGGTTCTATTTGGTACTGGTTTAGGAACCGCTTTTTACATGTTTTATGTTAATCAACAAAAAAACGTAACGCTCATTGCCAAGGCGACTTCAGCAGTTGTGGTGGCCGATTGGCTTTTTACCGCAACATCTGGTGTAATCCAAGCCATTACTGGATTTATTTTAGTTTATTTGAAAGGATATTCTTTATTAAGTTTATGGGTATTAGGATCCATATTAGGTTATGTTATTGCAGGCATTTGCTGGTTGCCGGTAGTCTGGCTACAGATGCGATGTCGTGATTTAGCGTTCGTGGCATCCGTAAACAATACCCCTTTACCCGCAGAGTACCGACGTTATTTCAAAATATGGTGGTTATTGGGTATTCCAGCTTTCATTGCTTTAATAGGTGTATTTTATTTAATGACTAATAAGCCAGAGCATTTATTTTTTTAGGAGGACAATCGTTAAAGGCTTTAATGATAGCATTGGCTATTTTAGTATTATCGTAGGGAACTACTTCATCATTTCGGCGTCTGACGTGTAATCGGTCTGGAGCAGTATTAAATAATTCTTGCGTAATTTCATCTGTCATTTTTAGCTGATTAGCCATAGCTTCTCCAGAATTTTCTTTTAGGGATGTGTTGATGAAAGTGTTAGCATATGCTAGCATAAAGGATATGAATTGTTTTTGGGAAAGGGGCAGTTGATGGCAAATTTAAGTATTAGGAAATTAAATGATGTTGTCTATGAGCGTTTGCGAATACGGGCAGCAAATCACGGGAATTCTATGGAAGAGGAGGTACGTGAAATTATATGCCAAGCTGTTTGTGCACCTGATAGTATCAGTGAAGTTTTCAGACAATACTTTGGAGATAAGAATGGTATTGATTTAGAGCTTTTAGCTAAAAAACCACATTTTCCCTTGGACCTAGATGAATGATAATTTTAGACACAAATATCATTTCAGAAATGATGAAGACTTCCCCATCCAGAAATATAATTTCCTGGCTAGACAGCCAAGATGCTACCAAGCTATATATTACAACAATCACAATTGCTGAAATATCTTATGGGCTTAACGTATTGCCTCAGGGTAACAAAAGATCGTTACTTGCCGAAGCTTTCAGCAAGACAATTTTGGCTGCATTTGAACATCGTATTTTACCATTTGACGAATCTGCTGCTTATTTATATGGCAAAATTATGGCTGATAGGAAATTAAAAGGTCGTCCTGTTAGTATAGCTGATGGTCAAATTTCAGCTATTGCCCATTCATATGGATGGGTCATTGCAACGCGCAATTTTAAGGACTTTGTTGATTGCGGCATAAATATAATTAATCCGTTTACAGCATAGAGCGGTAGTTTTCGCAATTCGAAACTTCTCATAAATTACTGGTGCTTCTTATATGGCTAGAGTAAACTCAAAGTATTTATCTCAGATAATTAGGGGGTGCAATGCGCGTTTTTGATAATGATCAATGGAAAATAAAAGTAGGGTTAGCGCAGATGTTAAAAGGTGGGGTCATTATGGACGTGACAAATCCTCAACAAGCCATCATTGCTGAGCAAGCTGGTGCATGCGCAGTAATGGCACTAGAACGTGTGCCTGCCGATATTCGTAAGGCAGGGGGAGTTGCTAGAATGGCATCACCTAAAATCATCCAGGAAATTATGGATGTTGTCACCATTCCTGTAATGGCTAAAGTCCGCATTGGTCACTTCGTTGAAGCACAAATTTTGCAAGCACTTGAAGTTGATTTTATAGATGAAAGCGAGGTATTAACGCCTGCAGATGATGAGTATCATATTAATAAACATGCCTATAAGGTGCCTTTTGTCTGTGGTTGTCGGAATTTGGGAGAGGCGCTAAGGCGTATTGCGGAAGGAGCTGCCATGATTAGGACCAAGGGAGAAGCAGGTTCTGGAAATATAGTCGAAGCCGTTCGTCATTTGCGAACAATCATGAAGGAAATAAAGCAACTGACCGTTTTAAATGAAGAGCAACTGGCTCATGAATCTAAAAAATTGAGTGCCCCCCTTGATCTAGTAACTTGGGTATCCAAAAACGGGATGTTACCTGTTCCCAATTTCTCAGCAGGTGGAATTGCAACTCCAGCTGATGCCGCATTAGCAAGACAGCTTGGTGCTGAAGCAATATTTGTGGGTTCGGGTATTTTTAAATCCCAAGACCCAGAAAAAAGAGCCAGAGCTATTGTGAGGGCAGCGACTCACTATTTAGATGAAAATGTTTTACTGGAGGTTTCTAAAGAACTAGGAGAAGCAATGCAAGGTCTTGATATTCGCCAAATGGCAGATTCTGAATTACTGCAAATGCGTGGAGTCTAATGAGAATAGGTATTCTTGCTGTACAAGGTGGCTTTAAAGAGCATGCAAGTATACTGATGTGCCTTAATATTCCTTATCTTTATGTAACTCAACCAGAGCATTTAAGTGGAATTCAAGGTCTCATACTACCAGGTGGGGAAAGCACGACTATGCTTAACTTTCTGATGGAAGGTGACTTTTTCAATGCTATTAAAAAATTTGCAATGGCCGATCGCTTTTTATTTGGAACATGTGCAGGTGCAATCTTATTAGCAAAAGAGATAAAAAATTCGTCTCAATCATCTTTAGACTTGCTGGATGTCACTATTGAACGAAATGCATATGGTCGACAATTAGCGAGCCATATCGGAACAGGAACCTATCACCCAAGAACGGGTGAAAGCGAGACAATGGAAATGGCTTTTATTCGAGCGCCAAAAATCAGTCGCTTAGGTAACGGCATAGAAATTTTTGCAACCTATCAAGGAAATCCAGTAGGTATTAAAAATAATTGTTGTATGATGACAACATTTCACCCAGAGCTTACTAGTAATACGCGCATTCACCAGCTTTTTATCAATATGATTAAACTAGGGGCTGTTGATAGCTAAGGTTTAATAAAAGAGAAGAATCTTCTATGATTGATGAAAAAGGTTACCGGTTTAATGTTGGCATTATACTAGTCAATTCAGAAGGTAAGCTTTTTTGGGCACGTCGAATTGGGCAACCTAACGCGTGGCAATTCCCACAGGGAGGAATCCTAGAAAGCGAAACCCTTGAAGAGGCTATGTTCCGGGAGCTTAAAGAAGAATTAGGTTTAAATCCGCAGGATGTCAAAATATTAGCGACTAGCCATCGTTGGCTCTATTACCATCTCCCAAAAAATTATCGACGCTATAACTCCAAACCCTTGTGTATTGGACAAAAGCAAAAATGGTTTCTATTACGTTTTGTAGGTAAAGAAGAAAGTATTCGTTTTGATTTGACTGACTACCCAGAATTTGATTGTTGGGACTGGGTTGACTATTGGCACCCTGTTGAGCATGTCATTTCATTCAAAAGACTAGTCTACAAAGCTGCATTAAAGGAATTTGAGTCCTTACTGTTTGTTCCTAGGTAGATTCTATAAAATAGGATAAATGATGCTAAAGATATTGCGTCGAATAGTACAAGAAGTCAATGCTGCGCAGAATTTGCGTGAAGCATTGGATATTGCTACCCGGCGAATACGCGAAGCAATCTCCTCTGAAGCATGCAGCATTTTTCTCGTAGATGAAGAGCGGGCTGAGTATGTCTTAATGGCTACGGAAGGGCTAAATAAGGCATTGATCAACAAAGCTCGTTTGAAATTTGGCGAAGGGTTAATTGGTTTGGTAGGAGAACGAGAGGAACCTATTAACTTGGATGATGCACCTAGTCATCCACGCTTTCGCTATTATCCTGAGATTGGGGAAGAGCATTATCACGCATGTTTAGGCATCCCCATCATTCACCACCGTCAGCTCTTAGGCATTTTATTTATTCAACGACGTGAGTCTAAGCGGTTTGATGAAGAAGAAACTTTTGATTTAGTTACCCTTTCAGTTCAGTTGGCTACAGCTATTGCTCGCGCTCAAGCAGCAGGGATTCTTTGGGAATTAAATGATAGAGAAATTGGATCTATGACCTTTAGCGGTCTGCCTGGTGCTCCAGGGGTTGCAATAGGTAATGCCATTATTGTTTATCCACTTGCAGATTTAGAAGCTGTTCCTGATCGGAAAACTCTCAATATTGAAGAAGAAATTAAATTTTTCAACGATGCCATAGCACAAACACGTGAAGATATAAAATTATTGGGTGAATCCCTTAGAGCCACTCTTCCCAAAGAAGAACAAGGAATTTTTGATACCTATTTGCGAATATTAGATAGTCCTAGCTTTGTTGAAAAAATAAAAATAGAGATTCAACATAATATTTGGGCGCAGGCTGCTCTTAAAAGAGTAATTAAGCAGTATGTTGTGCAATTTGAGGCGATGGACGACCCTTATCTTCGTGAACGGGCAGCCGATTTTCGAGATTTAGGCCAACGCATTCTATCCTATTTGCAGTACACAGATCCAAAAGTTTCCATAACTTATCCACAACAAACTATTCTAGTTGGAGAGGAAGTTACCCCATCTGCGTTAGCAAGTATTCCTGAAGACCAGCTTGTTGGCTTGGTTTCAGCAAAAGGCTCCGAGAATTCTCATGTCGCTATTTTAGCCCGTGCAATGGGTATCCCCACTGTAATGGGGGTTAACAATTTGCCAGTGGCCAAATTAGAATCAAAAGAACTCATTATAGATGGATATAATGGACAGGTGTACTGCTCACCTTCAAGTTCTATTCGAGAGGAATTCGAACGCTTAGCTAAAGAAGAGAAAGAGTTAAATCAAGAATTAGAGGCATTGAGAGATCTGCATGCTGAAACTTTAGATGGTTACAGTCTAAATATGTTCATTAACACCGGTTTGATTTCAGATGTAAGCCGAGCCTTGAGAGTAGGGGCAGAAGGTGTTGGTTTATACCGAACGGAAGTCCCCTTTATGGTTCGCGATCGCTTTCCAAGTGAGGATGAACAACGGGTTATTTATCGGCAGCTCCTTCAAGCTTTTGCACCAAGGCCTGTTCTCATGCGTACATTAGATATTGGCGGCGATAAAGAATTACCCTACTTTCCAGTGCTCGAAGATAACCCATTTTTAGGATGGCGTGGAATTAGAGTGACACTTGATCACCCTGAGATATTTCTAGTTCAAATTCGTGCCATGCTACGAGCAAGTCAGGGTTTAGAAAATTTGCATATTATGCTGCCTATGGTGAGCAGTATTGCAGAAGTAGAAGAAGCACAGCGACTTATCGCCCAAGCCTATTCAGAACTTATGGAAGAAGGGGAACTTATTCGAATGCCACAAGTGGGTATTATGATTGAAGTACCTTCAGCTGTTTATCAAGCTAGGGAGTTAGCTAGAAGGGTAGATTTTTTATCAGTTGGAAGTAATGACCTAATCCAATATCTTCTTGCTGTTGACCGCAACAATGTGAGGGTAGCCAACCTTTATGATTGTTTGCACCCTGCAGTTCTTCGAGCATTAATCCAAGTAGTAGAAGGGGGACACCAGGAAGGAAAAAATATAAGTATTTGTGGAGAAATGGCAGGAGATCCTGTTGCAGTTATTTTGTTGTTAGCAATGGGCTTTGATAGTTTGAGTATGAGTGCGACTAGATTACCCAGGATGAAATGGGTGATTCGGAAATTTACTATGGCTAGTGCAATCAATCTTCTGGAAGAAGTTTTAATTATGGATGATCCAACTGAAATTCGCTGTCATCTTGAGCTTGCATTAGAGGAAGCTGGCTTAGGAGGTCTTATTCGCGCAGGGAAGTAAGCTTAGAAAGTTGACTAATACATTATAAATTACTACAATATAGTGTATTAAGGAATAATATGAAAGGCTGGAACTTAATATACTACAATGAACCATGTTCTTCGGTTGAGAAATGGTTAGAGAATCTAACAAATGAACAACTGAAATCAGTAACTAAGGAGCTATTACTTTTAGAAAAATGTGGTAACACTTTGTGTTTACCTCACAGCAAATCCTTAGGGAAAGGGTTGTTTGAACTGAGAGAACGAAGCTTTGGATATCGTATTTATTATAGCTATTTACCTAATTTTACAATCGTCCTCCTGCATGCAGGAGATAAAAGTAGTCAAAATAAAGATATAGATATTGCTAGAAAACGACTTGATTTTATGAAGGAGAGGAGTAAATGAGAACTGCTAGTTTTAAAGATTACCTTAAAAAGCGTTTTAATAAAGAAGAAATTCACGAAATTGAGCAACAGGTTAGTAGCGAATTTGAGGCTTTTAAAAGCCTACAAGGAAATATCTCATCCGCTCTTACCGATTATATGAAGAAAGAGAAAATCGGTTTTAATGAACTTGTAAGACGATTAGGTATAAGTCCTACACAATTAATTAAGATTCAAAAATGTGAGGCTAATCTTACCTTGGCTACTCTTGCCCATATTTCTGCTTTATTAAAAAAACGGCCTCATTTAATCTTTGAAAATTAGTCCTACACAATTAATCAAGTGACACAAACTGTTCAACTTGATTATCGAGTTTCACGTGTAGACTTGTTTTTGATAGAATCGAATCAACCTATTATTGAGTATTATCAATGCTTATTCACCCACAGATTAATCCTGTCGTTTTTAGCTTAGGGCCTTTAAAAGTCCATTGGTATGGGCTCATGTATTTGCTTGCCCTTAGTTTTTCTTGGTTGCTTGGCCAGTGGAGGGCTGCCCATTCCAATGGTCTTTGGTCAAAGCAATCAGTTAATGACCTTATTTTTTATTGTATGCTTGGTGTGGTGATTGGTGGTCGTCTTGGCTATATGCTTTTTTATTCTCTTCCTAGCTTGATCTCTGATCCTATTAGTATTATTAAGGTGTGGCAAGGAGGGATGTCTTTTCATGGGGGTTTATTAGGTGTATTGGTCAGCATGTGGTGGTATGGAAAACGTTTTAACAAAAGCTTTTTTGAGGTGTCTGATTTTACTGCTCCTCTAGTGCCGCTCGGTATAGCGGCTGGTCGGTTCGGTAATTTTATTAATGCTGAATTAGTGGGTAAGGCTACGACTGTTCCTTGGGGAATGGTTTTTCCCAAAGTGGATGGATTACCACGACATCCTTCTCAACTTTATGAATTATTTTTTGAAGGGTTAATTCTTTTTCTAATCGTTTGGTGGTTTTCTGCTAAACCAAGACCCAAAAAAGCAGTTTCTGGTTTATTTGCGTTATGTTATGGCCTTTTTCGCTTCTATTTAGAGTTCTATCGTGTTCCTGATGCACAATATGGATACTTGGCATACCATTGGGTAACGATGGGGCAGGTTCTTTCTGTACCTTTAATAATCGTAGGAGGATTCCTGCTTTATCAAAGTTATAGTCTACGAGAAAAAAGTTATATTCAATGAAACAATATCTTAATTTTTTACAGCACATTCTTGAAAAAGGAACCTGGAAAGAAGATCGGACAGGGACGGGAACCTATAGTGTTTTTGGGTATCAAATGCGCTTTGATCTTTCAATTGGTTTTCCTCTAGTGACAACCAAAAAATTACACTTAAAAAGTATCATTCATGAGCTGTTATGGTTCCTAAATGGAGATACCAATATTCGATACTTAAATGACAACAATGTAAGAATATGGAATGAGTGGGCTGATGATAAAGGCGATTTAGGACCAATTTATGGCAAACAATGGCGCTCGTGGCACGCCCAAGATGGGCAAGTGATTGATCAAATGGCAAGCCTTATTGAACAGTTAACAACAAACCCCAACTCACGGCGTCTGATTATCAATAGTTGGAATGTGGGTGAAATTGATAAAATGGCTTTACCTCCTTGTCACTTATTATTTCAGTTTTATGTTGCCAATAATAAACTTTCTTGCCAATTGACTCAGCGCTCGGCAGATGCTTTTTTAGGCGTTCCATTTAATATTGCTTCCTACTCATTATTAACGCATATGATTGCGCAGCAATGCCACTTTGACGTGGGAGAATTTATTTGGTCAGGGGGTGATTGCCATATTTATGTAAACCACCTTGAACAGGTTAAAACTCAGTTGTTAAGGGCTCCTTTCCCTTTACCCACATTATATATTCGCAAAAAACCGGATACCTTATTTGATTACCAATTCGATGATTTTGAATTTCATAACTACCAAGCACATTCAGTGATTAAAGGCTCTGTTGCTGTTTGACATGCCAACTATTTCCTAAGGAACATGTCTCTAATGTTCTTTATGTTCTTTCTCAGCATTTATGCCTTCTAACATCAACAGGGCTTGGAATAGCTGGAAATCGCTTTGTGCTAAGTTGTTTTCAGATTTCATTTTTTCCTCAAGATTCTCGGAGATAGTCTTATGTGTGGCATTTTTTAAGTGGCCACTCAGATCATTTTCATTAATAGGATCAATAAGGACTTCATCATTATCTGTTTTATTTATAGTAAGGCTACTGACAACAACATCCGGAATAATACCCATTGCCTGAATAGATCGACCAGAAGGTGTATAGTACAGGGCCGTTGTCAATTTTAATGCTGCATTATTGTCAATAGGGAAAACCGTTTGGACAGAGCCTTTTCCAAAGCTTCGTGTTCCCATGATAATAGCTCGTTTATAATCTTGTAAGGCGCCTGCCACAATTTCAGACGCAGAAGCAGAGCCTTCATTAATCAGAACAACCATTGGCACATCATGCACTAAGTCACCTGGGGTTGCTTTGGCTCGGACATCAGCTTTAGGTATTCGACCCTTAGTATAAACAATTAACCCATTGTACTGATTGAGATGATTTAAATCCAAAAAG
The DNA here is from genome assembly GCA_963817645.1 of uncultured Gammaproteobacteria bacterium. Classification (GTDB taxonomy): domain Bacteria; phylum Pseudomonadota; class Gammaproteobacteria; order UBA6002; family UBA6002; genus UBA6002. Next base: position 106,759 of record CAWFQC010000024.1, on the reverse strand, counting down.
CTATCAGCCACATCGATAGCTGCGTCGAGCAATCCGCCAGGATTATTGCGTAAGTCAAGAACGAGTCCCTTAAGTGGTCCTCCAGATTGTTTTTCCAAATTTTTAATAGCATTTGCTAAATCTTGTTTGGCGAGTGATTGGAAAAAGGCAATACGAATATAGCCATAACCCTTTGTTAATAATTTTGATTTGATGGTTTGAACTTTAACGACATCACGCTTAACTAAAACCTTAAGGGGTTTCTTCTCGCCTTTTCGTAAAATAGTTAACGCGACGTGGCTTCCACGTTTGCCACGTATTAGGTTAATGGCTTCTCGCATAGTCATTTCTTTAATCAATTTGTTGTCAATACGAATAATGAGATCACCAGGTTTAATTCCGACCTTATAGGCAGGGGTATCATCAAGTGGGCTGATGACCTTTATGTATCCGCTTTCTGGAATAATTTCCACGCCAATACCGCCAAACTTTCCGGTGGTAGCTGTTTGTAGATCTTTTAAATCATCTTCATCAAGGTAAGCAGAATGAGGGTCTAAATTTGATACCATGCCTCGCATAGCATTTTCAAATAGTGTGTCATCTTTTGTTGGCTCGATGTAATATCGCTTTATTTCCATAATGACCGTGGAAAATCGTTGAATGTCTTTTAGCGGTACACTGATAGTTTTTCCAGTAGTAGTAGCATTTTCCGCCATTACATAACTACATAGACTAATACATGCACCCACAATCAGGCTCGATATTATGATGAGGGGGCAGCGATTATTTTTCACTCTGGTTTACTCCGTCCATAACTTACTCGTAGATATAAAAGAGCATTCTAACTTTATATCTCAAATTAGCAAATAGCCTATTTAATATGGGAGCAAGAATCATGATCGAATTGTTTCAGAAAATACCAACACAAGCAGATTTTGCTAAATCTGAAGAAATGGAGTATGGGGCCGCCAGCCAGCATAAGTCTGTGGCGGCTCATCGCAGAGATCTTAGTTTTGGGCCAAATTGAAAAGCTTCTCCTGGTGCAAATTCTAATGGGACAAACACTTTAGATAATCCAACCTCGTTTAGGTTGGCTTGATAAAGCAATTCTGTCGCAGATATGTTGACATGTGACATGGTTGGCTTCTGTATTTTTAATGTGTCGTCGTCTTGTACTGACTGATAATATCTATTGTTGTCAGCTTGGTTTATGCCGTCATGTGTGTTTCGAAACATGGTCTTCTTCCAATGAAAATTGTTAATAAATAAAAAATGCTTTTAATTTAATAAAAACTTAAAATTAAAACAAATTGAAGCACTCATCGATTACATTATTGTACATTTGTTTGGTTGATCCTCTTGCAGATGTTCTACCAATATTTAGCTGTCTTGCAATCTCTGACTGACTTAAGCCTGATTTGATCGCCCGCTAAGACTTATGAAAAATATCCTAACTAATAGGGCGAGGCACTGCTATTAAGTTAAGCAATCTGTCGTCCGGTGATGGCTTGATCACGGAATCTAGGGAAGTAGACCTATCCTGGATCCCGCGAACAAGTCGCGGGACGACGGCGAAGAGGAAATGCCCTTAACTTAATGGCAGTGATAGGGCGAGGATTCAGCGATGAAGTCAGATTCACCTCCAAAGAAAAAATCAGCATTCTTATTTCATTTCCCCACACCAAGAACTAGGGGTTATGGCTTTTCCATGAGCACGTAGGGCAAAATAAAGACAGGATTTTTGTTGTCCACCAGTGTGTCCAACAGCAGCAATAAGTTCATGGTTGCCTACTATATCACTATTTTTTTTATATAAAACTTTGTTATTGCCATATAAGGTCATGTAGCCTTTGCCATGGTCAATAATTAAGAGTAAACCATAGCCAGGAAGCCAGTTTGCAAAAATTACTCGGCCAGGAGCTACAGCATATACCTCTTGCCCTTCTTGGGCTTCAATTAAAACTCCATTTTGCTTTAATTCACTTTGTTTTATATTACTGCCAAATTTTTCAATTATCTTTCCTCGTGTAGGCCAGGGAAACCGGCCTTTATGATGTGTTAAAAAGTCAGAGGAATAAGCCTTGTTCTTTTGTAATTTTTCAATAATCCCTTCCAAATTTTTTTTATTTTTAAGTAAATCGTTCAGCTGCTCAGTGTTGCTTTTCATCTGCAACATCAAGCTGTGAAGCACTGCCTTTTGATGTGCTTTATTAATGTCCAATAATCCCTTTTGGGATAGCTGAGTTTTTTGAAGCTGTTGCAACTTGTTCGTATTCTCAATAATAGCTTGCTCGTTATTTTTTAATGCCGTTAAGTCTTTTTTTAAATTAGTGATCAATTTGTTGCTTTGCAAAATTAAATAGCGGTTATACGTTAAAAGGCGGTTGAATTTCGTCAGGTCATTTGTTCGTAGGAAAATGAAGGGTTGATTATTTTGAAGCCCCAGTAAGTAGGCAGTTTTAATCTGTTGTAATAGAACTTTCTGTTGGCTTTTAATGCCTGTTTCAATTCCTTTTTGTTTTATGGTCAAACTGACGATGAGTTTTTTCTTAAGGGTTAGGTAATTGTTTAATTTTAGAAGTTGCAGCGTATTTTGGTTAATCGCAATTTCAGTTTTCTGTAATTCCCCTTGTAAATTTAATTGAGTTGATTGGTGTTGACTCAGCAGTTGCCTGACATCTTTTATTTGATTGATGATCTTAGAAAGCTTTTTTCCTATATTTTCAGAGGCATTAGTTTGGTTGAAGGCAATAGCCAAGAAAAAAAGAGCAATAACTTTATAGTAACACCTCGCAGGCTTCATATTTTTACCAAAATATGACCAGTCATCTCTTGGGGAATAGGAATACCCAGTAAGTATAACAAAGTAGGTGCTATATCTATCAGGCTTGCTCTTTGCGGCGTAATCTCAGCCGCTCGACCAAAATAAAGGAAAGGGACAAGGTTATTGGTATGAGCAGTATGGGGTTGGCCTGTATTTTGATCAAACATAAGCTCAGCATTACCGTGATCAGCTGTTATGATAGCCTCTCCACCCACCTCCTTTAGAGCACAAATAATGTCCCCAAGGCATGTATCAATGACTTCCACGGCTTTGATCGTTGCTGCCATATTTCCCGAATGTCCTACCATATCAGGATTTGCAAAGTTGCAAATAATGACATCATGTTTTTGTAACTTAATATCTTTAATGAGATGCCGCGTTAATTCCTCTGCGCTCATTTCAGGCTGCATATCATAGGTAGCAACTTTAGGTGAAGGAACTAAAATACGATCTTCTCCTTTAAAAAGCTTTTCGGTGCCGCCGTTAAAGAAGTAAGTCACATGAGCATACTTCTCAGTTTCAGCAATTCTTAATTGAGATAAGCCCAAGCTTGCAATGTACTCTCCAAAAGAGTTGATAATATTCATTGGGGGGTAAGCAACTTCTGTCAAAATATCATTTGAATACTTGGTCAGTGTCACAAAACTTTGTAGCTTGGGGGTTTTTACGCGTTGAAAATGGTTAAAATTTGATTCAAGAAAACATCTTGTCAATTGTCTAGCACGATCTGCCCTAAAATTCATAAAAACAATGACATCTTTATTATCGATAGTAATGGGGCAGGCTTGATCTAAATGTATTGAAGTAGCTTGAACAAACTCATCATTTTCATTGCGTTCATAGGCAAGTTCAAGACCTATTGCTGCAGTTTGTGCATGAAAATTGGCTTGGCCCAATGTGTAGAGATTATAGGCCTTTTCGGTCCGCTCCCATCGTTTATCGCGGTCCATTGCATAAAAGCGCCCAATGAGGGAGGCGATTTTTCCTACATTATATTCCTTAAATGTTTTCTCTAAGGATGCAATAGAAGGGAGAGCAGAGCGTGGGGGTGTATCTCTGCCATCTAATATTGCATGAACAAAAATATTCTTAATGTTCGCCTTGGCGGCTAGCTTGACCATTGCCTTAAGGTGATTTTCATGACTATGCACACCGCCTGGAGATAGCAAACCAAGTATGTGGAGCTTTGAATCGTCCTTTATCTTGGAAAGTGCCTTGAGTAAAATCTCATTTTTAAAAAAATCACCATTCTCGATGGCCAAATCAATTCGCATCAAGTCTTGAGGCACAAGTCGTCCCGCACCCATGTGGAGATGGCCTACCTCAGAATTTCCCATCTGTCCACAGGGCAGTCCCACCGTTGAACCGGATCCAATAATTAAAGTATGTGGATAGCGATACCAAAGATTATCCCAATTGGGAGTATTGGCTGCAGAAATCGCATTAAATTGAGACTCTTCTCGATATCCCCACCCATCAAGGATGATTAAAACAATAGGTTTAGGTCTACTCATTAAGTGCATTGTTCATTCCAAAGGCAAATTAATTTTTGTATACTAAATGTTTTTGAATTTATTAGGAACAGATATATGGGTAGATTGCTGTGAAACAATATCTCCAATTCTTTATTAATCATTGGATCTTATGGTCTGCTTTCATATTGATTATTATTACAATTCTCTTTGAAGAAATTAGAGGACGTGTGCAGGGCGTATCTCGTTTGCAGCCGCAAGACCTTACTCGATTAATTAATCAGGAAGATGCAACAATCATAGATGTTAGAGATAATAGCGCTTTTATGAGGGGGCATATTATTAGGGCCATTAACATTCCTCATACTCAAATGAATGAAAGCCTAGAGAAATTAAAAAAATATAAAGATAAGCCAATTGTTCTCGTTTGCGCAAATGGCCAAACTTCTCCTCAAGAAGGAGCCAAGTTGCGTAAAAATGGCTTTGAAAAAACTTATTTCTTGTCAGGAGGTATTTCTTCTTGGCAAGGAGCTGGATTACCACTCACAAAGGATTAATGATGGCAAAGGTAGTTGTATATAGCACAGGAAACTGTCCTTATTGTGTACAGGCAAAAGTGCTACTAGAGAAAAAGAATATTCCTTATCAGGAAATTCGAATTGATTTAGATGACCAGAAAAAAGAGGAAATGATTTCCTTAAGTGGTCGGCAGACAGTGCCGCAAATCTTCATCAATGATAAACCAATTGGTGGTTTTGATGATTTATGGGCATTAGAAAAAAAAGGTGAACTGGATCAGTTATTAGCGTGACTTTCAATTTAACCACAAAAGGCAGATATCACTCGATAATCAAGTTTTTTTAGTGATAGAATCCTTTTTTTTAATGCTAATAACTTGAGGAAGATACTTATGCTCGACAATCAAGCCTTGAATGCAGAAGACCAACAAAAAATGGACTTTGGCATACAGCGTATTTATGTTCAGAATCTTTCTTTCGAAGCGCCTAACGCTCCGCTGATTTTCCGTGAAAATTGGGACCCCAAGGTGGATATAGACTTACATAACAAATCATCACTTTTAGAAGAAGGCTTTTATGAAGTCGTTTTGTCAGTCACATGCACAGTAAAAGTTGGAGAAAAAGTCGCATTTCTCGCAGAGGTACAGCAAGCTGGAATTTTTGTCATTCGAAATTTCCCAGATGATCAACTGAATCATTTATTAGGAAGTTTTTGCCCTAGTATTATTTTCCCCTACGCAAGAGAATCTATTACCGATATGGTAACAAGAGGTGGTTTCCCGCAGTTATATCTTTCCCCAATCAACTTCGATGCCCTCTATCAACAAAAATTAGCTGAGGAAAATGAACATCAGAAAGCGCAAGAAGCTTGAGGAAGAAATATGTCCCCGATAGCAATCATAGGTGCAGGTTCTTGGGGGACCGCATTAGCCAATCTGATTGCTTGCAACGGATACAAGGTTAACCTTTGGGGGCGTAACGATTACGTGCAAGATATGATAGTATCTCGTCGTAACGAGCGTTATTTACCAAACCTAATTCTTCCTGAATTAGTGAATATCTATACTGATTTTTCACAAGCCGTCAGCGAGGTGCAGGACATCCTTATTGTCGTCCCCAGCCATGCCTTTAGCTCAGTTGTTGAAGAGTTACATGCTATACGGCCTTGTGGTATTCGTCTTGCTTGGGGAACTAAAGGGCTAGATGGTAGGAAAAATAGATTGCTGCATGAAGTAATTTTGGAAGTTTACCAGAAGCAGCTACCAATGGCTGCTATATCGGGGCCTTCCTTTGCAAATGAAGTTGCTGCCAATTTGCCAACAGCTATTGTATTGACCTGTAATGATATCCTTTTTTCCCAAGCGCTATCTACAAGATTGCATGGAAGATTTTTTCGAGTTTACACACAAGCTGATTTAATTGGTGTCCAGATTTGTGGAGCAGTTAAAAATGCTTTAGCTGTTGCAACGGGCATCTCTGATGGCTTGGGTTATGGAGCTAATGCACGTTCTGCATTAATTACGCGTGGATTGTATGAGATGACCAGATTAGGTTTAGCCATGGGTGCTCAGCAAGATACCTTTATGGGATTAGCTGGTGTAGGGGACTTAGTATTAACTTGTACAGATAATCAATCTCGTAACCGTCGTTTTGGATATGCAATTGGTAAGGGTATATGCATTGAGGAGGCAGAGAAAAGTATAGGGCAAGTCGTTGAAGGAAAATTAAATGCTTTTAAAGTGATGGCGTTAGCAAAACAGTATCAGGTTGAGATGCCAATTACAGAACAAGTATGTGAAGTGCTCAGTGGCAAAACCACTCCATTTGAAAGCGTTAATAAGTTGTTTGCAAGAGAGCCCAAATCTGAAAGGATAAGGTAGCTCCTGGACACTACGATTCGCTTCTCAAGTTAGCCATAAAATGTCAGAAATAGCAGCACTGCGCGGGTCTTTAGATAGTTCCGAGGCAAAATATTCGATAACATAGCTTGTCCGCTTATGACAAGGTAGTTGATTACAAATTCTAATATAAAGTAAAAAACAGGTGACTGCGATGGATTTACCAATTGGTTATGATAATTTTAGAAAGATAATAGAAAATAAACTAGATTTTGTTGACAAAAGTTTACTAATTAAAGATTTTATTGATGATAAATCAACTGAAGTTGCATTAATTATTCGACCAAGGCGTTTTGGTAAAACGCTTAATTTATCCATGCTGCATCATTTTTTTGCCACTGAAGTCCATGGTAAACCCACGAAGGAATTATTCTCTGGATTGAAAATTATGCAGCAAGGCCAACAGTATCTACAACATCAAGGTAAGTATCCTGTAGTGGCGTTGAGTTTTAAAGATGTGAAAGACGGGGAATTTGAAACTGGCTACGCGAATCTATGTAATTTACTAAGCCGCACTTATGAGGAACATATATTATTGTTGGATAGCCATAAGGTCACAAGTCAGCGGAAGAAGATTTTTGAAGCAGTACTGAAGGGAGAAGCAGATAAATCACAGATTAAATCTTCTTTGTTAGATTTAACCAATTGCTTATACCAGCATTATGGCGAAAAAGCTATCTTATTACTTGATGAATATGATACTCCCATTCAATCAGGCTATATGCATGGTTATTATACTAAAATAACCGAGGTCATGCGACATTTATTTAGTGCTGCACTAAAAAGTAACCCTTACCTTTATCGTGCCGTGCTAACTGGTATTTTACGAATCTCAAAAGAAAGTTTATTCTCAGGATTAAATAATCTAGAGGTGTACTCATTACTTCGTTCCGAATATGGTCAATACTTCGGGTTTACAGAAGAAGAAGTAGGGCTGTTGCTCAAAGAAAGCGGTTTAGAGATTAAGTTAGAAGAAGTTCGGGAATGGTACAATGGTTACCAAGTGGGCAATACGGTTGTTTACAATCCCTGGTCAATTGTGAACTGCATTAAACGTAAAGGATTATTGCAACCCTATTGGGTCAATACCAGTGACAACATTCTTGTTAAGGATTTGCTTACCCGTTCTAGTACAAAATTTAAACATGAATTTGAATTGTTACTGGAAGATAAAGTCGTTGCGAAATTTATTGATGAAAATTTTGTATTCTCTGAGCTAAAAGCAAAAGAGAAAGAAGCCGCTGTTTGGAGTTTATTATTAATGACAGGGTATTTGAAAGTTATCTCCTCTGAGGAAACATTACAAGGCACACTATGTCAATTAAAAATACCTAATCTAGAGATCAGGAATCTGTATCGCAAAATCATCGAACTGTGGTTATCCAATGGCAAAGGTCTCGAATGGTACAATGAGTTTTTGAATCATTTGTTAACAGGTAACGTAGAAAAATTCAAGGATAGTTTAAGCAACATTATGCTACAAACTGTTAGTGTCCATGATTTGGCACGTGAACCCGAAGCATTTTATCAAGGATTAATGATAGGCTTAACGGCTAGCTTAGATAAACATGATTATGAAAAAAAATCAAACAGGGAAAGCGGGTATGGCCGTTATGATATTGTGATTATCCCAAGAGATATTAATAAGCTTGCAATAATACTTGAGCTTAAAAGCGTGAAGGCTCCAAAGAAAAAAGAAAGCCTAAAATTATTATTACAACAAGAAGCAAAAGAAGCCTTAGTTCAAATTGATGAAAATGTATATAATTCTGAAATTGAACAACATGGTATTAAGAATGTGCTAAAAATGGGATTAGCTTTCAGCGGCAAGGAATTTCACGTCGAATCAAAACGTGAACCATCCTCTGGCTTACAACAAGAAGTAAATGCTTTGCCAAAACTTTAGGATTTACAAGTTTAAGTAAAAATATACTATTTTTTAAGACACATGAGCTTGTTCTGAACGCGCTAAAATTTTTAGTCCATTACAAAGGCCATAATTTTCCTTAACAGAATGCCATTGTCTTCCACAGTAACCCATTATTGATAATTAAATATATTCGCGTTCGCTTTTTGATCTTGTGTTGGCTTTTGCCCCTGTGCTTGATTTTGTGCGGCTGGAAAAAATACCCCCGGGTATCCACCCGTAAGTTCGATTGCTACACTGAGAACAAATCAAACTATCGGTTTGATTGTTAGTAAAACAATCAGGCAGCATGCTTAGCCTGGAGTAAAGGTTTTAGGTGCAATTTTTTTCGATGTTTGCTAGCCAACCATAAATCATAACCGGCTTGTAAGTTTATCCATAATTCTTCGGAAGTGCAGAAAACAATTGCCAAACGAACTGCCATCTCAGGACTAATGCCAATTCGACCATTAATTAACTTGGACAAGGTAGGTCTGGAAATTTTTAATGCTTTAGCCGCTTCAGTCACTGATAGTTTTAAAGGCTCTAAACAAAGACTTTTTATCATGCACCCTGGGTGTTTAGGTTTGTGTATCATATGAGTAACCTATTTAATTAATGGTAATCGATATAATCTACCAAAATAATATCCTTCCCCTCAAAGCTGAAAATAATACGCCAATTTCCGCTAACTTTAACTGCATAAAAATCCTTAAGCTCTCCTTTTAATTTATGAAATCCTAATCCAGGAAAGTTCATTTGTTCAGGAGCAGTTGCAAAATCCAATGCCTGTAAAATGTCATGCAATTTATTCGCATGTTTCGCCTGAATTTTGCTGGTATTTCCTGTATCATAAAATAGCTTTAATCCTTTATGACGCCAACTTTTTATCACCGATAATTGTAGCATGTTATACAACAATTAACAACTTTTTTAGTTGTTATTTTCAGGGTCGTCCAGTATTAAAAATTTTAAGGTTAATAGTAGATACACTATGGTTGTTGGCCACCGATTGTTTAAAGTGGCTTGCAAAACCTCAATTTTTAGTGCGCTTTTATAAAAGCGGTATCTCCTAAATTATTGATTCATGAATTGCTATATACTCATGCTTCGGGGTTGCCCCCCTATCGGAAAAAACTGACTAAAAAATACGATAGAATCACCTAAATAAATACTAAAATAGATATTGCGAAATTAATGATAGGTGTCGCATTATATATTTTTATCTAAACTTAGATGATTCCTTAATTTACTACTCATGGATGATAAATGATGAAGATCGAAGAACATACCAAGGATTTTATATTTATATTGATAATCTGTTTGTTTTTTTTGTTAATATTTATATTAAGCATAGTTGCATTTTAATGACACTTAATTACTAAAACATGCAGTTATCAACAACCTATTCTGTGTAAATGTGAATATCTTATAAAAGATGCACTACCTATTCTTTTCTTAGAACTATTTTTATATATGGATTTCCAAAAAATCAGCGCAACAACATAAATGAACAAGAGGAAAAAGCGTTAAAAAAGTTAGCTCAAAATTTATTAGATGCGCCAGAAGGTGAATTGAAAGAAATGATTGCTAATGGGGATTTATACGAGGTGAAATCATGAGTAATGTAAAAAAAGAAAAACATCCAAGCATATTGGAAACCGTACACGAGACGGCCAAGGGCTTATACGATGCTCACATCATCAATGCTACCACTATGAGAGAGTTTGATGAGTTGTGCTTGCCTAAAGTTAAGGAATTATCACCAAGACAGATTAAAAGTATTCGTTTACGAGAGAAAGTTAGTCAGCCTGTTTTTGCTAAATTTTTAAATACCACTCTCTCTACAGTAAGGCAATGGGAGCAAGGTGAAAAACATCCCAGAGGGACATCTCTGAGGTTACTTAATCTTGTGGCGGAAAAAGGACTACGTGTGCTTTTATCTGGTAGCTCAAATCATAATGAAGGGGTAGCAGCGTAACATCACGAATGTTATTTGGTTAAATTGTAAAAGAGTATTTTAACCTTTCTATTTCTTCTTCTCTTCGTAACATTTTTTGGGCGGAAGGAAAAATTTCATCTTTAAGCCTACATTCCTAGAACAAAAAATGAACTTTTTGTAATTAGCCGCTAAGCCAGCGGCATTTAGTTACCCTTCCACACAAAAATTGATATGCCATCGTTGAAAAACAAGCTATTTTATCTCCTTTTTAGCAAGAAAGGAGAAAAATATCATGGAGATTGGTGGAGACGACATTCAAACGCTATCAATGGATCATCATGGATTAGTGGCAGCGACCTGTAAAGATTTAGGCATTGCTGAAAAAATTAATAGCCGAATAGGAGGTTCGGATGAAAGGCGAGTCGTATCGACGGGGAATGCTGCTGTAGCAATGATCTTAAATGGATTGGGATTTACAAATCGTCGCTTGTATTTAACGCATCAATTTTTTGAGACGAAGCCAATAGAAATTTTACTAGGTGCCTCTATTAAGGCATCAGATATCACAGATTACACATTAGGTCATGCGTTAGATGAAATAGCGGAATATGGATCAAGTAAATTATTTGGAGAAGTTGCATTTGAAATTGCGCTGGAAAATAATTTATTAGGTACACTAAGCCACATAGATACAACAAGTATATCAGTAAATGGTGAATATGACGTTGAGAAGACTGGAGGAGAAGAACCTTCCGTCATTGATATCACTTACGGACATTCAAAAGATTATCGCCCTGATCTCAAGCAATTGGTACTGTCTTTGGTGGTGAATGGCCCGAGTGCAATGCCCTTATTTATGGAACCGTTAAGTGGGAATAATTCTGATAAAAATAGTTTTCATGAAACAATAAAAAAAGTGCGCGACTTTCAAAATCAAATTAATATAGAAAAGAATTTCAAATGGGTAGCGGATTCAGCATTGTATGCAGAAGATAAGCTATTAAAACAAAATGACTACCTATGGTTGACTCGAGTACCGGAGACAATCAAAGAAGCAAAAGAACTTGTTAAAAAAGATGAGAAAGAAATTGATTGGAAAGAGCTAGGAAAAGGCTATAAGATTGCATCTTTTGTTTCTCATTATGGCGGACTTGAACAACGATGGTTGTTAGTTTATTCAGAGCAAGCTTACAAGAGAGAGGAAAAGACATTAGAAAAAAAATTAAATGGTAAAGATGATACTTTAAAGAAAGCATTATGGCATTTAGGAAATGAAATATTTGACAGCGAGAAAGCTGCACTCACTGCATTAAAGAAACTAGTAAGAAAAAATCGTTTGTATGTGATCGAAAGCGAAGTTGTTCCAGTGATGAAATATGCAAAAAAAGGTAAGCCAAAAGCTGGCGAAGAAAAGATTATTACTGGATATGAAGTAAAGTCTAGCTTCACAAGAAATGAGGAAGAAATAAATAAACTGTTAAATAGCAAGGGGCGCTTTATCTTGGCAACCAATGATCTGGATAAAGAAAATTACCAAGATCAAATGATGTTGGATGAATATAAAGAACAGCAGAATGTTGAAGGTGGATTCCGTTTTTTTAAAGATCCATGGTTTATGGTAGATTCAATTTTTTTAAAATCACCAAAACGAATTGAAGCGCTCATGATGGTAATGACACTTTGTTTGATGGTATATAATATATCCCAATATAAATTACGCGAAACACTAAAAGAAAAAAATGAAACATTGCCAAATCAACTAGATAAGCAAGTGCAAAATCCAACAATGAGGTGGATTTTTCAAGTCATGGAAGGAGTCAGCATTGTTCATTTTTATGAAGATAAAATTCATAAGCCAATCAAGGAAGTGATTACTAACTTGAATAAGCTTAGGATAAAAATAATTCGCTTATTTGGAGATACTGCCTGTCAGATGTACGGCCTAATTAAAAAAAGTCCAACGGAGATCCTAGGAATGTAGGTTTAAGAAATACTTGCAATTCGTACCATTTTATAGGAGTAATGTGACTGATGTACGCTGCCAAGAATCACAATCCCCAGGGAATAATTGTCGAAAGCACATAAAATAAAAATGGATGTTGATATTTTTTGATAATCATCAGTGTTTACTTCTAAAGTGTCGAAAGTTTAATCAAAATTAAATTGCCTCCATGCTTCGTACAGAATAATGGCAGCAGCATTTGAAAGATTGAGGCTGCGGCTCTTAGGTTTCATCGGTATTCTAATCACTTGTTCCACTCCGAGAAAATTCAATATAGAAGGGGGGAGGCCTCGAGATTCAGGCCCAAAGAGGATGGCATCTTGTTTTTGGAAAATAATCTCAGTGTAAGCTTTTGTTCCTTTTGTAGAACAAGCGTAGATATGGAGCGGATTGGTCTCTACTAGAAAGTCATCAAATGTTTTATGTATTTTTATATTAGCCCATTCATGATAATCCAGCCCTGCTCGTCTTAATTTGGCATCATTTAAGGTAAATCCCAGGGGCTGAATTAAATGCAAGTTTGCTCCAGTATTTGCACATAAACGAATGATATTGCCAGTGTTAGGTGGAATTTCTGGTTCATATAGAACAATCTCAAACATATAAAATTTGTGGGATATCCTCGCGTGATTTTGAATCGAATTTAATTCCTGAAATATCAACTTCACCGAATTGCATCTGAGGATTTTTAACGATTCTCATGGCTTGACCTTTTAATAAAAATAATCTGTAATTTTACCTTTATATAGATAAAATTTCGCGTTATTTTTATTCATAAGATAATTTTTTTCTTTAAATTAAACGGGCCTTTGTGAACCAAAGATAAATATGAGTATCTAATAGCAATCGCATTTAATGTCCCTCAAAATCGGTGAGGATGTTCTCCAATAATGGTTCATCAAAATCCTGAGCAATTTTGATCTTTCCCCTAAGTACGCCAAATTGACGCGGTACTACTTTAGTGAAAGCGACAAGTCTAACGGCTGGCTTTCCTGCTTTGGCAATGATAACTTCTTCGCCACGGATAGCAGCATCTACCAGTTTGGAGAAATGGGTTTTGGCTTGATGGATATTAATAGGTTGCATAGTGATTCTCTTTTTTAAACTAAGTCTAATTTAGTCTATTGTAAATAAAATTTCAAATACTTCTTTGTAGAATAAAAAATCAAATTTATATTTAGCTTATTTTAATGCTTGCCACAACGTGTCTGGGGGTAAATTATTGGCTAAAAATTGTTGGGCAAGCTGCTGATTGTATTCTGGCTATTAAAATAATTGCACATATAATCATTGAAATCAGGAAATAAATATTCTAAAACCTCTGCCTTGAACTCTGCTAAGAAACTTCCTATTTCCTTCAACCTGTGCTCTTTAGGCATATTTGAATAGGGAGGATGGTCTATATGGTTAAAAAATGCATTAATATCACTTATCAATGCAATTGCTCTACCCCTTGGACTTTGTTGCGGACAAAAGGTAAAATATACCCTGTCCCCCAATATCTTTCCATCATATATCTTGGGACCATTGGCTGGATAATTTATCCCAGTACTTATTTTCCCATTAGCATCTATTCTCATTACTTTACGTTCAACTAATATATTAAAACCCGCCAGATTTTTTGTGTGCGTGTAAGGAATATAGCTATCAGTAAGCTTTAAGAAATTGGTTAATTTTTTTTGTTCCTGTTGAGATAATTTCTTTTTTTCTAGCAACAATTTGTAATTATCAATTGCTCGTTTTCCCATGTTGATAGCTTTTTCATATTTTTTGAGCAAATAGTTATCTATATTTCCTTGTTTATCTAAAAATGGTAGCACGGTTCTTTCAATTGGTGCGCCGATTGCTTTATTTTTGGCAAAAACTTGTTGATGAAATAGTTCATTTTTCAATACTTTTGCATAATCTTCATATGTATTTCCATGTTTGAAAACTATGCCTATTGCATTATCAAATTCGAATATGCCGTCTATATCACCGTATGCATCTTCATAAATACTGGCAGGGATAAGCATTATATCCAAATCAGGTGTTGGGATAAAAGGAAACATAGATGGTTCGCTTAAAACTTGCGCTAATGCTTTTTCGCATTCTTTTTGAGCGTACCATATTTCTTCAGCTTTTACTGTTTTCTTTAGGCTACGATCGTATTTTATATGATATGTTTCCCAGGTCTTTCTATTATTTTTTTGAAGTAATTGCAATTTCGTTTTACAAGCTACTATATTATTTTGCAAAGGCTTCGCAGTTGTTGCCGAGACTATTTTTTGAGCTGCATGCATATTCCCAGCTATATTATCACTGGAAACCTGCGTTATGATTATATCATCCTGAGGGAAAGATGATTCGGTTAACGATAATGTTCTGTTTTGCTTTGTTACTAAAAGTGTTTCTGAGCTTCCATCTGTATTTTTTCTATTCTTTGTGTCATCGTTATAATCCTTCGCATTGACTGTGGGAATGGTATCCAATGAAATAGCAAGCAGCAGCATACCACAAATAAGTATTTGAGTATCGGTCCTACATTTTAAATAAAGACCAGGCGATATACCATTTTTGCTTATTTCTCTTAGATTCTCCCCAATCTCCTTATCTTGTTTATCTTTCATTTTTAAATATTTTTTCTGTCTGGATCTTTGAACTTTATCTTTTGAAAACATTGTATCTTAGCCCCACTTATTTATAACGACTTGATTTTAGCTTGTAAAGATTAAAAAACTCTTAAATAATCAGGATATAATACTTTTCCCATAGCAGCGATCAAAAATACTTAAGTGTACCTCCCTTTTTTGTATGTTTTTATCAATTCAACGTCAGTTCGACGAATCTAAGCAGAGGTAGAGTGGATTAGGGCCCCTGCCATTAAGTAAAAGTCATCGCTTTTTGCCGTCGTCCCGCGGCTTGTCCGCGGGATCCAGGAACCTGCAAGAACTGGATCCCGCGGACAAGCCGCGGGACGACGGCAGTAGAGATTTTTTGCTTAGATTCGTCGAACTGACGTAATTCAATTAACTCATAATGGTTGAAATCTGTATTTTAAAGGGAATTTAGTGCCAGCGACTAATTATGCAGAACTATATTTTCTGCCTCATCTTCAAACTGAAAGTATTGTCCCAATGTATTTTTCTGTTTGTGAGTTAAGTCTGGTGATTCGAAATGTCCTTTAAAAAATGATAGATTTGCTTTTGCTTGTATTATGTCGGCACACAGTTTGTCAAGCCTAGGGATAATTGCAAACTCATAATTTATTAAATTAATTCCGTTATTATCAATGGTTAACATGGTGTGTTGAGCCTCATCAATATACATTTTCGTGAGAGATTTTCCACATTTAAAATGACTAACACATTTTCCGCTAACTAATTCAAAATATAAAAGTGAACCCTGGGGGCTGGAGTTGGAAGTATATTCACAAACGGCAAGGTATTTTTTATCCGCAGTAAATGCGAAATCATGAATTTGTTTGGAATTCGTTTTTAATTTTGTAATTAAATTTCCTTTATTAAAATCAAATATATGAACTGATTCATTAGCGCCTGAGCACATTAAATGTGATTTATCATGTGTTAATTTAGCCCTATATACCGGAAAACCAGTTTTAAAAGTTTTTAAAAGTCTTCGATCAGTCAAATTATATACATCAACAGCTCTTTTAGGTCTAGAACTGCAAATCAACAGATTATCAGGTGTTAAAACTACGTCATGGTAGTTATCCCGTATACGCCATCTGTCTTGAATTTGCCCTGTATGGATATTTAAAATAAATAACAGTGAGTTTTCTCCATACTTTTGTTGATACACTAAAGAAAGATCGTCATGAACATAGAGTATCTGAACAGCGCCTTTTCCTTTAAGTGCATCACATATAGTCTTATGAGCCCCAGAATCAATATTTGGAAGTGAGTTATTTCTCTAGTGCCCTGCGAATTGGTTACTTATCCATAATTGAGGTATTTTAAAAAAATTACTTGAAAAGATGGGTATATATTATTTTTCTAACTTCTCAATGACATTTGGTTCTAACCCTGTCAAATCAACAATAACTGAGATAGACATGCCTGCCGCTAGCATTTTGCTAGCCATAGCAAACTTTGCCACATTCTGACCTTCTTCAATCCCTTCCTCACGGCCTTCCGCATGACCTTCTTCACGGCCTTCTAGTTTTGCCTGCCGGATTATCGACAATTCATCATTTTCACTTTTCATTTCTTGTTCATAAAGGTGAAGTTCATCGGATGTCCAATACGCACTGTCTAATGCTGCATATGCTTGTTTAATGACAAGGTCACTTCCCACCAGCTTTTCTAATTCTTCTGGCGTCGTTTCAGGCGCATACTTGAAAAAATAACACCATTTTTCTAACATGCTCGATACGTTGTCTAACGTTTTTTTAAAGCGAGGAAGTTCTAAAAACTCAAAACGAATGCCATGTAAATCTTGTTCATGCGTATCTTGATCACACAACTTATGGCTAGAATGGTAATTTGTCTTATTAGGAAATAACTCCTTATCAATGATGGCAATAAAAATAACTTCCTTAAGGTGCTCGTATTCTCCTCCTCTTACCATCTGATTGGTGAAGGCTTTAGAGGCGTAATAAATAGCACGCTGCTTAAAGCCCGTGGTTCTGGCCACTTGCATTTCAATAATAAATTGTCGTCCGTTTTCATCTTCGCACAATACATCGACAATGCTTTGCTTCTTTGCCGCAATAGCAGGGTCTTGGATAGGGGTTAAGAATTTAACCTCTTTAATGGCGTGTTCACCTTCTAACTTGAGTATGTCATTTAAGAAATGGATTAAAATTTCTTTACGCTTTTCGGTGCCAAAAATCTTCTTAAAGGCAAA
The DNA here is from genome assembly GCA_963817645.1 of uncultured Gammaproteobacteria bacterium. Taxonomy (GTDB): domain Bacteria; phylum Pseudomonadota; class Gammaproteobacteria; order UBA6002; family UBA6002; genus UBA6002. The sequence continues at coordinate 89,370 of CAWFQC010000024.1, read as the reverse complement.
GTCATTTTTAGGATCAAGGAAACGAGCAATGAAGGCCATAGGCTACTCCCGAATTAATTAGCCAAGATTATGCCTCTATTAGGGTTGACTGCTCAAGCAGATTTATTGGAAAGCCTCCTAAAGAATTACTCAGCGGCTTGAGAGTTGATTGCGCTTTCAAGCAAAACAATTTAATGAGGCCCTGCCTGGATATTTAAACAACTACAGTTCAAAACTCGTGCTAGGGAGCAACAAATGGGTCATCCGCCTCTTTTTTGCATTTTGGCTTCAATACCGTTTGTTTTTCTTCCTTTGTTGATGGCTTTGTGTTTGAATCCTGGCTCTCAGGCACAAAGGTATCCTCATTATCTTTGGATGAAGCAGGTGATTGAGATTTAGGATCATTTGGCACGGCATCATTACAAGGACAAATGCTTCTTATATCACAATCTCGTTTTTGTAAATAAGCATCTCTCACAAAGATATATGGATCTAGGGCATCATCAATTAATTTGTCGGCAGGCAAGAGACAAGCACGCTTATGTATTAAGCGCAGGCCATAGAGACTATATCGTAACGTCTTTGGCTCAATATATCCCCAGACGGATAAATAACGCCAATCAACTGCCCACCCAATAGTGTCTCTTAAGGTGGAAGGACCGAAAATTGGGATCATAAGATAGCTGGAATTAACAAAGCCATATCGAGCAAGTGTTAAACCAAAATCCTGATGATGCTTAGGAAGCCCTGCGCAGGTCGCTACATCAAAAAGCCCAAGAAGTCCGAAGGTGGTGTTAAGACCAAAGCGCCATAGATCTGACCAAGCATCCAATAATTTAAATTGCAGCACGTTATTCGCAATATTAGTTAAATCATCTAAATTATCAAAAAAATTTCCTATTCCACAGCAAACTGGAGCGGGAACAACTTTTTCATAGGCACGTGCCACGGGTCTAAAAATTGCTCGATCAACTGCAATATTAAAGGTAAATATTTTGCGGTTAAGAGGTTCCAGCGGATCTATACAGGCACATCCAAATAAAGTCAATGAAAATAAGCAGGTGCTTATTATATTTTTTGTTATACCCATTTAACTTGCCGTCAAATGTAAGTGACTTGTGAGGCTTTTCGTTGCTCTTACCAGTGCATCAATGATGCTAGGCTCACAGGCTGAATGTCCTGCATCTCTAATAATGTTGAATTCTGAATCTGGCCATGCTTTATGCAGCTCCCAAGCATTATCTAAAGTACAAATAATATCATATCGGCCGTGGACGATTATCCCTGGAATGTTTTTTATCTTATGGATATTTCGAATGATTTCGTCAGGTTCCAAAAAACAATTATGCATAAAATAATGTGCTTCAATTAGCGCCAGGCTAAGAGCATGGTGTGGATTTTTCATCAGTTCAAGTAGATGTTTGCTAGGCTCCAGGGTAGAACAATGGGCTTCCCAACTAGACCAACTTTTTGCCGCCGCCATACGATGGACTTCATCATCGCCCGTCAACATCTCGTAGTATGCTAACAATGGATTATTTCTTTGGTGTTCAGGAACAATACTTAGAAACTCTTCCCAATAATCAGGAAAAATTTTATTGGCACCTGCTCCGCCAAAGAGCCATTGTATATCAAGATTTCTGTTTAAAAATATTCCTCGTAATATCATGCCCATAACCGATTGCGGAAAGTTCTCCGCATAGACCAAACTTAACGTTGACCCCCACGAGCCTCCAAACAGTACCCAGCGATCGATGTTTAGCCGCTGCCGGATTTCTTCCATATCCTGAATTAATGCTTGAGTAGTATTGCCTTTGAGTTCCATATGTGGTGTGGATCGTCCACAGCCACGTTGATCAAAGAGTATAATGCGGTAAACATTCGGATCAAAAAAACGTCTTTGATCTTCAGTGCAGCCACCCCCTGGACCCCCATGGACCATTAAAATAGGGATACCTTCGGGGTTACCACATTCCTCTATGTAGATTTCATGTGGAGGATCAACAGCTAGGAAAAATTCATGGTAAGGTTTTATGGGAGGATATAAAGTCGAACATTTTGTAGGTAAACTCCTTATTGAGAGGTCCATTTATTTAAACTATTATAAACGATTTTCGAGAATCAAAGGAAATTTTTTCATGAATAATGCCTTTAGAAAACAATGAACAAAATACGAAATTTTTCTATCATTGCGCATATCGATCACGGAAAATCTACCGTCGCAGATCGGTTTATTCAGCTATGTGGCGGTCTGAGCGAGCGAGAAATGAGCGCGCAGGTGCTCGATAGTATGGATATTGAGAAAGAGCGTGGAATCACTATTAAAGCGCAAAGTGTCACCCTTGACTACCGCGCAAATGATGGAGAGGTATATAAACTCAATTTTATTGATACCCCTGGGCATGTTGATTTTGCCTATGAGGTATCTCGATCACTTGCAGCTTGTGAAGGAGCATTGCTTGTAGTAGACGCGGCTCAAGGAGTAGAGGCTCAGACTGTTGCCGTTTGTTATATGGCCATTGATCAAGGGTTAGAAGTTTTACCGGTATTAAATAAAATTGATTTGCCGCAAGCTGATCCTGATAAAGTAATCACTGAAATTGAAGAGATCATCGGCATTGAGGCAAAACATGCAATCAGAATTAGCGCCAAAACTGGATTAAATGTCAAAGAATTGTTGGAACAACTCGTTGCTAAAATCCCGCCGCCGAAAGGAGATCAAGATGCACCCTTAAGGGCATTGATTATTGATTCTTGGTTCGATAGTTATTTAGGGGTGGTTTCCCTTGTGCGTGTAATAGATGGCAGTTTAGCCAAACGGGACAAGATGCTGGTTATGTCCACAGGAAGGTCGCATTTAATTGATCAAGTGGGAATTTTCACACCAAAACGTCAGGAGAAGGAAGTATTAAATACAGGAGAAGTTGGCTATGTCGTTGCAGGGATCAAAGAAATTAACGGTGCACCAGTTGGCGATACGCTAACACTGACTAATCGGCCTGCCAAAGATCCCTTGCCTGGTTTTCAAAAAGTAAAACCGCAGGTATTTGCGGGACTTTTTCCAATTAGTTCGGATGACTATGAAGTATTTCGAGATGCTCTGGCGAAGCTACGTTTGAACGATGCTGCTTTATTCTATGAGCCTGAATCTTCGGAGGCGTTGGGTTTTGGTTTTCGTTGTGGATTTTTAGGCATGTTACATATGGAGATTGTGCAAGAGAGGTTAGAACGTGAGTATAGTTTGGACCTTATCACAACTGCTCCCACTGTTATCTATGAAATTGTTACCAAAGATGGAAAGCTTCTGTATGTAGATAACCCGGCAGCATTGCCAGCGCCTAATGATATTGAACAAATGCGAGAGCCTATTGTACAGGCCCATATTTTAGTTCCCCAGAGCTATTTGGGCAATGTCATTAAGCTATGTATTGAAAGAAGGGGAGTTCAGAAAAAGCTGTTATATTTAGGTAATCAGGTAACCCTAACCTATGAACTGCCTATGAATGAAGTAGTGCTTGATTTTTTTGATCGGCTAAAATCTGTCAGTCGTGGTTATGCATCACTTGATTATTCCTTTGACCATTTCAGTGAAGCCGATTTAGTCAAATTGGATATTTTAATAAATGGTGCGAAGGTAGATGCGTTAGCATCCATTGTTCATCGTGATAAAGCCTTTCAAAGAGGTCGAGATTTGGTCGAACGCTTGAGTGAGATAATTCCCAGACAAATGTTTGAGGTAGCATTGCAAGCGGCAATTGGTGCCCATATTATTGCTAGGAAATCGGTGAAAGCCTTGCGAAAAAATGTGACGGCGAAATGCTATGGGGGAGATATTACCCGTAAAAGAAAATTGCTAGAAAAACAAAAAGCTGGCAAAAAAAGGATGAAACAGATTGGAAAAGTAGAAATTCCCCAAGAAGCTTTCTTGGCAATTTTAAAAGTAAAAAAAGAAAGTTAGTTCCTTAAAATGGCCCTTTCCTAAAAGTACAGTGGAGTGAAAAATCAAATGCCTATGCCTATTCATATCGATTTTCCTTTTATTTTAACGATGCTCGTGTTAGTAACGGGGCTCATTGCCTTAGTGGATGTTTTATTTCTAGCTAAAAAACGCGTTAGAGATGGAACTAAAGTGCCTTCTATTGTAGACTTTTCTCGGGCATTTTTCCCCGCACTTTTATTAGTATGGATTATTCGCTCCTTCATTATTCAACCCTATCGTGTGCCTACTGGTTCTTTGGAACCTACCGTATTGCCTGGTGATTTTATAGCCGTTAAGCAATATTCCTATGGCTTACGCCTTCCTATTGTTCATCTTAAAATGGCTCAAGTCGGGGAGCCTAAAAGAGGTGACATTGCTCTTTTTCATTATCCTGTTGATACCAGTAAATTATTTGTAAAGCGTGTTATAGGTTTACCGGGAGACCATATTGTTTATAAAGATAAAGTTTTAACTATCAATGGAAAGCCTATGGTTCAAAATTATATTGGGAAGGCAATCGACATTGAACAGGATGGGACCTCGGTGGTAGATAAGAAAATTGAAAATTTGGATGGCATAAAACATTATATTTTCGTCAAACCAGAGGCTAGTGACCTAATGGATAATGATTCTATAGATATAACAGTCCCAAAAAATCATTATTTCATGATGGGGGATAATCGCGATGATAGTAGTGATAGTCGTACATGGGGAACTGTACCTGAGGCATTTTTAATTGGAAAGGCTTTTGGAATTTGGATGAGCTGGGATTCACTTGTTCATAACATTCGTTGGAATCGCATAGGTAAGGCCGTGAAATAATGCAATCAATTGAAAATTTGATGCAGAAATTGAATTATAAATTTAATAATTCAACTCTACTTCAGGCTGCATTAACTCATCGTAGCGTTCGTGGCCATAATTATGAACGCCTAGAGTTTCTAGGCGATTCATTGCTTAATTTTATAATTGCCGAAGCGCTTTATCATAATTTTGCAACTGGTAAAGAAGGGGATTTAAGTCGTTTAAGAGCAAGCTTAGTGAAAGGAGAAACACTTGCCGAAATTGCACAAGAGTTCTGTCTGGGTGATTTTTTACGATTAGGTCCTGGGGAATTAAAAAGTGGCGGTTTTTTACGAAAATCAATTTTAGCTGATGCTTTAGAAGCCATTATCGGGGCAATCTACTTAGACTCAAATTTTGATATCTGTCGTCAAAAAGTTTTAAATTGGTTTGCCTTACGCATTAAAGAAATTCACCTTTCTCTACAAAAAGATCCAAAAACACGTTTACAAGAGTATCTTCAATCTAAGCACCTATCATTACCTCAATACAAAATTCTCACCGTAGAAGGCGAGGCACATGCTCAAGTTTTTCATATAGAATGTAAAGTGCCAGGTTTGCAATTTGTAACTAAAAGTGTTGGCGAAAGTCGGCGTAAAGCTGAGCAGTTAGCCGCAGAAAAATATCTAGACCTTTTAAAAATATAAAGGCTCAATCTCTAAGCTGCAAGTCGATCATCGATAATAATAGAAACTGGTTTTCCTAATTTCACTAGCATGTTCACTTAACAGCTTATAAATATGGTTTTTCTGCTGATCGCTTGAAGTACTAAAGTTAATTTGTATTTATAATCTTAATATTACCTTAATGTTATTAAAGTAATATTACTCTTATGACAATTTAACAGGTAGCAAATGAATTAAAAGTTTATCCTGCAAATTTTACATCACTTTAGAAAACTAGAGAAAAGTAAATTAATTCATTTAGTTGACACAGCTAATACTAATACATAACGAGGAATTTTTATGCATCTTAAATCACCAATAATACAAACTCTTGGATTTGAAAATTGTAACAATATGATGGATTTACAGAATACAGATGCACAAGAAGATAAAACTATTTTAGAACTAGTTAAAAAACAATATAGAAAGAAAGCCCTTTTATTACACCCTGATAAAAATCGGGGTAAAGATACCTCTGCTGATATGGCAGTGCTTAACGACGCTTATGTACTTTTATTAAATGAAATTACAAATTTCAACCCAAATGATGACATGCCCTATCATTCTACTTCAGCAGAACCATTTATACCTGCAGAATGGCAGGAGTATCTTTCAACCTTATTTGAAAAAATATCGTTTAAGACATACTTCGCTTTTAGATTTAATCGCAGAAAAGATAAACATCTATGATATAAATTCCACTAATAATAATAAAGACAGAATCAAGTTACTTATGAAAACATATAGTGGAAGAGATTTAATAATAATCTTCCATTACAATGCTAAAACTAAGACTGTCAACCCTTCTATCTTTTATTCAGCACTAATTCAATTAATATTAGATGCAACTAATGGGCAGTCTCTCTTGATTGGTTTAACTAATAAGGAATCTCGAGGGTCTATGTTATTTGCTACTTCTGAAGAAAATGGTGAACAAACTGCTCTATGCATTCAAAATAACATTGATTCAGAACATTTGGAAATGTTGCGTCAAGTGCTTGGTTTGCGGTGGATTGTTCAGGGGGGGGAAAGAGATTACTTTCGATCATCCAGAAATTTCAATCAGAGAAATGTATAGACTGTCTTTTGGAGAAATTTTTATATCTAAAGGCATACCACAGTTATCGGAGTTACCGTCGCCATCCATCCGTTTTTAGCAAAGGCGTGTTCGGATAAGATACAAAATGGCAAAACATGGGCATTTTTGTGACCTTGACCTAGGCACTCTTAAAATTTGTTTGGCCATCTATCACTAAATCATATTTTTGTCAGCGAAGGTTACCCAAAAAATTAGTTATTTCCCCATTTCTAATAGATTGCCAGGGATGTTTTTTCCATTGACGGTGAGAAGTGCAAAAAATATTTTTGACTGCAGGATGCCAGGAAGCGACCTCTGAGAAATTTTTATCGATTACCCAATCAAAATGAATATTAGGAGAAATTCGTCTTGTGTTTTAAAAGTATAAAGGCTCAATCCTATACCTGATGAGAAGTAATTGCGAAAGACGGAAATGTTATAGTAATTTAATTGTCAGGCCGTGTTATTTCTTCTTTATTGGATGGCTTTATTATCCTCCGTTCCTGAATTCGCCCTTAGTTTTATACACTAGGAAATTTACATCGTATTTCTCGAGGAATTTATATATTTTAAAAGCAGTCTAGTGTGCAATATGTACACTAGATCATGAAATTTAAAATCTATTAACTTCCCTAGGAACATGTCTGAAATAACTCTTACAACTAGTGCCTGGTTTGCATGCAGATTTAAAAGAACTTTTTTCGAAAAAATGCGCTCTTTGGGCCGTCGTTCCTCGCCGCACAATCCGTGTAGAATGCTCAACAATCTCATGCGAGGAATCTAGCGCCAATTCCATGAAGAATGCTGATTTTCCTTGAGGTAGTTCAAACTTCAGCGTTGACTTATCTACAAAGAAAAAATTAGCTCTCTGTATAGGATTGGCGCTAGATTCCTCGCATGAAGGTTTTGAGCATTCTACACGGATTGTGCGGCGAGGAACGACGGCCCAAAGAAACGTTTTTTGAAGAAAGTTCGTTTAAAGATGCTTGCCAAATGGGATGCTAGTTGTAAGAGTTATTTCAAACATCTTCCCTATAGAATGCATTTAACCACGTAATTTGCTGCATTTTATTTATAGTTAGTAGTAAAATCCTAGTGTATAAAACTAGGGGCGAATTCAGGTCCGTTATCTGATTTTCTTTTTCTATGCATCAGTATAACTAGACCTTACATATTTTGGAGTTGACAGGAGTTTGATTTTCTTGCGGTTCAATAACTCCTGGTCTGGTTTCAATATAAGCATCTTGTGCAAATATTTCACTGGGTAAAGAAGAAAAATCCTCTTTAGGCCAACTAGAAGATGTTCCTACAATTTTGCCGAATATATCAAAACTTTTATCATCTCTTTTTTTACAGATGGTATTATTTTCATCCACTGTCTCACCATGCAATTGTTCTAATTGAATAAGAGATTGAGAACGCAATAAATCTAAGGCATTATTGTATTCGTTTTCATCTAAATTCATAAAATTAATTTTTATTTTTTTATCACCTATCATGAGTACTTCATTAATTTTAATATCTTCTAAAGGTAAACAAGCATTAAAATTATATTCTGCAAATAAGGTTAAATTTTGAGAAAAAACAATTAAGAACTTTCTAAGGTCATCATAATTTAAATCACTTAAGTGATGATAGAGTTTATTTTTGAGTTCTTCATTCTCTATTTTATTAATAATATTAAATAATTGAACTGAGCAGAAACGATTAATGCTGAAAATATTTCCGTAATAAATCATCTCTTGTTTGTTTAAACACACTTCTTCGTAGATGCCATCGAAAAATAGAAAAATGCTAATTCCTGATATGCCGCGTATGAGTGCACTAACTTTATTATCTATTTTAAAGAAAAAAGACCAATTAGCCCAAAAATCCGACAACTTAAAAAATTGGTTATTTATGGCTTTGTTGAAAGGGATATCCTTTTGATTTATGTTAATGGATAAGCGGCACATGTTTTTCTTAAGTTGATAGTGATAGGTAAAAGCCTTTAAATCAACTTGTCCTGGACAAAAACAAATAACCTTAGCATCGCCTGTGCCTATATCTTGCTCGCAAAAAGCATTTTGATTAAAGGGAATCTGATTTTTCTTTAAATAATCATTTCCAAATAAATATTGATGGTTGACAATTGATGATAAATTAGAAATAGATGTGTAATGATATAGCTGATTGCCATTAATAATTTTTTGTTTTTGTACTAATTCAGAAATTATTGTTTCTACTCGATAATGTAAGTCGGAATTATAATAACCAGGCATCATTTTTAATTGGGGCCATGCGGTAACCGGTTCTTCATTAAAAATACTAAGATGCAAACTTCTTCTTTGTGCTGATCTGAATAGCCGTTGTGCGATAATTGTTTCCTGTTTTTTTCGCTGTTCGTAAGCGGCTAGGTTCTCTTGCTGGGTGTCTTGGAAATGATCTCGATTATCTTTCATAATTAAATACCTTGAATTAATACATTCACTAATAATGTTTTATCCTTAAGTAAGAGTTATTGGTGGGGTTGTGGCAATATCTTATTCCGTCAGATATGGACAATAATATCTGATTTTAATTAAGAGACTCTTAAGACTTTTAAAATGGCTCAAGCCCTCACCTCAATCCCATAAACCCCAATGGGGTTGATATTTCACTTTAACTAAGATATAATCATCATATGGATAACAAAAAATTACAAGTAGTCCTTGAAACTCCTGAATTTATCAAACAAGCAGGAACTTGTATGGACCAACAGGCAAAAGAAAGCTTCATTAATTATATAGCAAAGAACCCTTGTGTAGGAGATCTCATTCCAGATACTGGTAGTGCGCGCAAAGTGCGTTGGGCAAGTAACATGAATCAGGGGAAAAGTGGCGGAGCAAGAATTATATATTTTTATTACAACCAAGATATGCCCATTTTTTTATTCACTGCCTATGGGAAAAATCAAAGAGCAAATTTATCCATGAATGAAAAAAATTCGCTTAAAAAGATTATTAAATTGATAGTTCAATCTTATAGAGGTAACAACGATGAGTAAGATCGGGGAAAGCCTATTAAGAGGTGCGGCAGAAGCATTATCTTACGTCAAAGGAGACAAAAAAATTGCAATATCCCATAAGGTAAAAATTCCTAAAAAAGTCGACGTCCGCGCTATTAGAGCTAGGCTGCATATGTCGCGTGAAGAGTTTGCCAAACGCTTCGGTTTTAGCATTAGAACAGTAGAAAAATGGGAACAAGGGATACGCCAGCCAGAAAGTTCTGCTCGTGCCTACCTAGTTGTTATTGATAGGAACCCTAAAGCAGTGGAAGCTGCATTATGTAAGTAAGGATATTTTTTTTTGTTGTTTTGTTGCCCTCTCGACTTGAGCTTTGTGAAGTGGTTCAATTTTACAGGGCTTCTTGCGTAGAATTAATTGATCTCTTGGAAGAAAGTCCAAGCTTAAAGAAAGAGCTTGAAGTAAAGTTTAATCATGCTTATGAGAAAGCAATTGTAATCGCCGCAGAGCAAACTGGAATTAATGAAGAAGCTTTCCCAGAGAAAGCTCCATTTAATCTAGCAGATTGTTTAAACAAATCCTATTTGCCAGATTAGATTTGTTTGTGCTTCAATGCTTGAAATTGTTGCCAAAGGATTTCTGGCTTTATTTCATTTAAACAAAGTGGTTCAGTTTGTAATTTTCCTTCATACTTACATTCAAATTTATAGCAATGAGAACAGGGAAATGGTGAGACATTGTGCGATTGATTAGCACCTGTTGTACCTATTAAATGAACACTTGTCGACCCATACATGGTGACAGCGGGTACATTTAAGGCGGCTGCTAAATGGCTCAAACCGGTATCGCTACAAACAGCACCTAATGAATTTTTTAAAATGAAGGCGTGTTCGGATAAGCTACAAAATGGCAAAACATAGGCATTTTTGTGACCTTGACCTAAACGTTGGGCTCGAATTTTTTCCAACTGATTACCCCAAGGCAATAAGACATGTAGTTTTTCATCCGCTGCCATTTCGATTAATCTATGCCAGTTCTCCTCTGACCAAAGCTTGGATTGCCAGCTAGCATTATGGACAAAAACAAGATAAGGATAAGGTAGCGCAATTTTAGGGGGCACAAAGGGATAGCTTTCTATTCCATAGTTTGGTTGGTCTCCAATTAAGGGATATTGGAAAATTTGACTAAATAGTTGTCGTAATCGAGTAATCGCATGCAAATTTTTTGGCACATAATATTTTTGCCGGTAGGCTAAATGAGCGATCCATTCACGAGCGGATCTTTTATCCAAACCACAGCGCTTGCCGCGCGATAGTAACGTGATTAAGGCACTCTTAAAATTTGTTTGGCCATCTATCACTAAATCATATTTTTGCCTGCGAAGGTTACCCAAAAAATTAGTTATTTCCCCATCTCTAATAGATTGCCAGGGATGTTTTTTCCATTGACGGTGAGAAGTGCAAAAAATATTTTTGACTGCAGGATGCCAGGAAGCGACCTCTGAGAAATTTTTATCGATTACCCAATCAAAATGAATGTTAGGAGAAACTCGTCTTGCATCGGTCATTGCAGGCAATGCATGAATGAGATCTCCCATGGAAGTTAATTTGACGAAAAGAACTCGCATAATAAAATATATCGTTTTTAGTTTTTAAATTTTGTAACGAACCAACTTTTGATTCTCGCGGAAAGACGATGATGATTCAAGTGCTTGGAAAGAGCCACTTTGCTACTTAAATAGTTTAATTGCAGTGACAAACGTTTGCCAACGAAGAGAGAATGGCCATGCCAGCAGTTATCTGTTACCTGAAAAATAATGCAGGAGCCAGCAAGTGGGCTGACTTCTTCAACAAAATCATCAAGGGAACTATTATTTTTTAATACTCTCAGTTTCCCGGCATCAGACTCCCAATTGGGATTCATGTATAGTAAGAGTGTAATGAGCTTACTTTTACTATCAGTATGTATATGCCCATCTCTTTCATTGACTTGTCCCCTTAAAGTGAGCATAGTCGGCTTGCGATCAAGATCAAGCGTAAATTTATTGGCAATTGCCTGTCTTAAGGGCTCCCCTTCTAATTCATTGATTAATTTTTGAAAAAGAGGTTGGCAAGAAACAGAAGAAGCAGGGATGCTCCCCCTACTTTTCACGATGGGGAATGACTCCGCTAACTTAGCTAAGTGATCAGGATTTATAAAGTTGGTAACCGTAAGATAAGGATAAGGGAAATTCTTTAAGGGCGTATGGTGTAGCAAATTTAAGTTTAGGAGTTGTGCCTGCATAGGTAGAGGTATCCGTCTAGTATCATTTTGCCTTTCAAAATGTCATTATACCAGAGGGTTGATAGATGTAAATTGCCTAATAGCTATACTTGAGATCATCTTTTTTCTTTGAGAAAATCATTCAATTTGGCTTCTTCGTTACAAATTATCAAAAGAGTAGGCAGGTGGGCTATTATGTCTAAATCAACACGTTGTGGTTATATTGCTATTGTGGGACGCCCCAATGTGGGTAAATCGACACTCTTAAACTATATTTTAGGCCAAAAGGTAAGTATAACTACCCGTAAGCCACAAACAACACGTTATCGAATTTTAGGCATCAAAACAGTAGGAGAAGCTCAAGCTATTTATGTGGATACGCCTGGGTTGCATCAAGAAGCAAAATTAGCATTAAATCGTTACATGAATCGCACAGCCATTTCAGTTATTTATGATGCTGATATCCTAATTTTTATGGTTGAAGCGCTAAAGTGGCAAACAGATGATGAGTGGATCCTAAAAAAATTGCAGTCAGCCACCAGCCCTATTATTATTGCCATTAACAAAGTTGATAAAGTTAAGGATAAAGAGAAGCTACTTCCCTTTATTGAAAACTTAAATATGAAACTTCCTGCTGCTATTATTTTGCCCATGTCTGCGTTAAAAAATGACAATGTGAAAGAGGTAGAAAATTTAGTTAATACCTTATTGCCAGAAAATCATCATTTTTTCCCAGATGATCAAATTACTGATTCAAGCGAACGCTTTCTAGCATCAGAAATAATTCGTGAGCAACTTATGAAGAACTTGGGTCAAGAGTTACCCTACACATTAACGGTGCAGATAGAAAGCTTTCAAGTAGAGGCAAATTTAACCCGTATAAGTGCAATCATTTGGGTAGAAAAAACTGGGCAAAAAGTAATTGTTATTGGCAAAGAGGGCGGTGTGCTTAAGAAGATTGGTAAAACTGCGCGTGAACAAATGGAAAATCTCTTTAATGTTAAAATATTTTTAAGATTATGGGTGAAGGTTAAGAAAGGTTGGTCTGATAATGATCGTGCCTTGAAAGATTTAGGGTATAACGATAAATAAGAAACGAAATCAAAGGTCTTAATGAAATTTATTTTAGAACCTGCATATGTCTTGCACACGAATCATTATCGAGAAACAAGTCTAATAATTCAATTTTTTACCATGAATTTTGGCATTATTCATGTTATCGCTCGCAGCGCGCGGGGTTTTCGTTCTCGCTTTAAGGGATGCTTAATCCCTTTTGCTCCACTTTTAATTAGCGGCTTAGGAAGAACAGAATTATTGCAGTTAACAGCAGTAGAAACTAATGGAGCTGCCTGTTTTCTACAAGGACATCAACTTTTTAACGCAATTTATTTGAATGAGCTCATCGTTAAATTGTTGCCGCGTTTTGATCCTTATCCTAATTTATTTTCGTTATACCAAGAAACAATATTGCAGCTCCTAAGCTTTGATGCTCATCAAGAGAAAATATTACGTTGCTTTGAGAAAGAGCTCTTGGCTGAATTGGGTTATGGATTGCAATTAAATAAAGTGATTACGGGGGAACCAGTATGCCCCGACCAAAAATATTATTTTTATTCAAATAAAGGCTTGGTTCTTTGTCAAAATGAGTTAGCAGGTGGATTCGTGTTTAAAGGTAGCCATTTGCTTGCAATTGAAAAAAATTGTTATGAAGATGTAGAAATTCTGCGAGCTGCAAGAAATTTAATGCGATTGATGATAGGCTCTTTGTTGGGCAAATCTCAGGTAAAAAGCAGAGAATTATTTAGCTAAAATAGATTAGTTCCCTTTCGCCATTTTCATTCCATTTTAAAACACAGCCTTGTTGTTCCCAAGAGCCTAGCACAATGCGCTCCGCAGGCTTGTTATCTAGCTGAAAATTAATTATTGCTGGTTGATGTGTATGGCCATGAACGATATTAAATACCTGATGCTTTTTAAGAATTTGATTGACCGTATTTGGCTCAACATCCATCATTTCATTTGAAATAGCGCGAGTATGTTTTTTGCTACTATTTCGTAGGTTTCTGCCTATACGCTTTCGTATTCCAAGTGGTGAAAATAATGCCAGGTATTTAAAAAGATTATTTCGTGTTAGCTTTCTAAATTTCATGTGCTTAGAATCGAGAGTACATAAAGCATCACCATGCGTTAACAAAATACTTTTACCATATCGTGTAATTACGGTGTGTTCTGGCAGTAGTTGACAGCCGGTTTCTTTTGAAAATTGCTTACCGATTAAAAAATCCCGATTTCCATGAATAAAGAAGAGTGGAATACCTTGTTTTGTTATAGTAGATAACTGATATTTGATTTTTTCGTTAAACTCACTTCTATCATCATCACCCACCCACAATTCAAAAAGATCTCCCAAAATATAAAGGGCGTCCACCTCATCTCCTATATAATTTTGCGTAAAGTTGATAAAAAGTTGTAAAGTCATGGGATGGCTATTATCAAGGTGAAGATCGGAAATAAATAAAGTATGACGCATAATTTAATCAATAGTTAATAAAGAATGTAGCTCAATCATACTCTAAGCTTGGGGTAAAGTATAAGTAGATGGCAATATTTTTGAATTTCAATTTCATGCCATTTTGTAGGTTCCCTCTAATTATGTTCAATAAGAATTTAACCTTTACTCGCGGGTTGGAGAAATATTAAACTCCTTATAATATAATAACCTCGGAGTTTAAAGCATCATAATTTAGTGGAACTATTGCTCCCGCTGCTGGCACTTGCAGCTACCCCCTCTCCCGCGCTGTAATTTTTGCTAGAATCAATAAGTTACCAGCGGGAGAGGGGGTAGCTGAGGTTATAATTAGTTTCTCCTATTCATTAAAGGCTAAAGAATGGTTAATGTTGTTAAAACTCGTTTTTGTCCAAGTCCTACTGGTTTTGTGCATTTAGGTAATGCCCGAACAGCTTTGTTTAACGCCCTATTAGCTCGAAAAGAGCATGGAGTATTCCTGCTACGTATTGAAGATACCGACATTAAACGTTCACAAGAAGAATATGTCATTGCCTTAAAGCAAGATTTATTATGGTTAAATTTAACGTGGCAGGAGGGACCTTCTCATGATTTAGGGCAAGGTCCTTATTTCCAGTCAAAAAGACAACATATTTATGATCATTACTATGCAGAATTAGAACAGGAAGGTTTAGCTTACCCCTGCTTTTGCTCTGAAGAAGATTTAGCCTTAATGAGAAAAATCCAGCGCGCCTCCGGAAAGCCTCCTAGATACGCTGGTACTTGTTTTCGGCTTAGCCCCGAAAAGAGTGCAGAAAAATTAAAACAAGGAATAAAACCCACCCTCAGATTTCATGTCCCAGTAGACTACGTCATTGAATTCGTTGATTCGGTGAGAGGTATACAAAAATTCAATAGTAGAGATATTGGAGACTTTATTATAAGACGTGCTGATGGCAGTTCACCTTTTCTGTTTTGCAATGCTATTGATGATGCCTTAATGGGGGTAACCAATGCCTTGCGAGGGGAAGATCACTTAACAAATACGCCTCGGCAAATTTTAATCTTAAAAGCATTGGGTCTTACTATTCCAACTTACGGTCATATCTCACTTATAATTGGGAAAGACGGTAGCCCCCTATCTAAACGGCATGGAAGTCTGAGTATTCAAGAATTGCGTGCTTTGGGCTTCTTCCCCGAGGCTATTAATAACTACATGGCAAGACTTGGCCATTATTATGAAGAAGACTCATTAATGTCATTAGAGGAATTAGGCGATAAATTTCATTTGGAGAATTTGGGAAAGGCTCCTGCTAAATTTGATTATCAACAATTATTACGATGGCAACAAGAGGCAATCATTAGCAAGCAAAATGAAGAACTATGGCGATGGATGAGTGAAAATACGCAAAAAATAGTCCCTGCCGAGAAAAAATATGAATTTATTCAAGCCATTCGGTCTAATATACTTTTCCCTCAAGATGCACAGAAATACGCCAATCTTTTATTTGCAAAAAACTTTAAAGATCTCCCTGTTCATGAAGAAAACAAAAGGATTTTGCAACAAGCTGGTGAGTCATTTTTCGAAACGGCTGTTGATGCAGTACAACAAAAAGGACAAGATTTTAAGGAAATTAGCCAGCTTTTACAACAGTCTTTGCAGCTAAAGGGCAAAGCTTTATTTCAACCGCTTCGCATTGCTATTACAGGTGAAGCGCATGGACCAGAAATGGCAGTATTATTTAAACTGCTGTCTACAAACGAAATCGTGCATCGTTTAAAGATTGCGCTTGAGCGTTCAAAAAAATAGTTAGTTTAACATAGAATGCAAATTACAAAAATTAAACAAATACTCTCTTAAATCTAAATGAGATAATTATATCGTGATACTAGAATATGGAATTGATAATAATCGGCTGTTTGAACAAGCTAAAAATGAGTTGTAAGTCTGATGCCAATGCTAAAAAAATGGGGGATGAGCTCAATAAGTTTGATACAAAAACCATTCTTGAAAGAGCATTGTCCTTAGTGTTCGAATGGGCTTCTGAACACCGAAACGAACTATTGGAGGACTGGACACTATGCGCCCAACATCAAGTACCGAAAAAAATACCGCCCCTGGAGTAATTTGCACGGCACCATGGCGACTAACCAAAGTAAAGCCCCTTGCTAACTATAGGCTTGAGGTTGAATTTATTGATGGAACACATGGCTTTGTTGAAATGTCACAGCGAGTGAAAAGCAACAAAGCGGGGGTTTTTGCAGCGTTAAAAAATGCTAGTCTATTTAACCAAGTTCATCTTAAACATGGTGTAGCCACCTGGCCGGGCGAAATTGATCTTGCACCAGACGCCATGCATGATGAAATCAAGCTTCATGGTAAATGGGTTTTGATGTAGGGAGTAGTTCATGCTGATCGGTTATGCGCGCGTTTTTACGCAAGATCAGAATTTAGAGCCCCAATTTTCAGCCTTTTGACTCATTTATTTGGAAGTGTTCACAGAGCTGAAGTTTGTTTAGGGTGGAAATAGTCCAGGCATCCATCGACTTGCAAGCATAGCGGGGAAAGCTAATTTTAATGGAGATTTTTGATCAGCTAAAGCTAAGACTCCCTTTTTGATTAAAATTGAAGTAAGGCGACGTGCATGTCGATCACTGATATTTAACATGCCTGCTATTTCTCCCCTGGATATTTCGCCTTGATATAAGGTTGCTTCGAGGATTTGAATGGATTGGTAAGGTAAATTCCCTAATTGAATTTCTTCTTTAGCCCACAACAGAATCCTTGTTTTTAACAGATCTGGTTGCATTACTTTTTCCATGAAATTAATTTGATCTATACAAGTTTCAAGAAAAAAACGGGTGAACTCGACAAGCGCTTCTTCGCTTAAATTTCCACGGCCATCTAAATCATTCCTACGTGATAGGTCGCAATTAGCAAGATGGGCTTTGTAGTCACTTACATTACGAGCCAGGCCACGTGCAATAGACCAGATTCCAGCTGTATCCAACATTTGAAGGGTAATTGCATGAGAAAGCAAGCGTGCTACTCGGCCATTGCCATCAAGAAAAGGATGAATCCATAACAATCTATGATGTGCAGAAGCTAGCGCTAATATTGTTTCTGCTTTTCCTAACCTATTGTATACCGCCTCATAACGAGAAAGAAATCGTGAAATTGCCCCTGGGCTAATTGCAATATGATTGCCAACTATAACGTCTTGATGCCGTAATTGACCTGGTACCATTTTTATTTTTTCTTTGGTGCTAGAATTTTCAATCCATAATAAATCTTCTGGCAATAATCTGCAGAAGCGTTCGTGTATTTCGCAGATTGCATTGCTTGAGAATAGATTGTTTGGAATACCTCCACTATCAATCCATTGTTGAACTGTTATATGTGCTTTAGCTTCCAATTGCAGATTACGTTTTTTTAAATCAGAGCTGTAGTTACCCTGTAATGCTTGTTCAATTGCAATTGGGTGAGTATCGTGTCCTTCAATCAAATTGCTGTAATAGCAATTCATGCCTCGTACCATATCTGCTAATGATTTTTGTATTGCTAAGGGTAAGCTTCTTTTAAATCCTGCGGATTTTGCCGCTAATTCAATAGCAAGGTCTGTAAGCTTTTTGCGATGGATAGAGTTTTCTGCAATTAATAAGGGCTCAATGATAGAGGGGTCTTCGCCTCTGTCAACGCTTCTATAAATGTCCTCTTTAATGTCCGATTTTTTAGTGTTCATGTTATTGATTATAACATGTTTTTTAATCAAAATAGCCGTTTTTCAACATCAAAATGTCCGATTAAATGTCCGAAAATATACGAAACCGTTCAATTTTGGACAAATCATATTCCCAAAAGTCATGAATTGCCGTGACCTCGTAGCCGCATTTTTCATATAATTTGATGGCGTTAGGATTCTTCCCTTCAACATCTAAAAAAATCGTTTTTATTCTTTTATTAAGGAGAATTTCCATTATTTGCATAACCATAGCCGTTGCATATTGTTTGCGTCGATGGGCAGGCAGTATACACAAATCATGAATATAGGCATGATTTTTTTCATCGAATCGCAAATGGACCTTGCCGATTTTTTCTCCTGCATGAATTGCGACATACACCTTACGATTTTTTTCGCCCATGCTATTAATAAATCTGAAAATCATTTTATCCAAAGTACTATTGAAGCAGATAGCATCCATCTGTGCTAGTTCAACAATATCATCTTGCACATATTCACGTAATTCAAGTTTAGGTAAGTTTTCAAACTGTGGTTGGCGTTTGGAGACCATTTCATATTCAGAATGAGTAAAAATGGCATTTAATTTCTGCATAATATCTTTTGTAACATCGGCTTCTCGGTTAGAAATCAACAGACATTTTTTAAAATTCCTGCGTTTGAGTTCAAGAAAAACTTCAGCAAGCATGCTTTTGAAATACCCTTGCCGTCGGTGTTTTGGATGAACGATGGCAGTAAGCTCAACTTCATCCTCTTTGAAAGCAAAAATACCTACGTAGGCAGCAAGATTTCCTTCTACATATAACAAGAAATCATCGTATTCAGGAAGCTTACGGTCTTCAAGAATGTTCCAATAAAATTTTGTTTTATAGCCATCAATATTATGGGAGATGATTGAAAGATTTTTGATTTCTTTTAATTCATTCTTAGATAGTTTAGTCGTTTTGGTCAAATATCGTCTAATCATCGTTAGCATTTCAAGTTATAAATATATCCGAGATTCACCGAATTGTAAGAAAAATCATATTAAAATGTAAAGCTATTATAATAAAGAATAGTTCAGAGTGAATCATAATCAATATTTATTTGCAAAGGAGCTTAAAAATGCTTGAAATATTGAAGCAATTGGGATTAAAGGAAGACAATCCGGGAGCTAGTGCAGGGTGTAAATGGTGTTCTTGTCAAGGGGAAAGAATTGTTTCCATAAATCCGACCACCGGTGAGAGAATAGCTTCTGTGCGTACCGCTTCACCCCTTGATTATCAAAGAATTATTCAAGAATCCCAAGCAGGGTTTTTAAAATGGTGTGAGGTTCCTGCTCCCAAAAGAGGCGAATGTATTCGGCTAATTGCAGAAGAATTACGGCTAAAAAAGGGGTTCTTGGGCTCTCTTATTTCATTGGAATGTGGCAAGATTAAGCAAGAAGGAGATGGCGAAGTTCAAGAAATGATTGATATGGCTGATTTTGCCGTAGGCCA
Organism: uncultured Gammaproteobacteria bacterium; assembly: GCA_963817645.1. Classification (GTDB taxonomy): domain Bacteria; phylum Pseudomonadota; class Gammaproteobacteria; order UBA6002; family UBA6002; genus UBA6002. The sequence continues at coordinate 69,856 of CAWFQC010000024.1, read as the reverse complement.
ATCTCGAATGCTATATGGTAAAATCATGCAGTCTGAGCGAACTAGACACCGAATGTACGAGCAATGGCAGCCGCTTGGTCCCGTTGGAGTGATTACTGCATTTAATTTTCCTGTAGCGGTTTGGTCTTGGAATGCTTTCATTGCAGTTGTTTGTGGCAATAGCGTTATCTGGAAACCCTCACCTAAAGTTCCCTTATGCGCGATCGCCGTACAACATATCTGCAATAAGGTGATGTCAGAGTTAGGTTATGAGGGGATATTTTCGCTTTTGATAACACAGGATACCTCTCTTGCTAAAAAGATGGTAAATGATGAACGACTACCGTTAATCTCATTTACTGGATCAACCAAAGTAGGCCGACAAATTGCTGTAGATGTTGCAAGTCGTTTGGGCAAAACAATCTTAGAGTTAAGTGGCAATAATGCCATCATCGTTGATGAAACGGCTGATTTGCGGCTTGCGGTGCCATCAATTGTTTTTGGCTCGGCAGGGACGGCAGGTCAACGTTGTACCAGTACCAGGAGGCTGATAGTTCATGAATCACGCTATAACGAACTAGTTGAGCAGTTAATTTTTGCTTATCGACAGATTCCCATTGGTGATCCTCTTGATCCAAAAACATTAATGGGTCCTTTAATTGATGACAGTGCGGTGCAAGCCTATCAACATGCCATCAAAGAAATAGAACAAATATCAGGTGAAATCCTTTTTGGGGGGAATGTGCTTGAGAAAAAGGGTTATTTTGTAGAGCCTACATTAGTGAAAGCAAAACATGATTGGGAAATCGTAAGGAGAGAGACCTTTGCACCCATTTTGTATATATTAACCTATAAAACATTTGCACAAGCAGTTGCTATCCATAACGATGTATCCCAAGGATTATCTTCTGCCCTTTTTACTGAAAGCTTGAAAAATGCAGAATATTTTCTTTCAACCATAGGGAGTGATTGTGGGATAGCAAACATAAACCTAGGCACATCAGGTGCAGAAATAGGAGGTGCTTTTGGCGGTGAGAAGGAGACAGGAGGGGGTAGGGAGGCAGGCTCTGATACCTGGAAATATTATATGCGAAGGCAAACAAACACCATTAACTGGGGTTGTGAATTACCTCTAGCCCAAGGAATTTCATTTAGCTTTTCTCGCGGGGCTAATCTTTAGGAGAACTCAATGAAGCATTTTTTAATCCAACCTCCAAAGCCGCTGATGCCGGATCAAGAAGGATTTTTTGGACAATTCGGTGGACAGTTTGTACCAGAGTTGCTGCGTCCTAATCTGGAGGAATTGGAACATGAATGGGCTGCTATTATAAATGATAAAACTTTTTGGTTTAGCTTTTTAAATTTGATGCAAGAGTTTAGTGGTCGTCCTACGCCTATCACCTATGCAAGTAATTTAAGCAAGAAACTGGGAGGGGCAAAAATCTACTTAAAGCGTGAAGATTTAAACACCACAGGTGCCCATAAAATTAATAATGCATTTGGGCAAGGATTACTAATGCAGCGCTTGGGAAAACGTAGAGTAATTGCAGAGACTGGCGCAGGTCAGCATGGGTTTGCAACAGCTACCATGGCGGCAAAATTTGGTTTTGAAGCCCATATTTATATGGGTAGTGAAGACATTAGAAGGCAACGTCCTAATGTTTTTTGGATGGAGCAATTAGGAGCAAAGGTGATTCCTGTTGATGAAGGGAGTTGTACTTTGAAGGATGCTATTAATTCCGCATTGCGTGATTGGTCCTGTCATCTTGAGTCTACCCATTATCTCCTAGGAACGGTTTGTGGCCCACATCCTTTTCCTGCCATTGTCAGCTATTTTCAAAGTATCATTGGTCTTGAAGCTAAAGTTCAAATGCAGGAGAGAATGGGAGGCTTACCTGCAAAAGTTTATGCTTGTGTTGGTGGTGGGTCTAATGCCGTTGGTATATTCCAAGGTTTTTTAGATGACGAGGTAGAACTTGTGGGGGTGGAAGCAGGAGGCAAGGGCAAGGGCAGAGGTGAGCATGCCAGTAGAATTGCCAGTGGGCAAGGATCTATTGGAATTGCAGAAGGGTTTAAAACAATTTTCCTACAAACACCGGAAGGACAGCTATTAGACACTTACTCAATTGCCGCTGGACTAGACTTTGTTGGTATTTCGCCTATCCTTGCGAACTGGGAGGAAAAGGGAATCGTCAGAATAGAACAGGCATTTGATGAAGAGGTATTAACCGCGGCACAGCTTTTAATTAAAGAGGAAGGTATTATTCCTGCACTTGAGTCATCACATGCGCTTGCTCTTGCCTTCAAAGAAGTTCCTTATTTAGCTAAAGATGATACAGTATTAATTAATCTTTCTGGGCGTGGTGATAAAGATATTTTCTCTTATACTAAAATATTGGGTGATGAATCTTGGTTGCGCTATCTGAAAACGATTACCGAGGAATAATATGCAGCTTTTACCTCTTAAATATCCCAAGAAGGTAGGTTTGATCGGTCATACTATTATTAACTATCCGAATTTTGAGCAAGCTAGCGCTATAATAGATGTTTTAGTTAAAAACCATGTTGATATGATTGAACTCCAAATCCCCTTTTCTGAGCCAATTGCAGATGGTCCCATCTTCGTAAAAGCAAATCATGAAGCGATTAAAAATGGCTGTACAGTTGAACAATGTTATGAATTCATGTTTGACATGTCATCACGCTATTCCATTCCTTTTATCTTCATGACTTATGCAAACATAGTCTACAAGCAAGGTTTTTATACGTTCATAAAAAAAGCCAAAGAGGCAGGCGCTAGAGGGGCCATCATACCCGATTTACCATTAGATCTCGCCGATGACTATGTAAAATTATGCCGTGATCATCAATTTGCCGCAATTTCTGTGGTCTCACCCAATATCTCCAATGAACGTTTGAAAACGCTGACACCTTTTTTTGATGGCTTTATTTATGCTGTTGCAAGGTCAGGTGTTACTGGATCAAAAACTGTTTTCGATGAAAAGATCTCTCACTATTTAAATAAGTTAAGACACTGTTCGAATCTACCTTTAGCCGTAGGTTTTGGTATTTCCTCTTCTGCTGACCTCTTTTTTTTACAGGGAAAAGCTGATTACGCCGTAGTAGGTACCCAGACGGTGCGCATATATGAACAACAAGGCATAGAGGGTGTTGCAAAATTTTGGCAGGAATTGGCAGGGCCAAAAAACTGTGCCAGTAGGGAAAATAATTCAGGATGCGTATAAAAAATTTAACTTTAATTCTTTTGCTATTTTGCTCCTGCTTGTTTCAGGTGGCAGAAGCAAATGGGGGGGGTGCGGCAGTTGTGCTCAATTTGTCGGGCGCCATCGGTCCAGCCACAGCAAGCTATGTGGAACAAGGTGTTGATTACGCTATAAACAAGAAGGCCAGTGTTGTTATTTTGCAGATAAATACCCCTGGCGGGCTTGACAACTCCATGCGTTTAATCATCAGTAAGATATTGGCTTCACCACTTCCTATTGTCGCCTATGTGGCCCCAAGTGGTGCGCGTGCTGCCAGTGCTGGAACCTTTATCCTCTATGCTAGTCACTTTGCCGCAATGGCACCTGGAACAAATTTAGGAGCAGCTACTCCCGTATCTTTGCTTGGAGGTGAGACCACTAAAGACAAAGAACAAACAGTAATGGCACATAAGGAAGCAAATGATGCCAGTGCTTATATTCGAAGCCTTGCCCAATTGCGCCATCGAAATATTGCTTGGGGCCAAAAAGCGGTACTCGAAGGTGCCAGCATTTCTGCAAATGAGGCGCTCGCGTTGAAAGTAATTGATTTTATTGCCCAAGACATAAACGACTTACTGGCAAAATTAAATGGTAAAACGATTAATCTTAAAAATAAGCAGGTGGTTTTAAACACACGTCAAATTACGATTCAAACTTTCTCTCCTAATTGGCGTTCTCATTTTTTAGCCATTATTACTGACCCCAACATTGCCTACATTTTGTTACTAATTGGAGTCTATGGACTTTTTTTTGAATTTATGAATCCTGGTTTTATTTTGCCAGGGGTAGCAGGATTAATAAGTTTATTAATTGCTTTGTATGCCTTTCAATTATTGCCTATAAATTATGCGGGTCTTGCACTTATTTTTTTAGGAATGGGGTTTATGCTAGCAGAAATTTTCTTACCCACCTTTGGTGCAATTGGTGTTGGGGGGATTATTGCTTTTGTTGTCGGTTCCATCATGCTCTTTGATACAAATGCCCCTGGATTCACTTTAATTTTGCCTGTCATTATTGCCATCACCTTAGTCACCGTAGGCTTTATACTTTTGATTAGTCAACTTGCCTTAAGGGCTCATAAAAGGCCAATTGTCAGTGGCTCTGAACAACTTATTGGCAGCAAAGGTAAGGTGATTATTATCAACGGCGATGAGGGAAGACCTCGAATCCGGATTAGAGGAGAATTATGGCAAATTCGATCTGATGAGCCACTTAAGGACGGTGAAGAAGTAAGAGTTGTGGCTGTAGATGAGCTAAAATTAATTGTTGTTCCAGACAAACAAGAAGGAAATCACGGATGAGCTTTGCAACCTATATTGTCATTATACTAGTTGTACTTTTAATATTTAGTGCGATTAAAATATTAAGGGAATATGAACGTGCTGTTATTTTTACATTGGGTCGATTTTGGCGGGTAAAGGGTCCAGGAATAATTTTGGTTGTACCCTTTATCCAACAAATGGTTAAGATCCAATTGCGAACGGTAGTCATGGTTGTCCCTACTCAAGATGTTATCTCAAAAGATAATGTATCTGTTCGGGTTAGTGCCGTAGTCTATTTTAAAGTGGTGGATCCGCAGCGGGCAGTAATCCAAGTCGAAAATTATTATGAAGCAACCAGTCAGTTGGCGCAAACTACGCTGCGATCGGTTTTAGGCCAACATGATTTAGATGAAATGTTGGCGGCTCGAGAAAGACTAAATGCTGATATCCAACACATATTAGATGAACAAACAGATGCTTGGGGCATTAAGGTAATGATAGTTGAGATCAAGCATATTGACTTAGATGAAAGTATGATCCGGGCAATCGCAAGGCAGGCAGAAGCAGAACGGGAGAGGCGCGCTAAGGTAATTAATGCGGAAGGAGAGCTGCAAGCATCCGAAAAGTTAGTCCAGGCAGCAAAAGTATTATCCCAACAGCCACAAGCACTTCAGCTTCGTTATTTACAAACGTTAATCGACATTTCCGGTGACGCAAAAGCAACAATTATATTTCCCATCCCCATTGACCTAATTTCAGCTCTGCAGTCAGCACTTACTAGAATTGGCACTAAGGAACAGGCTTGAAAATTCTTTTTCGCAGCCTGATTCAGAAGAAATGCCTAAACTAGGGCCTGTCGTCAATTAGCTCCCACTACGTTGTCCCGTAGCTCCCACTACGTTGTCCCACTGCTATTAAGTTAAGCAATCTGTCGTCCGGTGATGGTTTGATCACGGAATCTAGGGAAGTGCCCCTATCCTGGATCCCGCGAACAAGTCGCGGGACGACGTAGACAAGCCGCGGGACGACATAGTGGGAGCTAATTGACGACAGACCCTAATAACGTCAGTTCGACGAATCTAAGGAGAGGTAGGGGGGATTAGGCGGAGGGATATAATCTCACTGTTCAATCCACTCTACCTCTGCTTAGATTTGTCGAAATGACGTTTTTTAGCTATATCTCCATGGTTGCACTTGCAGCAGCCCCCTCTCCCGCGCAAAAAAGTTTTTAAAAACAATAGGTTATTGCGGGAGAGGGTTGGGGTGAGGGTCAAACTCTGTTTCCAGCTTTTCCCTCACCCCAACCCTCTCCCGCTGGTAACTTATTGATTCTATGAAAATTAGAGCGCGGGAGAGGGGGTAGCTGCAAGTGCTACTATGAGGCTGTTTTCACTAAAAGACGGCAGTAGAGATACATATCCTTAACTTATAATATGGCAGTGAGATTATATCCCTCCGCCTAATCCCCCCTACCTCACCTTAGATTCGTCGAACTGACGTCTAATAGGTTTGTCCGATTTTTCAGCGGGAACCGCTGAAAAATAAGTCAAGTTTTTTGCATAATTCTGCACTTCGATAATTTTCTGTTAAGAAAAGTTTTTTATCCTATCTCTTTACTACTCATATTTTAAAAAAAACATGAATTTCTAATCCATTTTTATGTGACGGCCATGTTGCTAAGAATAATGCTACTTGTGGGAGGGGAAACTAATGCCTAGTGCTAGTCATAGGCCATCAAACGCAGCCAAGATCTTTGGGTTTTTTACGGGAATACTCAAGGAATTTGTCAATGGTTTTGATTTAGGCTCAGATTCAGTCAAAATACCGCTCTGGCTATGGGTAACTGGCTTGACAATAACCGCTGTTTATGCCCCCTACATTTTACTGGGCGGAGTTTTGTTTGGAGTTGTCTACGCCCTACGTGCTGCTTATGAAGAAAAAAAATTAAACAAAATTGAACAAAAAAAATTAGAAAACAAAAGGAAATTGGATTTAGAGTTACTGCTTCTTGAAGAACAATATAATGAACATCTTGTTGAAAGCATAAAAAATGAAGGCTCTTTTCAGGAGTATTTATTCATTTATCAAGAACGGCTTGGTGAGGAAGCGGCTCAAGAAAAACTTCGAACTCGTAGTAGAAAAAGCTTTTATACAACGCTATCCTCTCCTAGCTCAAAATAACCTAACGTCTAAAGCAAACAACCAACAGCTATTGAAATACGTCTTAAAGGATTATTTTGCAGCCTTTAACAATAATCTCGCGGCCTATAAAAGACCAAGTGGCAAATTGCCTTCTCAAACAAAAATTTTAGATTTGATTGAAAGAGTCACTGGACTTAATCGTTATCAATCAGATTTCTATCAAGAAATGAATAATTTTTTAGCAGATGATAAGCAGCTACAAAAAAAATTCCAGCAATTTGTTCCTGGCGCAGATTCCCCTGAGAAGGGAATTTGGCCCTCTATAAAGAATATATTTTCAAAGCTTCAATTGGCTATTAAGGCTCAAAAAAAATTAAGGCGTTTTGGAAAATATGCCAGCAACTTTATCGCTGATTTCGGTACAGTCTCCTGCCTTGTAGCTAGTTTTTTGGTAATTTATGGAGTGATTGTACCTGGAGTAGTTGTAGCCTGGCCTCTTATGGTTGCCATTATCGCAGGTGGCGTTCTATATGGAGTGGTGGGATTAGCTTATAGTTATTTTCGAGATAATGACAGACGAAGAAATAATAGGTCTTTAGATGTAGAAATAGAAGCCTGTGAGACAAAAATTGAATTAGTTAAACGACTGTTTAAAATCCACAAACATAAAGATAAATTAGAGCATAGTGAGGAGAAACTCTTTGAAGAAAGTAAAAAAGGGGGGCCTGTTCTTGAACATAAAGTAAAAGCAAATATACCCGCTTCATTTTATTTTCGAGCAGGTTTAGGGATTTTAGGGAGAGTAATTTCTTCTGTTAGCATCGGAATCCTTATTGGTATGGGGATTATTTGGATTGCTTCTTTGGCTTTTCCTGCGCTGCCAGTTATTATCCCAACACTTGTTTTAGGTGGTGGGTTAAGTGTTCATTATTTATATAGCTCCTTGAAGGCAGAGATAAAATCTATCAATGAAGAGATTGACAAATATCAGGAAGTTGAAGTACGCAAGCAACAGCTTATAGAAAAATTTAAAAATAATCCGCAAGTTCATACGGATTTGAGTAGTGATAATCGTACACTCCTAAAAAGAACCTTATCTGAATATTTGATGTATATATCTCATCTTGGTGGTGAAAAAGCCAAAGGCATCAATGGCAAATATCCAAAACAAGAAAAGTTATTTAATTTGATTGAACAAATTTGTGGAATAAAAAGAACGGTTGATGATGAAGGCAGATTAGCAATAAAGGGTGATGATCTTTTCTACGATAAGATGGCAAATTCCCTCAAAGGCGGCTCTCAAGATAGCGTGGCAGCAAATAACTTGACCCAGGAATTTAAAAATTTATTTTTTGACCCTAGTAGTCCGACTCCTGGTCTTAGCGCTGCTAAAGTGAATGCTGATAATCCGCTTGCTCACAAAAAAGCCAGTTTTTTTAAAAAAGTGAGAGGCTTTGTAGAGAATCCTCTCTTTTGCCTAAGTGTAGTTTCTTTAGCCATTGCGCTTCCTTTGTGTCTGGTAGGTCCACAAGTAATTATTGTAGCCCCGATTGCCGCTGTCATTTTTGTTGGGTGTTTAGGTTCGATGATTGCTTCAAAATTATCAGAAAAAAATAAGGCATTGCTCGATAATGAAAACTCAAAGTTAGCAATCATTGATCGCAAACATAAGTTAATAAATTGTAATAGTAAGCTGCTTAATTTCTCCCGTGTCAAAGGAGTTAATTTTAAACAATGGCAGCAAGCGGCTAATATAGGTAAGCCTCCTATTGAAAAGGAACAAACTCTCCAGATCACAACTACTCAAACATTGCCGCAGAGCTTGGGGTATAGTTTGACCAAGGGGTGTAATGAACAGACGCAGGGGGGTAATGAAGGGGGAAGTCACTTCCATCCATAATGTGTCGGAACATTTATTTTCTGCTTGATTAAGCTTACAGGAATAGGGATAATTTCCTGCCCTCTAATTCAACTTTCTTGAAAAGATTTTCTTACTTTTTTTGTAGTTAGCTATTGGTCCATTAAGATTATTTTAATAAAACACAATTACAATTAGTAGCTATAGGTATTGAAAGCTTTAATTATGAATTGTCTTCCATCCCTTATTTAGGATTTAGAATCAATAAAAGCGGAATGAGACTAACGAGACCGATATCACTATCGTGTTAAGCTGGGCCCCCACACGGATGCAACTTTAATTTTGTGGAGGAGTGTGATAATGCAAGAGAATTTACCAATTGTCAAGACCAAGACACGGCGGCGTAGAATTATAGGCTACTTGTCGAGAATCTATCGGGATACAGTAAGCGGAGAAGATGGGGGTTATACCCTGGCCAAAAATGGCGCGGTTATTGGTATAGTGCTCACATCTACTACGGCGCTCACAAGCTGTAGCCCTTGCGCCTTTTGCCCCTATAATTCTCGGTGTTGCTGGTGGTGTGGCTCTTATTCACATAGCCTCAGCAATAAAAGATGAGTATGACCGTAATAAAGTAGAAGATGAAAAAATTCTTGAGCTGGAGTCAATCAACGAGAAACTTAAGGCTATGGGGGAGCAAGTCGATACAAATCTAAAGCTAGGAAATGAAAAACGGAGTATTAATGATTTAGATAATGACGCGCTCTTAAGGGCTTTATTATGCACTTACCTCCAACGCCTTGACCTCAAAGACTGCGAAATAGGCGAGGTTGCAAATATAGCCAATAGAAAGCGTAAAGCAAATGGTAGTTTGCCAAGTCAAGAGAGCATGTTGCGTATGATTGAATCGGTCATAGACGTAGACCGGAAAGATTCGAAAAAATTTGCAGCTAAATTAAATACCTTGCTTTGTAAACAGAGGGGTGAGTGGGGGAAGACTTTTAATGCTCGGGTTTTTACCGCATTTGAGCTCGGGTCTCCACCAGATCAGAAAGCTCCTCATCAGGAAGCTCCTCTCAATGACCAACCTAAACCCAAGGGCTATTTTCGGAAAGCCGTTAGCCTTTTAAAAGCTGGTATAACGTGGGTTGCTAGAAGTAATACTGCTTTGGGTTTGATTGTCGGTGGCTGCCTTATAACAGGGGTGATAACTGGAGTGGCGTTGGCACCAGTATATATCATTGTCGGAGGCCTAATTGCCGGAGCGCTTTCAGGTACTGCTTCTGTAGCTTACAAGCGGTATGTAGAGAAAGACTATAAAAATACTGCAAAGGATCTAGATAATGAACTTAAGAATCAAAGGACTCGTTTTGCACTGCTTTATAAACTTAATCGTCAAAATAATCGAAAATATAAAGATTTAAATGTATTTAATGTCTTTGAAGAAATCTCCCCAAATTTTAAGGGAAACCATGCACTTGCTAAGTTAAAGAATTTTTCAGAGATCATAGGCGAACAGATAATCACAGATCTTGAAAGTTTAGCAGCAGGAGACAATAAGTATAGGCGGCAGCATGTTAGTTCTTTAAGAAAACGCTTACAAGCTTTTCTTTCACGGAAAGATATTAAAAGACATAATCTTTCTCTTAGCGATGCTGTTTACGATAGCTTGCTGGCTTTGGCGGAATTAGAACCGGAGAATTCCATCAATGCGGACGACGCTAGAAAGGTCTATGTTTCAACTGGACACCAATTTGATATATACAAGCTTGTAAATTTTCACAATGCTAGACCCTTTGATTCTAAATTTGGAGATTCCAGTACTAAAGCCTTGATAAATCCACTCACTAATGAAAAGTTTTCTCCTGAAGATGTAGCCCATATACAAGCTGTTGCAGACTGCAGCTAAAAGAGAAATCAAAATTCATGATTTGAAAAAAGCTCCAAAATTACCCAAATATGTTTCCACTGCAACCCGAGCACGTATCATTTCTCATACAATAGCTCAAGGTCTCTATGGTGCATGTGCAGGTCTAGTCATTGCATTCGCCATGACCGGCGCTATATTGGCCTTAGCAGGCTTATCGGTCTTTTTAGGGCCTCTTGTTGTTGCCATTGCATTGCCAGGCACTATTGCAGCTGCAACGGTAGGAGTCGCATTGGGGCTGCGTTATGGTTATCTCATGGGGTACGCTACCTTTAAAACTGGGCGTACTGAAGAGAAGAGAAGACTGGAGGTTGAGGAGCAGCAGAAGAAACTTACTGGGGTTCTTGGTGAAAAAAATGTAAATGAACGAGTAAAACAATCGAAAAGAGAATTGTTGAAAGAACTTCTTTCAGCCTATTCTGACTATTCTGATTCGCAAAAGCTTTCTGGTCAAAATGGTAGTGGTGAGGATAAGTTGGGGGCTTCAGAGCTTTTAGAGAAGAAAGAAAAAATACTTAGTACCATTGAACTAGCAACAGGTATAAAACGGGTGATTGACCCAGCAACCTTATTGCCCTCCGGTAAATTCTTTGAATCACTTTCCGTTTATCTGCAGAAAGAAGATACGGCGCATGAAGCTAACCACCTAGTTAATCGGTTCAAAGCATCTGTTTTGAACAAGCCGGGATTCGAACAAGTAGCAGTAACAAGGCCAAGTTTGCCAGCAAGGGCCTGGTCCAAACTTACCGGAACACGTGTCAATCGTTCTGCAATTAAGTATATATTTCCGATTATAGGGGCATTGGCTGTTGCCTTTCCCTTTAGCATGCTGTTTATAGGGGCAGGGTTGGCTACCACCCTTCCCTTGTTGTTTACTCCTGCAGTTCTCATCCCGGTTGCCATTGCGGCTAGTGCGGTAATCTCCCTTTTTATCTACAATAAAGTAATGGAAAAACGAGCTGAAATAAACAAAAAGAAAATTGATGATCTCGAGATAAAGTTACCGCTTATTCAAGCTGTGGTTAAGTTGAAAGAAAAAACTGAATATAATAAGCAAGCTGTGCTCGGAGAGGGGGTTGTTGAATCTGAAAAGCAAGAAATTTTGAGTGATGTTTCGAACCAGACAGATATTAAAACTCAAACTCGATACATGGGAAAAAGGAGTTTCGTTTTTAGAACTCCTAGTCCTCCCCCAAATAAATATGAACGGGATCCGAGATTAACGGAAGAAGATTTGTCAAGTGATTTGGAAGACGGAAGTAATATCGAGGATGAAAATATCACAAAAAGATCAAGAAGTGTAGGAAGTTCGTTAGATAGATTGAGGAGAAGTGGAAGTGGCATCGGGAAGGCGTCTGAGTATGGTTTCTATCATAAATCAAGTAGTAAAGAAAGTTTGAGTAAAGTCGACGTGGCGGCACCGGCATCGGCACCTAAGGGTAAAGGTATTTCATGATGATGATTATGCTTATTGTAGAAGGATTACAACAAGGGTGAGTAAAGGCTTAATCTACTTCTAAAAAGGCTATGGTATACTTCAGGCTTCTTAATGGGTAAGGAATATTAATATGCCAACTATTATGAAGACTCCACGCTTTTCACCTGCATGGTATGAAAAAACTGAAGTATATAATCGTCTTGTTGAACAAATTTCTCGCATTGGGCCCGATGAATTAGTTCCCAACATAATCTTGAGTCAACTCCTTGACATTACACTTCGTTATCAATCAGTTAGCTCAGCCAAGTTGTTAGTTGAAACTATTTTTACTTACAGAATTAATCTAGGGCTGAATGCAACACTAGGAGTACTCAAAAAATTATCCCGCTTTAATAAGGATGCGGCCTATGAATGTGGACTTGCCTACTTATCTACTGGGAGGTATCCCCTTCTTGCAGTAAATTATCCAGAGGGAGATAAACCTGAAGATAACCTTAAGTCTAAGGCATGGTATTATTTCATGTTAGCAGCCGCGCTAGGACATCCTCAAGCCTTTCCTACATTGCTAGACGCCATTTGTGATAAAAAAATTAAGATGGATGCTGAGACTTTCACTCAGCTTTGTCGCGAAATAGTGCAATGCACAATTGATTTAGGAATTAAATTCCAAGTAGCCTTCGTGCTTGGCACCTATCTGTGCGGCAAATTTATTATTGATGGTTGGGAAGGCTTATTAGATTTAGCCTTGAATGATCCTACAATGGGATTTACATATCTTGCGGTTGTCGCAAAGGAAGGTGGAGAAAAAGGATATTCTGAGATGAGTGAAGAAGCGTTTCGGCTATTAAAAAATGGCTTACTGACAAATATTTTCAAAGACGAGTTTGGTCAAAAAAAACGTAAGGAGTTTTTGGATAGATTCATTCCCCCAGCGAAGCGTGCAGAATATTTGAAGAGTGTTATGAATAAATCCCTTCCGATAACTTCCGGTTTAAATCGAGATTACTTTATTAACCCTGGATCTATTACTGCTAGGCCCAAGACTTAAGACTTAAGTGTTTCTATACCATGCCCGTCATTGGAGCCCGAGTCGAGTCGCAGCTTCCCGCATTTCTCCTCTGCAAGAAGCAATAAATCCACCTTAACCCTATACACGTCAAGCTATGGAGTGTAACCTTCTCATTCACTTTAACTACACAAAGGAGTGAATATGAAATTATTAAATTTATCTTTAATTTTTAGTCTTATTTTATTCTCAAAATTAGCTTTTGCCGATACAACTGTTGAGATGAAATTAACCAGCAATGACGAATCTATTGGTACTATTAAAATTCAAGATACGAGTAAAGGGTTAAAGTTCATTCCTAATCTGCATGGTTTACCTCCTGGTCCCCACGGATTTCATGTTCACCAAATGCCATCTTGCGAAAATCATGGAGACGCAGCAGGAGGCCATTTAGATCCTAGCCATACTGGAAAACATCTAGGGCCATATCGTAACGGCCATCTTGGCGATTTGCCGGTACTTGAAGTTAATCAGGATGGTATAACTAAGGAATCGGTAATAGCGCCTCGTTTAAAATTAAAAGATGTTTTAGGGCATTCTCTCATGATTCACCAAGGCGGTGACAATTACTCTGATTCCCCTAAGAAGCTAGGTGGAGGTGGCGCAAGAATTGCTTGTGGTATTATCTCGCCATCTGCTTCTGAGTTTTAATCTAGCTTACGGCTATCCAAAAATGTCCCCTGTCGATATTTTTGTAGCATTTGTGAAAACACCATGGCTATGGGAAGTAGAAATAACAGAACTACACATAAGATACCTGCGTAATTCAATGCCTTTAGAAAAATAGAGGGAAAAACTAGGACAATTATCAGCGGTGGTATTAAAGTGAGCCCTCCAATTAAATATAACCCTGTTTGTTCTTTTTTAACCTTAAGGCCATCTGCAAGAAAATCCGAAAGACTGAGGGCAACACCTAAAAAAGAGGTTAATACACAGATAGAAGTAAAAACATTGGTTAGAATGCTAATGCCTGTATTATTGACATGTGTCGTTAATGTTTCAACCATATTTTTTAAAGGATGTTCGCTGCTATACAGATTGCTTAAGCTGGATGCAGTTGGTATAGTCGCCTGCACTACAAAAATCCACGCCAGATAAGCGATCAATGGTATCAGCCCTCCCAAAAGGACAGCCCAATATAGTTTTTTGGTATCACTTTTTAAATAGCTTCGAATGGAAGGAATAATACAAGCATAACCAAATGCCGTAATACAGGTCATCGTGGCAGTATTTGTTCCCAAGTGTTGAAATGATAAATTTTTAATGCTTGTAAAAGGAAGGAGAAAAAGCATTAATATAGTGCAAATTAACAGTTTGCTGCTCATTAATCCGCGGTTCACATAATCCACTAAATTAATACCACGAAAAACTACAAATCCTAAAGCAGACTGTGAACAGAACAGCATTTAGCCACATCGGCATTGGCAAATGAAAAGAATCGAAAATGGCAGCTAAGAGATCTTGGCCACTAGAAATATACGCTGATAAAAGGGTATAAAGAAGGATTAGGGTAATTGCCCATGTTAAGGAAGCACCTAAATTCCCTAAAGTTGATTGAGCCATTGAAATTAGATTGCTATTTTCAGGCAATTTAAGGTTGACTCTTAGTAGGGCAAAAGCGCCAAGCGTCATTAAAGTCCATGCACTTAACATTATAAAAACGGTGCGGACTACACCTTCAGAGGCTGTTGCCATGGGCAATGCCAGCATGCTGCCACCAATACAGGTACCTAAGATTAAGAAAACCGCACCAATAAATCTACCATTCATAATTAATCCTCAAAGCAATTTAATTTGTCCTCATTTCTGTTCGTTTGAAGTTAGTAAAATTAGATATAAAATTCAGATAACATATGCCCCTAAAGGGCAATAGTTAGAGAAATAGGAAGAAAAACGAACATTATTTTGAGGATTAATCAAAAGAGAGAGGATGTGTAGATTGCTAAATATTTCATTCATCTTACAATGTTATAATATTTCTTCAAATTAAGCAATACCCATTTAATAGGTAAATAGTATGGTGGCGGATACCTTCTATAATGATAAATGTATCTTTAATTATTTTAACGGCATAGTGCTTGATCCTCTCCTCGAACAGGCGTGCATGGTCTATGTTTCCTATAGCCCTGCCACTTTTGCACGAGATGCAGGGTATTTGTCTCATTTCAAAGGGCTTGAGTGTCATGCGTAAACAGTCGAAATTAATTTATACCGACAGAGGTGATCTTAATATTGAGGGTTGGTTACAAAATCTTGCACTTGATCGAGAAGTCAACAATATTACCTTGTTGAGAGAGGCTTGTATGCTTGCAAAATTCGCCGGTGAAGAACATTTCACTGCTAATGGCGAATCTTGTCTCCACCAAGGTTTGGCTATGGCTGAAATTTTAGCCGATCTAAATTTAGATGATGAAACCATTGCTGCTGCCATAGTTTATAGCAGCATCCAATATGCAGATTTGCGTTTAGAGGATGTAATAGAACAGTTGGGGACTGCGGTCGGTAAGTTGATAAATGGCACAAGACAAATGGATGCAGTTCATGCTTTACATGGAAAGTTAAGGCAACGAACACATTTATCGACGACTATTGATAATTTACGCAAAATGCTTCTTGCTATGGTGGATGATGTCCGAGTTGTCTTTATAAAACTGGCTGAGCGTCTCTGCATCCTTCGGAATATGATAATTTTTACCGGGATAGAAAAAAACCGGGTAGCAAGAGAGTCAATGGATATCTATGCACCCTTGGCTAATCGTCTTGGGATTGGCCATTTGAAATGGCAGTTAGAAGACTTATCATTTCGTTATTTAGAGCCGCAAGAATACCAAAAAATATCACGAGGACTTAAAGAAAGCCGAGTGGACCGAGAGAATTATGTTGAGAAACTTCTCTTTTCACTTCGAAAGGAATTAGATCACGCGCAAATCCCCAAATTCGAAGTCACTGGCCGGGCTAAGCACATTTATAGCATTTATCGTAAAATGCAGCGTAAAAAAATCTCATTGCAGGAAATTTATGATGCTATTGCTTTTCGAATCCTCGTACCCTCTCTAGATGACTGCTACTTAGCTTTGGGGGTAGTCCATTCGCTATGGCATCACCTTCCAAAGGAATTTGACGATTATATCATGCATCCAAAACCTAATGACTATCGTTCTATCCACACTGCGGTTGAAGGTCCTGAAAACAAGCATATTGAAATTCAAATAAGGACATTTGATATGCACCAGGAAGCAGAGTTAGGGGTAGCTGCTCACTGGGTTTACAAAGAGGGTGGTGGTGTGCCTCAAGCTGGATATGATCAAAAAATTGCTTGGTTACGTCGAGTTATGGATTGGCAAAAAGAAGTGACAAAAAAAGAAACAGAGGATAAAGAATTTTATTCTCAACTTTTCGAAGATCGAATATATGTATTTACACCCAATGGTGATGTCATTGACTTACCCTCAGGCGCTACTCCGCTTGACTTTGCTTATCACATTCATAGTGAATTAGGTCATCGTTGTCGCGGAGCGAAAGTTAATGGTGGAATTGCTCCTCTGACTTACTCTTTAAAATCGGGTGAAAAGGTAGAAATTTTAACAGCAAAGCAAGGTCATCCTAGTCGCGATTGGTTAAATTCAAATTTAGGTTATTTAAAAACTTCACGGGCAAAAGCTAAGGTCCTTTACTGGTTTCGTAAGCAAGATCATGATCGAAATTTAGTAGATGGGCATGAATTGCTGGACAAAGAATTGAAGCGATTGGGCGTTAAGGACCACCATTCTTACGAGGACCTTGCCCATCAATTAAAATATAAATCTAAGGAGGATGTTTTTGTTGCCTTGGGCCGTGGTGATCTTCGAATTCATCAGGTTTTACAAGCGCTCCAACTGCTTACTGATCAATCTTCAGGCAGGCTCGAGCTTATTTTACCAGAAGGCAGGATTAAATCTGAGTTTCCCACCGATATATTGATTGAGGGGGTGAGTAATATGCTTACGCATTTAGCAAAATGCTGTAAGCCAGTTCCTGGAGATAATATAGTTGGTTATATCACGCTTGGAAGAGGCGTATCGATTCATAGAAATGATTGTCCTAATTTATCGAGAGATTTTCCTTATCATCTGACCGGAAAGTGGAAGTTGCCTGGGGAAGTAAAACCGCAAGACGTTATCCGGTAGATATTACTATCACTGCCTATCAGCAAACTGATTTAATCCATGAAGTTACGGCAGTTTTTGCCAATGAGCATGTCGTCATTATTTCAATGAATGCATCACCCAATCAAAAAAACAATACAACGGTTTTATATCTAACTGTGGAAGTTGATGGTCTTCATCCATTGAGTCGGGTTTTAACTCGTATCAATCAGTGCAGCCAGTTATTAGTGTGAATCGGGAATGATTTGTTTATTGTCTAATTTTAGACTATTATTAGTTCAATGTTAGATAGAGGTTGCTAGTCATGTTAGAGAAGATAATTGGTACCTTGGGAGGATCAAAAGCTACTGGTTTTGAAATAAAGAATGAATTGGATATGGTCAAGGCTGTTAGGAAGGGATTTAAGGTAGATGTTATTGAGCAAATTATAAGTGGTGGTCTCTCAAGAAAAGAAGTTGAGCTTTTAATAATTAAGAAAAGCACTTTAGCACACAGAAAAAGCCACAATCAGCCATTAAGCCCTAGTGAGTCTGAATATGCTTTGCGTGTAGCTCGTATACTTGCTTTGGCTGAAGAAACTTTTGCTAATTCTAAAAAAGCTCATTTATGGTTACGAAGACCAAATCGATCATTAATGAATAAAAAACCTTTGGATTTCCTTGATACGGAGGAAGGTGCCCGTATTATTGAAACAACTTTAGGTAAAATAGCTTACGGACTTTTTAATTAATGCATGCATGGCGATTATCAAAGAAGAAATATCCTGCTCTTGACGGTGAAGGCGCAAAAATTTATGGCAGTAGGTGGAATTCAGTCGGTAAGCCAGTTGTTTATACAGCAAGTACGTTATCCTTAGCATTACTTGAGCAATTTGTAAGAATTGATCCAGATAGTATCCCTGATGATTTTGCTAGCTTTAAAATAAGGATACCCGATGATTTACCTACTGAGAAAATAGAGTACAGCCAATTTCCATCCGACTGGCGTGAGCCTGGAAACTCCAAATGGTTTAAAATGCAAGGTGATTCTTGGTTAGAAAGGCTAAGCACTGCTGTCCTAATAGTACCCTCAGTCATCATATTTCATGAAAATAATCTTTTAATTAACCCAAGACATGCGGATGTTAAGCATGTAGAAGTCGTAGAAGTCAATGATTTTTACTTTGATTTAAGGTTATTTCAGCAATGAGTACCTATAATCTGACTAGTCATCGGTATCTGCCAGTAAAGCGCGCAGTTGCTCGCGAAGATCGGGTGAATCCTGATGACCATGGCTGTTAATAGCATGGAAAACCGCCAGCTCAATGACTTCTTCTTCAGTGCCTGAAATAGCAACAGAGCAATTCTTCTCACTTGGAAATTGACGACAATCTAGTTTTTTTCTTCTGTTCATAAATTCCTCCTTAGCCCTAATCATTAGTTTCATTTTAGCAAATTTAGAAAATAACGTCAGTTCGACGAATCTAAGCAAAAGAATCTCTACTGCCGTCGTCCCGCGGCTTGTCCGCGGGATCCAGGAAGGAGAACTGGATCCCGCGGACAAGCCGCGGGACGACGGCAGTAGCGATGACTTTTACTTAATAACGTCAGTTCGACGAATCTAAGGAGAGGTAGAGTGGATTAGGCGGAGGGATATAATCTCACTGCCTAATCCACTCTACCTCTCCTTAGATTCGTCGAAATGACGTTTTTTAGCTGTATCTCCATGGTTGCACTTGCAGCAGCCCCCTCTCCCGCGCAAAAAAGTTTTTAAAAACAATAGGTTATTGCGGGAGAGGGTTGGGGTGAGGGTCAAACTCTGTTTCCAGCTTTTCCCTCACCCCAACCCTCTCCCGCTGGTAACTTATTGATTCTATGAAAATTAGAGCGCGGGAGAGGGGGTAGCTGCAAGTGCTACTATGAGGCTGTTTGCTCACTAAAAGACGGCAGTAGAGATACATATCCTTAACTTATAATATGGCAGTGAGATTATATCCCTCCGCCTAATCCACCCCTACCTCTGCTTAGATTCGTCGAACTGACGTAAAATATGTGAGGCAACGGAAAAAATTATGGAGAAAAAAATAAAAATTAAGTAAAATAAGCCTCAAGGAGATATAAAAATTGATAACTAATATTTCAAAACACCTCAAGCTAGATCTTGGAATCGTTTATTTATTGTCAGAATGGAAAAAACTCTTCTCAAAGAAGTATCTTCTCAATGATATTAATGCTGGGTTAACTGTTGCCTGTGTTGCCATTCCCTTATCTCTTGCAATTGCTCTTGCCTCTGGCGTTTCGCCTGCGGTTGGGTTAGTTACCGCAATTATTGGGGGAATCGTTTGTGCTCTTTTTGGAGGTACACCGCTTGCGGTGAGTGGCCCTGCTGCTGCTATGTCAATTATTATCGCAAATAGCGTAGAAAAATTTGGGGTAAAAGGACTTGTTTTTATTTGCTTGATGATTGGGATCATGCAACTTATAAGTGGCATTCTTCGATTGGGTAGATTAAGTCGCTTTGTTCCACTGCCTGTTGTAGCTGCTTTTACAGCCGGTATCGGAGTTATTATTATTATTGGGCAGTTGCCTCGGGTTTTTGGGTTGCCTCAACCTGATCAATCCCATCTCATCAGCGTTATAAGTCATTTAACTCAGTACTTCTCGCAGATTAAACCAAATGCCTTTATCCTTGTTGTTATCACTATTGCCATCATCCGCTTATTACCCAAAATATTTCCTAAAATTCCATCTGCACTGGTTGCAGTCGTTATAGTAACAGGTCTTACTCAATTTTTTTCCTTGGGTCATGTTCCTATGATTGGTGAAATTCCTAGGACTTTGCCAACACCCCATATTCCCTTGATGAGCGCTGCATCAGTTAATGAGCTTCTGTTTAGCAGCATTACAATTTATATTTTAGCTTGCCTAGAAACACTTCTTTCATCAAGTGCAATTGATAAATTGGTTAAAACCGAAAAGCATAATCCAGATCAAGAGTTGATTGGCCAAGGGTTAGGGAATATCGTCACCTCATTATTTGGTGGGATCCCACTTACTGGGGTTATAGCGCGCTCTGCTGTGAATGTACAATCAGGTGCAAAAACCCGCCGTGCTAGTATTGTTCATTCCATTGTGATTCTCATCGCTGTTTACTTTGCCGCTCCATTCATTGCAATGATACCAATTGCCGCATTAGCTGGCGTGCTACTTTCTGTAGCTTTTAATATGATTAATTACCAAGAGTTCCGTAACTTGCTTCAGACTTCACGCAGTGAAGCTGGCATCTATGTGGTTACCTTTTTGATGATTATATTTGTGGACCTTACCGTAGGTGTACAAATTGGTATCCTAGCGGCATGTTTAATTGTATTGATTAGAGCATCCAGATCCAGTCTACATATTTCACAGCACTATCAAGATGCTATTCGTTTCTCTTTAACAGGACCTTTAACATTTTTGTCACTAAGTAAAATTAGTGAACTTGAGAAAAATCTTCCGAAAGATTTACAAGACAAGCCCATAATTCTTGATTTGTGCAATCTCTCAGATTTAGATAGTTCAGGGGCTGCCGCCATAATCGATTTTATCAATAATTTTCAAAATCAAGGCTACAATGTATATATCAAAGGTCTGCCAAGACGCTTTGAGTCGGTATTCAAGGTTTGTGAAGGCTCCCAAATGTTAGAAGATACTTACCTCGTTTCTGAAAGCGAAATGAAGGATAAGGGAAAGTTTCCTATTCAATCTTTCTATGGTCGGCTTGTCCATGGTGTTCAAGTATTTCATGCACAGCGGCAAAATCAAGACAGACGGCTATTTCAACACTTGGCTACACAGCAGGATCCTCACACTTTATTTGTAACTTGTTCTGATAGCCGCATTTTGACCTCTCTGATTACTCAGTCCGATCCGGGGGAGTTGTTTATCGTCAGGAATGTAGGCAATTTTATTCCACCGTTTAATCCTATGGAGCAACATAGTGAAATTGCAGCCCTTGAGTTTGCGCTTACCCAACTTGATATCCGCGAAATTGTCATTTGCGGTCATAGCAATTGCGGAGCGATAAAAGCATGTTGTGAACGCAATCCCAATTTACCTTTACAACTTCAATCTTGGATAGCAAGGATACGTACCCAGTTGAATTTTAGTAAAAGTAACCAGGTGAATGAACTTTCAAAGCAGAATGTCTTAAATCAACTGCAAAATTTACAACAGTACCCAGTAGTTCAGGAAAAGTTAAATAAAAAATCTTTAAATATTCATGGCTGGTTTATTGATTTTGAACAGCATGCTGTTTTTGAATGGTGTAGCCAAGAGAAAACTTTTAAGCCTGTTGGTAGAGAGATTCCTGTAGCAGTCAACAAAGCCATTGAGAAAACAATGGCAAGTGTTTGTAATTAAATTTTATTCTATTCCTCTATATCTAAGAAACTACGCAGCTTTTCTGAGCGGCTTGGATGTCTTAGTTTGCGTAATGCCTTCGCCTCAATTTGTCGTATACGTTCACGAGTAACATCAAATTGTTTGCCAACTTCTTCGAGCGTATGGTCAGTATTCATATCAATACCAAAACGCATCCGCAGAACTTTATGTTCTCTGGCAGTAAGGGTAGCCAATACTTCTCGAGTTGTCTCGCGCAAGCCCTCGATTGTAGCTGAATCGATAGGGGAGAGCATCGTGGTATCTTCAATAAAATCACCTAAATGAGAATCTTCATCATCGCCTATTGGAGTTTCTAATGAAACTGGCTCTTTTAGCTTCAATACCTTGCGTATCTTATCTTCACTCATGTCCATAAACTTGCTGAGTTCTTCTGGGCTGGGCTCTATCCCTGTTTCTTGCAGCATTGCACGTGAAATACGATTTAGCTTATTGATGGTCTCTATCATATGAACAGGTACTCGTATTGTCCTTGCTTGATCAGCAATCGATCGAGTGATGGCCTGACGTATCCACCAGGTGGCATAGGTTGAAAACTTATAGCCGCGTCGATATTCAAACTTATCAACTGCTTTCATAAGGCCAATATTGCCTTCTTGAATTAAATCCAAGAATTGCAAACCGCGGTTGGTGTACTTTTTAGCAATAGAGATGACTAAACGCAGATTTGCTTCGATCATTTCTTTCTTAGCTCGTCGCGCTTTGGCTTCACCAGAAGACATTCGGCGATTGATTTCTTTGATGTCCGGAATGGAAAGCTTGTACTCCTTCTCCAAAATGATCAGCTTCTTTTGCAGACGGATGATCTCGGCTTGACTTCCTTTAAGAATGGTTGCCTTATCTGGATGCGTTTCTATATAATTTCCATACCAGTCCAAGTTTGTTTCATTATTTGTATAAGATTCAACAAAACTGGCTTTTGGAGTTTTTGCCTTATCAACACAAATTTTTAAAATGATACGCTCATGCTCTTGTATATTTTCCAACATCTCACGTAAACGACGCGACTGCCTATTAAATTGTTTAGGTGATAGTTTAAAATGGATAAAAACATCTGTTAGATTCTTTTGAATTTTTAAGGTATTAGCATCATTCTTGCCATAATTTTTTGCTGCTTCAGTAAATTTAGTATAAATGCCGCGCAGTTCTTCAAATCGTTGTTTGGCAATAAGGGGGTCTGGGCCAGTATCCATAATATCGCCAGAATCGGAATCCCCTCCTCCTCCTTCTTCCTCTTCTTCCTCTTCTTGAGTTTTCGTTTTCTTTGCTTCAAATCCTTCAGCTTCTTCAGTTTCTTCAGCTCCAGCCTCAGCCTCAGGCTCCTTGAAGTTTTCTTCTGTCTCGACTTTCTCATCGATGACCGCTTTTTCTTCTAAAAACTCTTCAGGGGTTGCTTCTTTCTTTTCTTCAGTTGAATTATCGACAAATTCAAGCTCAGCCTCAAGCTCCATTAATTCTGTAGGCAATTCATTTTCAGCTTCAACTATTTGAGATTCATCAATCTCTTCGTCAATAAAGCCAGTAATAATATCGGTTAAACGCTTCTCTCCCGTTTCAACTGTATCGTATTGCGATAAGATAGATGCAATTACCTCAGGGTATTGAGCGAGGGCGGTTAATACCAGTTTTAAGCCTTCCTCTATGCGCTTAGCGATTGCAATCTCACCTTGTCGTGTCAGCAGCTCAACACTGCCCATCTCACGCATATACATGCGAACTGGATCTGTCGTTCGACCAAATTCACTATCAATTGAGGCAAGTGCGGCGACAGCTTCTTCTGCTGCTTCTTCATCGATAGTCGCAGTACTTTCTGCAAGCAATAAAGCATCTTCATCAGGTCTTTGTTCGTAGACGACAATACCCATTTCATTAATTTTATTAATGATATCTTCGATCTGATCAGGATCAACTATGTTCTCGGGGAGATGATCATTAATTTCATCGAAGGTCAAATAACCTTGCTCTTTGCCTTTCGCGATTAATATTTTAAATTCATCAGATTTATCTTGCTGAATGGCCATATTGTCTCCGCACAACCAGTTAATGGTGATTAACTTTATTAACTATCCGTAGGGGGTAATTAAGTCGCATTTCAGGACAAAATGCCATCTACCTCCTTGTAAACGACACTCAAGTAAAAAACCAAAACATTGTATATTAGCAGTAAATTAAAAATTTACCAGTTTGTTATTGCATCCTTGCAACTAGCAACTGCTGTAAAAGTTGTTTTTCTTCAGCAGTTAACCCTTGCTCATTACCTTTGCTGATTAGCTGTCGAATGTGTTCTTCTTTTTCCATTCCCATAATGCAATCAAAGGCACCTTGTAATTCGGCTTGCCAAGCATCCTCTGGAATAAGTAGGTCCATTGCTGCCAGGGATGAAATCACAGAAAAATCTTCTTCCCCTTTAAAAAATTCTAGCAGGGATCCTGTCGTTTGTTGGGAATTTTGTTTAATCACGCCAATTACGCGTTTTAAAATATCAATTCCCTGTAGCTCCATAGAATTAAATGTAGCAGGTATCAGTATTTTTTCCAGTAGCTTAGGGTTTTGAATTAGCAGACCAATCGCAAGCCTGATGGGTGCTAGCATCTTATGATAGGTAGTTGATGTCTGTTTCTTTGGTGACGGCCCAGAGGCTTTTTTGAGAATTTCTTGCACCTTTGTCAGGCTTAAGCCAATGGTTTGACTGAGCTGGCTATACATTAATTCTTGAAAGATTCCTGGTGGAATTTTTTGGAGGAATTTGTCAGCCATATAAGCTAGACGCGTTTTTCCTGCTATGGTTTCAATCTGGGCAATCTGTGCTTTCAATTTATTGAAGAAAAAGTCAACCAGTGGCATGGAGGTTTTTAACTGCTGTAAGAAAGTTTGATTGCCTACTCTCCTAATAAAACTGTCTGGATCATCTCCACCAGGAAGAAAAGAAAATCCAACATCATTGCCTTCATTCATCAAGGGTAAAATGATTTCCAATGCTCGCCAAGCTGCTTTCTTACCAGCAAGATCTCCATCAAAACAAAAAATTAATTTCTGGGTATAACGAAGTAATGTATGGATATGTTGTTGGCTAATCGCGGTTCCAAGCGTTGCAACCACATTGGTAACACCAAATTGATTAAGGGTAATTACATCCATATAGCCTTCAACAATGATCATTTGGTCAATTGATTGATGTGTTTGCAAAACCTGATAGAGGCCATAAAGTTCTCGACTCTTATGAAATAATTCTGTCTCAGGGGAGTTAAGATATTTAGGCATTTGATTGTTTAGGCTTCTTCCTCCAAAAGCGACTATTTGACCTTTTCTATTATGAATAGGGAACATAATACGGTCTCGAAACCGATCAAATAGTTTAGTCCCTTTCTGCAGAATCATACCTGTATCTATCAATTGGTTCTTTTGGATTTTTGAATTTTTGCTTAATTCTTTGGTCAAATTTTGCCAACCCCGGGGTGCAAACCCAAGTTGGAAGGTTGCAATAATTTCTTTAGAAAGCCCTCGTTGTTGTAAATAATCTTTTGCCTCTTGGTGATTATTGAGCTCGAATTGGAAGTATTTGCTTGATTGTTCCATTAAATCAATGCTGGGTTGTTGTTTATTTTTAACTTCAAAATCAGGGAGTCTCATGCCAGATCTTGTAGCCAGAATCTCTATGGCTTCCATGAAGGGAAGCTTGTCATAAGCCATTAAAAACCCAATGGCATTTCCACCAGCCTTGCAGCCGAAACAGTAATAAAATTGCTTCCTTTGGCTCACTGAAAACGAAGGGTTTTTTTCCTGATGGAAAGGGCATAAGGCTTGATAATTATCACTGCCCGTTTTTATTAGGGTGATACGTGGCTCAATAATGTCAACTATATCAGTGCGAGTTAAAACTTCTTGAATGAAAGATTGCGGTAACTTCAATATAGACACCAATTAGTAATTAAAGGAAGATAATTAGTTAGGGAGTGTGAGATTCTAAAGCGTTTTTAATTAGCTTACTCACCTTCGCAATATCGGCTCGGCCTTGGATTTGAGGTTTTAAGATTGACATGACTTTCCCCATGTCCTTAACAGAATGAGCATCTGTTTCTTGCAAAGCCTTATTGATTAAATTTTCAATTTCGACATCACTTAACTGCTCTGGTAAATAATCCTCTAATACCGTCATTTCAAAAGATTCCTGGTCAACAAGGTCTTGTCGACCAGCATTTTGGAATTGAGCTATTGAGTCGCGACGTTGTTTTAGCATCTTATCGATGACACTCAAAATTTGAATATCATCTAAAGTAATGCGTTCATCCACCTCGCGTTGCTTGATTGCAGCAAGTAACAGGCGAATAACACCCAGTCGGCGTTGATCTTTTGCTCGCATTGCATTCTTCATGTCTTCTTGTATTCGCTCTTTTAGCGTCATTTTTATAGCTCTTCTCTATATTCTCTTCTAACTTCTTTGAGCTTGACGCGTCTGGCATTACGCTGATACAACTCACGTTCTTTGGATAATTTTTTCTGATATCGTTTAACAGCAGCAGCGCGTTTACGTTTCCGTTTGGAAGTTGGCTTTTCATAGAATTCAATCTGCCGTAATTTGGTTGGAATACCAGCTTTTTCACAAGCTCGTTTGAAGCGTCGTAGCGCAACATCAAAAGAATCGCATTCTTTTACGTTGACATAAGGCATTAAAAAATCACCTCTACTTGTAAGGAACGTTAAAAACACCTATCCGCATAAGCGGATAAGAAAAATAATTAGGAACGTACCTTATATTAAAAGGTACAAGGAGCTATGTAAATAAATTGTTGTTAAAAATTTGTTTTTTTCCGATCTATTAATATTTAAAGTATACACTATGAAAGTGTTAGGAATCGAAACATCTTGTGATGAGACTGGTGTTGCCATCTATGATGGGGAGCGGGGGTTACTGAGTAATCAATTATACAGCCAGATACCTCTACATGCTCAATATGGTGGGGTAGTCCCTGAACTTGCCTCCCGAGACCACATTAAAAAAATTACTGGCCTAACCCAAGCCGCTTTAAATGAAGCAAAATTAATTGTGAAACAGTTGGATGCAGTTGCCTATACTGCAGGTCCAGGGTTAGTTGGCTCGCTGATGGTAGGTGCTTCATTTGCGAAAAGTTTAGGTTGGTCCTTGAGGATCCCTGTTCTTGGTGTTCATCATTTGGAAGCACATCTTTGGGCACCCATGCTGGAGGATCCGGCACCTTGCTTTCCATTTGTGGCTTTACTCGTGTCTGGGGGGCACACCTCCTTGGTACGTGTTTTAGGCTTAGGAGAATATACCTTGTTAGGAGAAACCTTAGATGACGCAGTAGGGGAAGCTTTTGATAAAACAGCCAAAATGTTAGGTTTAGCCTATCCGGGGAGAGCCGCCTTATCGCAGCTTGCAACTCAAGGACAACCTCATTTTCATTTTCCAAGGCCGATGGTAGATAGGCCAGGATTGGATTTTAGCTATAGTGGCTTAAAAACGCACGTCGCGAATTTATTAAAAAGAATTGACTATGATCAAGCTGCTTTCGCCAATATTGCCTATGCCTTTCAAGAGGCTGCTGTTGATACCTTAGTGATTAAATCTAAACGAGCATTGCTTGAGATGAATCTGAACAGATTAGTTGTAGCAGGAGGGGTCGGTGCCAACCAATTACTTAGGCTCCGATTAACAGAAATGGTGTCATCAATTGGTGCTTGCGTATTTTATCCTCGTCCAATTTTTTGTACGGATAATGGTGCAATGGTTGCTTTTTTAGGGCATCAACGTATGGTAAAAGGAGAACAAGATAGTTCCTTAGCCATTTCTGTAAAACCTCGTTGGTCCTTAGAGGAGTTAGGCTGTTCCCAATAATTAAAGAACGGCTTTCTTCATGAGATTTGCGCAGACATGTTCCAAAGGAACGTCAGTGGAAAGCGCCAAAGGCATTAGAAAGCCACTTTCGTCTCCGTACCAGCTCGTAGCCTTTCAATATTCTCCCAGTGACGCCAGATCAAAATAGCTGTCATAATTAATACTGGCGGGAAATAGGCTACAGAAGAAAAGAGTATATAAATGGGAAGCAGCAGGGCCGTGACAATGGCTGCAAGTGATGAATAGCGGCTAAAATAAATCACTGCAGACCAGGTAATCAGTGCCAGAATACCTACAAAAAAACTCAAGCCAAAAATGCCCCCTATAGCTGTGGCGAACCCTTTGCCCCCTTTAAATTGAAAGAAAACAGGAAAGATATGACCAAGCAATGCAATGAGGGCAATTAAGCCGAGCGCCACGCCAGAGACACCAACCATCCGTGCTAATATGACTGGTATGAAGCCTTTTAACCCATCTGCAATTAACACGAAAATTGCAGCTTGTTTCCCTGCAATCCGTAAGACGTTGGTTGCTCCTGGGTTTTTAGAGCCTTCTGTTCTGGGATCAGGTAAGCCCATAAACTTACATACTAAAATGGCTGTACAAATTGAACCCAAAAGGTATGCAATAATTGCTATGAGAATAAACATAAACACTCCATTTAAGTAATAAGAATAATAGTAATTTAATCTATAGCACTTTGAAAGAGACTAAGGTAACTAAGTTGGTTATTAAATTTAGTTGTTAGTTAAAGAATTCTATGCTTCAATTAAGGAAAAGGAAGAGCAATGATACCCAAGCCAGATAATTTGATTTGGTTAGATCTGGAAATGACTGGGTTAAACCCAGATCATGATCGCATTATTGAAATCGCAACAGTAATAACTGATTTTAACTTAGGGATAATAGCGGAAGGCCCTGATCTGGTTATTTATCAACCTGATGAGATTTTAAATATAATGGATGACTGGAATACCAATCAGCATAATAAATCAGGTTTAGTACAGCGAGTTCGTATGAGCCAATTGACTGAACGTGAGGCTGAAAAGAAAACACTGGAATTTCTTTCTCAATACGTTGTGGCTGGTAAATCTCCCATGTGTGGTAATAGTATTTGCCAAGATCGACGTTTTATTTATAAATGGATGCCAACACTTTCCAGCTTTTTTCATTACCGTAATTTGGATGTAAGCAGCATTAAAATTTTGGCTCAAAATTGGGCACCTAACTTACTCCGTAGTCTTAATAAAGACTCTACACATCTGGCTTTGCAAGACATTTATGATTCGATAAATGAACTTCGATTCTACAGGGAACATTTTTTTAGAATTTAGGCACCTTGGCTAATTAACGTCAGTTCGACGAATCTAAGCAAAGAATCTCTACTGCCGTCGTCCCGCGGCTTGTCCCATAGGTATCTACACAAGTAAGGAAACCTAAGCTAACATACTATTAGCTCGGAGTTTTTAGTAAGATAACAGCCTCATGTAGCACTTGCAGCCGCCCCCTCTCCCGCTGGTAACTTATTGATTCTAGTAAAAATTATAGCGCGGGAGAGGGGGTAGCTGCAAGTGCCAGCAGCCGGAGCAATAATTCCACTGAATTATGATGCTTTAAACTCCATATATGAGGTTAAAACATGCAATTTTTTTTAAGAAATAGCACTCTAAGAAGGAATTGCAAAATGGATTTAGACCCAAGGTTGGTAAAACGTTACAACAAATTAGTAAAATCTCATATGACCAATAGTGATTTCTTAAAAAAAATTGCATGTTAGCTTAGGTTTCCTTACTTGTGTAGATACCTATGGGCTTGTCCGCGGGATCCAGGAAGGAGAACTGGATCCCGCAGACAAGCCGCGGGACGACGGCAAGGAGCGATGACTTTTACTTAATGGCAGTGGCCGTAATCCACCCTACCTCTCTTAGATTCGTCGAACTGACGTTAATTAAGATTTTTCATTATTCCCTGTAGCTTAGTGCCAAAATTAACTGGGTAAGGTTTCGGCGCATTTTTTGAGAATGTTTGTACTTGATTAATACATCTTTCCCTAATTTCATGTATGTTGGGAGAGAAGTAAACTTGCCGACCTTTGCGAAAGATAGGGTGGAGTAAGTCATTGCCACCGGCAGGCAATTTTTCTTCGGATTTTATTTCGTAAATGATGTCTTTTTGATTAGCGTATCTTTTAATTTGCTGGATGCCTGGTATGCTATATTTTTGAGCATCATCAGATATTTTCATCTTATATTGCCATTGCCCTTCTGAATTTTTGATGGCAGATAGCTTGTAAATTGCGTTAAGGGCTGGTTGATCGTAGGCTGTTACCAGGCGAGTGCCAACACCCCAGGAATCTATAGGTGCTTGTTTAGACTTTAAATAACGAATAATGTTCTCATCCAAGTCACCACTTGCAACGATCTTAGTCTGTGTCATGTTAGCTTCATCCAACATGCGACGTGCTTCTTTGCTTAAAAGCAACAGATCACCTGAATCCAAGCGTATTCCTGCCAACTCATTGCCTTTTTTTCGCAGTGAATGCCCAACTTCAATAGCATTTTTAACTCCCTCGATTGTATTGTAGGTATCTACTAGTAGAATAGTTTTTGCCCCCATCACCTGCGCAAAAGCATGGAATGCCTCTAGCTCAGTAGGAAAGGCCATTATCCAGCTATGTGCTTGTGTGCCATGAACAGGGATATCATAGAGCTTTCCTGCCAGCATATTGGAAGTACCCACACATCCGCCTATATATGCACTGCGACTTGCTGTTAAGCCGCCATCGGGTCCTTGTGCCCTGCGTAGTCCAAATTCAATAATAGGATCAGCCTGGGCAGCTTGATACAGTAGGGAAGCTTTAGTGGCAATAAGTGTTGCAAAGTTGATAAAATTTAGTAAAGGAGTTTCAAGCAATTGGCATTGTAGTATGGGACCTTGAATGCGTATGATGGGTTCCTTGGCAAAAACTAAATTACCTTCAGTAATAGCTTCTAGGTCGCAGGTGAATTTCAGCTCCTGTAAATAATCGATGAATTTGGCTGGAAAAAATGGACCATTGCCATTTCGTAAACTTTTTATATATTGAAGATCGGAAAGGCTAAAATGGAATGCATTAAGAAAACCAATGACACTTTGTAATCCTGTTGATACCATATATTCGCTATTTTTTGGTAACTGACGAAAGCTTAAATGAAAAACAGCCTCACGTTCAGCCATTCCTAATTTCCAATAACCGTAGGCCATGACCAATTGATATTGATCAGTTAACAAAGGGGAGTATGACAATTACTTTCCTTTAAAAATTAATATTAAAGATTATAGCAAGGGGAATGTTCCTTAGAATCAAGGCGACCTAACTAAGCAGAAAAATGCTTTCAAATAAGCCGTCTCTATAATGGCAGGATGAATAGGGTGATCCATTCCCTGAAAACCTATTTCTAAAATTTGCACTTTCTTTTTTGTTTTTATACCAGCACGACGAATTACATCCATTAACTTATCTAAAGTCATATTGAGTGAGCAAGAGCAAGAAACTAAAATTCCCTTCTCTGGTAATAGATTCATTGCTAATTCATTTAATCGTAGGTAGGCAATTACGCCCTCATCAATATCTTTGCGCTTTTTTATCAAGGCTGGGGGGTCTAAGATAATCACCTCAAATTTTTTATTTTCATGGGCGAGAGTTTTCAAGATATCAAAAGCATTTTCTTGAAGGTAATGTAATTGCTCCTCATAGCCATTTCTTTTTGCATTTTCCTTGGCATAGACGAGAGCCTTCTGTGAACTATCAATACAGGTTACCTCTTTAGCACCAAAAGAAGCAGCTTGAAGTCCGAAACCGCCTACATATGAGAAAACATCAAGTACTACTTTGTCCCTTACATATTTTTTAAGTCGGGCACGGTTTTCTCTATGATCGTAAAACCATCCTGTTTTTTGTCCCTCTAAAATAGGTATGTTAAAAACAAGGCCATTCTCTTCAACTAATGTCGTGCTAATATGCTCGCCGTAGGCAACTTCCACATAATTTTCTAAATTTTCTATATGCCGAATTGAACTGTCATTTTTAAAGATAATACTCTTAGTAGGAAAGAGCTTTTTTATTGCATTTACCAAGGAAGATTTCTGGACTTCCATGCCTGCTGTATTAGTTTGAATGACAAATACTTGATCATAACGATCAATGATTAGTCCGGGTAGGCCATCACTTTCTCCATAGACTAGCCGATAAAATGGTTGCTGAAATAAATCTGCCCTTAGGCTTTGTGCAAAGCTAATTCTAGAGATAAAGAAATTTTCATCAATAGTGCAGGTAAGGTCTGTTGATAAAATTCGGCCACTAATTAAAGTATGGGGGTTCACATAGCCCACAGCTAAAACTTTTTCTGTGCTGGAAATGAAATAGATAACTTCCCCGGGCAGGAAATTTTTAAGTGGCGAGCGTTTAGTATCAACCTCATTACTATATACCCAAGGATGCCCCGCATGAATTCTTCGCTCTTCATTCTTTTTTAAATAGAGTTTTTTATAATGCATAGGATTCTATCTGATAGTTAGGAACAGGAATTATTTCAAACATGTTCCTTAGTTTTAAATTTTAATAGTAGAATTACAACATTTAAATGTAGGAAGTAACAGCATAGATGCTAGGAAAATTACATCGGCTGGTTATTGGCAAGCCATTTAACCCGCTTGATCAAAGAATACGCCATAAAATTGCTCTGAGTGCATTTCTTGCTTGGATTGGTCTTGGTGCCGACGGTCTTTCATCAGCCTGTTATGGGCCTGCTCAAGCTTTTTTAAGTTTAGGTGGCAATACTGAGCTTGCTTTTTATCTAGCTTTTGCCATTGCAATATCGGTATTTATTATTTCTTTTGCCTACAACCAAGTGGTAGAGCTTTTTCCAAGCGGTGGGGGAGGATACAAAGTTGCCACCAGTTTGTTAGGGAAATATTTTGGTCTGATCGCAGGCTCTGCCTTAATTGTTGACTATATTTTAACCATTGTTATCTCTGTGGCTAGTGCTATGGAGGCAGCGTTCAGCTTACTGCCTTATAGCATGCAATTTTATAAGCTTTTTGTTGATAGTCTGCTTGTTATCATTCTCATTATATTAAATATGCGTGGTATGAGGGAATCTATCAGAATTTTGATGCCCGTTTTTCTTGGATTCGTCATTACCCATCTTGCCTTAATTTTTTACGGCGTTTCTCAACGCAGTTCCATGCTGCCTGTGATTTTCAATAACGCTAACCATGCGGTACATACAATAATTTGGCAAAGTGGCTTTGCCTTTTTTTTGGCTTTATTTGTGAAAGCTTACTCATTAGGTGGGGCAACCTACACTGGCTTAGAAGCTGTCTCAAATAATGTACACACTCTTGCACAGCCGCGGGTCAGAACCGGTAAATGGACTATGTTTTACATGGCTATATCACTTAGCATTACAGCAGGAGGTATTCTCTTCTTATATCTGCTCTGGCAAGTTCATCCCATTAAAGGTATGACACTAAATGCTGTTGCCTTCAGGTTTATATTAGGGCAAGGCAAGCTTAGCGATACGCTGTTGTTAATCACCTTACTCTGTGAGGCAGGTTTACTATTTGTCAGTGCCAATACTGGATTTTTGGGGGGCCCAGCAGTATTAGCGAATATGGCAATTGACAATTGGGTTCCTCGCCGGTTTCGAAATTTATCCAGTCGTCTTGTGACACAAAATGGTGTGATATTGTTTGGTGTTGCCGCTTTATTTATATTATTGGCTACCCGCGGACATGTTGTTTATATTTTAGTGCTGTATAGCGTTAATGTTTTTATTGCCTTTTCTGTATCCCTGGTAGGTCTTTGTAAACATTGGTGGCAACAGCGAGCACATGGGACCTTAAACTGGTTTCGTCTGCTCTTAGCGAGTTTAGCGGCAATAATTTGTTGCAGTATTCTTATCATGCTGGTGATGACACGATTTTATACAGGTGGTTTGGTGGCGTTGTTGATTATGGGTTTTGTTGTGTTGCTATGCTTACGGATCAGAAAATACTACGAATCTGTAAATAAAAAATTTAAGCATGCAGATAATTTGCTTGTTCCTAAACTTGTTACAACAGACATCGAAAAGCTACCCGAATTTACTCCCCAAGCTCCCACAGCTGTATTGTTTATCGGAAAGAGCGCGGGAGTAGGAATGCATACGCTGCTTTGGATATATCGCCTATTTCCAGATTATTTTAAAAATTTTATTTTTATATCTATTGGAATTATCGATGTCCAGAGTTATGGGATGGAGCAACATTTTACTATTTTGCAACAAAGGGTTAAACGAAATTTAGAACACTTTGTTTCTTTTGTTCATAGGCATGGAAATGCTGCTTATGCAATCATAGATTACGGGACAGATCCTGTGGACAAATTAACAAAAATTGCCGAGAAACTTTACCAGGAAAACTCGAATTGTATATTCTTTGCAAGTAATTTAGTGTTTGCAACTGATAATTGGTTCTTAAGAAAACTTCATAATGAGACAGCATTTGCGGTTCAAAGGAAATTGCATTTACAAGGTATTATGATGATGATTTTACCGATGAGCTTAGAAACGCAGTCCTAATACTGCCAATAATTTAATTTCTTTGTGTTGATCCAAAGCCCAAATAACATGTTCACGAACAAGTGAGGAGGGATGCTCCAACCTTTGCTTAAGCGCAAAGATTATGCTTGAAGAAGTAGGGGCATTGCCAAGAGCCACAGCAATATTCCTTAGCCAGCCTATATATCCTACTCGTCGTATGGCAGACCCTTCTGTATACAGCATGAATTCTTCTTCCGTCCAGGAAAAGAGTTGGATAAGATCAGGTGCTCCTAAATTAACCCTAGGCTTGAAGTCATCTTCATCAGTAAAATGGGCAAACTTATTCCAGGGACAGACTAGCTGACAGTCATCACAACCAAAAATACGATTGCCAATTAGCTTTCTAAACTCAACAGGAATTGCTGATTTTAATTCTATGGTCAGATATGATATACAGCGCCTTGCATCAAGCCGATAGGGAGAGACTATGGCACGAGTTGGACAAATACTTAAACAGGCAGTACAGGAACCACAGTGACTAGTTGTAGGAGAATCTAGGGGAAGAGGAATATTTGCGTAAATTTCGCCTAAAAAAAACCATGAGCCTGCTTGTTTATTAAGGAGCAAAGTATTTTTGCCAATCCAGCCTAAGCCAGATTTTTGCGCGATGGCCTTCTCCAAAACGGGGGCACTATCTACAAATGCACGATAGTTGAAATTGGCCACTTCATCATTAATTTTCGTTGCAAGCATTATTAATCTTTTTTTTACAACTTTATGATAATCCCTTCCCAACGCATAGCGAGAGATATATCCTTTTTTCTTATTGTTAAGTGTTTGAATTATTCGAGTATTAGCAGGTAAGTAATTCATGCGCGCTGAAATTATGCGAATAGTCCCTGGTAATAACATTCCTGGCCTTGACCTCATAGCGCCATGTTTTTCCATATATTTCATTTCGCCATGAAACTTTTGGTAGAGCCAATGTACAAGTTTTTGCTCGGCATCTTTTAAATTGATGTCGGTAATGCCTATTTGCGCAAATCCAAGTTGAAGGCCCCATTGTTTAATGTCTGCTGCAAGTTGATAAAGATCTAGCATATACTTTTGTTTCTCGTTTTAAGGGAATAGAGTATATGAAACAAAGATATTTATATAGCATTTCACAAATTCGAGCCATTGAGAAAATGGCGATAGAAGAATTTCAATTTTTAGAATTTACATTGATGCAATCAGCTGGACAAGCTGCATTTTTGTTTTTACGTCAAAATTGGCCTGCCGCAAAAAGGATTACGGTAATTTGTGGTCAAGGGAATAATGGAGGTGATGGGTACGTATTGGCCAAATATGCCCACGAGGCGCAAGTTGATGTTGAAATTCGCTATCTGGGAACAAAAGATAAATTCTCAGCAAGTACTAGCCAAGCCTTCACGTATTGTCAGGAGGCAAACCTAAATATTCTGCCCTTTGATCCAATGGAATGCTGGACAGCAGATGTCCTTGTTGATGCTTTGTTGGGTATTGGTATTAAAGGTGAGATAACAGGTAATTATCGTAAGGCAATTGATTCAATAAACAAAAGTGGTTTGCCGGTGTTGGCAATTGATGTGCCATCGGGTTTAGATGCGGATAGCGGTTCCTTACTGGGCGCTGCAGTTAAAGCAAACTCTACTATTACTTTTATTGGCTTGAAGCAAGGGTTTTTTACCAACGATGGATTAGATTATTGTGGACTCGTGAGTGTAGCTGATTTGGATTTGCCAAAAGCTATCTATCAGAAAGTTTTGCCTTCAGGAAAACTTCTCTCTAGTAAAGAAATAACCAAACGATTGCCTCCAAGAATTTATAATTCTCAGAAAGGTAATTTCGGACATATCTTGGTGATAGGTGGCAATCGAGGAATGGCAGGTGCTGTACGGCTCGCAGCAGAAGCAGCGCTTAGAGTTGGTGCCGGGTTAGTCAGTGTTGCTACCCATGTGGGGAATGCAAGTATTATTTGTGCCAAGCATCCAGAAATCATGTGCCATGAACTAGAAGTAGTAGATGACCTATTGCCCCTATTGAAGAAAGCTTCTGTCTTGGTTGTAGGGCCTGGTTTAGGTCAAGATGATTGGGGCCAAGCAGTTTTTAAAATAGCTATTCATCATCCCTTGCCAAAGGTGATTGATGCGGATGGTTTAAACTTGCTTGTAAAAAGTCCCTGCTATGAGCCAAACTCAGTATTTACTCCTCACCCAGGAGAAGCAGCACGACTGTTGGCCTTACCTGATGCCAAGCAGGTTCAAATTAATCGGTTTCTTGCGCTTTCGCAACTTGTGGTCAGGGGAGGGTGTTGGGTTTTGAAGGGAGCAGGGACCTTAATCGGTGAGAATAATCGACCAGTGGCCGTTTGCAAGTATGGTAACCCAGGGATGGCGAGTGGAGGCATGGGGGATGCACTAAGTGGTATTATTGCTGGGCTGATAGCACAACATCTTTCTCCTTATCAAGCAGCAAAGATCGGAGTTATTGTGCACGCTCTAGCGGGAGACCAGGCAGCAAAAAATGCGCAAAGGGGATTGTTAGCTTCAGACTTGATTGATTGTATTCGGAAGATAGTTAATTAACGTCAGTTCGACGAATCTAAGAGAGATGGGGTGGATTACGGCCACTGCCATTAAGTAAAGAGAAAACTTATGATAGTACATAATGAAAATGAAATGTTGGATGTTGGTTCTAAATTGGCCAAAGTCTGCCAGCCACCGCTTGTTATTTACTTGCAAGGGCCTTTGGGGGCAGGTAAGACTACTTTTGCCAGGGGATTCTTAAATGGAATGGGCTATACCGGTAAAGTAAAAAGCCCTACCTATACTTTGGTAGAATGCTACAACTTTTCAAATAGTCAGCTATTTCATTTTGACTTCTACCGAATTTATGACCCTGATGAGTTAGAATTAATTGGCATACGGGATTACTTTACCGAAGGCTCTATTAGCCTTATTGAATGGCCTGAGTTGGCGTATGGCAGAATTGCGCAGGCAGATTTAATTTGCGCTTTTGAGATCATTAGTGAAGAAAGAAAAATAAATTTTTCAGCAAATTCCTTGATCGGGGATAAAATACTTATCGCTTTTTTACGTCAGATTCCCGTATAGTACTCTCCATTTCTCTTTAGCGTTTTTACTGTTTTGATTAAGGTATGGAAAAGAGTAATAAAAATGAAATGGAATAGTTACTGCATTATTACATTTTTCTTTTTAGTGTATACAACCATTTCTCTTGCTGATTCAAATTTGTTGATAAATTGCGATAAATTAGAAAGCAATAATAATGTTCTGTTGTCATTTCAATTTGATAAAGCCGTTAAATTCCATTGTCTTTTGCTATCTGATCCAGATAGGCTTGTAGTTGACTTTGCAGATAGTATCTTAAAAACCTCGTTGCCAGAAGAAGAAGATGGATATATAAAGAAAATTCGATGTAGCGATCATGACCATCAGTATTTAAGGTTAGTTTTCGATCTTAAACAAAAGATACACTACTCCTCAACTTTATCTCATGAAAAAAAAGAGCTAAACATAAAGCTGCAAAAAACAGCGGCATTTCATCCAAAGAATGCCTCTTCCCCCACTCAAACAATCAGTTCTTTAGATAAAGAAGATGCTCTTGACTTACTAAGTGCAGCGATCGAGCAAGAGAAAAAGGAACACCCTGAATTAGCGGTAGGTATTTCTCCTCCCTCTAAACCATTGCTTGAGGTAAATGAACCACCAAGGTCTAAAAAAATTATTATTATCATTGATCCGGGGCATGGGGGTAAGGATCCAGGGGCTGCAGGACCGCACGGATCTATGGAGAAGAATGTTGTTTTAAAAATCTCCAAAAAACTGCAAGCCATGTTGAATGAAGAGCCAGGTTTTAATGCAATATTAACTCGTACCACCGATTGCTATATTTCGCTTCGAAAAAGGTTATCCATTGCTCGCAAGAATCATGCTGATTTATTCATTGCCATACATGCTGATGCTTATCACCATAGTCATGCAGCAGGTGCCTCTGTCTATGCTCTATCACAGCGTGGGGCGACCAGTGAAGCAGCGCATTGGTTGGCTGAAAAAGAAAATGAATCCGAGTTAGGTGGTTTAGGCATGGAATTGGTTGATAAAGATACTATACTTCGCTCCGTCCTCATTGATCTTTCTCAAACTCATACCATTGAATCAAGCTTGCAAATTGGCCATAACGTGCTTCAAAATTTAGGCAAAGTCGCAAGATTACATCATCCTCGTGTGGAGCAAGCTGCATTTGTCGTTTTAAAATCTCCAGATATTCCTTCCATTTTGGTTGAAACAGGTTTCTTGTCTAACCCTAATGAAGAAGAGAAATTAATAGATTTGCAATACCAAGAGAAGACGGCCTATGCCATAAAAGAAGGGATTAAACAATACTTTAAGGCAAACTTCAATGATGGAGGCTGGTTTTCCAATCGGGCTCATAAAAAAGAAGTGAAAGTTCGTCAGAAGAGAAGAAAAGAAAACAGTTGAGGTGTGTAACCACTATGAAAATTGAAAAATTAGATCAGTTGCTAGCAAACCAGATTGCGGCAGGGGAGGTAGTAGAACGACCTGCATCTGTTTTAAAGGAGTTACTGGAGAACAGCATTGATGCCGGTGCTACCCATATAAAAGTTGAAATAGAGGGTGGTGGCATTAAACGGATTGCTGTGACTGATAATGGACATGGGATTACCAAAGATGATTTACCTCTTGCATTAAGTCGACATGCCACCAGTAAGATTCTAACTTTAGAAGATTTAGAGAGAGTCAAGAGTCTAGGTTTTCGTGGGGAGGCGCTGGCCAGCATCGCCTCAGTTTCGAGGTTGCGTTTGTTATCTTCCACAACTATGCAGGAAATGGGTTGGGAAATTTGTACTGAAGGACTTGCCCAGGAATATCAACTCATGCCTAAGCCCCATCCGATTGGCACTACCATAGAAGTACAAGATTTATTTTTTAATACTCCCGCTCGGCGAAAATTTTTAAGAAAAGAGCGAACGGAATTCATGCAAATTGAAGAGGTACTTAAAAGAATACTGTTTAGTCGATTTAATATCCATTTTGTCGTCAAAAACCAAGATAAAATAGTTTTCAATATTGGTAAGGCTTCCACTATGGAAGAACAAGAAAAACGTATTGCAATGGTATGTGGTGATGACTTTATCTCACAATCAGTTGCCATTGAAGTGGGAACCTTTGATTTTCAACTAACTGGCTGGATTTCTTTGCCGCAATATTCCCGCAGTCAGCCAGACATGCAATATTTTTATGTGAATGGTCGAATTATTAGAGATAGGTTTATTAACCATGCAATAAAACAAGCTTATCAGGATGTGCTGTTTAATCATCGACATCCGGGTTATGTGTTGTTTTTCTCCCTCCCTCCTGAGAATGTAGACGTTAACGTTCATCCGACTAAGCATGAAGTTCGTTTTAGGGAGAGTCGTTTTGTGCATGATTTTCTAACAAATAGCATCCAAAACGGTCTAAAGCAGTTAAAACCTATTCAAGTGATTGAAAAGATTCAAGTAAAAGATTTTCCTATATTCGAGTCATCGTCACTACCCTATCAAAAACCTCTAGAATTGAAAGAACAACAGGCTGTCTACGCTATGCGCACTGGCTCTGTCGATATGCTTGCAGAAGCTGTAAGTTCTCAAGATTCCCTTATTGAAGAAGAAGAGTTAGGAAACTCACAGCAAGATAATTCATTGGGTTATGCCATTGGGCAACTCCTTAACATCTACATTTTAGCTCAAAATGCACAGGGCCTTGT
Organism: uncultured Gammaproteobacteria bacterium; assembly: GCA_963817645.1. GTDB lineage: Bacteria > Pseudomonadota > Gammaproteobacteria > UBA6002 > UBA6002 > UBA6002. The sequence continues at coordinate 30,130 of CAWFQC010000024.1, read as the reverse complement.
TCTTGTAGATATGCATGCAGCTCATGAGCGGGTGTTATATGAAAAATTAAAAAAACAGTATCGTGCAAGCAACATCATTAGCCAGGCTCTACTGATGCCTTTGTCTATTTATGTCAGCACGAAAGATGCCTCTCAAGTAGAAGAAAATGCAAGTTGCTTTAAGCGCCTGGGTTTTGACTTAGAAAGACTTACGCAGGAAACGGTTGTATTAAGAGCAGTGCCAGCATTATTACAGTCAGTAGATTTCTCCCAATTGGTAAAAGATCTCTTAGCTGATCATTGCGTGTTTGGCCAAAGCCAACGGGCAGAAAACAATGAAAATGCAATCCTTGCTACAATAGCTTGTAGGAGTTCGGTTAGAGCCAATTCAAAACTCACTATCGAGGAAATGAACGCACTTTTAAGGGAAATGGAAAGAACCGAAAATAGTGGGGTCTGTAATCATGGCAGACCTACTTGGAGGCAATTTACCCTCAGGGAGCTGGATAGATTTTTCTTAAGGGGACGTTGATTCACTGCCATTAAGTTAAGGGCATTTCCTCTATCCTTGAGACTTCGCACCCAATGATTGTTCACTAAGAGCAACTAACCGAGAGAAATAAAAATTGATTAAATTGATTAAATTGATTAAAATAATGAATATCATACATATGTGAAAGAGAGTGAAACAATGAAAACAGAAACTGCGACTAAAGCGAGAATAAATTTTGGCAAAATTTTGGGGGATTCTTTAATTGAACCAGTAGTTATTGAGAAATCAGGAAGAAATGTGGCTGTACTTATTTCATTTGAAGAATATCAACGTATGCTAGCTTTTGAAGATAGATATTGGATTGAGAAAACAAAAGAAGCTCAACAAGAAGGGTTTATTGGACTTGAGCGTAGCGAAGAACTTATGCAAGAACTACTTAATGTTAAAGATTAATATATCAAAACAAGCAGAGAAATTTTTAAGGAATGCTCAACCAAAACACTCTAAACAACTGGCTAAAAAGATCTCGGAACTAAGATTTAATAGTAAACCACATGATGTCAAAAAGATTAGCAATTCATCTTTTCTAAGGGTTGATAGTGGAGAATACAGGATCATTTACACTGTTAACAATACTGAAAAAATTCTGGATATCATATTAGTTGGCAAACGGAATGACGATGAGGTTTACCGAGATCTTGAAAAGTTAAAGTAGCATCGCGATTTTCTGGCCCACTTTAAGTGATTCTATCCGTCCCGCTAACTCACTTTATTTGCGACTATCCGTGAGATCCGAGAGCGTTACGATTTAATAAATGTCAAAGACAAAATTGTATTTTTATCGCCTCACTAAAGGCTATCAAATGCATTTTCTTAGAAAGACGATGGTGCTTGAGAGTTTAATCAAGAATATGTATACCATGTTTTTGTACGACAGTAAGAAGCTTGAGCGCCATACCGCTGGGACGATTGGCACCTATCTCCCATTTTTGTATTGTGGATTTACTGGTATTTAAATAGCGGGCAAATACAGGTTGGCTAACATGGTTTTTTTTTCGAATTTCCTTTATTTGTTCCGGATCAATTTCAGGCGTGGTAATAAAGCAAGACTTATCAAAGTCACGCATAGTAGTTTTCTCAATTGCCCCAACTTTAAGCAAAGCACTAGCTGACTTATGAATTGCTTCAAATGCATTACTTTTATATTTACTCTTTTTGTTCATGACATATCTCCACTAACGCTTTATCCCTTAGCAATTGTTCAATTTGCTTTTCTGTCAAGCCAGAATAAGCCTTTGCAAGGATACGGAAATCAGCTAATTCATCATCATCGATGTTATCAAGATCCTTTTTTAGCAAAAAGAAACTCATATACCCAATAGCATATTTCGGTAAAACCGATTGAATACTTGACGTTAAAAGTAATCTATTAGCTCGGAGTTTTTGGTAAGATAACAGCCTCATGTAGCACTTGCAGCCACCCCCTCTCCCGCGCAAAAAATCTCTTTAGAATCAATATGTTATTGCGGGAGAGGGTTGGGGTGAGGGTTAAACTCTGCTCCTAACTTTTCCCTCACCCCAACCCTCTCCCGCTGGTAACTTATTGATTCTAGCAAAAATTATAGCGCGGGAGAGGGGGTAGCTGCAAGTGCCAGCAGCCGGAGCAATAGTTCCACTGAATTATGATGCTTTAAACTCCGAGGTTAAAAGTAACATTTTTAGATGGATTAAGTCGACATTCCTAGACTAAATTATAAGCCATTGATTTTAAAATTTATTTTTGATCATCCTTAGCAAACAAGGACAAAAAAATAACTATTAAAGTCAATAGCTTATAACTTAGTCTAAGAATGTCGGATTAAGTGAAATAATGAAATATTCGGACTAGGTTAAATAGGGGCTGCTTTGGCTTTCAATAATAACACCTGCATCTTGCATTCTGCGTAAAGCCTCCTTCCCAGTGTCAGCAGATATTGGCCGAGTTCCGGCCAACAGCAAATGCACCTCATAGCCATTTTTACGACCTTCCAAAGCGCTTTCGCAAACACAATAATCTTGTGCCAAGCCATTGATCCAGAGGCGACGGATGGCTCTTTCTTTCATAGCTTGATCAAGGGAGATGCCTTGCTGGGTTTTACCTTGAAAGGCGGAATATGCTTCTTTTTCTGGATTATCCGCTGTATCGATTATCTGGGTATCAGGCGGGAGCTTAATGTCTGGATGAATCCTAGCTCCCGCAGAATGTTGAACGCAATGAACTGGCCAAGGTCCTCCTTGCTCTTTAAAACTGCAATGGTTAGCAGGATGCCAATCACGTGAGGCAAAAATAGGAATATCTTTCTCCCACGCTGCCTTAATCCATTGATTAATGACTGGAATAATGCCATCCCCTTCGGAAACCGGTAGAGCTCCGCCAGGAAAAAAATCAATTTGAGCGTCTACAATAAGTAGAGCATCCCCTTTCTTTAAACGACTGCGCATAGTGACCTAAATGAAAATCTTATTTTATAAGTATATGCCATGCATCAGAACCACGCCGTAACGACAGAGATCTCTTCAACACTCTTTTTATTATAATTATACAGAGAAACTTTCCAATTCGTTGAAGATTTATTGATATCGCCTATAACGTTATAGTTGTAACTTGTACAGGAATAGTTTACTCGTTGATGGTCAATCACTGAGCTTGCGCCAGTTAGAAAGCTACAAAGTTGGCCATTTGCCAATTCTAAAGCCCACGGGGGAGCAGTTCGTGTATTTATTTCCCTGTTTAAGGAATTTTGTGGCAAAGGTGTCGTTAATTTAAGAATCATCACCTTATTGCTCCAAGGAGTATTAATACAGGCCACAGAATTTCCATCTTGAAAACAAGGATCAATGATAAGATTATTGGTCATACACCGCCATGCATCCGATCGGCTATTATTAGCAAGGGATCTAGTCCAGCAATTTCCTGTATAGCGTTGAGCAACCACTAGTTTGGGGTTTAAAACGTTTCCTTGAATGTAAGCTTCGTAAATAATGATTTTAGTTGCAGGTTTTGCCGATAATGGCAAGATGAGTAATAATATGAGTAAAATATTGGCGGGTATTTTCATTTTATTTTTCTCCCAATCCCTTTTGTTGCCGCCTTCGTATTATTTTAGCGGAACTAGAAATATATCTAGTATAGCTTCAAATTGCTTTTTTTTCATGAGATTAAGCCTGTATGTTTGTTAAAAAATGCTAAAATATAATTATTTAGGTAAAGGGTAATGCAACCTCCTACTGTAATTTGCTTAATGGGTCCAACTGCCTCTGGCAAGACGGATCTATCCTTGCAGCTTGCCTGCGAAATCAATGCAGAAATTATCAGTGTAGACTCTGCTATGGTTTATTTAGGAATGGATATAGGCACTGCAAAGCCTTCCATTTTTCAGCAACAACAAATCAGCCATTACCTGATTGATATCTGTGATCCAACGCAACCTTATTCGAGCTGCTAAGTTCCAGCAAGATGCAAATCAAGCAATTGCCACTATTTTGGCCAAAAATAAAATTCCCTTACTCGTTGGGGGGACAATGTTATATTTCAAAGCACTGCAAAGAGGTTTGTCACCGCTGCCTTCAGCTAATGGGGAAATTAGAAAAATTCTTAGCGCGCAGGCTGATGAAATAGGATGGCTACAATTGCATAAAAAACTTGCTACTGTTGATCCAGAATCGGCAAGTCGTATAAAACCAACCGATTCTCAACGCATACAACGTGCTTTAGAAGTTTATATGATAACGGGTCGATCCCTTTCAAAGTTATGGCAAACACAAAATACATCACCCTACACTTTTGTAAATATTGCCCTATGGCCTGAAGATAGGAGCTTATTGCATAATCGAATCGCATATCGGTTTCAATCCATGTTACAAGCTGGTTTCATTGATGAAGTGAATGAACTTTATCAATGTGAGGGGTTGCATGCTGACCTTCCTGCCATTCGAAGTGTCGGTTATCGTCAGGTTTGGCAGTATTTAAACGGAGACTGCACTATTCAAGAGATGGAAAGAAAAGCGGTAGCTGCCACAAGGCAACTTGCAAAACGTCAATTAACCTGGTTGCGGCATTGGAATTCTGTTTTTTATCTTAACTTTTCGGATTTTCCCGAATTCAGTAAGCTCTTAGCGCATATTAAAAATTTATTGTACCAACCTTTAAAAAATTAAGGTATATTTCTTCTTTTTGTAACATGTTTCTAGCTTAGGGCCATAGGTAACACGAAGTACCTATTGTCTGAATGGAAGATTTTGCTGAAGATGCCTATATATTTTGTATCTGAAGCTTTTTCAGCCTTTTATTTAAAGAATCTTCAAAGCTAAAGCAGTTACTATTTTTTTAGTGCAAACTGTATATACAAAAATAACAAGGAGAGTAATGATGACAACAAAAGGGCAGTCGTTACAAGAACCATTTTTAGAAGCTTTACGTCGCGAACAGGTGCCCATTTCTGTTTATTTAGTGAATGGGATAAAGTTACAAGGCAAAATTGAAGCATATGATCAATTTGTTGTATATTTGAAAAATAGTTTTAGTCAAATTGTGTACAAGCATGCGATTTCTACCATTGTACCCATGCGAAAGATAGTGCTTGAAGGCTTTGATTCAGAGGTAATGGCTACTGAAGAAACTGACAAAGAATAATTTATTTGAACGACCCAAGGGGGGTGAGCGTGCAGTCTTAGTGCATCTTAACCTTCAAGGTCTTGACTATGAAGACTTCGATGAATTTCAAGAGTTAGTTGTATCGGCTGGGGCGCAGCCTGTTGCTATAATTACAGGTGCGCGTCAGGTGCCTGAAGTTAAGTACTTCGTTGGCATTGGTAAGGCCGAAGAAATAAAATTGTCGGTAATGCAGACAGAAGCTGAAATTGTGCTATTTAATCATACTCTAACCCCTTCCCAAGAAAGAAACCTAGAAAGTTTTATAAAATGTCGAGTATTGGATCGTACAGGTTTGATTTTGGATATCTTTGCCCAGCGAGCACGTACCTTTGAGGGAAAATTACAGGTTGAATTGGCGCAACTTCAACATATTTCAACACGTCTTGTTAGGGGTTGGACTCATTTAGAACGCCAAAAAGGGGGTATCGGGTTACGCGGTCCAGGTGAAACCCAATTAGAAACAGATCGTCGTTTAATCAGAGATCGAATTAAAAATATTTCTAAGCGCTTAGAGAAAGTTCGTTTACAACGAAATCAAAGTCGCCGTAGGCGAATAAAAGCACAAATACCAACCGTGTCGATTGTTGGATATACTAATGCAGGAAAGTCAACTTTGTTTAATACCTTGACTGCTTCAGCCTGTATATACTGCTGATAAATTATTCGCGACTTTAGACCCTACCTTGAGAAGTCTTAGTTTACCTTCAATTGGTAAAGTAATTCTAACTGACACAGTGGGCTTTATTCGCCATTTGCCACATGATTTAGTAGATGCCTTCAAAGCAACTCTTGAGGAAACACAAAAGGCAGATTTGCTATTACATGTCATAGATGCCATGAATAGCAGCCGTGAGGATTTAATCGATCAAGTTAATGATATATTAGAACAAATCGGTGCTAGCCAAGTATCTCAGCTATTAGTATTCAATAAGATTGATCTGCTAGATAATGTAGAGCCACATATTGATCGTGACGAATTGGGAAGTGTAAAGGCTGTTTGGCTCTCTGCTGCTACTGGTGAGGGAGTAAATCACTTACATGTAGCACTTCAAGAGCTGCTAGGACAAGACATTATTACTCAAAAACTAGATTTAAATCAAATGCAAGGTAAACTCCGCGCGCAGCTTTACTCTCACCAACGAGTTTTGAATGAACAAAAACTAGAGGATGGATGGAAGCTAACGGTAAGGATGCCAAGAAAGGAATTTGACCGTCTAATTAAAAAATATAGATAAATCAGGAAACTGAATTCATGGGTAAAAATGTAGTTGTTCTTGGTACACAATGGGGAGATGAAGGTAAAGGTAAAATTGTCGATCTGCTAACAGATCAGGCTGCGGCTGTTGTGCGCTTTCAAGGAGGTCACAATGCCGGTCATACCTTAGTCACCAATGGTGAGAAAACGATTTTAAGGCTTATTCCCTCGGGTATCTTGAGAAAAAATGTCCGTTGCTTTATTGGCAATGGTGTCGTGCTGTCAATTAGCGCCTTATTGGAAGAAATAAAAGAGTTAGAGCAAAAAGGAGTGCCAGTGACCGAGCGGTTGCGGATAAGTGAAGCTTGCACGTTACTGCTACCTTATCATGTGGCTCTTGACAAAGCCAGGGAACATGATTTGGGCAAAGAAGCCATTGGTACCACAGGCCGCGGAATAGGGCCAGCTTATGAGGATAAAGTTGCCAGACGCAGTTTGCGGGTTTCTGATCTTTTTGATAAAGACTATTTCGTTACTCGTTTAGGTGAGATCTCAGATTTTCATAATTTTGTGCTAACGCAATTTTATGGGCAGGCACCGATTGATTATAAAAAAGTATTAGACGATATTTTTCTGGTATCTGATCGCCTTCTTCCGTTAGTTGTGGATGTGAGTAGGGAGTTAATGAAGCTCCGTAAGATCCACGCAAATATTATGTTTGAGGGTGCGCAAGGCAGTTTATTAGATATTGACTTAGGTACTTACCCTTATGTGACTTCCTCAAATACGACAGCAGGAGCTGTCGCAACAGGCAGTGGTTTTGGACCTTTATTTTTAGATTACGTCCTGGGGATAACAAAAGCTTATACAACTCGAGTTGGTTCAGGACCTTTCCCAACGGAATTATTTAATGAACTGGGTAAACGTATTGCACAGCATGGGCATGAATATGGAAGTGTTACTGGTCGTCCACGCAGATGTGGCTGGTTGGATATAGTTGCTTTACGTCGATCGGTTCAAATTAACAGTATTTCGGGCTTTTGCTTGACTAAACTGGACGTACTTGATGGTCTAAAAACTATCAAAATATGCACTCATTACCGCTACAATGATGAGCTAGTAGATATTCTGCCAATGGATGCTAGAATTTTAGATAAGTGCATTCCTATTTATGAGGAAATGCCAGGCTGGGAGGAATCTACCTTTGGTCTAAATTCATTAGAAGACCTTCCGAGCAATGCAATGGCATATATAAAGAGAATAGAGGAGTTATTAGAGATCCCAATAGACATAATATCAACTGGTCCAGATCGTGATCAAACTATTATATTGCACCACCCCTTTGATTAGATCTGTTACCATGGAGGGCAGCTATAATGAGTAGATTTTTTTTGTTACTGGTATTAGGTATTTTGTTTTTCACTGTACCTATCTTGGGACAATACTGAGCTGATCACACTTCCACATCAAGCAATGCTCTTCGGTTGTACTGTAATCGAGAGACAGCGTATTCAACAGGAGTCAGTGATGCTCGGAAGGGCTTATCTCGGAAGCAGGATTTTGCGCAGATATGTACTGTGAGCCGTGATATTTTAAATGCTGCTTATAATTCAGGGTATAATTTTGGATTAACCAATCAAAGTGGTTTAGTTATAAATGAGCCAGCACCTTCTCATCCAGCAAATCAATACCAATTACCCTCCTCGCAGTCTCAGATCTATACTCGACCAGTTGCACAAGCACCCGGGGGCTATGCAGTTCCCCCAGGTAGTAATGGAGCTCCTACAGGTATAAACACAAACCCCAATGATGTCAGAAATACCGCCGAAGGGGCACCCTATCCAGGTGCTAAAAGGCTTGGAAATGGTTTGGCGTCTTCCTCTCCTGTTTATCCAGGTGAACAAGGGGTTCCTTCTGGAGATTTAGCTAAGTTTGCGCCTAGCCAAGGTTTGCAGTCTTTAATAGAAGTACAGCCAAGCCTTACTCCTAAATGTATAGAAACTGTTAATGGTCAAGCTTGTGGTTTTAATTGTGTTAACTCCTTAAATAATGTTCGTTGTGCAGCAACACCAGATCAAGTATGTCGCAGCAATGAAATAGGTAATATTGCATGTGGATACCATTGTATTTCAACCTCTAAAACGGTGCGTTGTGCTGCGTTTCCGACAGATGGATGTGTCTCTGATGTAAATGGCTATATATTTTGTGGCCAAAATTGCCGTATTGAAGGAAATGCTACTGCTGTTTGTGATATTGAGCGATATGCTCCATGAGAATATTAGGAATATGCCGAGAAGAGGACTCGAACCTCCACGGGGTTACCCCCACAAGTACCTGAAACTTGCGTGTCTACCAATTTCACCACCTCGGCAGGTTTTTGAACTTTAACGAGGCTGCTATGGATTGTCAATGTGCTATAAAAGTTATTATTGCCAGAGCCCTTATGGGTGGCATTCACCAGGTCGTGGACGAAATACTGCAGGCGGAGAGCATTCCCTTAAGACCGCATCACAGTTATATTCTTTATATTTTCTCAATAACAAGGCTTGTCTCGTGGGGGATTTCCAGTTTCCCGCTGTATATTGGAAGGGATAAAGTGTGGGGTCATTGTTCCCTAAGAAAACAAGCTGCCTTCGAATTTCAAGGCAAGCTTGAAGCTGATTTACTGGAGGGACTTGGCATAAACGTTGTCTGCTACAAGCAACAATAAAGAAGACTAAAATGAGAATAAGGATTTGGCGAAAGTTCATTTTCAAATTGTCTCCTTTTAAGTGATAATGCCATTATAGGGTAATTAGTTACTGAGTAAATAAATTATTTTTGAGGAGAAAATGGGCAATAATGGTTAAGCGGTATACAAAGAAAGATCTCAATTTCGCACGAGAACAAGAAAAATATGAAAATCCTATCCCAAGCAGGGAGTTCATTATTGATTATCTTGATGAAATAGGAGAGGCTGTTTCAAGGAAAGACCTTATTGAAGCATTCGGCTTGGAAGATGAAGAAATGATAGAGGCATTGCGTCGTCGTTTGCGTGCCATGGAAAGAGATGGTCAAGTCATTAGCAATCGACGTGATCAGTATGCACTTGTCAAAAGGCTTGAACTCGTCAGGGGGATTGTAATTGGAAGAAAGGATGGCTACGGATTTTTGGTTCCTGATGATGGAAGTAGCGATCTGTATTTATCTTCCTATCAAATGAGGATGGTGTTTCCTAATGACATTGTTCTTGCGCGAGTCTCTAATATTGATCATCGAGGTCGCAAAGAAGGAGGCATTGTAGAAGTTCTTGAGCGCAATACCCTCAATATCGTTGGCTACTATCGCGAAGAGGGAGGGGTTTGCTTTGTTGAGCCCGAGAAAAAAGACATACAACAAGTCGTGCTTATTCCTCAAGAAGAAACATTAGGTGCTAACGAAGGGGAGATTGTTGTGGTCGAAATTATTGCACAACCTACATTGAGACGTCAGGCAACAGGTAAAATTACGGAGATTTTAGGAAAGCATATGGCACCTGGTCTTGAAATTGATGTTGCTATTCGCTCTCATCAACTGCCTTACTCTTGGTCGGAGGACATAGTCAAAGAAACACAGGCCATTTTGCAAAATGTCCCCGAAGAAGAAATAGCAAAGAGAAAAGATTTACGAAAATTACAGTTTGTGACAATTGATGGTGAAGATGCAAAAGATTTTGATGATGCAGTCTTTTGTCGACATGGAAAAGAAATCTCCAAACTTTTTGTTGCAATTGCCGATGTAGCCCATTATTTAAAGATGGATACCGAACTTGATAAGGAGGCACGTAATCGAGGAAATTCAGTTTACTTTCCAAACAGAGTCATCCCCATGCTGCCTGAGGAATTATCCAATGGAATTTGTTCGTTGAAACCAGGTGTTGATCGGTTGTGCATTGTCTGCGAAATGGATATAGATGTAGAAGGAAAATTAAAAGCTTATAGTTTTTATGAAGCAACCATCAGATCGCATGCGCGTTTAACTTATACCGAAGTGGCTAATATGATTAATAAGGAAAAGACTGAGCATGCTTCCCTTTTACCTCAAATCAAACAACTGTATAAAGTTTATAAGAGACTAAAAAAACAACGTTTATTGCGTGGAGCACTCGATATTGATACCACCGAAACCCGTATTATCTATGGTAAAAATAAAAAGATACAAAAAATCATTCCTATTATCCGCAACGAAGCGCATAAATTAATTGAGGAATGCATGTTAATTGCTAATGTTGCAGCGGCTGAATTTTTGAATAAAAAACAAATTCCCTTACTTTATCGAGTGCATAAATCCCCTGATGCCGAGAAGCTAGAAAATTTACGATCCTTTCTGCATAGTATTGGGTTGAGACTAACAGGTAAATCCAAACCTACTTCACTGGATTATGCCAAGCTTTTAAACAAGGTCAGGGTAAGAGAAGACGCACAAATTATCCAGACAATATTATTAAGATCATTAAAACAAGCTCTTTATACGCCTGTGAATGAAGGTCATTTTGGATTAGCTTATAAAAAGTACACTCATTTTACCTCACCAATACGGCGTTTTCCTGACGTCATTACCCATCGTGGTTTAAAGCATGTTCTACAAAAGAAAAGCCCTGAGCAATTTGCTTATACCATGGATAAACTTTTTTTGGATGGTGACCATACCTCTATGACAGAACGTCGAGCAGATGATGCCACTCGTGATGTAATTGATTGGTTGAAATGTGAATATATGCTTGATAAAGTTGGCGAAGAATTTGAGGGCATCATTTCAGAGGTCACAGGATTTGGTATTTTTGTTGAATTAAAAAATATATATGTTGAGGGCTTGGTGCATATTACTGCCCTGAAGAATGATTATTATCATTTTGATCCTATTAGTCGTCAATTAATTGGAAAAAGGAGCCACACAGCCTATCGTTTAGGAGATTTTGTTTGGGTCAAGGTGGTAAGAGTAAATTTAGATCAAAAGCAAATGGATTTTGATTTAGTTAACAGCCAGCCAAAAGAAAAGAAAAAGAAGTTTTATAAACAAAAAAGGTACAAGTAAATGCTATTTGAAGATAATGATTTTGTAAAATCGACAGCCTGTTCGCATTGTAAAAATTGCTTAGCTGTTGCCAATAAAGACGGGATTGTTGCTGTTCGTGATACTAAAGATCTGTCTACTTTGCAGTTTAGTCTGGAAGAATGGCGGGCATTTGTGGCTGGGGTAAAGAAAGGTGAGTTTGATTTTTTGTAAATGCCCCTAGCATAATAGTATCTTACCCAATAATGGTACCCGCTTGTGGCTATTTACACACTTAGAATTAATTTTGCCTTTGTTGATTGCAATGGCCGGTAACCATGATTATCGGCTATTTATTAATTTAACGTCAGTTCGACGAATCTAAGCAGAGATAGAGTGGATTAGGGCCTCTGCCATTAAGTAAAAGTCATCGCTCCTTGCCGTCGTCCCGCGGCTTGTCCGCGGGATCCAGTTCTTGCAGGTTCCTGGATCCCGCGGACAAGCCGCGGGACGACGGCAGTAGAGATGCATGTTCCTAACTTATAATATGGCAGTGAGATTATACCCCTCCGCCTAATCCACCCCTACCTCTGCTTAGATTCGTCGAACTGACGTTAATTTAATTAGATCCGTACAGGCGCAGAATATTTGCCTAAGATTTGGGCAGTTTTAATAATCATAGAAAAATCTTTATGTGAAGGATTAATTACAAGATTGAATTCTTCAGGAACCAAAACTGAAGGTAGTGCTAACGCCATAAATTTTTCCGATAAAAACAAATGCTGTTCCACAAAATCTCTGGTAACGTCGGTTGCAGGTGTAGTATTCCACTCTTTTGGTAAATTTTTAGGTGTAAATCTATTAACTAATTCGTCGGGAACCTCAATCGAATAGCGGTAGTAATTAAAACCAGATACAGAGAGCCCATTATGGGATAACCACTCTAAAGTGCAAAGAGAGATGGATTCTGAGCAATAAATTGTTCTTCTACCAAGATGATTCCATCTAGCACGAGTGAATAAACCACCGTCTCCAGAAAATACTTTTTGCACATTATTAACTTGAGAAGCTCTATACCAAATAGCCATTAAGCGTACATACCATATTTAATTTGTAGTAGAGCTTGTTCAACAAGACGATGACCAACCTCAGTATCTAGTAAATTGAGAGGGGCTTGGTTACCTAAGGAAGGTACATTTCTGTAAATCCAATTTTTGGCTTCTACCTTACCAAGGATATCTGATGCCATTATTAGTACCGATATTAATCTCACAAATTTTTCGGTAGTGTATGCATCCAATGGCTGATGGTTTTTCTTTTTTGAAAAATAAGTAGACGATGGAATATGAAGTCTTTCAAGAATATCTTTAACTAAAAGGTTTTCTTTAGCCAAGAAGGATTCAATAACCTCGGTTTCAAGACCACCTCTTATTAAACACATTTCCTTTAAAGGATCTTTCAAATCATTAAGTAAATTCTGTACTGAAGCAGCCATAATATAAACCCTCATCTATGTTATGCTCTAATTATGACTCCAGATTTGTATATTTTCAAGTCTTATTTTGGAGTTAAAGGTGAGAGGTGCGGTCTTTAGTTCCAGTGCTAGATATAATAATCCCATTTTTTTGCGTGTTTAAAATGATTGGCTGCCAGTAACCCTAACCTCTACATTTTAATCTACAAAATGCTGCTTAACGTCAGTTCGACGAATCTAAGGAGAGGTAGGGGGGGTTAGGCGGAGGGAGTATAATTTCACTGCCTAATCCACTCTACCTCTGCTTAGATTTGTCGAAATGACGTTTTTTAGCTGTATCTCCATGGTTGCACTTGCAGCAGCCCCCTCTCCCGCGCAAAAAAGTTTTTAAAAACAATAGGTTATTGCGGGAGAGGGTTGGGGTGAGGGTCAAACTCTGTTTCCAGCTTTTCCCTCACCCCAACCCTCTCCCGCTGGTAACTTATTGATTCTATGAAAATTAGAGCGCGGGAGAGGGGGTAGCTGCAAGTGCTACTATGAGGCTGTTTTCACTAAAAGACGGCAGTAGAGATACATATCCTTAACTTATAATATGGCAGTGAGATTATATCCCTCCGCCTAATCCACCCCTACCTCTGCTTAGATTCGTCGAACTGACGTTGCTTACAATTCGATGAGTGTTGTATACATTTTCCAAATTTGTATTATTTATAATTGAGATTGGAGATAATCCGCCGTGTCCTCTGGTTGTAGCTGGCTCCTATGGAGTTCATTCTGGTTGTTTCGAGGGGGAATGTTAGCCAGTTCTGGATTTTTTTTAGTGTTTTCATCAAGCGAAACAAATCTCTCGCTGAGTTCTTCTATTTTCTTGTTTTCTGAAGATTCTTCGGATTTGTCTGATTTAATACAAGCGTCCGGATGTATTTTGAAATAGACTCTCAGCAACGCACTGCAGCCACCCCAAGATCCATGTTTAAACATAAAGGAAGTGAAAAAAATTTTAAGTTGATTAATTTCATCTTGGTAGTGATCAATTTCTTCAGAATTTAGAAGAGGTTGATATTTCGGATCATTAATAAATTCGTGAACGGATATTGATAATCTGCTAGTTATTGGTAGGTGTTCTCGTAATGCCCTTACAAAACATTGTAATGCTACTTTCTTAAAAGGAAGCAGATGACTTTCTTGGATGTGATAATTAGAAACTTCATCCAAAATATTTAGTTCATTTTTAACATGCTTAGCAGCAAGATCATTGCTAAAGAAGCCGCTGGCATGAATGTATGCGTGAACACGAGCTATCAACTCATTTTTTGCTTGTTCAAACAAGCTGATTGTTGTCAATTTTGTTGATATGAATATGTCTGTTAAGGCAATAATTATCTTTGCCATAAACTGATAAATCTGCATGAACCTGGCATTCTTGCTGATTGGATGGAATATATTTAGCAAGAATTGTATTGCTGCCATAAGAAGCATAAGCGCCGCCTCCAAATTGTCTTCCTGCATAATAAAATTGGAAATCTTCTGCGAAATATTGTTACGTTTGGTATATTTAGTTGGCTCAATTGAATAGACACGTTTCCGGCTTAATTGTTCAAAAAATAAGTTTGCAAACTGGCCAACTGTTAATTTAGATGGATCGTCAATATTCAGCTCGACAAGAGTCTCTTGCGACCACATTTCTTTAATAATAATTTTCATCTTGTCTCTCCGGTTTGTCTTAATTGGTTCATAGAAAACACGAATAAACTGTACCGTCACTTTAATGCCTGTAGTTAACAAACCATTTATGTTAACTAGTAATGTTTTTCATGTTATCAGGGATGAATTTTAACATATTTCCTCTCAGGAACCTAGATTATTGTGATGACAGATCAGGTAGAGGATGTTGAAGATATTTCGTCATTAATTCCTAATAATACCTAGTCGGATCTTCGTAAGCGGATTCATTAAAGCCCTTTTTTAAATGTTATTTGAAGATAATGATTTTATAAAATCGACAGCCTGTTCGCATTGTAAAGATTGCCTAGCTGTTGCCAATAAAGATGGTATCATTGCTGTTCGTGATACTAAAGATCTGTCTACTTTGCAGTTTAACGTCAGTTCGACGAATCTAAAGAGAGGTGGGGTGGATTACGGCCACCGCCATTAAGTAAAAGTCTTGCTCCTTGCCGTCGTCCCGCGGCTTGTCCGCATAAGCGCTAACCTAACGCTTGCCAAATTGATATGGCCGTATTACAATCGGCACAGGATGCTGAGGCCTCTCGAAAAAGAAGACCTCAGATGGAAAATTATGCCGTTTTAGGTTAGCGCTTATGCGGCTTGTCCGCGGGATCCAGGAAGGAGAACTGGATCCCGCGGACAAGCCGCGGGACGACGGCAGTAGAGATTCTTTGCTTAGATTCGTCGAACTGACGTAGTTTAGTCTGGAAGAATGGCGGGCATTTGTGGCTGGGGTAAAGAAAGGTGAGTTTGATTTTTTGTAAATGCCCCTAGCATAATCTAATACCATTAAATGTTTAAGGGAACAAAACAATGTCAAAGAGAAAAATAGCTATTTATTTAGGATTTTTAATCGTATCAAATGCATTTGCAGGAGTTGAAGATTGGGTCGGAAAATTTAATATTAAAGGGACGCAAAGCATGGGTCCAATAGAACACTCTCCAACTGGAGTTCATTGGGGATTTATACACGCTGGAGAATGTATGAAATTTGGCAAAGGAGCGCAAATGAATGATATAACCTTCAAAGAAGATGTGCGACTTTGCACTAAATCAAATATAGATGAATTCACTAAAGAAGTTTCAAAAATCGGAAAAATAGATAATAAATCCATTAAAATAGGTCCAACTTATTCAAATCATTAAATAGAGTATACAGCAATTCCTAGAGAAGTATTCCAGGAATTGCTGGTGTTTTATGTCAGTAATTAAGAATAAGAATTGGGTTTAATTTAGACGCTCTTTTGGCAGGATAATAACCAAAAAAAATGCCTACTAAGAATGATACAGAAAATCCCATCAAGATCGGAAACCAGATGAAATGAAATGGCCATTTGAAAAATGCAGAAGCTGCAAAGACAATTAATTCTCCAAGGACAATTCCAGCTATCCCACCGAGCACAGTTAAAATAGTTGCTTCAGTTAAAAATAGATAAACTATATCTCTCTCCCTAGCCCCTATACACATCCGGATACCAATCTCTTGCCGTCTTTCGGTGACAGAAACAAGCATAATGTTCATTACACCGACCCCTCCTACAAGTAAGGTAATGCTGGCAATTAGTCCTAGTAACCATCGCAAAATCTGTTCTTCTCCTTTCATATTTTCCATAATCGATTCTGGCGTTTTAAAATTTACATCATATCCTGGGAAAATTATTCTAAATTTATTAACCATATCATTTTCAAGTTTTTTGATATTTGTTTGCGGCTTTATCTTAAATATAAATTGATTAATTCCTATATTTTGGAAGATATCTAAAGAAGTTTGGAGAGGGATAACAATTGCTTGATCGCAATCAGCCATTAAAAATAAGTTTTTTTTCGAATGATCTAGAACTCCAATGATTGTAAAAATAACGTTATTAATACTAATTTGTTCACCAATTAAATCATTTGGATCATGACTTAATTGAGTCCAAACCTCATAGCCCAATACACAATAAAGAGAATTTCTATCTAAAATTGAAATGGACCTTCCTGAAAGTAAGGGTAACTCAATAAATTTTTGTAAACTATCAGCACCAAAGATGGCAAGATCTATTTTTTTATTTTTAAAAAACACGGAGGAATAATTTACTGTATAAGGAATAAAATCACTGATATCTAAAGTTTTTAAATGTTTCATTTGAGTCAATTCTACATGATTCAACCTTAAATTATTCTCTGACTTAATTAAGCTAACTCCCATTAATTCCATACCTAATTTCTTAAATTGATCTAACGCAGCTCTAGTCGCTAATTCTCCTCCTGTTAATAATGTGACAACCGCTGCAGTACCCATAAGTATGCCGAAAAGCGTTAGCGATGATCTTAGAAGATGAGCCTTGATATTGCCAAGAGCTTGCAAAAAGTTTATTGCAAACAATTTTATTCCTCCATTTTCCCATCTTTCAGAGTCAATCGACGGTCACATTGTTTTCCATAGTTAATATCATGTGTGATGATTATAACTGTTGTTTTTTGGGTTTCATTAAACTCTTTAAGTAAGTTGAATATTTCTTGCCCAGTAGAACTGTCGAGTGCGCCTGTGGGCTCATCTGCTAAAACGAGCTTAGGATTCATTATTAAGGCCCTTGCTATCGCTACTCTTTGTTGTTGCCCGCCAGAAATTTCTGTTGGTCTTTTCTGTATTAAGTTTTGCAGCCCAATTCGGGTTAACATTTCCTTGCTTTTGTTCATTCTATGTTTGTACGGGACAGAATGATAAGTAAGGGGGAGAGCTACATTCTCTATTAATGTTAATTGTGGTAAGAGCATGTAGGATTGAAAAATAAATCCAATCACTTGATTTCTCGTTTTAGCCAGCTCATCCGATCTGAGTCGATTCATATTCACCCCATCTAAGTAGTATTCACCCGAAGTCGGTGAATCTAAAAGACCAAGGAGATTAAGCAATGTTGATTTTCCCGATCCTGAAGGGCCCATAATTGCTACGAATTCTCCGGATTTTACTGCTAAATTAATATCATGAAGTACACGTGTTTTGGCTTCACCAAAAGTATAATCCTTACAAATTTTATGCATTCTAATCATGAACAATAATTTTCTCACCATTTGAAAGTCCTTCCAAAATAATGACATCTTCTAATGAAGTTCTTCCTGTCACTACCTCACGATCTGTCATTCTATTTGTTTTAGGGTCTACGACGGTTACCAAATTTTTATTTTCCTTTTGAAATACCGCCTTGATGGGAATTCTAATAGATGAATGCTCTTGAATGATGATATCAATTTTAGCATTCATACCAATATAGATTTTGCCTAACTGATATGAAGTCATTTTTGAAACATTCATCACAATAGGAAACAGGGTTAAATCAGCATTCCCATTATTAATAGCTTGCTTAGCTATTGAAACAATATTACCCTGTAATTCTGTTTCCAAATCAGATTGGAAAGTAAGATTCACTGGCATACCCACTGATAACTGACAGATATCATTTTCATGTACATAAGTTTTTATTGATAAGCCTGACAAATCACCAATAGTTAGTAACATGTCATCTTTTTTAACCTGTGAACCGATTTGCAATAATTTAAGATTGCTAGGATCTTTTTCTTCGGAGAAAAGAATAATACCGGATGAAGGTGCAAAGATGAATATCTCTTTAATATCCTGCTGTAAAATTTTTTTCATATCATTAAGATGAGATAAAGATTGATCGATTAGCTCTTGCTTGAAAGAGGGAATAAACATTAGATATTGTTTTAACTTGTTACTGGCTTCAATATAATTCATAAAGTTAACTTGATACTGACTTTCCTCATTAAAATATTCCTCTTCAGAAATAATTTTTTCTTTATAAAGTATTTCAGTGCCTGTCATACTCTTTTTACTATTTAAATAGGCCTGTTTTATTTTAAGGTAATTAATCATTACTTCCCTAAATTCATTTTCCATTTGAGGTGAGCGAATAGTTAACAATAAGTCTCCTTTCCTAGCGAAGTCTCCATAATGGAAATTAATTTTAGTGACAATTCCTCCTGTTGGGCTGATAATTAACTCTTCATTAATAGGTTTAACGACTCCTTGATAATAGAGATGTCTCTTATCACTTTTTTTCTCAACGTAAAAAACAATATTTTCTTTAGTGCTTTTATGATGACAAGCATTTAAAGATAAACATAGAACAAAGAGACAAATATATCTAAACATATTATCGATCCTTATTCTTGGATATCAATGTGCCATTTCTTCAAAGAAACACCCAAGAGCTTTTCAAATTCTAACTGCATATATATAAACGATATCTGCTGATTGGTTAAATCAAATTGCTGTAGTATTGAATTTCTCTGTAAGTAGGTGAGTTCGAACATCGAGATACGTCCGTACATAAACTTTTTCTGAGCAACTAAAAAACTTTGTTGTGAGTAATTAACTGCTTCTTTCGCAAGCTTTAAGGTTTCTAATTGCACCTGCATATTTTCTAACATGTTTAAAGTATCTGTAATTAATTTTTGACGTTGTGCTTCGATCTCAATGTTAAATTGTTTGAGCGCCACCCTTGCACTTGTCAGTTTTTGCTTGTGTTCAATATTTTTGATTGGAATGCTCAAATTAATTGTTAAACTTCTTTCATTACTAGGCCGTTCATTACCAATTGTATCAATTTGATTAAGAGGAACAGTTGCAAAATTTTTATTACGAATCATTCTCTGTTGTGTTCTACCAATGACATCTAATTGCCATTTTTGTTCATTTTCTTCAAGAACTAGTTTAAGTTCTAATTGTTTTCGTCTAGCACAGAGTGATTGATACTCTATATTATTATCTAACACCATGTTAACAGCATCTTGTTGATTAAGAAGCGATGACACTGGCATTAATATCTGTTTATTTATTCGAATTTCTGAATTAGGATTAAGGCCTAAGAGCAAAAGCAAATGTCGGTAGTCTCTAGTTAAGCTATTTTTTTCACTTAGTACCATTATCTTTAAATTAGCCACTTGTGCTTGCTGCTGAGTGATTTCAGTAGGAGCCATTTTCCCTACCATTATGTGTAATTTTGTGGCTTGCAAGGTTTTTAACGCTTCCTTGACAGAAAGTTGCGCAATTTCATAGTTATTATCATCCTGTACTACTTTATAGTAAGCCATAATAACCTCATTGATGGTATCGATCAAAATCGCTTTAAAGCGAAGGCGGCTAATTATTTCTTCCTGGTAAGCATTCTGGCGTTTTGCTCTACCAATGGTTGCTCCTGCACCCTGCAATAAAGGTTGTCTCACCTCCAGGAAAGCAGCCGTTTCACGACCCATGTTCACTTGATTCTCTAAGCCAAGACCTATTTTAGTACCGTAAATCGTCTCTAGAGTAGTGGAAGGGGTCGCTGTATAATAAGGTTTATTGCTATTGGAATAAACTGCCGAAACAGGGAATGAGTATTTAGGTAAAAATTGATTACGAGCAACTTCTAAGGCAAACCGATCTACCACACGTTGTAATTCTGAATTTTTTATCTTAGGGTTATTACGAATCGCTAAAAGAATCGCTTCCTGTAGAGATAAAGTCTTAGGCAACAAGTAGGAATTGGCAGATACAGCCTTAGCTAGAGAAATTTCTACTTGTAAAAGCAGGAAAAATAACATAATGAGGTAAGTAGGTTTCATCTTAACTGCAGAGATAATACCGGGTCGGATCTTCGAAAGTGGATTCATTAAAACCCTTTTTACGTAGCATACAAGAATCGCAAGTGCCACAAGCATAGCCTTCATTATTAGCACGATAGCAGGAGACTGTTTGGCTATAGTCGATGCCGAGCTCAATTCCAAGCTTGATTATTTCTGCTTTAGTCAAATGAAGCAGTGGTGTATGTATGGTAAACTGCACACCTTCCACTCCTGCTTTTGTCCCAAGATCCGCTAGTCTTTGAAATTGCTTAATATACTCTGGACGACAATCCGGATAGTGGGAATAATCAACTGCATTAACACCAATAAATATGTGGTTAGCCTTCAAAATCTCGGCCCAGCTTAATGCAATTGCCAAAAAAATGCTGTTACGAGAAGGAACGTAGGTAACGGGTATTTCGTTGCTATTTTGCCCGTCGGGTACATCAATTTTACTATCAGTTAACGCCGAGTCACCAAAATTGCCAATAGGTAAATCGAAATGTTGATGATCCTTTGCACCGAACTTCTTAGAAAGAATGGCGGCAGCTTTGAGTTCGGCATGATGCTTCTGGCCATAATCAAAAGAGAGCGTATAGCATTCAAAGCCTTTTGAGATTGCAATCGCAAGACAAGTGGTGGAATCAATGCCGCCAGAGAATATAATAACTGCTTTTTTGACCATTATATTTACCTTCTTTTTACTTTTTGGTAATGTTCATTGGCGTAGCTGCAATACTATAATTTAAATCACCGTAAACTTCTTTCCGATGCCCAACAACTAGAATAGTTATTATTTTCTGATCGTTTTGGATATGGCAAAGAATTCTGTAATCCTCTACACGATAACGCCAAAAGGCTTTTTTGTTTCCTTTTAAGGGCTTCCCACGATCTTTTGGGCTATTCAACAAAGCTATATCAGCTAGGTAATTTCAAATGGCTTTTTGCCATTGTTTATCCAGCTTATGAAGCTGTTTTTTAGCTGATTCTTTAAACTCAATCTTCCAAACCAAGCTCTTTCCTTACTTCTAAGAGGCTAGTAGTAGGTTCTTCCTTCTCAAAAGCGGCCAAAGCAAGTAAGTAGTCTTCTCGGTTATCCAGATATTCACTAAGTGCTTCCTTGATGTAAAAGCTTTTACTTCTATGAGTTTCTGAAACAAGTTTATCCAATCTGCTATCTAAATTGTGATCAAGTCTTACTGAAATTACCATAACTTCCCCTCCCAATTGTATTACATGTATACAATTATAAAATTAATTTCGACTTCTTGCAATAATAGAAGCATGTGACCAAGTTCATAGCTGAGTATTAGAGTTTTCATAAGCAATATAACGTCAGTTCGACGAATCTAAGCAGAGGTAGAGTGGATTAGGCGGAGGGGTATAATCTCACTGCCATATTATAAGTTAAGGATATGCATCTCTACTGCCGTCGTCCCGCGGCTTGTCCGCGGGATCCAGGAACCTGCAAGAACTGGATCCCGCGGACAAGCCGCGGGACGACGGCAAGGAGCGATGACTTTTACTTAATGGCAGGGGCCCTAATCCACTCTACCTCTGCTTAGATTCGTCGAACTGACGTAATATAAGAAATAATCTCATCAGTATCACTCTCAGCAGCGGGAGATAGGGAATAGTCAATCATTTATGAGCCTTTAGCAGCATTTTTAATTTTCTGTTTAAGTCTCTGATAGGATTCAGCGACAGGCACCTTTTTTCCAGATTCTAACTGATTAAGACCAGTTTCAATCACTTGATTTAGTTGATTAATTCTTTGCTTTTGTAAGCCATCATATTTACCTTCTTTTTACTTTGAGATCTCTAAAATATACAGGTAGCCGATAACTGGATTTTGTCGCTGAGTGCGCAATTCAACTTCAACTTCTTCAATCTTTCTAAAATTATATTTTGCACAAAGACCATGAATATATTTTTTAGAGTGAACAAAGCGAGTTGATTTTTGTAAAGAGTAAGCCTGATCTAAAGATTTTTCAATTGTAAATGCAAAATAGCCATTTTTTTTCAAGGCTCTTTGAACCGTTGCAAAAACTGGCTGCAAGTCCCCCAAATAGCCAAAAACATCGGCAGCTAATATGAGATCTATTCCACGCATTTTGTTTAAGGCTTGAACTATATCTTCTTCAAGTAATTGATGATAGATATTTTTCTTTGCTGCCAACTCCAACATTTTAGAGGATAAATCAACTCCAATTAATTTTGTTGCATGTTGTCTGAAAAGTGCACCACATAGCCCTGTGCCACAACCTAAATCGACAATAGTTAAATTAGAGAGTTTTTCTCTCAGATGCTGATAGGTATATTTGTAAAGTAAAGTGTGGGCTTGATATTTTAAATATTGTGTTAAATGCTTCTCAAAGTGTGGCGCATATTGATCAAATAAATGGCTAACGAATTCCTGTGGTGCCAAAGTGGGTGATTTTTCTGGTTGAGTGATAGCAGACAAAATGTATTTTATTTCTTCATTTTCTGGCTGTAGTTTTAATGCTTTTTGGTAATGTTCAATTGCCTTAGGATAATTTTCTATTTTGAGATAGATAGCACCCAAATTAATATGTGATTCGAGATAATTAGGTTTAATTAAGAGTGCTGAATTAAAATAATCAATAGCATCTTGGTGTCTATCCTTATACATATAAATGACGCCAATATTAAAATATGTATCGGCCTCTGGTTTTTCGTTTAAAGATTGTAGGTAATGGGTTAGTGCCTCATCTGTTTTTTGCAAGCTTAAATAGGTAGAACCCAGATTGTAGTGAGCTTCAGCATGCTTAGGATCTAAAGCTAGTGCTTTTTGAAAATAGTCAATGCCTTGCGGTAAATCTCCTTGCTTGACCAAGATGGCACCAATATTAACCAAGGTCAGGACGTGCGCAGGCTCAAGCTCCAACCTTTTTTGATAATGCGAAATAGCTTCACTTAATTGATTTTCTTGTTGTAAAAATTGGCCAAGCTGCCCATGCGCTTCGGAAAAATTTGGCATATGCTCCAGCGCTTTTTGGAGATTCTTAATCGCTTTTTGCCTGTGTCCTATCTTTGCTAGAATTAACCCTAAATTGTAATACGCTTCTGAATAATCTGGTTTTAGGTCAATGGCGCTTTGATAATGAAAAATCGCTTGTTGATAATCTTCCTTTTTGAGATATAAATTTCCCAGGTTATTATGCGCTGCTGGGGCATTAGGCTCTAATGATATAGATCTTTCATAATGGTTAATCGCCTCAGAAAAGTTTTCAAGAAACCCCAATAGGTTCCCCATGCTGTTATGAAAGGTAGGCGAATTAGGATCGATAGCCAAAGCAGCATTAATGAGATCAAGTGACTGTTGAAGGTTACCCTTTTGTGCTGACAAGATACCATAGAGATGCAAAATGTTTGCATCTTGGGGATCTATTTCGAGTAGTTGTTGGTAAATTTTTTCAGCTTTTTCTAAATCACCTGCTTGATGATAAGAAAGAGCAACATCTAATAAATTTAAACTCATTAAGCCACAATCAATATTAAGAATTACTTTTCTTTTCTCGTAGTTTTATTGCCAGTTCTCGTACAGCCATGACATACAATTCACTTTTATTATAGGTTGAAATAACATAAAAATTTTGCAAGCCAAGCCAATATTTATAGCCTGTTTTATCTTCAAGTCGAATAAAAGACACTTTAGAATTAAGTGGCTTTCTTGGTGTAATTTGATATTTTTCAAGGTTAGCCATGGTTAAATGTGGGCGATATTTTTTGTTTATTATGGCAAGGTGACTGTCACCTTTTACTTTAGCAGGAATGGCGATTCTCTCACCTGATTTCCATCCATGTTTATGTAAGTAATTGCCTACACTTCCAATTGCATCAGCGTGGTTTGCAAATAAGTCAGCAGAACCTTTTTGATAAAAATCAACTGCGTAATGGCGATAGCTACTGGGCATAAATTGCGGCAGGCCGATAGCACCTGCATAAGAGCTCTTCAATGAGAGTGGGGGAAAATTATTTTCCCTTGCTAGTAACAAGTATTGAGTTAGTTCATACCGAAAAAACTCTTGTCGACGACCAGGAGTAAAAGCAAGAGTAGCCAGGGTATTAAAAGCAGGAAATTTGCCTTTGTTTTCCCCATATTTTGTTTCAATGCCGATAATGGCAACAATGTAACTGGTTGGCACGCCATATTTTTTTTCAGCAAATTTGAGAGTTTTTTCATGCTGCTTCCAGTAGGCTATGCCTTTATTAATTTGTTCATTGGTGATAAATAATTTCTTATATTCATACCAGGGTTTTGCCTCATGCTGGTTTTTGTAGGCGAGAAATGGCTTCTTCATTGATGGTGACTATACGAAATAATGCTTGCAACTCTTTTTCATTAAAATGATATTTTATGACTAAGTGATGAATATAAGATTGCACGTCAGGGCTGTTCGCTATGCAATAATTTGCATATGAGGGGCTTACTATTAATAAAAAATAACAGATAACGCTATATGCCAAGCACTTCTTAATCATTAATTTCTCTTTATTAGTGGCCGAGTAACTTGCGATGGGTATAAACTGACATGATAATACCGAAACCGGCCATAATAGTCACCATCGAAGTGCCGCCGTAACTCACTAAAGGCAAAGGTAAGCCAACGACAGGTAAAATGCCACTTACCATGCCAATGTTGACAAAAAAGGAAATGAAAAACATGAGGCTGATGCTGCCAGCTAATAGTCGGGAAAAAGTGTCTTGTCCTACAGTGCTAATGCGAAGTCCTCTCAGCACTAAGATAAGAAATAGGATTACTAAACTAATTCCTCCAATAAGACCAAATTCTTCTCCACAGACTGCAAAAATAAAGTCAGTAGCATGCTCAGGAAGAAATTGTAGATGTGATTGTGTTCCATTTAACCAGCCTTTCCCAAAGATTCCACCGGAGCCAATAGCTATTTTGGATTGTATAATATGGTAGCCACTTCCCAACGGATCTCTTTCTGGACTTAAGAAAGTTAATACCCTTTCTCGTTGATAATCGTGCATGAAGAAATGCCAGAGAACTGGAAGACTGAAAAAAGCAGCAATCAGTAGCGTAATGATAATTCGCCAGCTAATGCCTGCCAGCACAAATACAGCAGCGCCGCAGGAAGCAATTATGATAGCAGTGCCCAGATCGGGTTGGATGGCTGTTAGGCCCACTGGCACGATTAACATGAAGCTAGCTAAAAATAATGTTCCCAGGGAAGGGGGTAGCTGTTTATCGTTAAAAAACCATGCAAGCATCATAGGGACCGCCAGTTTCATCACTTCAGAGGGTTGAAACTTGACTACACCTAGGCTTAACCAGCGTTGTGCTCCTTTGCCTGTATGGCCAAATATCAAAGTGGCTATGAGTAACACTGTGCCGATGGTAAAAACCCAAGGTGCCCATTGGAAATACTTTCGAGGGGGTATTTGTGCAAAGATCAGCATCACCACAAAAGCCGCGCCTAAACGTAGCCCTTGGCGAAATAAAACATCAAGGCTACCACCATCTGCACTGTATAGAATAATGATGCCAACTGTAATTAAAATTAATAAGCCACTTAATAACATCGGATCTAGATGTAATTTTTCCCATAAAGGGCGGCTTAATTGTTTGCTGGGACTGTTAAAAGTATATATATCTCGATGCATCTTAGTCTCCTCCTCGTGCCTGGGTGGCATCACCTTGACCATCATTGCTGTCGGTTGCTATAAGGGATGCTTCTGTCATGCCAAACTGATGGGTTATGCCAAAATAATAATCATAAATAGCTCGAGCTACTTTAGGGGCGATGATGCTGTTTTCCACTAATACGGCTACTGCTATTTGTGGATTATCAATAGGTGCGAATGAAATAAATAACTTATGATTGCGAAGATATTTTGGCAATTGAGCATCACTTCCATGATAATTTTCACCGACAATACGAATTAATTGTGCCGTTCCTGTCTTGCCAGCCACAGTATAAGGGACTTTGGCAAAGGCAACTGCAGCGGTTCCCTGGGGGGTAGAGGTAACATCGCCCATTGCTTTAATTATAAGGTCCCAGTCTTTATAATTTTTTAAAATAACAGGAGGTACTTTGATAGGCTTTATTTCTTCAATAGTGCCATCAGGGTCTTCTTGCTTCATTAATAAATGAGGCCGATAGCGAATACCCTTGTTTGCAATAATGGCAACACCTTGGGCAAGTTGCAAAGGAGTTGCCAACATATAGCCTTGGCCAATGCCTGCTGCAATGGTGTCTCCAATATACCATTTTGAATGCAATTTTTTTAATTTCCATTGGGGGGAGGGTACAAGCCCTGCAAGTTCTTCGTTTAGATCAATACCTGTTAATATTCCAAAACCAAATTGACGTAAATAAGTATACATCCAGTGCACCAAGCTTTACTGCCAAGCCATAAAAGAAACCGTCACAGGATACTGTAATTGCTCGGGGTAAATTTACCGCACCATGCCCTTCTTTTCGCCAATCTCGATAGACGTGATGTACTCCTGACATAGCAAACCAGCCAGGGCACCTTATAGCATAGCCTGGGCCTACCACACCCGAATCTAAACCAGCGATAGCCAAATATGGCTTAATAGTAGAGGCAAATGGGTAAATGCCACGTATTGCTCGATTATAGAGAGGTTTTTCAGGGGAATCTCGTAATTCTCGATAGTGCTTAGGGTCAATGCCTATGACAAAAGGATTTGGGTCATAGCCAATGACTGACTAACGCTAATCCTCGCCTGTTTTAGGCCTAATGATTACGATGGCTCCCTTTTCCTCTCCTAGTATTTTTTCAACAGCCATTTGCAAACGACTATCTATTGTTAGATAAAGATTAGTGCCGCGTATGGGGAGTATAGTTTTAAGGGTTCGAACCAAACGACCATTGGCATTTACCTCCACTTGTTGATAGCCAACACGTCCATGAAGCTCTTTTTCGTAATGGCGTTCTATTCCAATTTTTCCTATGGAGTTTGAGCCTGCATAATTAATTTGATCAATTACCTTCATCTCTTGTTCATTAATCCTGGCCACATAACCCAATACACTCACGAATTCTTTGCCATAGGGATAATGTCGAACCATCCCTGCATTAATAGTCACGCCTGGAAATCGGTGTTGGTTGACATAAAAACGGGCGACTTCATCTTCTGATAATTTAAGTTTCAATGGCACAGATTGAAAACGACGGCTTTGATATAGCTCTTTTTGAAATCGTTTCATATCTTCAGGAGAAATCTCAATGATCCTCTTTTAACCCAGCAATTGTCTTATCTATATCAAGGACATGGTCATTTGTCAGCATCAGGCTAAACATAGCACATTTTTCTGCAAGTAAAATACCATTTCTATCCATAATGAGTCCTCGATTGGGCTCAACAGGTATTAAGTAAGTTGGTTCTGATTAGAAAGTGTTGTATATATATCGTGATTGATGACCTGTAGGGAAACCAAAGACTGACGAGCCCTATTGAGGCTGCGATAATGATCACAACAAGAACAATAATGCGACGTGTAAAGAGGCGGGTTTCACGGTAATTGTTTTTAATTGTGGCACGTTTTTTCATCAAACAACCTTTAATTTCTATGGTACGGGTGCTTAGATAGAATGCTCCAGGCTCGATAGAGCTGTTCAGCAATAATGACTCTAACTAGGGATGAGGGAAAGTCAGTAAGGATAATGACCATTTTTTGTGCGCACGTTTAAACATAAAGGTGCCAATCCTTCCGGTCCTCCCACCAAAAGACTAAGATCTCTTCCCTGATCATGCCATTTTAGTAAATGCTGTGCTAGCGCAGGCGTACTCCATTGCTCTCCTTGCACATCTAATGCAACAATTATGCTATCTTTGGGAATAGCCGCTAGCATTTTTTCTCCCTCTTGATGTATCCACTATCCAAATGAGAGCCATAGCGCTTAAGAGCCATAATTTCAGTAAGTTGTAGCTTAAAATCAATTGGCATTCTTTTTGCATATTCATTATAGCCATCAGTAATCCATTTCGGCATCTTTTTGCCTACAGCAATCAAGTTAATCCGCATCTTCTCGAACTTTTAAAGTTGCACTCCATAATTTTTCAAGACTATAAAATTTTCGAGTTTCTTCCAACATAATATGTACGACGATTTCACCTAAATCAACGAGTAGCCATTCATTTTGGATTTCTCCTTCAACTCCAGTGGTTGTAATGCCTTGTGCTTTAATTTTTGTGATTAAATGATCTCCTAAGGCGTGGGCATGCCGCTTGGAGGTTGCACTACAAATAACCATCCAGCTTGTTACTGTCGTCAATTCATGAACATCTAGGCTGGTAATTTTTTCTGCCTTGTTATCTTCAAGGGTATTGGTAATAAGATTTAATAACTCTGTGGTTTCCATAATGACTCTAATATGTTCGAAAACAAATATGGCATCTTAGCGTTTATTTTTGTAAAGTACCATAATTCAATTAGTAAACTGCTGGTGCTTCGGGCCGTCGTTCCCGCCGCACAATTCTCGTACAAATGCTCAGAAACCTCAAGAATTAAGCCACTGACACTTTCTGCCGCGCCCTATCGCTTGTTTTTGGATATGTTTGAACGAAAATGTCGCTGTATTTCCCATGGTTGCACTTGCAGTAATTTTACATTTGGTTGTGAAAAGCAAGAAAGATGAGTTTGGAATATAGGTGTTAATATGAAGGTGTCAGATGAAACAAATGCAACTTGGTTTCTTCTATAAACTCAGGTAACAAAATTATGTTATATCGGCCAAAGGTTATACCAACAAACGAGCTTTCTTTGTGAGAGAAATTTTGAAAAAGCAGGCTGTTAAGAAAGCTTTTTATTCGAAAATATCGATTAGTTTTAATAAGGAAATTATGGATTATCATCTAGTTGGACTTGATTGTGATACTCAATTTGTTTTGAATGATTTAATCTTAGACTTTAATTCGAATAAGGAGGAATTAAAAGATTTGAAATTTTTAGATCTATCAATAAATAATACAAATATCTCCTCACATAAGGCGAAATAAGCCTTTTTATAGTAAATAGGCTGAAATTTGGAAGAGTTTGAATAATAATATGGACACCAAAAATATTACGCCATATGAGTTTCAGGCTTGTTTAGATTTTAAATCTAAAATGGATTAAGTCAGAGGATCCAGAATATCCATTTAAAATTGACCGTAAAGGACATAAATTTCAAGTAAAATTAAATGATTTTCCAGACGAGCAGATGTATAGTCTTATTATAGATGGTGAATTTGTTTGCGATTTTAATGATTGGCCAAAAAACTTGGGAAAAATAAGCAAATGATTAACGATCAGCTTAGAAGGGGACAACCCTATGGAATAAAGAATTTAGAGCTGCTAAAAATAATCAACTTAGTGTACATATATTTAATTATGACCGAGTTCATGCAATTGAAAATGACGATGAAAAAACGGTTTCAGCTGAGGAAGTGTTTAAATCACTTAACGAACAATATACAAGAGCAGGAGCTCTTTTAAAAGGATTGCGTGCTCGTGAAAATTTAAATCAGATTGAATTTGCGAAACTAATCAATGTTACCCAGCAAAATTGTCTAAAATGGAAAACGGAAAACGGCCAATTGGTAAAACTATAGCAAAGCGATTGGAACATGTTTTTAATGTAAATTATAAGATTTTTTGGAATAAGTAATAAGGAAAGATTTTTTTAAATTTCTTTGCTATCATTTTCTCTTCAGTATTGAAAGGGTGGATACAGAACAGAGGTCGAATTGTAAAAGTTATTTTTTATAGTTTTCTTTAGATAGGCTTGGCTGCTCTCTAAAAGCCGATAAACTTTTTCTAAGATTTCTGGACGGTATCCTTTATTTCTTGCCTCGAATTTTAATTCTTGATCAGTCTACAGCTTGCTTGTCTAACTCGACCTGCTTCTATAAAGTAGGCTGAAATTACATATTTGCCCCTTTTCCGTAT
>CAWFQC010000023.1:0-7093 GCA_963817645.1 uncultured Gammaproteobacteria bacterium | reverse complement strand
CAATGGCATTTATTTATGTGAGTGATGCACAAAAGAAGACAGCTTAGCCGGTTGATCTATTAAGTAATTTCATTATTTTAAAAAGTTCTTGACTCGAACAGCACCATCTGTCATGCTAATGCTAGGATTAACAGCTTAGAGCACTGAAACTAATGGATAATAAAGTAGACTCTCTTTTAAAAACCACATTTGGCGGCCGCCAATTTAGAAGGCATCAACTTACTGAAATACAAAAAACCGTTAGAATGTTTTCTGGGCTAAGTCGTCGAGAATTAGCCCATACGATTTTGCGGTGCTTTCAAATGGAAAACCCCAAGAGGAACGGATAAAATTCAAACCTGCCTAAATGCTCTAGAAGAAATGGAATCCCGTGGCATTATAAAATTACCAGCTAGAGTCGAAAGAAATCATAAAGCACGGCAGAGTATTATCTTTATGGACTGATCAAACAAATGAAGCATTACCAATTGACTGTGCTGTGAATGAGTTAATGCCGATTAATCTCCAGGTTGTTACTGAGCCAGAACAAATTACTGAGTGGAATGAGTTTGTTGATCGATATCATTATTTGGGTTATAGGCGACCTATTGGGTCGCATTTGCGTTATTATGTTGTTGATCGCTATGGAAGAAAACTTGGTTGTTTATTGTTTTCATTTGCAACAATAAAATTAACCTGCCGTGATGAATGGATAGGTTGGACTGACTTACATCGCCAAAAACATTTAAATTTAATAGCTAATAACAATCGATTTTTAATTTTCCCATGGGTTAATGTGAAGCACCTTGCTTCAAAAGCATTGGCCTATGCCATACAACAAATTGCTAGGGATTGTAAATCCCATCATGGATATAAACCTGTATTAGTGGAGACATTTGTTGATCCTACAAGATATAACGGGACGTGTTATAAAGCGTCTTTAATTGGCAATATATTGGAAAAACGGCTGGGAAATCATTCAAAAATGAATCATGAATTTGGGAAAAAGATGTCTATATTTATCCTTTAGATCCTGATGCTCGTGAACTACTTATGGATAATAAAAAATCTGTTTTTCAAAAAGTTGCCCCCTATAAAAACAGCCTGTATTACACCGGACAACCAGCAGGTTTATTTATGGCAAAAAATTATTACTGTTGTTGCATCTGTTGCAGAAAATTTTGATAAAGAATGGCAACAAAGACGACGTGTATTATCTACCTTATTAATTATTTTATTTATTTTCCGACTTATATTTTCCAAGAACAAGCAAGGTTATGGACTGACCATTGCTGAATTATGGGAATATTGTCATAAATTACATATTCCACTACCACAAGCTAACCAGTGGTACCTGCTGCATTTTGTAACGCAAGGAAAAAGATGGATGAATCTATTTTTAAGACATTAAACACAAAGATTATTCATGAATATGAAAGTGATCGCGAAGATTATCGATGGAAAAATCATAGACTATTTGCTATTGATGGATCAAAAATAAATTTACCTAAAGAATTGCTGAACGATGGTTATCAAAAACCATCTGATAACTCTTACTTTCCTCAGGGCATGGTGAGTTGTCTGTATCAATTAAAATCAAAGATCCCTTATCAATTTGAATTAGCTGCACATCTGGACGAACGACGTTTGGCATTTGAACATATTCAGTTCCTACATGAGGACGATCTTGTTGTGTATGATCGTGGTTATTTTCTTATGCTTTACTGTACACACATTATAAGAAAAAACTTCATGCTGTTTTCCGATTACCAAGTAGCTCATACAAATTAATTAAGCAATTTATGGAAAGTGACGATATTGAACGTGTGATAACGATTATGCCAACATCAAAAGATCAACGAGTAATTTTAGAAAAATACCCACATATTGAATTTATCCCATTACAGTTAAGATTAATCAAATACACTATTAACAATATGGCTTATACTTTGGGAACGACACTTTTTGATCATCATCAGTATCAATACAATGAATTAGCTGAGCTATACCATGCTCGTTGGGGAATTGAAGAGCTTTATAAAATATCCAAGGTACTAATTGATGTGGAAGACTTTCATGGCAAAACCGAGCGCGGCGTTAAACAGGAATTATTTGCGCACTTTGTTATACTGACCCTCAGTAGAATTTTTTCAAATCAAACGGACGATATATTACTTTTACGAAAAGGGATAAACAAATCAGACTCCTCCAATACGATGAAGACTAACCTAAAAAATTGCTTGATCACTGTTGCAAGAAATTTAGAAGGTTTGTTCTTGCGTCAAGCCGCTTATGTGAAAGAATCCATTCATATAATTACTGGAGTCTATTGCAACATGTTACCGAAAAATAAGACCCAATCGTTCATATGCACGCGTTTCTAATAAAATTCCGTAAAAAGTGGAAACTCGCAAAAAAGAAAAGCACGAAGGCAGTAGCAGTGCCGTAAAATTATATTTACAAATATTGTTCAAATTGAGTTAGTGTAAATGTGTAAATAACATCACTCTTAAGTCAAGAATGGCCCTGATTCCTTAAATAAATGCCATTGCCCTCTCCCTGCGCAAAAATCTTTTTATTAACGATAAATTATCAGCGGGAGAGGGTTGGGGTGAGGGTAAACTCTGCTCCCAACTTTGCCCTCACCCCAACCCTCTCCGCTAACTTATTGATTCTAGCAAAAATTATAGCGCGGGAGAGGGGAGTCGGTGCAAGTGCCAGAGCAGCCGGAGCAATAGTTCCACAGAATTATGATGCTTTAAACTCCGAGGTTAACATAGCTTAGGTTTCCTTACTTGTGTAGATACCTATGACAAGCCGCGGGACGACGTAGCACTGCCATTAAGTTAAGGGCATTTCCTCTTCGCCGCGCGTCGTCCCGCGACTCCCACTACGTCGTCCCGCGACTTGTTCGCGGGATCCAGGAGGGCACTTCCCTAGATTCAGTGATCAAACCATCTCTCCATGATCAGATCGCTTAATTGCCTAAAGAATAGCGGCTAGGGAATTTCCCTAGGCAGACTCTCGATCCCTTTTACCTTGCCATTTGGAATTAGTATAACCTTTCTTAAACTTTCCAGCTTTATCATCTCTATATTTTCTCTTTGGTTTCAAATTTTTTTTTATCTTGCGCTATATGGCCTATTTTTTTCACTTCGGTCAAAATTGATTACCTTTAATCTTCTTACCTACTGATTTTTCAATGCGCATGAGGTAATGTCTTTCATCCCTAGTCGCCAATTAAGTTTTGCTTCACCCTCTTTGCCTGCTCTACCGGTGCGGCCTACACGGTGAATGTAATCATCCAAGCATCGAGGTAGATCAAAATTAATTACGTGGCTAATGTCTATATCTATTCCACGGGCAGCAACGTCTGTAGCAACAAGATACTGAATTTTACCTTGCCTAAGCTTGCAACGCTTTTTTAATGGATACGTCGGTTTAAAACGACCATGCAATGCAAGTGCTTGATATCCTTTTTGTTCTAAGATGGCTGGCTAACTTATCAGCACCAACTTTAAAGAGGAAAAAATAATAGCTTTATAGATTTGTTCGTTTTGCAGCAAGTTTTCTAAGAACGTTATTTTTTCTTGGTGATGATTAGCCATAAATAGTCGTTGCTGAATTTGTTCTGGCACGCCTTGGGCTTTAGATAAGTCAACTGTCACCGGATTCTTAAGTAAGAAATTAAGAGATTTAATCACCAGCTTATCTAAAGTGGCAGTAAACAACAAAGTTTGTGTTTTTTTGGGCAATGATTTGGCAATAATCTCCACATCATCAATAAATCCCATGTCTAACATGCGATCTGCTTCATCCAAGACGAACATTTCAAGCCCTTTAGATCCAACTCTATTTTTTCGCATATGATCGAGCAATCTCCCAGGGGTTGCGATAATGATATCCAAGGGACTTGCCAGAGATTTTTCCTGAGGGGAGCAAGGAGTACCACCAATTATATTAGCAATATTAAAGTCAATGAACTTGCCATATTTATTGGCAGCAGAAGTAATTTGAGTAGCTAACTCCCTAGTTGGTACTAACACCAGGTTTTGAATTTTTTGCGGGAGCTTATTTCCTGCTAAAAGATCTAATGCAGGCAGCATAAAG
The DNA here is from genome assembly GCA_963817645.1 of uncultured Gammaproteobacteria bacterium. Lineage (GTDB taxonomy): Bacteria > Pseudomonadota > Gammaproteobacteria > UBA6002 > UBA6002 > UBA6002. Next base: position 3,004 of record CAWFQC010000023.1, on the reverse strand, counting down.
GCAGCCGTTTTGCCAGATCCTGTTTCAGTAGCGCCAATTAAATCGACACCATTTAATATCAACGGAATAGATTTTAATTGACTTTCAGTAGGGGTGATGTAGCCACAGGCGTTTATAGCCTGATGAATTTTGGGATTAAGGGATAAGTTAGCGAAGGTGTTCATTAAGACCTCGTAAATGTTGTGCTGACCAAGGGGTCGCTCCATCTTCATAAAAAAACAAACCCTACTCTAGTAAGCCGGAAATTAAAAACCCATCATGATGTTTTAACAAATGAAAGGCAAGTTTTTTATCAAATTATCATTAATATTTATGCTCGATTGTTAATTTTTGCTTGCTTATTTGTTAAATATTGGTAAAATAGAACCTTATTTAGCGATATATATGTAATTTAAGTGGAGAAGGTATGAAGTTAGTTAAAAAACTATTAGTTATTTGCTTTTTTGGTTTTCTACCGGCTGCTGTATTAGCTGCCCATCACAAACATCGTCAACATCATAATAAATTATCACATTCCAGTGACCGGGCTACAGCTCCAAGCGATCAAAACAATGCTACGTTTGCCCTTCCAACAAGCAGTTCAAGTGCTAATCAACAAAAAGCAGTTAAATTCCTAATGGAGTAAGCTGAATTTAATCAAGGATCTGACCTTACGACATGAAGGTGGATTAGTTAATGATAAAGCTGACAAAGGTGGAATTACTAAGTATGGAATTTCAATGGTGTATTTGCGTAGCTTATTGGCTCACAAGCCCCAACTTTTGTCGAAATTTTCATTAACCAGTACTCATCAAATAAAGCCATCTGTCATTATAAATATGACTAAGCAACAAGCTATACAAATCTATTACGATCAATGGTGGAAAAAATATCACTACGGTTCAATAAACAAACCATGTATAGCTACTAAAGCTTTTGACTACTCCGTTAACATGGGAGCTAGTCGGGCCATTAAGTTATTACAAATTGCTTGTCGAAATAAAGCAGGATCTCCCTCTGTAGCTGTTAATGGCAACTTAGATAATGCAACAGTACAATACATCAATAGTCTTAATTCTGCACAAACAAAACAACTCTTATTGTAAGTGTTCACATCCCCCCATCATATTTGTTGAACTCGTGCGGAAAAAATCTCTTATAAAAAGTAAAACAATGGAATGTTAAATGGAAATACCTGACTACAGTTTGCTTCAAATTACCCCTGAAGTTTTAGTGAAACTAAATCCAAATGAGTTATTGAAATTGTCAGTGAAGTTACTCAAAGATTTGAAAGAATTACATGATCGTTTAAATCAAAACTCAAATAATAGCTCTCGTCCTTCTAGTAGTATACCTCCTTGGGAAAAAGACAATTACAAAAACCAAAGCTCAGGATAAACACAACTATTGAGAAGGTTTTGCATCCCACAATTGGTTTTCTAAGTTCTCAGCAATATCACATGCTTGTTGGGCAACCAATTTTTTTCGGTTATGATTAGCTTCATAACTTAATTCTCCAATAAGCTCTTCAAGCTCATTGATTGTCAGTTCGCACTCAATAAAATCTTCATTCTCAGAATGTATTGTTGAGGTTGATTGTAAATGATCTAATATTTTTTGTACGGTGGTATTTTGCAATAAATTAATGACGAATTCTTTATCATATGCAGATAATTCAATTCTCATTTTAAATCCTAATTGAAATACTATTTGTCATAAAATATTTTATGTACTAAATAGCATTTGGAATCATGCCTATAGGCAGGCCTTTTCTTGCAGCAAAAATAGTATCAGCTAAAAATTGAACTGAATTAACAGCACGCTTTCGACAGGTACCAATAACACTTGCTAATAAAGTAAACGTTTTTGTTCCCTTCTTGCTCTTAGATCCAAAACAAATTTTTCGAAGCAATACCCAAGGCCTCAATTCACGTTCCGCTTCATTGTTTGTTAATGGTAAATAAGGGTGTTGTAAAATTCTGAAAATAGCATCCCAGTCATTCAGAAATTCTCTAGCCAATGCTTTTGTCTTTTCATGCGAGGCACCTCTATATTTTTCACACATTACCTTAAACTCTTCTAAAACAGAATTCAATTTATTAGTGAGAACATCTGTTTTTTCTGATGGATATGATTCTTTTCTCCAATCATATATGGCATTTATGCAAATTTTTAAAACTTCCAAGGCAAAATGGCCAAACTCAGCAGCTGTTAGATCCATGCTATCAGCTAATCCTCTGTGCCTTGCGTAACAAATGTGCCCAGCAACGTAATCGTTTTTCATAATACCTATATGCTCCATAGCCATCTGTCATGAGCCAACCTGCAAAGCTCGCTTTTAAAATCTGTTGTAGTTGCTCTTTGGTTCGTTTGCCAACACAAAAATATACAACTGTCAGCGCATTGAATATCCAAAGCCAGAGCATCTTTGATTTTTCCAGCCACACCGTTTCATCTGCATGAATAAGCGATTCTTGTATTAAAGTTTCTAAAATAGGATTTTCTAAAGGAGCTACTGCTACGCCAGATTCTTCATAACATTGCTGAATGGCTCCAGTACTTAATCTAATGCCAAAATAATTTAACAGTTCTTGAATCTTACGAATCGGCAATCTGAAATTCATTTTTAAATGGACAATCAGTGAAGCTAAATAGGGACCTATCCATCTCCACTCACTGAGTTGTGTCTTATCAACAACAACATCAGATTTCGGATCATAGCGATTTTGATGCCCACAGTTGGCACAAGTGTTGTCGTAAAGTAGGTAAGGTGTCACTATCACCGTTAATCCTGGCTGTAGTGCATTACCTAATTGAATATCAACTTGATTATACTGCGTATAAAGCACTTTGTTTATAGAGTCCAGTATGTTGCTGCATACAATGCACATATCCAACGAACAGTGAATTGCCTCTTCTGTCACTCCTGGATTCCAGGTGCGTCCATAACCAGGGGAGCCCTTTTGTTTCCCTTGTTTTTTAGGAGTCGATTCTTCAGTATTCCCTGAAGAAGATTCCTTTAGCT
>CAWFQC010000022.1:0-13567 GCA_963817645.1 uncultured Gammaproteobacteria bacterium | reverse complement strand
TATTACGTGACTTAGCGAATTTCCATGGTTGTTAAATTTATAACCTAATCTTAACTAGTAATTAATCCCACCAGCTCTTCTTCTGAAATTTTTCCAGTCATATCACTGCCACTTAATAAATCAGCGGCCAGATCTTTTTTGTTTTTGTGAAGCGTGATAATCTTTTCTTCAATCGAGTTTTTCATAATCAGCCGATAAACTGTGACGGGTCGTAGCTGACCCATACGATGCGCTCTGTCTGCTGCTTGATCTTCAACTGCGGGGTTCCACCATGGATCTAAGATAATTACGTAGTCAGCTGCTGTCAAGTTAAGACCCGTTCCTCCAGCTTTAAGGCTAATCAGAAAAAGATCGCCGATCCCAGATTGAAAATCATCGACCGCACGTTGCCGGTCTTTGATAGGCGTTGAGCCATCCAGATATTGGTAATTTATTTTCTCTTCATCTAACACATTTTTGATTTTATCAAGATAACGAACAAATTGACTAAAAATAAGGGCCTTATGCTTATTATCTATAATATTTTTTGCAAGGGTTATAAAAGTTTTTATCTTACTACTTGGAATCGTTATATTCTCATCAACCAAGTTTGCATGACAACAAGCCTGCCGTAAACGACTAATCTCCGCCAAGATACTAAAGCGTTTAGTATGCTGACCTTCTGATTGATTGAGTTGACTAATTCGTTCTAACGCTTTAGTACGCACAGCCTCATAAAATGCCATTTCTTCAGGGGTTGGCTCAATCAAGATGGATTGCTCTATTTTAGGAGGCAATTCCAGCAATACATCTGATTTAGTGCGACGTAAAATATAGGGAGAAACTAAATTTTTAAGTGCTCTCTTAGCAATAGGGTCGTTATATTTTTCAATAGGCCCTGAAAAACGTTGTTGAAAAAATGCCAAACTTCCCAATAAGCCCGGATTTAAGAAACGAAAAATACTCCATAATTCACCCAAATGATTTTCGATTGGCGTACCCGTTAATGCTACACGGCATTTACTATTGAGTTGTGTTGCATATTTCCAACGTTTAGTGCCTGAATTTTTGATTGCTTGTGCTTCATCCAGGATAATCATTTTCCATGATTTCTCTAATAGCAGGTCGCCTGATTGATGTAATAAACCATAACTGCAAATTAAGATATCCATTTTACCCAATGAATCAATTAAGGCTTTGCGGTCATTCACATTGTAGAGAGTATGAGGGATGAGAGTGGGTGCAAATTTTGCTAACTCTTCTAACCAAACAAAACAAACTGATGTAGGCGCTATGACTAAGCAAGGCCCTTTCTGTGCATGTGATAGTAATAAAGCGATGGCTTGAATGGTTTTACCTAAGCCCATATCATCAGCAAGGCAAGCGCCAATTTCCCAGTGGGCTAGTCTTGATAAATAAGAAAATCCGTCTTTTTGATAGTCTCGCAATTCTGCCTGTAAAGTGGATGAAATAATAGGTTGATGTTTTTCCATAGCAGTTAATTTTTTGATGTGTGAGGCCCAAGCATGGTCCTCTTTCAGTGTCCCTGCTTCTTCTGCTAACCCTCGGAGACTAGAGGTACTTAAATGATAAATTTTATTTCCGTCTGATAGCGTTCTAAGATCTTCTAATTGTTTCCTGAATTTTTCAGTCAATGCAATAAATTCACCTGTCGCTATTGGTATGAAACGACCTTGGCTCTGGTCTAATAAATCTAATAATTTTTTGATATCCAGTGCATATTCCTCATCAACATTCACTTCTCCATCATATTCAAACCAATATTGACTGCCTTTGATAGAGAGAGAAAGATTTTTTGATGATACGGTTTGTTTTACTTTGAGCGTTTGGCCTTTTGGCCACTCAATCGTAATGGGATTATTTTTTTTATATTCATCTAATTCCAACAATAATTCCAAACTATTTTCGAGAGTATTGATATACCATTCATCTGTCTTTTCATCAAACTCAGTGAGCGTCTCACATTGATTGATCAATAAGTCTACACCGTGTTTTTCTTTGTCAAAATCACGAATAACTTTTTTTCTTTCTTCTCCTTGTGAAGTTTGTATCGTTGTAATAATGCTTCGCTGCCCATGAGATGCTCTGTAATAAGAGCCTTGCTCACCAAGAGGTCTGATCCATAAGTTAATTTTTAGGCCATCTTGAATTGGAAATAAATGAGCGCATGGTGTCGTATCTCCTGCAAGAATAGGCAGGTTATCATCAGCGACATCAGATTGAATATGAATCGTACTTTTTGCGTTGCATATCATGTCAATGACTCTATCTTTTGCTTGAAAAGGAACTGTCATTCCTTTCTCGGATAGAATTTTGCAAATAGCAACCATTTCATCTGAGAACTCAATGACACGATATCGATTCATGGTTTCTTTCTCTAAAAATACCCTTGGTGTTGTGCTATATTCTGAAAGTGAAAAATGATAGCCCTTATCGATTTTTTCAACTTGTAACTCTACTACTCCTTTGATTAATTCAATCGGAATATCGCGATTTTGCTTATGAAATACGAATGGATGCCCTATTAACGCAGTCAGAGTTTGCCTGATGTCCCAAGAGAATTCCTCTTGACTATACCATTCATGCGTTTCGTGGCGTAAACCGGCGGTTGCAGCTCGATCATATGGTGTTAAATAATCCAATTTAGGATCCCTATAATAAATTCTTTTTAGTGCAATTGATCTACCTGCGCTCCATGTCCCATTTTTACGCAGTGATTGTTCAGCAACTTCGATATCTTGAGAGGTTGGATCAATAATCCAAACCATACGCCGATTGGAAATAGAAGCCTGTTGATTTGTAAGAGGCTATGGTCTGTTAGAAGATTATGTAATTGACCAATGGCATATTCCCATGGTTGTTTGACTTGTAATATGTTCATAAATCGAAAATGACCAAACACAGAAAGTTGATCAAGAAAATGTTTAGCTTCCATATCGTTTGCATCGTATAATTGAATCAATTCAGCGTAAATTTGAGCTGTAAAATAGTGCGAAGCATCGCGGTAGAACACAAATCTTTTTTGATACTCCTTGTTCAATTCAGGCAGTTTTTCTGGTTGTAATAATATCGCACTCCAGTCAATTAATGCTTGCAATAGAGGAAAAATAGTAGGCGAACAACCCAGGCTATCTAGCGCATTTTTGTAATGTAAAGTTGCGCTTGCCCTGTCATTACGTTTTAAAGCGAGTAATGTATCCAAAGTACTGGGAATTGTGCCATGTAGATGAATCTTTCTTAAGGATGCAATAGCGGATGCCACTTTTTTTAAATCTTCATTTGAAGAATTTTGATAAAGCAATGCCAACACGTAAAATATCCCGTGTAATTTACCTCTAAACCATTCATGCTTATCAAACAATGACTTAAATAATTTATTAGCTTTTTCGTAATACTGAATGGCATTTGTCCTATCCTCCCTAAAAAATGCCATACCACCTTGAGTTTCGTACCGATAATATTGTTGCTCAGATAAGTTTGGTAGACATTGTTCGATATAAGTTAATTTTTTAAATGCAAAAGACAACTGCAATAGACGGCTCATTACTTCTGAAATTTTATCCAGATTATTTTTTATAGCTATTTCGACGCAATCCTGTTTCTGAATAAAATTAATCCACTGGTTTAAGTCGGGTGGCGATGGATTAATGTTGCCATGAAAGCCATATAGTTTAATGCATAAAAGATAAAGTTGAATAACTGGATGACGACTTGCTATCCATTTTGGATTTAAGGAATATTGATAAAAAACGCTGGTTAAATCACTAATGAAAATAGCACAATTTTCAGGTCTTGCAAGACTTAAGTTTAAAAAAACGTGTGAATTATTTAAATGTGTCGCGATATGTATAACGCGAACATTATTAAGATAACCTGTCCTATCAAATTTATAATCGCTTTTATAATTAAAGAAATGGCTTAATATTGATAGATTAGTACTCGCATTTGTATTATGTTCACTAATCGCGTCCATCGTTATTTCATGTAAAATAATAGGATTGCAACTAAAATCTTTAGTTAACAATTGCTTTTTTTGCAATTGATGAAGTATCGGATTTAAATTAGCAAAATTAAATTTTTTCCCATCGGCGGCTCGTAACGTTGAGCGAGAAAGGCCATTAACAAAGTCACCTTTTGTTGTCATAAAATATAATAAGGCTTTAATTTGTAAAATTTGCTGATGAAGAACAGGTTGTTTTTTATAAACAATTAACAAACTTTCTACGTTAGTGTGCGGTTTATTTGCTACTTCATTCATCATTTTTGTACTCATTAGATTTTACGGTTATTACTCTCTAAAGTGTTGTTATTTGACTATCTTGATTGGCCATGCTGATGTTTAATTACCCTCGCCACACTCAAAGTATCGTGTATTTAATTTGGGTGTAAGTTGGCTAATAACTGGGGGTTTCAATTTTATTCTGAAAGAAAAATGATACAAATTTGATCATCTTAGGCTTCTTAAGAGTCCAACTTTAGCGGAACTAACAATCCCTCACCTGCTGCAACCCAATCATTTGACCTCTTCCTGTTCAATCGTTTCTTGAGATGTTACTAAATCTGCCCATTTACTCGTTGGTTTATTGGCTTGTGGCATTGGGTTTAGAGTGCCTGAATTAACCGGCTTTTGTCCTTCAAGGCTGGAAGCTTTTACTTGCGCTTGCGAATCTTGCTGCTGGCTATACAAATGCACAAAGTTAATAGGCATTATATTGACGGGTGGGAAGCCTGATTGCACAGAAAGCGTATTAGCCATCTGGCTGGCATAAGGATAAATAAGGCTCGCGCAGGTGGTGTTTAAGAAAAAATCTTTCTGCTCAACGGTAAAATTATTTAATACGAAACAACCTGCTTGCTGCATTTTAATAAGGTAAAGTAGATTATTGTTATCTCGAGCAGTAATGTTTAAATCCAATAGGACTTCATCATAATTCTCTGCGGAATTAATCTGTACTCGTAATTCTAATTTCATTTCTGGCTGTATGCCAGAACGTAGCAATATCGGTGAAGTACTTGTTTCGAGTGATATATTGCGTAAATAAATACCTTTAACATTAAATTCTGGAGGGGCGGCTTCTTTCTCTTGAGGCGGATGCTGATTGTTTAAATCTGACATAGTTTTCTCCTTATTTTTTCAGTTGTCTTATTCTCGTGTGACTCGTATTTGATGTAATTATTCTTACTTTTTCAGGTGGGAGTAGTCGATACCCTTCTTGTGCCGGTTTAGAGTGAACAAGAGGGTGATTATATGAAATAAAATTCCTAGAGTAAACTTGCTGGCTTAAATTTTGATTAATTTTTATCTCTATTTATAGTACAGGCGGGTAAAGCTGCCTAATAATGTTGTTTATCATGCAGCAATTGGCACTCCATATTGATTTAGTTTATCCCAGAACTGGTTCCAACGATCCGATTTGTCTAAACACCTTAAAGCTAAACACAATTGATGCTCCTTATCTTTCCATTTTATTCCTGATCGACAGAATCTTTGTTTAAACGCGGCCTCTGTAATACCAGATCCTATAGGAATTCTTTTACCTTATATGCCTTTATAATTTAAAAAAATTAAAGATTGAAGGAATCACCTGCTGAAGAGTTTCTTCTATGAGCCAATGGCTCACATTTAGACATCACTTTTCTTTGAATATGATTTGCACCATTTTTGGAAAATTGCCCGCCAATCCAGTTCAAAATTAGATTCCCCTCTTCGAGCCTTTTCAGGCAACGAAGAGGAGAAATTCTAATAAGGAATGGGACAGTCAGTGAAGGTACTTTCGATACCACGCGGTCATGGTATCAAAGTGTCGATAAAAAGCAATATTTGTAAATACTAAAATTGTGATTCAGACAGTAAAAAATAGGCAAAGAACCAACCTCTCACTATTTTGATGATTATGTTGCTAAGATGCCATTTTGAACTTGGGAACAAATATGTTTAGAAGATGCAATGCTACCTCTTTCGATAATGGTTTAGATAGCACAGCCTCCATCCCCGCTTGAAGACATTCTTCCTTATTCTCGTCGCCAACATGCGCAGTCAGTGCAATAATAGGCGTGTGCTTGTTTTGCAATCTTTCCCAGTCACGAATCTGTCTTGTCACCTCTTTTCCCGATTGATCGGGTAAGCCAATATCCATGAGGATAAAATCATAATGCTTGCTTTTTGCATATTCTAAAGCCATTTGACCATCTTGTGCTATATCGACTGTACAATTAAATCCTGCAAGCAATGATTGAGCTACCTTGGCTGGGATAAGTTGATCTTCGACTAAAAGAATGGAAATTAATTCTGATGAAGTTGGTTTAACTTGAGGCAAGACAGTAGCCTGCCATTTAGGGAAGTATACTTCTTTTTTTGGTTCCATGCAGATTGTATCTACACCCAATTGCTCATCGAGTAACGTTTCTTTAAGCGGGATCACACAGGTAAACTTTGAGCCTTCTTCTGGCTTACTCTCAAGATAAATTTCAGCCTCTAAATCATCTATTAACTGTTTAACCAGTGCCAACCCCAAGCCCATCCCTGGATAAATTCCTCTCCAAGAAGGAGTCAGTCGGTTAAAACGGGTAAAGACTTCCTCTTGTTTGTTTTGACTAATTCCTATGCCAGTATCGGTTACACTCATTTTTATAATCATGTTTTTTTCATTGCAGAATGATAGTTCAGTTGCAACCTTGATCCAGCCTCTATTGGTAAATTTGAGCGCATTGGTAACCAACTCCAATATTAAGCGGTGAATACGAGGATGGTCACCTATTAAATAATGCGGAATACGCGCATCATGCTCTAAAGTCAGCACCAGATTTTTTTGCTGTGCTTTTGCTTGGTTAAGCTCAATAATCGTAAGCAGTTTTTCTTTTAAGTTAAATTTCTTCTTCACTAATGGCATTGCACCCTCAGTTATTTTGATTGCCTCTACTATTTCATTTAACAAAGTCGTAAGCGCATAACTAGAGGTAATTAAAGCATCGGCATATTCTTTGATTAGCTCAATTTTATGAGGATCACTAATGTTGTCTTTAATAGCATAGGCGCAACCGGTAATACCAACAAGTGGAGTTCGGATATCGTGGCGCATGTTTTGTAAAAATTCTGTCTTAGCTTTGTTAGCTGCTTCTTGAGCGTCCTTGGCTATTTTTAATTCTTCTTCCGCTTTTTTGCGGCAAGTGATATCTGTAGATGTTCCTATAATGCCAGCAATATGATGAGTTCTATCAAAATAGGGAGATTTATTAGTCAGCATAATCAGTTGGGCCCCATCTTTTTTTTGAATCACTTCTTCCAAGCTAATGTTTTTTCCTGTGCTCAAGACTTGTCTATCGGCTTGTAGGAGTTTATCTGCAATCTCTTTACCCCATAGCTCATGATCAGTCTTACCGATAAATTCTCTTTGTGATAGACCTAATAAATGAAGTACTTGTGCATTACATCCCAGGTAACGCAGTGACTTGTCTTTCCACCAAACATGGCCAGGCATCTCTTCAATCACGGCTTCCAATGAGGGGGTTAATTGGCTATTTTTCATTTTCTCGTCCTTATCATGAGGCTATGCGCCGCCATTCGCGTAGAAGCTAAGACTGGATATTGAGCGATGGCTTTTTTATCTGCATAGGGTTCATACACCTTCTCAATTAAAAATCCTGCATCAAGAAGGAGACTAAACCAGGTACTTAAAGGTTTAACAAAACGTGGCGTTCGAAATGGAGCAATATCAGAAGAAGCATGAAAGTGCTGCCATTCATGTACTTCACCTCTTGATTCAATAAAATATCGCTTGACTAAAAAACCATATCGATCACCTTGGTCATTCTCCATCCATTCACCGATAAATTCGTTGAAGCAGGGATGAGTAATGGAAAACTGTAAAAATCCACCCTTTTTTAAAACGCGGTAGATTTCCATCAATACTTTATTGATTTCGGCCATATCCATGAAAGCCATTAAGGCGATTGCGAAATCAAATGATTCATTATCAAAGGGCAAGTCGATGGCATTGGCTTCTTGATAGATTAGATTGGCAGGAAAATTCAAGTTCTGATTGTGTGCAATAAATTCAGCACAGATGTCAATCGCAGTTAATGTCTTGCATCGTCTGGCAATCAACCGCGAATTATGCCCTTCACCACAACCAATCTCTAAACCAGAAAATCCAGTTATGGTTGGCAACATGTTTATAAAGGAGGTCGTATTGAGAGAATCTCGCCAGACATCCAATCCCAGCTCGGCAGTTTTTATCCAGCGCTTTGCATTTTTATTCCAGTATTTAGCCACTTTGCGATGTTTCATCTTTTTATTCTTGTGGCTAGTTTTATTTTTTGATGATACATGGAGTGATCCACCTTTCAATTAAAAAGTGCACTCACCCTCTATAAGGCATAGTAAACAGATGATTGTAGAGGGGAGTATCAAATTTAAAAAAGTTGAAAGCAGGATGAAACACCCTGCTTCAACTCCCCTCTACTTAAGCTACCATTCCTTTGTCTACTGCTTCTAAAATCATTTGATCAGACATGATCATACCCAATGCCCACAAAAGCTCATGGGTAGATGAGGGTTTACACAGGGTAAAATCACTTGCTTGTATCCGCCTGAAAAAAGCAGCTAGCATCTGAATCATTTGAGTCTTGGGAGAAGAAAAAGGTCTTTGCGCGTGAACGCTTCTGCGTGGTATCCTTCGTGTAACCATGAGCAACCTCGTAATTAGGTTATTTGTGGCCAGACCTCTTAGACCGCTACAGTCTTCGAAGGTCCGTATAGTCCGATCTATATGATCGGACTATGTGTTTATAGTCTCAGATGTTATTTTAAAAAGCAATTAGTTTTAATTAAAGTTTTACTTGCCAACATGCTGGCTTGATTAGAATCTCAATCATCATTTGGACTTATATCCACACAATCTAATGAGGTTTCCATAATAGACACTGGATGGCCGTTTAGCTTACTTTCTTCAATGAATGACCACCCCAGTTTAGAAAAATATTCAGTTAATTCAGCGCCGGTTAGCAGGTAAAGTGCTTCATGATTCATTTTCTTTGCAATTTTTTGAATGGCAGAAATAAGCTTTTTGCCTACGCCTTGCTTCCGAAAACGGGGTACTACATATAACGAACTTAACCAAGGTTTTAGATCAGAGTGAATGCCTTCTTCTTCGGTAAGCGAACACATACCAATTAATCTATCATTCTCAGTTAAAGCTATTAAGGTCAGCGGCAAGGTTTCAATATTAAAATGGCCCTTATATTTTAAAATTTGCTTTTTTCGAGTAGTGCCAGGGGGATGATATTTGGACCAAACATCGAAAGACCATAAACCAAGGGTACCAACGTATTCTTTATAATCTCTAAGATAAGCAATTGTAATAAGCATAAATCATCCTTTGGTTCTAGATTGCAGAATAATATAATAAACTGACTATAAAGAAAATACGTTACCTAAAGATAGCCCTACTTCTTAATCTATATGAAAATATTTGAATGCTGTCGGTCCAAAATTCAACAAAAACCCAAGCATTTAGCCCTGATATTTAAAATCAATCTGTCCGATTTAAATGCTTAAACATAACATGACGTACTGCTTCAAGTGTGAGTGGCTTGATGAGGAAATCATCAAACCCGCTTCGTTTTGTTTTAGCTTCAAGGTCTTCGCTGGAATTAGCTGTAACAGCAATAAGTGGTATGCGCTTGTTACTTCGTTGCATCATCCGTATGGTACTAGCAATTTCAAATCCATCTAGATCAGGTAAATTAATATCAATAAAAATAATATCAAAATGGTTACTAAACAGTTGTTCAAAAGCTTGGGAAGCAGAAGAAGCTATATTAACCTCGGAATCAAGCTCTTCCAGGAGATTTTCTGCAACTACTTGTGCTATTTCCAAATCTTCAATAACTCACAGATACTGCCAATAATATCAGTGATAAAGACATCAAGCATTGTGCTAAAACTGTATTGTAAGAATGCTGCTCAGAAAAATCAGCAGGAGAGGACAAGTGGATGAGGAATGAATAAACTAAATAGTTAGGATTGCGTTGCAAAGATAAACCACCACATTATATTCTGTCACAGAATATCCACACACTTCAGTTATTTTAAATTATAATTTACATTTGACATACTCTTCGGCATGTGGTTTATATTAAAAAAACTTGTTTTTTCTAATGCACAAACCAAGCGAGGACCAATAAATTGGATCATCCCGCCTATTCCAGAATCAACGGCTTCGACCATTTGCTTTTGCAATTTATCGATCTGATATTGTATGGGGTAACTATCATCAAATCCGAATCCAGCAGTTGGCATAAACCATAAAGTGTGGTTAAATTTTTGGTATCGAGTTATCCTTTGTTTTAGTTGATTGATCCTTTCTAAATTAAGGTTGTAATCCCAATCGATGATTGTTGTATCTTTAGCTATTCTCATCGCTATTTTTTCAAAACTTGGCTCAAATAGCCAAGGAATAGTAAATGTATATAATTGTACTCTCGACATTAACTCTTTTATTTTATTTTCTAATACTCCTTGAAAATCTAAATAAGTTCCAGATAAAACTCCCTTGCTACATCATCACTTACATTTGACAATTCTTTGCCATACTTTTCCTTAAAAAGATTGCTGCAACAATCACAAAAGCAAGGATGAGTCGACTCTGGTGGATGCAAAGCGATACCGTCAAAGCCTTTATATAGAGTTAAGCATTCCTCAATCAAATTAATAGAGAAATACTGATTCATGGCGTTATTATGACAAAGAATACCTCGGCCTACTTATGCATTTCCATCTTGCTTGGTATGTTTTTTCTTCCTAATGTGCTCGGGGAATGAGCTTAGAAGTTTATTAAAGTCTATATCTTTTGATCTGACTTTGATTTCTAATTGCGGATGGTCTTCTGAATATTTGCCTGCATGACCCGTTGTTGAAAGAACAGCAATTAAATTTAAGTTATAATCTTTTGCTATTGACATTACCTTAGAAAAAAATTCGTCTTGTACATTAGGATGATTAAGTTGTATTAATTCTGGATAGCGATCTCCTATAGGGCAAATAGTGTCCGTTTAAATATATCATCAGTGTATTGGCATGAAGCTTCGCTATTTTTTCTATGAAATTTTTCCATTCATTCAACCCCCATCGCGATGTCCAATTTAAAGTTAAATTTTCTGGTTGGTGATAATCACCATTACCGAGAAAAATATAATACCCTCGTTGTAACAATTTTTCAATTTTCATCGATTTCACAAGTATCTTCCTTATGCTTAGTTTGGCTATAGAGAGCATGAAATTCAACTTTACTACATTAGTGGGTCGAGACGTTTGAGATTTTCCTTTTGAAATACCTGCCAAAATCCCAATATAACAAGCATGTGATGGCTCAAACTCTGATATAACTAATTCATCCTCATAAATTTCAAGGGGACTTTTAGTATAAAGTTCGCTTGAATTATTCATTTTATAATTAATTAGTCCTCTTCGTGATAATGATAGAATCAGGTATCTATTTTTATTAAAAAATAAAGAAAAAATAGGCTTAATTTTATTCTTATTTAATAAAGAATTAGAGTCTTGATTTTCATTATTGTTTAATAGCCCATAATAATATCCAAGATGACTGGCTTCCATCGGATGCATATTTTGAATAATATTACTATTGAATATGATTTCAGTAATGGATTGATTAATTACAACTCTCGCCCCTCGGCAGTAGACGCTTGCACTATAATTTTCAGCACTAAGTCCCTCTAATCGATAGGCAGGTTTAGAAAATCGCTGTAAAGCCTGTTTCATTTTTACCATATAAGCTATATATTTTGTTTTTTCATCATAGCTAATCTCATCGTTCCTAAGAAGACAAACTACAAACGCGGCTGGCCAAAACAGCCCAGACTATCGATATAATAGTTTTTAAGACCGAAACAGCATATAATCATATAACATAACTGGCTTGTTGGCATTTCGCTGAAATTGGCAATTAGCATGGATGAAATGGTAACAAATAGTTCTCCTATGCAAGAAGATCCGAGACTTCGTAATGCAAAGTATCGCCCATGGACGAGACGACTCCATTTACTTAAAAAATAAATATTTAACCATGAACCAATAATAATTGAAGCAGTGCTCGCCAAAGTAAAACGCAAATAAGGTTTCATTATTTGAATATAGATCCCATTTCTATTCCAGAAAGTAGGGTAGGGGAGTTTAAGCACAAGGAATATGTAAGAAGAAAAAATGATTGACATATTGCACCATAAAATGAGCATTTTCGCATAACTACTATCGTATCTCTCTTTGCAATGATGTCATTGATAATAAAAGATAAAGTAAATAAAAAAATTCCGCCCCGCCACATCTATATGCCAAAAGCTTGTATATTTAAATGCTATCGTAATATTTGCTAATAAACATGTAATGTATAGGGCGGTAAGAATTCCTAAAGTTTTATCTGCCTTTCTATATGTATAGACTTGCTTTACCATAATCCCTTTGAATCTTCTGAAAAGTAATAAAGAAAGAATGACTTAATTGTTAGCATTTAACTTGAAATTGTCAAGATCCTAAATGAAGCACTTGAATATCATCTGGTTCAAGCAGAAGAAAAGGGAAATCGGTCTGAAGTCAAATCTGATACCTTTGACAACAATAGGACTATGCTTATGCAATGCTTCAAGCCAAAAGCAAGCATCCTGCACACGTGAAGTCTATCCATATGTAGTAAGATTGACAGTAGAATCTGCAATTTTGTAAAAGATGTAGTTTGATCTTCTATCCGTATCATCTGTACTTTTACGGATAAATGCTAAAAAAATTTCCGTAAGTAATCTCATTCTTGTCACTGCCTCCTTTGCTGTGACTGATATTCAGATATGATAGCTAATTTATGTCTTACGATTATAAAACATTGTTAACGAATTGACTCCAACTATCTCATGTTGCTCATCCCGTAAAGAAGGATAGTTGAGCCAATCACAACGGAGTGCAGCTTCCATTCCGGCGGGTCAATAACAAGTTCTCTAAGCGTCAGCTCGTTACTTTTTTTAAGTTTAACTAAGACCATATCACCATCAACTGGATCAACATTAGGATCAATGATGAAAACAGTTCCCTGAGGGAAACGGGGATGCATTGAAGGACGACTGTCTAATGCAAACGCATTTCTCCTATTATATCCTGGTCTCTTAGAGAAAGGGATTGCCATCCCTCCCATTGGCTCAAATCAAGATCTTTGATAGTCGTGATTCTTTCAACTATATCCCAGTTTAATTTGGGAATAAAACGGAGTTGAGATTTTTTCAATGAATTAATAAGAGTCTGCTCATCACCCTCCACCAGAAAATCAATAGGGACATTAAAGTAATTCGCTACTAATTTTAAGGTAGAAATTCTAGGATCTGTCGTCTCCCCAGAAAGTAAACGCCTAATCGTCATCATAGGGATACCCAATATCTGTGCAAGTTGATTTGTATTGAGGTGATGTAGTTTTAATAAAGCACTTAGATTTTGAGCAAGCTTTTGGAGATCCTTTTGCTTAGTATCTTTTTCACCAGAAGCTTTTGATCCCATAAATTTACCCTT
>CAWFQC010000021.1:0-33136 GCA_963817645.1 uncultured Gammaproteobacteria bacterium | reverse complement strand
ATGGCTTAAAAGGGGGAGGATAGAATATCATGACAAAGGTAAAATCTATTACCATCATCATGGCCCTGATGGTCGTGGCCGGAGCGAGCCTAACGCCAGCCAGCAAAGCAGCCAGTTTCAATCCAGTTACTCAGAAGGCGCAAGTAAAGCTTGCGGCATTGGGCTTCGATCCAGGGACCGCGGATGGATTCTCGGCCGTCATACGATCGCTGCAATCAATGCATTTCAGAAAAACTCTGGCCTCCCAGTGACTGGAGCTCTTGATAGCGCCACTCTGGCGAAATTGGCGATCGGTGCTCCGCCGCCGCAGACGGCCCAGACAGCTCAGACGACTAAACACCTCAGCCGCCACCGGCCACTCAGAGCACCACGGTCAGCGACTGGCGGGCAGTTCCGACTTGAGGGAGAGTTGGGAGAGTCCACCGCCAACCCGATCAATGATCCCAACTTCCCATACAATGATTACCGGCCGGACGCGCCAGCGGCGAATTTGGACCTTCCTGGGCGCGGCAATATTGGCGGCTATGAATGAAAGCGCGGATATTTATGGGAGTTGTGCTGGCAGCCCAAGCATACGGACCAGGGCTACAATTATATGACTGGCTGTCTTACGACTGGCTACGCTCCAACGAACTGGTCCGATATTACCATCCACTACTATTGCCAGATGTCAAAACCGAGGGCGTGCTATACCTATGCACTGTCAGGAGAAATCTCGACTGGCGGCGTAAAATTTGCCAGACCAGCGGCCTATCAAGGCTGCGCGACGGGAAAATTGTCCGAATTTGCTGACTTCGCTTTCGTGACCAAAACACAGCCGCAGATATTCCAATATGTGATGTTTGGCCAAACCAATGCCTTCAATCATGAGCAAGAACAAGCCATCATCAATGCCTTCGACCAGTGAAGAACCCGGCCGATCAAGCAGTGCCGCTAAAGCGCCGCGCTGGACGGAAGATCCCACCGATGGGACGCACTGTCTGGCTGACAAAACGATGAAAATAAAACTCGTTGGGAAAGGCTCCTAAGTGTAGGGTTCGGTTTTTGGATTCGATTTGATGGACACCATCCAATGAAATCTTAGCTTGCCATCCATCTCTTGGCGGCGCGTGTGGGGTGAGGTGGTAATCCCCACGAATAATATCCGCCGTAGGATGAATGCATAAACCCGACATCGTCCGATGGATCAAATCCAGACATTCGTCGCATCGCCAGACAGGCATGACATTCGTAACCTGACGCTGGCAAGTCGACGGATTAAGCCGCCAAGGGCAGCCAGAACGCAGCACACAGAAGATCGCGTTGATTATCTCGCGCAACGGCCAGCCTCGCGGCCGTCGTCTCCTCCTTGGCCCCGAAGAAGCATTCCTTGCCGATGACGCCGCTCCGGAAACGTGACGCGTTGCGGCAATACCTTCTCGCGTGTCAAGGGTCCGCTTGACAGCGCCAAAGCACGAATTAGCAATCATCCTGGGAATTATGAAGGCTCTTAATGCCACTTAACCCGTTTCGAAACGGCCTCTTACTGAGACGAGGAACTTCTGCAGCAATAATTTGTTTTGTATCCGCACGGAAAGAGTAACTTAAGCGTTACAGCGTCATCCTACGGACCTAATCGTGCACCCGAATATTCCGGTATTGGGGAGATCTTTATGAGCAGAAAGAACGCGCGCTCCTGCAGTAAAAGCCGAAACTCTCAAGATACACGACAATATTGTAACTTGGACTAACGCGATATCTCTTGAGAGCAATAAACTTTTAACTTTTATCAAAGCAATATTTATTAAGATCTATAACCCTTTAAGTTTGCTTTTTATTTCTTGTACGCTTTTGATGCTCGCGAGCGTCATTCGCATGTGGAACCATTGGTTCGAGATTTCTGCCTCGCTTGGCTTCTACCAGGCCGCTAGCGTCCTCGCGACGGTTACCGGAGCCGCGCTTATCCTTGCATGGTGGCTGAATACGGATAACCATTAAGGCACCATGCCCAATCCAAGACCGCTCGCCCCCATCCATGGGCTGGCTCCCATCCATGTGATCGGCGGCGGCCTTGCCGGCAGCGAGGCGGCCTGGCAAATCGCGCGGCAAAACGTCCCCGTCGTGCTGCACGAGATGCGGCCGTTGCGCAAGACACCTGCGCATCAGACGGGAGACCTCGCCGAGCTCGTCTGTTCGAATTCGTTTCGCGCCGACGATCCGCAAACGAGCGCGATTGGCATTTTGCATCGTGAAATGCGGTGCCTCGACTTCTCTCCATCCTGGCCGCCGCCGATGCGCATAAGCTGCCCGCTGGAGGCGCGCTCGCGGTTGACCGCGGCCAATTTTCCGCGGCGGTCACGGAGGCGGTATGCGGACATGCGCTCATTACAGCTCGTTCGCGAGGAAATCGACGGTCTGCCGCCAAAAGCCTGGGACAATGTGATCATTGCGAGCGGACCACTGACATCCCCCTCCCTTGCCGCGGCGATCGGCGCGCTGACCGGCGAGCGCGATCTTGCCTTTTTCGATGCGATCGCTCCGGTCGTGCACCGCGAGTTCGATCGACATGGAGAAGGCGTGGTTCCAGTCGCGCTACGACAAAGCGGGGCCCGCCGGTAGCGGCGCCGATTACATCAATTGCCCGCTGACGCGAGATCAATATTTTGCCTTCGTGGACGCTCTCATCGACGCCGATCGAGCCCTGCCCCACGCGCTCGCGGAAGAAGACACGCCCTATTTCAATGGCTGTCTGCCGATCGAAATCATGGCGGCGCGGGGACGCGAGACTTTACGACACGGACCGATGAAGCCGTTTGGCCTGACCAATCCGCATGCGGGCGGCGCAAAGCCTTATGCGGTCGTGCAACTGCGGCAGGACAACGCGCTCGGCACGCTCTATAATATGGTCGGCTTCCAGACAAAGCTCAAACATCACGCGCAGGTCGACATTTTCCGCACCATTCCGGGCCTCGAAAACGCATCCTTTGCCCGCCTCGGCGGAATCCACCGCAACACTTTTTTGAATTCGCCCAAATTGCTCGATGGCGCCTTGCGGCTCCGGGCGCGATCCGAGGCTGCGGTTCGCCGGCCAGATCACCGGCTGCGAAGGCTATGTCGAAAGCGCGGCGATCGGGCTTGCCGCGGGCCGCATGGCGGCGGCCGAACGCAAGGGCGAGGCTTTCGCGCCGCTCCCGCCGACGACCGCGCTCGGCGCTCTCATCAACCATATCACCGGCGGCCACATCGAAATCATCGACGCCGGTCCGCCTTCGTTTCAGCCGATGAATATTAATTTTGGGCTTTTCCCGCCACTTGCCGGGAACCTTCCCAGCAGCAAGACCTCACGAGACGGAAAAAGCCTCTGAGCCGTAAAGCCGCGATCGCCGCGCGGGCCGCGCGCGATTTGGACAGTTGGATTGGAGCGCATCACACTCGCGCGGCCGAATAAGCGCAGAACACTCCACCGTCTCGTTTCAAGTCAACGACGTCCTTAAGCCCATGGTTCCAAGAGGGCAAATTCCGAGTCCCTAGAAAATCGTCTCGCCACCCAGCAGGCCAAGCACAAGGAAAACGATAAACCCAATAATGAAAATTAGGAAAAGTATGCGCGCGATCCCGCCGGTAGCCGCCGATATGCCGGTGAACCCAAGGACACCGGCGACAACAGATATCAAGAGAAAGATGAGGGCCAATCTCAGCATGTGCGTTCTCCGGAAAATTGTGGGCCCTTGCGGTAGGACTTACGCCGGAAGGAATGCCAAACTCGCACAGAAGGTTCCGCGCGGCGTTTTCTGCTTTGGGCGCCGAGCAAGACATCAGTTCGGCGCGAGAAAGATGTCCGCCGCGAGACCAGCGAAAAGCATAAGCCCTGCGTCTCTGTTTGAGCGAAACAAGCGCAACGCGAGGGCGCCATTTCCGGGGTTGATCCGCATCGCCTGCCAGCCGAGGTGCAGCGCGAAAAGAACGAGGCCGCCTTGTGCCGGCAAGCCCGCGCGGGCGGCAAGGAGCGCCACTTCGATGCAGATGACCGCGAGCGCGTAGAGAACTCCAATCCCTAAACGAAGGCGCTCGCCGAATGCCCGCGCGGTCGAACCGATGCCCGCAAGCGCATCATCCTCAATGTCTTGCACCGCGTAGATCGTATCGTAGCCGATGGTCCAAAAAACCGCGCCGAGATAAAGCAAGAATGGCGCGGATGCGAGCGATCCGAGGGCTGCCGCCCAGCCAACCAGGGCACCCCATGCGAAAGCCGCGCCCAGAACCGCTTGCGGCCAGGAACTCAATCGCTTCATGAAAGGATAGAGGCCAACGACGCCAAGCGAGGCAAATCCCAAACGGATCGTAAAGCCATTGAAACTTGAAAGCACGGCAAGTCCGGCAAGACATTGCGCGGCAAGAAAGGCGGCGGCGGCCGTTGCGCTGATCCGTCCCGAGGCGAGCGGACGCCATTTCGTGCGCTCTACCTTCGCATCGATCCCGCGATCGATGATGTCGTTGTAAGTCGCGCCGGCGCCGCGCATGACGACGGCGCCAATGAAAAACAAGAGAAGGTCGCGGACTTGCAACGGTCCACTTTGATAAATGCTCGCGAGCGCGCTTCCCCACCAGCATGGCAACAGAAGCAGCCACCAGCCGATCGGGCGATCGAGGCGCGCGAGTTGAAGCAGGGGATGCCAGGAACTTGGCGCGAGCCGGAAGATGAGCGGTTCCGCAACGGAATTTGGTAGAGTGGCGGGCGCGGACTGGTCGCGCTGGCTGGGCGCTTCTGGCCCGGCCGGGCGTTGCGTCACAGCGGCCCGGCGGGCAGCTTCGTTTGCGGCGCGTTGAGGACGCCCGCGGCCTGCTGCTCTTGCGCTTTCTTCATCTGTGCCGCAATCTTGCAGGCTTGATCAGCAACCTTGCCGGATTTGCCGGTGCTCGCCGAAATATTCTGGAACGCTTCGTCAGGGACCGCGCACCAATCCTTGTTCTTTGTTAAATAAGCAAGGAGCTCATGCTCGACGGCGACCAGCGCACGCAGCTTCGGACAAGAGGCCACGGGATCGAGCTGTTTCTTGCCACCCTCGGTGAGCTTATTGAGTTGATCGATGACGCCCTGACGCTTCTTGGAGAGCGCGCCGATATCTTGGTTGCAATCGGTCGCATAAGCCATGCCACAGCCTGCGAACGGGATCACGGCGATGATGGCAAACGCGGCTTTACGCAGCGAGCTCAGTCCGCCTAAGTGCCATCATGATGCGAGCCTTTCAGCGACGTTTCGATGTGTCGTTCCAGTTTTTTGCCAAGGACATTTGTTCAAGGACATCTGTTATCGTAGCCGCGTTTTGCCGCGCTAGGATTCTTGCCAATTCGTGGCAAGCGAATTCGCGTGCGTTCATAACAAACAGCGCCGCGCACGCAAGCATAACCGGTTCGCGCGCGTCGCAGCGCGCCCTCAAACTCGCCGAGGGACCGCATGTCCCGCTATGATTTCGTCGCGCGGCGCCTCTATGTCAATCCCCCCTTGGCCCGGGCGGCGCAAATCGTTCTCGACCAGACACAAGCAAATTATGTCCGCAATGTGTTGCGCCGATCGGTAGGTGAAAGGATCCTTGTTTTCAATGGCCGCGACGGCGAATGGGAGACGCACGTTGCCATGTCTAACCGCAAATGTGTCACGCTCGTGGCCGACAAGTTGACACGGCCACAGGAGCCGCGTCCCGATCTGCATTATGTGTTCGCGCCGCTGAAACAGGCAAGACAGGATTACATGCTTGAAAAGGCGGTGGAAATGGGAGCCGGAGTGCTGCGCCCAGTGCTGACCGGCCGCACCCAGACGAGCCGGATCAATAGCGATAGGATGCACGCCCATGCCATCGAAGCCGCAGAGCAATGCGGCATTCTGTCAATTCCTGAAATCGCTTCCCCGATCCGCCTCGACGCGATGCTCGGCGCTTGGGACGAAAACCGCCTCCTCGTCTTTTGTGACGAAGACGCGCCATCAGGCGATCCGTTGGCGGCGCTGCGTTCCCGCGCCGAAGCAAAAGGGCCACAAGCGCTCGCCGTTTTGATCGGCCCCGAAGGCGGCTTCGAGCCCCGGGAAAGGGAGGCGCTCCTTGGCTTGTCTTGCGTGTTGCGCCTGCCTCTAGGCCCGCGCATTTTGCGGGCCGACACGGCCGCCATCGCGGCTCTTGCCTTGGTCCAAGCGGCCTTGGGAGATTGGCGAGAATAAAGATTAACGTATCATTATATCGCCTCATTGTAAGGTCATCAAAATGACCTCTAGCAACTCAACGAATTGTTTAGGATACAAATGAATTTGCGCGAGATTTTTATCTCAATCGGCTGCTGCGCGGCCGCTGTGAGCCTTGGCTTTGGCAAACCCGTGCGGGCGAACGAGCTTCAATCCGGCACCGAGTTTGCTTCGCGCGCGACAGAGCGCTGTGCCGCGAGCCGAACGCGAACCGAGGAAACCGCTGGTTGCGAGCGGATTGACGGTCATGTCCGTGTCCAATTCGGCTCCCGGATTCCAGACGTGTCCGGTTACGGCCAGACCGGGGCTTCACCCGTCGCTGTCCGTATGGACGATGGCACGCCGTCGCGCGGGCATCTCAGGCTGCCCGCCCGCGAACCCCAATTCGATCAATACCGCCGGTGAAGTCCACGGGGCCGGCGCGGGGAAGATGATCCGTTGAATTGGATTACGCGCTCCTTGATGTTCACTCATAATCCTATTTACAAAGCAGGCGTCGTGCTCGCTGCGAGCGTAGACATGCAGTGGCGGCGCGACAGAATACGGCGCGCAGGCGCATAGGACCCGATTTGATTTGGGGCAGAGCGCTTTCTGATTCACTGGAATCAGAAAGCGCTCTATGTTTTTGGTTTATCGCATTTTCTTAACGCGAACCGGTGTCCACTTCGCTTGAAAATGCTCTAGTGAAAGGCCCTGGTTTCTAATCAAGGTGTCGTCACGAAGAATGGCAGTGCCATAAAGGCTGAACAAGGCGCGCCCGACGGGAAATTGGAGACGCCGACCTGGAACGCCCCGGCTGTTGCTACATCCGCCGGTGTAAGGTTGACATTGATTTGAGTTCCGCCGACGAATTGCGATGTTCGAAACACATTGTTGACGAACACGATGCTCGATGGCGGCGAAGGCGTGAATGCCGTGCCTTTGATGACAAGTGTCTGACCGGCGGAACCGGCGGTAAGGCTGGCCGGAGCGAGGCTCGTAACTGCCAGCGCGGCCGCCGTAGTGTCGTAATTCGCGACCGCCAATTCCTTGTCGTTGACGATCAGAGTTTGCGGATTTGTCGTGCCCGCCAAATCATCGAGCCATCCGGTGAGGACCCAACCAGATGCAGTATTCGCGGTGACCGCCACATTCGTGCCCTTGCTATAGAAGCCGTCGGGCGAGCCCGGCGTCAGGGTCAAAGCCGCGGCGCAGGACGGGGTGGCATAGGCCACCGGCGCGAATTGCGGTGTGAAATTGGCGGTAAACGTCTGATTTGCGGCGGTGGCTGTGATGGAATGCGTTAGCGCGCCGCCATCGCTCCACGATGAAAACGCGTAGCGCGAATTGATGCTGTAGGGAAGCTGCGGAGTATAGCTGGAGATGGTGTGGGTGGAACCCGGCGTCCAGGTCGAAAAATAATCGGACGCAAAACTCTGCGGCCCGTACCAGAACACACCGTCGACATAAAGGCCCAAGCCCGGCGGGTTGGTCGTAATCGTTGTCACCGGCTGCTTGGTGAAATTGGCCGTGACGTTGTAGGGGGTGCTCGTCTCCGGCACATAATTTGATTTTGGATTTGCGCTTAAGGGTTCATTTATGCCGCCCCACTCAAGGAAGGAATAACCTGTAGCGGCCGCGGCGCTGAGGGTTACCTGCTGACGCTCAACATAGAAAACGCCGGTTGCCCCCGTATAGGATTTTGCCGGGGGACTTCGCGCCGACTGTTCCCGCACCCGTGGGAATGGCCGTGGCTGTATACGCCGCCAGTTTGATGAAATTGGCCGTGTAAACGGTAATCGCCGGCGATGTCGCCGGCAAGGCAAGAGTTCTGTTTCCGGGACTAATTTTTATCGTGTGGCTGGCGGCAGAAGCGTCATTCCACCGCCCGAAAACGTAGGTCGCCCCTGCTAAAGTTTGCGCAGCCGCGGAAACCGCCAGGGTGTGCGTGGAGTTCAGCGCCCAGTTGAAGGTCTGCGGCGATGTGTAATTGGTTCCATCGACGGTGACGGTAAGGCCTGGCGGGTTGGTAGCGATCGTCACGCTCTTCGGCGCGGCGCCGTAGAGACGCTTGATGCCATCTATATCGGCCGCGGTGTAACCCGTGAGATCGATAGCGGAATTCCGGGGGGGAATGGATCTAATCACCGGCCCGCCGTTGCGCGAAAAAGCGAACGCGATGTAATGCATCACCGAGCCGTAATCATAGAGCCCGAAAACTTGATAATTGTCGGTCAGCTGATCGAAATTCGACTTCGATCCCTTGATCATATTGGCGTAACTGATCGTCACGAAGTTGTTGCGGTCCGGACGCGAATGCTCGTGATATAGGCCCGCAATATGGCCCAACTCGTGCAGGAGCGTCCCCAGACTGCAATCGATCCAGCCGCCGGTTACTTGTTCACCGCCGGCACGGCCGACAACGGGATCGCACGTAGCGCTGTGATTGGTTGGGTCGAAATCGAAGTTAACGTAATCGGCCTGCGTGGTCCGCGGAACGAACTGGATAATGCCGGTGAAAGTAGTGTTGAATTGCTTGAGGGCCGCGCCGAGATCTGTAGCGCCCGAGGTTCCGATGTAGGGAATTTCCGCAACGCCCAAACTATCTTTCGGCCAGAAATACTGGGCGTAAGCAATGCCCACTGATGCTGGTGCGGCCTTTTGGGGAGCGGCTGGCCGGGGGCAAGATCCTGAACATGGTCAAGGATGATATCGCCCTCGAAAATCGGCTTTCCGTTGATGATGGCATAGGTGACAGCATGTCCGCGATAAATGCCCGTGCGCATCCCGGAGGGCCTTGATGTGCCGCCTGCGTCCAAAGGCCGGTATTGATCCCCCGCCACGGATGGAGCCGCCATCCCCGCGCATCCCAGGAAAAGAATTGCACCGAAAAACCCTTGCCTCGTAATATCCTCCCTTGAAAATAGATTGAAAGCGATGGACAGCAGCCGTCGCTTCCAAATGTTTCGGCTATATTAGGCTGTTATTGCCGGGTCAGCAACGGATGCCGGTACTCCGGAAGGGACCTATATACGTGCTTGACCCGACAGCTTGACGGCGCGTGGGGGCCGCTCTATCGATCAATTTTCTGGTTTGTAAACTCCTTCAAGAGGCACGGCACGCAGCCAATATCCGAGCTTTTCAAGATGAATGAACTCGGTTGGATGTCTCCAAAGGATTGTCCCAAGATTTTTGTTCTTATCTTTTCCAGCAAGAAGAATTTGTCTCTTTTCCAATTCAGCGACTAATTCGCCTCTTTTCATTGGGCGTCCGGTCTCAGATAGAACAAGCTTAACAGTCGCCGCGACATCGGCGGGAGGGAAAATTCCCCGCGTCCTTTGAGGCTCTTTCGCCACCACATTGGGGAGCCGAGGAAGAGAATTTATCAACTGCTCTAGGCCTTCAGGCCCAAGCGCCTCTTTTGCTCTCTCCAATAAGTCAATAACTTGGTTAAAGCGTTGAACAATGGCTTGAGCTTGCTCTCTCTGGCGCTTGAACCGCGTTAATAAGTCCTCGAACTCAGACATGCGTCTGGCACTCGCAACCAACTCGTCCGGGATATATAACATTTAATACCTAACTCTTTAATCGGATTCCAAATATGGTTAATGGATTCGTAAAACGGACACAATAGGAAAAGAGTGCCTCTTGCGCTCTGACCAAGGATTTCAGTAGAGTTCCACAAGCCTAAAACGCGACGGCCTCCAAGGCTGCAACCTTGGAGGCCGGATAGCTTAGGTCACTGGACGGCGCCCCCTACCACAGAGCCCGTCTAGCGGACAGGTCGGGCCGGTGAGCCGTTCCCGCTTCGGGAATTTATCACTACCCGACCGTCTGTTCAACCCTGTGGCTTCCGAAAGGAGGCCAAAATGGCACGCGTTCGCGCTTGCCACCAGGTACGCGCTTATGTGCGTATCCGGTTTGGTCGGGTGGAGCACGTCCGTGCCCACTCTCGTTGCTGCGGCTAAGGCCGCTCTGAATGACGCTTAGCGCGTCCTGGCCGTCGCGGGGAGCATCCTGCGGCGGCTTTTTAGCCTTTGACCTAGCGATACTAGCTTCAACCTCTTTAGGTTTCGCCGCGACAAAACGACTTACGGCTTCGGTGATGGCCCAAATTCAAGGCCACGCTTTGCCGACATAAGTACGTGCTTCCGCGCGCGTAGTCCGGTCGCAATCAAACCGGATCGCGCGTGGCCCGCAAGCCGATATCGCGGCGGTAAAATCCGCCAGACCAGTTCGATCAGACTCCATCGCCGCATAGGCGCGTAGGCCGCGCGTGAGCCACATCGGCGCAAACCGCCTGTCAATATTGATCGACACGACCGCCGTCGGTGACAAGTTTTTCTCCTCGCGGCTTCGCTTCCGGCATGGGTCATCGAGACAAACCGTATTGCTGGCTGACCGCTCGATGCCAAGGATTATCTGCTCCCCCTCAGGTACCCTTAACGCCGTATAGCCCTTGGCCGGCGAGCACGACGCTCAGCGCGGTTTTTTCCGAGAGCCGTGCCGGACGCTCTGGCAGCCTCTCCTCGACGCAGGAAAGCAGCAAACGCAAGCAGGTCCTCGTCGAGACGCGGCAGCATGGCTTGGGTCTAAAGTGGTGAACCACACTTGCGATACGCAATCCCGAGAGCTGAAAATGCGAGCATTTTTGTGGGTAACCTACCGTGAAAAGGGGCAATTTGAGGTTTCGATATTGCGCGAATTGACTTGGCGCGTTCAGGTACCATTTGGATTTAGTAAAGCACGTATGAGTTGGGCTGGGAGCAAATGAAAAGGATCGAATATGCGGCATTTGCCTTTTACAAAAACGTAGAGGCATAAGGGTGATATCGTGCATAGGGCGTACTCCGAGAGCCGCCTAACCCAAGCAGTCAATGATCGGATAAGCGGGATGATCCGTAAGGTAAAAAAAGTTTTGTGATCGGGAATCGGCTCGCCTTCACGCGACCGTGGAAGCGTTCCTGCCGAGTTCCGCTTCGATCGAAGTATATGTCAATTCGGATGTTCATATTGGCGAACTAGCTGCACCTGACCGACTTTTTGTTGGGAGAAGCGACGATGTGGCGTTTGTTCAAGAATGCGTCAGAAAGATTGGTCCTGATTTGGCGCTGATCGGGCCTGAGGAACCATTAGCAACCGGTGTGGCCGATGCGTTGTGGCAGATGGGGGTTTCTTGTGTTGGCCCTGTAAAGTGCCTTGCCAAACTCGAAACGAGCAAATCGTTTACCAGAAATCTTCTAACCAAATATAATATTCCCGGAAATCCTGAATACATGGTATTTTATTCAATGGACGGAATTGGCAAATATGTCGGTGAATTGGGTGCTTTTGTAATAAAGCCCGACGGATTGACTGGTGGCAAGGGGGTTAAAGTTTTTGGAGAGCACTTGCATTCTATTGATAGTTCGTTAAAATATTGCGAAGAGCTGTTTTCAGCAGGTCATACGGCAGTTGTTATTGAAGAAAAATTAGATGGAGAGGAGTTTTCTTATCAATCTTTTTTTGACGGTCATCACATTGCGCACACCATACCTGTTCAGGATCACAAGCGAGCGCGCGATAGCGACACGGGACCGAATACCGGTGGTATGGGTTCTTACTCTTGCGCCAACCACTCGCTTCCGTTCCTGTCCCAAGAGGACATCCATAAAGCCGGAGAAATCAACAGGCTCGTCGGCGAAGCACTCCTCAAAGAAACGGGTCAGGAATACAAAGGCATTTTGTACGGCGGCTTCATGGTGACGTCCAATGGGCTTCGGTGTAATCGAGTATAATGCACGGTTTGGCGACCCAGAGGTTATGGCTTGTTACGGTTATGCTAGGGTTTCAAGCATCAATCAAGATTATGCCTTGCAGGCAAAAGCGCTTCTTGCCTCCGGTTGCGAAATTGTACGAGCTGAAAAGGCATCTGGAGTCGGCCATTCACGTACTGAATTGGAATTATTGCTTGAGTTTTTGCAAGCAGGGGATACCTTAATGGTCACCCGAGTAGATAGGCTTGCCCGTAGCATCAAGGATTTACAAGATATTGTGCACCTGCTTAAGGAAAAAAACGTAACATTAAAGGCAACTGAGCAACCTATAGATACACGTACTGCAGCGGGCAAGGCCTTCCTGGATATGTTAGGTGTTTTTGCAGAGTTTGAAACAAACCTTCGACGTGAACGTCAACTCGAAGGTATTGCTGCCGCAAAAAAGCGTGGCGCTTACTCTGGAAGAAAAAAAGAGATTGACGATAAAGAGATTCAGAGACTTCGCTTTGAAGAAAACTTAAGTCCTACCACAATATCACGGCAATTAAGGATCGGGCGTTCTTCAGTTTATAGAGCCCTTGCTAAAGACAAGGATGAAATAGGACAATTTCAGGTATGCAAGTGATTAAATATGATCAAGTTCAGAAAAAAATCATTGAGATTCGGAATCAAAAAGTGATTATTGATTCAGATGTTGCTGATTTATATCAGGTTGAAACTAAAAGAATCAATGAAGCAGTTAATCGAAATCCAGATAAATTTCCGTTGGGTTACTTAATTGAATTGACCAAAGAAGAATGGGAACCATTGAAGTTGCGATTTGAGACTTCAATCAAAGGTGGAAAAGTTAAGCTTCCAATTGCCTTTACCGAACGTGGTTTATACATGCTGGCCACCATTTTAAAAAGCCCACGAGCAACAGAAACAACGCTGGCTATTATTGATACCTTTGCCAAAGCTAGAGAGTTAAGCAGCGTGATTAGCCAGGTTCAGTCGCTACCTGAAAACTCACCAAAGCAATGGGGATTTAATTGTTCCTGACGACAAAATGGAGGTTACAGGAACTGAAACAACCTATCGTAGGCAAATGAATCTTGCGATATTCAAAGTAAAAAGAACTGTTAGGAAAAGTAAATCATGAGGTAATCCACAAATGAACTCCGTAAAATCTCTTTTTGATTGCATGATGAATTTAGAGGCAAGCGCTTTATGCGTGCCAAATAGTGTTGAACGACAATTTGTTACTCACCCTGAATTAGTTTTGTTGTGCCTAGACTATTTTTCAGCTCTTCCCGATGATCAGTTTATTCAAAATAAAGAGCGCCAGTTATCTCTTCTTTTTAATGAGGCATTCACGAGATTGCGTTATAAATTAGACAATCAAGACACTAACGCACAAACTATTTTAGAGCGTCTTCATCAGTCCTTGAAACAAATATTCCAGGTTTTAAGTCCGGAGAAGAAGATACTGATTAG
This sequence comes from uncultured Gammaproteobacteria bacterium, assembly GCA_963817645.1. Classification (GTDB taxonomy): domain Bacteria; phylum Pseudomonadota; class Gammaproteobacteria; order UBA6002; family UBA6002; genus UBA6002. Next base: position 19,714 of record CAWFQC010000021.1, on the reverse strand, counting down.
TGATGCTCTGCATGACGCCAAGCTTCCTACCCCGGAGTTAGATTATGATGCCCATGTCTATGACTCCACTGTTTTAGACAATTTACCTGATATTGCGCCTCAATTACCTGCTCTTTTAGATCTGATGCGTCGTGAAGGAGGAATAAATACCTCGTTTGAATTGTATGATTTTCTGATTGCTCAGATTCAACTTCAGCCAATAGAGATCCAATGTGCTTTAATTAATGAGCTGACCACCGCAAAAAATACCTTTGTTCAGGATGTGGGGGTATTGATGTTGCTACATCCTAAAAAATCAATTCGCTGTATGGTTCCATTAATATGGCTTCACAATTTTGCTGAGAATACTGCACAGGTTTCCCCTACTTCTCTACGTCGGTTTATTGTCATAAGAAATTGGTTGCCTCACGATGAGCAGGCATCGATTGATACACTCATTCAACAGGTTCGTAAAAAAGGAATCATGCCAGCACCACATCCTTCCTCTAAAATAACAAAATTAAATTCATCTAGTGTTGATGGTGCCGGTGTTCAGTGTATTCTGTTTGAAACAAAAGCAAAAAATCAACGAACAATCGCAGGATTTCTCCTCAAAGAAGGCATTGGTATTAGAGGACCGTTTGTGACGCATAAAGCCCATGCCAAGGAATTTTCTGATATTCTCGAAGGATATACTTTGCCTTCAAAATCGGTTTCCACAACCTTTGTTTCAAAACTCGTTGGGCACTTTATTTCCGTTGGTCAAATAAAGAATCACATTCCAGAGCCATCATTTCTTGAAGTTGCCGAGTTATTTGGTGTGCAGAACTGGCTTCCTCAACCCATTAACCCAATGGCGGAGATCAATCGGATAAAAGATCAGGAAAAACTGGATACAAATACCTCCCTTAGTGGACCGAGCCTTGAATACAAGCAGCCTCTGGGTCAATGGCATTTATTTAAGGAATCAGGGCCATTCACTTAAGAGTGATGTTATTTACACATTTACACTAACTCAATTTGAACAATATTTGTAAATATAATTTTACGGCACTGCTACTGCCTTCGTGCTTTTCTTTTTTGCGAGTTTCCACTTTTTAGGAATTTTATTAGAAACGCGTGCATATGAACGATTGGGTCTTATTTTTTGGTAACATGTTGCAATAGACTCAGTAATTATATGAATGGATTCTTTCACATAAGCGGCTTGACGCAAGAACAAACCTTCTAAATTTCTTGCAACAGTGATCAAGCAATTTTTTAGGTTAGTCTTCATCATATTGGAGGAGTCTGATTTGTTTATCCCTTTTCGTAAAAGTAATATATCGTCCGTTTGATTTGAAAAAATTCTACTGAGGGTCAGTATAACAAAGTGCGCAAATAATTCCTGTTTAACGCCGCGCTCGGTTTTGCCATGAAAGTCTTCCACATCAATTAGTACCTTGGATATTTTATAAAGCTCTTCAATTCCCCAACGAGCATGGTATAGCTCAGCTAATTCATTGTATTGATACTGATGATGATCAAAAAGTGTCGTTCCCAAAGTATAAGCCATATTGTTAATAGTGTATTTGATTAATCTTAACTGTAATGGGATAAATTCAATATGTGGGTATTTTTTTAAAATTACTCGTTGATCTTTTGATGTTGGCATAATCGTTATCACACGTTCAATATCGTCACTTTCCATAAATTGCTTAATTAATTTGTATGAGCTACTTGGTAATCGGAAAACAGCATGAAGTTTTTTCTTATAATGTGTGTACAGTAAAGCATAAGAAAAATAACCACGATCATACACAACAAGATCGTCCTCATGTAGGAACTGAATATGTTCAAATGCCAAACGTCGTTCGTCCAGATGTGCAGCTAATTCAATTGATAAGGGATCTTTGATTTTAATTGATACAGACAACTCACCATGCCCTGAGGAAAGTGAGCGTTATCAGATGGTTTTTGATAACCATCGTTCAGCAATTCTTTAGGTAAATTTATTTTTGATCCATCAATAGCAAATAGTCTATGATTTTTCCATCGATAATCTTCGCGATCACTTTCATATTCATGAATAATCTTTGTGTTTAATGTCTTAAAAATAGATTCATCCATCTTTTTCCTTGCGTTACAAAATGCAGCAGGTACCACTGGTTTAGCTTGTGGTAGTGGAATATGTAATTTATGACAATATTCCCATAATTCAGCAATGGTCAGTCCATAACCTTGCTTGTTCTTGGAAAATATAAGTCGGAAAATAAATAAAATAATTAATAAGGTAGATAATACACGTCGTCTTTGTTGCCATTCTTTATCAAAATTTTCTGCAACAGATGCAACAACAGTAATAATTTTTTGCCATAAATAAACCTGCTGGTTGTCCGGTGTAATACAGGCTGTTTTTATAGGGGGCAACTTTTTGAAAAACAGATTTTTTATTATCCATAAGTAGTTCACGAGCATCAGGATCTAAAGGATAAATATAGACATCTTTTTTCCCAAATTCAGATTCATTTTTGAATGATTTCCCAGCCGTTTTTCCAATATATTGCCAATTAGACGCTTTATAACACGTCCCGTTATATCTTGTAGGATCAACAAATGTCTCCACTAATACAGGTTTATATCCATGATGGGATTCCCAATCCCTAGCAATTTGTTGTATGGCATAGGCCAATGCTTTTGAAGCAAGGTGCTTCACATTAACCCATGGGAAAATTAAAAATCGATTGTTATTAGCTATTAAATTTAAATGTTTTTGGCGATGTAAGTCAGTCCAACCTATCCATTCATCACGGCAGGTTAATTTTATTGTTGCAAATGAAAACAATAAACAACCAAGTTTTCTTCCATAGCGATCAACAACATAATAACGCAAATGCGACCCAATAGGTCGCCTATAACCCAAATAATGATATCGATCAACAAACTCATTCCACTCAGTAATTTGTTCTGGCTCAGTAACAACCTGGAGATTAATCGGCATTAACTCATTCACAGCACAGTCAATTGGTAATGCTTCATTTGTTTGATCAGTCCATAAAATTTTTTTTTGCCGTGCTTTATGATTTCTTTCGACTTTAGCTGGTAATTTTATAATGCCACGGGATTCCATTTCTTCTAGAGCATTTAGGCAGGTTTGAATTTTATCCGTTCCTCTTGGGGTTTTCCATTGAAAACGCTCACAAATCGTATGGGCTAATTCTCGACGACTTAGCCCAGAAAACATTCTAACGGTTTTTTGTATTTCAGTAAGTTGATGCCTTCTAAATTGGCGGCCGCCAAATGTGGTTTTTAAAAGAGAGTCTACTTTATTATCCATTAGTTTCAGTGCTCTAAGCTGTTAATCCTAGCATTAGCATGACAGATGGTGCTGTTCGAGTTAAGAACTTTTTAAAATAATGAAATTACTTAATAGATCAACCGGCTAGGCTGCTTCTTTGTGCATCACTCACATAAATAAATGCCATTGGCCTCTGGGTAACGACAGCAGATTTTGCCAATTCATGGTTTGAAACGGGAGATCGTGTAAATCGGGTGATTACTGAGGCTATTGAAGAACATTTCAATCCAAAGAAGGATGCTCCGAATAATTCCCTACCTAAAATTACCACTCGTACTTTGTTAAAAGGTGAGCTACTAGACAAATGGATTTTTATATTAATAAGAATGCTTTTATGGCATCGCTCCAAGAGTATTAAAGGAGAACAATGGAAGTATTTTTTGGTTATTGCTGAATTGTTGTTGCAAGGCTATCCAGTAGAAAATATTCCACTAATGGAACAAATTACTGAACGCTCAGTCGCCCATGCTATGAGTTGGCAAATGCACCTATTTCATTGAAGTCGGCCTTGATAAATTCATTGACAAGAACTTTTGGCTATTGTCACTTTCTTCTGAAAGTGACAAAATGGTTGAGATGCATTTAAGAAGGTTTAAGGATAAAAAAATGAAACGAATAGTCAGGATATTTTTAAGTGTTTCTTGAATTTCTTTATTGACTTCAAAAGCGCTTGCCTCGATAAATACTAATAAATTTTCATGTTACTCACCCAGTTTCCAAAATGCCGATGTCATAGCGTTATCTCGTTACCATTAAGACGGGAGCCAACAATTTGCTCAATGGGAATGATAATTTCTGATTTTAAAGTCCATAATTTATGTAATCCTTCGACAGTAAGAATCATTACCTCATTGTTTATGACAATTTTTATCATCTGAAGTTTCTCCAATACTACCTTTTAAAAAAATTGATTAACTTCGGAATAGGAAATAGCGTCTGTGGTAAATGTTTTGTAGGTGCCGTTTGCTACTAACTCTTCTGCAATCCGCCTTACTAATCCAAGTGTGGCGCGCATCGGACCAGATCCTAGGCTTACCCGTGCAACACCCAGTTGTTGTAATTCAGGGATGCTTGGTACACCTGGGTTAGCCAGGATGTTGATGGGTCCGAGGATCTCTTTCACAAGACTCGCGATAATTTTGGAATCCCCAATACCGGGTACAAAAATGCTATCAGCGCCCGCTTCAAGGTAGGCATTTGCACGGTGTACTACTTGTTCAAACCGAGTGTTTGGATCCCCAATTCCAAATAAATAAATATCTGTGCGTGCATTAATAAAGAGAGGAATGCCAGCGGAGATTGCAGCATAACGTGCGGCTTTAATCCGTTCGAGTTGTGATTCAATCTCTTGCAAAGGATGATCTCCTATACCCGGAGAATCCTCTAGATTAACGCCTACTGCCCCCGACATAATTACCATCCTAACGGTCTCAGCCACACCTTCAGGTGTAGAGGCATATCCTGCTTCAATATCTGCACTGACGGGCAATTGGACTGCGTGAATAATGCGCTGAATAGCCTGCAACATTTCGTCTCGAGGAATTCTTTCCGGCTCACGATAACCCAATGATGCGGCAATACCAGCACTGGTTGTACCGATCGCATGAAAACCCGCCTGTTCAAAAACGCGAGCACTAGCTGCATCCCAAGCGTTAGGTAAAATAAGGATATTAGGTGCTTGATGCATCACCTCAAAATTTTTTGTTTTTAAATAATGTTCAGTAGCGTGCATAGTAATTCTCCTTATTTCCAAATTATAACTCAACGATACTAACTTGCGAACTTGAGAATATCGTTTTTTTTTCGTGATTAATTAACCATTTCTTACGTGTAAGTCCGCCGCCATAACCACCCAAATTACCATTCGTGTTAATAATACGATGACAAGGCATAACGATGGCGAATTGATTGGCGCCATTTGCTTGAGCAACGGCACGGAAAGCAGATGCCTTCCCAACCGATTTTGCTATGTCAGAATAAGAGCGTGTCTCACCATAAGGGATTCTTCTTAATTCGTCCCAAACCTGTTTTTGAAAAGGCGAGCCTAGCAAACATAATGGAGTTTTGAATTCTGTTAATTTACCATCAAAATACTGATTCAATTCCTTTTCGATAGAACCAATGGGTTGGGTATGGCCGGGTATTATCGACGATTTAGTTTTCTGCCTAAGACGCTCAACCTCACGTTCCAGACCACGACGATCAACAAATTCTAAGGTAAAGCCTATTCTCATCGGAGATTACTATCATCGGTCCAAGTCGTGTATCCAGCCATGATGCTTTTAGAATGTTATAGTGAATCGCAAACGAATTGATACGATTGAGAAATTTTCATGGTATACTGTACGGTTGCATCAAAAATACCTCAGTGCACGACTTACAGGTTCATTCGTCAATCAATTCTTTTTCTAAATTTACGTCTTCTTGCCAAAATTTATCTTCTTGCTCTTTTACCTTCTTAATAACTTTTTCACATGTTTCTTTGGTAACTTTTGAAAAGCTGTTTTCTAATTGAATTTCCAAATTCTTCATCGTGAAATCGCAATTTCTAGCGATTTCGTTTTTTAAACCTCCCCAGCACAATTCAATAGGTTGAAGCTCTGGGTGATAAGGCGGTGTTCTTACTATTTCAAATCCTTTTTCTCTCGCAATTTCGTCAATTCCATAAGTTGGTTCTGGTGCAAATTTAGACAATACATCAATCAATTCTGATTTTAAACAATCGGGGTTACATGGAATTTTATTCTGATTTAACCAATCAATCATTCGCTGTTTTGATGAACTTGCAATAGGTGCTGAAGTCACTGCTAATACGTTGTGATACGAGGCATTATCTAAAATGATCAAGGATTTTTCGGGAATATTTGGCAGCAATTTTTCACAAAACCATTTTTTAAAAAGTTCAAAATTCATTTGCCCGTGATAATCGCCTGTTTTTTTCGTACTTTTAAACACGCATTTTGCATTAGGCACCCATCCGTTTTGTGTAATAGCATTGATGATAATAAATCGCTCGCCACTACCTGTTGGTTTTTGTATCCAAGGCCCATCTTCGCTCGAGTACCAGGTAAAATCATTGCTATGATTCTTATTCACATAAGATTCATCTAAATAAACTTCTGGGCGAATAGTCTTGCCTTTAGAGTTTTCAACACGATTGTTGCGCATTCTTCTCAAATAACGACGTCTTCTGGCAACCACTGAGTCTTTTTCTTTCAGGTGCTGAGTACGAACACCCTTGCCAAATTCAAATCCCCAGCGGTCTAGTGTTCTGGCTAAAGTGGAAATGTGGCATAAAGTATCCTTGTTTGTTTCTTGTAAATAATCACGAATTGCTTCTAGCGTAATCTGCTTGCCTGCGATATTTTCTGCTCGAATGTAAGCGCGTACTATTTCTTGCTGAGATGCGTCAACTGCATGAGCGGGACGTCCTCGAAATGCAGGTGTTTTTTCAGAAAATCCCACAGGATCTTTCTTATAATCGGCCATTATTTCGTTTAACTGTAGCCGTGCCAATTTGAAGTGCTTCGGACACCAGTTCAACACTAGATAGAGTTATACTAAGATCCGCTTTATTACGATCAAGGTATTCTTTCAACCTAACAATTATCTGTTTTTTCTCGACACTCAGAGGTCGTCCTTTTTCAGAAGAGATAAAATCATCCATAGCAATTCTCGAATTTTTATCAAACCGATGATTATACCATGAGAATTTGAAAGTGGAATCAATTCACTTGCGATGACCTATAGTATGCCCTAGCTTCGTCGGAGCCGACCCCATAATGAGAGAAAATGCATCTCTGAAACCATTACTGGACTCATACCCAGTGGAAAGTTGCGCATCAATCACAGCGTCTCCTGCCCTGATTTTTTTCATGGCAAGACCCATGCGTCGCGCCCTTGCGTATTCAACGAATGTCATGCCATAGCGCTTTTTGAATTGACGACGTGCGGTTGTTGCATCAACCGATAATTCTTGGAAATCTTTATCTTTCCAGCGTTTTTCAGGTTCTCGTTCAACAGCTTCTACCAGCGTTTGCACGAGTGCTGAAACCTGATTGGGATGAGAAAGTGGCCGACAACGTTTACAAGGTCGAAATGAAGCCAGCAGAGCTTGCTGAGCAGTCTCAAAAAACTCACAATTTTCTAATTTTGGCTTTCTTGCGGGACAGGTGGGGCGACAAAATACGCCCGTGGTTTTAACTCCAACATAGAAAACGCCTTCATATTCAGATTTTTTAGCGATTAATGCTTGGTAATATTTTTTCTTACTAGTTGCGGGTATCATTTCTTTTATCACTCAACACGATGTTCAATAGATTGGGTTCATTATAACGGGTTTTTCCAAAGGCGCCGCCGAAAATCGGGCGTTGATTTTTATTCATATTGGGACTTATCCATAGAAGCAAGCACATCCATCTACATTGATGCGCAAAATTATTTTAGCAATACTGGATTGTTGAAAGCACCTATTATAACAATTAATGCACCTAGCATTAAAGGACCCACTGATTCCAAATTGGGTAAAATTTGTTTTAGCAATCCTTTACGCTAAATGGAAGTGCGGTGCCCATAAGATATTCGAAATGTAGGTAAGATATCTATTTAAATTGTGCATTGGAGTTTTGGCATCATGCGCAATTGCTTAGCTTAGAAAGTTTTACCCCTTCTGGGTGCCATTTGTAGGATTATTCCGTGCATGTCCTTCATCTCTAAAAATGATACAGATATAGGGAAAAAATTTCTGGTTAATAATGGATTATTCTAGCTGAATTTAAATCTATTAATGAGCATGATCCTTTTACATTTAATGATTAAAGACCAGATCCGTTTTTTAAGGACGGATCTGGTGAGATGGTACAATTAACGGCCGTGTTTTTTTTATTTTTAATGAGAAATCGTTGCTTTGAGTTTAGATTTAGTCTCAGTGCTTCTACGAGAAGCAGCTTCAAAATCATTGATAATTAAGGTAGTTCGGTTAGCGACATAGTCATTAAAGAATAAATTGCCTGCTGCGTCAAATACTTTAATGAATACAAAGTCGAAGTATTCGTCAGATACAAAGTAGTATTTTTCACCCGGCCATAGTTCACGCATGCTAAAGGGGGTTCCTGGAACGGAAACAAATATTGTCTCAGAGCTGTTATTTAATACACCAATTTGAGAGGCATAAGCAGAAGACTTCAATGCTTTTGATGCTTGAGTCGGAGCAGGCAAATTATTTTTATATATCTGCAAACTGCTTAAAGAAGCTGCTTGAGACAAGCCTGAGATTAATAAGAGTGTGCTAAAGAGAGTAGTAATCAATACTTTTTTAAATTTCATTTTTTTTTCCTCTAGTTTATATTTTTCTTCTAACAGTTCTTAGGACTATAGGATTCTACCATGGGTATTTGGCATTCGAAATTATTTTGATAATTTGGCAACGCTTAAACCTTGACGATTCTTAGGAATCAGCCAAAATAACTTCCCAATATTTTCCTCATTGGGCTTATTAATTTGAATTGTATTTAAATGGAGCCTATAATGTAGTCCTTATCATTTCTAACCTACTTTGGTAAAATGCAGCGAGGAAAAATCCCAGTTCACCTCTTTATGGTTTTCTTATTTTTGCTAACCCCAAAGATAAATGCCAACGAGATGCTATATTCTGAGATGGGCTGTTTCAAGAAAAAATTATTGACTCTAGCAGATACCCTTGCCTTAGCATTGCGTAACAACCCACAAATCCGCTCAGCAGAATTGCAACGGATCGTTGATAAATTTAGTTTAGAAGTCGCTAGAAATCAATTTTTGCCCCAATACAGCTTCGATACCTCTGCAACTTATTCTAATGGAACTAAACCATTCTACACCACTAATCCAAAGGTCAGCTTTCAAACTGTCTATGGCACAACGTTGGGTGTTGGACTGGAAGATCAAGTGAATGCAGGCCGTGAGACAGCCGCAGTTGTTGAAATAATTCAACCCTTGCTCCGTGGTTTTGGACCACAAGTGACCCAAGTCAGCTATAAAAATGCTTTAGACCAAGAAATCATCAACCGTTTAGACTTTAAAGAGACTATGATCTCTACGATTACCAGTCTGATTCAATCATATTACAAACTTGTCCAGGATTATAATAATCTTGAAATCGATGAACTTTCACTCAAAGAAGCCTTCAAATTATTACAAACAACCCAAGCACGCATCAAGGCAGGCAAGCTTGCAGCAACTGAGATTGTTCAGCAACAAGCCCAAATTGCCAACCAACAATTAGCTTTAAGCAACGATCGCAATACTATTTGCCAAGATTATCGAGATCTTCTGATAAGACTTGGACTTGACCCCAGGTCAAACCTAGAAATTGATCGGAAAATACAAACTAAAAAATTACAGCTACCCACGACAACTGAAGCTATTCAAATTGCGCTAGCAAATAATCCAGAATATCAAAAATATTTAGTCCGTTTAAATTTGCTCGAGCGTGCTCTGCTTGTTGCAAAGAATGAACAACAATGGAAACTTAATTTAATTGGTAGAGCACAACAAAAGCTTATTCGACGCAAAGATTTTACGCCGGTTAATATTGACCAGATTGATACTATCGGAAATGAATTACCTGGAAACAATCGAAGCTTAATTCTAAATCTTAACATTCCCATTCATGATGTTAATCGCAGACAAAATCTTGTTCGCGCCAAAATAGCACTACAGCAATATCGAATTGCTCTTCAAACGCAGCGCCAGAAGATGATCGCTGCTGTCATGAATGCAGTACAAAATTTACAGACCCAGAATTTGCAGTTAAAAATAGCAAAAGATGCCGTTCAATATTCAGATCAAAGCCTTTACATTGCGCACAAAAAATTCGAATATGGGCGTACAACCATATTTGAAGTAACCACATTACAGAGGAACTTAACATTGCAACAATTAGCATTTATCTCTGCGCAAATTGCCTATCTTAATAGCGAAGCAGATTTTGAAAAATTATTAGGTATTTCTCTCGACAAATGGAGTATTAAACTAGCGTGTTAAAAAAAATACCCTTATTTTTTTTATTTTCTGCTCTTTTATTGGTCATCTCTTGTCACCCAAAACACAAGACCCAACGTGAAAATTCACACATTTATAACGTCTCTTTAAAAACAGATGTTCTGCATCTTTACTACATTGGAAATATTAAACCTATCAGGGAAGAGCTTATCATGAGCCCTGCTAGCGGTGTGGTGAATAAAATGGAATTTCATTATGGCGATTATGTTAAAAAAGGGCAACTATTGTTACGCATTCATTCCCCAGAAATGGAAAATGACTTCAGAGAAGCCATCAGTAGTTATCTTAGAACCAAGCAGGTTTTCCTCAACAGCAAAAAAAGCATGGAGGGAACAAACGATTTGTATCAAGAAAAAATAATTTCTGAGCAAGAATATTTTAATGAACAAAACCAATATCAAAATAATGTATTAAGCTTTATTGAAGCTACCAATAAAATGAAGCAATTATTATCCTATCTCCCGACAGCAAAGCAAACGGTATTTAATATGTCACTTTCTGAGATCGCTGATGTTAAAAAATTATTCCAAAATGAATTTGAGGATTTAGCTCTCTATGCTAGAAATTCAGGCATTGTCCTTTTCCCTCAACAAAATTCAGAGTCCATCAAGCTAATTCAAGTCGGGTATGAGGTCAAAAAAAATGATGCCTTATTAGTCATTGGAGACCTATCTGGCGTTGCTATTACTGCCAATATCTCTGAATTGGACATTAATCATCTCCAACCTGGACATGAGGTCTTAATTACCTTTCAAGCCCAACCAGAACTAGAATTACAGGGGAAAATTATCTCCGTTGCAAGACAAGCAAAAGTAACTGAAAACACTGGGTTTTCGACTTTTCCCGTCCTGATTCAAGTAGGACAACTTTCGCATTATCAAATCCAAAAAATTCGGGTGGGCATGAGTGCTAAAATTGATATTATGGTGGAAGGACCCCCCACTATTAAAGTCCCCATTAAAGCTGTCTATCAACAAGATAATAAAAACTGGGTTACATTGCTCGATCCTACCACGCAACAAGCTCATGATATTCCAGTTGAAACGGGTATGACCTCATTAGATGAAGTGACTATCACGAGAGGTTTAAAACCTAACGATAAGATCATCTTTCATGATTGAACTACAACAGATTAATAAAAGCTATAAAATGGCGAATAACGCCATTCCCATCTTACAAAATATTAATCTTAAAATTTCCTATGGCGAGTTTATGGCCATTATGGGTCCTTCTGGCTCCGGAAAATCGACCTTAATGAATATATTAGGCTTATTGGACCGTGCCACCACTGGACAATATTTTTTTGAAAACCAAGAGGTCAATACATTAAATCATGAGGCATTAGCCAAGCGCCGAAATCAGTCTATCGGATTTATATTTCAATCGTTTATGCTCATGCCAAGAATGAATGCTATTGAGAATATTTCGTTACCCTTGATATACCAAAATACCCCCCGTTCAATTATACAAATTAAGACTAAAGAGGTATTAGCTAAGGTTGGTTTAACAGGTTTTGAAAATCGTAAACCTTCAGAGTTATCCGGAGGCCAGCAACAGCGTGTTGCCATTGCAAGAGCATTGGTGACTTCCCCAAAAATAATTTTTGCAGATGAACCAACTGGCTCGTTAGACAGTAGCACAGGTCAAGAAATTTTTGAACTATTGAGTGCTTTAAACCAAAATGAAAAGGCCACTATTGTTATTATTACGCATGATCAAGCTATTGCTCATCAATGCCAAAGAGTGATCAACATACGAAACGGTAGTATTAGGGAACTCGAATAACTTTCCAGTAACTTGATGAGGCCAAGAAGGGAATGGCGGTGTTGGGAAGTGATGAGAACGACGTCATTTTTTACCTCATTTTGAGAAAAACTTTTGTCAATAACAACTTATATTCAACAAGCTATAAGCAATATTAAAACCCACCTATTACAATCATTTTTAACCTTACTGGGTGTGTTAATTGGTACTGCATCTGTTGTTGCTCTATTGACTGGCAGTGAACTTGCCGCCGAAAGTGCTCTTAGTCAATTTAAAAAATTAGGGACAGACTTACTGGCATTAAATTTAGCCGAAAACAACAGACCACAAGACAGTACCAGCGTCTGTCCAGAACGACTAACAAAAATAGTTGCTCCATCTGTTTTAGTCAGCGCGCCTTACACCAATCAATTTTCTTCCGTCATATTTGGCAATGACAAAATGGATCTTAATATAATAGGTGCTACTGAAGAGTTTCAAACCATAATGAAATTAGATATTGAGGCAGGACGCTTCGTGTCAAACTTAGACAAATCAGCCTCTTATTGTGTGCTAGGAAATAGCATTGCCTACTCCTTGAACGAAGAGGAAGCAGCACTGATTGGAAAACAAATTCGCATAAATAATATTTACTTTACGATTGTGGGTGTCCTTAAACCTGCTGACAAAAATCTATTTTTATTTGCTGATAGCAATCAATCCATATTCATACCCGTTAAAACTTCACTCATGCTTAGCAATAACCTGACGGTTAAAAATTATATTTTCAAGATAGACTCTATGAAAAAACCGGTTGAACTCGAAAAAGAAATTTCAAAACAACTGCATTTTACTTTCCCCACCCTCCAATTCCATTTCAGTAGTCCCGAAACTATTATTAAAAACATGGAAAACCAAAATCAGATTTTCAAACTACTCTTAGGGTTTATAGGTTGCGTAGCCTTAGTAGTCGGGGGCATTGGCGTAATGAATATCATGTTAGTCTCCGTTTCTGAGCGAAAAAGAGAAATTGGTATACGGATGGCTGTTGGCGCAGGAAAAAAAGATATTTTATATCTTTTTTTAGCCGAAGCGACCGTTTTGACCCTGACAGGTGGCTTACTGGGAATTATTTTTGGCGAAATGCTTGCCTTGATCACCGCGATATTGAGCCATTGGGAATATCATTTTTTAATAACTCCCATCATCACCGGTTTTTTGGTTTCTGTAGCGGTCGGCCTATTTTTTGGATACTACCCTGCGTATAAAGCTTCACAGTTAGATCCTATCGAAATATTAAGAAGCGCATAGCACTTTCTATTATTAGAATTTTATATTACTGAGAGGCCACTTTTGTATTTCGTTATGTTTTTGATCAAAACCACCAACTCTAACCCCGTCTTGAGCATTATGCTTTCGCAACAACAATGACAGGGTTTGTCCCAGTAGTAGGGACCTGAGGCAAAAATTTTCCTCTTACACGATTTGCAAGGAATTCATAGCGTCGGATCATTCAAATTGATCGCAGTGCACTCAATACATGAAACCGATGAGGGAACAACTGTTAAACGACAATTAGCTTTGCTGGTCGTATTGCCTCAAGAAGAGTTGTCCTTGATAAAAAGTCACTCATTAAACAGTAAGGTAAGTAAAAATTTGATTCTTCTTTAACCGTATGCTTAAATTATCGCAGTGGTTGAGTGCAGGAAACACTCAACCGCCACTTCACACAATAACTACAGGAGAGTAGTCATCATGCGCAATCATATAGTAGCTAAAAGTGCACCCAAGGCCAAATTAAACTTAACTCGTTGCCAAGCCGACCTCTTCCAAAAAATTATTTTAATAGGTAACCGAATGTCTGATGCTTTATCGGAATTAGACAGAAAGATGCTTTTGCCTAAAGAGTCTGCAAAGCTGATTACAAAGTGGGGAAAGTTGATGGTAAAATTAGCTATAGTGAATCGCAAACGAATTGATACGATTGAGAAATTTTCATGGTATACTGTACGGTTGCATCAAAAATACCTCAGTGCACGACTTACAGGTTCATTCGTCAATCAATTCTTTTTCTAAATTTACGTCTTCTTGCCAAAATTTATCTTCTTGCTCTTTTACCTTCTTAATAACTTTTTCACATGTTTCTTTGGTAACTTTTGAAAAGCTGTTTTCTAATTGAATTTCCAAATTCTTCATCGTGAAATCGCAATTTCTAGCGATTTCGTTTTTTAAACCTCCCCAGCACAATTCAATAGGTTGAAGCTCCGGGTGATAAGGCGGTGTTCTTACTATTTCAAATCCTTTTTCTCTCGCAATTTCGTCAATTCCATAAGTTGGTTCTGGTGCAAATTTAGACAATACATCAATCAATTCTGATTTTAAACAATCGGGGTTACATGGAATTTTATTCTGATTTAACCAATCAATCATTCGCTGTTTTGATGAACTTGCAATAGGTGCTGAAGTTACTGCTAATACGTTGTGATACGAGGCATTATCTAAAATGATCAAGGATTTTTCGGGAATATTTGGCAGCAATTTTTCACAAAACCATTTTTTAAAAAGTTCAAAATTCATTTGCCCGTGATAATCGCCTGTTTTTTTCGTACTTTTAAACACGCATTTTGCATTAGGCACCCATCCGTTTTGTGTAATAGCATTGATGATAATAAATCGCTCGCCACTACCTGTTGGTTTTTGTATCCAAGGCCCATCTTCGCTCGAGTACCAGGTAAAATCATTGCTATGATTCTTATTCACATAAGATTCATCTAAATAAACTTCTGGGCGAATAGTCTTGCCTTTAGAGTTTTCAACACGATTGTTGCGCATTCTTCTCAAATAACGACGTCTTCTGGCAACCACTGAGTCTTTTTCTTTCAGGTGCTGAGTACGAACACCCTTGCCAAATTCAAATCCCCAGCGGTCTAGTGTTCTGGCTAAAGTGGAAATGTGGCATAAAGTATCCTTGTTTGTTTCTTGTAAATAATCACGAATTGCTTCTAGCGTAATCTGCTTGCCTGCGATATTTTCTGCTCGAATGTAAGCGCGTACTATTTCTTGCTGAGATGCGTCAACTGCATGAGCGGGACGTCCTCGAAATGCAGGTGTTTTTTCAGAAAATCCCACAGGATCTTTCTTATAATCGGCCATTATTTCGTTTAACTGTAGCCGTGCCAATTTGAAGTGCTTCGGACACCAGTTCAACACTAGATAGAGTTATACTAAGATCCGCTTTATTACGATCAAGGTATTCTTTCAACCTAACAATTATCTGTTTTTTCTCGACACTCAGAGGTCGTCCTTTTTCAGAAGAGATAAAATCATCCATAGCAATTCTCGAATTTTTATCAAACCGATGATTATACCATGAGAATTTGAAAGTGGAATCAATTCACTTGCGATGACCTATAAATAATGGAGCCTAGAACATGGATGATGAAAGTGTAGTGACAACTATTAACGCAGAGAATTTGTAAAAGTTTAAATTTCATCTGACTCTCAGGATCAAATTGTGTTAAAATGCAAATAAATGGAACGCCATGAAAGCCTGCCGTTTATCTGTATGTTAAAGTTGCTCCTAAGTGATTTCTTTAGATGAGGAAGATATAGATAGTTCCTGTTTATACAATGCATTAACTTCTTCTATTTTATTTTCTATTAACTGAACAAGGTCCAAATTTACATTAGGTCTTGTTCTTATTATGTCAAGATACTTATTTAAAGATTGGATAGCTTCAGGATATTTTTTTTGTTCACAGTAAGTTATTGCGAAGTACAACAAGATATCTGCTGTTTCAGGATGCTCTGGCCCTAGTAATTTAACGCTTACATCCCATGCTTGCTGGTAACAATCTATGGCTTCTTCAAATTCATTTAAATCAGTACAAAGCATGCCCAAATTACTTAAGGTTTCTGCCCTAAGAGAGAAATCTTTATTTGGGGTTTTGTCTTCTATTTCAAGCGTTCTCTCATAGCATTTTCTTGCTTGAATAAAATTACCCATCGCTTTATAAATTTTTCCTAAATAGTTTAGAGGTGTCCATATGCTAGAATGCTTTCTCCCTAGTATTTTCTCTTTCATTGCGATTGACTGTTGGAAATAGCTACTAGCCTTAGCAAGATTTCCTATTCTGTAGAATGCAATTCCTATGTTATGTAAACTCAATGCTATCCAACGGTGTTCTTCACCTAACGTTTCTTTATACATGTTAATTGCTTCATGGTAATACTGTATTGCTTTTTTAATGTGGCCTAAGTTAGTAGAGAAAATGTACAAGTACGAGTAAGAAAGCCCCAAATTGTTTAGGCACATTGCAATATCTGGATGGGCTTCACCAAAAGTTTTTCTATATGCTACAATAGCGCGCAGCTGATAACTATAAGCTAGCTGTATATTCTCCATGCAAGTATGAACATTACCTAAGGCTCTAATGCTATCTGCCTTTAATTTCTTGCTTGCAGTCGTGCTGCTTAAAACAATCTCATAGCATTCTTGCGCTTTACGGTATTTGCATAATATAAGAAATATGCTCCCTAGATTAAATAGTCCTACATCTTCATCCTCATCTTGAGTATTATCGACAAATACAAGATCATCTGCCTCTAACGCTCTGCGACAAAAATCAATGACTTCTTCATACTTACCTCCCCTTTTTAAAACATTTAGAAGAATAATTCCGAGTAAATCATTTTTATGCTCTTTCTCATATTCCTCAACCAATTGCTCAATTTCTCTGTCACGAATTACTTCCTTTTGCTTCATAACGCGGTCTGTATGGGAAGTCGGCATTACTCGATTAGTATTTTCGTATAACTCGACTTGCAATGCATCGGCCAAAAACTTCAAGTCATCTTGTGCATTATTTTTGAAATAGCCTTTTTCATCTCTAAAGCTTTGAATTGCTTCAAGTAAGCGACATTTCTCTAAACGATTATTATCTCTTTGTTTTTGCACTTCACCTTCAATCAATGAATATCTTGTTGCTGCTATTAGGGCATCCCTTAAATGATTATCTAGTTCTAACTTAGATTTAGGTTTCTTTCTAACTTTATGGACAATGTCGAGAGAATTATAAATGGTATGGATACCGCACTCCCATGCTCCAGCTTTATTTTGATAGTTGCTGATACCCTTTGTGATAGTTTTGCATTTAATTAAAGTAGCTAATTGTTTTATATTCTCACTACTGGTTCTATCAATACCTAATGAGTCTGTAACGATTACCTGGCTTTTTCGGGTATTTATAACAATAGATATTTGATGTTCATGATTAATTGCATAAGGTAACATTATCCAAGTAGGGTTATGCGTGATATTGTTTATATCTTCTGCTATTAATGGATTATCCAGTTCTGCGATACCACAAACCTCTTTATTATAAACCACATATACATCTTCTTTGTCCCAAAGAAATATTTTTAATGCGCCTGCTGTTTGCTCAATACTAAGACCACCATTAGATCTTTTAAGCACATTCATTTCGTCTTCAATTTTCTTTAAATCAACAGATATCTCATCAGGGTTAATGCGAGTAGGCAGTTCATCATCAGTAGCTATTGCAATAGTTTGCGGTATAAATGTATTCTTATCAATAACATAGTATTGGATTGCTTCCTTTTCGTTTGGTTTAAACATTTCCCTCCTCCTATTTTATTGTATCCCCTTAAGAGGGCTGAGAAATTTAGATAATATAGCAAAAAATACTATATTTTGCTTGTTCTCTGTTTGGTTACCAACAAGTTGGTTCAATTAGCAGCAATGGCATTCGGTTAAGGAAATTTGAATTAAAAATATATTATTTTTTTAAGCCCCATGAGCTTGTTCTGGACGTGCTAAAACTTTTAGTGCATTACAAAGGCCATGATTTTCCTTAACCGAATGCCATTGCCTTCACAATACCCTCACTTCAATTAGCGGGCACTTGCTAAAGTCAAAGAGATATTAATTCTTTTACCAATCGCCCGAGATGCCTTAACAATTGTATTTAAAGTCACAGAAGTATTTGAAGGATCCAGTAAGCGGTCAAACTGCGATCGACTAGTTTGTATTATACTGGCCATTTTTGATTTACTCAGTTTCTTTTCTTTCATTATTTTTTCAAGTTCGAAGGCAATGACTCTTTTTATGGTGACAGCTTCAGCCTCTTCTAATAGACCCTCTTCTTCCAGAAAGCTATCAAACTTAGAACCCATGTGCCTATTAGTGCTCATATTAACCTCGATTTGATTCATAAATTCGTTTTCTCTTAATAGCTAAATCTAATTCGCTTTTAGAGATTTTTTGTGATTTTTTAATAAACCCATGGGCTAATATCATTATGTTCCCGTCTAAAAAGAAAATAATCCTCGCAATTCTTCCTTTTGGCAACTTAATTCTAACTTCCCATAGGCCATGCCCTAAACTGCCTACAAGTGGCATTCCTATTGGCCAGCCCAATTGGACTGTCTTAATATCATTGCCAATTTCCTGCTTGTCTTCTTTTGGCAGTTCTCTAAGCCACTCTCTAACAGGTTCTGAACCCTGCTCCGTGCAAAAAAATATTACTTCTAATTTTTTGGTTATTTGATGCATAATTGGTAGCCCCTTAATATATATTGTACCAAAAATGGTACGTTAAGCAAGTTGGGAGAGGCAAAAATTCATGTGGGAATTTTGCTGGGTTGCTATGATGTAGCAAATTATTGACGCATTTGTAGCTCAATAAAAGCTATCTGAGATTTTAAAACAAATTTTCTAGACTAGCGTATTGCGAAACTGATAAAAATGGAAAGAAACAGTAGCCAGGTCACTGACACGACTATACCCCATGAAAAAGTTTACCTAGATCGACCACCCCTGTCTCTTTCTTGTGTGCGCGAACGCAATTGATCTTGTGCCTTGCCGCGCAGCCGAACCAGAATAGCGTGTATGTCTTCTCTGAGCCATTCACCTTTACTTATTTTTTCACGAATGCCGATAAAACCGCCGCGTTGTGCTAAAGGCAGTGGTCTCACATTTTTAAGCTTCTCAAGCTCTGCTTTTATTTCAGGATGCGCAATAGCCTCGAGGGCAAAAGTCTTAATATGAGCGGAATGAGCAAGCGCTTGAATGGATAATTCTCGTCCTGCTTTCGGATCTTTTAACCGTGTCATGTGCATTGTATTAACAAGGCGGGTTTGTTCAAGTTCCAAATCGACATAATGAGTCAGTAATAGCTCAAAAGAAAGTTTTTCCTCCTCAACAGGTGATATGATGTCTGGAGTCATGGGATCAAGCGTTTGCGCAGGCATGTTACTCAGTGTTTCCTCAATCCCTTTAATAATATTATCTTGAGTCATGCCTGCTCTGTATAAAAATGCCGCGTCAAGGTCCACTTTAACCTGAGAAATACCCTGCGCAGTTAATGCATCATTAAAATCCCACTTTTTTGACCCTCTGGTTTTTTAGGCAATGCTACCCAAACATCAATCCCTTTTTGTGCCAATAGAGTCGCTGCCCGTTCAACACTCTTGCCGTCCTGAATCAGGACCATCATTATCAGCGCAAATAACAATATGGCTATTGGCTTTGAGAGGGACTTTATCAAAATTTGAAACGCCAAAGGTGACATACACTGTCCAGTCAGGATGAGCGCA
>CAWFQC010000020.1:0-23064 GCA_963817645.1 uncultured Gammaproteobacteria bacterium | reverse complement strand
TTCATTTGGATTATGGGGATTGCGTGGTACTACCGGAATAAAATGCGCATCATGATTGGCATAATTACCTTTGCCATCTAGCTTTATCTTATCATCATCAATGACAGGGTACGCCGAGAAAATCGCTGTCCAATTTAAAATTAAAGCACTATCTTGTTTGTATTTACTAGCGTAGATCCGATAGGCATATTCCGCTTCGTGTGCACCATAAATTCCTTTACCAAAAAACGCAGGATCGGTCACCGCTAAATTCGCATAACCCGTTTTAAACAAACTATCCAGAATGGTAGACTTAGTGCCATGCCATAAAGGCAATAGTTTTACAGAAGGCCAAACCAGGTCTGCATGTGGTTTAGTCAATTTTTCAAAAAGGCCATACACGGTGGTTCGCCAACTGTGTTTATCAATGTCTATCTTTTCCGTAAGCCAGCTAGGAATAAACGCAGGATTTTTATGGCGTTGTTGCAAACGGCTCATTTGTGAGATGAAAGCTTCTTCCAGCAAGGAGCTATCGATAGCTTCAATGTATTGAATCTCATAACCGGATACAGGGTGATGCTGATAAAAAGCCGATCACTTTTTGAATATCCTTACCCAAGGCAGGGCGTAACGTATAAATCGCTTCGGAGGTTTTATGTTCAGTAGATAAAAATGCAGTTTCTATCTGCCAACTCCGTATTTCATCTTTTATCGTTGCTTGCCCTTTGACAAGCTGCTCTACAACTTGTTCTGCTGTAGGACGCTCTATCGCGGGTTTCCAGCACCATTCAATCAGTTTGTTATACGAAAGTGGACTCTCAAGTGGTAATTTCTCTTGGTGACCCTCTGTTATCCATTAGAAGGTTATCTGGCGTCTCTTGGAAAGGTAACTGCCGTGTCGCAATCTCCCATAGCACAATTCCATAACTATAGATATCGGAGAAAACGTCAGCAGAAGCATCCCGCTTAAATAATTCTGGTGCTAGCCAACGGACTGAATTCATTTGCTTGTGTTGTGTGCTCGTGATACTGTTAGTTTCTAACTTAATTTTAGCTAGTCCGAAGTCACTAATTTTAGCGCAATAACTGTTATCCAATAACACATTTAAACTTTTTAAATCACGATGAATAATAGATTGACTATGCAAATAAGCTAATCCTTTTCCAATATCCAGCGCAATTCTCCATCGTATTGACCAAGATAATTTCTCTCGTGGTTCATGCAATACCTGGTACAATGAACCTTTTGCCATATATTCCATAACAAGCGCATAATGGTTGGCTTCTAAACAGATCGCATAGAGGCAAACGATATGCTGATATCGGAAATAAGCCATAATCTTTGTTTCACGCTCAAACTCTGTACGCAAGTTGCTTGAAAATGTTTTAAGACGCAACGCCTTAATTGCAACCACAGTATTTTGCCAACTGCCACGATAGACGTCACCATAACTTCCCATACCGACTAAAGTTTCGCAGGTTAGTGCTGTCCATTCGACGGTTTGTAATCCCATGGAATGAATTGGTCAGGGTTTGAAAGAAGACTTTTCTATTGCCATTGCATTTCCTTACACAGGTTTAGGATTCATTTCTCCAAGTGATTCATAACCAGAATGAGAGGATTTGCAACGTTGGTACGCTTTATAGATACCATACCCTAATCCCATTAACATACCAAACCCCAGTGCGCCACTCAATGAATATGTAGCTAGCTCAAAAGCTGAGTTTGCTTGTGGTACTGCTAAAATATCTACTGGCGTCTTCACGGTTTGATTCCAAGCATTTTGAGCAAGTAAAGCTAATCGTGTGTCGCCCACTGTTGGAGCTGTGCCAAAAAATGTCAATGGTATCGTCGAATTACCTGCCTCGAACTGCACCCATGAGGGTAAGATAGCATTTTTCTCTGGTTGCAAAGAGAAATTTAAGGGGTAATCTTGCGGATTGCTAAAAATATCAGTGGCATTGAAGGTAAAATGAAAAGGCTGATTAACATTAATTAATTGTGGTATCGGTTGGTTGAGGATGAGAGGGGGATAAAGAATAGAGGGCACCGAACCCAATAGGATATAGCATATACCTTCACCACCATTTGCTCCACTTGCGCCTAGCATAATGTCTGCTAATCCATCGCCATTGAAATCTCCCCCCAACCTAACAGAAATTCCAAGGTAATCTCTTTCCATCAAACCGGGTACATTAAAACCATTGCTGCCATCCAATGAATTCAAATCAAGCTCTGCTGAAAATCTATTCCGCTGGCCAAAAATAACGTAATCCACTCCTTTCCAACTCTCAGAAAATGGTGAGCCTAATAGTAAATCATCTATCCCATCCCCATTCACATCTCCCCCCCACTCATTGGTATGCTGCTTGCGTCAGTGACTAACCCTGACACCTTAAATCCATTTATACCATTTAAGGCTGTTAACTTAAATTGTGCTGGAAATCCATTGGCTTGTCCGAAAATCACATAGCTAGTTCCATTCCTTGATGAGCCACCTACGAGTGCACCAATTGCCATGTCAGCTAGTCCATCTCCATTAATATCGCCGATACCTGTAATAGATTTCCCGAACTGGTCTCCATTGTTAATCCCTTGAAGACTAAAGCCATTATTCCCATCCAAAAGAGTTAAATCGAATATTGCAGGAAATTGATTTGCTTGACCAAAAATAACATAAGCCGTCCCTGGTATTTCCCTCTTCGGCAAATCATTATTAAAGTGAGCACCCAACGCTACATCAGCCAACCCGTCTCCATTAATATCACCAACTCCACTAACTGCAATGCCTAAGCTATTGGAACCGTTTATATCAGGGACACTAAATCCATTGGTACCATTAAGGGATCTCAAATCAAATGATGATCGATACCCATCGCGTTGTCCAAAAATGATGTAACTATTGTCATAATCCCCTAGTACTATGTCAGTCAGTCCATCTCCATTGATGTCCCCGGCATTACCCACTGACCTCCCCAACCATCCACGGTACCCATTCCAAACACCTGGGATCACAAAACCATTTTTACCATTCAGTTGTGTAAGATTAAATTGCACAGGAAAGGGGTTCTTTGACCAAAAATAACATAGCTCACACCAAGCTCAGAAAAGTCGTCTGTGCTAGGCACACCGACTACCATGTCTTCTAATCCATCACCGTTCAAATCGCCTGCTGTGTTCACTGAATCAACGGGGGTAGCTGACTTCCTCTTTGGTAATGGAATTTTAAAACCATTATGGCCGTCCAGTCCGCTCAAATCAAAAGATTCAGGGAATTTATCTCGTTTACCAAAAATCACATAGATCGCTCTTGATGTTATACCACTAGGACTTATCAAAGCAATATCTGTTAACCCATCACCATTAATATCTCCTGCTGAGTTAACCTTTTGACCGAGATCGCTTCCGACTTTCAAAAAAATTGTGAAACCATTTGTTCCATTAAGCTTCTTTAAATCAAAAGTTTTTTGTTGCATGATTATGCTCCTTTTAAATTCTTAGGTGGGTTTATAAATACTTGATACTGACGGAGCATCGGCTTTGTTGTCAGGTATAGGCTTATAATCGCCTTGACGTGGTTTCCACCATTTACAATAAGCGGCAGCCATTAATGCACCTAACCCTACTGCTAGACTACCTACGGCTATCGCTGTAGGAGTCAACCATGTGAGTGAATCAACCACAGAGACAGAAAATGATGTACTTGCGACACGGGCACAATCTTTTGCAACTAAAACCAACTGCGTATTTTACTCGTTGAAGGCGGCGTACCACTAAAAACTAAATGGGATTTATCAGTGCCATCGAAATGCACCCAAGAGGGCAATGGGGAACCATCATTTGATTGGGCAAAATAAGTTAAAGTATTCGCCGTAGCATTGAAAATTTCACTCCCATTAAAATTAAAATTAAATGGCTGATTAATATATACTGTTTGATGTTCTGGCGTGCTGATTGCCATAGGTGGTTGGTAATGAAGCGATGCGCCTGGTCCAAATATTATATAACTGGTGCCAGACGATTGCAGGCCAGAGTTCGGCGAAGCTCCTAACACAATGTCTGCTAAACCATCACCATTCATATCACCTGCAGTGCTAACAGAACTTCCTAACGTGTACGTGTTGGTTCCAGGCAAAGAGGATAAAGCCGGTTCGTCCCATCAAGCGTACTTAAATTAAATTGTGCTGGAAACCCATTGCATTGGCCCAAGATGACATAACTTCCAGTTTTGCTATATAAATTTGTATTAAGTACACCAATTACTATGTCAGCAAGGCCATCACCGTTGATATCACCAGCAGTATTGGCTGAAATACCTAATGAATCATAAAACCTTAAGGGAGGCACAACAAATCCATTCATGCCATTCAGTTCCTTTAAATTGAGCCGAGCTGGGAAAAGACGCTGGCCTAAAATTACATAGGTAATGCCTGGTGTAAGTCTCACGCTGCCATTTATCCCTTTCATACCAATAATAAGATCCGCTAATTTATCTCCATTGATATCACCCGCTGTATTAGCAGAAATAATTCCACCTGTATAAAATTGATTCAATCCAGGTATTGCAAAACCATTTTCACCCCTAAGCTTTGATAAATCGAACTGCGCTGAAAAGGGCTCTCGTTGACCAAAAATGACATAACTGATTCCTGTGTTTAGATTCCCTTCTGCACGTGCACTTAATACCATATCGTCAATGCCATCACCATTCATATCGCCTGCGGTACCTACCGATAAACCTAAAGCATCATTTCTATATAATCCTGGCACACTAAATCCATTAGTTCCATTCAGCTTTAATAAATCAAACTGTGCTGAAAACCCACTACTTTGACCAAAAATGACATAACAAGTGCCAGCATATGAATTAGCACCGCGCGCACCTAACACAATATCATCCAGTCTATCGCCGTTGATATCTCCGGCACTGCTCACCGAAAAACCTAAATTATCAGATGCACCTAGCCCCACGACGTTAAAGCCATTTCTCCCATCCAACAATGTTAAGTTAAAAAAAGAGGGGAATTTTTCTTTTTGACCGAAGATGATGTAACTTGCGCCTGGCTTTCCGGTTCCTCCAGCACCCAGCACAATATCGTCCAATCCATCCCCATTCATGTCGCCTGCACTACTCACTGACCTACCTAGACCATCTCCTGATTGTAGTCCTTGTATCGCAAATCCATTTACTCCATTGAGGGCTGAAAAATTAAATTCAGGTGAAAATCCTCCTGCCTGACCAAAAATGACATAACTCGCACCTCCTCTAGCACCAGGAGCTCCTAGGATAATATCGCTCAATTTATCTCCATTCACGTCCCTGTATTAACGGAAGAACCCAAGTTCCCACTAGCTAGGGGACCTAGCGCCATAAATCCATTTTTTCCAGTCAATGTACTTAAATTAAATGACTTTCCAAACATAACAATCTCCTTAAATTTTAGTTAAACGTGATTCCTATCAATTATTAATTACTGTATGAAAATGAAAACTTTTAAGTCCTTAAGAAAGTTAGTTGTACTTCTTTAACTTTTGTATCGTATTATCAACTTCATCCGCTGGTATGGGGGCGTTAATGGTTGCGGGGTTGTAACCATTTACGATAAGCAGCTCCTAGCAATGCAGCTAAACTTAGTACTCCCGCGGCGGTAATAGCTACAGGGGTAACCCAAGCGTTTGAGCCAATATTTGGATTGATAGATGAAATTGTAAATTCTGTTTGCGCTACTTCATTACACCAATCTTTTGCCGATAAAATTATACTGGTATTGCCTATTGATAATGGCGTACCGGTAAAAGTAAGGGTTGTATCGTTATTATTAAATTGAAGCCAAGTGGGTATTTGTGACTTATTGCTTGTTTGTATAGAAAAAGTTAAAGGATCGCCATCCACATTTTCAAAAACTTCATTTGTTTCAATCGTAAAATTAAAAGGTTTATTAATTTCTACCACTTGGTGTTCCACAGGATTGATGACTTGAGGGAATGATGTGTCACATTTGACATGCCTGCGGGTCCAAATATAACATATACTTCTTTGGAGGAGGCTAAAATCAAATCAGCGAACTTATCTCCATTAATATCTCCTGCCGTACTGACTGAACTACCTAATCGCTGGTTTTTATATAGAGCATTTATAGCGAATCCTTGGATCCCATCTAATCTATTTGAATCAAACAGCGTAGGAAACTGACAAGGGCGACCAAAAATAACATAGGCGCCTCCAGTTTCAAAAAGGTCACCTGCACCTAACACAATATCCATTACCTTATCGCCATTAATATCTCCTGCTCGACTGACAGAATAACCTAAACTAGGTAACCCCCTCACTGAAAAACCGGTTGTATTATTCATTAACTGTATATTTACAGAAGAAGGAAATTGTGATTTGCCAAAAATAATATAACTATGAGCTGAAGATAATTTAGCATTGCCTAAAATTACATCGTCTAAACCATCGTCGTTAATATCACCAGCAGTATTTACTGAAGTAAGCCCCCTGCCAACTATGCTAGATAAGATCTGAAAACCATCTGTATTATTAAATAATGCTAAGTTTAACAAAGGAGGAAAAGCACTGCGACCAAAAAGCACAAAAGCTGCAGTTGCAGGGGATCCGGAAAAGATTCAAAACGTTGAAAACAAGGTCATCTATCTTATCCCCATTCATATCACCTGCGCTATTTACTGAATCACCTACAATTTTATTTCCTGATCCGTTTTTCGTAAGTTATCATAAATCCATTGGTTCCATTGAGAGTCTTTACATTAAATACTGAAGGAAAATTTCCTTTTTGACCAAAAATTACATAAATTAAACTAGACTCATACGGACTAGGAGCGCCAACTACCACATCATCAAAATTATCCCCATTGATATCACAAGTTGTACTTACCGCCCTGCCTAAGAGTTCTACCCTTCCAAGGATACGAAATCCGTTGGTTCCATTCAGCGTACTTAAATTAAACGTTGCAGGAAAACGCTCCTCCTTTTGTCCAAAAATCACATAACAAGCACCGTCCTTATTATTTGTTCCAGATGCTCCTATAACAAGATCCTTGACCCCATCTCCATTGATATCACCGGCTGTACTCACTGACGAGCCTAAGCTACTCCAACTTGTTTCTTCTATAATTTTAAATCCATTCGTTCCATTCAGTGTGTTTAAATCAAACTGTGCTGAAAATCTATTAAGCTGACCAAAGATGACGTATACAACACTAGGGTTATTATCTGAACCAGAGGGAACACCAATTACCAAATCATCTAATCCATCTGCATTAATGTCTCCCGCAGTATTCACCTGAATACGGTTGCTCTCCAACGGAGGTACTATTGTAAATCCGTTTGTACCATTTAATGTTCTTAAATCAAATACTTTTTGTTGCATAGCTGTTTTCCTTAAATTATCAATGCCTTTTCCCAAGTATTCTAAAAAGTATCGCTGGCAAACTTTTTAAGAATATCGTCTTCTTATTGCTTCAAATCATTAAAATTCATTTAACCTTAGAATACCCGTTTCCCTCGGGGCATCACATAACACAAAAGTTTCTCCACTGAGTACGGGTATCACTTCACAAGTGCTTTCTCGAAATAATTTTTCTGTTTGCCAACCTAAACGCACATTATCTTGTGGGTTTGACCAAAAACTTAAGTGGTAAGGGGTTTGTGGAAAGTAGGAAGTACAACCCTGATAATCTCGCTGCTGTGCCAATTTACAAAAAGCTTCATGTAATGCTTCACGTGTGAAAGTTTTATGTATTCCTTGTTCAAGGTAGGTTGCGAAAATACTGCCTATGTCATAACCCAACCAAGTACCTAAAAGGAGAATACTGATTTGTTCAGACGTGAGAGTTGTGTTGGATGGTAGTTGGCGTCTAATACCCGCCGCACTTAATAGACTGCCGATGGTACCGCCCACTGCTTGGCTTAAAGGTTGCCAACGTCTCAGCCATAAACTCTCGAGTAATGCAATGATAAAATATATGCAGCGTTTGCCGCTTAACCCCTCTTTTGTAAACCCTAAACGTGACTGGTAACAGGCCTGTTCGTCATTTAAACTTTTAGCTTCCCATCTCGCTTGCCATTTTTGTCCGATATACCCTGCACCTAATACTTTACAAAACGTATAGCCACCCAACCAAAAGCTATAACTTAATCCAATTGAACCGCCTACTAATTTCCATAGCAACGCACGACGAGCCATAGGTATGCGATGCAAAAGGGTTGTGCTATTGACCTGTTGCAAAATACTTTCTATTAAAAGCGGCAATAATTCAGCCCCTAATCCAATGAATGAGTGGACATATAATTGCATTGCAAGCGTTTGGCCAATATAGGGTAAATATACGCGCCATGCTCCTCGCCATCTAGTTAGCTGCTGTTGAATGTCCGCTTCCCATGCCGCCATCTGCTTAAATTGTCTTTGGCATTCCGATTGAAACAGAGAAAGGCAATCAGGTGTTTTAGAGACAAGCATTAAATTTAAGGTGTTGACTAATAAGCGAAAGGACAGTTGATTTAAAAAAGGCGCAATATCATCAATTGGTGCTTGGTAAATTACTTGCTTGCGATAACAATCTAGTTCCACATATTGTGATATTTGATAGAGAGATGCTTGGGATAGCTGATTCTTTTCACTCACACGAAAAGTATTCAACTTTGCATACTTAAGAAGCCGTTTAAATAATACTGTGAAAGCTTTTGCAAAAACTGGTTCTTCTCTTTTAAGTAATTGCCAACGTTGGATAAATTTTTTCTGGAAGTGCACTTGATGCGATTGAAGTGTAGTAGTTAAATCCAACGTTCCTAAGGACTGTTGATGAGCCAACTGTAACAGCATTTCAGCAAACAGCACATCGCTATATGTTGATGCTTGTATAGGTTGAACTTCTATGCGTTGAGGGATGTCAGGATAAATTACCTTTAATTGCGCTGCCCACAAGGCTATCCATTCGTTAGACGGGTTTTCACACACTAACCACGCTACTAAACCATTTTCTGAAAAGTGTAAGATCATGGCTGCTAAATGTCGCCTAGGCATTTTGCATAAAAATACGACAGAACGAGGTCCCCATTGTTTACCTGTCGCAGTTCGATAACGTTGAATATCCTCTAGCAAAAGCACAGACGTGACATGTTGATAGGAGTAATAATAACTATGTACTTTAGCAGTTAAATCCCATGCGTTGATCCCTTCAGATAAACCCGATTCGGATAACAACCATTCAACCAGTTGTGGCGAATATACGAGTTTGGTTTGCATAAGATTATCCACTAGTGTTAAAGCAATCAAGAAAATCCAAGTATGAGTTCGGTGCTACGTCAATATATCCTCACTTTTAACGTTAGAGGTGGCCAAACCTGCCCATTTATTGTTAGGCCCCATAGAAGAAGCAGGAGTAGGGTTTTCAATGACTTTATCAGTAGAGATGTTTTGTGCAACCTGTTGTTTTTGTTGCTGTGCATACAAATGTGCAAAATCGATGGGAAGTAAATTCACAGGTGGAAATCCTGCCTCTACTGCTAAGGTGTTGGCTTTATGACAAGCATAAGGGTATATTAGGTTTGCACAAGTCGTATTCAAAAAGAAAGCTTTTTGTTCTGGGGTAAAATTAGTCAGTGTAAAACAACCTGCTTGATGGATTTTAATTAAATAGAGAAGGCTACTTCCACTTCCATCGCGTGCAGTGATTGTTAAATCTAACACGACCTCATCTTCTTTTTCCAAGGGATTAATCTGCACCCGGAGTTCTAATTTCATTTCAGGTGTTAGCCCAGAGCGTAGTAATCTTGGTGAAATCCCTGTTTCTAAGGAACTATGGCGTAAATAAAAAGCTTGGATGGTAAATTGTGGTTGTTGTGATTTTTCTTGAAGCGGTATTTCTGACATAATAGTTTTCCTTATAAACAGTTGTTAATGAACTTTTTTCTTAAACATCTCCCCAATCCCATCTTGTAAAAAGCAACTTAAATAGTTATCAGCAAAACTTAGTTTCTCCTCACAGAAAAGGCATTGATAGATCGCTACTCACTAAAATACCTAGGCATATAATGCCACCTATCATATGGCCATTGACAGATGAAAAATAGGATGCATATAAATTTTTCGATACATCACAGAAGTGATAGGAGAAGCGCTAAAAAAAGGGGGGGTTAAGCATTAGATCCTCATCCTTTAGAATTAAACAATCAATTGTAAAAGTTTGAACATTTGTCTGATAATTGGATTCAATTCGACAATTGTTTGTCAGCTAAGTCAAATTTTTACTAAAAATACATTTCTCGTATTCATAATAGTTTTGCGGCTCATTAGAATTTTGCAAACGAAACAATGTCGTTTTTACCTTGTAATCATTTATGTACTATATCTAATTAGATGTTCATATGTCAACAATTATAGTGACCTAAATCCACCACCAAACTTTGTTCATAGCCAAATTTTTCATTTGTGATGGTTGTTTTTTGAAAAACAACTGCTACAAAAGTATTTTTTATATTTTATTTGCTCATTTTAATTAGAACATCTTGTTTTTCTCCCCTAACTTAATTTTTTCTTTATTTCAAGCAACAAATACCACCTCTCAAATTCATCATGAGTATAAGGACTTCAACCTGTTCATGACTCACAGCTTTAGGCTGTAGAAAACTGAGGTAGTGGAGGCATCAGTTCTATGATCTGTCGTCTAATCCCACAAATCATACTTGCAACTGCTTGTCCGCCACTTAATTTAATCATGAGTCGCCCTGCATGTTTGACAACTCGTCCAGCTACTCCGATAACATGGAAACGTAGTCCCTTCATGCTTCTATTTTTTAATGCCTCAGGAAAAGCAAATGTTTTGATCAAAACATTTAAGTTAAAGGCTAATATCATTATCTGCCACCATGCCGCATTAGCACCAAACATATTTGACGGAAGCAAGCCACCAGCCAACTCGCTTTTTTCAACGCTGTGAACTTTTTCACTACTACCGCAGCGTTTGCGGTGCCAATCAATTAATTCATTGCCGCCAATGGTGCGATTTGTAATCAGACCAAATAATTTATAAAATTTATTCGAAATATCCATTGTTTGAAAAGGCAGCTCCTTGGAAGCTATTTTCTCTTTTGTTGCCTTATCAACATCCTTCATCGGCTCACGAATGGCAATGTAACGATACATAGGAGAATTCTTTGACCTCACTGTCCATCCAGGAACAAAACAAACCTCAGCCCATTCTTGGTTGGTTTTTAGATTTAGGCCACCTTCCGTTTTTATAATCGGCTTCCAGTCTGATTCCTTCAATAGAGCTACTGCTTTCTTGAATGATTCTGTGACACTTGTGGCAATAGCAAACTCAATCACACCAAATCGCTTATTCTCACCTTTGGCACAATACTCCAATAACTCTTGTTGATAGCCTGCTGAGTCTGAGCGAAGATATACTGTTTTGACGCCTTCCGGTAGTAAATCTAAACTCGTTTGCAGGATTCGCAACTGCTCGAAGCCAGCATTGACATTGCCATCTCTAAACTCACTATGTAAAAGAAGTCTTGCTTCATGCCAATAGGTATTAAAGGCTTGGTAAGCTTTATGCTTCTTATAGGAATACAAGGCTGTTTGCTTATGGGTTTGTATTAACGTCGCATCCTGATCAAGAGTGGCTATTTCATGAGACATTTGTTTTTGTGAAAAATTAATTAACGCATCATTAATACTAACTAAATTTTGTAACAACTGATTTTGTGTCGGTATAAAAGCAACCCCCTTCACTCGTGCTGATTCTTCTTCTTTGTTATGAAATTGCAGAAGGTAACGTCGGATTACAGAAGGAGAGGGAAATGACCTTTCTGTTTTTTTTCGAAAGCGACGCTCATAAGCACGACGTTCTTTCCTTTTCATACCAAAGGTATAAATTTTTAATAACAACCTTGAGAGCGGAATGTGTCAGGGAAAATGAGACAAATTTGAAGAGTTACGACATAAAATTTATGTTCCCATAATTGCCTCCAATTGTCTAGAATTATTTAATATATCGATTGTTTGAGGAGGATTGATATAGACTGCTTTAGGTAGTTGTTTGAGTTCTGGTTGCTTATTTTTGAACCGTTTTGGGTTGTCTAAAAAAGCCTGCATAAGGACTGAATATCGTTGCTCCAAAATAGATTGTGCTTGTTGGTAGTGAACTGATTCTGGGGTTAGCCAAGCAATACCAGAATGGTAATGTTCTTTATTATACCAAGTAAAAAATTGTTGGCAGAATGCTTCCCCATGTTCCAATGATTGGCAGCGAGCTGGAAATTCAGGCCTATATTTTAGTGTTTTAAAGTGTGACTCGGAAAATGGGTTATCATTGCTTGTATAAGGTCTATTGTGCGTTTTGGCAACCCCAAGATGCTTTAATAATTGTGAAACGGTATGCGAGGTCATACTTGGTCCATTATCCGCATGCAATGTGAGTTGCTTAGGCTGAATACCCTGTTTCAGCGCAGACTGTTGTATTAGTTTTCTAGCCAGCTCTTTAGACTCTGAATCAGCAATAAGCCAGCCAACCACATAGCGGCTAAAAATATCCAAAATGACATATAAGTAGTAATAAACCCATTTTTTAGGACCAAGTAGTTTGGTAATGTCCCAAGACCAGACTTCATTTGGGCCAGTTGCAATTAATTCAGGTTTTATAGCATCACGATGATTCCTCTGGTTTCGTCTGTCCTTTGTTTCACCTTTTTCTGCCAAAATGCGATACATTGTTCGAGGTGAGCAATAGTATTCTCCTTTGTCTATGAGCTCGTAGTAAGCATCATAGGGTGTTTTATCGATAAAACGTTCACTGTGTAATAAGTCAAGAATTTCTTTTTTTTCCTCACAATTCAGCGCATTTACCGGTTTTTTTGATGATAATGGCTGAGGTTCTTTGCAAGTATTATCATCCAAATGTCTATAATATGTCGCTCTTGAAATGTTCAATTTAGAGCAAAGCAAGTCAATTGCAATCGATTTTTCTTGTCCTACTTGTATTATTAGATTCATGAGTTCACCCCTTTGCTCTCGTGTGGGAGGATGTGCGTCCCAAGCAATTCGAAGACTTTTTTTTGGAGGTCAAGGATGGCCTCAGCTTGTGCTAGTTTCTTTTTTAATTGCTCAATCTCTCTAAGCATATGTTCAGTGCGGCGTGACTTTAGTTCTCCTTTACTTTCATCATTCGTCAATCCAAACCTCTTCCTCCAGGCTCCAACATGAGAGTGGTATAAACCTTCACGCCGTAACAAAGAGGCTCGCTCAGAACCATCTTTACAGGCATCATATGCAGTAAGAATCTTAAGCTTATAAGCCTTCGTCAATTTCTGTTTAGGAGTTTTGGTCCCTTTTACTTGAGGATCTGGTACCGATAGTTTTATCGACTCAGACTGATTATTATTAGAGTTGTTTTTGTTTTCCAATGTGCTTAAATTTTGATCTTCGATGTTGCTTGATTTTTGTACCATTTTGTTGATCTCCCCACTACCCTCACGACATTAAATTTACCTTATTTTTGTCTCACTGTCGCTGGCACAGAGGGGAGGCCCTCATCTGCTTCAAGTCTTTCAATATCGTCTACACAACTCCCTCCTGCTAAATTAAGCATAATAAGTGACATGATGACTTGAATATCATGCCAGCCTCGTGTCTTGGTCTTTAATTTGCCAATGATTTCAGTACATAATCCTGTTGCGATAGCCATATCTAAGTACAAAGGCAATCCAGAAAATGAAGTTAAATTTGTTTCAGTTTTTTCTTCCAGATACTGGAAAGGCAGAGGTCCCTGTGCCATCATTCTCTTCGCTCCGTTGTTTCACCCAATAGGTGAGCTCTTTGTTGTTGCGAAAAGAATTCTATCCTATTGATTTTGTTAAACAACGGAGTTTTTCAAATTATTTTGGTGAAAGATTTGTAAACATTCGGCCAACAACGTTATTGACAAATTTAGCTTTTTAATATGGTTCTAAAATTCCGAACTAATGGGTATAAAAAAATATTTTTGATTGGTACGCTTTGTACCCCATTCGGCAATGGCATTTATTTAAGGAATCAGGGCCATTCACTTAAGAGTGATGTTATTTACACATTTACACTAACTCAATTTGAACAATATTTGTAAATATAATTTTACGGCACTGCTACTGCCTTCGTGCTTTTCTTTTTTGCGAGTTTCCACTTTTTAGGAATTTTATTAGAAACGCGTGCATATGAACGATTGGGTCTTATTTTTTGGTAACATGTTGCAATAGACTCAGTAATTATATGAATGGATTCTTTCACATAAGCGGCTTGACGCAAGAACAAACCTTCTAAATTTCTTGCAACAGTGATCAAGCAATTTTTTAGGTTAGTCTTCATCGTATTGGAGGAGTCTGATTTGTTTATCCCTTTTCGTAAAAGTAATATATCGTCCGTTTGATTTGAAAAAATTCTACTGAGGGTCAGTATAACAAAGTGCGCAAATAATTCCTGTTTAACGCCGCGCTCGGTTTTGCCATGAAAGTCTTCCACATCAATTAGTACCTTGGATATTTTATAAAGCTCTTCAATTCCCCAACGGGCATGGTATAGCTCAGCTAATTCATTGTATTACGTCAGTTCGACCAATCTAAGCAGCTATTGCTAAATTTTTGATCAATTTTAAAGAGGGTTTCCTAGGTTGCATGCAATATGCAGCTAAGCCAGCGACAATATTGACCATACAGTTAATCGGGCTTCGATGACGTGAATGTTCAATTTGACTAATATTTTTTAGTTGATCAATAACAGTTTCAACAATTGCTCGTTTTCTTAGTAAGAGTTTATCAACCATTGGCATGAGTTTATTTTTCATATTTTTCCGAATACGGGTAATTAATTGCAATCCACGTTGAAAAAGTAGGTCAAATAATTCAGCAGAAATATAGCCTTTATCACCGATTAGTTTTCCAGTTAATCCTTGTGTTAAATCATCAACAACTTTTCTATCATCAGTTGTTGCTTGAGTCATTTTAAATGCAATTATCTCACCTACATCATTAATCAATAAATGCAATTTGAACCCATAATACCAGCCCATTGTAGACTTTGATTTTTTAGCAAGGCCTTTAAAAACTCGGTTTGAGCTAGCACGTTTGTGGTGACATACTGATAAAACTGTAGAGTCAATAAAATAAATACCGCTCGTTAATTTACTTTGAAAATAAATGAATAAACATATTAATACTAGTACGGAAGGCATTAATTCTACAAATCGATTATAACTGACTAAAGTAGGAAATTCTTTATGAAGGTAAATCATAACATACTTGGTATAATAAGTTTTAAAATCACGAAAATGGCTTTGATGAAAATGAATGATTATTGTCATTATTTCTGCAAAACTTAATTTACTGCTCCTTTTTTTCTTTCGCCCTGGATTAGGCAGAGAAACTTTATCTAATTCAGGTAACATGATTTGAGTAAAATCATCGACAACACAATATAAATCAACTAAATTATCCATATGGCTCTTCCTTTGATTTGATCAGTGAAACGGTTTATTTACACTAAATCTAATCAAAAAAGAGCCTTTTTTCAATACCTTAAACTTAATATCTTTCGTCGAACTCACGTTGTATTGATACTGATGATGATCAAAAAGTGTCGTTCCCAAAGTATAAGCCATATTGTTAATAGTGTATTTGATTAATCTTAACTGTAATGGGATAAATTCAATATGTGGGTATTTTTTTAAAATTACTCGTTGATCTTTTGATGTTGGCATAATCGTTATCACACGTTCAATATCGTCACTTTCCATAAATTGCTTAATTAATTTGTATGAGCTACTTGGTAATCGGAAAACAGCATGAAGTTTTTTCTTATAATGTGTGTACAGTAAAGCATAAGAAAAATAACCACGATCATACACAACAAGATCGTCCTCATGTAGGAACTGAATATGTTCAAATGCCAAACGTCGTTCGTCCAGATGTGCAGCTAATTCAAATTGATAAGGGATCTTTGATTTTAATTGATACAGACAACTCACCATGCCCTGAGGAAAGTGAGCGTTATCAGATGGTTTTTGATAACCATCGTTCAGCAATTCTTTAGGTAAATTTATTTTTGATCCATCAATAGCAAATAGTCTATGATTTTTCCATCGATAATCTTCGCGATCACTTTCATATTCATGAATAATCTTTGTGTTTAATGTCTTAAAAATAGATTCATCCATCTTTTTCCTTGCGTTACAAAATGCAGCAGGTACCACTGGTTTAGCTTGTGGTAGTGGAATATGTAATTTATGACAATATTCCCATAATTCAGCAATGGTCAGTCCATAACCTTGCTTGTTCTTGGAAAATATAAGTCGGAAAATAAATAAAATAATTAATAAGGTAGATAATACACGTCGTCTTTGTTGCCATTCTTTATCAAAATTTTCTGCAACAGATGCAACAACAGTAATAATTTTTTGCCATAAATAAACCTGCTGGTTGTCCGGTGTAATACAGGCTGTTTTATAGGGGGCAACTTTTTGAAAAACAGATTTTTTATTATCCATAAGTAGTTCACGAGCATCAGGATCTAAAGGATAAATATAGACATCTTTTTTCCCAAATTCAGATTCATTTTTGAATGATTTCCCAGCCGTTTTTCCAATATATTGCCAATTAGACGCTTTATAACACGTCCCGTTATATCTTGTAGGATCAACAAATGTCTCCACTAATACAGGTTTATATCCATGATGGGATTCCCAATCCCTAGCAATTTGTTGCATGGCATAGGCCAATGCTTTTGAAGCAAGGTGCTTCACATTAACCCATGGGAAAATTAAAAATCGATTGTTATTAGCTATTAAATTTAAATGTTTTTGGCGATGTAAGTCAGTCCAACCTATCCATTCATCACGGCAGGTTAATTTTATTGTTGCAAATGAAAACAATAAACAACCAAGTTTTCTTCCATAGCGATCAACAACATAATAACGCAAATGCGACCCAATAGGTCGTCTATAACCCAAATAATGATATCGATCAACAAACTCATTCCACTCAGTAATTTGTTCTGGCTCAGTAACAACCTGGAGATTAATCGGCATTAACTCATTCACAGCACAGTCAATTGGTAATGCTTCATTTGTTTGATCAGTCCATAAAATTTTTTTTTGCCGTGCTTTATGATTTCTTTCGACTTTAGCTGGTAATTTTATAATGCCACGGGATTCCATTTCTTCTAGAGCATTTAGGCAGGTTTGAATTTTATCCGTTCCTCTTGGGGTTTTCCATTGAAAACGCTCACAAATCGTATGGGCTAATTCTCGACGACTTAGCCCAGAAAACATTCTAACGGTTTTTTGTATTTCAGTAAGTTGATGCCTTCTAAATTGGCGGCCGCCAAATGTGGTTTTTAAAAGAGAGTCTACTTTATTATCCATTAGTTTCAGTGCTCTAAGCTGTTAATCCTAGCATTAGCATGACAGATGGTGCTGTTCGAGTCAAGAACTTTTTAAAATAATGAAATTACTTAATAGATCAACCGGCTAGGCTGCTTCTTTGTGCATCACTCACATAAATAAATGCCATTGCCCCATTCGGTCCGAGTTTCCCACGACCTTTTGTTTGTCCAACATGAATCCAATTAGCAGCTCGATAACACGTACCTGAAAAACGTCCTATCTCAACAAACGTTTCCATAAGGACAGGCTGAATGTTATACCGCTCGCACCAATTAATGGGGAGTTGGCGAGCTATCATGGCAAGGATTTTTGATGCTAGGTTTTTTGATTGCACCCAAGGTAAAATTAAAAAACGTGCATTGTTTACTATCAGTGGAAGACCTTTACGGCGTTGCTCATGATCCCATCCAATAAAATTGTCGCGTGGTGCGACCTGCCAGGCAGAGGCACCAAAACCTAATAGAGCAAGGATCTGTTTATCCATGCTGACAAAATAACGTAATTGTGCACCAGGTAATGGTGTGTAACCTAGATAGTGATAGCGTTCGATGTATTCGTTCCACAACCGTGAATTTTTTGATGTAACAAGGCATAGTTGCAACTCACCAAGCTGATGCACTGGGGTTTGAATAAGTGATTGGGCTCAGTGGCGTCTGTTACAGTTAATTTAGCAGTTCGTTTATTTACCTTACGGGGTGGTGGTAATCTGATAAGACCATCTTTCTGCATGCGTAGCATCGCTACACGACAGGACATCTCTTTAAGACCACTATCGGCTTTATACCATGATAACATCCGACAAACTTCCCGGGAAAGATCAAGGCGATGCTTTGATGGATTTTGCTCAATCAACTCGATAATTAGTGCGAGTTCCTCTTCACTAAAAATACGTCCACAGTAGCGTTTCACGACGTATTATGGCCAGAGGGTTTAGAGAGTTGCTGCAATCGCGCTTCACTTATAGTCCATGGCAAAAATTCACTCAAATCCTCAGGCGGTTTTCCTCCATTTTGAGTACATGCCTCAAAATAAAGATCGAGCCATGTTCGTGGATTTAAATTCCAAAGAAGCATAGTTTGAAAAATGGAGAACATCATTGCTGCCAACTCGGCACTCCATAAACTTCCAGAACCATAATACCCGTTGCGGCCAAGGACGGGGTTTCTTATTGATTGCTCAGCCGGATTATTATCCATTTTCACTTCTGGATGATCATAAAAAACCGTTAGGCCTGTCCAGTGATATTGCATGCTCATCAATATTTTGCGTTGTGCAACAGTCAGCGTACCATGCTTCTCCCCATGTTGCTCCCGAGCAATTTTATCCTCATAAAGCATAGCGTCACAACGTGCCTTCATGTCCTGTAAGGCTCTGCCTAGCTTGTTATGGCTTTCTTGAAACGCAGATGATTGTTGATTGATTGGCAAATTTGGATCCCATAGCATGATGCGCTGGTTATTCAAATGAAAGAGTTTACTGATTTCACAAGCCCAATCCAATCCCCAGTCCTTCAAATCAACGTGGTTACGAGCAAAATTTAAAAAGTCGCGTCTAACGTGCGCCCAACAAAACGCAAGAATAATCACTAAATTGAGCCTAGCCAATTTTTTATAAGCACTATACCGATCGCAAATGACAATGACTTTCTTTGAAATAAGATCAACAAAATGCGAGAGTACAACATTAGCACTTCGGGTTGGATCCATGCGGTAATATACCACAGAGATTGAGCGTATAAGCCAAAGGTACCAACGGTGTCCTGTCTTGCCTTCAATTTGTTGGTAAACTTCCCAGCGAGTCTCATCATTATGGAACCTATTTTCTGTCATTTGTTGCAAGTAGAATGCTTTGTAGACGGGCTCAAATAGAGGTGTTAATTTTTGTAAACCACCGGCAACCGTCCCAGGGGCAATAATAAGCCCAAGGCTTTTAAGATCATTCAATGTGCGATTGACAGGCTGTGCATGTAAATATTTTTTGAGCAATAGTTCTGCCCATATGGAGTTTCCAAAGGGGCTTCTTGGTATAAGCTTTGGTACAACTGGGGCTGTTATTATTTTGTGCCCGTGAGTGCATGTGCAATTTTTTACACATTTTTGACGTTTAATCCGACGGATATGAGCCGCAACTTCGACCTCAATAATGTCTGACTCTTCATAGGATGACAATAACGAGTATTCTAGACCGCATACTTCACAAGCTGTTTCGCTCAGTGGAATAACTTCAGGGATAATAGGGAGAGTTGGTCGCAGAGTGCGACCATGACTACTACTCCCTTTTTGCTGCCCTCGTGGTCGTCTTGAACGGTTACAAAGATTTAGGGTGAATCTATACCAGAGCCTCTAGAGGGCGGGAAAGCAGACAAGGATAGCCAAGCCATTCATTGCAATAAACACATCTGGTTTTCTGGCCTCGGCCGCCGTTGCAACCACCCACCATCACATCATGTAGCCCTCCGCAAGGCAAGCGCTTGCAAAGCAAATATTGGTACCGATGGAAACGCTCATAAGATATTCAAATAAATTTCACATTTTTTTCCAAAAAATCGTTCCTCAGCGGTTGTCTTATCCGAACGCTTAATAAAGTAATTGTGAATCACGGTTAATGCTCCGAGCTTTCGTGTGCTCAAGTGGTGAAGACCATAGTGCCGTACCGTTGCTCCTCTAGCAGATATAATTCATTTAGGAACAAATGCCTGTAGAATTTCTAAAGCTGTTGCCATTGATAGTGGCTTAGATAACACAGTGTCTATTCCTGCCTTTAAGCATTCTTCTTTATTTTTGGAGTCCACATGGGCAGTTAAAGCAATGATAGGGGTTTGCTTATTTTGAGAGGACTCCCCATCGTGTTTTTTTTAGCCACCTCAATTCCACTATATCTGGCAAGCCAATATCAAGGAATATGGCGTCATAAACATATTGCTCTACATATTTGAGTGCTGATTTCCCATCTTCTGTCATGTCCACAGCGCAATTGAGTTTTTTTATCAATAAGGCAGTCACTTGAGACGCTATTTTGTCATCTTCGATCAAGAGGACGTGTGTTAATTTCTGAGCAGATGGCGATGGCTCTAAGCCATAGAAGTTAGCTAAGGGTAAGTGATGCACTTTCTTGGCTTTTGAATCAGGGTTATCTGTTGTCATATCAATCAGTGTTTGATCTGCACCACATGATTCATTGAGTAATGCTTCCTTTAAAGGAAGTACACAGGTGAATATCGAACCTGCCTGAGGTTTACTTTCGACATAAATTTCACCCTCTAGTTCGTCGATAAATTCCTTAACAATCGCTAACCCTAAGCCTGCCCCTTTATAAATACCTTCATAAGAGGGTGTGAGGCGTTTGAATCGTGTAAAAACAGCTTGTTGCTTATCTGGAGCAATACCCATGCCAGTATCTTCCACATTAATTTTTATGACAACTGATTTTTTGTGCTTACTAGCCAGTTTTGCTGTCACTTTAACCTGTCCCGTTTCGGTAAAATTTAGCGCGTTTGTAATGAATTGAAAATAAGGCGCTGAATACGCATGGCATCACCCACTAAGTAACAGGGAATGGCCTGATCATATTTTAATATTAACTTTAAGTTTTTTTATCTGCCTTGCACTGATTCAATTTAATAATATGTGACAGTTTTTCTTGAAGATTAAATTTTTTCTTTTGCAAGGGGATCTCACCTGAAGCAACATTAATAATTTCAAGCACTTCATTTAACAAATGGGACAGGGCATTACCCGATGTCACCAGATGATCAGCCAGGGTTTTAATTTCCTCAGTTCCAAACGGCTCCTCCACACTTTTTTTGATCAGTTCGGCGGCACCGATAATCCGGGCGAAGGGTGTGCGAATGTCATGTCTCATATTTTCAAGAAACTCCGTTTTTGCTTTATCTGCGGCTTCTGCCGCCTCTTTGGCTTCTATTAATTTAGCTTGTGCCTCCTTTTCCTGAGAAATATCAATGGAAATACCGAGCACCCCTGTGATCTGACCATGAGAATCCTTCATAGGCGCTTTTAAGCTCAACATCGTAGCTGACTTCCCATGGATTTTTGACTGCTCTTCTATCACTTTGGGTGGCCCGTCTTGATGACAGACGAGTCGTTTTCTGAAATCGGCTGGCCACTTCGACAGGCCATAATTCAAAATCTGTTTTACCAACGACTTCTTTTCCTTTCTGTAGACCTAAGCTTTGTGCTTGTTTATCATTGCAGCCTAAATAGACACCTTCGGTATTTTTCCAATAAAGATGTCCTAACATGTGAGATAACAAATTTTCTAGGACGACTTCAGCATTCATTGGCTTCATTTTAAGATCTCCTTGTCATAGTTAGCCGTTATTAGTTGGAGATAAGCGCTGATTGTCAGAAATGTTTGAGGGAGGCCCTTCTTCTTGTTTATATTGCTTTATGCGATTGAAGCGAATTGCAACGGGTTTAAGTAAATGGGGATAAAAAGGTTGAATGTAGTGTTGGTAGGCAGCTGTCATGGCTTCATTACGAGGGCTCGGATACACTTCATACTCACAGCCTAATTTAATCCATAAATCTTTCATCACACCGCATTCTTCGAGTAAATACTCTGTGCAGAGTTTAACGGCACGTGAACGATCATAATTTACTAAAATGTGATTTTTCTCATATCGCTCTAAGAAGGTCGCAGCGCAGTTATTAACAGCCGAGTGAAATGCTGCATTGTCTTGATAGGCTTGGCGCATGCTGTTAATGGCTGTCATCCACTCAGGGGTATTCACCCAATCGCGCCAACGAATTATTTCACGAGGGATTTTTAAGGGGCTAAGATCTAAGCGCTGAAGGTAGGCGTCCCCTGCCTGAATGGCTTCGTGCATCAACTCTTCATTTGATTTGTGAGGCGAGGCAATGGCAAGCGTATACCATTGAATGCTATCATCGAGCATAATTTTACAGCGAGCAAACTTATTCATTAATTGAAGCATATTATGCATATATTCTCCTTCGTGTATCGGTTGCCCTACGCTAATGGTGAGTTGTGCGGTTGCTTCTGAGAACTGTTTTCGCTCTTCTGCTGAACACATGAAAGTTGTTTTGAGGCGCGTTTTTTTCTGATACATGGTGTTTTCATCTCTTATTTAAATTAAAGATGCTCACCGCCTTGCATAGCTTGAAAAATAGATAAAGATATAAAGAAAGCAATTGCCGTGCAGAGAGGGGAGCTGTTTTCAATAGATTGAGCGGGATGGAACCTCCACCCCAGCATCATCCCCCCTTGCTTAAGCTACCGCTTTCATTACCTCTTGTAGCGATACTTGCCCTTTAGTGACAGCACGCAACACCCACAAAAGCTCATGGGTAACCGAGGGTTTGTGTTGGATGCAATCGGGGAAAATATCAAAGGGAGTGAAAGAACTTTGTGCGTGAGCACAAAGAAGTGGTATCTTTATGTTAACCATGAGAACTCCTATTCAAGTTAGGGTTTTTGTGGCTAGACGTCCTTAGATATTGCTTTATCTTTGGATGTCCGCACAGCGCGGTTAGGGGTTAACCTCTCCGCCCTGTGTGTTTACTATCGCATGATGCCTTGATCAAAATCAAGCAATTTATTAAGTTTTGCTTAAACTGAATTAGGTGTGAAGCTTTTTCACACCTTGTCTCATGATGGTACGGGGTATTAGA
>CAWFQC010000019.1:0-24374 GCA_963817645.1 uncultured Gammaproteobacteria bacterium | reverse complement strand
TCTAGCTTGTAAAATTTTTGAAGGCCCGATGCAGTTTCAATGGCTGTAACGGCTTTTTGCAAAGTGGGTAACGAACTGCTTTAGATTGAGAAAGCACCTTGTGAATCTCACGGGTGGCTAAAACAACATCACGATATGAAGAGTAATAACGCTCGATGACGCTTAATCGCTCAGCATGTTTGGCCTGTTGTTCACGCAATTTATTTGCATTCAAACCATGGGAGGTTGCAAATTCATCTAAAAAGTTGGGATCAAAAGAGGCCGCATTCACTAACCGCCAAGCTATATAATCGCGCTTGGCAAAGGCATGGTTGATACGTTGTGCGCCTGCTAATGATTTACTGGTGTTATTTAATTTAAGACGAGAAAAGAGTTTT
This sequence comes from uncultured Gammaproteobacteria bacterium, assembly GCA_963817645.1. Taxonomy (GTDB): domain Bacteria; phylum Pseudomonadota; class Gammaproteobacteria; order UBA6002; family UBA6002; genus UBA6002. The sequence goes on along the minus strand of CAWFQC010000019.1, from coordinate 23,997 downwards.
CCGGCTTTTCTATTGACTTCGCGGTAGCGATCTGCCAATCGGTAAAGTGCTTTTTCTTCATGGCTTAAATGAGCAAAGCGCTCTCTGCGTTCTGCGATGCGGGCATCCCGATAAATATCCCGCCAATTAAGTTTATTTTCAATGATAAGAGCATGATAATTTTTGGGGTCGGCTATTATTTTCAATGCGTACTGGGCACGCAAGAGAATGGTTCCCTGCAAATAGTGTTCAACATCAACATGACATTGATGTTTATAAGCTTCTTTGTGCAATTCTTCTGAATTTAATTTGAAATAATCAAGCCCTGCCTGATGAAGTAGAACATCTTCAAGAATCAAAGCGGCATAGCGATCACGTTTCAAGGTATAACGCTTTGCATAAGAGGTTAAAGTAGAATAAAACGTCTTTTCATCCAAATTTGCAGCTTTCTTGCTTTCAAAAAGCTCACGCCAAGCTTGAGCATGCGAACGTTTTGCCTCTACATAGGAGGCTACCGTGTTAAATCCAAGACGTTCGATTAAATCCAGGCGACAATAATAGTCATGACGTTCATGTAGTTTTGCATCTCGACGAATGGCTCGCCATACTTCTTGCGTATTGACCCCAAGACCCACAACCGCTGCGTGATGGGCAGAAGTGCCTTGCATGATCTCAAAGGCAAGGGACATGCGCGCTTCCACATCATCCAAGAAGAGCGCCTGATGATAAGCCTTCACACGTTTACGTAAGGTATGCCTTGCAGCGTGTTCTTGTAATCGATACCAACGCGCCTGTGCCTGGTGTAACGCTTGTTCTGTCGGTTTTTCACCATACTGTGGCGTCGCCAACCCAATTTGATAAAAATCTAACGCTTTATCATAGTGCTCCCGATCTTTTAAAATTTCATAAGCCAAACGATCCCGCTGATGACTTAATGTTTCCAGGCGCAGAAGAACAAAATGCTTCAAGGGTTCTTTGACAGATTTAATCTGATCTGTCCACCATGTGCCAACGTGCGCCACACTCTCCTGGTAAGCCTCAACTACTCTAAAAGAAGCGCGTTCATCACCTGTCAATGTTTTAAAGAGCTGCCGCTTAGTGTGAGAAAGAGCATGGCGCTTGAGATGCAGCGTCTCCAACTGAAAATTCTTCAAGTAAGCATAATGCGCTTTGATCGTTGGCAAGATCTCAGCAGCTAATCGGTCACGGTGAATAACCATTCCCTTATTACAAAAGTTGGCATAACGACTGACACGTTCATAACAAATATGCTGTAGAGATTGTTTTGTCAGTTTATTAAGATCAATATCATAAATCTCAATAGCCTTCTCATAACGTATGGGTGCTTGCATCAGGTGATGGGCGGCTTTATTACGCGCTAGCAGGGTTGATTGAAAGTGTGTATATTCCTTCGTGCCTGAAATCAGATGAAAGACTTGGCTCTCATAATTCAGGCCATCAAGACCCATGGCATCAAGCCTTACGTTCAATGCTTGCCATGCCACTCCTACATCCCGATTTAAATCAACATAAGAGGCAACCCACCTGGCATCTTCGCGCCGCAGCGTAATTTTCTGTGCCTCTATTGCCTCCTGAGCCGCAGCAAGGCGGCGAAGTGCATAGGCTTTAGGATATCTAAATTCCTCAATTTGATCAGCCAGTTTTTCTTTAAAAGCCTTTAAGCGTTGGCTCAAGTGTTCAGGTAAAAGTTTAAGAAGGGAAGTAGTATCGATTCCTCGACGCTGTAAAAAGGCCAAAGGAAAATCCAATAGGCTGTCTTTAATACCCAGCCTGCCAAGATTGCGTTGCAGGAGTTGGCGATTCTGATGGGTCTCTTTGCTGGCATAAAGGTGGCACGTTTCACGATGACGACTTAATGCAACATAGGTAAGATGACGATTCCAGGAAGACCCGCCTGCATAAACAAAAGCATGATCAACGGTCATCCCTTGTACTTTATAAACGGTGGCTGCATAGCCATAATCAAAATCCCAATATTTCTTCGGGTTAATACAGACCTCTTTATTCTCGCCATCCAGAATAACAGTGAAGTCAATTACCTCACCAGATTCTGTAAAATTAACCGCTTTGATGGAGGCAAATCGTCCATTAGAAACCCCCAGGCGACGCTTATTTTTTAGAAACAAAATCCTATCGCCTGAAGCAAGTTTGATCTTTCCACGCTTGGCAGTTGCTGTATAACCTTGCGCAATCTCAGCGCGACTGACACGCTTTTGTCTTAATAAGGCATTGAGATGATTCACATCTTCATTTCGATGAGCAATGACTAAAGAGCGGCTTAACTCTGTTGAGTGATGTCCCCAATCATTAACCAAAAGCGACATGGCATCCTTAGAAGTGTTCTCAAAATGAACACATCCATGGGTATCATAGCTATTTAGCGCCTCAGCAACGTGTCCTGCAGATAAATGCACCGTCGCATCCCTCTGCCAGGGTTCTTTTTGTCGATAGACTGTTTGAATTTCAGCAAACCCTAAACGTTCGAGTAATGCGCGAAAACTTGCCCCAGGTCCAACAGGTTGAAGCTGCGCATGATCTCCGATCAACACTAATTTAGCGCGCGCCTCCTGAATAACTTTTAACACGGCCATCATAGAAACACTGTCCGCCATCCCTGCTTCATCCATCACAACCACATCATTTTGATCTAAGGTGAGGTCCTTCTGCTCAACAGCATAGCGGAAGGAGTCAATGGTTCTGCTTTCAATGCCAGCATCTTTACTCAAGCTATCGGCTGCAATGCCTGATAACGCGATGCCCTGGACGCGCAATCCTTGTGCTTCCCACACGGCTTTGGCAACGCCCAATGAAAAACTTTTCCCAGTGCCTGCACGCCCAACCAAACAACTTAAGGAAGAAGATTTAAGAATATGCTTAACAGCAATCATCTGTTCATCAGTTAACTGCTTACCCGTAGCAAGTTGTTGCTTTTCCAAAGTCTGATGAATGAGAGGCGAGGGGATCTTCACATGTCGAGTGTCTCGCATCATATCAGCAACTTTTTGAAGATCATTTTCAAGCCTGAACATTTTACGCGTGGTAAATCGATCTCTGCCATCATCGCCTGCACCTAAGCTTAACAGCTCACTTGATGCCTTAATCTCTATAATTGCTTTCGCAAACTGCTCAGCATTTTCGGTAAAAGGCATCACTGCTTTTGCTAACATCCTTTCGTTGAAAACCGATTCATGATGCTCAATAGACTGAAAAATGTGAGCGATAATCTCTGGGGTTAATACAGAATTTGAACGAATTTCGTCCTCAAGCTCACTATTTTGTAAAGCAATCTGTGCTAACAATCCTTTATCGCGAAGAGAGAACTTGCCTTGGTCATTGATATAACGACCCAGCTCTTGGCCCAGCTGATGGCCTGTAAAGGTCTCTGATTGAGTAGAAAGTTTGTTAAGTAAAATCTCAGGATCAGCAGCAATACGAACCAGGTTTTCGCGTCTAATAGCGTTGGCCTCATCCATGATATCGGTAGCAATACCCCGACGCGCCATATCAGAAACCGCTTTGCCTTGATGCAGGGTAGGTATTAACTCTATCCCTTGCTCCTTGTAAGAGCGATGATCAATCTTGAAATCATGCTGGTGTAATCTTAAATGAAAATTGGCGTACTCCGCCCATTTTTGTCGCCATTCATAAAGAAGCACCTTACTGTTCCATTCAAGTGCGCGTTTCCCAAACCCTTCCTTCTCTAAGTAGCGCATGGTTAACATAACATGCACATGGGGATTGCCTTCATCCCAATGAACACTCCAATCCGCAATCATCCCTCTCAACGCAAATTGATCGTGTATAAACTCTCTAGCAAGCTGAATATTTTCTGCTTCGTTGAGCTCTATGGGTAAAGCAAATTCAAGCTCACGAGCAAGCTGAGAATCGACCCGTTTCTCAATTGCTTCAACCATATTCCATAATTTCTCAGCCGCTTTCGAAGGATCAACCTGATGAATATCAACAAATTCTTGTACCCAAGCGGGAGAATCCTTGGGCACTATGATCTCAGTATGGATCACACCCGGCTTATTGGTGTAATCCCATATCCTTCCTTCTTTTTCATCATAAAGTTTAGCCGCGCGACGATACGCGGCTGCTGCTACCGTATTTTTGCCTTTCGAACGCTGGATGATTTGTGCATGCAGATGATAGATAGCCATAATGGGTTCCATCCTAGCACAAAGCACGAAGTCGCGATAGCGACTTATAAGTGCGCATTTGGAAATGACGGGTGGTAGCGCTGCGCGCTTTTTTGGGATATCATGCTTCAATAACTCAAATTAAGGGTGGTGTTCTTATGTCAGACTATGCAGATAAACTCTCTTCCATTGCTGAGAGAAAGAAAAAATTGCTAGAAGAAGAAAGTAAGCTCATTGAAAAACGTAAAAAAGAAATAGGCGATCTAGCTGAAAAATTCGGCCTGCTGACCCTATCAGATACGTTAATGACGGGTTTGTTCTCTGAAGCGCAATTAGCTTCAAAAGAAAAATCGGAAAAAATGAAAACTTGGGAAAGCCACGGTGAACAATTCCTTAAACTTAAGCGAAACACCAAGGCAACTCAAGAGAGTTCAACATAAGCTTGTCTACTTACAAAGGCAGTACACCAGAATGAAAAAATTAGAACGCAAGCAAGATACGCGCAGAAAAATTCAGCTAGGCGGATTAATTAAAAAAGCTGAGCTCGACGAAGAGACAACTGCCGTCCTGTATGGTTTACTGCTTGACGCACAAGAAAAATTGCAAAGTGAACAAGGTCACGATATTCGAAAGGATTGGCGCATTAAAGGGGATCTTGCTCTCACTGCTGAGCAAAAAGTGTAATTGGCTGGAAGAGCATCTAGTCATTTTTTAAGGGAAACATAATATGGAAAACGTTATTCCTGACTTCATAGCACTCAAAAAAATCGACAATCAATTTGTCGATGAATCAAGGAAATTAATTCAACAGTGGCATGAATATTACAGCAAGAAATTTTTAGAAAGTGACGTGGCTACCTCTTTGTCAAAAATACAACGCGATGAACTTCCATTCGTTCTTGGCCTTTTTTGTGATTTTTGTTATAGCTATCATTTTCAAAAGCCAGGACAATGGACTGCCTTAATTGTTAAAGATGTATGCACTAACCTCATGCCGGGTATGATCATGGCTAGTGATGCATTTTTTCTTGCTATCGTTCCTGTCCTATGTCTTTTTTTTGATTGGATGTCCTTGGAAAATTATTTGCCTGATACTAAGCTCTTGAAAGAAACTTTGTTATCTTTGGAACCTAAGATGTTAAAAAATGCTCAAGATCCATACCGATGGAGTATAAACAAATTAATGCTCTTGGGAATAGCCGCGAAAGGGTACGATATGCAAAACCTCAATGCTATTAAGGCCGCATTCGCTCATGAAAATAAAGGCGATTTAATAGCATCAGCAGATATGACCATGACCAACCCTATACGCTTACCAAAGCAAGAGGCCCAGATTAAAACACGAGAAGACATCATCGATGACTTGTGTTATTTAACACTCGGTTTTCCAAAAGCCGCTGTTCAGGCAGCGATAGAACAGGGAAAAAAAATAATACCTTTGTTATTAAATTTATTAAATGAAGTGATTGAAGACTGCCAATCAATAAACAGCAATTACATGGGTCATTTATTTTCAATGTTTTTATTAGCACAATTTCGAGAGAAGGCTGCATTCCCGTTAATGATTAAGCTCTTAAGCTTACCGGGCGCTATGCCAGAGATACTCTTAGGTGATAGCATCACTGAAAAGCTACATAGAATGGTTGGCTCAGTTTATAATGGTGATCTGACTGCTATTCAAAACTTAATTGAAAATCCGACCCTATACGTATGGTCTCGCAATGTCGGGATTAAATCATTGTTAGTGCTTGTAAAAAATGAAACTTTACAGCGTGATTGGGTTATCAATTATTTTAAAGGATTATTTTCTCACCCAGCATTTGTCGATGATGAAATGGCAATGGCGCATTTAGTCAATGCAAGCTGTGTTTTATATCCCGCTGAATTGTATAATGAAATAAAAATTGCATTTGACCGGAACAGTGTTGACATAGATTATATTGATATGAAACAGGTTGACTCTGCTTTAGCGATGGATCAGGTCAATGCTTTGAAAGAACATCTTAATGAGCACTACGACTTTATTTACGATACCATTAAAGAGATGCAAGGGTGGAGATGTTTCCAAAATCAAAAAATAGAAGAACAAGGGAATGCGAGTGAATTCTATCAACCAGAAGGAATACTGCTTAACTAGTTGTACGCTATTCTCAACTTTTAAATTGAAAGACATGGAGCCAAACAAGGCTTAACGTGAAAGCATCATTCGATAGTCAAAGGTAATCGATTTCTTTTTAGAGAAGGAAATCGGTATAGCAATAAAGGCGCACAATGACATAATCTCCATGATGGCAGGAAGGTCTCAACATCACGCGCCACTGTCTATTGGATGAAAAATCAGTAGGTTACTTCGTTGCTGGCATTAATTAATAGAATGCTCCTTTATCACCTCTTACTTTGATAAGCGTAATTTGTCAGACGGGCACATTGTTTCTTCATAGACTACTTGCCAGGTTTTATTGATACATGGCAATACCTTTCTTTCTTGTTGGTTAAAAAAACTAAAGAGATTGTGAGTGATATCTAAAGTCATACGGAAAGGATGAGTAAACATTTGCTCAGCTAATAGGTCTATTATTTGATTTCGATTCTTTACGTAAAGAGCTGTATTAGGGTTTAAACGAATAGCAACATCAAAATCTTCGATGGCATCTGTATACTGACCTAAACTATTTTTCACAAGTCCACGGTTGTGGTAAGCCGCCACAGCAACCTTGGGATCCAAACGAATAGCTTCATTATAATCTTCGATGGCAGCCGCATACTGGCCTAAACTATTTTTCGCAAACCCCCGATTGGTGTAAGCCAAAGCATACTTGGGATTCAAACGAATGGCTTCATTCAAATCTTCTATAGCAGCCATATACTGACCTAAACTATTTTTCACAAACCCCCGATTGTTGTAAGCCAGAGCATACCTGTGATCCAAACGAATGGCTTCATTCAAATCTTCGATGGCAGCCGTATGCTGGCCTAAACTATCTTTCGCAAATCCACGATTGAGGTAAGCCACAGCAACCTTGGGATCCAAACGAATGGCTTCATTCAAATCTTCGATGGCAGCCGCATACTGGCCCAAATATTTTTCGCAGTCCCTCGATTGGAGTAATAAGTCACAGCATTCCTGGGATCTAAACGAATGGCTTCATTCAAATCTTCTATAGCAGCCGTATACTGACCTAAACTATTTTTCGCAGTCCCCGATCGGAGTAAGTCACAGCATCCTTGGGATCTAAACGAATGGCTTCATCATAATCTTCGATGGCAGCCGTATGCTGCCCTAAACGATTTTTCACCAACCCACGATAGGAGTAAGTCACAGCAACCTTGGGATCCAAACGTATGGCTTCATTATAATCTTCGATGGCAGCCGTATGCTGCCCTAAACGATTTTTCACCAACCCACGACTGGTGTAAGTCACAGCATCCTTGGGATCCAAACGAATGGCTTCATCATAATCTTCGATGGCAGCCGCATACTGGCCTAAACTCTTTTTCGCAAACCCACGATTGGTATAAGCCACAGCAAACTGGGGATCTAAACGAATAGCTTCATCACAATCCTCCATGGCAGCCGCATACTGGCCTAGATTATTTTTCGCATGCCCCCGATCGGAGTAAGTCACAGCATCCTTGGGATCCAAACGAATGGCTTCATCATAATCTTCGATGGCAGCCGTATACTCGCCTAAACTATCTTTTGCAGACCCACGATGGCAGTAAGCCACAGCATCCTTGGGATCCAAACGAATGGCTTCATCATAATCTTCAATGGCAGCCGCATACTGGCCTAAACTATTTTTCGCAAACCCACGATTGGTGTAAGCCACAGCAAACTTGGGATCTAAACGAATAGCTTCATCATAATCTTCGACTGCATCACTATACTGACCTAAATTTATTTTCGCCAATCCGCGATCATGGTAACCCTTCGCTTCTTCAAAACGCTTTTCTTCTACCTTGCCGTAATCTTCCAGATGTCGATAAATTAATCCCTCATCTTTAATCTGCAACACTTCTAATTTTGGCGTTCCTATTATTTCTAGACTTTTCAAAAGGTCCGCTTCAATATTAATTTCTAATAAGTTTTGACAATGTCGAATTTCGAGTTTCTCAAGCTGCGGCAGCAGCGGCCGAAAAACGGTCAAGTAACCCCTTGACCAGCCAATGTAATACAATTTTGGTAAATGATGTAGTTTTAGGGTTGTTAACACGTCATTCGTTTTTGTCAACGTATTTAAAAAACTACCTGATATTTGTGGCAAATGAGAAAGCTTAAAGCTTTTTAACCCTGGACTTTTTTCCAAAAGAAGATTTAACAACAGGTCATTAATTTCACTGCTTTGTAAGATCACTAAATTTTGCCAGTGCCCTTGACTACTAACATATCGAAGCAATTCTTCTTGAACTTGGAATTTTAGCAGCGAAAAATCGAGCTGTTGCAGGAGCTTTTCTTGTACACGTTGGGGCAATTGTTTAAAGCGGTTTAAGGTGCCTTCCTTTAATTCTACATCGGCGCTTTGAAGATTTCCTTCTGATTCCGATAACCCTTGCACTTGGCTTTTGGCGTTTTCAATATCTCGCTTCCAGGTCGCCTCGATGCTTTCCGCCTCAGGCAACCCCGCCCACATGTCTTCTTTCTGTGTCTCAAAATCAATCAGGGTTTTTCCACCTTGGTATGCATAGCCTGCCACATGCGAAAAGCGATCAAATGGTGTTTTATAATGCTGGAATACCGGTTGATAGTGATGGGCTAATCGGGGATTTATTTTAGCAACCATATCTGCATGAGTGATAGATAAATTATCGTGTGCCGCTTTATCAAAGAGCGCTTGGAGGCTTTGTAAATGCTGGAACAAATCATTCACCGCATGGAACTTTAAGAGTGGCAAGAGTAGGCTTTTTTCAGCGTCCGCCCGCCACTCTCTATAATAATCAGACACTTTTCCACCAAACACGCGAATGACAGCGTCACCTAAACGCTGGGTTTCATCCACCCAGGCATTCAAAACCTGCTGTGGATTCAAGCAAAGTGTATCTTGGCGCACTACTTTATCAATTGGCTCTTGTATCTCATCAAAACAAAATACGATGTCTTTAGCATGCAATTTTTGGTTTTTAAAGGTAGGAACAAAGCAGCGATCCCCATCAATGCAAGATAATCTTTCTTGGCCTTCCTCTCGTAGTACGATGAGATTATCAGGGTTATTGTCTTCCAAGCTGCTTAAAAGACTCACTAACACACTTTGACTAAATGCTTGAGGATTGAAATTAATACCTGGCTTTACTTTCAAACGTTGGCTCAGGGTGGGGCCTTTTACTGCGCGAGAGACTAACACGGGATAATCATAGCGCCCACTTTGCCAAAACCAAAGATCGACTTCTCTGGGTGCAAAGTAGCCTAACCGCTTAGCCAAATCGTTTAAAAACAACTCGACTAAAGGGTATTCCGGATAGACTTTAAAAAAAAAGTCTGGCTCAGTTGAATTTGGATAAGGAATCACTAAATGGTTCCCTTTGATGGTTTTTGCTATGTTGTGACTGGCTTTTTGCGCAAATTCGCCTTTTTGATTAATCCATTTTTCTTTTAATAAAAATTGTGTCACCTCTGGATGTAGAGCCACTTTTTTATCCAAGTGATGCTCAAAATTCCCGCCCTTTTTTTCAATTAAACTTGTGATATAAATTTTTAACGGTTCTTTTTCAACCGCTTCCTCAGGTACCCATAGCGTACTGAGAGTCTTTCTCCACTTATCTTGTTGGCGTTGATGAAAAGGTCTTTGTCCGTTGGGTAAGGGCGCTTCAAAGAGCTGTTGCCAAAAATGAGTTTCATTTTCATTTCTCCAAAATCTCACATTAGGGCATTGTTTCAATGGACTAAAAAAGCATTCAGCGGCTTTTAAGCTCACTTGACGATAAGATTCTGGAATGAGGCGATAATAATAACGGTGCGCATCTAAATAATCTTGGGTATAGAGCAAATACCCTGTGACATCGATAAACCATTGTGCAAAAGCGTCACCTGTTTTTAAGTGTGTGAGTGTATGCTCGAAATAACCTTTGATAGCTTTATGTAAATCAAATACCTCTGGTGCTTCATGGGTAAACCAATATTCAATACCGCCTTGCATGATACGAAAAAGAGCGGGGAAGTAATGCAAGTGCCATTGTTCTTCGGGTGTCAATGTAGACAAAGAGAGCATTTCCATTTGTGCTTTAGCTTCTCTGTGGTTTTTTATTCGAAGGGCAATCACCCATTCTAATGCATTCATTAAAAAGTTGGCTAATGGCAAGGGTGAAAGGTACTTTTGCATACCCAATTGTTGTAATGTGTCTTCCAAATTTGTTGTAGGTAAGTTGTAAAAAAGTCGCAAGCCTAAAAGAAAATATGCTAACGGTTTGTGATAGATTTTTTTCAGATCAACTTTGTTTTCGTTTAAGGTACCTAAATGATCCCCTAAACAACGCAAAATATCCCACCATACCCACAAACCTATCATTTGACGGTTGGTCATCGTTTGAGATAGTTTTTGTTGAATGTGAGGGTCAATTAAATTGTATAGATCAGCCAACAAAGTGCCATCGGGTTTATCATCTAAATAAACAGCCACTTTTTTCTGATAGGATTCAAACAAGTGCTGACCGCCATAGTGTTCATTTACTAATAAGGGTTGGAGCAAGGAGTAAAGCGACGGATCAGATAAAAAAGTATGTAGTGTTAACCCTCTTGGGTTTTTTTCTTTTGGGTAATATTTCCACTCCTGAGTATCTTGTTGCTTATCTAAGATGCCTTTTTTAAACACCTCTTCTGGACTGCCACGCAAATACGCATAACAACGAAAAGACGTGCTGTCATCTAACCAAACCCCTTGGTTGGGGGGTGACTCACCTAAATGAATAAGCTGTAATTCTATTAATGCAATTAAACTGGCTATGTAATGATCCGTTTCACCTTTTTGACCCAGCACCAGCGGCTCATATAATAAGGCTAATTCGATATCAGAATAAGGCAATCTGTCTTCCCGACTACTCGACCCCAAGAGCATTAACCCTACTTGACAAGGAGGTGTCCCTAATAGAGCGATACTGTTATCCAGCATCGCGTGTATTAACCCTTTCGTAAACACAGAATACTGTTGCTGTTGCTTAAACGGACTCAAGTTTTTTTGCTCAAAAACGGCTCTCTTTTCTAAGAGGGAGGTCTTTAAGCTTTTGTAAGAAGGGGGTAGCTCACAGAGTGGTTTTTCTAGCCAAATAGCTAATAAGCCCTTCAAGTCATCTTTATCTAAAATGCATTTTTTAGGGAAATCCTTGTTGACTCTTTCCAGCCACACCACTGTGCGCTGTATTTTAAGCAAGCCTGCAGGATAACGCTCAATAGCTTTAAAGTCCTCTAAAGCCGTGGCAAGATTGCTAAAGGGCTTGAGCAATTTGCTTTGATAAAACAAGGTGGCTTGTGCGTAACGTAAAATATTTTTGCGTTCTATGCCTTGAAGAGGCTCTTGCCCAATGCGCCAATTTATAAGAGAATTTAAGTGATCCGTTAATTGTTTAAATGTTTTATCACTAAAGTCAGCACTTTTATCGGCAATCAAACTAAGACGACGGTTAAAAACAGGTAAGGCAAATTTGAGTAACGATGAAACGCGTTCTAAATCAGTATAATTCGTTTTACCAGAGGTTATTTCTCGTTGCAAAGTAGCACCATATTCATAACCTTTGTTTGAAGCAGGTCCAAACAGATCACCAATATCGTGTGTTATTTCCCACGGATCTGAAAGATTATACCGATAACCCTGTCCCAAATTTAAATCATCATCCTGCACGCGTTTTAATTCCCAACTTTCATGCAGCTGATATAAAAAATTGCTAAAATCAAGGCGGGTTTTTTCATCATCAGACAATTGACTGATTGCTAAAAATAGTTCTGTTAACTGCTTTAATATCTCTTGAAAGAAAGAGCTCAGTGTTTCTTTGCCTATGTCAGGATGGTGTTGTAGTTGTAAGGCTAGCGCATTTAATAAGCGCGCATGAGGATAGAAAAGTGCAGGGTTCTCACTGTCTAGACTCTGCCTAAAAAGCGCTGTCAATGTCTGCCAGTGTTCTTGCATAGCCGTTGTCCTTAGTAATAAGAGAACCCCAGGCGAAGACTTTAAATTGGGTTCCTTTTTGAGTGGTAATTTGGTGAAGGTTTTTGCGTCAGCCGCATCGCAAAAATATCCCTTTCTATTGTCAATTGCAAGCTTACAAGCTTCGCCTTTCCCGATCTCGTTCACAACCAAACGCGGCGCTAAGGTACGGAAACTGCATTTTGCCACCACTTTAGGCTGAGCGTTAGTAAAGCTGCGTTATACTGCAAGTTTATGCTGATCAGTTGAGATAAGTTTAGTCTCGGTACAAAAATGCTAAATCAAAAGAATAGGTTACCATTTTTTGCCTAATAGTGATTTTAATAACCAAAAATTACGAGAACCAATAGCGGTTTCAACTTCTTGTTCTAATATTCGTAATATGTTGACCACTTCTTTCTTCATGCTCTAAAAATCAGAAATCAATGAGACGAGGTGTGAAAAAGCTTCACACCTGATTCAGTTTAAGCAAAACTTAATAAATTGCTTGATTTTGATCAAGGCATCATGCGATAGTAGACACACAGGGCGGAGAGGTTAACCCCTAACCGCGCTGTGTGGACATCCAAAGATACGCGAATATCTAAGGACGTCTAGCCACAAAAACCCTAATCTAAATAGGAGTTCTCATGGTTAACATAAAGATACCACTTCTTTGTGCTCACGCACAAAGTTCTTTCACTCCCTTTGATATTTTCCCCGATTGCATCCAACACAAACCCTCGGTTACCCATGAGCTTTTGTGGGTGTTGCGTGCTGTTACTAAAGGGCAAGTATCGCTACAAGAGGTAATGAAAGCGGTAGCTTAAGCAGAGGGGGGTTGATGCTGGGGTGGAGGTTCCATCCCGCTCAATCTATTTAAAACAGCTCCCCTCTCTGCACAGCAATTGCTTTCTTTATATCTTTATCTATTTTTCGAGCTATGCAAGGCGGTGAGCATCTTTAATATAAGAGATGGAAACACCCATGTTACAGAAAAAAACATACCTCAAAACAACTTTCATGTGTTCAGCAGAAGAGCGAAAACAGTTCTCAGAAGCAACCGCACAACTCACCATTAGCGTAGGGCAACCGATACACGAAGGAGAATATATGCGCAATATGCTTCAATTAATGAACAAGTTTGCTCGCTGTAAAATTATGCTCGATGATAGCATTCAATGGTATACGCTTGCCATTGCCTCGCCTCACAAATCAAATGAAGAGTTGATGCACGAAGCCATTCAGGCGGGGGACAATTACCTTCAGCGCTTAGATCTTAGACCCTTAAAAATCCCTCATGAAATAATTCGTTGGCGCGATTGGGTGGATACCCCTGAGTGGATTACAGCCATTGACAGCATGCGCCAAGCCTATCAAGACAATACAGCATTTCACTCGGCCGTTAATAACTGCGCTGCGACCTTCTTAGAGCGATATGAAAAAAATCACATTTTAGTAAATTATGATCGTTCACGCGCCATTAAACTCTGCACAGAGTATTTACTCGAAGAATGTGGTGTGATGAAAGATTTATGGACCCAATTAGGTTGTAAGTATGAAGTGTACCCAAGCCCTCGTAATGAGGCCATGACAGCTGCCTACCAACATTACATCGAACCCTTTTATCCTAATCTACTTAAACCCGTTGCAATTCGCTTCAATCGCAGAAAGCCAAACCAAGAGGGGCTTCCCTCAAACATTTCTGACAATCAGCGCTTATCTCCAACTAATAACGGCTAACTATGACAAGGAGATCTTAAAATGAAGCCAATGAATGCTGAAGTCGTACTAGATAATTTGTTATCTCACATGTTAGGACATCTTTATTGGAAAAATACCGAAGGCGTCTATTTAGGCTGCAATGATAAACAAGCACAAAGCTTAGGTCTACAGAAAGGAAAAGAAGTCGTTGGTAAAACAGATTTTGAATTATGGCCTGTCGAAGTGGCCAGCCGATTTTCAGAAAACGACTCGTCTGTAATCAAGACAGGCCACCCTAAAGTGATAGAAGAGCAGTCTAAAATCCATGGAAAGTCAGCTACGATGTTGAGCTTAAAAGCGCCTATGAAGGATGCTCATGGTCAGATCACCGGGGTGCTCGGTATTTCCATTGATATTTCTCAGCAAAAGGAGGCGCAAGCTAAATTAATAGAAGCCAAAGAGGCGGCAGAAGCCGCAGATAAAGCGAAAACAGAGTTTCTTGAAAATATGAGACACGACATTCGCACACCCTTGGCCGGGATTATCGGTGCCGCCGAACTGATCAAAAAAAGTGTGGAGGAGCCGTTTGGAACTGAGGAAATTAAAACCCTGGCCGATCATCTGGTAACATCGGGTAATGCCCTGTCCCATTTGTTAAATGAGGTACTTGAAATTATTAATGTTGCTTCAGGTGAGATCCCCTTGCAAAAGAAAAAATTTAATCTTCAAGAAAAACTGTTGCATATTATTAAATTGAATCGGTGCAAGGCGGATCAAAAAAACTTAAAATTAATATTAAAATATGATCATACCATTCCCCGTTACTTAGTGGGGGATGCCATGCGTATTCAGCGCCTTATTTTGGAGCTCATTACAAACGCGCTAAATTTTACCGAAACGGGACAGGTTAAAGTGACAGCTATACTTGCTAGTAAGCACAAAAAATCAGTTGTCATAAAGATTAATGTGGAAGATACTGGCATAGGTATTGCTCCCGATAAGCAACAAGCTATTTTTACACGATTCAAACGCCTCACACCCTCTTATGAAGGTATTTATAAAGGGGCAGGCTTAGGGTTAGCGATTGTTAAGCAATTTATCGACGAACTAGAGGGCGAAATTTATGTCGAAAGTAAACCTCAGGCAGGTTCGATATTCACCTGTGTTCTTCCTTTAAAGGAAGCATTACTCGATGAATCCTGTGGCGCAGATCAAACACTGATTGATACAACAGATAACCCTGATTCAAAAGCCAAGAAAGTGCATCACTTACCCCTAGCTAACTTCTATGGCTTAGAGCCATCGCCATCTGCTAAGAAATTAATGCGCGTCCTCTTGATCGAAGATGACAAAATAGCGTCTCAAGTGACAGCCTTATTGATAAAGAAACTCAATTGCGCTGTGGATATGGCAGAAGATGGGAAATCAGCACTCAAATATGTAGAGCAATATGTTTATGACGCCATATTCCTTGATATTGGCTTGCCAGATATAAGTGGAATTGAGGTGGCTAAAAAAATACGCAATGGGGAGTCCTCTCAAAATAAGCAAACCCCTATCATTGCTTTAACTGCCCATGTGGACTCCAAAAATAAAGAAGAGTGCTTAAAGGCAGGAATAGACACTGTGTTATCCAAGCCGCTATCAATGGCAACAGCTTTAGAAATTCTAAAGGCATTTGTTCCTAAGCGAAGGATTTCAAAATAATTGTTTTGATGGAGCTTAATTTATCGGCTTAATCAAATAATTTCTATACCTTTGCCCGAACTTATTGAGAAGCAATTCTATGACGCAATGCGTCAGCACATGGGGAAATAACTTGCAGTCTTGCTGTAACGAAGGAATTTCAAATAGCTTGAATTCAATAGCTTAGAGTTAAGTTATTTGGAAGTTACACTTAATCCTTTTAAATATTCTTATTTTCTTGTACATTACTTGTACAAAAAATGTTGACTCTATAAAAGGACAGATCCATAAGTATGGGAATACAATCATTTTATCCATCTCACTCATCTTACATTTTCAAAGAAGCAAATATGAAATTCGCTAACTTGTTGAATTTAGGGTGGTTAGGCGTTGTTCCAATTCAGCTCACTCTTTGGGTTATATATTCATATTTAAACTAAAATAACAATAGAATAAAGAAAAGAACTGGAGATGAGTACAATGGTCTCAAATAAGGTGAGAACTTTAGTTATTGAAGATTTGGAAATAGCTCAAGTAGCTGCAGAAAATCTCTTGGAAGAACTTAATTCCGAGGTTAATATAGCTTCTTCTGCTTCCCAAGCTTTTGAACAACTGTTTAGCAACCATTTTGATATTATTTTTATTGATATTAATTTGCCTGATCTAGATGGATTTGAAATTGCTAGTACCATACGGATGATGCAACGAAGTAGCAAACGTATACCACTTATTGCTGTTACAGCCAATTCCAGCGAAGACCTTGAAGCTAAAACAAAACGAAGCGGGTTTGATGATTTTCTCATCAAGCCTCTCACACTTGAAGCAGTACGTCATGTTATGTTTAAGCATTTAAATCGGACAGATTGATTTTAAATATCAGGGCTAAATGCGTGGGTTTTTGTTGAATTTTTGACTAACAGCATTCAAATATTTTCATATAGATTAAGAAGTAGGGCCATCTTTAGGTAACCTATTTTCTTTATAGTCAGTTTATTATATTATTCTGTGCTCTAGAACTAAGGATGGTTTATGCTCATTACAATTGCTTATCTTAGGGATTATAAAGAATACGTTGGTACCCTTGGTTTATGGTCTTTCGATGTTTGGTCAAAATATCATCCCCCTGGCACTACTCGAAAAAACCAAATTTTAAAATATAAGCGCCATTTTAATATTGAAACTTTGCCGCTGACCTTAATAGCTTTAACTGAGAATGATAGATTAATTGGTATGTGTTCCCTTACAGAAGAAGAAGGCATTCTCTCTGATCTAAAACCTTGGTTAAGTTCGTTATATGTAGTACCCAGTTTTCGGAAGCAAGGCGTAGGCAAAAAGCTTATTTCGGCCATTCAAAAAATTGCAAAGAAAATGAATTATGAAATCCTTTACTTGCTAACCGGCACTGAATTAACTGAATATTTTTCTAAACGGGGTTGGTCATTCATTGAAGAAAGTAAGCTAAACGGCCATCCCGTGTCTATTATGGAAACCTCATTAGACTGTGTGGATATAAGTACAAATGATGATTGAGGTTCTGCTCAAGCCAGCATATTGGCAAGTAAAACTTTAATTAAAACTAATTGAAAATTATCATTAATTTTTGCTATTTATGAACAAACCTCGTCTTTGATTGTCAGCTAAGATGATTTTCTGAAAAATTTCAGCTTGTGGGCGAGTTAGGTTTGATTTTGTTGAACTTTTAGATAGACCGCCGATTCAAAAATGAAGTGCAATTAAAGTAAAAGACAATTTCCTCATCAGTTAGAAATACGTATAAAATATTATGTGCTGATTGTCAAGAAAAGATATGTCGATAAATTTTATTACAAGAGTTTTTGTTTTGTGATTATTTGAATATTCTTGACAACAAAATTTTATTTTTGTTTACAATCAAAATAACTGAAATACAATTGCTACAATAATTCACAAAATACACAGAGATAACAACAAAAATTTTTATATTAAATGTGCAGAACACTACTCATCGGTTTCTTAAATTTTTGAAACACTTCTCTTGGTGTTAAATAGTTTAAAATTTTTCGTGGTCTGTCATTAAGTTGATTTTCTATTTTTTTAATTTCTCCAGCAGGAACTTTTAAAAAATTAGTTGATTTAGGAAGGTACTGTCTCACTAGCCCATTCGTATGTTCATTAAGGCCGCGCTCCCATGAGTGGTAAGGTGTTGCAAAATAACAAGACGCTCCCACCGCTTTTGTAATTTTTTTATGTGCCGAGAATTCTTTTCCATTATCAAACGTAATTGTTTTTGCAACCGCTTTAGGTTCCTGTTTAAAACATTTCTTTGCAGCCTTCACAACATTTTTCGCGGTTTTCGCCTCTAATTTAGCTAAAAGAGTGAATTTTGATTTTCTATCAACAAGACTTAAAATAGCTCCCTGTTGTTTCGCACCAACGATCGTATCACCCTCCCAGTCACCTAATCGTGACTTCGCTTCAACTATCGCTGGACGCTCTGTGA
The DNA here is from genome assembly GCA_963817645.1 of uncultured Gammaproteobacteria bacterium. Taxonomy (GTDB): domain Bacteria; phylum Pseudomonadota; class Gammaproteobacteria; order UBA6002; family UBA6002; genus UBA6002. Next base: position 5,878 of record CAWFQC010000019.1, on the reverse strand, counting down.
TATCCACGCGTTCCGGTATGCAGCCTCGTCCTGCTTTACTCGAAGACCTACGATTATATTTTTTCCCGGAATGCCTTAGATTTTTATATAAAGTTCCGCCAGAACCCTTATCTTTCCAAATATGCAAATAAATAGTTTCATGACTAACCAATATATTTTGCAAAGCGAGCCGACCAGAAATTTGTTCAGGGCTCCATTTTTCTCGCAGCTTTTCCTCAATAATCTTGATAACTTCTGGCGTCATTCTTGTAGGCTGATTGCTGGCAGTGTATCGCCGTTCTGTAGCCATTTTATTGGCCTGTTGATATTGATAGCCTCTTTCTCCCTTATTGCGCCTTACCTCCCTGGAAATCGTTGAAGCGGAAACCTTAAGAGAATTGGCAATTTCAATCTGAAGAAAACCATTTGACAGGAGGGCGTAAATCTGAGAACGTCGTTCTAGAGTCAGGTGCTGATAGCCACTTGGCATTGTATCTCTCCTTAAGAGTTTGAAGTCCTAATGAGAATACTGTCAGTGCCTGATTTTTTCCAATTATTTCAAAACATCATCAAATGCTTGAAAATTATTCATCTAAGCAAATTGCACTTCACTATTGAAAGGGCGGACTATTATTAGAAATTATGTATTTGCTTTGTGTTAAAGTCGCTCCCGCTCCGAGCTATTTAATAAATTAAGTCAAAAATAATTAACATACCAATAAGGAGGGATCCTAATGTATTTATCAGCGTCACTTGATCTCTGGACAATTTCCAACTTGTATAAGTATACTTATAAAATGATAAGTTTTTTAACGAGCTGTTATTCACTTAAAAAATGGTTATGAGATGAAATATTCTAGTAAGAAAGAATCAGAGTACGAGGATCATAAGCTAAAAGAGATTATCGAAAAGCAGATATCAGAAGTTTTTCAATTAAAATATATTCTTGAAAACCTTCCTGGTGACGTCTACTGGAAGGATGCGAATGGTGTTTATTTAGGTATGAACACAACTGGACTAGAAAGTCTTCGGCGGATGGGTTTCATACGTAAGCGTGAGGGAGTTATTGGAAAGACTGATTATGATTTGTTTGAAAAAGAGACAGCAGATGAGTTTAGAGAAAGTGACTTAATGGTTCAAGAAACAGGAATTCCAATCACTAGGGAAGAAACAGCAATATTACCATCGGGTGAGACTATCATTCAATTATCAACGAAAAAGCCATTGCGAGATGAGAAGAGTTATATTATCGGAATTATAGGTAATACTATTGAGATTACTTATTTAAAAAAAATAGAAAGTGATCTACGTGAGGCAAAAGAAAAAGCTGAAGTATCTGATCAGATAAAAACAGATTTTTTAAGAAACATGGAGCATGATATTCGTACACCATTCACAGGTGCTTGGGGGATTGCTCATCATCTTTGGGAACAAGAAACCGATGCAGAAAAAAAAGAGCTACTCGGTGCAATTGTTAAATGCACTAAAGAGCTACTAGATTTTTGCAATACTATTTTGGATTTTTCGCGTGATGAAAATATTTCTTCACCAATTCTGGCCAAGAAATTTAATGTTAGGGCAGTACTTGAGAGAATCCTTTCTCTTGAAAAGCCTGCGGCCAAGACTAAAAAATTGGATTTTGTTTTCAATTATGATGACAATATTCCAAAGATATTGATTGGAGATGAAAATCGATTACTTCGCATAATTCTCAATCTCACGAGTAATGCTATTAAATTTACTCCCGATGGCTATATTAAACTAATTGCTAAATTAGCAAAGCGTGAAGGAAAAAAAGTTATTCTGAAAATTGAAGTGGAAGATACAGGTATTGGTATACCAGAGGAAAAGCAAAATTTCATCTATGAAGCCTTCTCTCGTATTACTCCTTCTAATCAGGGAAAATATAGTGGCATGGGATTAGGCTTGAGAATTGTAAAACGAATGGTGGAAGAGATGGAAGGTGAGATTGAGTTAACAAGCAATCTCGGGAAAGGATCAACATTTACTTGCATATTGCCTTTTCAATTGCCTTTGTTGGATTAGCTATATGCTTTGATAGGAAATTCAATGTCTAGAACTAAAGTGCTTTTGGTAGAAGATCAAGAAATTGCTCTTCTTTCTGCAAAAATAATATTAACTCAGTTGGGTTGCGATTTAGAAATTGCCAAAGATGGCAATGGGGCTCTGGAATTAGCAAATAGGAATCAATACGATCTTATCCTAATGGATATAGGATTGCCTGATATAGATGGGATAGAGGTTACTAGCTTAATTCGTAACAAAAAAGAATGCCTTAATAACCAAACTCCTATAGTTGCTCTAACTGCTCATGGTGAAAAAAAATACCAGATAAGAGCTAATAATGCTGGAGTAAATGATTTCTTAATAAAACCACTTACAAAGGAAGTGGGACTAGCAATTATAAAAAAATTCATAACTAATGGAAATTAGGAACACGTAAACAGCAGATAGTCTGATTAGGAAAACCAGGTCCAACATCATATAAAATAGGTATACTTTGGACTTTTGCACTTTCCCTAATTAGATCAAAATACTTTAGGCTCAAGATAATGGATAAAAAAATTGGTGCCTATGTTAGGTGCGGTGCTTGTAAAATAGTGCGGTCTTAGCCCTATATTAGCTACAATATCAAAAGTGGCATTTAGCAGATCACTTATTTTTTTATGTATTAAAGAATTTTGTCCCCTTAGTATCCCATGCTCTACAAAAACGATTGCAGCACCCTCTTCACATTTATTTATACATGTTATAAGATTAGGCCATCTTTCCTTTAAAGCCACATGGTGTAACACCCAACGGGCAGTTATTAAATCAAATTTTAATGCTTCATTATTGGCTAAGTCGGTCTTCGTCAAATAGGTGATATCTTCTTTCTTTGTAGCATAAGGATCAAAGCCATAGATATTCACTTTCTGAGCAATGCCTTTCTCAATAAGAAATTGCGCTAAGTGCTTTTCATAATGTCCCTCATCCAACCCGAAACCTAATAAATTTAAGGTATTTCTTGTGGTTAGTTGCAACAATTCCATCTTTACCGCATTATCTGAGAGTTGATTGTGATAGGCAAAGGCTTCTAGTGTTTTTTGTCGATGAGTAATATTCCTTGTTCAAAACAAAATTTGATGAAACTGTTACAAATATCGTGAAGCTCTTTTTTCCCGTCAAAGTAATCACTTAGCAGAACAAACCGATATTTGGCATAAGCGCTTAGCCAAGAAATAAAATGGTCATGAATATAACTGCTTGATATGTAATTATCAATTTGACAAAGCGTAGCTCTTAAGCTTTTTTCATTTAAAAGAAATTTTGGGACAGATAATGGCTTTTCGAATAATACTTGTTTATCTATTACCTTAGAGAAATTATCTAATAATTTTCTTGGGTTATTTGGAGAGCTGTGTGTAGACATTATACTGGCTGTAGGCTCTTGCCTATCCAAGATATTTGAATTCAGCTTGGCTATTTTTACGGAGTTTAAAAAAACTGGAGTTTTAGGTACCATTGGATAATTTTTGTCAACATGAGCAGACTTTCTTATGTAGCTAAATTTAAACATTTTTATACCTTTCTAAAATTAACTTCTTTGTAACGTAAGGCAGAATTTACCACTAAAAAACCCTACCAATTTCTGCCAATAATATTTTTGAGCTATTTATTAGCTTTAATTTTTCTTTAAGGATAAGGCTTTAAGATAGTAGAGACGATACCATTATTAAAATTTATTTTACACTAAAAATAAATAAAATGACTGGTTATAAATTCTGCAAACTCACTTGAATGGGAGCTTAACTTTTTATACTATCTTTGTCCTTTAGAAAATTTTTCTTACAAAACCATAGCTTAATTTAAGTTTTTAATTTTGGTAATAGGGGTATAAGGATAGTCAATTTTTTTAAATCATAAATTAGCCTGGGGGCAACTAAAGCGGCCACTATATCATTGCGGGAAGAGGCAGCTTTATTAACAATAAAAAATGGAGTCTAGAATCAAGAAAAACGAGGAAGCTTCATTAAACAGAGAGGAGCTTGGATGGGGGCTAGTATAAGGTCAGAAATTAGGGCTGTTAACGAAGCGCTATTTCAAGTAATAGAAGCCCTTAGCCCTGGGAAAGAACTAGCCTTTATATAAGCAAGGTACCCATTTAGAGCAGGTATAGTTGATAACCAGACTTTAAATTTACCTCTTAGGTCAGGGTAGTACTATACCAATCTCGTCCTTGGAAATTGATAAAGATTGAGAGAGAAGCTAACATATTCTCCACATCTTCTTAAATATTCACTCGGTTTGATCTTCCTTGTTGCTGCCAAAAATGCTATAAGCATTATTGTTTAAATATTTCAATCAAGAAAAAAGAATGTATAAGTCAATTTTTAATAATAGATTTTGTTTAAAAACTCCAAACCATTTGAAAATTCATTATAGAGTGGTACAAGCTAAGGCTAACTTGAGACAAGTGCCCAATATTCCTTTTTTTGCTCCTTACTATCAGAGTAACAAAAATTTCAGTATTGACTTACCAGTTTTGAATAAGCTTGTTAATAAAAAACTGGAGGAAAGGAGAAATAATGAGGCTCCCTTGAGTGAAGTAGCTATATTTTATGTGCACCATGCTTTACAAACATCATTAAGCTTGGTTGATGCCTTTATGAAACTAGGTGCCAGGCCAAATAATATTTTTGTCGTAGGCAAGAGTTATTCAGAATGCCCTCTTGTTGTTAACCAATTTAAAGCGTTGGGTGTTAATTACCAACCCTGTTCCCCACAAATTAATATAGGTAATTTTTCAATTAGCTTTGCCCAGGATATAAATTCGCTTTGGTCCACTTTTATGAATAAAGTAGGAAGCGATATTTCAAAGCTTTTGATACTTGATCATGGAGGTCATGCCTTAGGTTCAATACCTGAAATGATACTTAATAAATACAAAGTGGTAGGTTTGGAGAAAACTACTGGTGGATTAATTAACCTTAAAGTTAAAGACCTGCCTCCTTGCCCTATAATTAGTGTTGCTAGCTGTGCGACTAAAAAAGTATTAGAATCCCCACTTATTGCGAATGCTGTTGTGTCTAAGCTACTTCCTTATGTTCCAATTGCTGACTTAGACCTAGTATATGGGATTGTTGGTTATGGTGCTATAGGAAAAGCGCTAGCAAACAAGCTCCTATCCATGGGTAGAATGGTTGTGATTTATGACTCTGATCACAACCAATTGGAAGAGTTAGAGGCAATTAAAAGTAAGATTTTTATTACGAATGAGTTATCAGCAGTTTTTGCTACTGCTGATATTATTTTCGGTTGTACGGGACGAGATATCACAGCATCTGACATTGAGCTCTTTAGACTTGCTAGGAAAGATAAAACTTTAATTAGCTGCTCCTCAGAAGATAATGAATTCTTATCACTATTAAAAATTATTGTGAAAAGAGCAAAGGATGAAAATCAATACGGCACAAGCCAATTTGACAACTTGATTTTTAAAACCGACTTAAATGCAAAGATTCAGATTTTAAGAGGCGGTTTTCCAATTAATTTTGATAATTCTGGTGAATCTGTTCCAGCCAAGGACATACAATTAACACGAGCGTTAGTATTAGGTGGAGTCTTACAGGCCGTAGAATTTTTTAGTAAGCCACGAGTATTGAGTAAAAGCGGCATTTACGCTTTAAATTCATCCTTGCAAAAATTTATTGTAGATGCCTGGCTTAAGGAAAATCCTGAGTATTCTGAAATGAATAATATTACAAAATTCCAAGATAAGGATTGGATTACAAGACAGACTGACAGCATTCAAGAACCATGCGATTATCTTGATGAGTTATTTGAATTAGATAATAAAGTTACTTTGAGCCAGTGCTGAAAATCTAGAAGTAAATAA
>CAWFQC010000018.1:0-15951 GCA_963817645.1 uncultured Gammaproteobacteria bacterium | reverse complement strand
TCAACGAACTACATGCTGTTATCCTAGATGCTTTTCATTAAACTAATGGCAGAATGGGAGAATTTTTACTTTTATTGGTCACAGTAATTAGCTGGTATCATTTTTATTACTACCATCAGGATTCATATTCCAAGGCAAGAGCTTTTCATAGTCCTCCACTGTCTTACAGTTTGGCAATTTTTTAAGAATGATGAGATAGTAATGATAAGGATCATGTCCATGCATTTTAGCTGTTTGAATAAAACTAAAATGCATGCATAATGCTTTTGCGCCTGCAACTGAAGCAGCAAAAGAAAGTTTTTCCGTGCAATTACGATAGGCTTAATTTTCTGCTCGGTAATATTATTATCGATATCCAGCCTTCCATCGTCTAAAAATTGAATTAATCTAGTCCATCTATTTTGACAATAATTGATTGCTTTCCCTAAAGGAGATTGTGGTAAAACAGTTTGTAAACTGTCATCAAGCCATTTTTTAAATGATTCTAGCAAAGGCTTTGATTCTTTTTGACGTAATTCATAACGATCATTTGCCGACATTCCTTCATTTTTTGCTTTACGTTCAATTTTATAAAGTTCTTTATATCGGCGCATGGCCCTTTTGCCAAGCCTTTTCCTTTTGTGCTTTTGGCAATAGGCTCAAATTTTCTGCGTGCGTGAGCATTACAATTGACCAGAAAAATATCTGGAACTTCTGCGATGTCTTCAAAAAAATTATCCCCATCAACATGAAGATAGCCCTTAAATCCACAAAACCAGTCTGTCACAAATTTTTTATGATTCTCGGCATTGTAATCATATAAAACAACTTCCTTGCCAGGCTCTCCGCCACGCATACAATACATGTAAGATTTTGTTTCCGCTTTACGATTAGGTTCACTTAACACTTGCAGGCTCGTCGCATCGCAAGCCGCTACATCGTATTCAATAACTTGGTCTTTGTATAAATTATAAAGCGGCTGCATCGAGCCATGAGATCAATATTCAGCCAGCCATGGCTTGACGTGAACAATCCACACCATAACGTTCAATGAGTTGCTTTTCCAAATGATATAACGGTTGTCTATCTTCTAACTTACTGACAATAAGAAATGATAAGAATGCTTCACTGACCATCGTTTTAGGCAATACTTGCAACGGTGATGGGGCTGTCATGATGGCGCCATCACATCCTTTTTTGCAGGCAACTACTTCACGTCGTTGCTCGATGATTTCAAATATCGCTGGTTGATAATTTAATATTTCTTTTGTCTCATAGCGAATTACTTCTTTTTGACACCCACAAGTACAACGTCTTTGCTCATCAGTCGCAGGAATAATTTCAATACGTCTTGGTAGCGTTTTATTTGATGGCTTCGGCTTATTGCGCTGATAAGTAATCGTTTCCTTTTCATCATCGCCATTCTCTTCTAATGGGTCAGTTGCTTTCATATCAGAATCAAACAAACTCATTTGTTTATTGATATCATCTTCAATATATCGTTCTGATTTCTTTCCAAAACGAAAGCGCAATAATTCCTGCAACTGATGCTGCAATTGCTCATAGGCTTGAGCATATTGTTCGCAACGTTTTTGATAAGTAGCTAAGTCAGATTGTAAAGCAATATTTTGTTGAGCAAGCGGGGCGAATGCGGTCTCTAATTCCGTAATTTTTTTCTCATAAAATTGAATAATTTCAACAGAATCCATTACACATTCACATTAATAAGAAGTAAAAATTATACTATAAAAATAGATTTTTTTATACATAAATTTAAAAAAAATTGACGCTTTCACCTTTGGTAACAACCGATGCTCCAGATAATTTAATCCTGATAGTAGCCAACTTAATTGATCGCGTGTTAATTCAACCGCTTGATTTGATAGTGGTGGGAATATCAGTCTACCTTCTTCTAAGCGCTTGTAACATAACCAAAAACCATTCCTGTCCCACCATAGTATCTTTATTTTATTTGCTGTGCGATTACGAAATAAAAATAATTGTCCAGATGTGGGATTTAATTGCAAATGATCAGCTACAAGCAAAACAATTCCATCTATTTGCTTTCTAAAGTCAATTGGTTTCGGATATAACCAAATAGCTGCATTGAAGGTCAAAAGCATATTATTGCACCTCCCTCAAAATAATAGACAATGCCTGTAGATCATGAATCTGTAAATAACTTCCGTTTCCAAAATTCAAAGTGCATAATGTTGTTGCTTGTTTTAAATATTTTTCTGATGGCTTAACTTTAACAGCAACAACGACGAAGGTTTTTCTCTATTTTTACGGGTACAATAATTAAAACGATTAAAGTTAATACTATTTAAATCACAATATTTTTTCTTAGATAGTCCACTTACTTTATACTGATCGATATGATGATTCCAATAAGCCTCATCTTCTATAACGTCTGATTGCATCGACCCTTTAACTTGTTTGACTATTGCTTCCATCTTTTATTCCTTTTATAGTTGAAAACAGTACTATCGCAAAGTAATAAAATTAAAAAAAGATGGGGTTGCTTGATCGCTTACGTTATATAGGACGGCAATGGTTGTGGGCAGAAGGTTTGGTCACAGTCGATGGAAAGTACGCTACCCAAGTGTTTACTCTGCCTAATGGCCGTGCCATGAAAATAAACTCGCAGCAACTCATTGCAGCCCCCTTTGTTCAAGATGCTAACCCTATTAGGTGAAAAACTCAAACGAAGCCTTTGGATAGGAACACTAGGCTATGGACTCAATGTGCTGGCTGTATTTATCTGGCTTAAGCAACGTGGCAAGCGCCAGATGAGGCAAAAATACATTAAAGGGGATTACCTAAGTCAGGCTAAAGGGATCAAAAAAATGATTCGAAGGGCCGATCAATCAGATTTAGTCATCGGCATTGAAAAACTCCCCTTGCCGCGTTTTTCTGAAATGCAGCATTGTTTATTTCATGGCACGACAGGCTCTGGAAAGTCCACCGGCATTAAGTTTTATTAGATCATATTCGAGCACGAGGCGAGCGCGCCATTATTTATGATAAAAGCTGTAATTTAGTCGAACAATTTTTTAAGCGGCAACAGGATCAGCTCATGAATCCGCTGGATCAACGAACCTGTGAGTGGAGTTTGTGGCAAGAATGCCGTGACAAAGCAGACTTTGATAATTTGGCAGCAGCATTAATCCCCCTTTCAACCAATACCCAAGATCCTTTTTGGGTCAATGCCGCCCGCACCATTTTTGCCGCAGCAGCATACCGTCTATCCCATGAAAAACAGCCTAAGGTCTTATCGTTACTGCGTTATTTATTAGCGGCCGAATTAAGTGAGTTGCACACTTTATTAAAAGGAACAGAAGCGGAAACCTTAATTTCTGACAAAGCAGAAAAGACCGCACTGTCCATCAAATCTGTCTTAGCCACCTACCTAAAAAGCCTGTGCTACATCAAAGAAGGGGATCAGCCTTTTTCCATTCGTCGTTGGGTGCAAGGGGATGATAAATCCTGGCTCTTTATGAGCTCATTGGGTAGCAAGCATGAATCTTTAAAACCGCTCATGACCGCCTGGCTAGATATTGCTATCAATGCCTTGTTAAGCTTAACATTGCAATCAGAAAGGCGCATCTGGGTCATTCTAGATGAATTAACCAGCTTACAACAAGTCCCTTATCTCACTGCGGCTCTTTCTGAGGCAAGGAAATTTGGAGGCTGCTTTGTCGTTGGCATACAAAGTTTTGCCCAGCTCAGTAAAGTCTATGGGCATGAAGGTGCAAGAGAAATCTCCTCCTTGTTAAATACCCGCTTCATGTTCCGAGTGCCTGACCCTGATATGGCGCACTGGTCTGCAAAGAATTTAGGTGAAACAACCCTTGAAGAAGTACAAGAAGGTATTTCCTATGGTGCCAATTCTATTCGTGATGGGGTATGATTAACCGCGTGGAGCGTGAGAAATCAGTTGTCACCACCTCTGAAATACTGCGCTTAGAGGACCTGAGTTGCTATGTACGCCTGCCAGGTGGCTACCCTATCGCAAAAATTCATTTGCCTTATACGCCTCGTCCTAAGATTAACATGCCTTTTGAGGAAAGAGCATTTAACCAAGACGGGCTACGTGAAGAAGTCCTGGCAGTAGCTGATAAAATGCAAAGCCCTGTTAAGGTTTCAAGGCAGCAAACTTCGCACCGCCGTAAGAAATCAAAATCTTTATCTGAAGAAGAACCCCAAAATCAAAAGAAAAAGCAGATTATTGATGAACACTTGTTTGAGTAGGATGCGAAAGAGTGTTGTTTCACCTTTATCTAACTATCCTGTAGCAAATCTTCCAACTGATTTATATCGATTTTTATAATGGTAGCCACATTTTCTTTTTTTATTCCAGCGTCGAGCATATTCAGCACCATCTCACGTATCGCTCGCTGTTCGCCTAGTTGAATACCGCGTTGTTCACCACGCTGCTCGCCAATATGGATACCACGCTGTTCGCCAATTTGAATACCGCGTTGTTCACCACGCTGCTCGCCACGCTGTTCGCCAATTTGGATACCGCGTTGTTCACCAATTTGGATACCACGTTGTTCGCCAATTTGGATACCACGTTGTTCACCTTCTAATACAAACTGCTGTGCTAATGTCATAACTTCTCCTCGTAGTGTCTCTGAAAGATATTGGTTCGCTGCTTCTATAAACAATGTTTTATCTTCTGCTTCGAGTTCATTTATAATATAATTTATCACAGTTTGAGCATAATCACTACCGCCGCAGAATTCAAGTTCGTTAAGCCACGGCAAGGTTTTCTTTAAAAATTGAGTTAAATCCCGTACATGACGATATTTCAGAACAAGTTCAAATAAACCAACCCAACGATACTGCTCAATGCTATTATCTGGCAAGCGGTGAATATCGATAAAAGATACGTCTTTTGTGAATATGGATTTAACGAGATGTTTGTTCTTCCCAAAAAGATCAAAAAAATTTAAGGGCGCATTCCAGATTTTTTCTCCAGCATATAAAATGATAGGATAAACGACTGGCAGTGGTTCTTTTGGGTGCTGTTTACGGTATAAATCATAAAAACTGTGCAAATACCCCATTAGTCTCAAAAGCATGTCTTCATCAATCGTACCTTGCATCTCACACAAAATGTAAACAAAAGCAGTAGCGTCTTTGTAACGTACTGAGTATAACAAATCGGTCTCAGAGTTTTGGTAACCCTTGCTGACAAAGGTGTTTTTTTCAATTTTTAGCGTCGATAGATCCATATTTTTTAGAATATCCTGGGAAAAATGTGCTTGGAGCAACTCGCGCATGACACGAACGTCTTTGAAAGATCTCTTAAAAAATTTGTCCATGGGTTGGTGAATTTTTTCAGCCATCAATAAGGTATCCCTGTAAATGTTATTTTGACTCAGCGGCGCAATCATAACCTAATTTGTATCCTCAATACATTGACCCTCTCAAAGTTTCTGGACAATGATTTATCTAATGTCCTTTCTCTAATAGCTGTAGCGGCTTGATTTCATAAATCACCCGACCTGCTATCATTGCGATTTTCTGGCCCACTTTATTTGCAACCATCCGTGAGATCCGAGAGCGTTACGATTTAACTAAAACCAGGGTTATCATTTCAATGGCTTACAGCCCCTGGCAACTGCCCAAATTAGCGACTCCTGATTTGCTTAGCAGATATGTGCAGTACACTTTAACAGCGCCCCACCGTAGCACATCTAGAAACAGGACAAGCAGAAAAATGAGATAATTGCCTCCTATAGCCGCCTGAAGTTTTGCGCGTGCTGCAACAGAAGATACCACCTGTGTTGTAGCAGAATTTTTTTGTTCAGTTAAGCTTTCATAATTGTTTAAGCGCTATTTTTTTAAAAGAAAAGCCAAATCGTATTTCATTATCCTAAGGAGCATCTATGAATGATGTGCTTTTACAACAAGAAACGGATCACCCAGCAAATCATAACAAAGCTCTTCTGCCGTGCCAATCAAGCGCTTCTCTAGAGAGAGGATAGGGTCAGCACTGTCTAAATGGAAACCCGCTTCGCCTCTTAAGTTGTCCGCGCTAATAAAAAATGATCTAATTATCTAACTAAAAGTGATCCAAATTGACCATTTTAGATATACTATTATAACCGAAGAGGTGGCTGAGCGGCCGAAAGCAGCGGTCTTGAAAACTGTTACGGGGAAACCCCCTCCCAGGGCAATGGCATTTATTTATGTGAGTGATGCACAAAGAAGCAGCCTAGCCGGTTGATCTATTAAGTAATTTCATTATTTTAAAAAGTTCTTAACTCGAACAGCACCATCTGTCATGCTAATGCTAGGATTAACAGCTTAGAGCACTGAAACTAATGGATAATAAAGTAGACTCTCTTTTAAAAACCACATTTGGCGGCCGCCAATTTAGAAGGCATCAACTTACTGAAATACAAAAAACCGTTAGAATGTTTTCTGGGCTAAGTCGTCGAGAATTAGCCCATACGATTTGTGAGCGTTTTCAATGGAAAACCCCAAGAGGAACGGATAAAATTCAAACCTGCCTAAATGCTCTAGAAGAAATGGAATCCCGTGGCATTATAAAATTACCAGCTAAAGTCGAAAGAAATCATAAAGCACGGCAAAAAAAAATTTTATGGACTGATCAAACAAATGAAGCATTACCAATTGACTGTGCTGTGAATGAGTTAATGCCGATTAATCTCCAGGTTGTTACTGAGCCAGAACAAATTACTGAGTGGAATGAGTTTGTTGATCGATATCATTATTTGGGTTATAGGCGACCTATTGGGTCGCATTTGCGTTATTATGTTGTTGATCGCTATGGAAGAAAACTTGGTTGTTTATTGTTTTCATTTGCAACAATAAAATTAACCTGCCGTGATGAATGGATAGGTTGGACTGACTTACATCGCCAAAAACATTTAAATTTAATAGCTAATAACAATCGATTTTTAATTTTCCCATGGGTTAATGTGAAGCACCTTGCTTCAAAAGCATTGGCCTATGCCATACAACAAATTGCTAGGGATTGGGAATCCCATCATGGATATAAACCTGTATTAGTGGAGACATTTGTTGATCCTACAAGATATAACGGGACGTGTTATAAAGCGTCTAATTGGCAATATATTGGAAAAACGGCTGGGAAATCATTCAAAAATGAATCTGAATTTGGGAAAAAAGATGTCTATATTTATCCTTTAGATCCTGATGCTCGTGAACTACTTATGGATAATAAAAAATCTGTTTTTCAAAAAGTTGCCCCCTATAAAACAGCCTGTATTACACCGGACAACCAGCAGGTTTATTTATGGCAAAAAATTATTACTGTTGTTGCATCTGTTGCAGAAAATTTTGATAAAGAATGGCAACAAAGACGACGTGTATTATCTACCTTATTAATTATTTTATTTATTTTCCGACTTATATTTTCCAAGAACAAGCAAGGTTATGGACTGACCATTGCTGAATTATGGGAATATTGTCATAAATTACATATTCCACTACCACAAGCTAAACCAGTGGTACCTGCTGCATTTTGTAACGCAAGGAAAAAGATGGATGAATCTATTTTTAAGACATTAAACACAAAGATTATTCATGAATATGAAAGTGATCGCGAAGATTATCGATGGAAAAATCATAGACTATTTGCTATTGATGGATCAAAAATAAATTTACCTAAAGAATTGCTGAACGATGGTTATCAAAAACCATCTGATAACGCTCACTTTCCTCAGGGCATGGTGAGTTGTCTGTATCAATTAAAATCAAAGATCCCTTATCAATTTGAATTAGCTGCACATCTGGACGAACGACGTTTGGCATTTGAACATATTCAGTTCCTACATGAGGACGATCTTGTTGTGTATGATCGTGGTTATTTTTCTTATGCTTTACTGTACACACATTATAAGAAAAAACTTCATGCTGTTTTCCGATTACCAAGTAGCTCATACAAATTAATTAAGCAATTTATGGAAAGTGACGATATTGAACGTGTGATAACGATTATGCCAACATCAAAAGATCAACGAGTAATTTTAAAAAAATACCCACATATTGAATTTATCCCATTACAGTTAAGATTAATCAAATACACTATTAACAATATGGCTTATACTTTGGGAACGACACTTTTTGATCATCATCAGTATCAATACAATGAATTAGCTGAGCTATACCATGCTCGTTGGGGAATTGAAGAGCTTTATAAAATATCCAAGGTACTAATTGATGTGGAAGACTTTCATGGCAAAACCGAGCGCGGCGTTAAACAGGAATTATTTGCGCACTTTGTTATACTGACCCTCAGTAGAATTTTTTCAAATCAAACGGACGATATATTACTTTTACGAAAAGGGATAAACAAATCAGACTCCTCCAATATGATGAAGACTAACCTAAAAAATTGCTTGATCACTGTTGCAAGAAATTTAGAAGGTTTGTTCTTGCGTCAAGCCGCTTATGTGAAAGAATCCATTCATATAATTACTGAGTCTATTGCAACATGTTACCAAAAAATAAGACCCAATCGTTCATATGCACGCGTTTCTAATAAAATTCCTAAAAAGTGGAAACTCGCAAAAAAGAAAAGCACGAAGGCAGTAGCAGTGCCGTAAAATTATATTTACAAATATTGTTCAAATTGAGTTAGTGTAAATGTGTAAATAACATCACTCTTAAGTGAATGGCCCTGATTCCTTAAATAAATGCCATTGCCTCCCAGGGTTAGAATCCCTGCCCCTCCGCCATAACTATAATTAAAGATTTCATGTCCGGAGAAAGCCTTGATAAAAGTGTTAGTAGTTGATGACCATAATTTAGTGCGTACTGGCATCAGGAAAATGCTTGAGGATATTGCAGGATTTAAGGTGACAGGTGAGGCAAGAAGTGGAGAAGAGAGTGTGCGTTTAGCCAGAGAGGTTCGACCAGATGTAGTTTTAATGGATGTTAAGATGCGGGGAATTGATGGGTTAGAAGCGACTAAGAAACTAATCCGCTTCGATCCTGACATTAAGGTTCTTATCGTTACTGCCTGTGATGATGATTTATTTCCTGCAAAATTACTGCAAGCAGGCGCATCAGGATATATTACAAAAGACGCTAGCATGGACGAGATGGTAAAAGCTATACGGGCGGTCCTTTCTGGGCAACGATACATAAGTCCTGCTATTGCCCAGCAGCTTGCATTCAAACATGTCACAGACAAAGACGAATCTCCTTTTAGCACACTATCAGAACGAGAATTGCAGGTATTGATGATGATAACACAAGGATGTAAGCCTCAAGAAATATCAGAAAAATTGAATCTAAGTCCTAAAACAGTTAACAGCTATCGCTATCGCATTTTCGAGAAACTTAGAGTGAAAAACGATGTTGAATTAACCCTGTTGGCTATTCGGCATGGCTTAGTTGACTCTACAAAGGAAAAGTAAAGGATTTGTTTCTATAACGCAGTTCTTTGTTGGCTTGGATTATAAGATGGACCAATGACAATCGGCTATTCATTCCTCTTTGCAATGTTTGACGCCTCTCTCATATTATTTGATAATAAATTACCCCCCATAATATAATTAAAAATATGAAAAAATAAAAGCGACAAATAAAAAAATTCACTTTCTACAAGGGACGGTATCTTAATCACTGCGCCTTTCTCTGGATTTTGCGCTAATGCATCAATAAGTTCTTGTAAGACATCTCGCTATTCTATCATCAAAAATTCAACAAAAGCCCATACATTTAGCCCTGATATTTAAAATCAATCTGTCCGATTTAAATGCTTAAACATAACATGACGTACTGCTTCAAGTGTGAGTGGCTTGATGAGGAAATCATCAAATCCGCTTCGTTTTGTTTTAGCTTCAAGGTCTTCGCTGGAATTGGCTGTAACAGCAATAAGTGGTATACGCTTGCTAGTTCGTTGCATCATCCGTATGGTACTAGCAATTTCAAATCCATCTAGATCAGGCAAATTAATATCAATAAAAATAATATCAAAATGGTTACTAAACAGTTGTTCAAAAGCTTGGGAAGCAGAAGAAGCTATATTTACCTCGGAATTAAGCTCTTCCAGGAGGTTTTCAGCAACTACTTGAGCTATTTCCAAATCTTCAATAACTAAAGTTTTCACCTTATTTGAGACCATTGTACTCATCTCCAGCTCTTTTCTTCATTCCATTATTATTTTAGTTTAAATATGAATATATAACCCAAAGGGTGCGGCTGAATTGGAACAACGCCTAACCACCATAAATTCAACAAGTTAGAGAATTTCATGTCAAAGTTTGCGGAGTATCCGTCAATTTATAAAATTTCCGCTTTGCTTCTTTGAAAATATAAGATGAGTGAGATGAATAAAATGATTGTATTCCCATACTTATGGATCTGTCCTTTCATAGAGTCAACATTTTTTGTACAGGTAATGTACAGGAAAATAAGAATATTTAAAAGGAATAATTAATGATATGGTGAAAGAGATAGAAGTCTTAAAGGATGAAATTAAACCCCTAAAAGCTCATAAAGCTAAACCACGTATTAAACTATTAAACCTTCCTTGCTGTTAAAAGGGAGGAAAAAGTTTATAAGATTTCTTGTGTCTATGCTAGAACTCATCCTCGTATAAAAAGCATCAACCATCCCCAGAAAAAGTATTGCGAGAGGGATTGAATGACTCATTTATCTCACATTCTGCACCAGATTAACTAAATAATCTGGTGCGGAATGTGAAATTAACCCTTATTTACTTCTAGATTTTCAGCACTGGCTCAAAGTAACTTTATTATCTAATTCAAATAGCTCATCAAGATAATCGCATGGTTCTTGAATGCTGTCTGTCTGTCTTTCAATCCAATCCTTATTTTGGAATTTTGTAATATTATTCATTTCAGAGTACTCAGGATTTTCCTTAAGCCAGGCATCTACAATAAATTTTTGCAAGGATGAATTTAAAGCGTAAATGCCGCTTTTGCTCAATACTCGTGGCTTACTAAAAAATTCTACGGCCTGTAAGACTCCACCTAATACTAGTGCTCGTGTTAATTGTATATCCTTGGCTGGAACAGATTCACCAGAATTATCAAAATTAATTGGAAAACCGCCTCTTAAAATCTGAATCTTTGCATTTAAGTCGGTTTTAAAAATCAAGTTGTCAAATTGGCTTGTACCATATTGATTTTCATCCTTTGCTCTTTTCACAATAATTTTTAATAGTGATAAGAATTCATTATCTTCTGAGGAGCAGCTAATTAAAGTTTTATCTTTCCTAGCAAGTCTAAAGAGCTCAATGTCAGATGCTGTGATATCTCGTCCCGTACAACCAAAAATAATATCAGCAGTAGCAAAAACTGCTGATAACTCATTCGTAATAAAAATCTTACTTTTAATTGCCTCTAACTCTTCCAATTGGTTGTGATCAGAGTCATAAACAACAACCATTCTACCCATGGATAGGAGCTTGTTTGCTAGCGCTTTTCCTATAGCACCATAACCAACAATCCCATATACTAAGTCTAAGTCAGCAATTGGAACATAAGGAAGTAGCTTAGACACAACAGCATTCGCAATAAGTGGGGATTCTAATACTTTTTTAGTCGCACAGCTAGCAACACTAATTATAGGGCAAGGAGGCAGGTCTTTAACTTTAAGGTTAATTAATCCACCAGTAGTTTTCTCCAAACCTACCACTTTGTATTTATTAAGTATCATTTCAGGTATTGAACCTAAGGCATGACCTCCATGATCAAGTATCAAAAGCTTTGAAATATCTCTTCCTACTTTATTCATAAAAGTGGACCAAAGCGAATTTATATCCTGGGCAAAGCTAATTGAAAAATCGCCTATATTAATTTGTGGGGAACAGGGTTGGTAATTAACACCCAACGCTTTAAATTGGTTAACTACAAGAGGACATTCTGAATAACTCTTGCCTACGACAAAAATATTATTTGGCCTGGCACCTAGTTTCATAAAGGCATCAACCAAGCTTAATGATGTTTGTAAAGCATGGTGCACATAAAATATAGCTACTTCACTCAAGGGAGCCTCATTATTTCTCCTTTCCTCCAGTTTTTTATTAACAAGCTTATTCAAAACGGGTAAGTCAATACTGAAGTTTTTGTTACTCTGATAGTAAGGAGCAAAAAAAGGAATATTGGGCACTTGTCTCAAGTTAGCATTAGCTTGTACCATTCTATAATGAATTTTCAAATGGTTTGGAGTTTTTAAACAAAATCTATTATTAAAAATTGACTTATACATTCTTTTTTCTTGATTGAAATATTTAAACAATAATGTTTATAGCATTTTTGGCAGCAACAAGGAAGATCAAACCGAATGAATATTTAAGAAGATTTGGAGAATATGTTAGCTTCTCTCTCAATTCTTTATCAATTTCCGAGAACGAGATTGGTATAGTACTACCCTGACCTAAGAGATAAATTTAAAGTCTAGTTATCAACTATATCTGCTCTAAATGGGTACCTTGGCCAGCTCTTTCCCAGGGCTAAGGGCTTCTATTACTTGAAATAGCCCTTCGTTAACATCCCTAATTTCTGACCTTATACTAGCCCATCCAAGCTCCTCTCTGTTTAATGAAGCTTCCTCGTTTTTCTTGATTCTAGACCCCATTTTTTATTGTTAATAAAGCTGCCTCTTCCCGCAAGGATATGAGCGGCCGCTTTTTAGTTGCCCCCAGGCTAATTTATAATTTAAAAAAATGAACTATCCTTATACCACTATTACCAAAATTAAAAACTTAAATTAAGAAAAATTTTCTAAAGGGCAAAGATAGTATAAAAAGTTAAGCTTCCATTCAAGTGAGTTTGCAGAATTTATAACCAGTCATTTTATTTATTTTTAGTGTAAAATAAATTTTAATAATGGTATCGTCTCTACTAACTTAAAGCATTATCCTTAAAGAAAAATTAAAGCTAATAAATAGCTCAAGAATATTATTGGCAGAAATTGGTAGGGTTTTTTACTGGTAAATTCTGCCTTACGTTACAAAGAAGTTAATTTTAGAAAGGTATAAAAATGTTTAAATTTAGCTACTTAAGAAAGTCTGCTCATGTTGACAAAAATTATCCAATGGCACCTAAAACTCCAGTTTTTTTAAACTCCGTAAAAATAGCCAAGCTGAATTCAAATATCTTGGATAGGCAAGAGCCTACAGCCAGTATAATGTCTACACACAGTTCTCCAAATAACCCAAGAAAATTATTAGATAATTTCTCTAAGGTAATAGATAAACAAGTATTATTCGAAAAGCCATTATCTGTCCCAAAATTTCTTTTAAATGAAAAAAGCTTAAGAGCAACGCTTTATCAAATTGATAATTACATATCAAGCAGTTACATTCATGACCATTTTATTTCTTGGCTAAGCGCTTATGCCAAATATCGGTTTGTTCTGCTAAGTGATTACTTTGACGGGAAAAAAGAGCTTCACGATATTTGTAACAGTTTCATCAAATTTTGTTTTGAACAAGGAATATTACTCGATCCGCAAAAAACACTAGAAGCCTTTGCCTATCACAATCAACTCTCAGATAACGCGGTAAAGATGGAATTGTTGCAATTATCCACAAGAAATACCTTAAATTTATTAGGTTTCGGGTTGGATGAAGGACATTATGAAAAGCACTTAGCACAATTCCTTATTGAGAAAGGGATTGCTCAGAAAGTGAATATTTATGGTTTTGATCCTTATGCTACAAAGAAAGAAGATATCACTTATTTGACGAAAACCGACTTAGCTAATAATAAAGCATTAAAATTTGATTTGATAACTGCCCGTTGGGTGTTACACCATGTGGCTTTAAAGGAAAGATGGCCCAATCTTATAACATGTATAAATAAATGTGAAAAAGGTGCTGCAATCGTTTTTGTAGAGCATGGGATACTAAGGGAAAAAAATTCTTTAATACATAAAAAAATAAGTGATCTGCTAAATGCCACTTTTGATATTGTAGCTAATATGGGGTTAAGACCGCACTATTTTACAAGCACCGCACCTAACATAGGCACCAATTTTTTTATCCATTATCTTGAGCCTAAAGATTTTGATCTAATTAGGGAAAGTGCAAAAGTCCAAAGTATACCTATCTTATATGATGTTGGACCTGGTTTTCCTAATCAGACTATCTGCTGTTTACGTGTTCCTAATTCCCATTAGTTATGAATTTTTTTATAATTGCTAGTCCCACTTCTTTTGTAAGTGGTTTTATTAAGAAATCATTTACTCCAGCATTATTAGCTCTTATCTGGTATTTTTTTTCACCATGAGCAGTTAGAGCAACTATAGGAGTTTGGTTATTGAGACATTCTTTGTTGTTACGAATTAAGCTAGTAACCTCTATTCCATCGATATCAGGCAATCCTATATCTATTAGGATAAGATCGTATTGGTTACTATTTGCTAATTCCAGAGCCCCATTGCCATCTTTGGCAATTTCTAAATCGCAACCCAACTGAGTTAATATTATTTTTGCAGAAAGAAGGCAATTTCTTGATCTTCTACCAAAAGAACTTTGGTTCTAGACATTGAATTTCCTATCAAAGCATAAAGCTAATCCAACAAAGGCAATTGAAAAGGCAATATGCAAGTAAATGTTGATCCTTTCCCGAGATTGCTTATTAACTCAATCTCACCCTCCATCTCTTCCACCATTCGTTTTACAATTCTCAAGCCTAATCCTATGCCGCTATATTTCCCTTGATTAGAAGGCGTAATACGAGAGAAGGCTTCATAGATGAAATTTTGCTTTTCCTCTGGTATACCAATACCCGTATCTTCCACTTCAATTTTCAGAATAACTTTTTTTCCATCACGCTTTGCTAATTTAGCAATTAGTTTAATATAGCCATCGGGAGTAAATTTAATAGCATTACTCGTGAGATTGAGAATTATGCGAAGCAATCGATTTTCATCTCCAATCAATATATTTGGAATATTGTCATCATAATTGAAAACAAAATCCAATTTTTTATTCTTGGCCGCAGGCTGTTCAAGAGAAACGATTCTCTCAAGAACTTCTCTAACATTAAATTTCTTGGCCAGAATTGGTGAAGAAATATTTTCATCACGCGAAAAATCTAAAATAGTATTGCAAAAATCTAGCAGCTCTTTAGTGCATTTAACGATTGCACCGAGTAACTCTTTTTTTTCTGCATCGGTTTCTTGTTCCCGAAGATGATGAGCAATCCCCCAAGCACCTGTGAAGGGTGTACGGATATCATGCTCCATGTTTCTTAAAAAATCTGTTTTTATCTGATCAGATACTTCAGCTTTTTCTTTTGCCTCACGTAGATCACTTTCTATTTTTTTTAAATAAGTAATATCAATAGTATTACCTATAATTCCGATAATATAACTCTTCTCATCGCGCAATGGTCTTTTCGTTGATAATTGAATGATAGTCTCACCCGATGGTAATATTGCTATTTCTTCCCTAGTGATTGGGATTCCTGTTTCTTGAACCATTAAGTCACTTTTTCTAAACTCATCTGCTGTCTCTTTTTCAAACAAATCATAATCAGTCTTTCCAATAACTCCCTCGCGCTTACGTATGAAACCCATCCGCCGAAGACTTTCTAGTCCAGTTGTGTTCATACCTAAATAAACACCATTCGCATCCTTCCAGTAGACGTCACCAGGAAGGTTTTCAAGAATATATTTTAACTGAAAAACTTCTGATATCCGCTTTTCGATAATCTCTTTTAGCTTATGATCCTCGTACTCTGATTCTTTCTTACTAGAATATTTCATCTCATGGCCATTTTTTAAGTGAATAACAGCTCGTTAAAAAACTTATCATTTTATAATTATACTTATACAAGTTGGAAATTGTCCAGAGATCAAGTGAAGCTGATAAATACATTAGGATCCCTCCCTATTGGTATGTTAATTATTTTTGACTTAATTTATTAAATAGCTCGGAGCGAGAGCAACTTTTACACAAAGCAAATACATAATTTCTAATAATAG
>CAWFQC010000017.1:0-10748 GCA_963817645.1 uncultured Gammaproteobacteria bacterium | reverse complement strand
TAAAACGGTCGATTTGATCAGCATCCCGCAGAATGATGTGTAAACCATCATAACGCTGCCCGCTGTCGTTATTACCCATGTTGTGAGGGGTGAGTGAGCAACCCGTGACGGCTTCACAAAGTTGCTGAACACCGTAGCCTGACTTGATCGCCTTGCGAATAAGTTTCTTGCGTTTGTCATCCAATTTTGCTTGAGGGTGTCCTAGTTCAGTTTTCCAATGCTCAAAGACAGTGAGGATATCGGCGTTGATAGGTAAGCGAGGTCGCGCTGGCGCGACAATACTTTCTTCCTGCTCTTGCTCCTGTTCTTGCTCTTGTTCTTGCTCTTGTTCTTGCTCTTGCTCCTGCTCTTGGCTTCGAAGGGGTTCCAAAGCCCCTTCTAAAGACCTTATATTCTCTCTGGCATTTTCAAGTAAGAGGGCATTCTTATACTTATCATAAAAATCTTTCAGGAACGTTAGATCAGGTAATGAATCATAGGTATCATTAATATTCTTCACCCGATTATCGCTGGGTTTGAGTTGTTCGCCTATTTGATAGAAAGCCATTTGGTGAACCCAAATATATTCAGATTGCTCATCATAGGAGCAAAATCCTATTTGGCAGAGAGCTTGAAGGGCCTTCGAAGCCCTTTTTAAGGAGATACCTACCTCGTGTGCAATCAACACACAAGGTAAGTAATAAATTCCCAGCATGTTGGCATGCGGGTTGCTAATGAGATACAGGGCAATTAATTGTGCCGCCATCCCGAGTTTCTTAATTTGTTTACCTGTTGAACCAATCCAAAATTGGGGTACAATTTTTGCGTAAACTCTCATCTTACTCTCCTAGTGTTTTTTAATTAATGAACAGGGTGGCTGGATTTCAACGCCTTCTAAACACGCGTGAAAAATTGACAGCATCGTAAGGGATAACATCCAGTTTCAGTTGACGGGATCGCCAACGAAATCGACCTTCTCAAGCACAACACATAAATAAACCAATGAAACTAAGCCGCAGAGAAATTGATATTCTTGTTCTGCTTCAAATAAACCTGCATGTCGAAATAACGCAGGTTTTACTGATCTAATCCGTGTCATCATTTAAACTTCTCTTTGTTTATCGTCTGGCAGCATGTCATAACAAGTCACTGCCCCCGCCGTTGCTTTTTCAATAGCACGCATACGCTTACTCGGGATGCTTCTAAGATTATTACACCAGTGTCTGACCTCAGGCTCTGTCACCCCAGTGGCGAATGCAATTTCCTGGCGAACGGCCACGCGTTGTTGACGTGGAAATGTTTGGATATAGGCTGAAAGTTTCATAACGCATATTGTTACTTTATGTAACAAGCGTTGTCAACAAAAATACTTGACTTTAAAGCGATACTTAGAGTATCATTTCAAATTATGAACGAATGGATAAACCGCGCTAAACAGCGCATGAAAGAATTAAAATTAACCCATCAAGAAGTCGCCAACCATTTGGGTGTAGTACGCGCATCTGTCACGCATTACTTAAGTGGCCGACGTGAACCCTCGCTTAATCAACTCATCGAATGGGCAACACTTTTAAAAACAACACCGAGCTGGCTACAGTTTGGCATTGATAACCCTGCCGCAGCTCTAAAAGATAGTAATTTTAATCCTACGCCGCCTACCTCTTCTTATCTTCCTGTTATTTCATGGGCTGATGCGAGTCGATGGGAACAACTGGCTGATAAGCATCAAAAGAGTAAAGAAACAAAATGGATCCCCTATGCAGGGAATACTATTAATAATGCATTTGCATTACAAATTCAGGGTGACAGTATGGAAGCACTTCACGGAATCAGCTTCATAGAAAACTCTTATATCATTGTGGCACCTCATCGCATTGCTAAACACGAAGATTTTGTCATTGTCCAACTAAAAAACAAAGAAACAACACTTTTGCGCCAATTAATTCTTGAAGGTAAAAAACAAATTTTAAAACCACTCAATCCCCGCTACTCCATGATAGAGATGAAAAGGAGCATTGCCATTTATGGTGTTGTCTGCCAAGCATTCCAGACATTTTAAATCCCTAAGCAACATTTCTATATATTAGTTTCTTGTTCTAACAAGATTTCTTTATATTTTTTTCATAAAAAAGAAATCATCAGGAGAGCGACAAAAAAGCAACATGAGACTCTCATGGATTATGAAGAAAAACGAAAGATATTACTTGCCTATGCCGAAAGTTTCCCTATCAATGATTTACCAGGCTTCACGAATATAATGAGTGTGGACTCTAAATATATTCGAGTCAGCGGTAATGTCCTGCCTCTCATCGGTTATGAAAGCCAAGACCAACTATTTGAAACTGACTACTATAGTATGCCCTGCCCAGCATCTGAAAATGCAGAAATTTTTGAAAAAGAAGATCAATTAGCGCTCTCAGGGGAAATCAAGGTTATTAGCTACAATCACTTTAACGATGGCTGGAAAATATTTCTAGGGCACAAAAAACCTATTATGCATGATCATGAAGCGATTGGTACGTTAGCCAATTTCATTGATATTACCGACAGTAATCTTGTAGATATCAGCCGATTTTTATGGGAAAAGAATAATAAAATTATAAAAAAGCAATTTAGCTTTATTATCCAGCCGAAAAATATTTTTGGCTTAACTAAAAAAGAACAGGAATGTTTATTTTATTTGGTAAGAGGTTTTTCTTATAAGGGAACTTCAAAAGTACTGGGTAATGCAGAATCAACTATTCAAACACATACTGAGCACATGAAGCACAAATTTAAGGTCCAAAGGAAGTCCCAATTAATTGGGAAAGTGATCAAATTAGGTTTCTTAAACTTTATTCCAGAATCCTTGCTTGTTTAAACACCGATTTCCACAAGCCTTAAACCGTCAGATAACACCCTAAACATTTTTTAAGCAGTCCAAATAATGCTCAATTTCTTCAGAGCGAATTGCTTCATATTGCCGTTGGCGCGGATTAGTTATTGAAGTAAAAAGATAACTCAGTCCGGCCATTTCTAGGGTATCAATTTGTTGTTTAGTATTTTTAATTTTAATTGTTATTTTTATGGCGGACAAGAAATTATTCAAATAAATAATTAATAATTAGGCAATATTGCGAATAAACCAGGAAATTTGATTAAATATAGGCTAGAAATTAGCTTGTGCGCATAAACTAACCACATCGGTTTTAATTTTATAACAGACAAATATTAGCCTTAAAAAATGAAATTTAAGAAAGGAAAGAGGTCAATAAAGTCATTGTTTTTTATAGATTTTTATATTTTTTGATTAAAAAAAGAACTCAGGATATTTCAGAGTAAATGACGGTTAAAAGGCCTGTGGAAATCGGTGTTAAACAGGAATCAGATTGAATTTTTTTAACAGGCAATGTTATCTAGTGCCTGACAGAAAACCCTCGAAGCCTTATGGTACAAGGCTTTGGCAGTGTTTTTACGGAACGAAGATTTTGAAAAAATTGCATCTATAGTTATTGGTATTTCTACTGCCTCTAGAATCAATAGCTTGCAGAGAACTTCACTTATAAAAATTACCCTCAAGGGTTTGAGTGGTTTTCTGTCAGGCACTATCTAAAAGGCAAAAATAAATTAGTTCTAAATCTTAATACAAACTTCAAACGCCTAAGCTTAAAAACTTTTTAGCAGTTCCCACTGAAGAACTGTTGAAAATCACTGACTTAGTCATTTCCTTAGAGTTTAGCCGAAAAAAAAGATTTTTCTGGGTCCCCGAAACCCACGCAACATATGGGTTCGTTCTTCAGCGAGAACTGCTGAATACTTTTCTCACTTAAGTTTCCAGGCAGCATCAGCCTAAATAGGGTTTGAAGCGAAACCATCGTTCCTCAATAACGGTTTAAGAATGCTCTATAGGTTATAGGTTATAGGTAAACCCAATATCCTATATTTTTACGATGTTCTAATAGAAAATATCTCGATAACATAAGCCGCGTGGATTAACACTTTCTTGAATTAAGCGCTAGGCATATAAATAACTAAATGTTAATAAAAATAGAGCTATTCGATGAAAAGTGTTTGATAGGAAAAAACAGACAAGGAGTCGGCATATGGAACCATCCCAAGTAAAATTGATAGCATCTGAAAGTACTGAACAAGGAAATATCACTCAAATTTATAATTTTCAAATCACTGATGATAGCATGATGTCAATGGGTGGCATTAGTTTTCCACCTGACGCTTATATTGGCGTTGACTTCTTACGCATTCCTAAACACCAAGATTTTGTGATTGCTAAGGTAAGTCAAGAGCAAGATGCCATCTTTAGACAACTGATAATTAAAAATAACAAGCTATTTCTACATCCCTTAAACCCAAGCTATCCAGATATTACTATGAAAAAAGAAAGTATAATTTACGCGGTTGTTTGCCACCTTATTACGATTTATTGAATTTGAGGAGCCCTGTGAGATATTTTATCACATAGGGATTTATATTCAGCTTCCATTTATGAACAGTTTATGAACAGTATCAAACAAATAGTGCCAATCGATTTTTAAACAGAAAGTCCTCGCCCCAGGATTTGTATGATGAAGTGAAATCGATGTTAAATTTAATTGGACTGGAAAGCAATCACTTAATCTCTGCGGGAAAAGGCGGTAGGAGCCAGGTCCACAGAGGTCAATTTAATTACATGTGAGTTATTTTTTGTTTTCTCAATATTATCAACTAAGCCAGAAGGCGGCACCTTACGGTTCGTGGCACCAGGGGCCACTTTAAAATAAGTTCCTAGAATCTCAAAAGTCGGTAATAACGACATTTTGCTAAATTGAGTATAACTCAACATAAATAATCACAATTAGCGCCATGACGAACTAAATCTAGAGCTTTAAATTAAATTTCATTCTTAAGCTTAGCTATTGCTTCATAAGATAGACCCGTAAATCGACTTATTTTATCCAGCGACTCATTGTCTTTTAGCATATTAATGGCTATTTTTTCAATGCCTTTTTGTTCGCCCTCAGCCAGACCCTCAGCCCTGCCCTTAGTCAGACCCTCAGCCTCGCCCTTAGCCAGACCCTCAGCCTTGCCCTTAGCCAGACCCTCCTCAAATTTCCCAATCCATAGCGTTTTTTCTGTTCTTACGTTATCCCAATAGGCATCATAGGCATTTAATTCACCACGCGTATAAGCAGCCTCTTCAGCCAGAACCACGGCTTCTGATATTTCAGGCACATCAAGTAATTCTTGTGAAACAGTTACGGTTTTCTCATTAATTTCACGTAAGAACCGTAGCCACAATAATCGAAGCTTTTTTTCTTCGGGTGAATAAACAGGAAACTTAGGTAATTCAATAAAAATCAACTGCAAATGTTCGATGATATCATTCGTTGAATCACCTTTTTTAACCAATTGGTAATGATGGTACCAAGCTTGATTTTTCTTTTCATAAATATCAGCAACAATCCCCAACCCATAAACCGGTTGCAACAATTGATAGGCTTCACCTTTCTCTAACTGTTTCACTACCGCCTGGCTCGTTCCAAACAAAAGGCGCTGTTTAAAGCTGTCTGTCCAGTCAATCTGCATTTCGACAATAAATACCCGCCCTTTAGCATCTTTACACTTGACATCAGCAATGGTGCGTTTAAAAGCAGGTATATGTGGAATTTGTTCCGTAGGTAAATAAGACAATTCCACAATGGGATTGTCAGACGCCAAAGGTAGAACCGCGTTCAAAAAGCTTTTTAATAAATGAGGGTGCTCACCAAATATTTTTTTGAATACGATATCCGCTTTTGGATCAAGGTATCGGACATAATATTTCTTCTCTTCCTCTTGGTTTAATTCAGCTCCGTCATCATTTGGCATTAAAGATCACCTTATTTGTTTTTATATCGTTGCCTACGCTGCCTATCGGTAATTGGAATAAGCCGCGACAATGTGTTTTCCATCGATTTTATTGATCGGAATTACCGATGATGATTTTTCATCCGCTTTTTGCTAGGGTGAAAGTCCATCAATGTCACAATGACAACGTTCTTCACAGTAAAATATTTTCTGCCGCTATTGCGCGTAGCCCGCCTGGTTGCAATAATTTCAACCATACAGTTATATAACTGGAAATCAATGCAATTAACTTTATCATAGTGGCTATCATAACAGACTTCAAAAATAATTCGTGATTTTAATATATTAAATTTGAAAATAAGATTTCGCGACACGCAGGCAAATGATGCATTATTAAACTATGTGATACAGTTTCTTCTGCTAACAGAGGGTTGACTATTCAAATGGGATTTACTACGCCAGGCACCTTGCCTAAATATTGTCTTGTTAAGTGCTTTTCAAGCACGTCAGCATGCTTGCAATATTGGATGTTATCTAAGATAGGGGTCTTCGTTCTAAAGAAATACTCAACTTTAACATGTAATACTTTCGCCAATTTTATAAGAATATCTGACGAAGGGGCTACTTTATTGTCTTCATATTTTTTAATTGCAGCATGGCTTAAAGAAATCTCATCCGCTAGATCACGTAGAGATAAACCCAAGGCTTTTCGCGCTCTTTTAATTCTATTACCTAACATATTCAACTCCTAAGTTTACAATTTTGATAATGGTCAATATTTTTGTAAACGTCAAGCTATCATCTAAGAACGGCAGGATTGCCCCCTTTACTTGTCTGGCCTCCTACCACTTTCTCCGTCAATAATCCTTGTATCTCTTTAAATTTATCGTCACCATGAGTACCGAAAATCCCATTGCGGGAGGGAGCCCTTATTGCTTTTCGCACGAACATTAGCGTCCCAATACTATTACTCAAATTCCCAAAAAATTAGGCACGAGGATTGCTGATTGTTCAAAAATTGTTTTTTGGTTTTTTGTTAATTCTGCAGGAATAATTTGATTTTCAAATACTTTACATTTTAATTTTCTTAACGTTAACAACATTTGTTCAACTGTATAATTTCCTGCAATTTTTTCCTTTATTTTTAGATACAAAATTAAAAGCAAAAATTGAAAAAACAAATAACCCTGAACGGTTTTATCATTGTGATTTCTGATGGGTAATAGCCCTAAATCAGATTTAGAATAACAAAATACCTGCTCAACAGATAATCTTAAATAGTAAGCAGATAAAACCTCTTCTTTTGGAATTTCTTTTGAACTAACAAGTACCATTATACCACGGTTAGCAAATTCAAAATTATCCTTTTTTTCATCTCTTTCTGATTTATTCTTACAATAATCTTGTATAAATTTTTTTGTTTCTTTTGATTTTCTTTCTGGATCCAAGATAATAAAAGCATGCGCCTTTTTCCCATATAAATCAATCTCAAATGATTTGACAAAATAACTTCTATCCCCAATAGTGGTAGCATTTTCTACATTTTCTATTCCAATGGATTGAGTTAAAACAATGTCATTGTATATTTTTCTACCGCCAGGCAATCTCGTTAAAAAATCTATCTTCTTCTCATATAAGTCCAAAATATTTGATTCAGAAAAATAACCTGCATCCATAAGCACGTAGCTATTATGTACACCCAGTGCTTTGAGTTCAATAATGGTCGTTTGCAAGGTGCTTACATCGGTTATATTTCCGGGTAAAAATCGATAAAACAATGGAGTTTTGGTGTTCTGATCAATTACACAAAGCAACTTGAATTGTTTGTCTATCTTTCCATCAGCATGTCCCCATGAATTGAAATCAATATTGATTTGATTAGGAAGGCTCGTGGCGTCAATAATAACGGATTTATCACTAACACCAACCAATTTAAGATAATCAATAAAGAATGGGCGTTGCACTGATTCATCGCCAAGATAAGACAACATATCACTAATTCTCTGAGAGGAAAGATCAATATTTTTAAATAGATAACTGACAACATTTCCACTACACCAGTTTTCACAATTGTACATGGCTAATTGTGTGCACAATCTAAAAATAATAAGAGGGAATAATCCATGAATTTTCTCGAAAATATGTTTGTTAAATAAGTTATAAATTTCCGACTTTTTTATCCACTCATATAAAAAATACCCATCACCAAAATCTAAGATCAATTTTTCATTCCCACAAATTTTTTTCATAAATGGCGTAATTTTATTTGTTTCTAAATCCACAGGCCCTAAATATTTTGAAACGCTTCTTGATTGCTTTTTTACTTTATCCCAATGCGAAGAGACCTCATAAGCATATACCTTATTTTTGATTGTTTTATAACGAATATAAGCCATTATCATCGCGCCTAATTTTATTTTAAATTAGGCGCGATGATAATGCATTTTCCATGGGAATGCAATAAAAGATTTTTTGATGGCAAATTTCAGGAAGCGCCTTATTTTAAAGGCGAATTTACATGTGAATATGGTCTTGTGTGCAGGAAATTTTAGCTAAAATCAAGCAGCCTCGTGCCTAATTTTTTGGGAATTTGAGTATTATCAACAAACAAAATAGTAGCCCACACTTCAATTTGAGCTATTAGTAAAAGCATGAAAAGCTGAGAATGGCATTAAAATGAATAATTAATATTTTCAATATTATCCAGATCTCCTGAAAAAGAGCACGAGTTTTCTCCAAAGTGTTCACCTAAAGGCAAGGGAGTTTTCCCATCCCACAAGATTAGTTGATGAAATAATTTAAGTACCCATAGAAATTCAAAAACCTTATAGTGCATTGATATCAATAAAAAAACTTTGCCGTAATTTTGCCGTAATCTAATGAACTTTTCTATGCTTAACTGGGATAATGCTAGTAGACATCCAATTTAAAAAATATTATTAATCAAAAAGTTATATATACAGACTCTTTTACTTATCGGTCTTTTAACCCCATTTGCTTCACGTCTATACAGGCGTGCCATCAATATGTCTTATTAAATAAGCCTCTCCTTTTAGTCTGGTTTTATAATTTTCTCAAACCAAAGATCGAGACCATAGTGAGATATATTGCTCAATAAAACGCTAACGAGTCCCTGAACACAATTGACATCTTTTCATTAATTCGTACTATTTCCCTGAGCAATCATCCAATTTATCACGATGGTCGCAAGCTTGTGTTTATCGGTGGGCATCACTCCATCTGAGTCAAGGAAAAATGAAATATGCGAGGCAAAAGGCAAAATGGCGAGTCAGCGCCCAAAGTCTCTAAAGTTTTGGACATAGAACGACTGCAACCTGCCTATTGAGATTGCCTTGCCATCTGCAAAAATTAAATTAAAAGGATGATGACAACTTTAAAGCTTGTAAAAATAGGATTGTACACTACTTTGCTCTTGGTATATATTGGTGGTCTATACAAATCCCCCACCAATGATCACTTCGTCCTGCAACCCGCACCACTAAGCCATTTTTCTGTTGATTTAATCTGGAAAACTACCCAATTAGAGCCCCTGTTTTTGCGGACAAAATGTTCTGCAATTGTTTGATCTGACCTTCTAAATTCGCTTTCTCTTGCGATGTAAATTGATGCTCATGCCGCAAGTTATGAACCTTGTTATCTGCACTGGATAATGCACTTTTCAGCAATACAATTTTTTCATCACTTGATTTCAACTTGAGTTGCAATTCAATAACAGTATGATTTTTACTTTCTAAATTCAGTGATTGCTTTTGATGTATCTTTAGAAGTTGCGCATAATCTTCTTGTATTTTATCACCTGTTATTTTCAATAGCGAATATTGCTGTACTATTTCTTTATTCTGTAAAACAAGCGTTTTTTGCTCTGCTTCAAGTGTCTGATTGATTTTATTAACCTGAGCGCATTGTGCTTTATAATTCGATTTTTCAGTAGTCATTAATTCAAGTTGACTGCGAAGTTGCGACAACTGTTGGTCATATTCACTCTTCTGTTTTTCGATCAGTAATACCTGTTCTTCTCGTAATTGCTGAGTTGCTGCTTGATAATGTTCTGTATTTTTCTGCTGGTGCTTCAAGTGTTGATATAATCTTGCGTTTTCTGCCTGATTTTCCTGATGACGCAATTCAAGATTGGATGCGCGCTCTGTTATTTTTATTTTTTCATGTTGTTCGGCATTTAATACCTGTTTTAAAGCATTAATCTCTTCAGTTTTCGTGTGCCGCAGGCATACAGTCATGGAGGATAGTGCATGGAGGAGATTAACACGGAGGAAAAATGTAAAGCTTCATAGATGATGAAGGTAGGTCCTTCGAAATCGGCTTTCAGGAGCGGGTTTCAAACCACTTCAAGCTGCTGTTGTTAAGAGCAATGGTGGTGAGCGTTGAAGAAAAGGCGGATCTAGAATCCGTCAGGTGTAGATTAGAAAGACGAATTACCCTGAACCACTGTTGACGCGTCGAGAGATGAGATACCTGACATCAAAACCAGGGGCGGAAAATACAACTGGGATAAATCGACAAGTAACCTGATTATTGGGTCGATGGTGTCCGGCGTAAAGGTGGCGCGAGTCTAATCTGGGCGTCTATGAGGAACTGCGGGAACCAGTCGTTTGATGATAAGGGAGAAATCCAAGTGGCTAAATCCACAAGGATCAGAGTACCGATGCAAGCACTGGGGCGGAGCGGCCTTTAGTAGTGATGAAGCGACTGTAATGGTTGTGGAGCGAAGAGTGTCGGCATGCGTTAGGACGTTGATGTCTTAATCCAACTCGAAAGAGGAGGAGATTTTGAAGAAAACAAAGCAGTTCAATATTTCCAAACAACTGGTGATGCATGCCTGGAAATTTTAAAGGTAAGAAAGCAAGGGCGGGAATTTTTCTTTCGGGAATGTTAGAAAAACAACCAACATTGTTTGCACATTGGCTATA
>CAWFQC010000016.1:0-38755 GCA_963817645.1 uncultured Gammaproteobacteria bacterium | reverse complement strand
CCCAATTGCTTTTTGATATGCTATGATGGCATTAGTTAAATTCTTTTCAGTGCCATGGCCCATTTCATAGCAAAGGGCAAGATTCGTCTGTGCAATCGTATCATCTTGGTTAGCGGCTAATCGATAGTAATTAAATGCTTCTACCAAATTTTTTTCAACACCAATTCCGTGTTGATAACAAAATCCTAAATTATTCTGGGCATCAGCTATGCTGCGCGCAGCTTGCAGCTTAAACCAAACTATTTTATCGGTAGCTTTCTGATAATACTCTGATGAGGTTGCTTCTGCTTTTGGGCCCACTAAAACTATCATTGCCATAAAGAAAACCGAGCATTAAATAAGCGCTGGGATAACCTGCTTCTGCTGCCGTGATAAAATATTCCAATGCCTCTTGATAGGCATATCTTTTAAATTGTTGTTTGCCCTGGAAATAGGCTTGTTCTCCAGAAGGAACAGGAATATTATTGTTAATAACAATAGGTGTTAAGTGAACTAAATAACGCGGTAAACAAGCTGCCGATTCAAATACCACGACTTCTGTATATTGATGAGGTTCATAGTGTTTTGTTGGATAGTAAACATCTTCATTTGGATTATGGAGATTGCGTGGTACTACCGGGATAAAATGCGCATCATGATTGGCATAATTACCTTTTCCATCTAGCTTTATCATATCATCATAAATGACAGGGTACGCCGAGAAAATCGCTGTCCAATTTAAAATTAAAGCACTATCTTGTTTGTATTTACTAGCGTAGACCCGATAGGCATATTCCGCTTCGTGCGCACCATAAATTCCTTTACCAAAAAACCCAGGATCGGTCACCGCTAAATTTGCATAACCCGTTTTAAACAAACTATCCAGAATGGTAGACTTAGTGCCATGCCATAAAGGCAAAAGTTTTACAGAAGGGTAGTTGAGGTCTATATGTAGTTTTGTAAGATCTTCAAAAAGGTCATATACGGTGGTACGCCAACTGTGATCATCAGTGCCTATCCTTTCCGTAAGCCAGTCGGGAATAAACGCAGGATTTTTATCACGCTGTTGCAAACGGCCCATTTGCGAAATGAAAGCTTGTTTCTGTTCAGGATTATTGATAACTTCAATGTGTTGAATCTCATAATCAGGTACAGGGTGATGCTGATAAAAATCGATCACTTTTTGAATATCCTCACCCAAGGCAGGGCGTAACGTATAAATCACTTCGGAGGATCTATCCTGAGTAGATAAAGTGCTTTGTCCTTTAATGAGTTGCTCTACAACTTGTTTTGCTGTGGGGCGCTCTATCGCTGGTTTCCAGCATCTTTCAATTAGCTGACTATACCCATCATAAACACCTGTCGGTAGCTTCTCCAGCTCACCTCTTGCAATCCAGCCCGCAACTATTGACTCATCTAAACCATCACAGAACGGTAATTTTCGAACGGCAATTTCCCATAGGATCATTCCATAGCTATAGATATCTGAGGCGCAGCTAGAACTTACACCTTGAAACAATTCAGGAGCACACCAACGAACTGTACCCATTTTACTGTCGCTGATACCTTGCGTTTCCAACTTAATTTTAGCCAATCCAAAGTCACTGATTTTAGCGCAGTAATTGTTGTCCAATAACACATTTAAACTTTTTAAATCGGAATGGATAATTTGTTTACTATGCAAATATGCTAAACCTCTTCCAATATCTAAAGCAATTTCCCACCGGATAGACCAAGGCAAACTCTCTGTTTGCTCATGGAGTATATGATATAAATGAGCCCTTCGCCATATATTCCATCACAAGACCATACTGCTCATCGTCTTTGGTAATACCATACAATTGAACGATATGTGGAAATTGACAGCGAGCCATCATGGAAGCCTCATGTTCGAAAAGAGTTCCCAAATTGGGGCTAAGTATTTTCGAATGCAACTGTTTAATAGCAACTTCGATGCCTTGCCAACGGCCAAAATAAACTTTACCATAACCCCCTTCGCCAATTAGAGCTTCCTGGCTAATTGTTGAAAAAGGAATAAGCCTTACATCCTTCGGACTTAAAAGCAAAGAAGAATCTTCAAAGTTTTCTAACATATCTTTAAATCCTTTTGAAAGTGAAAACCGAATAATACATTTTGCATAACCAAAAAGCGAGTGAGTAAATAGCTTAACGGGGAGAGCTTATCGAAAGTGAATAGGCAGTTAAATGAATTTTCTAAAATACTCGCAAGTAGTCCCCATGACACTTCATAAGAATACCCAATATGCTATAGCGCAAGGATAAAAAGGGGATACTTCTTAACTGTCAATTGGCGTTGAATTTTGACCCCCAAAATGCCGAAATTAGCGTTGAACATTGACCGCTTGTAATAGGCTGAAAATTATTAATAATCAATCAATGAATTATAAATTGGAATCCCTATTCAGCTTAAAAATATTTAATATATCGTTTGTCTTATCATCGTTGAGCGGTTTTGAAAACATGGCATTAATTCCTGCATCTTCAGCCTCAGCTTTTGTTTCGGAAGAGACATGGGCGCTTAAACCTACAATGGGTAATGGTTTCTTACCCAATTTTCTTTCCCAATGTCGCAATAACACAGCAAACTCATTGCCATCCATACCTGGTAATCCAATGTCCGTTACGATAAGGTCAAATAATTGGCTTTTTGCCAATTTAATCGCTTCTTCTGCTGTGGTAACAGAACAAACCTGGAGGCCAGCAGATTCTAAAATATACTGTCCAGTGCGTCTTGCAATGTTATCATCTTCAATAAACAGTACATTTAATTTACTTGATCTGTCCTTGACGGGCAAGACGGGAACGATCTTTGGACCATGTGATCGTTTTCTTTACTGTCTTTAAATTTGTCTCTTTCAAAAGCAATGGTCTTGGCTCCGGCCGCTTTTTTAGCCTCTTCAGCCTTTCCTATTTCTATTGGCAAAATCACCTTAAACTCTGTCCCTTTTCCAAGTTTGCTGGTAACCGTAATTTCACCGCCAAGCAAGGTAACGAATTTTTTTACTAGGAATAATCCTACGCCATAACCTACGTGTCTTCCTTCATAAGAGGGGTCGATCTTATAAAAGCGATCAAAAATATGAGTAATCTTGTCTTGAGGAATGCCAGCGCCAGTATCACTTACAGTAAATTGCAGGAGGGCCTTTTTATCTTCCTTGCAAGCAGCTGAGCGCCTAGCTTGACATGACCTTGATTTGTAAATTTTAACGCATTACTAATCAGATTGAGCAGAATACGGTCAACTTTTATCCGATCACTGACAATATATTCAGGTAAATCCGGCGATATATTTGCACTCAGTGCAAGATTTTTAATTTGGGAACTAGACAAAAACAATTCACGGACATGATTAATTCGTTCCAACAAATTAAAAGTTATAAAGTTAATATTTTCTTCTCGAGCTTCATCAGCTGAAACAATTTCTAAGATATCGTTTAATAAGCTGAGTAAACGATCGCTCGTTTCAAGGATAGTATGACCATATTCACGATCTTTTGTACTATCTCCTTCTTTTTCTAGCATATCGGCCATTCCGATTATTCCACTAAGAGGTGTCCTAATATCGTGGCTCATATTTGTAATGAATGCAGATTTTGCTAGGTTTGCAGCTTTAGCTTTCTCTTTAGATTGAAGTAAATCCTCCTCCATTTTTTTACGCTCAGTAATGTCCACTGATATACCGGCTACACCGATAATATCACCTTTTTGGCTCAACATAGGGACGCGGCTAGTTAAGTAATAATGAAAAGATCCATCGACATGACGCAACAAAGGCTCTTCAATATTCCTTTTGGGAAGTCCTGTTGTTAAGACTTCTAAATCGTCTTTTTTAAAAGATTGGGCCTCGCCATGAGTCCACCCTGCAAGCTCCGCAAGTTCTTCATATGTTTTGCCTATGTATTGGTTTTTGGACAAACCTGTCATTTTTAAAACATTATCGTTGCAGCCTATATGTATGCAGTTTCTATCCATCCAATAGACATTACCCGGGAGATAAGCGATCATAGTTTCAAAAGAACTTTTGATGTCTTGAGTCTCTTGGCTTAATTTATATATTTCCGTAAGATCTTTGCCTACAAGAATGATAGATATTTTATCTTTTCTTGGGTTGCGAAGCATGTATGTTCCATCTAACAGAAACGCCATTAGGAGATGAAGACTCGAATATAAAATTACTTGAGCTCATTCTAAGTTCATTTGAAAAATCTGAAGATTTGACGAGTTCATTTAAACCAAGGTTTACCATCAAAGCTTCTTCATAGCTTTTTGCACCATTTGATAGAATAGAATTTAATAAGTTCTCGGCTGAATTATTTAGGCAAACGATTTCCCATTGAGGATTGATCTCAATAAACAAGTCTGAAGCATTTTCAAAGTATAATTGTAACGTTTCTTGAGGTGCTAGCTTTTTCATGCTATTCTCCGCCTTCAATCATTAATGCCTGGTGATGCTTGGAATCCAGCAGCTTGTAATTTATCAGGAATGTCAAGCTACTAAGCAGAGTATATAATATGCATTATAAAATATCTCCTATTACTAAAGCTGAATTGCAAACTGCCATGTTAGAATGGGCGAAAAGTGAAGGTTGGCATTACAGCCAATTCGATGTCGAGTCATATTTCACGCTTCCTTCTTCAAAAATTCTTTCTCTTAAATTAGAGAAAGAGTTCATTGGATGTGTAATTTTAACAAAATATAATCTTAGAAATAATAAAAATGATACTTTAGGTAGTGTTGGACTATATTTAGTCAAGAAAGAGTTTAGAGGGAAGCTCATTGGAAGTGCTAATGAAACACCCGGGTTAGTATTATGGAAGCAGTTGGCTACAGAGTTACAAGCCTGTAAGGCAATGTGTTTAAATTCCATTGCTTACCCTAAACTACAAGCTTACTATGGTAGAAAAGGATACGTAAATACCGGAAAGATTAATCTACATTTACGCTCAATTTTTAAGCAGATAAGTTCCAAACCTGAAGATAAAACAGGTTCCTCTGACTATTTAATCACTGCAGCAATAGAATTGAATAAAATTATCAACTACGAGAATAAACTGTTTATAGATAATTCAACCGAACGGAATGTCTTCATAGAAAATTGGCTATCTAGGCCCGATGCTATATATGTAGCATACCACAATAATCAGATAATTGAAGGTTACGGCGTATTAACTACCTGCCATCAGAATCAAACCCAAACAATATTAAGATTGTCACCTGCTTATGCTGATTCTATAGATGTGGCTGCTAAAATTTTATCTTATTTATTTAATAAAGCTTCATTGAATATCGGAGTTGAAATAGAGCTTAATATTCCCGCAATGAATCTACCTATACTGAATGTACTACAGCAAGAATATGGCTTTATTTCAGATAAAGAGGAAGAAACAACATTGATGGCTACTGCTCAAAACTTGGGTGCAAAAAATGAAATATTGTTGAAAACGATCGCATTATCACCATTAGAATTCCCTCATGAATTCATGTTGAATTCTCCATGTGATGTGAAGGGAATAGCTTATCGCTAAAATGGAATAGCGCTTAGAAATATTTTTACTAAGCCTTTAACATTCGGCTCATAAAACATACTTTCATGGTCACCCCTTACTTTATGAACATGGATTTCAGAACTTATAAATTTGTCCCAATGATTTTTGGGGCTATCGATTGATTCAAAAATAGGCCATAATTCATCAGCTTTAAATAGATCTATTTTGGCGCTGAGTGGTGGAATTTTGTATTCGAAAAGAAGATGCTCCCTTTCAAATTGAATCTGGATTAATGATTTGGCATATTGAGAATTCAGCTTTAACATTTTTTTATGCATAAAATCGGAGAAAAACTGAACATCTTTAAGACTATTGGAATAAATCGCCCAACCATCAAGCAGGCCAAGGAACTGAATATTATTCTTTTTATTTTGAAGTTGATAGGCTATTTCTATAGAAAGGGTTGCGCCAAATGAGGCTCCAGCAATAGAATAAGGTCCAATAGGCTGTATTTCCTTAATAATAGCAACATAATGTTTTGCCATTGATTGTATAGAATTAAACTTTATGTCTGGTGCTTCTAAAGCAGGATCTTGCAATGCAAAGACTTTCCTATCACATTGCAAATATTCTACAAATTTTTTGAAAATAAAAACGGTTCCTCCAACTGGAGGAATTAAGAAAAGCGGAGAGCTAGAACCTGATTCTTTAAGACATATAGCATGAGGACGAAAAAGAAGTTTTGTTTTTCGCGGGACAACTGGTTTTGTTTTAAATTCAGTTATCGATTTTAATAAAGAATTTATTGTAGGTTTGACAGCAAAACAGCCTAATGGCAGTTTAACTAGGAATTGTTTATCGATTTCTAGCATTAAACTTGCTG
This sequence comes from uncultured Gammaproteobacteria bacterium, assembly GCA_963817645.1. GTDB lineage: Bacteria > Pseudomonadota > Gammaproteobacteria > UBA6002 > UBA6002 > UBA6002. The sequence continues at coordinate 32,385 of CAWFQC010000016.1, read as the reverse complement.
CCGATAGAGATCCACCGCCCACATCCAAAAAGTTATCATTTAAAGAAAAATTTTTATGTCCAAGCAATTTATCCCAGATTTTGAAGAGTTTTTTTGTATCAGGATCGAATTTTTCATAATTGATTATATTGCTATTAGCTTCAATAAGAGACAGTCGTTTAATATCAATTTTCCCACTTGCATTTATGGGAAAATTATCAATATTTATTATCTGTGCAGGAATCATGTACCAGGGTAAATACGTTTTTAAATATGTTTTTAAGAAAGCACAATTGAAATCTTCTTTGGGAGAATCAAGTACTACGTAAGCTATTAAGAACTTCTCTCCTCTGCTGTTCGTTTTAACAATAACTTTACATTTGTTAACTTTTTGGTTTTCAAGAAGTTGATTCTCGATTTCTGTTATTTCAATTCTGAAGCCACTTATTTTTACTTGGTCATCCACCCTGCCTAAAAATAGGATGTCTCCTGATGGAAGCCATTTTGCTAAATCTCCTGTATTATAATATTTTTTATACTGGGAATTTAACAGGCGCATTTTAATAAATTTTTTCGTGTTCTTTTCTTTTTCCAAATACCCTTCTGACACAGACAGCCCCCCTATAAATAATTCTCCAATAGCTCCAATTGGGCATATGTTCATATATTTATCTAAAACAAATGCATGTGTGTTGTGGGATGGCTTGCCAATAGGAATAATATCAGGATGCTTATCAATAGATCTATTATTGATAATGTACGAGGTGATGGCCACGGTACATTCTGTTGGACCGTATTCATTAACTAAATTTTGTTTCTTGTTAAGTGCGAGCCACGTTTTTAAATCTTTTTTTATTAAGGCGTCCGCACCTAATAGAATCCATTTCAAATATTTTAATTTTTTAATTTGATTTGGATAAGAAAGAAGATGACTAAAATAATTGGGTATGCACTCAATGTGTGTTATATAATTATCAGACAAATATTTTAGATAATCTGAAGGGTAAAGCTTTATGTCATTGCTACAAATTGAAATAGTAGCTCCTACGATTAATGGCACCAAAGTACAGGGTACTGCCAAATCAAATCCAATGGAGGATGAAAAATCTATAATCGAGGTATTATTGAGTTCAAATTTCTTGCTGAACCAAAAAGCATAATTAATAATATTTCTGTGCGATATCAAAACACCTTTTGGCTTTCCAGTTGAGCCAGAAGTATATATTAAATAAGCCAATTTCCTATTATTTTTAATTTTTCTCAAATTGCGCTCAGAGTATTCATTGAACCGTTTCTTAATTTTATCAATATATAGGACCTCAATTTGATAGTTGGTTTCTTCCAATATTGATTGAAGAGCCGTATCAGTAATAATATGTTTGCTTCCCGAATTTTGAATAATAAATTTTATTCGCTTTAAAGGATATCTCGAATCTATTGGAATGTATGTTGCTCCTATTTTAAGGACAGCCAAAATGGCGATGAGCATATCAATTGAGCGCTCTAAAAGTACCCCAATAAATGAATCTGGCTTGATATTAAGAGATAAAAAATATCTGGCTAATTGGTTAGAATTATCATTTAATTCTTTATAGGTGATGGATTCATTATTAAATTTGACTGCTATTTTATTCGGGTTATGGATACAAGCATTTTCAAAAAGACCTTGAACACTTATTGCTGGCAAATCGAAATAAGTATTGTTCCAGGAACTCATTATTAATGATTTTTCCCTGTCGCTCATAAAATCAATTTCATTAATTTTTATTTTTGATCTGTTACTCATTTCAGAGAAAATGGAAATGATATGATGCTTTATGTTATCTTTAACAAACTTTATTAATTTTCCTGTTGCAGATATTATTAGAATTTTTTCTCTTAACGCAATCTTAAAATTAAATTCGGCAGGCTTTAAAGCTCTATTTTTATCTTGATCAGACACACTGTTTAGGACTAAGAATGTTATATTAATATGATCATGATTTTGTGTGTCTAATGCTATTTCAGTATATCTTTCCGTGCATTTTTTAGCTGATAAAGAAGAGGAGACTAATGATATTAATGAATCAAGGCTATCTCGAATTGAATCATAAGGTAGAAATTCCGTAGTCAATACCATACCGTCAGAAATTCTATTTTTTTCTTGAATCTCTATGCTGAGATTACTTTCATTATCCAACCATACACTGAAATTTTCATACGAGTTAATTCTATATAAATAAATAAGACACGAAATTATGGCAAAATGCGCCAATTGACCTTCACAGCCACTTTTAATGCTCTGAGAAAGAGGGATCATGATAAAATCATTGTAGTCTCTTTTCTCGTTAATCCAAATTTCTGAAAAATATCGTTGTAAAGAGTTATATTTAAATTCGATAGTCATATTAATAAGCGCCATTAATTCAAGTGCTTAGACAAATCTCTAATCAGTGAAAGGAAGAGAACCATTTTTCTATCTCTTGTAGTATAAGGGCTTTACAAATAAAGTTTTTGCCTATTTTAGGCAGAAACTTGCCATTGCAAAAAATTTTCATTTTCATAAAAAAACACCATAGAATATTATGCCATAAGGCTTAGCGTGGTTTTTGTTCAGTCACTATTTAAGGGACACATGAGGAAAAGTTGTTAATGTCACTGATCTTCAAAAATCACTGAAAAACAATACCCCAATTTTGAATGCTTCTGGCTTTAAATACATCAGTTTTTGATTTATTTTTTTGTTGGATTAGGGCATGTAGACCTCAAGCCATCAATGTGTTCATGTAGATCAGGTTTAATTGGGTTCCACATAGGATCTAATATAAAGTCTACGCCTTCTCTGCGTGCTAGTTTAGCTGCGGGGACAAAGTCACTGTCACCAGCAATCAAAATAATCTGACTTGCTAATTTTTTATAAGCTAAAGATGCAATGTCAAGTCCAATCTTCATATCAACACCTTTTTGTCGAACTTCATATATGATGTCAACATCATTTAATTCATCAATAAATAATTTTTTCTTTAATAGCTCTCTTGTTTTCGTAGGATTTATAACCCAATGGCCAGACTCTGATATATAACCGAGTCTCAATGCTACTTTCCTAAGTTTTCTTAACTCTTGATGTAATTGATTTCGGAATATTGCTTCTTTACTTTTTTGATAGTCTATAGGTTGATTAGTGATAGGGTGATGGACTTTTTTATTTAAAGGAGGGCAATCATAGAAAAAAATGCGATACAAATTTCGTGAAGAATTGTCGCTGTTTGATTGCTTATCCTTGTTTGTGGTTTTTGGAGATAAGTGCCTTAGGCACATTTCATATAAATCTTTTGCTACTTTTTCAGGAGAGTTAAAATCATAGATACTACGGTATCTTTTGATGAAAAAGCCCCCATCTACAAGAATGGCTGTAGGCATAGTCTAGATTTCCTTAAAAAAAGCCTTTGGGCTTGGCATTCTCTCGATAATATTGAGAACGCTTACTACCAAAGGCACTATGCATTAGATAATAGTAAATTTAATTTAGAAAGTAAATAACATAGTTTTCAAAATCCTAGCGGTAACAAGATGCCTATAGCGGATATTCTCCATCAAAGTACGATGAAAAGGTGATAGATCCTGAGGTATGATGGCTATTTTATACCTTATATACTAATTGTAGTGGGTACAAATGGCTCCGAATTTAGGTAAAAAAACCGCCTAGTTTTGCAATCGTAAGAATTTCATTTAATTTTGATGCATTTTTAGCCGTATAGGCAATTGTTACTAAAAAGATTGATGAAACACTTGACAAGTTGCAAAAAGATTTAGATGATTGGTCATATCTTTTTAATCATCACCGACCTCACCAAGAAAAGATGCGTTGTGGTTACCACTGTCACAGCAAGTCTATCTATAAATAGTCAACGGAATACTTGTTTTCGAGTTTACCACTGAATTTGTTAGCCAAGTCAACTGTTCCCCAGGGTTAATTTTTAATCATTAATAAGGAAATTCTCAATGGAAGAAAAATCTGCAATATGGCAGTTAAAAAATCATGGAAAAATGGAAGAGGAAGCGCCCTATGTCTTAATAGAAGCGGACATAAGTCATTTATAAATTTAATATACATTACACTATATCTTAATAAACAATCTCTGATATTCATCAGGTAGTGGATTGTTACCAAATTTGTCCGGTCCCAGGGTATGAAGTGGCGTCGGTACGCGGTATTGTTAACCCTGTGTTAGAGCAAGGGTTTGAGCTTCACCTGCAGCGGTTAAACAGACGCTTTGGCAAAGCAGGCTTTGAACCGAAATGGCAGCAGGAATCCAGCGAGGAGGAAGCGGCATTTCGTGCACTGGTTGAACAGCAACTTACTTCGCAAATTCATCCTTATCTATCGCTGAAGTTATTACCGGTATGGCATGGCACACGTAGTGATCTTGTGAGTAGCATTTGCGAAATAGGCTATGTGAATTTAGCAACGACCGATAGTGGTTTTTTTGGCAAAGGTCTTTACTCGACGGTGGAAGCGGAGTATGCGCACCGTGTTTATAGCCGGGGCGGATTGTTGTTGAACTGGATGGCATTTTATTCCGCTTATCCAGTGATTGATGGCGATATGCAGAAGCTAATTGGGAAGGGCAATTATCAAAATTATGATGCACATTATGTGCCAGTGTATCCTATCAGTGCTTCTCCGCATGAGAAGTGTTATATGCCTATCAAGCGTCATCAAACGCCAAAATATACAGAAGTGGTGGTATTTGATTCAGCAGCTTGTTTACCCCGTTATATCGTTGAATTAGAAGCGACGCTACTTTATATGCCAAGTATTCGGCGTCAAAGCTCAATGCCCTCATTGCAAGCTAACGCATTGACACTGCCTGAGATTATGCAAGTAAATGAGGCAGTACAAAAACCTTCTCCCTTAACTGAGGAAGGTCTTTCCTATCGGAAACTGTTGGAACAATATCAAAGGGCACTGGAAAATACGCTTTATAATATGAGTAGTGATGAAGCGGGGAAAATCATTGTTGAGTTACGCACAGAAGCAAAAAGTTCTTTGAAAAAACTTACGTTATTGGATGCATTGGAAGGCTTGGTGGAGAAAGTAGATATCCGTGCATCAGCATTAAGAATGTGTCGTTCCCAGTTATTACGGAGTCAATCGCTGAGCACATTGGGAAAATACGTGGACGAGGAAAGTTGGGTAACCCAGGCAAATCATTGGCTCAGACAAGATAAAGAAGCCATCCAGCAAGGTTTAGAGAATGAGACAGATGCAAACCGGCGTCAAGGGTTGCAGCAGGCTTATGATCGCAATGGAATATTATCGATGGCATTTCAGCAACAATCAAATTGGAAAAAAGAGGATAAATCAGGGAAACAATTTCTGAAAAATTTAACTGCTGCCCAGGTAAGAGAGACCACACAAAATCGATTATTTGATGAGCAGATGAGTGTCTTACGCACTACTTTTAAATCCATGAGTGTGGAGAAGCTATGGCAACGCCATGCCATGCAAACCTTAGAGAAGTTTCCTAAAGACACTTTGACGTCGCAAAAACAAGCTTTAGAAGAGGAACGCAAAACCTGTCATCGTCAATATCATGCATTAAAACAGGCCTTTCGAGGTGATAAGTTACCCCATTCCAAGCAACGATTTTTATATGGTGAAACTGGCGGTATATCTGTTAGTCGGGGGGGTGGACGAACTGGTGCCACAGTCTATGGTTTTTTTCATTTAAGCAGGCCGTGGACAAAGGAGCGTTGGTCGTTAGACGTGCACCCAGAAACTTTGCCTGCACACAGTGTAACACTGGGCAGCAGCTATTTTAGTACGGATAAGTCATCCGAAAGAGAAGCGGCGCTGTGTTTGGATGCGAATTATCAACAAGAGTTGACGGGTGCTACTGCATCGGGTTATGGCCGAAGTGATTTAACTAGAGAGAACCAAGCGGTTTATCAGGCAGCCTATCAAACTGCAAAACTTGCTGTTCGTTATGCTAGGCTATATGAAACGCCTCAGGCATTATATGATGATTTGCCACTGCTTTGGAAACAAGTGGGTCAGGCAGTAAGTTATCGCCATCGGCAGCCCACTTCTGTACCTGGGGCCGGTTGTGTGTTAACCCGAACTTTTATGCCATCAGACGATCCCGATCGTTGTACGGTAGTAGCCTCTGGTGTGGGGAATTTGATGGTTTGTTTGTGGGATCCTACTAACCAACAGTGTCATACCTTAATTAGGCCGCGGCACTATGAAAAGGGACAACAATACATCCCTATATCCGTCAAGGACAAACTTACCGGCGGGAAATTACAAAGTATTCTGATAGATTTGCCCAGAGGTAGCCTTTTATTTCGGCTAAGTGATGGGGCGTGGAAAGCATTGGCTCACCATCAAAGTTCCCTGCTCATCGATCCTGAAACCCATCATCATTATCTCGAATCCAATCTGGATGAGAAAGCACTGGGGGATTATTTGACTGAATTTGCTTTACAACATCCGAAGGCAACAGCAGACCAATATCGGCAATTGCTGCAAGACTTAATAGAAAGCACCATAGAGATGCAAAAAACCCAATTGTGGGCACAAAGGCAAGCGGTTGCCACGGTCTATCATGGGATTCCTGACAAAGAAACCAAGCAGGTAAGGTATTTTTTAGAGGTAGCTAGGCGCGATACAATGCTTTATCAACAGACGATTGGATTGCTTCGAAGTTTAAATGTGGCATTGGAAGGGATTGAAGAGTTACCGCTGCTGGCGTTAGGTCAACAATTAAAACAAGTGTATGTGGGAGATGATATTGCCTTACATGTTGAGGTAGTGGGTGATAAAGAGGTACTGGCACCAGCCGTATCAAAGGATTATGTCAGTTCCCCGACTATAAAATCTAGGTAAACCACCTGAATTAACCTGCTCTTTTATCTTTAAGGACGAGCCATGGAAGAACTCATTGAAAAAACCCTGCCCATGAAACACTCCTCGGATTGGTCTTTGTTAATCCCTGAGTGGAAACAACGCTATCAGCTTCAAATCACGCATTTGCGCCAGTTAGTGAAACAGCAGTTTCATCCAGTGACAGCCGAGAATATCGAAGCGGTGCATGCGGCTTTGACAACGGGTTATCAAGCCTTATTAAAAAAGATGCTTGAGGAAAGTTTTCGCTTGATAGGTAGGCCACCTTGCCCCTACGCATGGATCGGGTCAGGGTCGTATAGTCGAGGCGAGGTATTGCCTTATTCGGATGTAGAATACCTCTGGCTATTTGAAGGAAACGATCTTGCCGTGCGCCAGTATTTTTTTGCGTTGGATAAATCAATCATTGCACAGATCAATAGTTTGGATGAACAGGGCGGTTTACATCCGGATCAATATCCGGAAGTGAGCGAAACTTCAGAAGGTACAGATCCCTTGCCTCATGGGTTAGAAATGATTGTACGGGGAGTTGCTATTAAATGCAAAGCACCCCAAGGCGTATATACCCAACTCATCAGCTTATTGCAAGGCAAACTGATTGCAGGCGAGGAAGCTTTATGGACACGTTACCTAGATCAACTCAAAGGAATTTCACTCTCAAGTGCCTTTCGTAAGGTTTTGTTTGTATCGGTTGCTGATTATGAAACGACGTGGGAAAAAGAGGTGGGAGCAGAGGATAGGCAGGATGCAAAAAAAGGCTATGGTTTTTTCCTAACGTATTTAGCCGTCATGCTGAAGTTTTATCATGGTGTGGAAGGTGAGAGCACACAAGCTATTTGGCAAGGATTAGTTCAAGCGAGGAAGTTACCTGCAAAGTTGGGTGAACAATTGGCTTGGGCATCACGGGAAATTCAAGCGTTACGGTATCGTCTGCAATGTCTTTATAGGGAAGGCAGACAGGATTTTATCGCTGCGCAAGATAAGCGCGCGGCAGAAGATATTTATCCCTTAACGCCCATCGAAGAAGCAACTTTAAGTCAAATAAAAAACCTAATCGATCAGGTATATAGTCATTTAAAAGCCATAAAGTATTTAGAACAAGCAACTAAGTCTCCCAAAGAAAATCTAAAAAAGGGTGCTGTAACAATCCCGCACTCCTCAACGCTTACCCGTTTTGCTCTGTTAGAAACAGTTATTCAACATTATAAAGCCTTACAACCACCCTTGTTATCCCCTGTAATCAATGAGTCTTTTTTACAAAGTCTCTTAAAGAAACTCCTGGATGATCCTGGGCGTTTGGTACAGCCTGCCTTACAAGGGATACTGGATTTTGTGCTAACGCACGGCGGGAAAGGTAATGTGGAGAACAGTTTAGGGCTAACTCCAATGCGGATGGTAATGCAGTGGTCAGAACGTGCCCCAGTTTTGGCTGAGAAGACGTGGAAAGCATTGATGCAAGCGCAAGGTGATATAGAAGAATCTCATCTATCCTATCAGGGTACATTACTGGAACAGAGCATCGCAGAAAACAAGCGGGAAAGTTTCATCGTGCTCTGTCAACTGGGTGCGGGCAGAAAAGCTTCTGCCGATACCGTATTAGCTTACCTGCAAAGTCAATTATCATCTCGTTCTATAGTGGCGCAGCAATGTGAACGGTTGCAAGGGTGTCTTCCCCTCCTGATCCAGCAAAATGCAACCCTCGCCTGGCGATTAGCCTTGTTAGGGGTCCGAGAAGAAAAAGCCCAAGGTAGTTTAGTCATTGCAATTGAAGGTTCACAAACCCCCGCAGGGTTTTTAAATCCCGTGATGACCAAAGCCTTATTTAACAATCAACAAAAAGTGCAGCAAGTCAATGAATATGGCCAACGTAAAGTCGCCAAGTGTGCATTGAATCCTTTAATCAATGTTTATGCCAAATTTTATCCAGAATTGCCCGGAATGGAAGAAGCGATACGACGCTTAGCCTTTTTATTATCGGAGAGTGGCATTGTACCACAGAGTGAGCTGTTTTGTTTCAAAGAGAAAAAGATGCCTTACCCGGTATTACTTTCCCAAGAAGCCAAAGGAGAAAACTTACAAACGGTATTAAGTAGCGCCTATAAAGCCAACGATCCTGAAGCGCAAGCGAAGTTAACTAGGCTTGATTCCCATCGTTGGACTGATTTGTTTATCTTAAGTGTCTTAATTCATCCCGAGGACGGCAAACCAGACAATTATATTTTAAGCCCCTGCAAGAATACCAAAGGAGAGGATAGCTATGCGATCGTGGCCATTGATAATGACCATGCATTAGTAGAGGTGTTTAATCAAGACAAAGATGAGGCCAAAGCTTTTCAGGTTAAGACGATTCTCTATTGCTTAGAGCAGATGCAACAGCCGCTGGATGAAAAAGCAGTGCAAGCTTTTTTAGCTAAATCGCCGGATATTGTGATTCCCATCTGGCTGGATGAATTGGAACAGTGTCAAGCGCGATATGAAGGATTATTTTCCCTAGAAGCAAAAGAAAAGTTAGTCAAGAAAGAATCGGTTCCTCAAATCGTGATACCGCCTAAAAGTATCCCGAAACTGTATGAGCGATGGGTACAATTAAAAGCCATTTTAGAAGAAGATCCAAAAAAGGTAGCTTTAGAAATATTAATTAGCGTAGACCCTCTCGTAGGGCTACGTTATCAGGAGGTCTTTGAACAGGAGAAAGACCCTTTAAGTCGTTTTCATACTCTGGCATCGCCAGCTTATTTTTTTATACCGAAGGTGGGACACTATAAGACGTTGGTAACTAGTCGTCAATTGCTCAAAACCCAGGCAATCTCAGAAAAGTTACTCCTCACCACACGGCAATATAGTCCATTGGAAGCCAAAAAAGAACTCTATCAAGGTATGGAGCAGATACAGTTAGTGGATGCCTTCGTGAAACATCTGGAAAAGGGTGATAGTCAAAGCTTTCAAGCCATCAGCTTAACAAGTGTGAAAGAGGCGGTGTTAAAAAAAGCGGACTTCAAAGGTGTAGACGTCAAACAACAACGTCAGCTGATTGATCTATGGCTGGATAAAAAAGAGGGTTTAGTTGGGTTACAAACGCTGACATTAACGAATTTAACCGAAATAAAAGCCAAAGCGCTTGAGACCTTACTCAAACGTTCCCCTCATCTACAATCATTGAGGTTAATGGGGCTACCTCAAATCACGATGTTAAGTTGCCTGGAAAAGGTGAGTCAATCCTTGAGGACGCTCATTCTGTATCAGATGAATGGCCTCGTCAATTTGCAGTCATCCTCAGTCATACTTCAGTTGCCGCAATTAAAAACATTACAAATAGAAGCCACACCTTTAGCCGCGATTCAACTGGCAGCGCCGCAATTAAGACAGCTCATTTTAGGCCATTTGCCAGATTGCCAAACGTTAAATTTACCACACACACAACAATTACAGCAGTTAAAAGTACAGCAGTGTCCGCAATTGTCATTTGAAAAAGTGTATGCACTGATGGCACATAATCCTGAGCTCAGCTTTGACCATTGTCAATTGGATGGACATCAAGATGTCTCAGTAGAACAACTGACGGTATTTTTTACACAACGACTTGAAAATCCCGATTTAAATGACATAGAGATTTGGCAAATCAGTGAAGGGATCAGGCAATTTGAAATCAAAACGATAAGATTACAATTTGAGCAACCGTTAGTGGAGATTGTAGCGAAACTGGCGGTATTAGTGTATGCAACCGATTTAGAGACAATCACTATTAACACATTGGAAGCAGAAAGTCAACGAGAAATTCAGTTGGCAGTGAAAGAATGGCGTGCCTTAAAGGGATGCTTTGAGCTTTGTGTTAAGCCATACTCTCTGAGAGTAGAAAATGCGAGTGAAAATGAGAAGGCTCTTTTTATAAGTATCAGTAAAGTATTGGGATTACCTTTTCAAGTTGACGAAACCCAACAACTCAATATGCCCTGTCAGAGTGGACAAGAGTTTTACGCAGTGTTGAGCCTCCTGTTAAGCTTGAATCCAAGTCGGGTGCTTTGGAACCACCTGGATAGGACGTTGACATATATACCGAATCGGGTTATTGGTGTGCTCATCAAGATCTTGGGGCATGAATATTCTAATGTTCGTGAAGCCGCAGCAGGTGCGCTGGGTCAACTCCAACAAGCCACACCATCCGTCATCGATGCGCTCCTCAAGGCATTGAAGGATAAAGATTCTTTTATGCGTCATGCCTCGGTATGTGCGCTAGGTCAGCTCCAACAAGCCACACCGTTTGTCATTGACGCACTCCTCAAGGCTTTGGAGGACTCTGATTATGATGTAGCTGCTGCGGGTGTGCTGGTACAGTTGGGCCAAAAAATTCCTCAAAGCTATATCAACGTACTTTTCAAGGCTTTGAGAGTGGATGTGCTGGTACAGTTGGGTCAAGAAATTCCTCAAGGCTATGTTGACAAGCTTCTCAAGGCTTTGGAGAATAAAGATTATTTTGTTGACTGTAAAGCCGTTGCGAATGCACTGGGTCAGCTCAAACAGGCCACTCCATCGGTCATCGATGCGCTCCTCAAGGCATTGGGGGATGAAAAATGGGAAGTTCGCAAAGCTGCGGCGGGTGCGCTGGTACAGTTGGGTCAAGAAATTCCTCAAAACTATATCGATATGCTCCTCAAGGCCTTGGGGGATGACTATTTTTTTTCTGTCCGTAAAGACATTGTGGCTGCGCTGGGTCAGCTCCAACAAACCACACCACCCGTCATCGATGCACTCCTCAAAACCTTAGTGGATAAAGATCAGTATGTCCGCTCAGTTGCTGCGCATGCGCTGGGTCAGCTCCAACAAACCACAGCACTCGTCGTCGACGCACTTCTTAATGCCTTAGGGGATGAAGTTTCTGATGTCCACGAAGCCGCTGCGGGTGCGTTGGTACAGTTAAGTCAGCTCAAACAGGCTACTGCGCCGGTCATCGACATGCTGGAGGATAACGATCGTTCCATCCGCAAAGCCGCTGCGGATGCGCTGGGTCAGCTCGGGCAAGCTACACCCTCCGTTATCGACGCACTCCTCAAGGCCATGAGGGATGAAGATTCTTGTGTCCGCCAAGCCGCTGTGAGTGCACTAGGTCAGCTCAAACAGGCTGTTGAGCCGATCATTGACGCATTCCTTAAAGCCGCCTTGGAGGATAAAGAATCGAGAGTCCGCCAAGCCGCTGTAGGTGCGCTTGGCAAATTACCCCAACAGTCATTGTCCTTAAAAAATCTTTTCCGCTTTAAACCATGTCTCTCTACTTTACACGCTACTACTTGGGATATGGCACTCATTCAATTCGCTTTACGAGATACCCAAGGCTATTTGGCGCAATTAACTCTAGGTAATCAGCCCGTTTTTAACTTAACTCCTTTAAGAACGTTACAAAGCGGCTTTGATGTGATTCAAACCGATCCAAAAACGCTGACATTACAACTTAAAACTAAATCGGATAGCATAGAAGAAAATCTTTCCCTCTTGTTGCATTACGGCAAGTTTATAGGTTACCTGTTTGACACTTCCTGCTTTACCTTTCAATCCACGCTCAATAAAGCAGTCATTTTTTCGGAAGACGCAGGATTATTAGCAAATGTCAAAGGCATTTTGGAGTCCTTAGCTGTATGGGCAGCTTTACAACCGATGGGTGAATCGGTATTAAGCGAAATAGTCTTAAAAGAAAATTTAAAAGATCCTATAAAATCGCTTTCTCTGCATAAAGAGGAAGTGCCTTTGATAATCGCCGCCTCCTTTCCCAGCCCTTCGGGCAAATCGATATACCGACCCTTACTTAAGCCTAAACCTTTGCCAAAGATGTCTCGATCACAAAAATCACTCTTAAAACCTCTGCCACCCTTAGCACCATTGGTTCAAATCTTTTCCCTCTTTATGAACACCTTACCTTACCGTAAACTCTTTTGCCGCTACCGCGAGCCGTTATGGAACTTTGTCAATGGTAAAACCACTATCACCGTAACGGCAGAGACACTCGTTACTGATCTTTTAGCATCAGCTAAAACTCCTTTAGAAAAAGCGATTCTGCTTGAAGCCGCTGAATGGGTGAAACTTAAATTAACCGATTTAGATGAACAAATGAAAGTTTGTCGCAGTAACATATTAATTAGTCAATCCATCCAATCGGTCGGCAAATCCCCCAAACAATGGAATCAAGCGTTGCAGCAAGCGATTAGCTCGTATCAGCTTTATGTTAAAGAGCAATTGACTCATGTTACATCCAAAGAACGCAGTGTCCTGCAGCAAGCTAGCGATGCTTGTTTGATCTTCTTAACTGCTTTGAGAAGCCAGACAAATAGCGGTAAAGGCTGGTCAGAGAAGACCTTTTTTAAACAATTAACCGAACAGCAGGTATATCAACAAACAGCTCAAGCAGTCTTTGATCGCAGTCTATGTTTAGTGACAATACATAAACAAAATTCCCTGAAAAAGCTTTGGGCAATGATCTATCAAAGTGCCGAGGTGCAATTGCCCCTCTCTGTCCTGGAAGTTCGTAGAAGAGAGATTGAAACTGAACGCCAGCAGCAAAAGTCGCGTTATCAGGCAGTACTAACTGTTTGGCAAGCCAGCCTCACGCCTTCTAAGCGCTGGAAACAAACCTATTTTTTGCAACCCTCTGAGCCTGTCCATCGGTTTGGAGGCCATCAAGGTATTATGATTCACAGCTTTTTTCACCTCACGCAACCCTTTGACGCCAAGCGCTTTGATATCTATGAAGCCTTACACGTTAACCTGAGTGGTCTCTTGGGGAGCACCTATTTTGGTAAGAAAAGCCCTTAGCCGCAGAAAATACCTTGTGTCTGGATGCTAACTATCAGCAAGGCCAGACCGGTGCAACTGCTGATGGTTATGGACACTTTTCCACTCTCACTGAAAATCGCAAAGTGCATGCTGCCGCTTATCGTACGGTTAAACTCATGACCCGCTATGTGGCGCTTTACCCTGATGCACTGAGTTTACAGACGGATATACCAAAATTGTTTACGCATGTGGGTCATGCAGTGAAATACAGTTTTTTACATCCCGAAGAAGCCGGTACAGCCAGTTGTGTGGTGACTCGTCTTTTTGAAACGAATAATAAGCATACCTTGACGCTGGTTGCAGCAGGCGTGGGTGATGGGATGGTGGCTGTATTTGATCCCCAAACCCGAATACTTGAAACACTCATCAAACCGCGTCAATATGATAGGGGCATTCAATTTACACCAATGTCCATTACGGAATTAGTCGCTTCTACTTCTGTGATCTGTCCTTTATCTGCAGGGAATGTATTATTTCGTATGACAGATGGTGCATGGGAAAGTCTGCCGCATCATTGTAGTGAAATACTCCTAGATGAAAAGATAGAGAAAAGGTATTTGGAGTACACACTAGATGAAGTCAAACTCGGTGACTTATTAGCAACTTTTGCGGCAGAATATCCAATTGCCACAGCAGCAGATTATCGAGGGTATCTGCAAAACCTCATTCAACAACACATTGAAACCCAAAAGACGAACCTCCTTCAACAACAAGCGGCTTTACAAGCTGGGCTTAAAGCATTTCATGGAACCAGTACGAGCAAACTCGGTGATTTCATTGCCTGGGTATCGCAGTCTAATCCCCAATTTCGCACCCAGATGGCTCATTTTTTGCGAGCATTAAACGTGGCAAACACGGCTTTAGATGATTTACCTATTTCCGCATTGGAACATCAATTACACCATGTCCAGCTAGGGGATGACATCACGTTGTATGTTGAAATCGTGGGTATTACACCTGTTCCTTCATTGCGATTGGGATTATAAGAAGGATAAAACTATGGAAGAACTCATTGAAAAAACCCTGCCCATAAAACTACCATCGGATTGGTCTTTGTTAATCCCTGAGTGGAAACAACGCTATCAGCTTCAAATCACGCAATTGCGCCAATTAGTGAGACAGCAGTTTCATCCGGTGACAGCCGAGAATATCGAAGCGGTTCACATGGCTTTGACCACCGGTTATCAGGCCTTATTAAAAAAGATGCTTGAGGAAAGTTTTCGCTTGATCGGTGAACCACCTTGCCCCTATGCGTGGATCGGGTCGGGGTCGTTTAGTCGAGGTGAGGTATTGCCTTATTCGGATGTAGAGTACCTCTGGCTATTTGAAGGAAACGATCTTGCCGTGCGCCAGTATTTTTTTACGTTGGATAAATTAATCATTGCGCAGATCAATAGCTTGGATGAACCAGGCGGTTTACATCCGGATCAATACCCGGAAGTGAGTGAAACCTCAGAAGGTACAGATCCCTTGCCTCATGGGTTAGAAATGATTGTACGGGGAGTGGCTATCAAATGCAAAGCACCGCAAGGCGTGTATACCCAACTCATCAGCTTATTGCAAGGCAAACTAATTGCAGGCGAGGAAGCTTTATGGACACGTTACCTTGATCAACTCAAAGAAATTTCTCTCTCAAGTGCCTTTCGTAAGGTTTTATTTGTATCGGTTGCCGATTATGAAACGACCTGGGAAAAAGAGGTGGGAGCAGATGATAGGCAGGATGTAAAAAAAGGTTATGGTTTTTTCCTAACGTATTTGGCAGTCATGCTGAAGTTTTATCATGGTGTGGAAGGCGAGAGCACACAAACCATTTGGCAAGGATTAGTTCAAGCAGGGAAATTACCTGCAAAATTGGGTGAACAGTTGGCTTGGGCATCACGGGAAATTCAAGCGTTACGATACCGTCTGCAATGTCTTTATGGGGAAGGAAGACAGGATTTTATCACTGCGCAAGATAAGCGCGTGGTAGAAGATATTTATCCCTTAACGCCCATTGAAGAAACAACCTTAAGTCAAATAAAAAAGCTAATCGATCAGGTATATAGTCATTTAAAAGCCATAAAGTATTTAGAACAAGCAACTAAACCTCCCAAAGAAAATCTAAAAAAGGGTGGTGTAGCAATCTCGTATTCCTTAACACCTACCCGTTTTACAATGTTAGAAACAGTTATTCAACATTATGAAGGTATGCAACCACCGTTGTTATCCCCTGTAATCAACGAGTCTTTTTTACAAAGTCTTTTAAAGAAACTCCTGGATGATCCTGGGCGTTTGGTGCAGCCTGCCTTGCAAGGGATACTGGATTTTGTGCTAACGCACGGCGGGAAAGGTAATGTGGAGAACAGTTTAGGGCTAACTCCAATGCGGATGGTAATGCAGTGGTCAGAACGTGCTCCGGTGTTGGCAGAAAAGACATGGAAAGCATTGATGCAAGCCCAAGGTGATATAGAAGAATCTCATCTGTCCTATCAAGGTACGTTACTGGAACAGAGCATCGCAGAAAACAAGCGGGAAAGTTTCATCGTGCTCTGTCAACTGGGTGCGGGCAGAAAAGCTTCTGCCGATACCGTATTAGCTTACCTGCAAAGCCAATTATCGTCTCGTTCTATAACGACGCAGCAACGTGAACGGTTGCAAGGGTGTCTGCCCCTCTTGATCCAGCAAAATGCGACCCTTGCCTGGCGATTAGCTCTGTTAGGGGTACGAGAAGAAAAAGCCCAAGGTAGTTTAGTCATTGCAATTGAAGGTTCACAAACCCCCGCGGGGTTTTTAAATCCTGTGATGGCCAAAGCCTTATTCAACAATCAACAAAAAGTGCAGCAAGTCAATGAATATGGTCGACGTAAATTTGCCAAGTGTGCATTGAATCCTTTAATCAATGTCTATGCCAAATTTTATCCAGAATTGCCAGGGATGGAAGAAGCCATTCGACGCTTAGCCTTTTTATTATCGGAGAGTGGTATTGTCCCCCAGAGCGAGTTGTTTTGTTTCAAAGAGAAAAAGATGCCTTATCCGGTATTACTTTCCCAAGAGGCCAAAGGAGAAAACTTACAAACGATATTAAGTGGCGCCTATAAAGCCAACGATTCTGAAGCGCGAGCGAAGTTAACTCAGCTGGATTCCCATTGTTGGACAGATTTGTTTATCTTAAGTGTATTAATTCATCCCGAGGATGGCAAACCAGACAATTATATTTTAAGCCCCTGCAAGAATACCAAAGGAGAGGATAGCTATGCGATCGTGGCCATTGATAATGACCATGCATTAGTAGACGTATTTAATCAAGACAAAGATGAGGCCAAAGCTTTTCAGGTTAAGACGATTCTCTATTGCTTGGAGCAGATGCAACAGCCGCTGGATGAAAAAGCGGTACAAGCTTTTTTAGCTAAATCGCCGGATATTGTGATTCCCATCTGGCTGGATGAATTGGAACAGTGTCAAGCGCGATATGAAGGATTATTTTCCCTAGAAGCAAAAGAAAAGTTAGTCAAGAAAGAATCGGTTCCTCAAATCGTGATACCACCTAAAAGTATTCCGAAACTGTATGAACGATGGGTACGATTAAAAGCCATTTTAGAAGAAGATCCGGAAAAAACAGCCTTAGAAATATTAATTAGCGTAGATCCTCTCGTAGGCTTACGTTATCAGGAGGTTTTTGAACAGGAGAAAGACCCTTTGAGTCGTTTTCATACTCTGGCATCGCCAGCTTATTTCTTTATGCCGAAGATGGGACATTATAAGACGTTGGTAACCAGTCGTCAATTGTTGAAAACCCAGGCAATCTCAGAAAAGTTACTCCTCACTACACAGCAATATAGTCCATTGGAGGCAAAAAAAGAACTCTATCAAGGCATGGAGCAGATGCAGTTAGTGGATACCTTTGTGAAACATCTGGAAAAGGGTGATAGTCAAAGCTTTCAAGCCATCAGCTTAATGAGTGTGAAAGAGGCAGTGTTAAAAAAAGTAGACTTCAAGGGTGTAGACGCCAAACAACAACGCCAGTTGATTGATCTATGGCTAGATAAAAAAGAAGGTCTAGTTGGATTACAAACGCTGACATTAACGAATTTAACCGAAATAAAAGACAAAGCGTTTGAGATCTTACCAAACGTTCCCCTCATTTACAATCATTGAGGTTAAGGGGGCTACCTCAAATCACGATGTTAAGCTGCCTGGAAAAGGTGGGTCAATCCTTGAGGACGCTCATTCTGTATCAGATGAATGGCCTCGTCAATTTGCAGTCATCCTCAGTCATACTTCAGTTGCCGCAATTAAAAACATTACAAATAGAAGCCACACCTTTAGCCGCGATTCAACTGGCAGCGCCGCAATTAAGACAGCTCATTTTAGGCCATTTGCCAGATTGCCAAACGTTAAATTTACCACACACACAACAATTACAGCAGTTAAAAGTACAGCAGTGTCCGCAATTGTCATTTGAAAAAGTGTATGCACTGATGGCACATAATCCTGAACTCAGCTTTGACCATTGTCAACTGGATGGACATCAAGATGTCTCACTAGAACAACTGACGGTATTTTTTATGCAACGACTTGAAAATCCTGACTTAAACGACATAGAGCTTTGGCAAATCAGTGAAGGGATCAGGCAATTTGAAATCAAAACGATAAGATTACTATTTGAGCAACCGTTAGTGGAGATTGTAACGAAACTGGCAGTGTTGGTGTATGCAACCGATTTAGAAACAATCACTCTGAACACATTGGAAGCAGAAGGTCAACGGGAAATTCAATTGGCAGTGAAAGAATGGCGAGCCTTAAAGGGATGCTTTGAGCTTTGTGTTGAGCCAGACTCTCTGAGAGTAGAAAATGCGAGTGAAAATGAGAAGGCTCTTTTTATAAGTATCAGTAAAGTATTGGGATTACCTTTTCAAGTTGACGAAACCCAACAACTCAATATGCCCTGTCAGAGTGGACAAGAGTTTTACGCAGTGTTGAGCCTCCTGTTAAGCTTGAATCCAAGTCGGGTGCTTTGGAGCCGCCTGGATAGGATGTTGACGTATGTGCCGAATCGGGTTATTGATGCGCTCCTCAAGGCCTTGGGGGGATGAAGAAGGATGTCGCGTAACTGCCATGGGTGCGCTGGGTCAGCTCAAGCAGGCTACTGCGCCAGTCATCGATGCGCTCCTCAAGGCCTTGGGAGATAAACAGATATTGTCTGCGGAGCCGCCGTGTATGCACTGGTACAGTTGGGCCAAGAAATTCCTCAAAGCTATATCGACGTATTTCTCAAGGCCTTGGGGATGAAGATTAGGAATGTCCGCAAAGCCGCTGCGGGTGCGCTGGTACAGTTGGGTCAAGAAATCCCTAAAAGCTATATTGACACACTCCTTAAGGCTTTGGAAGATAAAGATGAGGATGTTCGCGTAAGACGCTGCGAGCGCGCTGGGTCAGCTCCAACAAGTCACGCCCTCCGTCATCGATGTGCTCCTCGGGGCTTTGGGGGGTGAACATTGATGGCGAAATTTGATCCCTGGGTAGCCGCCAAGGATGCGCTGGGTCAGCTCAAACAAGCCGCACCCTCCGTCATCGATGTGCTCTTCAATGCCTTGAAGGATAAGGATAAAGATAATATGTCCGCAGAGCCGCTGCGGGTGTGCTAGTACAGTTGGGTCAAGAAATTCCTAAAAGCTATATCGACACGCTCCTCAAGGCTTTGGAAGATAAAGATAAGTATGTCTGCAGAGCCGCTGCGGGTGTGCTAGTACAGTTGGGTCAAGCAACACCAGCCATATTGACACGCTCCTCAAGGCTTTGGAAGATAAAGATGAGGATGTCCGCTACGTCGCAGCGGATACACTAGGTAAGCTCCAACAAGCCACACCATCCATTATTGATGCACTCCTCAAAGTCTTGGGGGATAAAAAGTGGCATGTCCGCAAAGCCGCTGCGGAGGCGCTGATACAGTCAAATCGTTATTGACTCGCTTGGGTTAAAATGAATTCCTCAAAGCTATATTGACACGCTCCTCAAGGCCTCGAAGGATAAAGATAGAGTGTATGTCCGCAGAGCCGCTGTGGGTGTGCTGGGTCAGCTCCAACAAGCAACACCATCCGTCATTGACGGGCTCCTCAAGGCCTTGGAGAATAAAGATAAGTATGTCCGCAGAGGCGCTGCAAGTGCGCTGGTACTACAGTTGGGCCAAGAAATTCCTCAAAGCTATATCGACGTATTTCTCAAGGCCTTGGTAGGTAAAGGGCTGACTGCGTATGATCGCTTACATCCCGTGCAGGCGCTGAGCCAGCTCCAACAAGCCACACCATTCGTTATCGACGCACTGCTCAAGGCTTTGAGGGATGACGTGAAGTTTGATAGCGCATCTGCTGCGTGGGTACTCGGCAAATTACCCCAACAATCATTATCTTTAAAAAATCTTTTCCGTTTTAAACCACGTCTCTCTGTTTTACACGCTACTGTTTGGGATATGGCGCTCATTCAGCTCATTTTACGGGATACCCAAGGCTATTTGACACAATTAACTTTGGGTAATCAGTCTATCTTTGACTTAACTCCTTTAAGAACACTACAAAGTGGCTTTGATGTGATTCAAACTGATCCAAAAACATTGTCATTACAACTTAAAGTTAAATCAGATAATATAGAAGAAAATCTCTCCCTTTTGTCGTATTGCGGTAAGTTTATGGGCTACCTGTTTAGCACTTCCTACTTTACCTTTCAACCCACACTCAATAAAGCAGTCATTTTTTCGGAAGATGCAGGATTGTTAGCAGATATCAAAAGTATTTTGGAGTCCTTGGCTGTGTGGGCAGCTTTGCAACCAATGCCTAAACCAGCATTAAGCGAAACAGTCTTAAAAGAAAATTTAAAAGTCTCTATAAGATCACTTTGTCCGGATCAAGAAATTTCTAAAAGCTATATTCTCCTCCTCAAGGCTTTGAAAGAGAGAGTGCCCTTGATAATTGCTACTCCATTTCCCAGCTCTTTGAACAAACCAACACACCGATCTTTACCTCAGCCTAAGTCTAGACTAAACACAACTCAATCACAAAAATCACCCTCAAGACCTTTGTCAACTCTAGCGCCATCGGTTCAAACCTTTTCCCTCTTTATGAACACTTTATCTTACCGCGAACTCTTTTGCCGCTACCGCGAGCCGTTATGGAACTTTGTCAGTGGCAAAACCACCACCGTGACTGCAGAGGTATTAGTCACTGATTTTTTAGCGTCAGCTAAAACTCCTTTAGAAAAGGCGATTCTACTCGAAGCTGCTGAGTGGGTGAAACTTAAATTAACTGATTTAGATGAACAAATGAAAGTTTGTCGCAGTAATATATTAATTAGTCAATCTATCCAATCGGTCGGCAAATCCCCCAAACAATGGAATCAAGCGTTGCAGCAAGCAATTAGCTCGTATCAGCTTTATGTTAAAGAGCAATTGACTTACGTTACATCCGAAGAACGCAGTGCCCTACAGCAAGCCAGCGATGCTTGCTTGATTCTC
Organism: uncultured Gammaproteobacteria bacterium; assembly: GCA_963817645.1. Classification (GTDB taxonomy): domain Bacteria; phylum Pseudomonadota; class Gammaproteobacteria; order UBA6002; family UBA6002; genus UBA6002. The sequence goes on along the minus strand of CAWFQC010000016.1, from coordinate 11,215 downwards.
TTAACAGCTTTGAAAAACCAGGCAAATAGCGTTAAAGGCTGGTCAGAGAAGAGCTTTTTCAAACAATTAACCGAGCAGCAGGTATATCAACAAACAGCTCATGCAATTTTTGATCGCAGTCTATGTTTAGTGACAATACATAAACAAAATTCCCTGAAAAAGCTTTGGACAATTATCTATCAAAGTGCCGAGGTGCAATTACCCCTCTTAGTCTTGGAAGTCCGTAAAAAAGCGATTGCGACCGAACGTGAGCAGCAAAAGTCACGTTATCAAACGGTACTAACCACTTGGCAAGCCAGCCTCACGCCTTCTGCGCGTTGGAAACAAAGCTATCTTTTGCAACCTTCTGAACCTGTCCATCGGTTTGGTGGTCACCCAGGTATTGTGATTCACAGCTTTTTTCACCTCACTAAGCCCTTTGACGCCAAACGCTTTGATGTTTATGAAGCTTTACACGCTAACCTGAGTGGTCTTTTGGGGAGCACTTATTTTGGTCAAGAAAAGCCCTTAGCCGCAGAAAACACCTTGTGTTTGGATGCTAACTATCAGCAAGGCCAGACCGGCGCAACTGCTGATGGGTATGGACACTTTTCCACGCTCACTGAAAATCGCAAAGTGCATGCCGCCGCTTATCGTACAGTTAAACTCATGACCCGCTATGTAGCGCTTTACCCTGATGCACTGAATTTACAGGCGGATATGTCAAAATTGTTTACGCATGTGGGTCATGCAGTGAAATACAGTTTTTTACATCCCGAAGAAGCTGGTACAGCTAGTTGTGTGGTAACTCGTCTTTTTGAAACGAATAATAAGCATACCTTGACGCTGGTTGCAGCAGGCGTGGGTGATGGGATGGTGGCAGTGTTTAATCCCCAAACCCAAACACTTGAAACGCTCATCAAACCGCGCCAATATGATAGAGGCATTCAATTTACGCCAATGTCCATTACGGAATTAGTTGCTTCTACCTCTGTGATCTGTCCTTTATCTGCGGGGAGTGTATTATTTCGTATGACGGATGGTGCATGGGAAAGTCTGCCGCATCATTGTAGTGAAATACTACTGGATGAAAAGATAGAGAAAAGGTATTTGGAGTACACGCTAGATGAAGTCAAACTCGGAGACTTATTAGCGACTTTTGCGGCAGAATATCCGATTGCCACGGCGGCAGATTATCGAGGCTATCTGCAAAACCTCATTCAACAGCACATCGAAACTCAAAAGGCTGAGCTCCTTCAACAACAAGCGGCTTTACAAGCTGGGCTTAAGGCATTTCATGGAAGCAGCACAAGCAAACTCGGTGAGTTTATTGCTTGGGCATCGCAGTCTAATCCCCAATTTCGCACCCAACTGACCCATTTTTTACGGACATTAAACGTGGCAAACACGGCTTTAGATGATTTACCTATTTCCGCATTGGAAGATCAATTACACCATGTCCAGTTAGGGGATGACATCACGTTACATGTTGAAATCGCAGGTGTTACCCCTACCCCTACTCCCCGATTAGGATTATAAAGAAGGAAATCGTATGCAAGAACCTCAAGTGATATTATTTGAAGCCGCTCGTGCCAACCATGTGGCCGGTATACGCCAGGCTTTAGAGAAGAATGCTGACCTAAGCTTACCCAACGCGCAAGGGGAAAGTGCACTGATAGCTGCGGTTAAGGCCAAAGCCACGGAAGCGGTACAGTGTTTACTCAGTGAAGGGGCTGATCCTCACGATCGTGACTTTGCTTTTCGAACAGCCTTACATTGGGCGGTTGTTGTCAATCTAGAGGCGGTGGTGCCCTTGCTATTACAATACCAGGCGAGAGTAGATAGCGCTGATTTGGAAGGTGATACTCCCTTATCCTTGGCACAACGAGAAGAGTGTGCCTTCATTAAAAAGCAGTTAACCCAGCGTGCTAAGATCAATTATCATGCGGACCAGCTTGCCCTTCGACGTGCCATTGAACAATTGACCACTGACGTTGATGTGGTGAGTGAAGTCCGTCAACAGCTCATCACCTGGTTAACCAGGCTGCCAGATAGTGAACGTCTGCCATTGGATATGCTTTGTCGACAGTTGCGTCAACCCGAAAGCTTACTCAATTGGGCAAAATTGGTAAAGCGCACTGCTTCACCGGTGAGACAAAAAATGACCGCTACGCGAAAAAGGGTTACCAAGCGGGTGAGTCTTTCCACCAAAGAAAAACCTTTCAAAACCTTCGAGCGGTTATCTCAATATCCCGCTACCGAACAGTTGCAGATGAACCGTCAATCATTGCTAGAGAACATGTCGGTATTTGCCCCATTAAACGCACTGATTGAGAGCATCACGGCGTTACAACTCGCTTTATCTGCCAAATCCTTGCCCATCTATCAACAAATTGAGGCGCTATTAACCACGCTAAAAACCACTTACCTCAATTACCGTGAAGCAGTTTGTCAATCAAGTGGCGAGAGTCGTTTAACCTTGTGTGAAGACAGCTTACGCCTGCGTGGCTTTTTTGGCTACCGGATAGTTAGCTTAGGTGCTAGTTTAAGGTTTAGACGTTTTTTATTACCCCTTGATGCCGGTGAAACCATAGAATATCTGCCTGCAAAAGATAACCGCTTTGGTTCACACGCCGTGCTTGAGCTCCAGGGAGTTTATTACAAAATACGACCCTATGCTCCAGGTATTGAGCAAGCAGTGGATAGTTTAAATAAGCTAGTTTCAGGTCAAGGCTCTGCCCCTACTGAGTTGTTGATGTTAGAAAAAGGAGATAGCACCGTGCCGGTACTTGCCTCCAAAGCGGTGTATGGTGAAAATTTAGTGGACGTTTTAACCCAGCATCCTACCTGGCTTACCCAGTTGGATTCTTTTAACTATTCTGCCCATGTGATTCTCACGGTATTAACCTTCCCATCGGATGCCAAGCCGGACAATTTTATAGCCTTGATGGATAAAAAAAAGGGCAAAATGCCTTCTCGCATTAAGCTTGTGGGGATTGATAATGACATGGCCTTCGACTCTCCCATTTTACGATGCGGGGCCCAGACGTTAACCCCTGATCATCATCGACTGCATCTTAAGTCCGTGTTTTTGTGTATGCCGCAGATGGAACAATCCATCGATGGCGGGTTTCGACAATTGTTGATGAAGCAGTCTCCTGCATTACTCATGCTGAAATGGCTGAATACTTTGTTGCACCAGGAACGTCATTATCTTTCCTATCAAATCTCAACCGGTGCACGAGGCAGCACCCTGATGACGGAAGAAACCCGTGCCATCATGACGCAAGAAGAATTTGCTAAATTACATCTGCCCATTAAATTTTTGCCTGGCACCGTGCAACGTATCTATCATACGCTTCAAGCGATACAAGCCCAGCTGCGTGCCCATCCAAAGGTTAGCCATCATGCTTTATTACAGCACTTACATCCTCTCCTAGCAACAGCCTATGGCCAACTACGTCAACGTTACCCTTCGGTGTTAGAAGCCATCGCCCCGTTGTATCAAGCACCTCCCATCACAGTAGAAACGTTAGTCACGGAAGCCTCCTTACAGGAGGAACTAGCGACCTATTCTCAGACTGCCCAAGAGTCGGATACCCTTAAACAAGAAACCCTTTCGCAAGCTTATCATCACTTTATTAACAGCCTGGACTATGCTGACTTTGATGATTTACTGCAAAGCTATGTGCTCGCCCATATCGCTCAGGATTTTCCTGGCCTACAAAAGCTCACCTTCCGACATTGTTCGGCCTTAACGGATGGGCGTTTGGAGGCGCTAGCTCAACAACTCCCTGAGCTTCAAGCATTGACGTTAGTGGGTTGTACACGCCTTGATGGGGCGGGGTTAAGTGCGATGCTCTGCCAACATCCCCGCTTACAGATCACGTTAGAAGCCTTTCATTCATTCTCGGCGGTTAACCTTGCCCAGGTGATTCACTATTGTGATGACTTAACCTTCATTTTACCCTATTCCGAAGAAAGCGATCAGAAGCGTTGCTATCGGGTTAAAACCGATGCCAAGTTACTCCTGCACATCGCTTTATCCTCTCCTCATTATACGGCGTTAGCTACTGCATTACTCTTGACTGGTCAATTGTTACAGTTTGCAGATGGAATGCCATCTCCCTTACATTTAGCGGCAAAAACAGGACAAGTGGCGGTGGTGCGTGAACTTTTACGCTATGGTGCGCCTATAAATCTGTTAAATGAGGCAGGTCAGAGTGTATTAGATGCGATTTGTCAGGCGCATGCTGCTAGTGAGAATCCAAACCTGATGCGTAAAGCCTATGCAAAGAGTGCGTTGTTATTAATAAAAGCTGGAGCACTACCCAGCCGGAAGCCAGAGGCGGTGTTAGCCCTCTTACAGACTTTGCCTATACAAACCTTGTTTGCCGCTCGTCATGCCCTATTGACCTTTGTCCGTCATCATCATTGTTTGACGCCGGAGTGGGTACCTATTGTGATCAAGGCCAATACTCGCCAATTGGATTTGAGCCCCCAGAGAGAGTGGATGTCACGGGATACCTTAACGTTACCCATGCTGCAAGCAATTCATCAACAAGCCCCACAGCTAGAGACGCTGATTTTAAATGATTGTCAAGGATTAGATGCAGCGCTATTAAGCTATTTATTAAGCTGGAAGCTTCAAGCTATTCATATGGATTTACAGCAAGCTGAAGCCTGTGACTTGTTAGAGCGGGACAAAATTCATCTGGCAGGAGACATGATATTACAAGGGGTACGCTTTCACATCACCCAAGCCAATTTGAACCACCAACCTCTCAACACAGACCTGCTCCTCAAATTGGGGAGGTGGCTTAAGAAATCACCTTATCTGTGTCTTTCCGGTGAGCCTGGCTTGAAAATAAATAAAATTTATTGATACTTCGGAAAGATAAGATCATTCTATGCACTATTAAAAATAGATGCGCAGACTACCATGACCAGAAAAAAAACACCTGAAATGATTAATGTTCCCGTATCCGATCTTGAGGCTATGAAATTACGTATTTTAGAAGGTACACCCCTTACCGAATCTGATAAAACGATTATGTTATCCATAGTGACTGTTTATCAGTGGATGTATCAGCAGCTTCAGGCGACTAAATTAACAATTCGTAGATTGAAGAAACTTTTTAGTTTCAGCACAGAAAAAAAACCCAAGACCTCCAACCCGCCGAATAATTTGACCAAACCCAATGAAAGCTCGCCCCTGCTGCCTCCAGAATTACCAGAGGCAGGTCAAAACCTGAAGGGTAAGGAGGAGGATGCTCCCCAAAAAAAGTTCTAACGCCCCAATGGAATCCTAATGCAAACCATGGGCGAATATCAGCAAAAGCGTATGAGGGTTGTACAGATGTGTTTTTTTCACATCCTACATTGCAGGTTGGGTCTTGCTGTCCAGGTTGTAGTACAGCGAAGAGTGGCGGTAAACTTCGGGCAGCAGATCCGTCCATTGTAGTTAGGTTGGAAGGCAGCCCACTGATTACAGGTATGCGATACTCAGCAGAGTGTTTGTATTGTGGTTTGTGTGGTGCTGGGTATAAAACCAGCTTTCCTGATGAGATTAAGAATGCACCAAAATACGATGTGAGTTGCGCCAGCACATTAGCCATAGGACGCTATTCCATGGGACTTCCATTCTACCGAATCGAGCAGAATCAAACCATGCATGGGATCCCCGTGGCTGACGCGACACAATGGGATTTAGTGGATAAATTATATGGAGTGACCTTACCTGCATACCAGTGCTTGATCCAATACGGCTCCAATGGAAACCTGTTTCAGTATGACGATACCACTGGGCGCATTATGGAAAATCGGCTCAAAGGAGAGGCGACCCACACCACTGCATTCATTTCGGTTCATGAGGAAAAAAAGATACACCTGTTTTTCACAGGACGTAATACAGCCGGTCAAAATGTAGACATTCTTTTGAAGCAACGCACATCAAAAGATTCTATTATTGCGATGATGGATGCAAGCACCAGTAATATTCCCAAGACAATGACCATTCCTGTCTCAAAACTGACTTCAGTACCGTCTATGGAAGGTTTGGATCCCACGTTACTTGTTCCTCGATCGATTACGGCCGCATTAACGACAACACCTGATCTCTCCACCTCTTCTATAAACACAGACAGCAAATCACAAGTGGCTGAAGAGCTAACTGCCCGTTTCATACTGTGCTTTTGTTTAGCACATGGCAGGCGGAAATTTTTTGAGGTATTTAATTTTTTTGATAAACAATGCGATTTCGTGCTTGATATTATCGGTCGAGTGTATGGGCACGATGCCCATTGCAAGGCAAAAAAATATACACCGGAGCAACGATTGCTATATCATCAAACACACAGCGCTCCACTGATGGCTATTCTTTATCGGTGGCTTAATAATCAACTGGTTTATGAGTTGGCAGAAGAAAACAGTGGTTTTGGTTTGGCAATAAAATATCTGCTCAAGCATTGGGGACCACTGACAGCTTTTCTACGCATTGCTGGAGCCATTTTGGATAATTCATGGGCTGAACGTGCCATAAAAATAGCAATACGGCATCGGCGTAATTCCTTGTTTTACCGGACGAGTCATGGTGCCCAGGTGGGTGATTGTTTGATGAGCATTATTTACACATGCCAACAAAATAACGTCAACGCCTTCGAGTATTTAAATGCGCTACAGCGTAATGCCGAACGCGTTAGAGAAAGCCCTGAGCTCTGGTTGCCTTGGAACTATCAGCAAAATTTGGTTCAATTGGCACAAGCTGCTTAATTGAACAGGATTCTCGTTCAATTATTGCTGTAGTAACAAGTTCAATTGTTCCGGATCCAGTACAATGAGGCTGCTTGCGGATTGTGGCCATTGTTTAAATTGCCCTTTGGATAGCCTTTTATAACAGAGCCAAAATCCAGTGTTTTCGTATAACAACACCTTAATGGCTGTTTTTCTTCGATTTCTAAAGATAAAGCAATGGCCAGAAAAGGGATCCAGATTGAAATAGTTTCTACAAACAGCGGCAAAACCATCTATCCCCATTCTAAAATCAAAAGTCTGGCATGCCAGATATATTCTATGTGCTGGGGTTATCGTAAGCATCAAAAGGAGCCTTCGAAAAATGCACGCAACAACGCATCAAAACTGTCCGTACAAATATGGATTTTCATCAACATGCCATCTGGCCTGTATAACTCGACAACACAAGTCGTTGTATCAAAGGCTTTAGCTGGCTTGCCAACCAAAGGATATTTTGGCGTGGCTTCACAAAACTCAACAGGCTTGGTGTCAACAGGTTTCTGACTAGGGGGTTGAATATCTCTGGGGATTTTTAATGTCGCCTCTCTATCCAGTCTTTTATTTCGCAGTTGCGATGAATTTATATCTAAAGCCTTCAAGACTTCTAATTCAGGGACTGATTCCATCAATGAAAACACCTGATCCCATATTAAGTCTGGAATTTTTTCATTCAGTTTTGTCTTACTACGTCGCCAGGTCTGTATGGATTCAATAGCACTTTGCAGCGTAACAGTGGATGTATCTCGTAGGCTGGCAGGGTTTTTGAATTGGGTGATGTTATCTTTTGACATGCTGTTTCTCCTCGTTAGTTTGGGATAATTAAAAACAGCTTGAAATTTAGCAGTAAAAATTTAACTAGTCATGCCCCCTTCACCGGAAGCACACCCTTATCTGTCGCAATTGGATCTTTGTCATTGTCAGATCAATCCTATTGCCATCAAATTATTAGCTGGAAGTTTAGGCTGCAATCAAAGCTTAACGCGACTTTTTCTTCACCGGAATCCCTTAAAAAACGAAGGGGTTAGTGCACTCGTCCAAGCCATCATGGTGCATCCCACTTTAACTGATTTAGAGCTTGATGAAACAGGTGCAGGTTCAGAGAGCGCGCTGGTGATTGCGCAATTACTTGCCACACATCCAAAATTGGAATCGCTCTCTCTTTATGGGAATCCGTTAGGAGATGAGGGGATTAAACACATTGCCCAAGGATTACGCGACCGGCAAATGTCCAAACGGCCAGAAACACTCAAACGGCTTATCTTAAATCAAGTTGAGATGGGAGAAGACGGTATGGTGATGTTAACACGCGTATTATTATTTCATCGCACATTAGTATTTTTAGATGTGGGATATAACGTTCAAGTCGGAAATGTGGGCGCACAAGCACTGATCAAGTTGTTGGAAAGTAACCCTCGCTTACGGGAATGTAAAAGTGATGAACTGGGCGCAGATGCCAAATTGGCACAACAGCTCAACACGACAGTGGAGAACAATCGCCGTCGTTGTCAACAATCCGATTTTTTTGCCACCTCAAAGGAGGCGACTCGGCAACCACACGTGGATGCCTTATTGCCCCCTGAGTACACTGATATTCCTCTTTTGCGTAGCACAGCAAAGCGCTTATTTAATCAATCTCCAAACGAGTTTAGAAATGCGCAAGTACTTCAACCCGAAATTCGGTTAAGTCAATTACAGCAGATCGGTTTTTACCAGCCACCTCTATCGGAAAAAAGAACTGAGAAGGTAACTCGCTCATTGCCACCCATACCAAGAAGACACACTACAGATAGGCAGCATGGACCAGGGGTGAGGCAAACTCCACCCCTTGCAGAAAATGAAAAATCGCCAGCATCTTTAGGGAACTGAGTTGCGTTGAGCCTATTTTAAGGAATTAATTATGTTAGAAAAAATCGTAAGCGATCAAGCAACCCCATCTTTTTTTAATTTTATTACTTTGCGATAGTACTGTTTTCAACTATAAAAGGAATAAAAGATGGAAGCAATAGTCAAACAAGTTAAAGGGTCGATGCAATCAGACGTTATAGAAGATGAGGCTTATTGGAATCATCATATCGATCAGTATAAAGTAAGTGGACTATCTAAGAAAAAATATTGTGATTTAAATAGTATTAACTTTAATCGTTTTAATTATTGTACCCGTAAAAATAGAGAAAAACCTTCGTCGTTAGTTGCTGTTAAAGTTAAGCCATCAGAAAAATATTTAAAACAAGCAACAACATTATGCACTTTGAATTTTGGAAACGGAAGTTATTTACAGATTCATGATCTACAGGCATTGTCTATTATTTTGAGGGAGGTGCAATAATATGCTTTTGACCTTCAATGCAGCTATTTGGTTATATCCGAAACCAATTGACTTTAGAAAGCAAATAGATGGAATTGTTTTGCTTGTAGCTGATCATTTGCAATTAAATCCCACATCTGGACAATTATTTTTATTTCGTAATCGCACAGCAAATAAAATAAAGATACTATGGTGGGACAGGAATGGTTTTTGGTTATGTTACAAGCGCTTAGAAGAAGGTAGACTGATATTCCCACCACTATCAAATCAAGCGGTTGAATTAACACGCGATCAATTAAGTTGGCTACTATCAGGATTAAATTATCTGGAGCATCGGTTGTTACCAAAGGTGAAAGCGTCAAATTTTTTTTAAATTTATGTATAAAAAAATCTATTTTTATAGTATAATTTTTACTTCTTATTAATGTGAATGTGTAATGGATTCTGTTGAAATTATTCAATTTTATGAGAAAAAAATTACGGAATTAGAGACCGCATTCGCCCCGCTTGCTCAACAAAATATTGCTTTACAATCTGACTTAGCTACTTATCAAAAACGTTGCGAACAATATGCTCAAGCCTATGAGCAATTGCAGCATCAGTTGCAGGAATTATTGCGCTTTCGTTTTGGAAAGAAATCAGAACGATATATTGAAGATGATATCAATAAACAAATGAGTTTGTTTGATTCTGATATGAAAGCAACTGACCCATTAGAAGAGAATGGCGATGATGAAAAGGAAACGATTACTTATCAGCGCAATAAGCCGAAGCCATCAAATAAAACGCTACCAAGACGTATTGAAATTATTCCTGCGACTGATGAGCAAAGACGTTGTACTTGTGGGTGTCAAAAAGAAGTAATTCGCTATGAGACAAAAGAAATATTAAATTATCAACCAGCGATATTTGAAATCATCGAGCAACGACGTGAAGTAGTTGCCTGCAAAAAAGGATGTGATGGCGCCATCATGACAGCCCCATCACCGTTGCAAGTATTGCCTAAAACGATGGTCAGTGAAGCATTCTTATCATTTCTTATTGTCAGTAAGTTAGAAGATAGACAACCGTTATATCATTTGGAAAAGCAACTCATTGAACGTTATGGTGTGGATTGTTCACGTCAAGCCATGGCTGGCTGGATGATTGATCTCATGGCTCCGATGCAGCCGCTTTATAATTTATACAAAGACCAAGTTATTGAATACGATGTAGCGGCTTGCGATGCGACGAGCCTGCAAGTGTTAAGTGAACCTAATCGTAAAGCGGAAACAAAATCTTACATGTATTGTATGCGTGGCGGAGAGCCTGGCAAGGAAGTTGTTTTATATGATTACAATGCCGAGAATCATAAAAAATTTGTGACAGACTGGTTTTGTGGATTTAAGGGCTATCTTCATGTTGATGGGGATAATTTTTTTGAAGACATCGCAGAAGTTCCAGATATTTTTCTGGTCAATTGTAATGCTCACGCACGCAGAAAATTTGAGCCTATTGCCAAAAGCACAAAAGGAAAAGGCTTGGCAAAAGAGGCCATGCGCCGATATAAAGAACTTTATAAAATTGAACGTAAAGCAAAAAATGAAGGAATGTCGGCAAATGATCGTTATGAATTACGTCAAAAAGAATCAAAGCCTTTGCTAGAATCATTTAAAAAATGGCTTGATGACAGTTTACAAACTGTTTTACCACAATCTCCTTTAGGGAAAGCAATCAATTATTGTCAAAATAGATGGACTAGATTAATTCAATTTTTAGACGATGGAAGGCTGGATATCGATAATAATATTACCGAGCAGAAAATTAAGCCTATCGTAATTGCACGGAAAAACTTTCTTTTTGCTGCTTCAGTTGCAGGCGCAAAAGCGTTATGCATGCATTTTAGTTTTATTCAAACAGCTAAAATGCATGGACATGATCCTTATCATTACTATCTCATCATTCTTAAAAAATTGCCAAACTGTAAGACAGTGGAGGACTATGAAAAGCTCTTGCCTTGGAATATGAATCCTGATGGTAGTAATAAAAATGATACCAGCTAATTACTGTGACCAATAAAAGTAAAAATTCTCCCATTCTGCCATTAGTTTAATGAAAAGCATCTAGGATAACAGCATGTAGTTCGTTGATCGCTTACCA
>CAWFQC010000015.1:0-23553 GCA_963817645.1 uncultured Gammaproteobacteria bacterium | reverse complement strand
TGGCTTCCGAGTTTAACTTTTGATAATCCAAAATCACTGATCTTCGCATGATATTGATCATCCAATAAGACATTTAAGCTTTTTAAATCGCGGTGAATAATCTTTTGACCATGCAAATAGGAAAGTCCTTTGCCCACCTCAATGGCAATGCTCCAACGCATTGGATTCCACGGCAAGGCTTCTTTTTCATCGTGTAATGCTTGATAGAGTGATCCCTTGCTCATATATTCCATCACTATAGCCGCATGTCTTGTTTCCAAACAAACACCGTACAACCGTACCACATGTGGAAATTGGCATTGCGCCATGATTTTTGCTTCTCGCTCAAAATCGCTTGCTAAGGAAGTGGAAAGAGTTAAGTGCAATTGTTTTATGGCAACCGTAATGCCCGACCATTCTCCTTCATGACCTCTCCGTACCCACCACCCCCAATCCGCTTTCCCACCGTGAGATCATGCCAGCTAATCGGCTGAAAGGTAGAAGGCAGAGCAGTTTTTTTTACACCGAAGTAAAAGCGGTGCATTTTTTTCGGCCAACAAGGGCTCATTCTGATTATCAATAAAAGCCTGCAAAGGTGAAAATCTTCCATCCTGTAATCATCTCGCATATTGTTTTTGGATAGACTTCTTTTATAGGCATAACCCAATTCGCCCAATACGACAAGCCACCTACTATACTGCCTGCAATGATGAAGGAGAGGAGCATTGGGGATGGCGATGGGCTTGGAGTGGTCGTATTTTTGCCGAAAATCACATACGCTGTACCTGCGGTCCGTCCACCAGGGAAAGTCTCAGAAGCCCCCAGCACCAGGTCAGCAAAGCCATCGCCATTAACATCCCCCGCCGCACTGACAGACCGACTAACAAATCACCCGTATAAAGCCCCTCGGCGACAAAGCCGTTGATGCCATTTAAGGTCGCTGAAACTAAAATAGGAGGACACGATGCATTTGCCTGACCAAAGAGCACATACGCTGTGCCCGCCCGTTCGGGGGAAGCATACTGAGCCTATAGCATTGTCTGTTTTTTTCATTTTTTCTTGTGTCGTGATCCAATCGGTATAGGTGATGGCTTTGTTGATTTCTTTTTCTTTGTTAAAGTGGCCTTGTTGATAAGCATGAGGGGATATCCAATTTCGGCTATAGACAACATGAGCGCCTTCATAGCCCTTAACGGGATCATCGATGATTTCAAATTTACTTGAATTTTCTTTGCAGTGAGTTTGAATTAGATCATAGTAATGAGGATCCAGATCATAGCCTGGTGGCCTTGCTAAGGTAATATTCATGCCAAAGCGACTGGCTAATAATAAAGAACCTTGAGGGCTATTCCAGGATCTTGCTAAAGCGCCCTGTCCCCAGGTGAGTAATAATTTTTTTCCTCTTAAGGCTTTAAAATTGATATTGTCTAATCCATCAGAGAACCATTCTGTCCACCCTAAGATATCGGATAAGGATTGGCAGGGATGGCACATATCATCGGCCATATTGATGACGGGGACATTGGCATATTTCGCATATTCTCTGATCAAGGCATTACCTTCACCATAATAAGACAGGGCACTTTCCATGACTCTGATACCCATGCCTGCCATATAGCTGGATGCTACTTTTGCAACATCTTCGATGGTCTCGCCTGCGTTGATCTTAGATTTGAGTCTTGCCATAGAGTGAGGTGCCATGTATTGCGCATGCCCGCCTAATTCAGTTGCAGCAGCAGTAAAGGAAAGATGGGTTCGGACGGAAGGGCTGTAAAATAACATGAGAAAATTTTTATTCTTGAAAAGATGTGCCCATTTAGGGTGAAAGCGATCACGCTTCATTAGAATTGCAGTATTTAAAATTGTGATTAATTCATCCATACCCCAATCTTGGGTACAAATTAAATCTTTACCGTAGAGACCCATTACTTGTCTCCTGACAGCATAAAGAAACAATACATTTTATGGCTCTTCCGGAATTCCCGTGGTGAGTTATGCTGCATAGAGCCGCAGAGCCGCATAGAGCCACGTCGTCCCGCGGCTTGTCCGCGGGATCCATCAGTAGCGGCAAATTCCTGGATCCCGCGGACAAGCTGCGGGACGACGGTGGAAGAAGAAACCACGGGAATTCCGGAAGAGCCCATTTTATCTGCAAGGACTTTTTTAATGTTCAGTGCGAATTCAGGATAAGAGGGATCACCTTCTATAACATGAAGGCGCTCTATGATAGAATAGTTTTCTTTTTGTACAGGGTATGAGTGATACATAAAGTGATTTCCTTGTTATCGGAAGTTCCACCTTAGCCATAGGCAAGCGAATAGAAAGAATTCAGGAAAAGTAATGCCTAGCAGAGGGGAGCCAACGATTAGCCTTTTAAAGTTAAAAGCAGGATCCAAAAAGATCCTGCCTTAACCCCCTCTGCCTAATTTACCTTTCCTTTTTCTGTGGAAATTAAAATCCTCTGATCAGATATGACACTACCCAACGCCCACAAAAGCTCATGGACAGCCGAGGGTATGCATGGGGTAAAATCATTTGCCTGTACTTGCTGAATGAAAGCATCAGCAGGTGGCATCTGAGTCAGGGGAGGATAAAAAGAAAAAGGACTTTGTGCCGCAGCACAATAAAATGATAAAGTAGGGCCAGCCATGAGTAACATCCTTACGGTTATTTGTGGTTAGAGCCCCTTTGATATTTGGTGTATCTTAGGGATTCCACGCAGCGCGGGTCGTAAACGACCCGCGCTGTGTGTCTACTATCGCATGGCTCATTGACCAAAATCAAGCACTTTATTAAGATGCGCTTAAAGACTTTGAGTCCTTGAAAAGCTTATCGGTGGTTCCGGTAAGCTTTGTCTTTTCAATAGGTCTAAAACTGGGCTCTTTGCGATGAGCTGCCATAGCTCTGCACCTCTTCTGCTATATCACTGCTATTAAGTTAAGCAATCTGTCGTCCAGTGATTGCTTGATCACGAAATCTAGGGAAGTGCATCTATCTGGATCCCGCGAACAAGTCGCGGGATGACGGCGAAATCGCGGATGACGGCGAAGAGGAAATGCCCTTAACTTAATGGTAGTGTTCCGCTGTATGCTGAAGCTGTATGCTGAAACTCCTCAAATCCAATAAAAAGATTTTCAAATAAAAATTATTGTCTCTAGATGATAATGCTTTACAATACTAACGTGCCCCTAAGACTAGTATTAAAGATATGATAAAATCTTTTAATTGTGAAGAAACCAAAAAACTTTTTCGGCTTGAACGAACATCAAAATTTCCATCAACAATATTAAAGATTGCTTTACGAAAATTAGAAATGCTGGATTATGCGAGTGAACTACATGATTTAAGAGTTCCCCCTGCAAACCGACTTGAAGTATTGAAGGGCAATAGAACAGGACAGCATGGTATCAGGATTAATGATCAATGGCGTATTTGTTTTGTCTGGCGATCAGGCGATGTTTATCAAATAGAAATTATCGATTATCATTGAGAGGTAATAAAAATGCGTAATAAATATTTAAATCCTACACATCCTGGTGAAATACTCGAGGAAGAATTTTTAAAACAACGATAGCCGTGTGAGCTGAGAAAAAACATCTGATCATCCCAGGCATCTGCACTAAGTGGCCAACCGTGACTAAATACGATGGGCTGACCGGTGCTCGAGTCCTTATAATAAAGTTTGACATCACTTGAATTTTCTTTGCCGACGTTAATGTAGCTCATTACAAGACTCCTTTCTTAGATTTTGCTCTATGATCCGTTATTAACAAGTCCTAGATACCGATTTTTAAACTACCTGTTAAATTCATTATCCCATGCTGGAATTCTTAATTAAAAACGACATAAGACTTCCTTAAATAATAGTAGAACGAGGGTTGGCTAATATCAATAAACCTTTTCACTTTAAACATTCCGTCATTAACGTTCTTAGTGTGTTTTTTTTCAGAAAAATAACTTGTTTTTTTCTTTCAAAAATGTTTACCTCTTCTGTTTGTGAGAATTACTTTCCCCTTTCCGTATATCTTTTAACCAAGTCTGGAAACCTGTCATCCTTGCATGAAAGTTCTGAGCATTTTACAGGTGCTGTCCCGCGATTTGTTCGCGTGATCCAGAGAATAAATAGCGAGGAACGACGCCCCAAAATAATTTGGCTCTCGATAATTGATTTTAACATCTCTTGCAGGGATCTGTTTAAGTTTTGCCTCATATATTGCATTTTACTCCAATTGCTATAAACCAACCTTTATGTGGATTAAGTTAAGAGTTATTTAAGAAATAAAGAGTACACTATCGTACATTCTTAGGAATATGATTTAATTTATCAAAAAAGTTTAATATTATCAGACTTAAAGAGGACAGGTATGAAAGAAAGAGGTTTGAAATTATTTAGTGCAATAGAAAACAATCAATATGATCTTGTAGAGCAGTTATTAAAAGAAGGGGGACATAAGACAGCATTGTTGACAGAAGGTTTTTTTGCTGCTCCTATCACTTGTTTACATTATGCGGCGAGGAGTAGAAATATTAAAATAGTTGATCTATTGCTTGAATACGATGCTGAGTTAGTAATGGATTCTAGAGGCTGTCCGACTATCGAGGGAATGGCTTATGAGGCTAAGGGTTCTGACTGGTCAAGACCAAGAGAACTAGAACTTTGGAGGTGGATTTCTATTATAGCCAAGAGGAAAAAAACAGATCAAATTGATGCTGCGCATTATGGAGTTGCATTGCTGTATGCTGTCATTGATGATAAATATGATATTGCTAGGGCATTATTGGAAGCTGGAGCTTCTCCTAATAAATGGGAGAATAGCAAAGAAAAATGTTTAGATCACGCAATCTACCATAAAAATTACAAACTTATTCTCCTATTGCTTAAGTATGGTGCGCATGTAAGTGAAAGAAGTATCAATTTTGCTGCTAAGAGTTTAGATAAAAGATGCAACGAAATTTTCAAGCAGTTTTCAGAAAATGTTGAGGCAATATCTGATGCCTGTCAAGGTAATGATATAAAGAAAGTAAAACAATTGATTGATCAAGGTACTCCTGTACTTATTTATGATAAAAACCTACTTACTTTAGCTGTTCAAGGCAAAAATAAAGATATGCTGTCTTATTCATTACAGGAAATGCTGGATGTACCCCTAAAAATATCCAAGATAAATGAAGCAATTACGTATCTTATCCCTGGTGACGATGGCGGATGTCAAGCTATCTTATTATCAGAATTGTTTGGATTACAATCACAATTACCTAGGGAAAAAGCTTATCTACTTCATCATGCCATCCGTTATAATTTGCCAAGAAAAGTAGAAGAAATCATGGATAATATGGAGTGTCTTGATGAAAAAACTATACTAGATAAAATTCTTACCAAGGAGCCTAAAGTAGACAAATATCCATTGCAGTTAGCATTAGAGTTCCCTAGTGAGTGCACCGATATTTTTGTTAACAGGTTAATCCCATTGCTAATTAAGTTGGCAAAGAATCCTAAATTAAATTCAACAAAGGAGTTTAAAGAAATTTGTTTCAGGATGTTTGAGACATTATTCGCACATGATCCTGTAAATTTAGATTCTGAGGAGGTGAAAGCGAATAGGATCATGGCATTAACTCTTCATGCGTTTGCAGGGGATAAAGCTAATGCTAAATTAAAATTATACAGCTATCAAGCATTGGTAGCAGGAAAGGGACTCATTAGTTCAGGCTATTCAATTGAAGAATTATTCTTACAAGACAACTTCAAACAAACTTTGCAAGAAAAGGGTGGCATGGTTCAGAATCTGCAAGAGTTTTCAGCGACAAACAGTGCTGCCACCAATGAATTAGCTCAACTCTATTTTTGGATGGGTGATTATACCAATTGTATTTATTACCTCGAGTTGGCTCATCAGCAAAGCTCGAATGATCAGGCTGTTGTCACTTTAGCAAAGCAATTGATACAAAGAATTTTCCTGACAAAAAACCAAGTGAATGGAAATATCCAAAGTATCTTTGAGTCAGGCAAGCAAGAAGTATTAATAAATTTTCTTAGATGTCAATACTTGGATCCAGTCATGATTTCTAATCTGTCAAAAGAGCCTGCTGGCGTAGACGATGACGAATTGTTGGTTTTGACAAAAATTTCCAGACGCCAAAAGATGATTGACAAGTCTCTATTGGCTAGAGAGTATTTTGATCCCACTCTAGAAACTGAAGAGTCATGCAAGCTAATCGATTTTTATCGCTATGCCATACAAGTGACAAAGGATATGTCATATGATTGCTGTGATGCAATTATGCTTTTTAAAGAGATGCCTCAAAAGCATCGCGACCGTTTTCTTAACTTGTGCGAAAATAGTACGACCAAAGGAATACATTACCTTATTCAAGATGCAATTGAGTATGGACAAATTGATCTGATTAAAGGGGTATGTGACAAGAGAGTAAAGATTGGTAATGACGACAAACTGAAGCTATTTAAGTTTGCTATAAAGCAAAATGAACCTTCTTTAGCTCTAGAAATTTTAAAGCATGAAAAAGAAACTTGCGAAGGAGCTACAGCTACACTTAATTTACTGATCAAGTTATCTGTCGCTTTTATCACTCAGTCACAAAACCGGCAAGAAGTTTATGAATTCGTACAGGGGCTGAAGGCACTTGCTTTAGATAAAAAGTCTTATCTGGATATTAGTGAATTGGCTCGCGATAAAATTATATCTCTTAAATTTAATCTGGCAGAAGAAAGGCTTAGCCAAGATATGGAAAAAAACCTTCAAGCGTTTATGGATGAACAAGTACAAAAAACTACGTATCAAGGATTATTTGGTTCTCCTGCTAATAATCGGGATAATTTAATTAATAATCCTGGCTTGTATGAATTTGTTATTATAGAAGATAGTGGTCATGATACGAATGAAAAACCACCAACAGGTTCTTATAAGAGTCTTTAGGGTTCTTTCGAAGTGAAATGATACTAAACCCTTTATTTATAGCTATAGGACGAATTATAATTGATAGCATCTGTGTTATGGCTTGTCCTGTCCATTGGTTTAAACTTATAACCCATGCTCTTTAGCAGCGATGGCTGCTTCACGGTGCGATCCAGAGTCTAAACGAAGGTTAAACTTGCCAGAAAATGGTTATCTGGGTTTTCTCCACACTCAGCAAAACTCTAAAAAATCCTCAATAAAACTAATAAACGCTTTTTTAATTTCTTTTACTACTTGAGTAAATCCAATTAATGTCTTATGCTTATGTAGCTATAAATTGAAGCTACAATCTGTTTATGAGGTAATTTTATGTCAATTTCAAAAACAGTTGGGAAACGTGAATTCATTCAACATACAAGTAAATATATAAAATGGGTAGAAGAGCATGGTGCAGAGATTGTGATTACACACCATAATCATCCTAGTCTGATTTTGAAAAAAATTAAACTTAAATCACTTAAAGACTTGCGTGGTTCAGTGAACATAAAAGTACATGGTGATATTAATCAGCCTGTTTTACAGGGATATAATGAATGGTAATTTTAGATACATGTGCAATCATTGAAGTATTAAAATCAACACCATCATTTACTTTAAAAACTGCCAAGTTAATTGATGCTGGTGCTTATATTATGTCTATTTCATTTGCGGAAATTGCTTGTAAAATTAAATTGGGTAAGTTGGAGATGAGTATTTCCGCAAGGGAATTAGTTCCACAATTTGGCCAAATTGAGCATATTGAACTTATTGATATTGGTGTGAATGAATGGCTAGATTCTATTGAATTGATATGGGATGAAAATAAAGATCCGGCAGATAGGATCATTACCGCATTTGCAATTAAAAATGAGCTTTCCATCATTACGACGGATAAAAAAATTGAAAAATTTTATTCTAAAGTGATTTGGTGATATTAGAAAAAGACAAAAGTTTAATTAACCAGTCGGAGTCGCGAGGCCAATGGCATTTATTTATGTGAGTGATGCACAAAGAAGCAGCCTAGCCGGTTGATCTATTAAGTAATTTCATTATTTTAAAAAGTTCTTGACTCAACAGCACCATCTGTCATGCTAATGCTAGGATTAACAGCTTAGAGCACTGAAACTAATGGATAATAAAGTAGACTCTCTTTTAAAAACCACATTTGGCGGCCGCCAATTTAGAAGGCACAACTTACTGAAATACAAAAAACCGTTAGAATGTTTTCTGGGCTAAGTCGTCGAGAATTAGCCCATTCGATTTGTGAGCGTTTTCAATGGAAAACCCCAAGAGGAACGGATAAAATTCAAACCTGCCTAAATGCTCTAGAAGAAATGGAATCCCGTGGCATTATAAAATTACCAGCTAAAGTCGAAAGAAATCATAAAGCACGGCAAAAAAAAATTTTATGGACTGATCAGACAAATGAAGCATTACCAATTGACTGTGCTGTGAATGAGTTAATGCCGATTAATCTCCAGGTTGTTACTGAGCCAGAACAAATTACTGAGTGGAATGAGTTTGTTGATCGATATCATTATTTGGGTTATAGGCGACCTATTGGGTCGCATTTGCGTTATTATGTTGTTGATCGCTATGGAAGAAAACTTGGTTGTTTATTGTTTTCATTTGCAACAATAAAATTAACCTGCCGTGATGAATGGATAGGTTGGACTGACTTACATCGCCAAAAACATTTAAATTTAATAGCTAATAACAATCGATTTTTAATTTTCCCATGGGTTAATGTGAAGCACCTTGCTTCAAAAGCATTGGCCTATGCCATACAACAAATTGCTAGGGATTGGGAATCCCATCATGGATATAAACCTGTATTAGTGGAGACATTTGTTGATCCTACAAGATATAACGGGACGTGTTATAAAGCGTCTAATTGGCAATATATTGGAAAAACGGCTGGGAAATCATTCAAAAATGAATCTGAATTTGGGAAAAAAGATGTCTATATTTATCCTTTAGATCCTGATGCTCGTGAACTACTTATGGATAATAAAAAATCTGTTTTTCAAAAAGTTGCCCCCTATAAAACAGCCTGTATTACACCGGACAACCAGCAGGTTTATTTATGGCAAAAAATTATTACTGTTGTTGCATCTGTTGCAGAAAATTTTGATAAAGAATGGCAACAAAGACGACGTGTATTATCTACCTTATTAATTATTTTATTTATTTTCCGACTTATATTTTCCAAGAACAAGCAAGGTTATGGACTGACCATTGCTGAATTATGGGGAATATTGTCATAAATTACATATTCCACTACCACAAGCTAAACCAGTGGTACCTGCTGCATTTTGTAACGCAAGGAAAAAGATGGATGAATCTATTTTTAAGACATTAAACACAAAGATTATTCATGAATATGAAAGTGATCGCGAAGATTATCGATGGAAAAATCATAGACTATTTGCTATTGATGGATCAAAAATAAATTTACCTAAAGAATTGCTGAACGATGGTTATCAAAAACCATCTGATAACGCTCACTTTCCTCAGGGCATGGTGAGTTGTCTGTATCAATTAAAATCAAAGATCCCTTATCAATTTGAATTAGCTGCACATCTGGACGAACGACGTTTGGCATTTGAACATATTCAGTTCCTGCATGAGGACGATCTTGTTGTGTATGATCGTGGTTATTTTTCTTATGCTTTACTGTACACACATTATAAGAAAAAACTTCATGCTGTTTTCCGATTACCAAGTAGCTCATACAAATTAATTAAGCAATTTATGGAAAGTGACGATATTGAACGTGTGATAACGATTATGCCAACATCAAAAGATCAACGAGTAATTTTAAAAAAATACCCACATATTGAATTTATCCCATTACAGTTAAGATTAATCAAATACACTATTAACAATATGGCTTATACTTTGGGAACGACACTTTTTGATCATCATCAGTATCAATACAATGAATTAGCTGAGCTATACCATGCTCGTTGGGGAATTGAAGAGCTTGATAAAATATCCAAGGTACTAATTGATGTGGAAGACTTTCATGGCAAAACCGAGCGCGGCGTTAAACAGGAATTATTTGCGCACTTTGTTATACTGACCCTCAGTAGAATTTTTTCAAATCAAACGGACGATATATTACTTTTACGAAAAGGGATAAACAAATCAGACTCCTCCAATACGATGAAGACTAACCTAAAAAATTGCTTGATCACTGTTGCAAGAAATTTAGAAGGTTTGTTCTTGCGTCAAGCCGCTTATGTGAAAGAATCCATTCATATAATTACTGAGTCTATTGCAACATGTTACCAAAAAATAAGACCCAATCGTTCATATGCACGCGTTTCTAATAAAATTCCTAAAAAGTGGAAACTCGCAAAAAAGAAAAGCACGAAGGCAGTAGCAGTGCCGTAAAATTATATTTACAAATATTGTTCAAATTGAGTTAGTGTAAATGTGTAAATAACATCACTCTTAAGTGAATGGCCCTGATTCCTTAAATAAATGCCATTGCCCGCAGAGGTGCGTCCACCGGGTGAAGCAGCAGAGGCTCCCAGCAGCAGATCAGCGAAGTCATCTCCATTGACATCCCCTGCCGTGCTAACAGAACCTAAAAAATCCTGCTCCTTGATCCCTTCGACGACAAAGCCATTGCTGCCATTTAAAGTCGTTAAATTAAACTGAGGCGACCAACCACTATGTTTCCCAAACAGCACATACACCGTACCCGCATTGGTGCGCCCACCGGGGGAAGCAACATCCGCCCCCAGCACGAGGTCGGCTTTTCCATCTCCATTGACATCCCCCGCCGTGTTAACATCCCAGCCTAAATCATCACCCGCGTTAACCCCCTCGACGGCAAAGCCATTGCTGCCATTTAAGGTCGCTAAATCAAATCGGGAAGACCAAGCGCTATTCTTACCAAACAGCACATACACTATGCCAGCCCTGGAGCGCTCACCGGGGGAAGCATAATTCGCTCCCAGTATTAGATCTGCGAAGCCATCTCCATTGACATCCCCCGCCGTGCTAACAGAACAACCTAAATGATCATCTGCGTTGAGACCTTCAATGGCAAAGCCATTACTGCCATTTAAGGTTGTTAAATTAAACTGAGGCGACCAAGTGCTATTCTTCCCAAAGAGCACATACGCCGTACCCGCGCCTCTATGTTCACCTGGGGAAGCGTAACAAGCTCCCAGCACCAGATCGGCAAAGCCATCTCCATTGATATCCCCTGCCGTGCTGACAGAACCGCCTAACTGATCAGTTGCGTTGAGACCCTCGACAACAAAGCCATTGGTGCCATTTAAGGTAGTTAAATCAAAGAGATTCTGAAAACTAACCGACGAAGCCAGTATTGACGTGGGTGTAGGAACAGGGTCAACGGCAGGCGGTTGTGTGATGGAACGTTTGGTTTGTGTCTCTGAAAGAGTTTTTGTTGAGATCGGAAGTGTTGAGTCGACGGTAAGTGCTGTAATCTCTGTCTGTAAAGCAGATAAATACCCTTGCACGATTTCTTTTAAACGAGGTACTTTGAACCGTTGAACTTTCTCATGAATAGGCTTGAATAAACGCGCCTGAAAGCCACGCAGTTTCTCTGTTTGCGCGGGTTTAAAATAGTTCGCATAATCTTTGTCATTGATCATTTGCTTGACGCGCTCCAAACTGGCGGGATCACGTGGATTTTTGCGCAGATTTTCAATGGCTGTATCAAGTTGCACTACCAACCCTTCAAGTCCTTGCCGATAAATCGCTGCTTGACGGTGCTGAGCGGCAGTTTCTACGCTGGGGCGATGATACCACCAACCCTGCCAAGCTTCATGCACGTAATCAAACGCTTCCCTCAATATTCTCCCGACGCCATAACCCAGCGTTCCACTCGTATCGTGTATGGGTACGGTATAGGAGATATTTGAGTAGTACTGAGTGTGATTTAACGAAATATTAGTGTAACCAGAATGAGTGGTTTGTGTGGTATCCGTGGTGTTTTTCATATAATTAAATTCCTTATCTCATTACTTTAATTGGGTAAATTAGATCTGATTCTCAATAAATTAAGCTTTTTTGACAAGACCCTCCTGGATTCTTATTGAGCCTTGACTGATTGCTAAAAATTTTTCTGTTAACTGCTTTAATATCTCTTGAAAGAAAGCGGTCAGTGTTTCTTTGCTGATGTCAGGATGGTATTGCATCTGTAAGGCTGGCGTATTTAATAAGCGCACATGGGGATAAAAAAGTGCATGTTCTCACTGTCTAAGCTCTCTTTAAAAAGACTACAATGAAATTGGGGATAATTCAATATCTGTTTTTTTTCTTAAACATAATTGAATGATTTGATTTACAATGTAGACAATGCATTTTTAGCTCTAAAAAATTAATACTTACATTCACAAAAAATTGTAATAATTGTGTTTAGTTAACTATTTTTGAGCATGAGTTTTTATAAGGCTGACAAATTTTGAGCTTACATTATTACAGCAAATCGGTAATTAATTTATTCCTACTGATGGTATTTTATGGTAAACTCTTTTGGGATAATTTGTTGATAGGGATTATATCTAACATGAATAAAAATGAAGTATACGTCTTTTTTAAAAATACCCTCCAAATATTAATAAATGAGCATAAAATAGATGATAGCGATTGCATTCTTCGTACGGGAGTACTCGGCAATGGAAACCCACCTAAATACCATTTCTTGGTTCTAACGCGTAAAAGTGATGGAAATTATATTCCGAGTTACACTATAAATTGCCAAATTATTGGTAATAATTCTAATGGTTCGTATTTTTTATGCAAAGAGCTTATACCAACAAGTAGCGCTATGTATTTTCGCGTTAATGGTGGAAAATCTTTTTGGACAACCCAACGTACTTATAATGAGAAAGAGGATACATCTCTAATAGACTTTATGGGAGGACGGGATGGCTTTCTACTAGACCATGGCATCATATGCGGGATAAGGCCACAAGCTATTCAAGCACTCCTCAATGTAAATCAAAATACGCCAAATTACCAAGTACTAACTAAAAACGACCCCATGAATAAAGTTGTTTTTAAAGTAGAGGATTTTTTAAGCGTTGTTAAACATCAGCACATGGAGATTACTAATTCGGGCGCTGGTAATATTAGCGCCAAGAATAATATGCTTGGTGATCAAACTTTTTCATGCCATTTCTCTGAATCACAATTAGTGAAAAATTCAGGAGATACAGCACCTGTATCTAGTACCAAAAATATACCTAGCTTAACTAGCAATCAAAGTCTTAATAATTTTATTCAACCGCATTTATTAAAACAAAGTATGTCATCATCTACACAAGCATTTTCCTTATCTAACGATGCGAATAGTAAAAATTCTAGCTGCACTACTTCTAGTGATACTTATGAAGCATTAATTCAACAATGTAGAGTCTTAGAGAGACTACTTGAGCAAACAAAATTTCAAATACAACAACACCCACAACATAAAAACCAAGTTCTTCATGGAATAAATTTTAATATAATTCATATGCCACCACCTAATATATTACCCAATGGGTTAAGTTTTCAAACATCAAGCAATACTACAAGCAGCGCTTTACAACTTCACCCTACTTGCTTAAGCACTTCAACTCAAAAATCCCAGATATTTAACGAAGCGGAAGAAAATCTGGATAATCTAGATGATTTTTGGTCTTTCCAAGAAGCTGAAATCAGTGAAACATCCCCTAAAGATTCTAATTTTAATAACAACAACGCAAATAATAATTCAAGCTACAAAACCTCTTGTAATTCACACTCTCAGGCTTTCTTTTTTAAAAAAACGCAACAACCCGAAATGTCATTTAATCATTTTAATCATGTAGAAGGAAACAAAAAACGTAAATTAAATGACATTAATACTTCAACAGACTTAAGTATTACGAATAGTGAATTTTCCAAATTTTCGACGAAGAAGTGACAAGCATTGTCATTAATTTGCCCGTCAGTAAAACACCATAAAATTTTCGCTTGGGTACTTAGCATACCTATTGGCTGAGAGTTTAACTTGACATTTCGAGGTCAGGCCGGAATCCTTTCAAAAAGGCTCAAATCTCTAAGTCAGATAAATTATAACCAATTTCTTCACTGGATTTGTCCATATTTAACCTAGTTTCATAGTTTTTACTTCATGCCTTACGTTTGTGATCCGCCAAAGCAGTTCAAAGTTATAACGTGGTACTAGTCCTAAATTTAAGGCAATCTGCTGATAAATATCAAAGCTGGTAAATTGGTCAAGTGGTATTTCAATCAGCGACCTGTTTGCCGCGTTATTTAGAAGCAGGGAGCACTCGTGACCGGCATATTTTTCAAAACAAAATTGTCTATTCTGGGCAAGAGTCAACCGATACCCACAGCAAGGTGTGCTGTACAGTAACGAGTTGCCGGGAGATTATAAAAATTAGGGCCCATCACAAAATAGGCCATTGACATAGGCTTGTGCCTTGTCTTTGGCTTTATTAATGATATTATCAGTATGGCTCTTGTTACCTTCCAATAATAGCTTTTCATCGTGGGTTGAATGGCGAATTAAGTATCGAATTAAATGGAGTGATTCGAGCAGCCAAGCTAAATTATTTTCCCAAAGTTTTTTGAGATCACCTAACTCTTCTATTTCACTCTTTTGGTTACCGCCAGAATGTGATTTTTTGGCAGCAGCTTTTTCCACCTGTAATCCGATATCCACTAAATCACGAACATAATGCGCTACTGGAATTTGCTTCTGGGTTGCATTTTCTTGTAGTTGGTTAAACAAATCTGTATAAAATGTAATCGTTATTCTTGGCATAAGCTTACTCTTAGTGTGCAGCACTTGTGATGCAGTTAAAGGAAAAAATTATTTTAAGTCGCAGCGCATTTGCGTCGCGGTGATGTTATTTATAGCATTTAGCGGCTCAATAACACCACATGTGATGCAATAAATGGACAAAAGACCTCAAAAAGCGAATAAAAAAGAGGTGATGCAAGATAACATAACTGTGATGCAACAGGGATGCACGGTACATAAAAGCGGGATTTTTTACTGCATCGCTATTTTCGCAACTAAGTCTCTATTTCTACAATATTTTTTTCGTCATGCAACCACGTTGCGACGGGTGTGGAGCTGCTTCATACGATAATACTGAACTCACTAAGCTCAACACGGCTATGTGTCCTTTTATCCTCATTTTGAATCGCTTTTTTTAAGGGATATTTGACTAAAATCATTTTTTAAATTTGCCTCAATCTTTGTAACAAAATCAGAGTATGCTTAAATAATTTAAAGAGATTATGTAACCTAACTAGACCCTTAAAACTGTTTTATTTAAATATACCAATTAAACTTATTAACTCATGCATTATTGGTTTTATTTTTGCTTGTATTACTTATAGAATATTTATTTTGATAACAACTGAAAGCAAACCAGCAGTAAACTTATTAAGTTTAAATATAATGTTACAATTTTTTGCAAATTGAAAATATTAAAAACCAAATTTTACCCTAGGAATGCAGGATGTAATCAAAATACGTCAGCATTGTAAACAATTTTATGAGCGGAGAGTAGAGAAATGCTTTTGATCCAGAAACCGCAAGAGCTACCAGAAAAGGAACAAATCAGAATACGCTTAGAAAAAAATTTACTGGCAGAAATGCAAACTTACTGCAACTGAGCAGGATTATCATTTGGCACTTTTTAGAACAAAAGGCATTACTTTTTTTGACAAAGATAAAGACTGGCGGGAGCAAAAGAAAACATGCGAGGGTGGTGGGCGAATCAGCGATTAAGTTATGATTGTGGTTATCAAAGCGAGCTTCCTATCACTGGCTTGCCTTGTTGGTAGGATTGGCTACTACAGTTGATTAGAAATGCCCACCCTTTCTTCAAAGAGTGGGCTTTGTTCTATTCATTTTTAAAGACATGCAAATTATAATTAACCTTTAAGGAGAAGTAATCACACATAAACAAATCACGCGCTACCTTCTCGTAGTTAATATAGTATTCCAAATACTCCGGTATATCATAAAAATCTGTAAAAAGTTGATAAGCAAATTTGCGCTCATTTTCATGCTCGCCCGCGTAGCACTCTTCTAAAAGGCGTTGAGCCTCATTCACGTCATTACTGGTATGTTCTAAAAGTGCCATGCCTAAATCACCTTGATCAACAATAAAGGAGGCAATCTCGGTGACGGTTTCTAGGTTTTCATATTCATTAAAATACAGGTTACCAAAAAGATTCAAGTTACCAAAATTGTCGTAATCATGTATTGCCCATTCTTCGGCATACGGAATAGGACTTTTCTTTAGCATGGCTTGTATTTCTTTCTTTATCACTTCAACAGATTGAGTGGCATCAATCCAAGCTCCATGAAGGTGGCCATTATTGTAAGCAGAGAGGCAGACTACATAGATTTCTGGGCTAAAGTGATTAGTCATTTTACCGCTCCTATTTTCTTATTGATAGCTTGCAAATGTTTTTGCTCGTTGTTTATAGGTTCACTACCGTAGGCTTGACGAATTTTTTCCATAGACCAATCTTTACGGTTCCTTGATCTATAATCTTCAGGCCGGAAATACCAGCATCTCTTTTTAGGCGCCCATTTATAACCGGCGTCATCTAAAACTTTACGGTGTGGATAGGTATTACCACTAACCCATATCCAAGAACCACAAATCTCAATACCAAGAGCTAAGTTGATAATTGAATTAAGGGCTTCATTGACTGCTTCTCCATAATTTTCTTGGTTATTTTCTTCTTTAACTTCGCCCTCATAGTCTCGCAATGTTTCATAAACAACATTGACAAGCTTCATCATTTCTAAACCAGCAGGATTATGATCAGGATGATATTTAGCGGCAGCTTTACGATAGGCTTTTTTAATATCGGCGGGGGTTACATAGCCCTGGTACGGCAAGGGTTCAGCTTTACTTAAGCTAGGGAAAATGAACGAAGCCATTATGTGTTATGACCAAGTCCTGATGTTAGATAAAAAGAATAGAGACGCCTGGACCGGCAAGGGTTTGGCTTTACGTGATCTAGGGCAAACTGTTGAGGCCATGGCGTGTTATGACCAACAATTGCCGTTTGCGCATGATAATGTCACTGTTATGGATTTTATTAAAGACGGCGAAAAAGAGGAAATCCCGAAGGAATATAGCGATTTCGTTCAGCAGTGTTGGGATTTACCTGATGAACGACCCAGCGCACGTACTTTGGTATCCGCGTTAGTTCAAGCAAAACCGCAAGAAATTCTTCAACCTGAATCCAAGCCCTATGAAGAAAAGTCCTGGCATTTTGATCCGCAAACAAAAGCGAAACGCCCTGCCAAAGATAAGATTTATGAATTAGTAGAAGCAACCGATAAAGATAAGCGCAAAGTCATTGAATTTTACCAACATCATCCGGTAGCAGGCTATGACATGGCATCGGTGCGTGTAATTTACAACCCTGATATGAATTATAAATTTGGTTTGTATCTAAAAGAATTACAACAACGCAATAACAATCCTGCCTTTCAACCCAAGTGGCCAACGGGAAAAGAATGTATACAAGACCCAATAGAGCCACAAGAAAATATCAATTGGCGCGGTAAAGTACACCAACAACTTCAAATTATGGCAAATTCGTACCAGGATAGCGATTACCCCTGTGTGAACTTATTACCGATGTGGCATGGAACGAAAGCCGCAATTGTGGATAGTATTTTTCGTACAGGTTATGCCAATCTTGCGACAACCGATAGTGGCTTTTTTGGCAAAGGGATTTATGGTGCGCATGAGGCAAAATATTCGTATCGGGTCTATGCTGAACAAAGTGGCTCACTTATTTTAAACTGGACGGCATGCTTTTCGGCGTATCCCGTGATTGATGGCGATATGAAAAAACTCGAAGAAAAAGGCAGTTATACGAATTACGATGCCTATTTTGTACCCGTCGTACTGCGAAATCCGAATAATCCTAATAAGGATACTTACTACCCCACAAAGCCCAATGAATCGCATGTCTATACTGAATTGGTGGTTTTTCAATCCGCCGCCTGTTTACCGCGTTATCTGGTTGAATTACAACCGACACTGCCAAAAACGGTACCACCGCCTTCGACGGGTGGATACCCAGGAGTATTTTTTCCAGCCGCACAAAATCAAGCACAGGGGCAAAAGCCAACACAAGATCAAAAAGCGAACGTAAATATATTTAATTATCAATAAGAGGCAACCGTCGAAATTTCCGCTGACCTATATGGTCTGGCAATCCTTTGCATGGAGCTGCCTTATTACAAGGAATAGTCTGGTGTGGTCGATTTGGGTCTAAAATGGTAGTTCATACTCACTCGTTGAAGGAGGGCCAAAGACCAACCTATGTATGTGCTAAGGATTATTCTAATGGTGCTCCCCATATTTGCCAGTCAATGAGTTCTAGGCCTGTTGACGATCTGATCGTTGCATTATTTTTAGAAATGATAGCACCTGCGCAATTTGAAATTAGCAAGGCAGCAGTTGCAAAAATTCAAATGGAGAAACAGTTGCTAAAAAAGCAATGGGAGCATCAATTAACCCAAGCCAGATATGATGCGCAATTAGCACAACGCCAATATGATTCTGTTGATCCAGATAATCGTTTAGTCACCTCAGAATTAGAGTGTCGGTGGAATGAAAAACTAGAAGAATTACAAAAACTAAAAAGCAGCTATGAAGATGCCAATAAACAAGACCATTTTTCATTAACATCAGAAGAAGCAAAGGAGATGGAAATGGTGGTGCAAGATTCCTAAAATTTGGTACGCTGACACTACTACAAACCAAGAACGGAAGCAATTACTTCGCTTTGCGCTAACAGAGGTTCAATTGGATGGAATAACTATTCCAGGAAAAATTGAAATTCGTATTACCTGGAGATCTGGTGCAATCAGTACCAAAATTATTGATCGTCTTAAAGTCGGAGTATGGGCACCGAAAACGAGTGATATTGTCGTTGAAAGAATTAGGTCATTGTCACAAGAATACATAGTACCGACATTCCTAGACTAAAGTTATAAGCTATTGACTTTAATGGCTATTTTTTTGTCCTTGTTTGCAAGGATGATCACAAATAAATTTTAAAATCAATGTCTTGTAATTTAGTCTAGGAATGTCGAATAGTAAGTCAAATTGTAGAATTATTAAATCAAGAAGGTCTTAAGAGCGCTCATAATAGAGAATTACAAGAGCATCATGTACTCTATATTGCACGACGTTATGGTATTTCTGTAACAACCGATCCTAAACGACTCAAAAAGCAACTTTATTAAAGAATGTGACTTTTGTTGGTATTAAGTAATTAAATATCTACATAGATTTTCATTACGATAAATTAGTTCAAGCACATTCTAGATAATTTCATAAAAAAGTCATAATTTTAAAATTTTATTTAAACTCTAAATGCAAAGGCAAGAATAAAATTTTCTTGAATTGTGTGCAGGGAATTCTACTCTAAATTGTGCTTTGAATGTCATAATTCAAGCAAGACAAGACTGATTAATTATTATAAAGTATATGCTAGTGAGTTATATTACTGATGATTAGATATAAATCGTAGCACAAGAACAAAAAAATACGCTACATCAGACGGAAAAACAAAATCCTTCCCGACCACCGACTCCATTTTAGGGGGATTATTCTGATTTGAAAGAATTGCAACAGATTAAGAGAAATCTACAACACCACTGCCAGTCATACGCAAGTTGCTAGTCTTTTCGATCCATCTTTAACCATCAGTTTTCATTCGTGGGCGATGTATTTATATTGTATTATACAACCTAAGATGAGCGGTTCCTCAGGAAGATCATCCAGTGGCAATCGTCATGCGTATGGATTGATAGAAGGATTAGATCAACTGGGAAGGCGTCTACTGGTTCAAATTGATTTGGTAGAAGATGCCAGCCACACTCAATTTGCGCGAGTGAAAGTGAAAAACGTGATTATTGAAAGCGCAGAAGAACAGAAAGGCCAAGGAGGATTCTTGAGGCTTTGTCAAAGTGAACGTTAACCAGAAGCAGAACAGATAGTCTGTTTTCGTGCAGGCACACTTGATTTAAAAGAGTTGGATACTTTGTTCCAAAAAGTCATAGAAGATATGCAAAGACAATTGCACCCTAAAGCAGAACGTATAATTTACCGCTTTCTAGGAGGGGATGATCAACGTAATGATGCACACAATTGTCTCACCTGGCTAAGGCATTTAGTAAAAGATTTCAAACATATCCGTATTCCCCGTGGGACGTTTGATTTCTTTGCTGTCGATCCACAAGCTATTCTACCCACTTCCACTTCATCAGGGTTTAATTTCTTCTCGAAAACTGAGTTACCCAAAGGTGTCTTACTACTTGATATTAAAAATTGGAGGCAAGTAGCTCAGGATAATCAATTCCGAGCAGTCTAAAAAATTAGGAGAGGCAAAAAAATGCAAGAGCAAGAAGCGGCACAAAATCCATGTGGGGGTTTTGCGGAATTGAGTAATGATTTGTTGTGCTCAGTAGTGCTATGTAATGGGCGTCTCAGAGTAATTAGTTATTAAAAATCAGATACTTAAAAACTGTGTTCGTAACTTCTCAATAAGTTGGGGCAAAGGTATAAAGATAGTATAATTAAATTGATAAATTAAGCATCATGAAGAAAAGGATTGATATACTCCAGATACCTCTAATGGAACAGACGCCAAATGAAAAAACGTTGCTGGATGCCCTTGAAGGTAACTCCATAACTTAGGAGATTTATTTATGGAGGAGAGGAGCTGTTGCTTGAATAATTTGCGTTGGAAGCCAGGGAATTTGGAATTTTTTACTATGTCTATCTAACAAATAACTCCAAAAATTTATTTTCAATTTTCTACAGGTCTTTTTTAAGCTAGCAAATGTATCTCTAGATCGCCTGCCTTCATCACTTCTAGTTCCACCACTAATTTTTCGCTTTTTCACATATTCTCTAATATCTCTCTCGCTTAAATTATTATGTATAGGGAGCTCAGGGTGCTCAAGAACTAATAGAAGCTCTCCTTTATTCTTTTTCAATCGTTTTATCACATTATTCAACAACTGATAGCTTGTTGGGGTAGAACACATGACATCAAATTTCTTTTCTATATCTGTTTTTAACGCTTCATTTGGTGCTAGCTTATAAGCTTTTAGCAGAGCATATATTTCCCAAAATAAAGAACGGATATGTTGTATATCTTTTGCATGTCCATTATGTAGTGGAACTAATTCATTAATCTTACGTTCTGCATGTATCCAACATAAAGCATGCTCAAATACATTAAATTGACCTGCATCATCACTTATGATTTTTATACTAAAACCTCGTGATAATATACTTCCAATCAACGCACCTTCTGTTGCAATTTGACAATGACGAGGGTTCTTGATTCCTAGAGAATTTAAATGATTTTCCCAATCATTTGACGTCATTAAATTAGCTGAATTACTACGCAATAAATCTAATGGACCCTTCGGTAACTTATGCTTTTCCATGTAATCGAAAGCGTATGAATTAAGCGTATATTCTTTATGTCCCATCAATAACAATTCAAGAAAATTAATACGACTTTTACTGCCCGTGCTTGCAAACCAAGCAAATAATTCATTTCCAATATGAGTACAATAACCATTTTTTCCTTGATGCCGTGCGCCTGTGTCATCTACATGTATGTATCCACAAGATGCGATACCTGCTGGCAAGATCTCGGTCTTTTCTTGGTGAAATGCTTCTTTATTCTCAGTAAGCAATCGATTTAATTCCCCTGTCGATATATCTACGTCATAATCTCGAAGTTGTTCTAATAACAACGGTTGAGTAACATGCTGATGATGATATTGATAGTCAATAAAGCTACGTAATGTTGAACCAAAATGATACCCAACTATATCAGCAGGTAATGAAGCAACACGATAACTTCCATCAGGAAGTTGCCATCTCTCTAATTGATATCGCGTATTCTTTGTTTGTATAACTAAATCCTGCACAATGTAATATTGATAGCCTTTAAATCTTGAGCCTTTAGGAATATCGTTTGCTGAAATAATTTTTTCTTCATGAATCCTGAGGGTTGCATTTTTATTTCTTTTCTGGGAGCCAGCGCGTTTCTTTAGGTTGGGGTTTCTTTCCTTTTCATTTTTATCCATTTTGCTCGGTTTAATACGTGGTTTAGCTTTATGAGCTTTTAGGCGTTTAATTTCATCCTTTAAGACTTCTATCTCTTTTGCCATATCATTAATTATTCCTTGCAGGCGATCAATGACATCCAGCAACTTTTTTTCATTTGGCGTCTGTTCCATTAGAGATATCTGAGGTATATCAATCCTTTTCTTCATGATGCTTAATTTATCAGCTTAATCAAATAATTTCTATACTTTTGCCCGAACTTATTGAGAAGTTACCTGTGTTCTTGGTTTGTAATCAGAAGATTTGTAGGGATTAAATGTGCTTAAATATGATGAATTAAAAATTTTGCTAGTGTACGCCGAGTTGAATATTATTAAAAAAATAAGTAAAATTAAATAGTTGAAAAATTATATGATTTATCGATGACTAAGTTGTGCTTTGGTTGAATTGTTTAAGCAGGAGAGGGTATGTCTTCATTGGTTTTTCGTGGTGGAAGAGCCTTAAATAAACTGTATATGGAAGCTACCTGCAAGGTACTCTGAAGACATTGACTTAGTTCGTATAAAACCAGAGCCTATCGACTGGAATTTAGGATTATTTTAGCATGAGGTATTTTTTTCATGCATAACACAATATCTGCAACATCCACTATACCTACTGAAGGTTTATCAGGTTCAGTAGAGAGGGTTATTTTTCATAGCGAAGAGACTGGCTTTTGTGTGTTACGCACCAAGGTGAAAGGACGTCGTGATTTGGTCACTGTGATCGGGAGTGCTGCTTGTATTGCATCTGGCGAACATATCGAGTGTCAAGGAAGTTGGGTTAACGATAAACAACACGGTTTACAGTTTAAATCACAACACCTCAACGTAGTGGCACCTACTACCTTGGCAGGCATTGAAAAGTACTTGAGATCAGGGATGGTCAAAGGGATAGGTCCTCACTTTGCTAAAAAGCTAGTGCGGGCATTTGGAGAAGCTGTATTTGATGTGATTGAGGCAACACCTGATCGACTAACAGAATTGGAAGGCTTTGGTGCAAAACGCAAAGCCCTTGTAATTTCTTCCTGGGCGGAACAAAAGGCCATTAAAAATATCATGGTATTTTTACAATCCCATGGAGTAGGAACAGCCCGATCAGTGCGGATTTATAAAACCTATGGCGATCAAGCCATTGAGAAAGTACAGGAAAATCCTTATCGCTTAGTATTAGATATTTATAGCATTGGCTTTAAAACGGCAGATAGCTTAGCCGAACGATTAGGGGTAGCGAAAGATGCCAGTATACGTGCACAAGCAGGTATTCGCCATGTACTGCAAGGCTTGTGTGATGAGGGTCATTGTGCTGTTGGGTACCAACAATTACTCAACGCCAGTCATGGGTTATTAGATATTCCTATGCCAACCATTGAGGAAGCTATTGCACATGAAATAAAGGAAGGAAACGTGATGGCGGATACCATCAATAGCCAAGTTTGTATTTATCCTGTTTCCTTG
>CAWFQC010000014.1:0-151077 GCA_963817645.1 uncultured Gammaproteobacteria bacterium | reverse complement strand
AATAATGAGGACGACGAACTAAAGGACGAGCCTGCCCAAAGAGTATGTAGGGGTAACACATGTGCCAGATTAATCGAATTGATAAAAAGACGGCGCACATTACAACTTCCATGCCCAGGAAGGTGCCTAACCAAGCATCAAACGCATTCACATCTTCTTTAATACAAGCAAATCCAGCATGTTCTAAATAACGGGTTAATGCTTTTGTGGCTTGCTCTAATAAGCCCAGGCTTTCATTTATCAACACAACTTCACTGGTCCAATAACCAAATCGGGTCGTGCTATTGCTATTAGTCGTTAGCGCCTCATCCGTTTGCTGGCTCATCTCTAAGGCATCATAATTCACCTTATGCGAGGGCGTGCCTGATATCACTTCTTTGACAATACCCATCAAGCCCTTGACCTTATTATTCCAATTTTTTTGATAACGCCTTATTTCTCTTTCAGCCGTAGCATGCGAAAGGGGAATAAATCGATTTGACCAGCGATACACCAAGGGGTAGGTGCCCATTTCTTCAAGTAATCCAGGGATGGTTTCTTCATTGAGATAACCCACAACGGATAAAACATAAATATGGTTTTTACCGATTTGTGGCACATAGCCTCCAATCACATTACGCCGACCCAAAACCACATCCAGAAAAGAACCGTGGGGTGGTACTGAAACAGGGAGCAGCTCACCTGTCATGCACGTATTGAGGTAACTGAGCAAATCAGCACTTGATAGTTTTTCTAGCACAAAGTAGGGACTGATGAGGCCCACACATCGTTCAACGATCTCACCAAAATAGTTTAATAATGTTGACAGATTTTGGTCTTCATCAATTTTGGACAGACCCTCTACAAACCAATGCCGGGTGGTCTTCACAACGGGCAAAGGAAACTTCCAAACAAAAGTGATGAACTGAAAATTTTCATAATGTGCACCTTCTGCCTCATAGAGTTGACGGCGCTCTTCATCGATCAGACTAGATACCTTATCAGGAAAGTGACCTTGCTCAGGATAAGTCAATGAGGGTACGCGTAATTCATCAAGGTGAATCATCCATCCGTCTTCTAAAAAAGTGACCATACGATTGAAAGTAGCGCTCATCGCATCTAATTCACTGCCACTTGCAGAATGAATATCAGGACCACGGAATTTGTAGCAGACTAAGAAAGCACCATCTTTATTAATGATGACACCCTCATCAATGAGATGGGCATAGTTCAATAAATCAGATAACCCTTGATCGTTACTTAAATGTTTTTTCAAATTCATAGTAATCGCTTACCCTGATAAAATGGCACACTGGGCTTAACCAGTAATATGTTAGAATGGATCCCAGAACAGCCTCTATAATATTTTTTGTAGTGGATGTGTTGTCTGAAAATGCCCAGCATTTGATTATCTGCACGCGTTATCAAAACCCCCATCACATATAAAATCATAAAAACAGCTAAGGCTACGCCATCCATAAGCGGAAGCAGGTGTGCTAAAAGGCGATAGGTAAAGACAGGCCAACAAACAGGAAGAAGAGTGGTCTATCAACACCCAACACATTGAAATGCCTATTTAACGATTTAAAATAAAGCGCGGCTGTTCCTCTCATCAATTTACCCTTTTAGCTAAAACGACCACCAAACATCGAGGTAATAAAACTGCTGGCTGCAAATGCAATAGAAAGCCACAAGACCATATTGATCAATTTTTTGAATCCATCTCCCCATTCTCCAAATGCCAACATCAGGCACGTAATCACCACCATGATTACGGTTGCTGCAAGCAAAAAAAGGGCCGCTGATGGCATCTTTCAACAGATTCATCGTGGAGTTGAAAGGTAAATAGGCACCGCTTGCAAACGCGGGATGACTTGAAAGCACCGTGCCTGCAATCGTTTTTTTAAGCCAACTTTTCAAAGGTGAATCTTTCATTTTTATAGTCTTCCAGTGCTAAAATTTCGTGAATAAAGCCCTTTTGATTTTCGTATCGAACGACAGACACAACGGCATCGATGGTCTGCAGCACAAGGGAAATCGGTGGCACAGTTAATCCTGCTTCCATGGCTAAATCCGAAATACGTTGAGCAGCATGAGCGGCATCTTTGGCATGTACAGTACACATGCCGCCAGGACAACCTGTATTCCAAGCTTTCAACATGTCAAGCGCCTCACGGCCTCTCACCTTGCCAATTAAAATACGATCGGGGCGCATTCGCATGGCAGTGCGCAATAATCCATTCATCGTAACTAGATCACTGGTTAACATGCCTACTTTATTGAGCGCTTCGCATTGCAATTCAGGTAAATCTTCTAAGATTAAAAATCGTTGGTTCTTATCACATCTAACCGCCTCAATGACTAAGGCATTGGTCACTGTCGTTTTGCCTGACCCAGGACCCCCACTGACTAAAATATTTTTTCGATCCATAATTAATTTTTTGAGGGTGTTTGCTTGATGTTGCGTTAAGCGACCACTAGCAACATACGCTTCTAATGTAAAAATAACCTCTGATTTTTTGCGATCTAAAGCTGGGCGCAGACACAATAGGGGGAATTTGAGCCGTAAATCGTTCACCTCGCAGGGTTTTAAAAAAGGGGAGTTCTGCCTCTAGTCGTGGACTCAATTGCGTGACAACAAAATGATGAATGCCTGCAACAGCATGGATAATTGAAAAAGCTTCTGTCTTATTTAAATGAGAGACACATTGCAACCCATTAGAGGCACGGTCAATCCATAGCTGACCATCAGGATTTAACATCACTTCATTAATATCTTTATCTTGCAAAAAGTGAATGATTTCACCTAAATCACGATAAAGCTTATCAAAGAGACGTCGTTTGGATCCCGAAGGTTCACGCATCATCTTTTTGACTTTCTTTTTTTATTTTCTCATAAATTTCTTGGCGATGTACGGGGATATCTTTAGGGGCTTTTATTCCTAAACGAACTTGATTTCCTCTAATATCTAATACAGCAATATGAATATCGTCATTAATGATGACGACTTTCTCATTTGATCGTCTAGTCAAGACCTCAACATCTTTTTTTCCCTCTTTTTTGGATGTTCGATTTCTTCTGCAGGCTTTTAATTGTCTATGACCTTATAATGATCTAACATTGACAACTAACCCCGAACGATAAAGCCACCGATAAGTTAACTGCGCCCTAATAGCATCCATTTTTTCTTAAATATCGACATAGCCTTTACGAGCCTTATTCCCATCGGCATTCAAGAGCACTTCTAAGCCATCAGGACGAGATAAATGAGAAAGAACGACAGGCCCTAGTTCTTGATTTAATTTATTAGCCAGGCGTTCTTGTTTGATTAAATGGCACATGATTATTTTTCTTATCGTTTTAGAATACTGTAAGCGCTAAGAGTCACAGACTTGCGTTCATTTTCACGTTCTTTCTCTTTAATAATATCTTACAAGCTAAAATAACCTCCTTGTGTGGATGACGGCAATTTTTGGAGCTTTTGTTTAAGAGAAGCATTTTCTTTTTTGAGCAATTCATATTTTTCCTTAATATCTTCTTGAGCCTCTTTTTTTGTTGCACCATTTTCTTTTAGAGCCTCATTCTCACTCATTAAGTCTTTATTTTTTGCAGACATAGTTGCCAGAAGCTGCCTTAAGTTTTTGTTTTCCGCCTTAAGACCTTGGATCTCTTGCTGTAAAGCCCACGAATTTTTTGTTTCTGGCTATCCAACTCTTCTTCAATTTTTTTCACTCTTTTGGATAGAGAATTTTCAACACCATCTATCACATTATCTTTATCTAAAAAAATACCTGACTCTGCCGCTATCGTCTTTATAATATTAGTTTCATGATATTTAGGCACTTCTAAGCACCTACTAAGTGTATGCTGAAATCGGTTTACTTCTAAAAAGGGGAGGATGGAAAGAAAACCTGTTGAAATATTATTCAGAGAATCAGAAAGCTCTGCTCTCACAAGATTTGCATTGTTACCTTTGAGCATGAGTTTGATTCGTCTAATATCCTCATTGTGTTCAGGCGATGGCTTAAACTTGATGATGGCTTGCTCAATATCACGGCGCAATTTATGGATAATCATATCTATTCTCCTGTTGTTTAGTATGGTCCGTAAGATGGGAAATGGTTTTCGTCTTGATAGGTGTCAGATGAATCTTGATAAAATGGATTATTGAACGATTCTGAGCGATCTGCGCTCTGGTTGGATACAGGTTTTCGATACAGAGTCTGCAACTTTACTTAAATAATGATCTCCTAGCGTGGAATCTAATCCGGCTAGCATGCTACAACATATGCCCTGAAAAACAAACCAGTCTTGATTCTTTGAGAGGAAATTAAATCTTCAATTCTTTCTTTCATAAAGGGAGGGGCTAATTGATAAAATGAGAGCTCCAGGGAAGATAAAGAGTGAGCCAAGTTTTCTTTTTCTTCTTCTTTTGAATTTAGCCATGTAATAAGGTAGGCTTTGAAAAATTGTTTTAAAACTGCCTCTAATTTTCCATGAAATAAAGGCAAACGATCCTTGTTTAAATTAAAGGTCGTTAAATAAGACGCTAATCGGCTCACGTCTCTTTTAAAAGATTCATTTTTGTAATCAAGCTCTCCCTTTTTAGAAATCAATTTAATTAAAATACTTTTCAAATCATCAGTCGTCGGCTTGAAGTGATTGAATTGATTTTTTGCCTTTTCCACTTCTTTTGCTTGGCCTTTTGCATCAATACCTCTTTCTTTTTCATGAGTAAGCCTTTCAGTGGATATAGGGTGTCCCAGCACATAAGGAATATCAGAATCGCAAGGTGACAAGTCTATACCGATCTTCTCTAGATCAAGGTAAGGGACAGGGCCTTTTTTAGGTTCTTTTGCATCTTCTGCACGTGCACCCATTTGTTTTTTTAAGATGAGGAGGTACTAATATGAACAATCTTCCTTTTTAAATCAGTAGGTAAAGGCTCGGGATTCAGCAGATAAGGAATTTCAAAATCGTGTGAAGAGTCAATGTTGATCTTCTCGGGGTCAAGGTAGGCGCGAGCGTCTTTCATTTTATCAACTTCTGCACTTGACCAGTTAAAAAATTTCCGACGACAGGTATTTTACTTCTCTGTTTTCTTTTTTCTTCTTGTTGTTTTTGTTTTTTGTTGGCCTCTTCTAACTCTTTTGGCAGATGCGTGATTCGATTAAATTGCAAAAGAAAATGTTGATAGAGTGGGGATAAATTCGGTATCTTTGGTCAAGTCCCGCACGCCCAATTGCTATCCAAATATCATTATTGAAATGTTGTATATCAGATTGGAATTGTTCATAGATATAATTTCCAAGCCTAAACCTAAATCGACATATCTCTTCATCTCTTTAGCGACATAATCTGCATAAGTCAACATAGAATGGACAATGCTTTGTTGTTGCCCTCTTGAATACATTTTCCAGGTAGCAGCAAACGTCCACCTGTCTTTCATAAAAAGCTTTTCAAAGAGAGTCAGTGGTTTAGGGCCATCTGGACCTTCATATTCAATGATGACATCACAGCTTAAAGTTATATAGATCACGCCAACTATCATTTTCTAAAAATGTAGGCAACGATTTAAACTTCTTTTCAGGTTTAGGAGGAAAACGAAGCCGAGTCAACAAAGAAAAACGCTCGTGTATAAACTTTTCATTCTGCTTATCAATACCAAAAAGTCGGTGCAATATCTTTTCTTATGAAAAGGTTTCTCTAATACTTTTGGGAGTGCAAAAAATCTCTTTTTATTTTCTATGACGCGATAATCTTTGTCAGATACATTCCAAATTAATTTTTTGAGCAACTTCGTTTTTGCTCATAAGTTCCATTTTTTAAAATAAAAGTTTGAAAATAATCGCGTGTTCGCCCATCAAGATCTCGCCTACGGCGTATTGGCAGGTTTAATGCCTTGTTTAAGACATTCATTTTTTTTAAAGAATGTGTAAGATGAATCGTCACATCATCGTATTTTATATCACGTGTATGAGAGGCTATTTTCAAACGAGCTAGCATAGCATACGCTACCTTCGCTTTCTCTTTCTCAATGGCTGAATTTAATGCCTTAATATAACTTTCAATCTCTTGTTGTAAAGTGCTGGAAAGTCTATTTTTATATTTGCTAAATTCCACTTTAAGGAGCGTCGAATAGGCTTCAAATAAAACAATATAACGAGAGGGCGACTTCCACTAATGCTTGACTAGGGTAATGCGAAAAATTTGCGTGCCGCATCCATTCTTTCTTTAGGGACTGTATTTTGATTCCATCGACGTCATCTCTGCATGATTCTGCAAGGTTCTCCCATGTTTCATCTTGAAGCAAGCCTTTATTTTGCACCACATACCATTCATGCATTTTTTGTTTATAAATATCTTGCTTATAAAGCGTAATCTCTTGATGAAATTGTGGATCTGACTTCTCCAGATGTTGCTTTAAATCATTTTTATAAGACGCTGATGACTTACCTCGCAAACCTATAAATTGTTTTGGAAACTCATCATAATACGCATTAGCTTTCTGCAAAGGTTGAATGGATTCATCCCAAAACTTTTAAATTTCTTTAGCAATTCTTTGTCTTTTTCACTGACAGATAATTCTTCTAGATTAATGATTGTAAATTGCATTGTTTTTTTTCCTTAATTAACGTTGCAGATAGTGTGATGAAAAATTTTAGTTCTGTCATCCCTTACATTTTGTGAATTTTATTTATTTAATAATCCCTTGTTTGATCCCCGTGTACACAGCTTGAGCAGCCGTTGTGCTGTCTAACTTTTCACGCATAGTTTGAATATAATATCGCGCGGTGTGAAAAGTGATGCCAAGGATCATTAAACTCTTCGACTGTTTTTCCCATAGCTGTCCAGTATAAACACTCTTTTTCCTCGGCAATAATTTTTTATTTGGTATGATTTTTTTCATTGACTACGCCTTCCCTTTTTCACTTTTTTCAGGTAATGCTTTGGTTAATTTGGCCTGTTTTTTTATGCAATCAGCCGCTAGAGAATGGTCACAATGTATGGCTATGGGCGCCATCGCAACGCCCTCTGAAATGACCGATAATGCCAAGTGTGCATCTCCAACCAAGGCAGGAATCGTGTCATTTTGATAACCACAGCATTGATTGGACTGTTCAAAAGTGCCCACTAAATATTTCAGAAAATGAGTCAGTTTTGTAATCATGTAACGCTGGTACCTTTTCATAAATTGAACGGTACAAAAGGGCATTTTTTCAGCTAATGTTGAGACAGCGTTGGCCAGCCGCCCATTTCTAGAATCACAACGTGGATAATGGGATCATCAAATGCAACGCTCCCATAGCTGCCGAGCCTTCGAATGGCAGACTCTACTTTGGACCAGGCTTTCAATGCCTTAGCCTCGCTATTTCCTTCCAAAAAACGCACAATATCGGCGGGTTTGGCAAAATTGCCCCACATCGGGGTTATTTACGTGATGTGCAATGGCCTGGCGAATGTCAGCAAAATTAAATCGCTCAAGCGCTGACCAGTAAAGGCTAAGCAATATCAGCGATACTTTCTTGCCGTATAATTCGCCAACGGCCGTAAGCATTTTTGCAAAATTTGATTTTTCATTTTCTTTCATCGAGCACCTCATAGCCAAATATTTCACTTTGAAGCCAGGCTTTAGCCACTTGAGCGTTATGCGCAGCCAAATCAAAACCCTCTGGCTTTCGCACAGGATTCTTTGCCTGATTGGCATTTCTGTGGCTAACCAGTGGTTGATGTGTTGCAAAATAAAATGTCCTGACTTGCGCTTACTCGGGTTCGCTGAATTCCAACCACGAATATTTTTGAGCGCCTGTAAAATATTTACGCTCGGGTAGAGCTGCTGCCATTCGTCAATCATCGCTTGTGAAACCGCAAACTCGCCTTCATCACGAAGCGGAATTTCAATCACAAAAAACAAAGGGGAGACCCCTTTCGGTGAAGGCACTTCAGTTTTCTCAGCACAGGTCCTGACGCTGTCCCAGTATTTCCTGTGCTTCCCGCCTCCTGGTTTGGAAACGATTTTGAGGGGGTTGCCCAGGAGTTTGGAAGTGGCTTCAAAACGGATGTGTTTTCATTGGCTAGCCACTGATTGATGTACTGCAAAACCGTTAAATCCGACTTGCGTTTGTCAGGGTGAGTCACATTCCAATCGCGAATATTTTTAGTTGCTGCAAGACATTCACGCCCTGATAAAGCCACTGCCATTCATCGATCATCGCTTCGAGACTGAAAATCCACTACCATCACAAAGTGGAATTTCAATCACAAAACGAAGGGGGAACCCCTGAGGCGAAGGCACTTCAGTTTTTTCAAGCACAGCCTCCTGACGGTGCCTCAATACTCTCCTGTGCCTCACCTCCTCCTGCTCCTGCTGATGTTCCTGTTTCTGTTTCTGTTGCTGTTCTTGCTCCTGCTCCTGCTCCTGGCTTCGAAGGGGCTTGCAAGGGCCTTCGAAGGGGCTTGCAAGGGGCTTCGAAGCCCTTCGAAGGGCTCTAAGGGACCCATTTCTAGCGTTCTCTCCTCTATAGATACCCTTCCCAAGGGGAT
Organism: uncultured Gammaproteobacteria bacterium; assembly: GCA_963817645.1. Classification (GTDB taxonomy): domain Bacteria; phylum Pseudomonadota; class Gammaproteobacteria; order UBA6002; family UBA6002; genus UBA6002. The sequence continues at coordinate 142,553 of CAWFQC010000014.1, read as the reverse complement.
GCTATCCATTTCATGAGGAGGATGATATTCCAAGTTGGATTTCTTGAAGTAGAGCCCAAGGGTCTTGCTTCAATCTTTTTATCCACCTGCTCTTTGTGTTCCGATTTATGATCTTGTTCTTGACTTTGAAGGGGCTCGCAAGGTGTTTCATAAGGACTTATTTCTAGATTATTTTTCTTTATAGATCCCTCCTCTACGAACTTAATGTTTTTTTTCTCAAAAGAAGAATGAGAAGTGAGATGAAAATGATCTTGATATTGATTATAAAAATTTTTCAGGAATGGAAGAGCAGGCAAAGAATGGAATAGGGTATTAATACCTCTCACACGTTTGTCTTTAGCATCTAACTGATCCCCGATTTGATCAAAGGCCATGTCATGAACCCAAATATATTCACTCTCCATGTCATAAGTGCAAAAAGCAGTTTTCTCTAAATATTGCAAACTCAAGATTATTTTTTCTTCATTAATACCCGTGTCATGGCTGACATAGGCAAGAGGAAGGTGATAAACGCCAATCATACTGGCGTGCTTGCAAGTTTGGATATAAAATGCAATAACAATAATATCCGAACCTAAAGATTTCATTTCTTTTTGGACCGTTTCAGACCAAAATTTTGGTGATATTTTAGAATAATCTCTCATATCTACTTTCCTAATTTTTATAAACCATTAATAGAATTTAGCTCATAGTTGATAACTGAAAAATGCAAGTGTGGATCTTATTTTTTATCTAATTTTAAAAGGTTAAAAATGACAGACCCATTATCTAATATGTAATATAAGAAATGGATTTCATGAAGTACCTGAAAGTTTTTGATAACTGTTTCTACACTAAAACCTAAGTCTTCAGCTATACAACTTAAGGGTAATTTAAAAAAAACCAATATATTGCCTTGAGTGCCTGTTAAAAGGTAAGCGGCAAGCAATCTTGCTTCTATTGATATTTTCTTAATGTTAGGGTCAGTCCATAAAGGGGCATAAATTTTTTTATTAATTTTCATATGAGTAACTCCTGTTGTTTAATTAACTTTCTTTGATTATTACAAACGAATATGTTTCATTTGAAAAAGCGTTCCTTCTTTGATCATTTTCAGTCCTGTCATCACCCGCTACCCCATCGTTGTCATGTGGAATATCAATATTTTCTAGCAATGATATGAGTCGATGCAATCTTCTAGAAAATAAACTAACAGGGAAATGATGCTTGTTTTCTGATATCATTTATCTTGCTATTTTCTTCAAGAAATTTGCACTTTTTAAGGTTGCCTTTTCATCTTACTTACATCGTTCTTGGATTATAAAGAAGCTGAGCGTTTAGCTAATAGTGGTAAAACGCACATTCCTATCCCAGCATCTTGTTGATATCTGTTCAATTTTATCTTCGATCTTAAAAGTCATATAATATTTTTATAAATTTTCACAAGAACGTTCTCTGATGTTTTTAATTATTTTTTTATGGGTGAAATGTTAGGAGCTCTAAATTCTAAATATTTATAAATACCTTTAATCTCTTTTTTTAAATCCTCGTGCATCTGAATAATATAGTTCATTATATGATCGATAGAATAAGGAGATGCAGGATTTTCTTCACTAATTTGCGATTTATGGTTAGATACCGCATACGGAGCAAGTTTTGCAGCAGTGACAGCGCCTTGAGTAATCTTCTCAATAAGCACAGCATAATGGTAAGGAATTTTTTGGTCTCTGTTTAACCAATTGTTAAGTCGTTTACGGCTTATACCCAGTTCTTTAGAAAGTTTTGCCTGACCACCTCTTCTTTTAATTGCTTTACGAAGTTCTTCCTTATGGGGCGCTATTTCATACATGATGACCTATCCTTTTTAAAATTATTCATCCAAATGAAAACTCTACAATTTTTTTTCATAAAAAGGGTATGATAACGAATTATTTGTCCACCATTGTGGACAAATGCGTTTGCTAAAAACTACTCAACTCAAGCCATGACACACTCCGTTTTATATTAAAATTGACTGAAAAATTAATTGAATATGTTTCGTAATTATTAATATGAAGTGTTTTGCAGCATAAATAGCAGATGAAAAAGCTTAAATAAAATGTCCACCCTTGTGGACAAAAAACAGTTTATTATTTCACTTTACACTTATTGTTCATTAATGTAATAAAGGAGAACTAAATGAGCTTACCATCTATTAAATCAATTAAAGAGGCAGATTCCACTTTTCTTACTAGAAGGCAAGCTGCAGAATATCTTGGTATTTCACCAGGCACTTTGGCTGTTTGGGGTTGCACGAAAAGATATAATCTATTTTATATCAAAATCGGAAGCCATGCGAAATATCGCAAATCTGATCTTGATGCTTTTATAGAGAGCAGAGATTGTCGTCGTGTAATTTCTCAAAGAAAGACAAAATAACTTTTTCAATGAAGCTCTTACTGAGCTATCCGATGCACACAAGTCATTTTTGCTACCATACGTAGTAATTGCACAGCTTTTACAGACACAAGATATGATAGGGAGAACCACTTGTATGCATTGGATAGCTTATCAATGCACAAAAGTCGTTCTTGCTACCATATAAAGTAACTGCACAGCTTCAGACACAACATATAGTCTTCCAATTACTAATTCACTGCTCATTAGCTCTCCTTAACATTCCATTTTAAAAGTTATGGCCTTTATCACAGGTGATTTTTCTTTGTCAACAAAAACTCCTTAAGGCTAATTGGAAGGTTGGAACTAGGAGCCACTGGCGTGTCCACTAGTCTACCACCTTAAGTAATATAAGCAAAAATAAAGCTAATAATACACAAGTTAATAAGTTTAATTGATAAATTTAATTAAATAACTTTAAGAGCCTGGGAATAGGGGTTATGATATCGAAAACTTTAATACACTCAGAATTGCTGCTAATAAATAATTGAAAAATCCCTTAAATATAGTATAATGCAAACAATTCTAATTTCTAATTATTTTATTTAAAATGAAGTACAATGAAAGAAAATGCTTTAAACAAACTCACAGAGATACCTGACGAAATATTTGAAAATCATTTGTTAGGTTATTTATCAGAAAAAGATTTGTCTTTTCTGGGAAGTGCGAGTCAAAAAAGTCGAGACTTAGTCATAACCCACGTTTTCCAAAATAAAACCCAATCTTCTGAAAATCTTTTCAATCAATATTTGTCTTTTTGGTTAAGTAATCTTCACTTTATTTTTGAAAATAAAAATCACTATCAAATCTTCTTGGAAAGGAGCCTGCGTGAGAAACCCTTGAAAAATTTACAAAAAATTAGTGTTTATAGCTTATTAAAGACGCTTTATAGAGAAGATCCCCTTTTCAAGGATTATTATTCCTGTCTATTAAGTCTATTAGAAATGCGTTATGACGCTCTTATCGATTGCATTGAAAAGATGGTCAATATACAACTAACGCCTCATTTGCTAAGGTCTTCTGAAGAGGCGAAAGAATTTAAGAAATTTTTCTTTGATAACATTAACCCAATTAAAGATAAGCGTTTTCTGGTGAATATTTTAAAATACTGGGATAATCCTTTAGCTTTAACCACTCTGGATGAATTAAAATCCTATACTTTAGAACATATCAGCCATTCTGATGTGATTAAACAAGAAACTGCCGTGAGAGTATTAGGCTTTTTGTCCCCTATCCTCCCTTGTGAGCTTCGAAATGAATTTATCGATTCATTATTAACACACAGTTTATTTAACAAAGAAGTTTGGGTACGCAAAAAAGCTCTCGACGCTTTATATTCCCTTACGAAGGGATTATTAGAAGAACAACTCATTTCTCCTATAGAAAAAATAATTAGAGGGATAGCAGATTCTGCTGTTAGCTATTGGCGTAAAGAATATGCCGTCCAATTTTTGGACAATCCGGCCTTACCTTTTTCTACTGACAACATTAAGACTTTAATTGAATTACTCATTCCTCAAGCCCGGCAAAAAACTGAATTCAATTACGGGATGCGCAAAGCCAGTATTAAAGTGCTCATTCAATTTTTAGGGAATATGTCAGATGAACAGTTGTTTCGAATCACCTCTGGATTTTATGAGTTACTTACTGATACAGGGATGCCGGATAGTATTATTAAATTAGCTGAACGAGGTTTAAAGGCGATAGCTAAAACGAGCTCGCTCGAGAAAGGTAGACGGTTAGTAAAAAATTTTTCAGAGAAGATCGTTTCCAATAATCTTCTTTATATCCTTTCAAAAATACAGGTATTAGCCCATTTAAGCCCCTATTTATATGACGATGAGCTTCGTACCTCCATGGAGAGTATATTTGTATATCTTACCGAGGAGAACGAATATATAAATGAAAAGGCGTATGCGGCATTAGAAGTTATCTTAGATAATTTAGCCGATACCCAGATAGAGTTAGTCCATAATATTTTATTAAAAAAGATGGATGACCATGATTTACGGATAAGTGAATCCGGCATAAAAGCCATCACATTATTCTCTGAACGCATTCCCTCCGACTCTATCGAGCACTTAATGACAGAATTACTCCCTAAAATGGAAAGTACCGATTCTTTAGTTTGCGAAGCAGCCATATGTACTTTACGTGCATTAGCCATGCATAAAAAAATTATCTCCAGCGACTGGGTGATACCACGTTTATTACAACAAATTCCTAGCGCAGACCCCTATATTTGTGAGGCGGCTATTAAAGCATTAACTGTATTTATTCCTTTGATGGGTAAAGAAGAAATTAGGGTACAATTTATCCCTCTTCTCTTTTCACATATTAAAAATAAAGATAAAGGAATACGAGCAGCTGCGCTGAATGCGCTTTCTCAACTTGTTAATTTTGTGCCTCCGGAATCCTTTACTACCCATATTAGAGAAGGCGTATTGTTAGAGAGTATGAATGATAAAAAAGAAACTTCTTCAGCTTATGAAGCGACTTTATTTTTAATTCAAAAATTTGAGAAGCACCTATCCCCTAGCGACCAAAAAGAACTGGTTAAGATGTTAATTAAACATATCCTTGACGAAGAAAACTATAGTGATTTTTTCCAACCCCTATCGGATACATTATCTCATTTCTTTAATAAGATTTCTCCAGAGCAACAAACCTTATTAAAAGCAGCTACTTTCTTTAAAAGTGATGCTTCTTTAACCCACAGCGAGCGAAAACCTTTGCATAAAAAAATTCATCATGCGACCCACTTTTGGGAGCAATTTTATACTCATCAGGTTCGACAAAATGCTCAAGTAAAAACAAACCCACACCAGGGGATGATTATCTCTTCTTCCTTTTTTTCGCCTGTGCGAGAAAAAGCCAAAATACTGATGGCTCCCTCTGGAGAATATGCTCCTTCTCAACTTACAAGAGTTTAATGAAGCGCTTTGGATTCTAATTATCATGTCTTCTATATATCTTTATGTCTGTTTTATACTCGGCTATAGCTTCATCCTCTTCAGAGAATGCTCCTTCGGAATCACTTGATGTATGAATTGAATCTAAAGTGGAATAGAACTGTGAAACCTGAGAAGCAGAAGAAGATATATTCTCCTCTGTCTCTTCATCTGAGTTTGAGGAGGATGGACGAAAAGATTCACTCAAATCAACGTTTTCCTCTGTCTGTTTTGGAAGGTGAATATCGATAACAGAGTTAGTATAAACCCCATTCTGATGACAATCATACCCCACTCCACAAATCCAACGCATACCTCTATTAACCACATATTTAAATTCATGTTGACCTTCAGGCAAAGAAACTTTTAATCGCCATATATTATCTTCCCCTTTTTTCATTTGATATTGATTACTTATCACCCCTTCTTTTATTATACTATCCGTTGCTAAAAGCCAATGATTAAAGGTGCCAGCTAAATGAACAGAGTTTATAAAATTGCTATGTGGAAAAATGAATGTATGCTCCATCGTCTGGGATGGATCCTCTACTTCTAAAATAGAGTTGTGATATTTATCTTGCGTGGTTGGACAATTAGGATCAGATACCCACTCTTGGTTATTAACCAAATACTTAAATTGATGAGTCCCGGACTCTAAAAGAAGAGTCACCTTCCATATATTATTTTCATATTCCTTCATGACACACTTCGCATGAGGCGACCAATCATTGAAACTCCCCATTACAGACACAGAGCCAACCTTTCCCCTGCTTTTAAATAAAAAAGTATACGGAATTTTTTGAGTAGTTTTTGAGAGAAGTGAAACATTTTGAATTATTTTAGCATAGCTTGAGAGCGCCTTTTTGAAGGATGATTGATGAGTTGAAAGAGGTTCATGGCTTTTCAGTGGGAAAAGCGATGATTCCTCGGAAGATAATTTTATTGGGCTCTTCTGCAACTGTGGGTCAATTTTTGAATATCTTTGTATTATATTCCCTAGAGTTTGCTGTGTTAAAATTTGAGGATTTTTACTCTCTACTACATTCGCTTGTGGTAAAACAGTTGATTCTGGCTGCAATTTTAGTTCATGCTCAAGTAATTTATATTCTGGCAACTCATCAATAGTTAGAATATTTTTGCCTGTTATTAATGCGGTAAAAACAACCTGGTCAGGCGCTTCTTTACACTTTTCCAAGTAATTTTCAATTGGAATATTTGAACTTTTGCTGAACTCTATTGGAAGTACCCGAAGTTGTTCATAATGTTTTTGACGAATACTACAAACTTTATCTTGATAAGTGGGTTTATTCGTAAAATTCAACAATTCTTTAAGCGTATCAGACAATAAATCTTTTATATTGAGTTCATAGTAATTTAACCCTGAAGAATCATGTTTTATGGGTTCGTTGGTTTTTAAATTATTTCCCCAAAAACCTTCGAATGCTTCTGGTGAAAAATTTGTCAGGATATAGGTGGCTAATTCAAGTGTAATAGGCCCGCACGACACAATGCCTTCTTCATATTCTTCTTTCTGCAAAAGATTACTGGATAACCAAACATCTATTGTCATTTCACGCTTCAAATCAGCCAGTGTTTGATAGAAAATCTCATGAGCAGTTATTCCTAAGGGGTTGATTAATAGCAGCTTATTATTTTTGACTAATCCACATACAAAATGGTTATCAGCACCAGGTTCTTTGCTAATAAATAATGCAGGCCTTTTCAGTTTATTACTCAGCATCACAAGCTGCTGTAGTTGAATTTTAAAGGTTGTTGTATTGTTACCACCATCAGCATCGTGAAAGACAACCCGTAAACATTTTGTCTTGTTATCGACCATCCCCATAAGGTAATGAAATATGTCAGGATGGTACCAATTCTTAAACTTCAGTGATCCTTCATCTAAAAAGAATTTTGTTGCTGAATTTCGAATGTCCCAATCAGAATGAGCAGGATGAAACCCTTGAGAAAGGATTATGTTATCTTGTGAAAATTCGCCAAATTGATCCACAGACTCTACGGAAGAGGCTTTTATTGCAACTTTGTTTGCCATTTTTTTAAGAGGTAGAGATAATTCGTTTTTCTTTTTGTCAGCAATAAAAAATTCTTTCTCCGATATAGACCTGGCAAAAACAACCTCTGACAGGAAAGGTGACTGAATAGCATCTTTGGCAACATCAGAAAGCCCCTGTACTATAGGCTCTTGTATGATAGATAAATAATGATTACCCGTAAAGGCAACTTTAACGATAAATTTATCTTGAGGTAATTTGTGTGCATTGTCGGTATATCTCGGGTCTTTATTTTTGTTGGTATATAAATAGGAATAATTTTGAGAGTCTTTGGGTTGCCTTGTATCAAGGATAGCAATAATTACATTCAGGTCTTTATGAGCACAAAGGTTCATCATTTGATCCCAATCGACCCATTCTCTATCTTTAAAGTCTTTTCCTTGGGCCCTGGCTCGCAAACAATCGGGTATGGCAGTATTCACAGGAACCTTTTCTATAAATTTATGCCCCGCTCGCTTTAATTGATCAGCCATGGCCTCGTAAAAACAATTGCCATTATCTTTTACATCGTAAAATTCCCAGCCATCTAATTTTTTAGGCCCAATTTGCTCTACGTTCTCAGCTTCCTTAAGGGAAATAGCTTGTGTTCTTACTATCTCGGCATTGAAGCTCTCTTCTCTAAATTTATTTAGAAATTCTTCTATAGGGAGATCTTCTGCTTCAGCGAAGAAGGGTGCATGTATCAGTTCACTCTTCATTTCTTCTTCCTTATCGCTTTGGGAAAAACATATCGGAGGAAGTTGATCCACTACCCCTATTAAAGTTTGATCTATCGGTAAAAATTCAGGTTCCATGGGGAGGATTATTTTCGGTGCGGCTTCCAAGAGCTCTTCTAATCGTTTTTCTTCTAGTTTCAACTCTGAAGCCTTTCCTAGGTGAATTGTTCCTTTCTGTGATGAATCAGGTTTTGCTTCTACTGTCTTTTCGGTATTTTCCACTTCATCTTTAGCTGTCTCCGCTTTTACATGGGGAGTGGATTCTTCTTCTGTCTTAATAGAGAGGACAGGATCACTTTCAGTTTTTCTTCTTAAAGTTTGAAGCTTTTTATTAACTTTCTCTTTAGCTGAATCCCAATTTTTATCGGATAATAATTTTTCCTGAATAAATTCAAGATCTTTTTCTAGGCTTTTAATATCTTCAGGCTGAGCTGCTTTGATTTTTTGGTGATATACTCCACGGAGTTTCTCAGCACACTGGTTCTTTAACTTAACTCCCACAGCGGCAGATAAGTTTTCATTCTTGAGCTCCCGCTCTAATAATTTTAATGTTTCAAGGTCAGCGCTATTTATTTTTTCCTGATATAGAGTAGCTCGCTGTCTTTTACATTGGTCCTTCAATCGTGTTCTCGTCTTATAAGACAAATTATCTTTCTCCAGTTTCCCTTCTATTAATCTTAATACTTCAAGGGTATTGCTCTTACATATTTCTTTCTTTAGCAACGCACTATTTTCTTTAGTTACAGGAGAAATAAGTTTTTTTGGCACTTGGGAGGAAACCATTTCTTTTTTGGCAGAAACTAAAGGAATTTTTTGGGTTATCGCCGTTTTTACATTTCTCGATGCTAGTTGAACTTTGAAAGAGCCATGCAGATTTACTTTTTTTTTGCTTTGCAGAGGGGATTGCTTTATAAGGCTTACCCATTCCTCTTTCGAAAGCAAATCAATTCTGGGATCATTTAAAAATATTTTTCCCACTAATTGCATTATATTCAGAATTTTTTTCTGCTCTATTATTATTTTTAATTCAGAAATTTTTTTCCGAAAATCCTTTTCTACTTTCAAAGATTCAACTGTTTGGCTGACTTTTTCTTCAAATTTACGTATTAAATGTAAATAATCCTCTTCATGCAAAGAAAAAGAAGAATCCAGTAGCTGTTCTTTAATAAATGCTATTAATTTTTCTTGAAAATCTTCTTTTTTAGCTTCCAAATATTTTATTAATAGTTTGGGTTTACATTGATTAATTTTTTCTTCTATTTTTGCTAATAAAAACTGCTTCTCTTCTAATAATTTCTGCGATTCCTCTTTTAAAAATTCCTTAGATGAATCCTCTATACCTGCCATATAATGAATTAATTTAATAGGTTGATTGTTATAGATCAAAATCACTTTATCAGCAAAAATTTCTTCCTTTTTAGCAAAAGCTTGTAATTCTTGAATACTCCACTTTGGCATAGTTTCCTTAATTATCTCTCTTAAGGTATTTTGGTTGGATACCTGATATAAAGAGGTTTTTGCTTTTCTTTCAATTTCCTCGATATCCTGGAGAGAAAAAGAAGAAATGTTGATTCGTATCGAAGATGATTTTAACCATTGATTAAAGAACAGTGGTTTGGTAAAAGCTAAAAGAACGAGCTGATTTACTGAACTCTTTTCATCGCTCGCATGATCTAACCAGTACTGTATTAGCGCTAACTTAGCCTCAGTTTTTAAAGGATTGACTATCTCTTTCTGATCTTCGCTTAAATCGTTTTTTATTGTCATGTTGGCGAAACGTTTTAATTCCTTAATGCTGCAGGAACGCATTTCAATTATTACCTTCTCCCTTAATTTTTCTAGATCATTTTCTAATTTTTTATTTGCCCAATTTTCAATTTTTTTTAAAATATCAGACTGTAAATTCGTTAAGGTAGTATCCTCTATTTGAGGATATCCATAAAATCTTAACCATTCATTCAAATGACTTTCTTTATCTTCAAAGGCACATATTATATATCGGTGTAAAGGCCGTTTTTCGAACCGAAAAGAAAGTTTATAATCTTTTTTCCAATGGTTGATATAGGTTTCTCTCCGTGGAATTTATTAAATCTTTTATTACGTCATTTTGTTTTAAGGTTAAAGAAATGCCAGCATTAATTTGAGTAATGATATCTTTCATCTCTTGCGGGAGTTTATTGCGATCAGCTAAGCTTTGAACCATTTTTTGAGTATTAAAAAAAGGGAGCAAGGGTATTATAGTCTCCAAAAGTATACTTCTCATATAGCTTATCAAAGCTACCACCTCTCGTGTATTCCAACCATTCATTTTATTTTTTAATTCATCTATATTTTCAGGGGGGGACAACACCATGAGACGCCCCGGGCTAAGTTCTCTTAATATAAACGAAATCTTTGGATTATCCTTTAAAGAAATATTTTGGTAACCTGTAGGGTCGTAAAAATTAGTGGCCTTGAAAAAGGGTTCTCCTGTGATTTCTATCACACCCGACTCCGAGAGAAATAGATATTGGCCCTCCGCCAATTTCTGACACCGAGAATTGCAACTAGCATGCAGGCTAAAACCTGTCATCTTAAAAATTTTTTGATCAGTTAGCGTCATCCATACTGAAAAATGGGCTGTTCCTAAAATATTCTTCCCTTGCTGAATAAGTTTCTCAATTTCTATATAGCTAGTGCCTTCAGCACAACTATATTTCTCTTGCAGATTTCCCTCTGTATCATAAAAACATAACTGATGTAATTTAAAATTATCACTATTTTCTGGCGAAATGCTATCTATGATAAAAAGTTCTACATTTTCTGTAGCTTTATAATACTTTGCGAGAACTCTGCTCTCTGGATATTTATTAACAAAGTTTATTATATTCTTCTTAAAAATATTACTTTTTGTCCCAGAACAATCCATTAAAATGCACACCTGAAGGGATTTATCTTTTAACTGGTAGGTATAAAGTGTACAAGTTATATTAGGATTAAATCTTCTCACAGGATTACCCCCCTGCAGGGATACTTCAATGGGGTAGCCTAGAGCGTTTGCTCCAGTAAAAACTTTTGCAAACGCACGCGTGATTTCATAAGCTGTTCCAAAATCCTTGAACTTTTGAAATCTGTTATAAGTGTCAGGCAATACATTTAGGAGATGCGGGGATTGATCCCACGCTTTTTTTATTTCTTTTTCTAAGTTGTCTTTCTCGTTTTCTTGACCTCCCCGTCCGCTTCGATCTCGCTTTTCTCTACTCACGACTCATACTCTCCAGCTATATTTTGACTACTGTATCAAGCAGAAATAACCGCATTATCTTTGCTTTAATTCAATATAACAAAGAAAACTTAAAGGTTTATGAAGCGCAGATAAGATAAGCTCTCAATAACCTTGGGTAAAATTACAGTTTTTAAATAAATGAGGGTTTGCGGGAAGAAATTCCCGTCCTTCTAGGTTCAATTCAAACTTAATAAAACAGTTACTCCTAAGTAATCTGATCTTCTTGATGCTGCATCGAGATTGCAGTTATTAAGTAATCCAGGGTTCCTTGTAAGTATTTGGCTCTTCTGGTGGAAGCTAAAACCCATTTCTGTCTCTAGTCTCTCTTCGGTGCTGCATTAAGGTTACAGTTATTGAGTTAACTTGGGGTTTGTTTAAAGAATCTTCTGGCGTAGCAGATAAACACCATCCGACAGTTCCCCAGGACCCATTTTGCATAGAACTTATTGAGTAACTCAGAGGGTTTGATTATAAGAATGCCGCGGTCTTCTGATGTGATTGCCAACATCCCATCCGAGCCATTCAGGAGATTGCCACAAAAATGCAGATTCTGCAATGACATGGAGCTCGCTAAAACCCAAAACTCAAGGTTTTCAGAGAACATTTTATCCATCTTTCTATGCCAGAAGAATATGGATATTTGATCTTATCTTCCGCGTGTTCTTGAGCTCCTTAGTTTTTCAAAACGGGCATTTTATTATCTCAGTTAGAAATTTCGGCCTCGACCGCCCCGTTCCATCCAACCAGCATCACATCAAGCAGCCCTCCGTAAGGTAACTGCCTGCAAGGCAGGTCTTGATACAGAGAGTAGCATTTTCATAAGATGCTCAAATAACAAGGTTAAATAGTAATCATATGGTCAGGAACGGCGCCGAGGCTGAAATTTCTATTACTTATTATAAATGTGAATTTGTAGGAGTTATTTTATTCATATTCCTATGTGCCTCATATGGATAAAAAAGCTGCGGCGACTGATTTCAAGAAAATATATCAATCAAGTACCCTTGAATTAGCAGCAGAAGCGTTAGATGAATTTCAGCTTAATATTAAGGGCAGTTTTTTTAAATTACAACCGTAACCATCTGATTAGAAACGAGTAAACCCAAAGCTTTCATTAATTATTTTTCATCATCGTCCATATCTTCTAATTTATAATGGCTTTGGGGCGACCCTTTTTTACTTCTTCTAGAATTGCTGCTAGTCTAATATAATAGGTCTTGGTTTGCCGTTAACTCTTCTAGACTCAACGTGTACCAATACTTATGACCGCTGAACATTCTTGCCCGAATAGTTGCCACAATTAATGCCATGTTGCTATATACAAAATAATTTGCTGCAAGGATTTAGTAAAATCACGACAATTCCTGAAGAGCCTAAAAAATAAGCATAAGACGCTTAATTTCAAAGTTAAAAGCTTTTTTGAAAAACAATACAAGCCATATTATGGCAATTTATATCAAAACTTATAATCGCGAGCCATAATTTTTTTGTGATGATTCTTTCAGTGCTGTTAACTCTTTTGCATAGGCTTCTTTTTGAGAAACCACATTACTTTGAAAATCCTGTAAGTATTCTCTTAGGTCAGGCAATTTACGCTGGCTCGGTGTTTGGTCAAAAGCTTTTCTAGAAATTATCTTTTCAACTTTCTCATTATTCTCAAGCATTTCTAAGCTCGATTCCAATGCCAGAATAAATTGATTCTGCTGTATCTCAGTCAGATTACACCATAAAATGGGTGGTGCAATATTTCCATATTGTAAATGACGCTTATCTTGTTTTAGCAGATTATTTTGTGATGTCAGTTGCGTGTTGAAGCTTTGATAGAATAAATTTTCTGAGCCTCTAAAATTAAAAGCAAACCCAGGATCCACTTTGACTACTCGCACAGCAGAAGGCTCACCATTGACATTACGTTCAATAACAAAACCCGCATTTTTAGCGTCACCACCTAATACATCGGTATCCATTAGTAAGCGTGATACAGCTAAAAGCTCCATTAAGCCTTTTAAAGGAAGTTTCTTATTTTCTATCGCGACTTTTTCTGGCAATTGACCACGCTCAAGGCATTGTTCAAAACTCAATAATTCTTCACCAATAAAGCAATTTTTTAAGTCTGCTAAATTTTGATAATTCTTAACACACTTTGACATCACGTAAACGCCTTCATTAATTTTTAGATCTCGGCCTTGATTGATTTCTTCAAACAACAAACCTGTTAAGGCATGACGTTCAGTAAATTTATTTTTAATTGGTAATTCGGCAAGGCGCGTTTTCGGAATCAGATAGCTACCATCACTTAAATACTCATAAAAATCAGCAGCAATTTTTTCTAAGACTGATTCTAACGCACTGCCACGCCTTACTCTGCTAAATGCCATTAATGTAGGTGGTTCTGCTGGCAGTAATGACTTATAGCCAAGCTTACCTAACCATATACTCTTGGGTTTATCAGGTGCCTTAAAAAAAGCCCCAATAGCATGCCCTGAGATTTTTGCACTCTCGACTTGGTAATCCGGAACGTGCTTTCTACCCCAAACAATATTTAAGTGATCTAAATGATGAGTATTTATCTCTGTAAAATAGGCATTACAATCACTTAAAAAAGTTTTCACAAATTGATTAGCAGGAATCATTTCTGTTAGCTGAGTTAGCATATTATATCGAGGTCTTTGCCTGAAAAGTTCACGGCTACTTTTTTTTAGGTCGGCTTGATACCCTAAAAGACATCCGCATAAAACTTCCATACGCTTTTGATACGGCAATAATCTTTTCTCTAAGATTTCGCATAATGTGGATTGTAACACCTCTTTTTTTGAAACATCTATTAAAAGCTTTTTTTTCTTCTTCAAGCATTCTTGCTACTTGTTTTAAATCTGGCTCTATATAGCTGCTCATTACTAATTCAAGTCGTGCTAGCTCATTTTTAAGAATATCTATGCGGGGTTTAAATTCAGGATGAATTCTTTTCTCAACAAAGAGTTCTATCCATACTGTGAGTTTACCACTATAATCTTTTGAGATATTTCTATTTCTATAGTTTATTTCATATTTTCCTTGTATTGGGTCTATAAACTCACGTGACACATCAAAACCATATGAGCCTAACTCATTATAAATGTTAGAAATAAACCAATCTGAATTACCGAGCAACATCTCACTATACTCACTGAAAGGATCACATTTTCGCTGAATATTTATAAAAGGCAAATCATTATATTGGAAATCATAGGATTCACTAGATAATAGGATCAAAAGCTTCATTGATGGAAACATTGCTGCTAGAAGCGGAGTAAATGAAATCTTTATTATTTTGTTATCTGATATATTTAAGCCCGCTTGTTGCAACAACTTTGCGCTTCCTCCTCCTATTAAACCAAATAAACCTCCAGCCAAAATGAATGGTATTGAAATCATGCTTGTTGCCCCGCATAGCACCACAGACTTCACATCAAACCCAAAGCTTGAAGGCTTATGTACTTCAAAAATTACAGGTGCTAAACTTGGATGCTCGTAACGTGTTGGTTCTGCCGTGTCTAAAGCGCTTAATTTTTCTTTCAATTCCTTTTTTTTATGCTGCTTTTCTTCCTTTTTTTTGTTAAGATATTTGATCATCTCTTCACTTAAGCTGAATATTTCTTCATATGCTTTGTTTAATTCTAATGCGGATAGTGTGTGTGATTTCAAATGTTGTAGTAACTGTTCTTGCTGAGCATGCTGTTCCTGAACAAGCTTTTTATACTTTTTTAGAGAAGCATACTCTTCCGGATGGCTGGTTTGTACTCTCAACAACTCAGCGCCTTCTCGAGCAATTCTTTGAATGACCTTATCCAGAACATTCCATTCCTCGTCTTTATTGCCATCTAATATAAAATCTTCTTGCTTTATAGGCGGTACATTTTGAAGTCCTGCAATATGTTCTAAGATTTTCCGTTTATCATCTGGCTCTTTGCCTCGAATGATAAATAAATTAACTGGATTTGCTTTATACTTTAAAATTAGCTCAAAACCGACTAATTGAACAACTGTTTTCTGCCATTCCTCACTTAACATTTTATAACGATCATGGATATCCTTAATTTTTTTAGCTTCAATAAAAGATGGATCAAAAGCTGTTTCTAAAATTCTCTTTTCGACTCTAAGACGAGCTTCAATATTTTGATTAACTCGTCTCCATTCAGCCAGAAAATTGGTTATTTCTGCTAAATGCAACATTATTTTATTTAATTCTTCATTATATGTTTGTTGTTTACTCAATAGTTCTGTGTTGGCATCTTTAATCGTAGTCAAGATGTCCTCTATTGTACAATCCAACGGCACTTTACTAAATACGAAAAGCAATCTGCTTGAACTGCCCGTTGTATTTAGCACCGTTTCATTTTTTAAGAAACCACCTAAAATGTTTAATAAATCAACAAAATCCGTACCTCTCTCTGCTATTAAGCTGCTGAAATCAATGACTACAATTATTCCACGAACTGCTTTAGCAAAACGAATGGCCATTTGGATCCCCATATGAGAGCACAATTTTTCTTCAGAAATACGGGTATCTCGAAAACCCGGCAAATCAATATACGCAAGTTCTGGAAATTCTTTTGTGGGAACTACTTTTGGATAGAGAGTTTTTGAACTTAATATGTCATGACCAATTTCCGCATAGGCAGGGCCATTTTCAACATCAATAAGGGTTCTCGCTCCTCTTTTGCGAGATTGCAATGGGCAACCCATTAAGTAATTGAGTGTTGTGCTTTTTCCAGCTCCTGTTTTCCCCACCAGTAAAATTAAATCACGGCTTCTTGCGGGTTGGATTTCTTGTAAGGAAATATTCATTAAGCGTGTTAATTTATCAAAATCAATTCCTTTCAGTATTTCTTCTTCTTTATGTTGATAAATTTCATCTGGCACCGATGGCGTCTCAAATAAACCATGTGGAGCCAAAGCTTCTGCATTTGAAGCTATGTCTTGTTCTTTGTCTTCCTTTAACATATTTTCTCCTTCTGTTTTCTTCAATTAGGTCAAATTGCAGAAATAATTTGGGTGCGGCTGAATTGAAACGGCACCTAACCATCATAAATTCAACATGATTAATGCACTTAATCCTTCAAAATATTCTTATTTTTCTATACATTACCTGTACAAAAAATGTTACCTCTATAAAAGGACAGGTCAATTACTATGGGAATAATCATTTCACTCACCTCATATTTTCAAAGAAGCAGAGCAGAGATTTTATGAATTGACGGATACTTTGCAAACTCAGCATACTTTGACTATGAAATTCTCTAACATATTGAATTTATGATGGTTAGGCGTCGTTTCAATTCAGCCGCACTCAAATAATTTTAAGATAACTGATACAATTTGACGTTTAAAACGAAATCACGACATATAGCATGATATGAATTGACAAGTTTTCCATGAGCATTCCATTGTTAAATGTCAAAAGCGTGATATAGGATTATGAATAGATTCTCTACCTTACCTTAAACACTTATTAAAATCAAATTGTTTCTCAACAGTTCTGAAGGAATTACTAGGGAAGGGCAGTATTCCAGCAAAGCCTTGTCCAATAATGAGCCTCTCCACAGGTTTCAATTGCTATTATACAAGGTTGAAGACTAGATACAAATTCAATCAATTCTTCTCGAGTTAACTTAGAATGCAGTATTGGGAAAGTTGTGACTGTTCATCATCTAATCAATTTGGACTCCCAATACATCATGATTAACATAAGAGTTAGGTCACACCAGATGATGAGTTTTATGTAAATCATGATCTACATATATTTACCAATACTGATCGTACTTTTTATGAGCTAATCACGGCAATTCCAGAAAAGCCACTTAATTTCAAAGGTAGCACAATGGTAGCACCAATTATATTCCAGCAGAACCAAGATCATGCAACCATTTGATTTTACAGTGCCGGAGAGCGGGATCGAACCGCTTACCTACTGATTACGAATCAGTTGCTCTACCAACTGAGCTACACCGGCGAAACGTTCGAGTATAAAAAACATTCCTTATTGATGCAAAGGAGACCTCTAATTTATTTTAGACTAAACGTCTATCCCTTAAAAACTAGATAGTAATAAATACAAGGTTGACTAAGTTTGGGTATAGGCTATTTTAGAGTAGATTTAAGAATTTATTAGCTAGTTACTTCAAGGATGCTTAATGGCCATTGCTTGTTCCCTCTGTACAAATACTCCCATTTTTAGCTTAATCATAGGTATTTTTGGCCTTCTAGTTGGTAGCTTTTTGAATGTTGTGATCTATCGTTTACCTATTATGATTGAAAATAATAATGGAGAACATTTCCTTAAGACCTCATCTATGCCGGTTTGCTCTAAGATCCCATTCAACCTATGGTGGCCACGTTCTTTTTGTATATTCTGTAGACAGCCTATTGCCGCATGGTTAACTATACCAGTAGTAAGTTATATACTGTTGAAGGGGAAAGCCTCTTGTTGTCAACAACTTATCTCTGGACGTTATCCTCTGGTTGAATTTTTAACAGGTACTTTGTCATTTCTACTAGCTTGGCATCTTGGAGCTACTGTTGTACTTATTTGGAGTTTGATCTTATCCTGGGCCTTAATTGGATTATTTTTTATTGATATCAACACTCTGACTTTACCTGATCAAATTAATTTACCCCTCCTATGGCTTGGTCTTTTGATAAATGATTTTTCAACCTTCACCAACCTGCATAATGCAGTCCTAGGAGCAATGGTAGGGTATCTGTTTTCCTATATAATTGCCTGGCTTATATTAAAGGTTAGGAAGATTGAAGGACTGGGCCAAGGTGATATTAAACTCATAGCCATGCTAGGGGCTTGGTTTGGGTGGCAGTTGTTACCTGCCATTGTCTTTATTGCATCACTAACAGGTTCAATTATTGGCATTATTTATATAATTAGCAAAAAACAAAAATTCACAGCCAATTTACCTTTCGGCCCTTTTCTTGCAACGGCCGGATTACTAACCTTATTCTGGGGGAATGAAATAATCAATTTGCAATTTCTATTGACAAAAACTTTCAGCGGATGATTATGCTAAGAGTAGGATTAACAGGTGGTATTGGTAGCGGCAAAACGACTGTGTCAAATATGTTCGCCAAGCTCAATGTTCCTATTATAGATACAGATCTAATTGCCAGAGATCTTATAGCTCCTTTTAAATCAGCTTATTATGCCATAGTCGGAAGATTTGGATTAACCATCACCTCTCCTGATAAGACTATTAACAGACAAAAATTAAGAGAAATAATTTTTAATGACCTTGACTCAAAGGAATGGTTGGAAAATTTATTGCATCCGCTTATAAAAAAAAATATCTCACTTAAAATCAAAAGCTTGACAGAATCCTACTGCATCATTGTCATCCCTCTCTTGATTGAAACGCAAAGTTATGATTTAGTTGATCGAGTGTTAGTCGTTGAAACTTCCGAAGAAAATCAAGTTAAACGGACTATCGCCCGTGATCAAATTTCAGAAATTAATGTGCACAAAATAATTAAATCGCAAGCAAATCACTGTCAACGTTTAAAAATAGCTGACGATTTAATTTATAATAATGAAGATTGTGCCATCTTAATGGAAGAAGTAAAAAAACTTCATGAAATTTACCTTATATTAGGAACGTGTATGAAATAACAAGGACTGTTAATACCGGAAATAGTTTAAAAAATTATATGTCCTTACTTCAAAAAATGTATATACTCGTTGCCTTTTTTGCTTGACGAGTCAATGAGGACGGTAAAATTTTTAAATGATCAAGTTATTTCCTGCACCTTCCTATAAAGCTAAGTGCTTAGTTATCTATTACTGAGGAGAATTATTAAATGAATAAAATTATTTTTGCTTTAGTAGCGGCAATATCCCTGCCTTCACTTCTCGTTGCTTGTGCAACTCGCAGCGATACAGGTCTTGTGACAGGCGGCGTCATAGGAGGGGTTGCAGGTAGCGCTCTAACCAGAGGCAGCACTGTTGGCACTGTAGCAGGAGCCGTAGGAGGCGCGCTTATTGGAAGAGATTATGCACGACACAATTATTATTAAAGTAAACTAGGAAATTACTGGAGTTACTTAAGTTTTCTCCTATAAAAAGCAGGTTACTTGGTGACCTGCTTTTCCGAATGAAAAATATTCAACAATAGAAAATCATGAAATTAATATCGTTACTTGGAAACTCCCAACACTTAGATGGCGGCGCAATGTTTGGCAACGCACCTAAAATACTTTGGGAAAAGTGGTTGCCTGCGGATAAAAATAATCGAATTGAACTTTCCTGCCGATGTATGCTGGTACAATTTGAAAAACAAAACATTTTATTAGAAACAGGAATTGGAGCTTTTTTTGAACCTAAGCTTCGAGAAAGATATGGAGTTCTAGAAAAAGAACATATTCTACTATCTTCACTTAAGCACCTTGGAATTGATGAAACCGATATCGACTGGGTTATTCTCTCCCATCTCCACTTTGATCACGCAGGCGGACTCTTATCAACATGGTCTGATAACCAACAACCTAAATTGTTGTTCCCTAATGCAAGATATATCATTTCAAAAAAAGCTTGGGAGCGAGCATGCTTTCCTCATGAAAGGGACCACGCCTCTTTTATTCCAACCTTAAACCAACAACTTCTAGCATCTAACAGGCTTGAGATTATTGATACCTCAGCATCCAGTCTAGGACCTAATTTCATTTTCCATTACAGCAATGGCCATACACCTGGAATGCTTTTAACAGAAATTCAAACACCAAAAGGACCTATCCTATTTGCGGCTGATTTAATCCCGGGAATTGCATGGATACACTTACCCATTACTATGGGGTATGATCGTTTTCCGGAATTAGTCATTGACGAGAAGAAACATTTTTTAAATTATTTGGCTAAACACAATGGGCGTCTTTTCTTTACCCATGACCCTAATTTAGCTATAGCCGAAATTTATATTAATGAAAAGCAACAATTTGCGGCTAAAAATGTGTTAAAAGTATTGTATGAAGAATTTTGATAGTTGAACATGTATGTTCTTAAGCTGACTTTCTTGGAATGATTTATTAAAATCAGTTATGATTAACCCAAAGATCAAAGGTAACAGGTTACGAAATTTATGCAAGATGACATCATCATTTACGAACAGCCTCTTAATGAGCACATTCGAGTTTGTTTGCGCTTAGAACACCTGTTTCAACAAATTACTAATAGTATTGAAAATACTGATGAATCGGCTAGTCGAACAGCAATCTTATCGCTACTTGAAACTGTCAACGTAATTGATCGCCCTGATCTCAAAACAAAACTCACTAAATCTCTCACCCAGCATGCGGCGACTTTGACACAGCTTGAAGCATTACCTCAAGTTGATACTGGCAAACTAAAGTCTGTTTTGAGTGAGTTAGATCATTTAATCGATCAGCTTTATGCCACTCAAGGGAAAATTGGACAATCACTAAGAAACAATGAGTTTTTAAATGGCATTCGCCAACATCTTTATAATCCTGGCGGTGCGGTTAATTTTAGCAACCCGGGCCTTCAGCTTTGGCTACAAAAACCGGCTATCAATCGTGTCCACGATCTAAAAGCCTGGGTTAAAGAGTTTGAACAAATTAGAAATGTAGTTAACCTGTTATTGAAATTAACTCGACAAAGCAATCTTCCTGTTGAGAAATATGCGGATAAAGGGTTTTACCAACAAGCCTTGGATCCAAGTCTTTCTTGCGAGATGGTTCGCGTTGCCCTCCCGATAACAGCTAATCTTTATCCCGAAATTAGTGTAGGACGCCATCGACTCTCGGTAAGATTTTTGGAACCAAACTGCCATGAACAGGGACGCCCTAAACAATGTGAATACAATATTAAATTTAAGCTTACTTGCTGCTCATTATAATTTGATTAGCACTAACATGTGTTCCTTTAAGTCACGTTTCTAAATCCCAGAGCCCCCTTATTGCAGCAATTCCCTGACCCCCTTGGTTTTTAATGGTCACAATATCTTCCTGCGTCATTCCTCCCTGAGCAAATACTGGAATATTTGCTGTAGATACAAGCTGATCAAACCCTTTCCACCCTAATGAAACAGGCGACTTCAAACTCTGATGTATAGGGCTTATTGTCACAAAATCGAGCTCAAGTTCCTCAGCTTTAAACAATTCATCGGTATTATGGCAAGATGCGCTTACCCATTTATTGGATGGCAAGGGGCGTTGATTTAAGCTAAGGAGTTGAGTAGTACGGAGGTGAATACCATCAGCATTCAAATCATCAACAAGCCCTATATTCTCTGTATTCAACAGCAATGTTGCTTCAAATTGATGACATAATGCAATTACTTTTCTCGCTAAATTAATGTAGTCATCTTGTAAAAGATTTTTAGATCTTAGCTGCATCATTCGAATTGTTTTTTTTTGCAGGAGACTCTCTAGATGATTTAAAAAATAATCCTCATTCAGACAGTCGGGAGTAATCAAATAGGTTTCAGGTAATTGAACAGCCACGACAATGGCACGGTTTGCTGGTAGCATATTAATATTATTAAGGGAATGAGGATAGCACCAGCATATTTCTTGACCCTCCAACCCACAAGCTTTCCCAAAATATGATTGTACTCTCCATGCATGAAGGATGACTCTTCTTTCAGGGTAGGTATAGGATAGCTTAATGAGAGGAGTACACTGGTCAGCAATTATCCCAACCTCCTCAAGCAATTCTCGCCTCAGGGCGGTAAACGAATCTTCATTTTTCTCTATCTTGCCCCCGGGAAATTCCCAAAAACCACCTCCCAGCCAATGTTCAGGGCGTTTTGCAATCAAAAGCTGGCCTTGACCGTTAGCAACAATACCAACAGCCACCTGAATTTCATTTATTACAGAACCACTAACTGATTTGTCCATGACATTGTTTATATTTACGACCAGAACCACAAGGGCAAGGCTCATTGCGTCCCACCTTTGGGGAAGTACGGGTATAGGTTTCCACAAGTTCTAGCTCTGAGCCATCATTACTATCTGCCAGCAAACCTGCCGTCATTAATGAATGGTTAAACTCTACATTCTCTAATTTTGATTGCTGCTTACGAAGCTCTTCAACAGCCCTGGCTTCATGCTCACTTTGTATATTGATGGTACAAAGTGTGCTAATAACATCATATTTAATACTCTCTAGCATCTGGCTAAACATCTCAAAACACTCACGCTTATATTCTTGAGTTGGGTTTTTTTGCGCGTAGCCACGTAAATGAATACCTTGCCTCAGATGATCCATTGCAGCTAAATGCTCTTTCCAATGCGTATCAAGCGATTGCAACATGACTGATTTTTCAAGTTGCCTCAATACTAAGGGGCCTAAATGTTCTTCTTTATGCTTATACATCTTGAGAACTCCTTGAACAATCCTTTCTCTGAGTGTCTCTTCATATAAACCTTCTTCTTTCTCTAACCAGTCTTTTATGGGTAGTTTACAACCAAAATCTGTAACTAAGTTTTGCTCCAAGCCAGAAATATCCCATTGTTCTTCTAAACTTTGTCGGGGAATATAATTATTGATCGCGCTTTGAATAGCATCTTTAGAAATGGCCAAAATAGTCTCATAAATATTTTCAGCAGCCATTAACTCATAGCGTTGATGATAAATAACTTTACGTTGGTCATTTGCAACATCGTCATATTGTAGCAACTGCTTTCTAATATCAAAATTATGACCTTCCACTTTTCGTTCAGCATTTTCAATTGCCCTGGAAACAAGTCCTGATTCAATTGGCTGATCTTCTTCCATCCCTAGCCTACGCATTACTGTGGCAAATCGTTCTGGGGCAAAGATTCGCATAAGGTTATCCTCAAGCGACAAATAAAATTGAGATGAACCTGGATCACCTTGTCGTCCAGAGCGTCCTCGTAGCTGATTATCAATTCGACGCGATTCATGTCTTTCTGTACCAAGAACATGTAATCCACCTGCGGCCAAAACTTCTTCATGGCGTTTTTGCCAGTTAGCTTTAATAATAGCCATTTGTTCTTGAGTTGGATTTATTAATTCTGAGATCTCAGCATCAAGGTTACCTCCCAAAACAATGTCGGTACCGCGACCTGCCATGTTGGTCGCAATTGTTACAGTGCCAGGCCGACCTGCTTGAGCAATTATTTTCGCTTCTCTTTCGTGATATTTCGCATTAAGCACTTGGTGTGGTACTTTTTGTTTATTTAATATAGAGGAAAGGAATTCTGAGGTTTCTATTGAAGCAGTTCCAACCAAAATGGGTTGACCATTTTGATGCCTTTTTTTGATATCTTCTATGATAGAATTAAATTTACTCTTGCTTGTTAGATAAACTTGATCACTAACATTCTTACGTATAACAGGCTGATTGGTAGGAATGACAATAACCTCAAGCCCGTAAATCTGTTGAAATTCGTAAGCTTCAGTGTCTGCAGTTCCTGTCATGCCAGCTAATTTTTGATAGAGACGGAAATAATTTTGGAAAGTAATTGTCGCTAAGGTTTGGTTCTCACTTTCTATCTTGACACCTTCTTTGGCTTCAACAGCTTGATGCAAACCATCTGACCAACGCCTACCAGCCATAAGACGCCCGGTATGCTCGTCAACAATGATGACCTTGCCATCTTTAACAATATACTCAACATCCCGATGATAAAGGACATTGGCTCTTAAGGCCGCATTTAAATGGTGAAGCAGCATAACATTATTGGCACTATAAAGACTCTCGCCAGCCTTCAGTAATTGAGCTTCGGAAAAAATTTTCTCAACGTACTGATGGCCTTCTTCAGTCAGATAAATTTGTTTAAGCTTTTCATCTACAGAAAAATCGCCAGGACCTTCCTTCTCCTCTTGTTTTTTAAGAGAAGGGATTAATGAATTAATTCGAATATACAGTTCAGAACTTTCCTCTGCGGGACCTGAGATAATTAAGGGCGTTCTTGCCTCATCAATTAAGATAGAGTCTACCTCATCGACAATGGCATAACTTAGTTCTCGTTGCACCCGGGTTTCTAAGACTAAAAGCCATATTATCTCGTAAATAATCAAAACCGAACTCATTATTTGTCCCGTAGGTTATATCAGCGTTATAAGCTTTCTTCTTTTCCTCATAGGACATATTTGTAAGATTAACCCCAACCTCTAATCCTAAAAAACGATAGATAGGTCCCATCCATTCTGCGTCACGTTTAACCAAGTAATCATTAACTGTAACGATATGCACTCCTTTGCCAGTTAAAGCATTAAGGTAAGCGGGGAGGGTTTCGGCTAAGGTTTTACCTTCTCCTGTTCCCATTTCTGAAATTTTGCCTTCGTGCAATACAATGCCACCAATCAATTGAACATCAAATTGACGCATTTTTAGAGTCCGTTTGCTGGCTTCTCTGACAGCGGCAAAAGCTTCTGGAAGAAGCTGATTCAAGCTTTCTCCCTTTTGGTAACGTTCTCTAAACTCATCTGTTTTTTTGAGCAATTGATCATCAGAGAGCGCAGAAAATTGTGGCTCTAATTGGTTAATCTGCGCCACTATTTTTGTTATACGTTTTACTTGACGCTGATTGCGAGTGCCCAAAAGCTTACTCAATAACTGACTGATCATAGTTTCTCTTTAATTTTGATTTAAGAAAAAAATTTCTATAGCATAACGGATAAGCTATATTTATACCACCTAATCTTTAAGGCATGCTACACTCTTTAATTATAGATATTGTCTAATTTCTAAATTTCAATGAAGTTTGATGAAAACACTCTTAGAGCTCCTAACTACACAGACATTAAAACCTTTCGTCGATAAAGCGCATGAAATTGAAAGGCTTAATGAGATTTGGCCAACCATATTAAAAGATGAATGGGCCTTACAGTGTAAAGTAGCCAATTTTGAAAATGGATTATTGACATTATCAGTGCCCCATGCTGCATTAGCAACACGTATTCGCTATCTTATCCCAGATCTGACCAAAGAGTTACAAGCTAATGAAAATTTTAAAACTCTTAAGAAAATTCAATGCAAAGTTATATATTTACCAACAGCGCATAGCGAATCAGCAAAAAGTAGTTTTTGTTTCTCGCCAGCCACAAAAATGATATTAGAGAAAACTGCAAAAAGTATTTCAAACCAAAATTTAAAAAATTCTCTTTTAAATTTAGCCAAAAGTTTTAACCAGGATGAGAATGAGGATGAGCCACATTCCTAAAATTATGCACCCACAAAAACGTTCTCGTCAAAGGTAGGAAATGTAATTGGCAGTTTCTTTTTATCAGCAAAAGTAATTATTTCCCAAGCATTTTCATCTTCTAACAAAGCTTGCAATAGTTGATTATTTAATTGATGACCACATTTATAGCCTTGAAACTCGCCTATCATACTGTGACCTAATTGGTATAAATCGCCAACGGCATCTAACAACTTATGCTTTACAAATTCATCCTCGAATCTAAGGCCATCTTCATTCAAAATACGAAACTCATCTAAGACTATTGCATTATCGAGGCTACCACCTAAGGCTAAATCTTTTTTATGTAGGTCTTCTATCTCACGTAAGAAACCAAAAGTACGGGCACGGCTGACTTCTTTAATATAAGAGGAAGTAGAAAAATCCAGTGTAGCCGTTTGGTTGCTGCTTCTGATGACTGGATGGTCAAAATCGATGGTCAGGGTTACTCGAAAACCATGGTAAGGTGAAACTGAAGCAATTTTATTCCCCTCGCGTACTTCCACCTTTCGCTTGATACGTATAAATTTTTTGAGAGCATTCTGTTCCCTAATTCCTGCCGACTGAATCAAAAAAACGAAGGGTCCTGCACTGCCATCCATAATAGGTACTTCTTGGGCGTTAAGATCTACATGTGCGTTATCAATACCTAATCCAGCAAATGCCGACAAAAGATGTTCTATTGTCAATACTCTAATATCTTTCTTAACCAGACAGGTATTAAGCATGGTGTTACCTACATTTT
The DNA here is from genome assembly GCA_963817645.1 of uncultured Gammaproteobacteria bacterium. Taxonomy (GTDB): domain Bacteria; phylum Pseudomonadota; class Gammaproteobacteria; order UBA6002; family UBA6002; genus UBA6002. The sequence goes on along the minus strand of CAWFQC010000014.1, from coordinate 116,181 downwards.
TGACTAACGCAGGTATTTCGATAACAGGGCTTCTATCAACACGGCGAAAACAAATACCCGTATCAGGGGGAGCCGGACAAATCTTAAGCAACACCTTCTTGCCTGTATGTAAGCCTGTGCCAGTAGCACTCATTTCATTTTTAACAGTGGTCTGATTAACCATTCATTGATTCCATAAATATCTATTTAACTGGAAGATTACAGTTTAATCCTCTTGACGACGCAGGAAGGCAGGAATATCCAAATAGTCTATGTCTTTATTAGCTATGATATCTGCCGCGGGCTTTGCCGCTTGATTACGTATCACAGTAGGTCGCTCTAAATGGTGGTAATCAACTGTCCCATCCTGTTTAGTGCTTTCTAAAATCTTTAAGTGGTGAACACCGACAACACCACCCTCCTCTTCACGACGACCTAAACCTGTCGCCACAACAGTAACTCGTAACTCATCTGACATTTCAGGATCGATGACAGTGCCCACCACAACTGTTGCATTCTCAGAAGTAAATGATTTTACAACTTCACCTACAGCCTCAAATTCACCAATTGACATATCCATACCTGCTGTAATATTGACCAAGACACCTCTTGCGCCTGATAAATCAATATCTTCAAGTAAGGGACTTGAGATAGCTGCTTGAGCTGCCTCAGTTGCCCGATTATCTCCAATGCTAACACCTGTGCCCATCATTGCCATACCCATTTCAGACATCACGGTTCGAACGTCTGCAAAATCCACATTAATTAGGCCAGGGCGAGTTATGAGATCAGCTATTCCTTGGACTGCACCAAGAAGTACATTATTAACAGCACGGAAGGCATTAAGCAGGGTAATATTCTTGCCTAATACACTCAACAACTTGTTATTAGGAATAGTAATTAAAGAATCTACACTCTTTGCTAAATCTCGAATGCCATGTTCTGCAACTTGCATTCGCTTCTTTCCCTCAAAGATAAAAGGCTTAGTGACTACGGCTACAGTTAAAATGCCCAATTCTTTAGCAATCTGAGCGAAAACAGGTGCTGCGCCTGTACCTGTCCCACCGCCCATTCCAGCCGTAATAAAAATCATGTCAGAGCCTTCCAACACCTCTCTAATTCGATCCCTATTCTCTTCTGCTGCTTTACGCCCTATCTCAGGATCAGCGCCTGCCCCTAGTCCTTTGGTTAAATCTTCACCTAGTTGTAACAACACAGGTGCATTTGACTTTTGCAGTGCTTGCGCATCAGTATTGGCACCTACAAACTCAACACCTTCAACGTTCTCCTGTATCATATATTCAACTGCGTTGCAACCACCGCCACCAATGCCAAAAACTTTAATAACTGCATTATGTGGAGAACTTTCTGTTAGTTCAAACATTACCCTAACTCCTTAAATACATTCTAAAAATTACCTTGAAACCAACTTCTCATTTTTGACCAAAGCCCCTTAACACCATTAATTCCTACCATATCTTGTTTGCCATCTAAACGTTGCTGCAAACCATAAAGCAGCAAACCAACGCCTGTTGAGTAGATAGGATTTTGAAGGACATCCTTTAAGCCACGAACATGCTGAGGCAAGCCTAATCTAACAGGCATTTGGAAAACAGACTCAGCAAGTTCGATTACACCATCCACTCTTGAGGCCCCTCCTGTTAAAACTATGCCAGAAGCGATCAGCTCTTCATAACCACTACGCTTGATCTCAGCTTGGACCAGTGCAAACAGCTCCTCGTAACGAGCCCCAACTACAGCCGCTAAGGCTCTTTTCGAAAGCAATCGAGAAGGTCGTCTAGCAACACTTGGAACTTCAATGGTTTCTTCAGAGGATATTAATTGCATAATAGCACTTGAGTGTTTTATTTTAATTTCTTCCGCGTTATTGGTAGGTGTGCGAAGAGCAACAGCGATATCATTAGTGACTTGATCGCCAGCAATGGGAATTACAGCAGTATAGCGTATAGCCCCTTCGGTAAAGATAGCAATATCCGTAGTCCCCCCACCGATATCAATTATACAGGCACCCAATTCTTTCTCATCATCTGTAAAAACCGAGTGGCTAGAAGCCAGTTGTTGAAGAATGAGATCGCCTACTTCAAGACCACAACGTTGCACACATTTAATAATATTTTGGGCTGCACTTACCGCACCGGTGACTATATGGACTTTTGCTTCCAGGCGAACTCCTGACATACCTACTGGTTCACGAATTCCTTCTTGGTTATCAATAATGAATTCTTGGGGAAGTATATGAAGTATTTTTTGGTCTGCAGGAATAGCAACTGCTTTTGCTGCATCAATAACTCTATCGACATCTGGCGCCCCCACCTCACTATCGCGGATAGCCACAATGCCATGAGAATTAATACTTCGAATATGACTCCCGGCAATACCAATATATGCACTGTGGATTTCACAACCTGCCATAAGCTCGGCTTCTTCAATTGCTCGTTGAGTTGATTGTACGGTTTGCTCAATATTAACTACGACACCACGCTTTAATCCCCTTGAAGGCTGGGTACCTATTCCAATAATCTCTATAAGACCATCAGAAGCAACCTCTCCAACTAAAACTGCAACCTTTGTAGTTCCAATATCAAGTCCTACTATTAAATTTTTATCCATTTTTTTGACCATGATTTGACCTGCTCCAACAATCCGTCACTCTATCAACTTACTACACCCATTTTGGCAAAAGTATATGCTAGAGAAGCAAAAAGCTCTATCAAAATATAAGAAATTTGAGTAATAACTCGTTATTTCATGGAAGTTCCTAGATGCACTGAAACTCCATTAGGGTGTCTTAGGTCTATTGCTGAAATCAAATCGCCATGGCGCTTTGTTAATTTCGGCCAAATGGTTGTTAAAGCTAATAGACGCTGCGAAATATCTTTTCTTCCCAGAATAATTTTCATTCCATTATCTAATGTGATTACCCAAGAATGTCTGGAGTTTAAATTCATCGCTACAATTGATAAATGTAAAGGTTGCAGCATTTTGGTAATTTCCATGTATTGTGCTAGCATATTTGTCTCTTGACCCTCTGGGCCAATAAACTTTGGTAAGTGTTTATTATCATATTCTTGAACCTGAACCACTTTGCCCTTTCTGCTCACAGCCCATCCTTTTATTTCTCCCCAAAGAGCAACCAGTTGCTGCTCATTAATTAGAATTTGCAAAGTATCGGGCCAAATTCTCTTAACAACAACCTCCTCTACCAAAGGCACTCTCAAAACATCTTCCTTCAGTTTGACCATATTCGTTGAAAAAAAGCCCTTAACATGATGACCAATTTGATGCTTAATGGCAGACATTTTAATATGTTTGCCTGATCCATTTAAGATAATATGTCGAACAGGAAACATTTTTGGTTCCACATACTTTATTACCGTTTCATAAAGTAAAAGCAATAGGGTCAAAAAAAATATCCAACGGAATAATTTAAAAAAATATGAGTTTCTCTTAATGCTTGCTGATTTTTTTTTGGCTTTCATTTGTCCTTCAATTATGCAGAAGCTTCCTGAGTGTTTAATTCTAAAGGTAATGTGTAAGATAAAATTTCAAGCACTAGTTCATCAAAACTTATCCCTAATCTAGCAGCCGCTTTCGGCACTAAACTATGATCTGTCATACCGGGTACCGTATTTATTTCTAAGAACCAAAAATTTTCAAGCCTATCAACAACTAAATCTACTCTCCCCCAGTCTTTACAGCCCATTGCGAAAAAAGCACGCAAACAAAGATCTTGTAATTGGCGCTCTTTTTCAGGCGGTAAATTACAGGGGCAAAGATATTCGGTGGTGTTCTGAGTATACTTAGCATTAAAATCATAAAAAGTACGAGGCGTTTTAATTTCAACCACAGGTAAGGCTCTATTTCCTAAAATACCAACCGTATGCTCTTCGCCATCAATCCAAGGCTCTATCATCACCTTAGGAGTTTGAGCAGATGCTAATTTAAAAGCATCAGGAAGCTGCTCGGGGGTTATGACTTTGCTAACACCAAGGCTGGAACCATCATTGTAAGGCTTAACACACAAAGGTAAACCAAAATCATTCATCACTTGAATGGCAGCTTCAATATCATAGACAACTCTAAATATTGGTGTTGGAATTCCAATCCTTTCCCAAATAAGCTTGGTAAGCGTTTTATCCATCGTAATAGCAGATGCAGCTACCCCACTGCCTGTATAAGGGATACGCAGATACTCTAGTAAGCCTTGCATGGCACCATCTTCTCCTCCCCTCCCATGCATAGCGATAAAAGCTCTGTCAGGCTTAATAGCAATTAATTTCTCGATGACATCCTCTTTCACATCAAGTCCATGGGCATCTACACCAGATCGCTGTAATGCAGCAAGTATATTATTGCCAGATTTTAATGAAACCTCTCGTTCGCCATATTGACCACCCATTAGAACAACCACCTTTCCAAACTCTTCAGGGTTTTCTTTATACATCATAATAAATTTCTCTCCCCTATAATATGCACTTCTGGAATTAGTCTTACCTTTTGAGTTAAGTCAACTTTTTCAGCGACTAAGTTGATCAGGCTTTCAATATTGTCAGCCGTTGCCTTTCCTCCATTGACAATAAAATTGGCATGTTTATCACTGATCCATGCTCCACCAATACGTGTTCCCTTCAAACCGCTTTTTTCAATTAATCTTCCAGCATGGTCACCTGGTGGATTACGGAATACAGAGCCACAGGTTAACACCCCAATAGGTTGTTGATCAGAACGTTTACTCAATAATTCTTTAATTTCCGTTTGCAATGCCGTTGTTTCTCCTGAAGGGAAAGCAAAATGTCCTGCAACAAACCATTCACCTAGAGGCGCCTTTACCTCACGGTAATGAATTTCAAAGTCTTCCGGTAAATGCAGGCGATGCCTTCCATGCCTGTCCATGGTTTCCACAGCAACAACATGCTCCCAAGTAACGCCACCAAATGCACCTGCATTCATCATCAAGGCACCACCCACTGTACCGGGAATGCCAGCAAAAAAAGAGCTTTTAGCTAAACCATTTTTAGCACAAAATTTTGCCAGTTTTGCACAGGTGACACCCGCTTCCGCCCTAACTTGAGTATTATCTTGTAAATCAACCTTGTTCAAACACCCTAAAGTAAAAATAACGGTACCTGGTATCCCGCCATCTCGAATTAAAACGTTACTACCTAGTCCCAACCAGAATACTTCTTCATTTTCGGATAATGACTGTAAAAATACAGCTAAATCTTCTATATCTGCCGGTTTATAAAAACGTCTCGCGGCACCCCCCACACGCCATGAGGTATAACGGGCTAGGGGTTCGTATTCTCTCACTTCTCCCCGCAGGGCCTTCTTTTTTGTTTCGATTTTTATCATGCAAATTCCTCTTGCCTGGTTGCTATTTTCATTGCCATTGACCCAATGCTACCTGCACCTTGGAGCAAAAGAATGTCATCATTTTGCAGGATATTTTTTATAGCATCAGGTAGAAGCTCTATATGAGAAATAAAAATAGGTGAGGCTTTAGCTACATTGGAGATAGCATGACAAAGGGATTGCCCATCAGCACCTGGAATAGGCTGTTCACCGGCTGAATAGACTTCAAGAAGTAAGAGCACATCTGGCTGGGATAAAATGGTCGCAAAATCTCCCATTAGGGCATGTGTTCGAGTATAGCGATGAGGTTGATAAGCCATCACCAAACGACGTTTTGGCCAAACCAGTTTTATAGCATCTAAGGTAACAGCAATCTCTCTTGGATGATGCCCATAATCATCAATGAGCAAAACTTTGCCTGTTGGAAACTCTATTTCTCCATATATTTGAAAGCGACGTCCAATACCCATAAAACTTTTAAATGCTTGTTGGATATCCTCATTGCCTACCCCCAACTTCTTAGCTACTGCCAATGCTGCCAAAGCATTTAATACATTGTGCTTGCCAGCAAGATTTAGGATGATATCAATTTTAGCGTCATCAACTTTAGATATTACTTGGAAATGGCTATGTAACCCTTGTTGCCGAAATAAAGTCACTTGGATATCAGCCTCAGAATTAAAACCATAAGTAACAAAAGGCTTGTTGATTTCAGAAAGTAAGCTATGAGCACCAGGATCATCAGCACAAAGCACCACCAACCCGTCATCAGGTACCTCTGAGACAAATTCTAGGAATGAGCTTCTTAACACTTCCAAACTTCCATTATAAGTATCAAGATGATCGGCATCGATATTTGTGATAACTGCAATCTTTGGTTTTAAATACAAGAATGAGGCATCACTTTCATCTGCTTCTGCGACAAAATAATCACCTGTACCAAGCTGCGCATTCGTCCCAACACTTTTTAAAAGACCGCCAATGACAAAAGTAGGGTGGAGTTTAGCTTGTGCTAATACACTGGCAACAAGGCTTGTGGTTGTTGTTTTCCCATGAGTCCCGGAAATAGCAATACCATACTTTGTTTGCATTAAAACAGCTAACATCTTTGCTCTTGGAATCACCGGAATCTGATATTTTTTTGCGGCAATTAACTCAGGATTATCTTCTGAGATAGCACTGGATAGGACTATCAAGTCTGATGCGTTGATATTATCCGGCGCATGGCCTTTCATAATATTCACGCCTAAGTTTTTAAGATGCGTTGTCACTGCATTCTCACTCAAGTCAGACCCTGAGACATGGTAACCTTGATTGACCATCACCTCAGCGATGCCACCCATCCCTGCTCCCCCGATTCCAACAAAATGTATATGTTTAATCTTATCCATGTTGTTAGGATTAAAATTCATGAATAATTCTCCAATCATTTTTCTTAATTTTATATTTATAGTAGAAATTGAGTCACTATTTAGTCTTTTGTAAAAGTATAATGTTATAGGAAATGCGATGTTTTTTTTATCTGATTTGGGCTATTAGAATAACAATCATGACTAATTCTTAGCAAAATACCAATAACTACGCAATTGACTAATAAACTGTTCCCCCCATAGCTCATAAGAGGCAATGTCAGACCTTTCGTTGGCAATAAGCCCAAATTAACACCCATATTGATCATGGCCTGAATGCCTAACCACAAAGCAAAGCCAAAGGCAACGTAGCTTTCAAAAAATTTCTTAAGCAGGTAGGCCTGTTTGGCTACAAATAATGACCGACCTACCAGTACCATGAAAAGAATAATGACCACACACTCACCTATAAAACCTAATTCTTCCGCAAGAACTGCAAATAGGAAGTCAGTTTGGGCCTCTGGCAAGTAAAATAATTTTTGAATGCTATTGCCAAGACCTACCCCCCAAAAGCCTCCTCTTCCAAAGGCAATAAGTGATTGAGTCAATTGGTATCCACTATCAAATGGATTTTCCCATGGGTGCAAAAAAGTAGTAATACGCTCAAGACGGTATGGAGATGAAAGAGCTAAAAAAATTAATGATCCTACAACCACTGAAAAAAGAAACATAAACTGCCAAAGACGAACTCTAGCTAAAAACATCATGCCAAGGGATGTGCCCAGAATAACGGTTGTTGCCCCAAAATCTGGTTCTAATAGCAATAAAAAAGAAATAATCGAGAGCAGGAGCATTGGTTTTAAAAAGCCAGAAAAGTTTGCCTGTATTTCTTCCTGTCGACGTATTAAATATCCAGCTAAATATAAAATAACGCTGAATTTTGCTAACTCTGAGACTTGCACTGTCAACAGTCCAAAACCTAACCATCGAGTGCTGCCATTAACCCTATGACCTATGCCTGGAATCAGTACTAATATAAGCAACAATAGGCAGGCGATAAAAAGATAAGTTCCAATAATCTGCCATTGATTTAAATTCAAACGAAAAGCAAATAGCCCAAAGAAAATACCCAAAGACAGATAAGCGCATTGATGAAACAGGAAGTGAAAGGGAAAATTGAATAATCTTTCTGAAACCACCATGGAAGCTGATGTCACCATCAAGAGGCCAAGAGTAATAATGGATAAGCTTGATGCTATAATCCAGGGATCTAGTTGTAGCCTAGATTTTTTCTTACGCACAGGAATCAAGAGGCAATTTCACGAACAATGTTCATAAACACCTCTCCACGATGTTCAAAATCACGAAACATGTCAAAGCTTGCACACGCGGGCGAAAGAATGACCGCATCCCCCCTCATAGCATTTTCTTTAGCGACATTGACAGCACCTGGCAAGTCTTTTGCAAACAGTACCGAGGTCGCCCCATTTAAGGGGGCAGCAATATGGTCTTTGTCCTTTCCATATAGCACTAAGGTTCTGACATATTTGGCAACAGGATGATAGAGCTTAGAGAAATCGGCATTTTTTCCTAGCCCTCCTGCCAATAATACTATCTTTCCCTTTATTTCCGATCCTAGCCCTTCAATAGCTGCTATAGTTGATCCAACATTAGTTGCCTTAGAATCATTGTACCAATCAATATCGTTTATTTTTGCAACCCATTGGCAACGATGAGGCAACCCTTTAAAAGAAGGCAGAGCCCTTAACATTGAATCTAACGACAATCCAATAGCCCTACCTATGGCCAATGCAGCCAACACATTTGCATATTGATGATATCCCTTCAGGGTTAGATCTTTTGCCCTACACAAATTTTTTTCCCCCAACGCCAAATAGGTTTCCCCAGAAACCTGACGAAGCCCATACATCCCTTCAAGAGGTTCATGCAAGGTAAAACCAACAGTCTGGTTTTTAAAATTAAAAGATTTATAGCTTTGGGGATCATCTAGGTTGATGATAGGATTCTGGCAGTTCTGATAAACGCGCAACTTGGCATTAATATACTCCTCCAAACAATGATACCTGTCCATATGATCAGGACTGATATTCAAATTTACCGACGATAAGCATTTCAATGAAAAAGTTGTTTCAAGCTGGAAGCTAGATAATTCAAGAATATAGAGATCGGCATTAAAATCATCCAATAAATCGAGAGCAGCCACCCCTAAATTGCCCCCAACTTTAACATTAAGGCCAGCTTGATTTGCCAAATGCCCTACCAATGAAGTCACTGTACTCTTACCATTTGAGCCCGTAATAGCCACTACCGGCTTAGTGGTTGCTTTAGCAAATAGCTCTATATCTCCAACAATAGGAATATGCCTTTTTAATTGCTTTGCAATACTGGGTTCTCCCACAGATACTCCTGGGCTTACCACTAATTCAGAAGCTTTATTAAGAAGTTGTTCATCAAACTTACCTAAGCTTAAGGGAACATCTGGAAAGACATCTTTGAATTCCTTTAACCCTGGTGGCTGCATGCGACTATCGGTTACAGCAACCTGATCACCCTGTGAAACCAAATAGCGAACGCAGGACAGCCCAGTTTTGCCAAGGCCTACTACTACTTTTAAATTGTTGTTCATATTCTTGCTACCGCAATTTTAAGGTTGCCAACCCGCTAAGAACCAATACAAAGGTAATTATCCAAAATCGAACAATAACCCTAGGCTCTGGCCAACCTTTTAATTCAAAATGGTGATGAAGAGGTGCCATTTTAAAAATACGACGTCCTGTTAATTTAAATGATGCCACTTGTAAAATAACGGAAATTGTTTCAATGGCAAACACCCCTCCCATTATCAACAACACAAGTTCCTGACGAACAACTACCGCGACGATGCCAAGTGCTGCACCAAGCCCAAGGGCGCCTACATCCCCCATAAAAACTTGAGCAGGATAAGTGTTAAACCATAGAAAACCCAAACCTGCACCGACTAAGGCAGCACAAAAAACGGATACTTCTCCAACGCCTGGTATATAAGGAATGCCTAAGTAATTTGCAAACTGAAAATTACCGGTTGCATAAGAAAAAATACCTAAGGCACCTACTACCATAACTGTGGGTAAAATGGCTAACCCATCTAAACCATCTGTTAAATTAACTGCGTTACTTGCGCCCACCAATACAAAATAGACAAAGGGAATATAAAAAATCCCCAATGGGAGAAAGATATTTTTAAAAAGAGGAACAATTAGCCTCGTTTCTACGGGCAACTTGGCAATGTGGTAAAGAAATATTGCGGCAGCTATTGCAATAAATGTTTGCCAAAAAAATTTCCATTTGGGTGGCAAACCTCTGGTATTTTTTCGTATTAGTTTTCGGTAATCATCTATCCAACCAACTGCCCCAAATCCTAGGGTCACAAGCAAAACAATCCATACATAAACATTTGACAAGTTTCCCCATAAAAAAATACTGATCGCAATAGCAATTAAAATCAAGGCCCCTCCCATAGTAGGAGTCCCTGATTTTTTTAAATGACTTTGAGGACCATCATTTCTGATATTTTGACCAACCTGATAATAGGTTAACCGTTTGATCATAACAGGACCAAGCAGCAATGAAATAGTTAAGGCCGTTAAGGTGCTAAGAATTGATCGAAAAGTTAGATATTGAAATACATGAAAAAAATGCCAATGATGTTCTAAATATTTTGTTAGCCACAATAACATAACTTAATTTTCCCAAATGAGAGCTTGTACTATATTTTCCATTCGCAAGGCACGTGAACCTTTGACTAAGATAATAGTGCTAGAATGTAAATCACTTTTTAATGTTGCAATTAAACTTTCTTGATCTTGAAAATAAAAGCTATTTTTACCAAACGCATCAACGGTATGTTTTGATAACCTGCCAAACGCATACAACTTATTGATCCCTAAATTTTTTGCTTTTTTTCCAACTTCTACATGGAAGTATTCTTCCTTCGAACCTAGTTCTGCCATATCTCCTAATACCAGTATTCTTTCGCCTTTGTAATGAGCTAATATTTCAAGAGCCGCGGAAACAGAAAGAGGATTAGCATTGTATGAATCGTCAATAATAACGGAATCATGCAGTCCCTTATATTTCGTTAATCTTTTGCCCACAGGATTTAGTTTGCTTAAGCCCTGTATTAATGCATCCTTAGTGGCTCCTACTGCATAACTTGCTGCAACTGATGCTAAGGCATTCATTACATTGTGCATGCCAAGAAGAGGCAAATGAATTAAGGCCCTTCCATCAGGATAAATTAAATTAAATATTGGCGTTCCTTCACTGCTTAAGATTATGTTCTGTGCGCTAACATCAGCCTTTGACCGAATTCCAAAAGTAATGCTACTGCGGTTTTTAATTTTAGATTGCCAGTAGCCTGCAAATTCGTCATCGCTATTGATAATAGCTATCCCATCATGTGGGAGCGCTTCATAGATCTCACCCTTGGCATCTGCCACACCAACCAAACTGCCAAACCCCGCTAAATGTGCTGGAGCCACATTACTTACCACCGCTACATTCTGTTTAGCAAGTGAACTTAAATAGCCTATTTCATTTGGATGGTTAGCCCCCATTTCAATCACAGCATATTGATGCTGTGCGTTTAACTGGAGCAAGGTCAAGGGCACGCCGATGTCATTATTAAATGACTTGACTGGTGAGAGAGTAGAACCCATTTGATTTAAAATACTGGCAAGCATGCTCTTAATAGTCGTTTTTCCACAACTCCCTGTGACTGCAATAACAGGAAGGTCAAAGGCGCTTCGATGGTTAGCTGCTATTTTACCTAAAGCCAGTCGGGTATCTGAAACTTGAATGGTGGGAATAGCCAGGTTTAGATCCTTTGAAACAATAGCACCAATCGCCTGCTTTTCGATAGCTGCTTGCAAAAAATCATGTCCATCAAACTGGTGCCCCTTAATTGCAATATACAATTGCCCAGGAACTAGTTCTCGCGTGTCATGGGTTATTGAAGAGATAACGGCATTCTGACCCTTCAATTTGGTATTTAAAAGTTCCGCTAGTTCACTTAATTGCATAAATAATCCTAGCTATTTTTTGATTTAAGACGTAATTGAGCTGCAATATGCTCGCTATCATTAAAAGGTATCTTCTCTTCTCCAATAATCTGATAAGTTTCATGCCCTTTACCTGCTACTAATATCACGTCACCTGCCTGGGCACAACTAATTACATGTGCAATGGCAGCACCTCGATCGTGCTCTATTTCTGATGCCCAAGGACAAAGCAATCCAGTCATAATCTCGGCAACAATTTTGTTAGGATCTTCAGTTCGGGGATTATCATCTGTAATAATTAACTGGTCTGAATAGCGTTCGGCAATCTGCCCCATCAATGGCCTCTTACCTCTATCCCGATCTCCACCGCAACCAAATAAACACCACAACGTTCCTTGGGCATGTTCTTGAAGAGCCAATAAAACTTGCATAAGGGCATCAGGGGTATGTGCATAATCCACTACAACAAGAGGTAATTTCCCTCCCCCAAAAACCTGCATTCTTCCAGGAACAGTCTGTAAATTTGAAATATATTCAAGAGCGGTGTCAAATGGAAGATCTAATATTAATAGCGCGGTGAGAACGGCCAATAGATTGCTTAAATTAAACCTACCTAGCAAGCGGCTTTTTAATTGCCCTTCACCCCAAGGAGTATTAATCTTTGCACTCATCCCTTTGCTATTTAAATTTATATGATGAGCTTTGATCATAGGTAAGGAGATATTCACCACGGGCTGTAAACTATAACAATAAGTAGAGATCTGGTCTTTGAGCTCTTGGGCTAGGGCTAACCCGAAAGGATCATCGATGTTGATGATAGCTTGTTTTAGTCCTTTGGAATAAAATAGTTTTTTCTTGGCTGCTGCATAGTTTTCCATGTTGCCATGAAAATCAAGGTGCTCTCGTGTTAGATTAGTAAAAATAGCAAGGTCAAATGCCACTGCCTCAGTTCGATGTTGTTCAAGTGCATGAGAGGATACTTCCATCGCCACAGCTTGAGCTCCACGCTTGAATAATTCTGATAGCTGTTTTTGCAATGTAAGGGCATCTGAAGTTGTATGGGCAGTAGGTAATAAATCATTGGGAAAGCCATAGCCAAGTGTCCCAATAACGCCACAATTTTTCCTGGCCATTTGTAATGCCATTGCAATATATTGAGAAGTGGAGGTTTTACCATTGGTGCCAGTAACGCCAATCATCGTAAGATCATCAGCAGGCCGTTGATAGAACCTTGCTGCTATTTCTCCTAATTGGCAAGATAATTGGGGAAGGTGTATGACAGGAACAGATAAGTGCCCAGTATAGGACGCAATATCATCCACAATAACAACACTTGCCCCCTTTTCCACTGCCTCAGGAATAAAATCGCGGCCATCTTGACGCATGCCCTTGAGTGCAAAAAAACAATTACCTCTTTGTATCTGCCTGCTATCACTACAAAGGCCAGTGATAAAAGCATCTTGTTCATCAGAAATCAATGTCATACCTTTTACTAATTGACTTATTTTCAAGACTCTATTTCCCCTTCTAAATCATCCGGCGAAACATTTAATAATCGCAAAGCGCCAGACATAACTTGCGCAAAAATAGGCGCAGCTACTAATCCACCTGAATGCTGTTCTCCTTTAGGGTCTTTAATCACCACAGCAACAACTAGTGTAGGATTTGACACAGGGGCAATACCTACAAATGAAGAAAAATAATGCTGCTTATCATAGCCATTTTTCCCAGCAACGTATGCAGTGCCTGTTTTCCCTGCTACACGAAAACCAGGGATCTTAGCCAATGACCCAGTTCCACCGTTTACCACAGCTTCTAACATGAGCAGCATTTGCTTAGAAATTTTTGCATTAAGCACTCTCTTTCCTTCTGAAAGTTGATCAATTTTTAATAACGAGACAGGTCTTTTTACACCATTTGCAGCAATAATAGAATAAGCTTGGGCCAGTTGAATAGGTGTAACAGCAATTCCATAACCAAAAGAAAGCGTCGCTAATTCAATGGAACTCCATTTAGGTCGATAAACTAGAGTTCCTGCGGCTTCTCCAGGATAGTAACTATTAGTCTTTTCCCCAAAGCCAACTCTGTTAAGAAATTTCCATAGATTTTGGTCAGGCAAAGATAAGATTACCTTAGCAACGCCTACATCGCTGGATTTTTGTAAAATTTTAACTAAGTTAATAACCCCGTAGTTATGATCATCTTTGATAGGATAGCCATTTAGATTGATCCAGCCAGGAGAAGTATCTATTTTTGAACCAAAGTGGTAATGACCGCTTTCAAGGGCACTTGCTATTGTAAACGCTTTTATAGTAGAACCAGGCTCAAAAAGATCAGTCATTGCCCGATTTCGATACCTGCCATCATTAAATTTTATTAAAATATTTGGATTAAAAGATGGCTGATTGACCATTGCCAACACTTCACCGGTTTTAACATCCAGCACCACAATAGAACCCGATTTCGCGGCATATTTTTGAACATTGTCCTTTAGCTGTTCATAAGCTAGATATTGGATTCGGCTGTCAATACTAAGTGTTAGATTGTTTCCATGCTTTGGCTCTCTCATAATCCCTAAATCAGCTATTATGTTTCCTAATCTATCCTTCACCACCTTCTTTTTGCCTGGTATACCCCTTAACCAAGTATCATAGGCAAGCTCTAAGCCTTCTTGGCCTTCATCATCTATATTGGTAAACCCAATTACATGCGCCATGACCTCACTTTGTGGGTAAAAACGGTGATAATCATGCTGAAAAAAAAGACCCGGGATATCCAGGATCTTAACAGCCTGCGCCTCGCTAGGTGACAAGCCTCGCTTAAGGTAGATAAATTCCTTTTTTGTAGTTCTAATCGTTTTGTTTTGAATTTTAGAAAGTGGAATTTTAATTATTGCTGATAGCTTAGACAATTGTAGAAGAGTTGGTGCGAACAATTTTGGATTTATCCAAATAGAATCGACCCCAGCACTGATGGCAAGCGGCTGATGAAACCTGTCGGTAATCATTCCTCGGTATGCAGAAATACTAACAATTCTGAGTATTCTGGCATCACTTTGCTGCAGCAAAAAACCCCGCTGCAAAATATTTAAATCTACCATGCGCCAAAAAAGGCATAACGTTGCTAACAATAGTATTAGAATAACAAAATAAAATCGCCAAAGACTAGCCACTTGTTTACCCATTTCTTAGCACGCATCTGTTATTTATGGATTCTCAAAACAACCACCTCCTTGGGAGAAGGGAGACTCATACCCAATCGACACTCTGCAATTTTTTGCACACGCGCTTGAGTAGACCAAGTGCTTTGTTCAAGCAATAACTTCCCCCAATCCTCATAAAGTTTATCGTGGGTAGTTTCTAGGGCCTGATACTGAATAAATAACCTTCTGTTCAAGTCTTTAAGATAAATCACACCAAAAGCAGATAGAAATAGAGCAAGAAGTAAGATCAAGTTTAATAGCCGCGGCCGAGTAATTATGAAAAATGGGATAACTGCCGGTTGAAAACGACCTTGTGTTAAAACTCGTACTGCTGTATTCATTTTAATTTCTCCGCAACTCTCAAAATGGCACTTCTTGATCGAGGGTTGTTCTTTATCTCCGCATCACTAGCTTTAACTCCCCAGGCAACTCTTTTGAGATTGGGAGAAGATTGCTTCTGAGTAAGAGGAAGGTCTCGAGGGATATTTCCACCACGTTGTTGCTGTTGAATAAAGCTTTTCACTAATCGATCTTCTAAAGAATGAAAGCTAATCACAGCAAACCTTCCTCCCAGCGCCAGAACTGAAAGGCATTGATCAAGGCAAGTTTTTAAATCTTGGAGTTCTTGATTGATATAAATGCGTATCGCTTGAAAAGTACGGGTTGCTGGATGCTTGTATCGCTCCCAAGCCGGATTTGCCTTTGCAACAATATCTGCCAACCGCTTGGTCCTTATTATAGGCTCCTTTTTGCTTTCCAAGACGATTGCTTTGGCAATGCGCCTTGCGTAACGTTCTTCGCCATATTCTTGGAGCACTTTAACAATCTCGTCCATACTAGCTCGATTTATCCAGGTTGCAGCATCTAGTGGCGCTTGAGGATCCATTCTCATATCTAAAGGGCCATCTTGTAAGAAACTAAAACCTCGAGAAGGGTCATCAAGCTGAGGCGATGAGACGCCTAAATCAAGCAATATACCGTTGACTCTACCTATCAACCTAAATTCATTTGCAAATGTCTGTAACATATTAAACGATCCTTGTTTTATCCTAAAATTTTCAAAGCACTTAAAATTCTCCCTAGCATAAAAAACAGCATCAGGGTCTTTGTCGATTGCTAACAAAAATCCATTTTGCCCCAATCGATGTAAAATTTCTGTAGCATGTCCACCACGACCAAATGTCGCATCGATATAAATGCCATCAGGCTTTATATCTAGAAACTGAATAACTTCCTGCAAAAGAACAGGTTGATGATAATCCTTCATGGTTATATTGCTAACTGCAAAATTTCAGTTGGAAATTCTTTATCCCCCGCGGCCCCTGTTATCCAGTCGTTTCGGCCTTCTTGCCACTGAATATTCGACCAAATTTCAAATTTTTTCCCTTGTCCTACCAGGATGATCTGTTTATCCAGCTGCGCATACTCCCGTAAAAGTGATGGAAGTAGAATACGTCCATTTGCATCCAACTCCATTTCAGTAGCATGACCAATTAATAACCGCTGCACTCGACGAGCAGCTCGATTATATGAAGGTAAGTTTTCAATTTTTTTTTCGAGTAATACCCATTCGGGAAGTGTATAAAGCAAGAGACAGGGGTCTTCAGTGTCAATAGTCACAATCAATTGATTATCTGCTTGTTCGATCAAAGGACGATAACGAACTGGGATTGCCATCCGCCCTTTAACATCAAGATTGACCGCATTTATGCCTCTAAACAAAAGGGTCTATCTCCCACTTTTAACCACTTTATTCCATATTATGACACTGCGTTAGCCAAAAAGGAAGCATGAGGATTAAATGTTAACTTTGACAACGTGTTGCCTTCGTGTAAGCCATATCCCACAGTAATTACTTCTATTTGCTCTTGTGCCAACCCCTCAATATTTGGTTATATTTCCTAAATAAATCGAAATAATCCTTCGAATTAAATGTTTCCTAATTTTTTTAAATGTTCACGTTTAGCATGTGGCTATGGGGGTTGTATGAAGTGGAAGATACCGGGTACTGCAAGAGAAATTATTGAGAGCTTGATTTTAGAGCAAGATTACAGTGTAAAACAGATAGCAGAAATGTTGGGAGTGACTACCAAGACAATTTATCGAATAAAAAAAGGATATTGCCCTCATGCTAAAATTCATTTGAATCTTATTCAACTATTTCTGAGCTTGAGTTATGAAAAAGGCCAAGAAGAAAAGGAGGGTGATTAGGAGTGAGTCGATAAGCCGGATTCTGTCATGAACAGTCATTTATCTTGGGCGTATGTCACCACACACCTCTTTGCAACCTACCCAAATCCTAAACGCGAGCAGCGTTTTGCAAATAGCGTGGATTTCTACTTGGTCTTGCTCCAGATGGGGTTTGCCCTGCCACTGATGTTACCACCAGCGCGGTGCGCTCTTACCGCACCTTTTCACCCTTACCAAGGAAATAACATTTCAATTGGCGGTTTGTTTTCTGTGGCACTTTCCGTGAGTTCACACTCCCCAGGCATTACCTGGCATCTTGCTCTTTGGAGTCCGGACTTTCCTCTATAAATAAATACAGCGACTGTCTAACTCACTCCTAATCTTAAATTATACCAATTTTCGCCTAAGAATGTGAATGATTTTTCAGCGGTTCCCGTTGAAAAATCGGACAAACTTTACTAGGGCCTGTCGTCAATTAGCTGCCACTATGTCGCACTGCCATTAATTAAGCAATCTGTCGTCCGGTGATGGCTTGATCACGGAATCTACTGACGTCTTTAAGTGAGCAAACAGCCTCATAGTAGCACTTGCAGCTACCCCCTCTCCCGCGCCGCAAATAAGTTTGATGAAAATTGCTCAAAATCACCCTCATCCGGCCTGACGGCCACCTTCTCCCGCAAGCGGGAGAAGGGAATAATACCTTTTTGTTCTTTATCCTTCTCCCGCTTGCGGGAGAAGGTGGCCGTCAGGCCGGATGAGGGTGTTTTTTGAGCAATTTTCAGCAAATTTTTACTCAGATTTGGCGCAAGACTGGACATTTGTGCCATTTTAGAGGAGGGGGGACCTGACCTATTACATTTTAGGTTAACAAGACACAAAGAGAAGTTAACCCTGCAATTTAGCGTGGAGAGGCACTGAATACACAACATCGATTTACCCTAAAATTTAATGCTGATGAGGCACTAGTTTAGATATTTTCTTCTATTTCCCTACCCTTTATTTTTTAGTTGCAAGGCAAATGTATACAATTCATTTTTGCTGACACCTAACAAGTCACTCCCTAATAAAACTGCTTTCTTTAATGACAGTTCCTTTAAAAGGATGCTCATCAATGCCTCAATTTTCTCTTGAGGTAATTTCTCTTCTTTTGTTTTTCCGGATACTAACAAAACAAATTCACCCAACTGCTGCTTTGTATCAGCATTAAGCATTTTATATAATTCATTTAGTGGTCCTGATTTGATAGTTTCATATTTCTTGGTTAGTTCTCTTGCTATCACCGCGTGGCGAGCGCCGAAAATATCCAGCATATCCGAAAGAGCTGCCATGATCCTGTGAGGTGATTCATAAAAAATGATGGTACAGGGCAGATCTTTTAATTGTTGCAACCTTTGCTTTCTTTCCGAAAGACGATTAGGCAAAAAACCTTCAAAGAAGAAATGGGGATCTGTGAAACCAGAGGCACTTAACGCTGTGATTGCCGCACAAGGACCTGGGATAGGAACAATCTCATACCCTTGCTCTCTTACGGTTTGAACCAAGTAAGCCCCTGGATCGCTAATCAAAGGAGTACCCGCATCAGTTATGTAGGCAACGCTTTGATGATTGCTTAACCAGTTTAAAATCTTGGAAATTTGAGCTCGTTCATTATGAGCATGGACTGATAATAACGCAGTGTGAATCCCATAATGGGCAAGCAGCTTTTTGCTATGCCTGGTATCTTCGGCCGCAATCCATTGAACTTCATTTAATACCGTAATTGCACGAAAAGTAATATCACCTAGATTGCCGATGGGAGTTGCAACAATGTATAATTTACCACCATTTTGCATAAAATTTCCTAAAACTATGGCCATTAAGAGCAAACATTCTCCCACACAAAAACTTGGCTTAAAAGGTGAAAGAATTGCTTTAAATTTCTTATTGGAAAGAAATTTAATCTTTATTACCAAAAATTATTTTACGCCTTTTGGTGAGATAGACTTAATTATGCAGGACGACAAAACATTAGTATTCATCGAAGTTCGCTATCGGCAATTTATGCAATACGCTAGAAGTAGAGAAAGCATTGACCTTTATAAAACAGAAAAAAATTATCCGCTCCGCCAGTTTTTACTTACAAAAAAATCCCACCTGGAAACCCTGTCGATTCGATGTGGTCGCCATTCAAACTACTGCATTTTACAAAGAGATTGACTGGATTAAAGATGCGTTTCAGGTACAATAAGCCAGTCATGATAGAAAAAATAATACAAAATTTCCACGATAGTATTGCCGTTAAAAGGCTTTCGGCTGAACTGTTGCCTGGCACAATTGCAAATGCTGCTATGTTAATGGCAAAAGCGCTGGATAATAATCATAAAATTCTAAGCTGTGGCAATGGAGGTTCAGCTTCAGATGCTCAACACTTTTCATCTGAGATGGTCAATCGCTTTGAAATGGATAGACCAGGACTTCCTGCCATTGCCTTAACTACAGATACATCCATTCTTACCTCCATTTCAAATGATTATCATTATGATGAAGTTTTTTCAAGGCAAATTAAAGCTCTTGGCCAGCCAGGAGACATACTCCTTGTCATTTCCACCAGTGGTCATTCAAAGAATATCATACAGGCCATAAATGCCGGTCATGATAAAGCGCTGTCTATTATTGCTTTAACAGGAAAAGATGGAGGAAAGATAGGTTCAATGCTGGAAGGCGAGGACATAGAAATTCGGGTACCTTCGCAATGTACTGCACGCATTCAAGAGACACATATCCTCATTATCCATTGCTTGTGTGACATGGTTGATAGAATATTATTTGGTGATGAGGTTTGTGAGTTGGTTGACAGATTATTACTTAATTCGAGGAATAAAAAATGATTAGAAAAATATTAATTCCCCTCCTGTTAACGGGTTCATTAAGTTTATCTGCCTGTTTACCTGCGGCCTTTGTGGCAGGGGCTACTGCAGGTGGCGTGGTTATATCTGACAAACGAAGCGTAAGAACAATTCTTCTTGATAAGAAAATAAATTGTCAATCACTTATTCAATTAAACTCAGAACCTAGGCTAAAAGGCTGCTCTCGTATTTCAGTGTCCACTTTTAATGGGATAGTGCTTCTGGTTGGACAAACTACTACCCCTGAGTTAAAAGGAAGAGCCTATGAGCTGGTTAAAGCAGTGCCCCATATTCGACGCATTAATAACCAAATTGAGATTGGTGAGCCCCTGGGTGGCAAGGAACTGTCTATTGATGCCTGGATCACCACAAAGGTGAAAACTGCAATGATCGCAGAAATGGGCCTGCATTCTACCCAAATTAAAGTTATTTCAGAAGACAGTATTGTTTATTTAATGGGTCTTGTGACACATAGCCAAGCAGAAATAGCGGTTGCTGTTGCCAGGCAAGTCAATGGAGTTGCAAAAATAGTTACCTTATTTGAATATATCTTAGACGAAAAAGATAGTCTAAATGGAGCAATTATCAACAGCACAACTTTTTGCAGTATGGGCACTTCCCGTACTTTTTGCCATCACTGTTCATGAAGCAGCGCATGGGTTTATGGCTTATAAATTAGGCGATGACACCGCAAAATCATTGGGCAGAGTGACCATAAATCCTTTGAAACATATACACTGGTTTGGCACTATCGTTCTTCCGGCTATTCTTCTCCTTTTAACAGGCTTTGTCTTCGGTTGGGCAAAACCTGTCCCAATTAATTGGAGCCGCCTCAAGCATCCTCGCCGCGATATGGCAGCAGTTGCCATTGCTGGGCCTTTTGCTAATTTCTTGATGGTATTTTTTTGGGCAGGGGCTTCTAAGATAGGCTTATATTTACTGGGATTGCATCTTGAGTGGGCTAAAGCCATTGTTTATATGGGGTTTGCTGGCATCAATATTAATTTATTGCTTATGTTACTAAACCTTATTCCAATTCCGCCCCTTGATGGAAGCAGAGTTCTTTATAGCGCACTGCCTCAAAGATTTGCCGAAAGCTTGAAGAAGCTCGAATTTACGGGCCTATTGATTCTTATGTTACTACTTTTTACAGGTGTGCTGACGCCGATAATTGTGACCCCTACTGTTTATTTAAGAAATATCGTGTTAACTGTTTTTGGGATCGGGTAAAGCACCGTGATGAAAAAATTATAAAAATTAGCTATTAAAAATTTAGCTATAATAAAAATTATCAATTTTTTTCAACGGCAAGAGGTTTTCCCAAGTAAATGGAAAAAAAATTAGCAGCACACTTAAGAAAGAAAGTATTTTGCCAAGAAGATGTAAATTTTAGTTATTTAGATCACGTGACTATTAATGCCTGTCTATCGGACCACTATGGTCAAGCAATGGACATATACCATGATATTTCATTGTTCACTTGGAATATTATGACGCGTGGCGTATGTGAGGGGGAAAGGACAAATAACGGATTTAAACTAAGGGAAAATGAAAAAGACTACCTCAAAAGACTTGAGCGTGTAGCTATAAAAATCAGCCAATCTTTACGAGCGCAGCAGAAAATTGCAGTGATGACCCTACAAGAGGTTCCAGACAAGCCGCTACTAAAGATTTTTCTCACGACATTAAAAAATAGACTTAAAGACACACAATGGGACATTGACAATGCGCGTTTTTCAAAAACAGGATACCATAAATTTGGACAGCTAACGCTCGTAAATAAAACCTGGGTACAGAGCGCCGAGCCAGTAGCGCTTGATGAGTTTGTTGATTTGCCTACACAAACCAGGCGTATTCAGGTAACTGAAATTGTCCTAAAGGGCAAAGGAGATGAGCCTGCCAACAGACTTAGAATTGTCAATGCCCATTTTGTTCCTAATGCCAACATCCAAGAAGACATAGATTACCTATTAAATTCCACCAATAAGCAGGTTGTCATTGCTGGAGATTTTAATTACGACATGAATCACCTTGGGGAAAAATATAAAGGACGTTGCTATCACCTTGACTTATCTTCGATCAGTTATGATAAAGGATATTCAAAGCTGCGAGTAGTTGATGGTTTTATTTTTAAATTTAATGTGGCTACTTAATAACTTTCAAATGAGATTTTTTTGATCGAATTTTTTTAGGATTAACATGTCTGGTATTATCTGGAGGAGTATCACCACCAGGTTCATCGCCATCAAAAAACATGCCTTGGCCATTTTCTTGAGCATAGATAGCTTGTATTGCTGCAATAGGCGCACTCACATGCTTAGCGATTCCCGAAAAAGAAGCGTCAAATTCTAATTCACTATTGCTGATAAACAACTCATTGACCGCTTCTGGAGAAATGTTAAAAATTATTTTGTCATCGGTTATAAACTCCCTAGGAACATTAACCTCGGGAAACTCAGTACTGACAATAATATAAGGCGTCAGGCGATTATCATTAATCCATTCATATAACGCTCTAATTAAATAAGGTCTGCTAGATGTCATCATCGTCTCTTAATTCACGTTCGGGTTCGGTCAAGCTGGCTTGGAATGACTCTCGCCCAAATATCTTCTTGGCGTAATTTTTAATGGCATTTGCTTGATGTGGCAGCTCAATGCCAAGACTTGGTAATCGCCACAAAAGCGGTGCCAAGTAGCAATCCACTAATGAAAATTCTTCACTCATAAAATAAGGCATATTAGCAAAGATAGGTGTCAAAGAGACTAAATTTTCACGCAATTCCTTACGCGAAGCATCTGTATCAGCGCCACCTGCCATTATTTTATGCATCAAGGTATACCAATCTCGTTCAATCCGAAACATCATCAATCGACTTTTAGCCCTTGCGACAGGATAGACAGGAAGTAGAGGGGGGTGAGGGAAACGCTCGTCTAAATATTCCATAATGATATTTGATTCATATAACACGAGGTCTCGATCAACCAAGGTCGGAACCCTTTGATAGGGATTAAGCTCAATTAATTCTTCGGGAGGGTTATCAATATCGACATTGAGAATATCCACGCCGACTCCTTTTTCAGCCAATACAATTCTCACCCGATGACTATAAGGACAAAGTGAACCGGAATAGAGAGTCATTACAGATCGCTTAAGGACAGTCATTGTAATTTACTCCTTAAAATCAGTCTGAAGAAAAAATAAAATCAACGTTTAGAGAATTGAGGGCTTTTGCGCGCTTTCTTGTGCCCCACTTTTTTTCGTTCAACAATTCTAGAATCACGTGTCAGGTAGCCTTTCGCTCGCAACAGCTTACGCCAAGAGTTTGCAGCTTCAGTACCACCTTCAGCGCCACCATCCTCCTCATCATATTCCACCAAGGCACGCGCAAGGCCGTGACGAATTGCATCGGCTTGGCCACTTCCGCCACCTCCACGTACTGTAACAAAGATATCAAATTTCGTTTCCACATCCAAAACAACAAGAGGCTGTTTGACAACAACCCGTGAAATTTCGCGAGAAAAATATTTGTCAAGCGATAAATAGTTGACGGTAATATTGCCTTTACCTGGGCGAATAAAGACGCGTGCTGTTGCAGATTTACGACGACCGGTACCATAATTTTGTGCGATAGTTTCTGGCATGTATTTACCCTAATTTAAGTGTGTTCCAATAGTTCAGGTTGTTGAGCTGCGTGAGGATGTTCTGAACCTGTATAAACTTTTAATTTGCGAAACATAGCCCTCCCCAGAGGCCCTTTCGGAAGCATTCCTTTGACCGCAGACTCAAGGACACGGTTTGGCGTTTTAACAATCATTTTTTCAAATGTTGTCGACTTAATTCCACCTGGATAGCCAGAATAACGATAATAGACTTTATCACTAGCCTTATTACCTGATACAACAACTTTTTCTGCATTAATGACAACAATATAATCGCCTGTATCCACATGCGGAGTGAATTCAGGTTTATGTTTTCCGCGCAAACGTGTGGCGATCAAAGTTGCCAGTCGACCTAGTCTTTGGTTGGTGGCATCAACAAGATACCAATTCCGCCGGACATCAATAGGCTTGGCGCTATACGTACTCATTATTAGGAGCTCCAAAGAAATGAAAAAGGACAAAATATTACAGCAATCATGTAATATATACAAGCATTTATAAATTAACAAGGTAATGTTCGGTTAACTCATTGATAAATTGAAACTGACCCAGGCCACTGTGTTCAGTCCCCTTTTGGAGGCCCCACTGCCATTAAGTTAAGGACATTTCCTCTTCGCCATCGTCCCTCGACTTGTTCCATAGGTATCTATACAAGTAAAGAAACCTAAGCTAACATACCTCGGCTCGGAGTTTTTAGTAAGATAACAGCCTCATGTAGCACTTGCAGCCGCCCCCTCTCTTGCGCAAAAAATCTTTTTATATACAATAGGTTATTGCGGGAGAGGGTTGGGGTGCTAATCTATGCACACAAGTCGTTTTTTTGCTACCATATGTAGTAACTGCCACTTTCACAGACACACAAGATATAGTAAGTAAAACCACTTGTGTGCATAGATTAGGGTTGGGGTGAGGGGCAAACTCTGCTCCCAACTTTGCCCTCACCCCAACCCTCTCCCGCTGGTAACTTATTGATTCTAGCAAAAATTATAGCGCGGGAGAGGGGGTAGCTGCAAGTGCCAGCAGCCGGAGCAATAGTTCCACTGAATCGGACGACAGATTGCTTAACTTAAAGGCAGTGCTACGACGAGGGACAGAGGCTTTAAGGCTTATATAAAGATACTCCCCAATGATGGCAATTTGATTATGAGCATTAAAACCCCTACATCTTGACTTCAAGCAGCAATTTAACCCTATAATTTAGGTGCATTTTCAACTTGAAGATGGTATTGTGCCATCGATTAGGACATGACATACAACATTTCGGTGCTAGCGTCCAAGGAACTGGGTGTTAGCAACAATAATTATCAATTTTTTAAGTAAGAGGAATACGATAATGGCAAATACAACACCCAAAAAAATGGCGAAAACAAAGTCAAAGCCAGCTAAAAAATCAGCGATCACTGCCACCCCCTCCAAGAAAAAAATCACTATCAGCGCACCTTTTACCAAGTCTCAGGTACTTAATTACATTTCAGAGAATTCTGGCCTCAAGAAAAAAGACGTTTCCAACGTTATGATTGCATTATCAGAACTGATGGGACTGCATTTGGGTAACAAACGGGGACCTGGTCAATTCGTTGTACCTGGATTAATGAAATGCCGCGTAATAAGAAAACCAGCAACAAAAGCACGCAAAGGTATCAACCCATTCACTGGCAAAGAAACGATGTTCCAAGCTAAACCGGCTCGCAATGTGGTTAAAATACGTCCTCTTAAGAAACTTAAAGATATGGTACAGTAATTAGTTGCTGGTGTGAGGTTAAGGTTAGCTATTTATGCCTCAAAGTGTTAAACTATTGAGCATAGTTTGAATAAAATACCTGCTGAAGACAGCCTTATTTTGATTAAATTTATTGTGAAAATATAGCAAAAAATTCCACTATTTGTTAAGAATGTCTTAAGGTTATTCCGATATAATAGTTCTTATTTATCAACAAAAGGGTAAAAACTCATGCAACAACATAATACAGTAGAGATAGGTACTACCTCCCACCCCTCCCCTGAGGCTGAAAAGAAATCCTTAGAGGCTTTAGATCAGCTAGAAGCTGAATTAGATGCTTTGATTAAAGCAAAAGCACTAGCAGTTGATGGTGCTGTAAAGAAACAGATGCAAGATAGGATAGCGGAAGACAAGCATCTTGTACAAAACAGCGGTATAAACCGATTAGTTGACGGCAATAAGGTTCCTCAAGCAAACGACTCCAATAGTTTAAAGGAAAGACAAGAAAAAACTGATGGGATTATCAAAGGAATTGTTATTAACGACCAAAATCAAAGGGCAGCTATTCTAAAGAAATTACAGGAAATTCATGGGTTGCGCTTAAACCTACTACAAGAAGCGATTGACAAAGAAAATAAGGTAATAAAGAATCGAGCCTACAATTATTATGAACAAATTATGGGAGAGGAGAAAGCAAAGGGAAAGGTTACGGGTAGAACCCCAAATTCAATTGATAATTCCAACAAGATCGGGGAGAAATTAAACGCGCAATCGACTTACCAAGTCGGAGGGAAGGATGGGTCTATTCGAGTATCGAGATTGTCGAATGACAGTTACGAGAGCAACAACCCACGGGCACTTGCAGCTTGCGATGGTTGCAGCTGGCAAAGACCCTATCATTTTCGATGGTGAAGATATTTCTCTAGCAATAGAAGCCGCAGAAGCAGCATTGGCTCTGGGTGCAGATGTTGATCTTGAGGAATCGCTTAAGCACAAACTACATAATGAAAGCGATCCTTATTTTCACTACATTGATAATATTGGCACACAAAAAAATCTATTAGCCAGATATAACGCAATTAGAGAACATATTGAGGCTCGAAATCATGCGCGAGCACTTCCTAACACTATATTTAACAAAGACAATGCAGAACGTTTTTTATCTTTAAGAGCACAAACTTTTTACAATCATACGCCCGATACTGATGGCAGTAAAAACATGTTAAAAACTCTGACCCTTGAATCCCAAGCTATTTTGGCTGATGAACTCTCTACTAAGACAAAATCTGATGGAACTGCCTACACGTTTTGGAGTGGGAGTGGTAAAGAAAGGAAAGAATTAAACGCTTATGATTATATTGCGAACAACACGGAATATAATAAAGGCAGCTTTGAGAAGGCGTATGTTAAGTTCAAGTTAAATAAAGATAGAGTATTAGAAAATTTTATAGATGCAAAGGAAACTAAAGAGGCTATACAGTCCATTGATAACGAACTTAAAGGGGAACAAAAGCTAGAAGCTCTTAGAGATCTCGCTCAAATGGCTGCAAACACCATTAACAAGGAAGAAAGGCTAAGTGTTCGTAAAGAGCTTTATGATAAAATATCTAATCTGCCCCCATTATTTCAGAATCCTACTGATAATATTAGGTTTCGAAATGAGATAAGAGCTGCCGCGATTGACAATACTCTGGAACGTTATTTTAGAGCTAACAACAAAAATGGAAAATATAACGATAATCCTTCTCAAGCCCTAAATGACAATAAGTCTGAAATTAGAAAAATTCTCGAAAAAACAAAAGGTGAAGAAAAAAAATATGTTAAGGCTCATTCGCGGCTTCTGGACCTGGAGACGGATGCTAATCCTTCCTTTCGTAGTGATAACGAAAGAAAACACTTTAAAAATTTGCAAAAAGGAGCAGAGGAAGAATTGGATAGATCTACTACACAGTCATATTTGCCAAGCTGCTTTAGAAACTTTTTTAATAGCACAGACAACAAATTAGCAGATCCAGGCAATGATGAAAAGACCCGTTTAGTAGATAATAGAAAAACATTAGTTAAAAATGAATCAACAGAAGAGGACTATATAACTTTAACTTTTAGTCCAACACCAACAAGCTAGAGTTTTGCCACTGGAGCAGAAATTAAAAGGGTCGGACATTGTGTCTTGATCCTTTTATATTTCTCCTCATCTTGTTTAGTAGGAACAAAACCTGTCAACGGGATATCCAAATCCATTGAGGCTTTCCAAATACCCCATTTCATTAGCCTTTGGCCATTGACGATATGAATTGATGGCCAATTTCTTTCTTTAGCCATAGTGACCATTTCAGCGGCAGTATCAATTATTTGTTTTACCCGAGTACCTGTACCTAGGTTAATTCGATAGTACTCATCTCTGGAACCTGAATAAAGTTCATCTGAGAACAGCGCCTCGCCTGGTGAAGTGGACATAGCGTTTCGATAATCTAATATCATCCAACCCGATTGCCCCCTGATAAAACGGATATCTGAAAATTCACCCTGGCCCTCAGGGTTTAAAATCTGCATGTAGGCAAATTTTTGGTGCATGTACCTTAGTTCTTCGGGAGTAATCTCTCGCTTTAAATCAAAACCAGTTACAGGCAACCCTTCACTTCTGTTGGCCCATACCATATTGATAAAATCATCAAACGGATCACTATTCTTTGCCACTATTCACCTCTGCTATCATCTTCTATTGTTATTGTAGTCTGATCACTTTATGAACACAAATAGTTACCTCTCTTTTTCTGCGGTCATGCTACTGCAGGTAGAGGCGTTATCTAATCCAGTTCATTTCACTAACCATTTTTTTAAAAAGGCACCTGGAGGGCCAGCTAATCCTCACAAGATTTGATCAATCTATAGATGGAATCGAAGAAACAGAGCCCCCGAGCCTATTAAAGAATCATGTCATTATACACAAGTGACCCAACCCCTTCAGGTCAAACATTCAGAGAATAAACTTTGGCTCTTTCGGAATTCCTGTGGTTGACAAGGGTTTCCCATTTTGGAAAAGGGGGATTTCTTTAAAATACCACAGGGATTCCGAAAGAGCCAAAATAACCTAACTAATAGAGCGAGGATCAAGTACTGGTGCCTGATCTGATTCATCTTCAATTCAAAGAAAAAAACAGCTTTCTTCATGAGATTGGCGCTGGATCCTCGCCCTATTAGTTAGTGTATTCTTCATACGTCTTAGCGGGCGAGGAAGACGGTTTCCAGGCTCCTGAATAACCTCGAAGTTTAAAGCAGCTTAGGTTTCCTTACTTGTGTAGATACCTATGGGCTTGTCCGCGGGATCCAGGAAGGAGAACTGGATCCCCCACGGACAAGCCGCGGGACGACGGCACACTGCCATTAATTTCCCCTTCGCCGTCGTCCCGCGACTTGTTCGCGGGATCCAGGATAGGGGCACTTTTCTAGATTCCGTGATCAAGCCATCATCGGACGACAGATTGCTTAACTTAATGGCAGTGGGACGACGGCAGTAGAGATTCTTTGCTTAGATTCGTCGAACTAATAGTTGAATAACAAAGCTGGTCAGTCTTGTGCGTAAAAATATGATTAAAGAACAGGGGATAAGATATTAACTAATTCATCACGAAGCTCAGTTAAGTGACCATGAAAAAAATGGCTGACCCCTTGCATTTTAAGGAGGGTGGGTTTTACCGGGACACCTTTTAACCAATCAAAAACTTGAGCAGGGGGGACAATTTCATCCTTATCACCTTGCACAACTATCCAGGGAAATCGAACGGGCGGCAAGTTGGCAAAATCCTGGTGGTTAACTGGAGGGGCTATAGTAATGAGCGCCTTAGGGTTAATTTCAGTGGCTACCTTCATTGCAATATAAGAACCAAAAGAAAAACCGGCAAGCAAAAGGGCATAATCTGAATAAGTTTTTTCTGCCTCTTTGATAACTGCCTTGAGATCCTCCATTTCACCTAGACCATAATCGAATTGACCCTCACTGTCACCTACGCCTCGAAAATTAAATCTTACCGGTACGATGTCAAGTTGTCGAAAGGCTCTCGCTATGGTTGTAACCACTTTATTATTCATGGTGCCTTCAAATAGAGGGTGAGGATGGCAAATTATACCAAGCAGTTTCTTTTTGCTGGTAATAGGGGGGCCAATAACACTCTCCAAATTACCCGCAGGTCCTGATATCATAATTTTTAGGAACATGTTTTCTATATCGGCTTGCAATTAAACTTCACCTAAGATTTTCAGAAATCGTTGCTTCAAGGATCTTTAAGTCTACTTGAGTACTCAAAACAGCCTGACCAATTCCTTTTAATAATACTAGTTTTAATTTTGATGTGTCTTTTTTCTTATCAGAACTCATACTTTCAATCAATTTTGAAACAGAGATAGAAGAAGGCAACTTTGTAGGTAAATTGGCCATTGTCAAAATGTTCTTGATACGTAACACGCTTTTTTCATCCAACCATCCAATCCGTTTTGAATATTCTGCTGCAAGCACCAATCCCACCGCAACAGCCTCGCCATGTAGCCAGTCGCTATAATTTAAATATTGTTCTAGCGCATGCCCAAATGTATGCCCAAGATTAAGAAGCGCTCTGATATTTGCCTCTCGTTCATCTTGCATAACAATTTTTGCTTTAATATGACAAGCCTCTTTAATAGCGTGAGTTATCATGTTCCCCTCTTTTTCAAGAAGGCTGATGACACGTTCTTCAAGCCAACAGAAAAATTCTTCATCGCAGATTAAAGCGGCCTTAATAATTTCAGACATCCCTGAGCAGAATTCTCTCTGAGGTAAGGTTTGCAAAGTACTGGTATCAATAAGGACTGCTTTAGGTTGGTAAAAAGCGCCAATTAAGTTTTTAGCACGTGGATGGTTTACCCCTGTTTTACCACCTACCGAAGCATCCACCTGCCCAAGAAGAGAAGTGGGAACTTGAATAAAATTAGCTCCTCTTTGATAACAGGCAGCAGCAAAACCCGTCATGTCTCCAATCACCCCTCCCCCTAAGGCAATCAAGGTGGTATTGCGACGATGCCCTCGTTCAATAAGTGCGTCAATATCGCTTGGACTGAATCAATGGTTTTATAAACTTCCCCATCAGGCAGAATAAGGTCATCACATTGGTAATCTTTAAATTGTGACTTTAAGACAGCAAGATACAAAGGAGCTACTGTCTCATTGGTCACAATGAAAACTTGTTGCCCAATGATATGAGGAATTAATAAATTTTGTTTTAAGAGGTCTTCTCCAATAAAGATTGGATAGGATCTCTCATTCAAATTTACAATAATTTTTGTCAATTTATCATCCACAGAATAACTATCCCTCAAAAAGAAGCCTTATGCAAGGAACACTAGGAATCTGACAAATTTGTTTTCTCTAAAATGGAATCAACTATAGCTCGCACTGAACCGTGATCAGTATCTATTGCGTGATCAGCGACTTGTAAATAAAGTGATTCTCTCTCATCCTTTAATTTCTCAAAAATCTCATGAGGATCCTTATCTAAGATCAACGGCCTATTACGACTTCGACAGGTACGCCTAACTTGTTCGTCAACACTTACTTTCAAATAAAAAACTGTTCCCCTAGATGACAAGTTTTTACGGTTTTCAGCATCAAGAACTACTCCTCCGCCAGTTGCTAATACTATGTTATTTTTCTTAGTTAGAGAGTCAATAATCTTAGATTCTCTTTGCCTGAAACCTAGCTCACCTTCAATATCAAAAATCCAAGGAATATCTGCACCTGTTTGTGATTCTACTACTTGATCGGAGTCAAAAAATTTAAAATTTAAAGTCTTGGCCAAAAGCCTGCCCACAGAAGTCTTACCCCCCCATGGTCCAACTAAGAAAATATTTTTTTTAAATGACATTTTTCTACTTTTTACAAAAGAATTTTCAATTTTAGTGGATTTCACTAGAAGATTCCAGCTTCATTCTTCCTAGCAAGACCTTTCCGGCGTTTGACTCGAAGGGTCTAGGTTATTCGGAATGAAGGATGGCTAGAGCCTGTCTTAGATTAACCTCGACTCCGTCGTCCCGTGGCCGCATATTCCGCATATCTTTATACATATGGGTACCATCCTCGCCCGAGCAGACATATGAAAAATACTAAAAATACTCTAACTAATAGGACGAAGATCCAGAGCTTGAGGTCTGATCTGATTCACCTCCAAAGAAAAATCAGCATTCTTCATGGGATTGGCGCTGGATTCCTCGCATGAAAGGTTTGAGCATTCTACAAGCATCATGCGGCGAGGAACGACGAGCGGAAAGAGCCAGCAGCTTAACTCTCATGGCGAGGAACGACAAGTGGAAAGCGCCCAACAGCTTAACTCCCATGGCGAGGTACGACAAGTGGAAAGCGCCCAACAGCTTAACTCCCATGGCGAGGTACGACAAGTGGAAAGCGCCCAGCAGCTTAACTCCTATGGCGAGGATGGAGACTTCACACTTCTAATAACAAGCATATAATCCCTTTATTTTCAAAGGGGGGAAATTCTTGTCAACCATGGGAATTCCGGAAGAGCCAAAGTTATTCTCTGAATGTTTGACCCTAAGGGACTGGGTCACTTGTGTATAAAGATATGGCCTGTCCACAAGATCCAGTTAAGTGCTGATTTCTTCGTATAAATCGCGCCATGTCGGATTACATTGTTCAATGATGTTTAACTTCCATTTTCTGCACCAATTCTTTAATCGTCTTTCGCGTCGTGCAGCTTCCATGATATTTTGATGCACTTCATAATAAACCAGACAGATGAACATTATATTTTGCAGTAAATCCCGGAATAACATTATTTTTATGTTCCCATATTCTTTTTACTAAATTCGTTGTTGAACCAACGTATAAGGCTCCATTGCGACGGCTTGCTAAGATATATACAAAACATTCTTCCATAATATCTCCTTCAAAAACTCCCGCTTAAATTATTCATTAGTGAGTTCGTGACGTCGCACCTCTGTCATAAGGGCATTTCCTCCTCGTCGTCGCACTGCCATTAAGTTAAGGGCGCTCCCGCGACTTACCCATATCTTATGCACAAGTCTGGAAGCCTCATCCTCGTCCGCACAGACGTATGAAAAATACTCTAACCAATAGGACGAAGACCCAGAGCTGAAGTCTGATCTGATTCACCTTCAAAGAAAAAAATCAGCCTTCTTCATAAGATTGGCGCTGGATTCCTCGCATGAAAGGTTTGAGCATTCTACAGGCATCACGCGGCGAGGAACGACGGCGAGGAGGAGGAAATGCCCTTAACTTAATGGCAGTGCCCTCGTCGTCGTTCCTCGCCATGGGAGTTAAGCTGCTGACGCTTCCCGCTCGTCGTTCCTCACCATGGGAGTTAAGCTGCTGGCGCTTTCCGCCCGTCGTTCCTCGCCATGGGAGTTAAGCTGCTGGCGCTTTCCGCCCGTCGTTCCTCGCCATGGGAGTTAAGCTGCTGGCGCTTTCCGCCTGTCGTTCCTCGCCATGGGAGTTAAGCTGCTGGCGCTTTCCGCCCGTCGTTCCTCGCCATGGGAGTTAAGCTGCTGGCGCTTTCCGCCCATCGTTCCTCGCCATGGGAGTTAAGCTGCTGGCGCTTTCCGCTCGTCGTTCCTCGCCGCATGATACTTGTAGAATGCTCAAACCTTTCATGCGAGGAATCCAGCGCCAATCTCATGAAGAATGCTCATTTTTTCTTTGGGGGAGAATCAGATCAGTCTTCAGGGGAAAATCCTCGCCCTATATTAGTTGAAATATTTTTTATACGTCTGTACGGGCGAAGACAACGGTTTCCAGACTTGTGCATAAGATATGGGTAAGTCGCGGGGGTACCCTTAACTTAATGGCAGTGCAAAGTCGGGATTAATTGACGACAAACCCTAGTCAGGAGGCTTAAATTTCTAGTTAATTACCCATGCACGTTCCCTATAATCTCCGGAGTAACAAAAATTAACAACTGCTTTTTTAACTGCTGGGTATCGCAATGACTCAATAGCTGGCCAACCAGAGGCAAATGCGATAGAACTGGAATTTTTTCAACCACCTGACAGTTCGTCGTCTCATATATCCCTCCTAAAATAATAGTTTGACGATTCCCTATAATGACTTGGGTTTTTAACTCTTGTGTTTGTATAGCCGGTGTGCCGTTTACTGAAAGCGAAGATATTTTATTTTGTTTAATTTCTAACTCTAAAATTATGCTACGATCAGGAAGCACTGTAGGGGTAACCTTCAAACTCAAGGCAGCTTTTTTAAAGGAAACATTGGTTGCACCACTCGCGGTCTTCTCTTGATAGGGGATCTCTTCTCCCGCTTCAATAATAGCAGGTTGGTGATTAAGGGTAACTATCTTGGGGTCAGCCATTATTTTACTATACCCAGATGCCTCTAAAGCAGCTAACTCTAAATTTAATAATTGCCACTGCGCAATAGATGCTATCGCCAAATTTAAACCAGGCGAATTCCCTTCAGGAAAACTTAAGGTCAATCCTTGATCAGATTTTTCTCTTGAAATAGGTCTAAATTTAATTCCTAATTCATGCACTTTTTTGTCATCTAGATTAATGATCTTGGCTAAAATTAAAATTTGTTTTTCAACTTTATCTCTTTGATGGATGAAACTTGTCACCAAAGGAATGTTTTCAACGTTCTCTTTAATCCAAAGGCTATTATCTTCTACATTAGCACTTACTTTAGCAATCGGTGATAAGATATTGTCTTCATTTTTTAATTGTGCCATTACCTGGCTAACTTGTGCATGATACAGTTTTATTTTAAATGTTTTTACTAAAGCAGCCTCAGTGACACTTTTTTGCCGATTAGCAAATTCTAATGGGCTTGCTATTAAAAGCACATTATCTATCTGCTTACTTACAAATCCAGTCATCTCTAGAATAATATGAAAAGCCTGTTGCCAAGTCACATTTTTAAAATGTAACGCCAAATTACCAGTAACGCTTTCACTCATGATAATATTACAGCCCATTGCCTCGGCTATAAATTGCAATAGTTCTCTCACTGGAATTTTTTTAAAATCAAGGGAGATAATTTTAATCTCTTGATTTTTATGTCCACTTATTTTTTCTTTATCAGCCAAGAGTTTAACGGAAACCGATATTAGAAGGATAAATATCATTAAACAAAGAATGAAATATTTTTTATTCATTATAGTATTCTACCGCCCCTTAATTACGATAAAGTGAAGCCCGTTTGTTAAAACTATTTTGTCCGGCAAGATAGTTGTTATCTCTTCATTGTTGGACCCTAGCTTCTGACCAACTCTTAAACCATAGAAATTTCCATAAGGATCTTCCACAAAACCAATAGCATCCTGTTTAAGGATAATTGCCCCAACATAATTCAAATCAGTTAGTATTATTTTTTTTAGTACTGACTCATTTAACATCATGTCATCAATGTGAAACGGATCACGCATACTCCAACATGTTGGAGTAATAAAATTTAATAATATGATGATAATTGTAAAAATAATATTCATGGCTGAATCATTTTTAAAATAATCAATAAATTATGCAACTCTTCTTTGTGTAAATAAAAATTGTTAATTAATATATTGTGTTTATGACATTGTTTTAGGAAATCATAAAATTGCAAAAAATCACCGCGCGCTGTCAGAGAAATTGCAGCACGCGGTTTTTTTTGAGTTGTCATTTTATCGACAGCAAAAGCAGACTGTGTGATGATAGTCGTAAGGTGAGACAGACACAGACCATTGGCCATTATCATTTTGCAGCCTGATTTCTTCTCCTTAAGCTTAAATAATTCGCTATCTATCTTGCTAAGTTCTGCTCGTAGCTGTTGATTGGAAAACATCTGTTGTTTGTGTAGCTTAGAGACATTTTGATATTCTTTTTTAACGCAGTAAACTAAGACAAAATATATTGCTTGCATTTGCAAACCAATAAAAATCAACCCTATCAGAATTTTTTTATAGGTTGATTGATTAAGGTAGTATTTTACCAGGTTCATTATTTGTTCCTAATTTTATATATAATCCAAAGGTAAATTTCTTATCAGTGTTCAATTGGATATGACGGTTTTTTATTACTGCATTATTTTCCTTTGCAATCTTTGAATAGAATTTGTCTAAGGATGTTTGATTCGAACTAAGCAAGACCCCTTCTAGTGATAATCCGTCTTGATCATAAATCATTTGATTTAAATAGCTGTTACCTGGTAAATCTCGCGTAATATTTTGCAGAAGTGAGATCAGTTTTTGTTGCCTGTCGAGAATAACTTGTGTTTGTAACAAGTGAATTTGCTTTTGAAGTATGCGTGATTTGGTCTCCTTTAAGTTTTCTTTCTTTCTGAATTCATCACGAAGCAGTTCATTTGTCGCTAGCAACTGAGTAGTTTTATATTTGAAATAACATCGTAATAAGGCAAAACAAGCTATCGTTAAACAACAAATGAATATAGTCATGAAGAATATCATTTGCTTTCGCCGAATTAATTGTTCCGCACGCCAAGGTATAACATTTAACATGGTAAGGTAACACCAAGTGGTAGGAGATATGATACGGGTATTGGTTTATTCTGTAACAGCAATGTTTGTTTAGAAAGATAATTTATCTGATACACATCCATTTTTATAAATTGAATGTCTGATTGATCAGAAAAAAAGATTATGTCCGTCAAGGGATGAAAAATAGGATTGTTTATTTCATAGAGACGTAAAAATTTTTGGATCTCCTCATTTAGATTGAAGGTGGAAATTTCTGCTAGAGAGGTTGTATTTAAGAAACATATGAATGTATTTTGTATAATGACTTGCAATAATTCCGTACCATCCAGGTAAAAAATGCCGTAAACTTTATCTTTTTCTAGTATATCTTGATATTGTAAAATTCTTTCAAGAGCTAGCACATCAGCTGTCAGTGTTTTTAATTTTAAGTCAACACTATTAAACAAATCTATCCAACTGCATACCTCCTCCCTTTTACTTGCTAAAGCTCTTATTTGATTTTTCTCATTACCAACCAGTTCATAATCAAACAAAATCTTGTCAAAAGGATGTGCAAAATATTTTTCAGAATTCAAGGATAATAATTCCTCTATTTCCTGTTGCGCAAAGCAATCAGTAAATTGCAAATTTTTTAAAATCATAAAGCGATGAGGCAGAGCAAGATGGCAACAAACATTATTATTAATTGACTTCTTAATTTCTTGTAAGACGTTTATTAGGTCCTTACGAGGAAATTCTCCATACTCAAGTAAAGCCTGTCTATTCCTCACACAAGTACTAATAACGAAACGAATCTTATTGGATGAAACTGCAAGACCCAATTGTTTAGATGACTCTTTATTGAATAGTTGTATTTTTCTCATTAATTTTAAGCTATGACTTTATTTAAAGAATTTAATTTTCCATTAAGCTTACTTTTTGCACAATTGCGTAAAATCTACCGTAATAAACGGGAATATTAGGAACATGTTTGAAATAACTCTTACAACTAGCGCCCAGTTGGCATGCAGATTTAAACGAACTTTTTTTCGAAAAAATGCGCGCATAGTTGTTCTATGTAAATGTTTTTTCGAAGAAAGTTCGTTTAAAGATGCTTGCCAAATGGGATGCTAGTTGCAAGAGTTATTTCAAACATGTTCCTAATCTAAAGGCGAGTTTTTTGGTTAGTTCTTATATCAGGTTAAGTATTTATGATAGACTACCTCTCATTTTAAAAATAACGACAGTAATTTTCCGATGAATTTTATACAAAAAATGTTAAAGAATTCCTTTTTAGCTATTTTCAGTCTCCTTATCACTGGCCTTTTGTTACTTGGATGTTTGATTTTTTTTATTTACCTTGAGCTTCCGGATGTTTCCTCCTTAAAAAATATGCAGCTAGAAGTTCCCCTGCGGGTTTTTACCAAAGATGGCAAGCTAATTGCAGAGTATGGTGGAAGCCATCGAATACCTGTCAATCTCAATGAGGTGCCCAAAAAACTAATTCAAGGAATACTGGCAACAGAAGACCAACGTTATTATGAGCATCCTGGTGTTGATTTGATTGGGTTATTACGTGCAGGAAGAGAGCTTGTGATTACTGGTCGCAAATCTCAAGGTGCCAGCACCATCACTATGCAAGTTGCAAGAAATTTTTTTCTTTCTAGGCAAAAGACGTTTGGACGTAAGTTGAATGAAATCTTATTAGCCTTGAAAATTGATGCCAGCCTTAGTAAAGAGAAAGTCCTTGAGCTTTACTTAAATAAAATTTACTTAGGGCAACGTGCTTACGGAGTTGCGGCAGCGGCAGACGTTTATTTCGGCAAGCCCTTAGGAGAATTAAACTTGGCTGAAATGGCACTGCTTGCGGGGTTACCTCAAGCCCCTTCTCGCGATAATCCTATAGATAATCCCAATGCCGCACTCGATCGCCGAAATCATGTTTTAGAGCGCATGCATTCAAGTGGCTATATTACTCAACAAGAATATAACAAAGCGATTGCCATGCCACTTAATGTACACTTCCATAGCCGAACAACTATTGTAGAAGCGCCCTATGTCGGCGAAATGGTAAGAGCCGCCATGGTAGAAGCCTACGGCAGCGCTGCCTATACTAACGGCTTAAAAGTGTATACCACTATCGATTCTCACTTTCAAATTGCTGCAAACGATGCGATTAAAAATGGATTAATAGACTATGATAAACGACATGGCTTTCGAGGGCCTGAAAAGCATATCAACAAACCTTCACAATGGTTAGTGAAATTAAGGCAACTCCCTACCATTAATTCAATGGTTCCAGGTGTGGTTGTCAAATCTGTTGAAGGAAATAGTATTGTTGTCATGTTGGCTAATCGCCAAAAAATCACAGTAGATACTTCCTCCTGGAGAAAACCCCATTTGCGCAAAGGGGATGTTATTTATGCCTTAAAAAAATCAAATGGCTGGCTGCTGGTGCAAATCCCCAAAGCAGAGGCTGCAATTGTATCGCTAGACCCAAATACGGGTCAAATTGTTGCCCTCACAGGTGGTTTTTGCTTTAGTAGTAGCCCCTATAATAGAGCAACTCAAGCCAAACGCCAGCCTGGATCAAGCTTCAAGCCCTTCATTTATTCAGCTGCGCTTGATAAAGATTTTACCTTGGCCAGCATTATAGATGATGCGCCTTTTGAACAATATATCCCAGGCTCTGATACCGTTTGGCGACCGCAAAATTCAAATTTAAAATTTTATGGACCCATTCGGCTTCGTTTTGGCTTAGTGCATTCACGCAACACGGTTTCTATTCGAATACTACAAGCCATTGGATTACCCTATGCAATAAATTACGCTAGTCGCTTTGGATTTGATGCAACCGATATGCCTCGCAATCTTACCTTAGCTCTTGGAACTAACTCGGTAACACCTATGCAAGTTGCTTCTGGTTATGCCACATTTGCCAATGGTGGATATCGTATCAAGCCCTATTTTATTGATCATATTACAGATGATAATGACAATGAGCTCTATAAAGCTGATCAGCCGTTGTTGGAACGTGCTATTACCCCTGAGACCGCCTATTTAATGAATAGTGCCTTGCAAGATGTTATTCGACAAGGCACAGGTCGACGAGCACTTGCCCTAAATCGTAATGATATTGCTGGTAAAACGGGCACAACCAATGATCAAATGGACGGATGGTTCTCCGGTTACAATGGAGATATTGTTACCACAGTATGGGTTGGCTTTGATCAACGTCGATCATTAAATGAATATGGAGCAGATGCCGCATTGCCTATATGGATTAAGTTTATGCGTGCGGCCTTAGAAGGTAAACCAGAGCATACTCTAAGCCAACCACCTAATATTGTGCGTATGCGCATAAATTCTAGGGGATTTGCGGCTTCTTCTGATGATTCAGGAGGGGTCCTCGAATTATTTGATAAAACCCATTTACCTCATGAAGAGCCAGTTCCTGATATCAAAGAAGAATTTAGTACGGGGAACAACAATCCTGAACTTCCTCCAGTTGAAAATCACGATCAAGGTGAAGAACAGCTTGATAGTCCCCCCAGTCTTAAGCTGGAAGAACACGCTTCTGAAAATGACAACACTAATTTACAATTAGATAAACCCACCCTTGGACCAATTGAAGAAAATACAAACAAGGAAGAGCAGCCTAAAGTGGAAGAGGAGAAGGGGGAGGAGGTATCTTAATAACGTCAGTTCGACGAATCTAAGCAGAGGTAGGGGTGGATTAGGCGGAGGGGTATAATCTCACTGCCATATTATATAAGTTAAGGATATGCATCTCTACTGCCGTCGTCCCGCGGCTTGTCCCATAGGTATCTACACAAGTAAGGAAACCTAAGCTATGTTAACCTCGGAGTTTAAAGCATCATAATTCAGTGGAACTATTGCTCCGGCTGCTGGCACTTGCAGCTACCCCCTCTCCCGCGCTATAATTTTTGCTAGAATCAATAAGTTACCAGCGGGAGAGGGGGCGGCTGCAAGTGCTACATGAAGCTGTTATCTTACTAAAAACTCCGATCTGAGGTAGGTTAGCTTAGGTTTGTAGATACCTATGGGACAAGCCGCGGGACGACGGCACACTGCCATTAAGTTAAGGATAATTCCTCTTAACCGTCGCACCGTCGTCCCGCGACTTGTTCGCGGGATCCAGTAAAGTGGCATATATCCTAGATTCTGCGAACAAGTCACGGGACGACATAGGGGAGAAAAAACCCTTAACTTAATGGCAGTGGGACGACGGCAAGGAGCGATGACTTTTACTTAATGGCAGAGGCCCTAATCCACTCTACCTCTGCTTAGATTCGTCGAACTGACGTTTAATATAATTAAAGAGATTTGGCCACTTGCATTTCAATAACAAATTGTCGTAGCGCCTTCTTCTTTGCACAAATACATCGATGATACTTTGCTTCTTTTAAAAACGGATTTTTCTCGTTTAAAAAAAGGAGGGGAATATTACATTTTTGTTTTGGTATTATACTATAGATGGGACAAATCCCTGGTCTCAATTGCTTTGAGAGCCCAGGGATTTATCAAGATATCCTTAGGTTAAGGACAATTAGTTATCTGCTATCTAGTTGAACTCATAGTACGTGGTCCAAAGCGGTCAGTAGTATGAGCTGCTCGGTATTTTAGATCATCCAGTACATTCTTAGCATGATTAATCAATAGAGGTAACCTATTTTCTTCGTAACTTGCCTGGATCTTGAGTGCATCCAGTAGCTTTTCATTTTCCGTTAATACATTTGCTCTTCTGAGTTCAAGCAGTTGCTTTTCCTTTTTCGCTACATCTTCCTTTGTTTCACCACCACTTTCTATTCTTTTCAAGCCACTTGCTATACTTTTCAAGTTGGTTAATAGAAGTTGATTCTTAGCAATCGCGATATCTATTTTTAACGATTTATTGCCTTCTTCATCCATTTCTCCTAATTTTTCTAATTTTTCTAAGAAAGTGCAATTCTTATGGAGATATTTTCCTCTCATGGTTACTAAGAAAGAAACGCTGTCCTCAACAGACTTAGTAAGAATTTGCAGCTCTTTTGGCCCTTTTGGGTGCTTTAGAAGATCTGCAAGTTTATTTCTAGCATCAATCTCAGCCATAAGAATCCTATAATAGGTTTGCCCTGTTTGCTCTACTTCCTTTAGTTTATCTATAGAGAGTTCGGTTTCGACTTTAACTACATATTCACCAAGCTTCTGTAACGCATTAGCATTATTCCTACCGGAACCGTTAGGGAATAGACTTTTACCTACACCTTCACATTTTTCTATTGCACCTCCTATTTCCCCTTGGAGTCTACGTCTTTTCTCCAAAAATCTTAGATGAGTAATCTTACGCATCTCCGAAAGTTGGTTTTCAGGAGGCAATTTGTAATCTTCCTCCAACAGCTTAGTCGTTTGATCATGTAGAGTTGCCGATTTCTTTATTAATTCCTCTATCTTGCCAAGGAGTCGACCTTTATGGTCCTCAGGTTGCTTTCCCTTCTCGCTGTTATCTTTCTTAATACTTTCATCTAAGAATATTTTAGAGTAGTCTTCGGACGTTAGTTCACCTCCTCCCATCTTATTTGCTCTTGCATTTTCTATGTACTTCATCATATAGCAATCAAGATCCTGAAAGTTTTTGACAATCTCCCCATAATTTTCTTCAGTTGTTTCTTTTACCAATTCTTCATCTGCCGCCTCGGAAGCGTGTCCCAAGCTCCTAATGCTTCCCGAAATGAAATTATGTATATCTATGAGTCTACCCTTATATCCGTCAGTTAATGAATTTATTTTAGATATATTAACTCCCCGCCAATGAAGTTCCATCTTATTTCCTTTAAGCCCTTCGTCAAAAGTTCCTCCGATTGTATCGGCTGTAAATTCCGCAAAAGTTGTAGAAGTTTCAAAAGGCAAAGAATTCTCCTGAAGAATGCTATCAAAAGCATGATCGTTCCTTGTTTCCTTTGCCACCCGAACCGTCCTCTCCTCGTCTGCCTTGGATGAAGAAGAGATATTTTCCGGCGGCTTTGAAGGTAACTTAGGCGTAGCCTTTTTATCAGAATTGAGCTTTGACATGCGCTTATTGTTGGTATCGCGTAGCTTCTTCAACGCTCTATTCGTAGAAAAGAAAATAGATAAGCTAGAGACTGTCTTATTAAATCGCTTTTTAAAGTCGGTGTGATTTAAATTTGCCAAATTTCGGCCAAGACCCATCACAACCATCACAATGTGAGAGCTTATCTTCTCTCCTAATTTATCCCCTAAATTCGCACTTTTCCTGTTAAGCCCCCTTTCTAGAAGTTTCTGAGGTTTGTCGGCAATGCCA
This sequence comes from uncultured Gammaproteobacteria bacterium, assembly GCA_963817645.1. Classification (GTDB taxonomy): domain Bacteria; phylum Pseudomonadota; class Gammaproteobacteria; order UBA6002; family UBA6002; genus UBA6002. The sequence goes on along the minus strand of CAWFQC010000014.1, from coordinate 73,972 downwards.
TATTTAAATTGCGTATATTTGACAAAATCTACCGCTGCTTTTAAATGGTTAGTGTGACCTTTAAATAACACTCTATCGATATTTTTTGTCCGTATTTCTGCAATTTTTGTTTCTGTCTCGTCAATAAATTCTTTATATGTCTTAACCTTAGGGTACCCATGGTTATAGCCGCAGGCTGATGTTATTTTTTTGATCAATGCTGCTTGACCCACATCCTGATTCCGAACTTCAATTGTTTGCCCACTATCATCATCATCATCCTTAAAAAATGATAAGTTTTCAATTTCCTTGAGTGCTTGCACCTCATCCACAGTTAGTAGCTTTATAGTTTCTTTAGTTCCATTTGCAAGTGAATGGGCTTTTATTTCACGATCATTAATTTTTTTTAAATATAAAACGTTTTTTTCAAGTTCTTCAAGCCTTGGTACTGGTTGTTCGTTAGACAACATCACAACCTTGCTATACTCATTCTTATCTTCAGGGATCAGCTTCTCCAAATCCTTATCGCCTACCGCTAAAGCAAGCAGCTTTGATTCTTCAAGAGAAAGAGTATATTTATCAATTTCAATTCTATGTCGTGTGGCTGCTTGAGGCGAAGAAGGATCACTTAATATTCTGATTCCGGAAGTATTTTCAACGTCTGGTTTACGCTTAACTAAATTAATCTCTCTATCTGATGTTTCTTTAATCGACTCCATGGCTAAACGAGTACTTTCTTGTGAGCCCAGAATACCTAATACTGATCCAGCCGCTAATTTGAGACTCTCATTTTCCTTTGTATAGCCGCAGGCTGATGTTATTCGATTGACCAAATCCTGATCCTTGATTTTCCCTGCTGCTTGCAGATTCATTCCGTTGAGTGCTTGTATCTCATTTACGGTTAGCTTTTTAGTTCTATTTGCTGAATGGGCTTCTTCTATTTTATTATTAATTCTTTTTAAATATAAAACCTTGTTTTTACGTGGTTGTGGTGGTACTGGTTCTTCGTTAGACAACATCACAACGCGTTTATACTTATCTTTTTGCGCCTCAGGGAAAGACTCTTTAAAACCATCACTAAAAGAAATTAATGAAGCACGTAACATTTGACTTGTCGTTCCTGCAAGTAAACGACCTGCCTTCAGCATTAGCTCAGAATTGTCTTTGTTTGGTAAGATAAACTCTAATTTTTTTGCTGTGAATACAGAAAAGGAGAGACCTCTGCCCTCAGATAGCTCAAGAGCTTTCGCACTTGTATCGTTATATGTTTTTACTTGTTCTGGAGATAGGGCAGTTAGGGCCATATTTACATGGTGGTCTTTTAATACCTGCTTAAGTGTTCTGGCAGCTATAGAGTAATCATCTGGACGAAGTAGAGAAGGAGAAAAAGTTCCTCCAAGCTCTCTAATTTTCTGAAATTGGTAAAAAATAGATTTAATAGCTGCTTCAAGATCTTGATTTTTTCCGCTTTTAGCCCATTTATTAAATTTAGTCCTTAAATTCTCCCAAAGCACTTTCAAATCATCTATATTCTTTTCAAATACAACTTGCCATTTGATTGAATCAACTTTCTCCTCGATACCCTTTAATAAAACGTCACTTAGTACCTCTTTATCAAATTTTTTATAATCAGCATCAGCTATATTATGTTTCGCTTGTTCTTGATTATGACTTGCAGCAATTGTTTCAATTGACACTAGGACGGATTTAATATCCCTATAAGCATTATCAATGCCATCTTTAATTAACTTCTGATCCTCCGTTTGCAGCATTTGGCCTAGCAGCGTATCCACATCCATGTCAAAAAACGGCACACCCTCGTCTGTTAGTGCAATTTTATTTTTCTTTACCAAATCTCCTAGTTTGATATTACTTAGCTGTTGCGCAATTTTTAGTTTATTTTTTTTAATTTCAGTATCAATTTTTAGTTTATACTTTTCACTTACCCATCCGCAGGAGCCTATTAATTCATCTAGAGATTGCTTTGATAAACCTAATTGAAGGGCTAGAGATCCCAATCTATCGACTATAGCCGCAGCCGCAGCTACAACTACATCATCATCATCTATAGCCGCAGCCGCAGCTACAACTACATCATCATCATCATCCTTCCTAGCTACAATTACTTGATCCTTCCTAGCTTCAATTACTTGCTCTTGTACTAGTTCAAAAAACCATACGATTAATTGCTCCTTCCTTACCCGATCAAGAGTTTCATTCATCAACTCTTTAATGTGTTGACTCTCTTCTTCAGTAAAACGCGTTTGTTGCCATTCTTTAATTGCTTTTTTTATAGATAAAAATATCGAGTAATTGTCATCTGTCGGGCTTATGTACTTGTACGGCTCTTCTGTCGGGCTTATTCTGGGGTTTGACCAAAACTCTACATAAAGCTTCCGGGCAAACGCTTCAAAATTTAGGTTATTATCTTCTTTTGCCTGATCAGCAGATTCAAAAAGTTTAACAACGAAATCCTCGAATTGCTTGTTCCTTACCTGATAAAGAGTTTCATACATCAACTCTTTAATGCGATCTCCTTCAATGCGTTCCTCTTCAGCTAAATCATCTGGCTGTCCTTCTTCAATTGCATTAATTGCATGAATTGCATTTCTTATAGATAAAAATGTCTTGATACCCTTTTTCGACGGGCTCAGGTCCTCTGATTCGAATGCTTTATAAAACACTTTGCTTGGGTCATCCCCTGCCTCACCCCCTGCTTTAATAGTTTTAGCCTGATCATAAAGTCCAACCAAATTATTGAAAAGTTCCTGATCCTCTTCTAATAAAGGTTCCTGATCCTCTTCTAGAATAGTTTTAGCCTCTTCATAAAGTCTAACCAAATTCTTGAAAGGTTCCTGATCCCCTTCTAATAAAGGTTCCTGATGCTCTTCTAATGAATCGTTAATTATTTCATCTGGCTCTGTATCTGATTGCTCTTCATCTAAGTGTTCCTGATCAATTATTTCCTCTGATTGCTCTTTATTTATCAGAGTAAGAGTTTTATTTATCAAATTTTTAATAAGCACTCTTTCTTGTTCAGGTAAGCTCTTCATTTCACATTCGTTAATTTTCTCAATTATAGAATTAAGGCTCTCTTCGTCATATGCGTCCAAGCCCATTGATCTGAATGCATCATAAAATATTTTCTCGAAATCAACCTCATTGCCTAATTCTTCCTCCTTGTTAAATTCTTCAAGCAGTTTAGCCCCTTTATAAATGCCAACAACCAATTCCTCGAAAGGTTGTTCTTTCCCCTTTAATAATCCATCAATTAATATATTTAATTGATTAATATTAATTTCTGCATTATCTCTCATGGCTACACCTCTAAATTAAATACCGATAGCAGGCATTATTCTAGGTTACTATAGAAACTTTCGAATATGTTAGACGAAAGTGTAAAGTACTAAGATTAGCGTTTTCTTAAGGATGTTTTGAAAGATAAAAATAACTGCATATTATTTAATGCATTCACTTTTTTAGCTTTTTTTAAAATGATGTTTTTTTGATCGTTTATGAGGCATAGGCTTCTTTATCTGCTGTTGGTTACTAAAGGCAGCCTGGAATTGAGCGTTAGCTGCTCTAACTTCTTGGCGAGCTGTATTAACTGAAAGGATAAGCGCTTCTTGGAAAATAGCTTGATTTCGTGCCAATGGTGGATATTGGCCGGTCATAGTTTCAAAAAATGGATATTGCCCTGTCCGTGCATTATAGGCCCCACCTAAGTTGGTAAATTGGGTATTATTCTGATATCCCACTAAAGCACATTGGCTTTTGGTCAGCCAAGGGTCATCATCACATCTTAATTGAATCACCACGTTACCTAAGTTGTTGTAAAGGGTCGTAATTTCAGACCCTTCCTTGGTCTCATTATTCCAGTTGGCAAGTAGATCTACCCAAACATTTTGATAAATCCAAGTATTGCCAATCGGAATTTTAATGGAACAAATACCACGGAACTGATAGGTACGTTGGTTTTCAATTCCAACTCCTTTGGCTGCAGTTAATTTTAATTTGCAAAAATAGGGGGGGCTTAAATCAGTGATAGACCCGTGAAAAAATGAAGAAGCACCATAGGCACAGCAGCAAAAGGTAAGGAGCGTGAGAAATATGATGGCACGCAGAGGGAGAACCATTTTGTATCCTAGTTAATTTATAATTCCTAATGGGTAACTATATCTGTTTAGTATAATGCATTATTTAACTCCATCAAGTCTGACCCTAGTCCACTTTTGATAGCAGAATATCAAGCAATGAGTTTAAATGTAAGTCCGAGTCATTTAATGCCGGAATATAGTTATAAGCGATTCCTCCTGCTCGTTGAAATGTCTTTTTATTTGTAATGGCTATCTCTTCTAAAGTTTCTAAACAATCAATGGGAAATCCTGGACAAATAATATCCACCCGCTTGCACCCTTCCTGGGGCAGCCTTTGGATAACCGTATGACAGTACGGCTTTAGCCATTCTTCACGGCCAAAACGTGATTGAAAAACTACCTGCCAATGTTTTGCATTAAGATTAAGCTCGGCTGCGACCAATTTTGCAGTTTCGTGACATTGGTCAAAATAAGGATCCCCATTTGCAATGTGTTTTCTTGGGATGCCATGAAAAGAAAATAGGAGCTTTTGACCAGGAACTTCTCTTTGCCATTGAGTATCAATGGAAGTTGCAAGCGCACGAATATAGCTCGACTGCCCAGCATACTTGCTAATTAGTTTGATCTGAGGATCCCAATTGATTTGTTTAAGTTGCTTTTTAATCTCAGATAAAGCAGAGGCAGTCGTGGTAAAAGAATATTGAGGGTATAAGGGGAAAATAATCAACTTGCTGGTATTTCCTTCTTTTAACGTCTTAAGTGCTTGTTTTAAAGAGGGTTCACCATAACGCATGCCAAGAGCGTACTTAAAGGGGTAGCTCTTTTCTCTACTCGCTGCCTTCATCTTAAGTAGAAGACGCTGCGATATGGCTAATAAGGGTGAGCCATCCAGAGTCCAAATTTTTTGATATAACTTAGCCGATTTCCGCGGTCTAGTTGTTAATATAAAACCATTTAAAATAAACCACCAAAGAAACTTGGGCACTTGGATAACATAAGGATCCAACAAGAATTCCGCTAAATACTCTCTGACAGCCTGGGGAGTGGGGGCTTTTGGAGTGCCTAAGTTAACTACCAGTACTCCAATAGAATAATCTTCGATAATATCGCTCATGGTTGACTAAGAATATGGGCTAAAGCTTCAGCTATATTAGGAAACTTAAAAACAAAACCATGTGTCAATAGTATCTTAGGTGAGGCACATTGGCCATTAAGTAATAACTCATCCGCCATTTGCTTTCCTAATAGAATTTGCAGGATAGAAGCGGGCATCTTCAGGAAGCAAGGGCGTTTTAAGGCATGTGCAAATGCTTTTGCAAATTGTTTTTGGGTAATACATTCAGGAGAAACAAAATTTACCGCGCCTTGGATAGAGGATTTACTAATTAAAAAATCAATAGCCGCAATTAAATCAACAAGGGCAATCCAAGAAAAAGGCTGATTCCCAGAACCTAGTACACCTCCAAGACCTAAAGAGTAGGGAAGTTTCAACTTATTTAGTAAGCCACCCTTGCCAAGAACAAGAGCAAAACGCATATTAACAACCCTCACCCCTTGTTGCGATGCAATAAGAGTTGCCTCCTCCCAGGCACGAGCTACTTGGGATAAGAAATCAGGTGCCTTCTCAGAGAAGACGGGTTGGTCCTCTTCATGCGCATTGGGTAATGAATCAATCCCATAAATTCCAACAGCACTGGCATTAAACAAGGGAGGAGATTTGGGCCCTAATTGAGCACAATACTTAGCCAATAAGCTGGTCGTTTTAACCCGACTATCCAGAATTTCTTGCTTTATCTTTGGAATCCATCGTTTATCGGCAATATTGGCACCCGCTAAATTTATACACAAATCTACTTCAGTAAGAACCTCTTGACTGCTTTGCGTCAATTCATCCCAGGTTAGCGTTTTAACGCCTGCGCCATAAATATCTTGAGTTTTTTTGTGGCTTCTACCAAGAATAATGACGTCTATTCTCTTTGCCATAAAGTGTTTGGTTAGCGCCTGCCCTATGAATCCTGTTCCACCAGCAATTAAAATTTTCATTGGCACTCCTAAGCTAATGATATCCTGTATCAGAGTGAACCTTTCCTCTAAATACGCGGTAAGCATAAATACTATAAGTAATCAGTACTGGTAAAAGAATTATCATGCCTATTAACAGGAAAACAAGTGTTTTGGTGTTAGAAGCTGCCTCCCAAAAGGTCAATTCTCTTGGTACAATATATGGCCAAGTACTTATTCCTAGTCCAACATAGCAAAAAACAAATAATAAAATTGTACAAATAAAGGGCAGTTTTTCATTACATTTATGCGGAGATTGTAGACAATAATCCTCAAAAAGTACCACCAAGAAGGTTGCTATTGGCAGGGGCGACAGATAAAAGAAAGTGGGTAAACTAAACCATCGATTCTTGATATCTGGATGCAGAAAAGGAGTCCAAAGACTGACAATAAGAATAAAGATAGCAACACCCACCAAGAGCTTTCTACTGGCATGATACATCTCTTTTTGAAGCTCATTTTCTGTTTTTATAATTAACCAAGTGGAACCTAATAGGGCATATCCAATGACGACAGCAACCCCTGTTGTCATGCTAAAGGGAGTGAGCCACGCATAAGCAGCTTGCGGCCCTTGGCCTAAGAATTGCCCCTGAATAAAAGTGCCCAGAATAAGCCCTTGGCAAAAAGCCGCAGACATAGATCCTCCTGAAAATGCCAAATCCCAGAGGAAACGGCTCCTATAAGCTTTTAGGCGGAACTCAAATGCCACCCCACGGAAAACGAGTGCTCCGAGCATTATCATGATAGGCAAATACAAATGAGGTAGCAATGTGCTATAGGCAAGCGGAAATGCCCCATAGAGAATCGCTCCTCCTAAAACAAGCCAGGTTTCATTTCCATCCCAAATAGGAGCAATGCTGTTAATCATTAAGCTTTGATGGTCAGGATCAGGAATCCAAGAAAAAAGTATTCCAATACCAAGATCAAATCCATCAAGAATAACGTACATTATAACGCCAAAGGCAATAATCAGAGCCCAAATCAACGGCAAACTGATTTCATTCATGGGCTCTCTTCATCCTTTGGTTGCGGCATGTAGCTCAGTGTGATCGGGTGTATATCCAATTCTGCAGGACCATGGCGAATTGTTTTAGATAGATAATAAAGGTAAAAAACAAAAATGACACCATAACCGACAATGAACAAAAATAACGAGATGAGAACATTTTCCATAGGGACAATGGATGCCGCATCCTTGGTTTTCAGCAATCCATAAACCACCCAGGGTTGTCGACCGGATTCTGCCGTTAGCCAACCAGAAATGACCGCGACAAAACCTAAGGGGCTTATTAAAGTACACAGCCTTAGATACCAGGTAGCCGTATAAACTCTTTTCTTAAATAAAAGCCACAAACCAACCCAAGCAGTTAATATAAAAAGAAGACCAATACCAACCATGACTCTAAAGGCATAGAAAGTCACCGGGACGACAGGTTGCAGCTCTTTTTGGAACTGAATTTAACCCTATTAAAGTGCCATTCAGAGAATGCGTATTTATAAGGCTGGCACCATAGGGAATAGAAAGTTGGAAAAGATTTTTTCCTTGGCTAACATCTGGAATAGCAAATAGAATTAACGGAGCACCTTGCATGGTATTCCAATTTCCTTCCATTGCTGCTGTTTTTAACGGTTGGTAATGATAAACCCTTAATCCAACCATGTCGCCAATAAAAAGTTGCAAGGGACCTACAATAGATGCTATGCCAATAGCAATGGCCAAACTAGGCTTAGCCATATTAATGTGGATATTTTTAAGTAAGTACCAGCTAGCCACGCCAGCAATTACAAACGAGGCAGTGAGCATAGAGGCCAATAGCATATGAATAAATCGAGGAATGAAAGAAGGATTAAAGATGACATCGGCCCATTGATGAACAATAAACTTGGAACCTTGTATGTCAAACCCTGAAGGCGTTTGCATCCAAGAATTAGCAGACATTATCCAAAAAGCAGAAATCAAGGTACCCATAGTCACCAATAAGGTTGCAGCATAATGTGTTCTCGGCGTCACTTTTTTCCAGCCAAACAACATAATGCCTAAAAAACCTGCTTCTAGGAAAAAGGCACTTAGAACTTCATAAGCAAAAAGCGGCCCAAGTACCTCTCCAGATGCCTTGGTAAAACCCCCAAAGTTTGTTCCTAATTCATAAGAAAGAACAACACCTGACACAACTCCCATGCCAAAAGTTAAGGCAAAAATCTTCGTCCAATACTTACAGAGTCTAAGGTATTCGAGGTTTTTTGTTTTAAGCCAAATACCTTCCAGGATGCAAATGAAAACGGCAAGTCCAATATTGAGGGTAGGGAATAAGATATGAAAGCCAATTGTGAATCCGAACTGAATACGTGATAGGATAACGGTCGTGAGCATATTATTATCTACACCAATACCTAAAGAAGTGCTTTATTAAAACATGCTTTGTGAATAATAAAAAGTACTAGTTTACTTGTTTTTTGATTTAATTTTTGAGAAATAAATGAATCTACCGAATAAACCTGTCGTGCTAATTGATGGTTCTTCCTATCTTTATCGTGCTTTTCATGCTTTGCCCCCTTTGTCCAATAGTAAAGGCGAACCTACTGGGGCCATTTTTGGCGTCATTAGCATGATAAAAAAATTGATGACAGATTATGATCCAAAATATATTGCTGTTGTCTTTGATCCCAAAGGCAAAACCACACGGGATGCAATTTATAGCGATTATAAAGCTCATCGCCCTCCTATGCCTCCTGATTTGTCAATTCAAATAAAGCATATTTATGAAATCATTGAAGCGATGGGGCTACCAATTGTTGTCGTTGATAGTATTGAGGCAGATGATGTTATCGGCACATTGGCACAAGAAGCTACCCGCCTTGGCCTTAAAACCCTTATTTCAACTGGCGACAAGGATATGTCCCAACTGGTAAATTCTCATGTTACTTTGATTAATACTATGACAGGGGTGCTTTATGATAAAAACGCAGTCGTTAACAAATTCGGCGTTCCCCCAGAAAAAATCATTGATTACTTAGCACTTGTTGGCGATAAAGTAGATAACATACCAGGAGTTCCGAATGTAGGCCCTAAGACAGCGATTAAATGGTTAAATGAGTATGGCTCAGTGGAAAATATTATTAATCAAGCAGAAAGCATTAAAGGAAAAGTGGGTGATAATCTGCGACGCTCTACTGCTATCCTTCCTCTTGCTAAACAATTGGTAACCATTCTCACGGATTTAGAACTCCCCCTTAGGATGCCGGATTTAATCAAAAAAGAGGCTAATAAGCCTTTGTTGATTGAACTTTATAAGCGTTTAGAATTTAAAAGTTGGTTATCTGAATTATTGCAGGAAACCATCAGTAATACCCATGAACAGTATGAGGTCATCTTCGAAGCCTCCCACTTTGATTCTTGGGTTGCTCGTTTAGAAGAATGCCAAGAGTTTGCTTTTGATCTCGAGGCAACCCATACCGATCCCATGAAAGCACAGCTAGTTGGTATTGCCTTTGCCATTGCGCCAAAACAAGCTGTTTATATTCCATTAGCACATGATTACGATTTGGCACCAAAGCAGTTAGACCGCGAGTATGTGTTACATAAGCTTGCCACAATTCTAACGGATACGAATAAAACATTGATCGGTGAAAACCTAAAATTCTCAATCAATCTGTTGCGTCGTTTTGGCATAGAGCTTCAAACAACACTTTATGACACAATGTTAGAATCTTATATTCAAAATAGCTCAGCAGCTCGCCACGATAAATACACTCTCTCACTTAAATACCTGGGCAGAAAAATAATAGATTATTCGGAAATTGCCGGTAAAGGTGCTAAGCAAGTCAGTTGCAATAAGCTTAATATAGAAAAAATAACGCAGTATGCTGCAGAAAATGCGGATGTTATGTTGCAGTTACATAAGACGATGTGGCAGAAAATTGGCCAGGATCCTGCTCTATCTGCCATTATTTCTGAGATCGAAATGCCATTGACCCAAGTCTTAGCGCGCATGGAATACAACGGGGTATTGATTGATGTCAATATATTAAAAAAACACAGCCTCGAGCTTGGGAAAAGAATACAATCTTTAGAGGAGCAGGCTTTTGACTTAGCCGGACATAAATTCAATTTAAGTTCGCCAAAACAGCTACAAACCATCCTCTACGAGAAATTAAAAATTCCTGTTACCCGTAAGACACCTAAAGGGCAACCTTCTACGTCAGAAGCCATCCTACAGGAATTAGCGCTAAATTACCCTTTGCCGCAAATTATTTTAGAGCATCGAAGTTTAAATAAAATTAAAACGACTTATAGCGACCGCTTACCTTTGCAAGTAAATGAAGATACCGGCAGGGTACATACCTGTTATAATCAGGCAGTTACTGCCACTGGGCGATTGTCTTCTACCGATCCAAACTTGCAAAATATTCCCATTCGCACTGAAGAAGGTCGCCGTATCCGCCAGGCGTTTATAGCCTCCCAGGGTTTTAAAATGGTTTCTGCCGACTATTCACAAATTGAGCTTAGGATTATGGCTCATTTGTCAAAAGATCCAGGGCTCTTAAGCGCTTTTGAGTCAAATCAAGATATCCATATCGCTACTGCAGCCGAAATGTTCAACATTAATATTGAACAAGTGACTCACCAACAGCGGCGAAGTGCTAAAACCATTAATTTCGGTCTAATTTATGGAATGTCAGCATTTGGCGTTTCTATGCAATTAGGCATTGACCGTGGTCTTGCCCAAGCCTATATCGATCGTTACTTTGAACGATACCCCAAGATTAAAGCTTATATGGATTCAACCAAAGAATTGGCACACCGGCAGGGATATGTTGAAACACTCTACCAAAGAAGATTATATTTGCCTGAGATCAATGCTACCAATTTACAGCGACTTAAAGCGGCTGAACGGGCAGCTATTAATGCGCCTCTTCAGGGAACCGCGGCTGAAATTATTAAGCTTGCAATGATTAATATCGACCAATGGTTAAAAGCATCAAACAGCGATATTAAAATGATTATGCAAGTCCATGATGAATTAGTTTTTGAAATACCCAACAACCAAATTGAAGAGGCTATCCCAAAAATCAAAGAGTATATGGTAAATACAATCGAGCTTGCAATCCCTCTTGGGGTTGATATTGGTGTTGGTGATAACTGGGATGAGGCACATTAATTGTAGCGGCTTGATCTATGAAATCAAGTCGCCACAATTAATTCCTGTGAGGTAGGGGGGATTAGGCGAAGGGATAAAATCTCACTGCCTAATCCACTCTACCTCTGCTTAGATTTGTCGAAATGACGTTTTTTAGCTGTATCTCCATGGTTGCACTTGCAGCAGCCCCCTCTCCCGCGCAAAAAAGTTTTTAAAAACAATAGGTTATTGCGGGAGAGGGTTGGGGTGAGGGTCAAACTCTGTTTCCAGCTTTTCCCTCACCCCAACCCTCTCCCGCTGGTAACTTATTGATTCTATGAAAATTAGAGTGCGGGAGAGGGGGTAGCTGCAAGTGCTACTATGAGGCTGTTTGCTCACTAAAAGACGTCAGAAGGCATTACTAGTTGCGCTACTTGCCAAAACTTATCATCTGCTAACAAACTATCAACATCTGCTTTGGCATTTTCTTCAAGTTCTTTGTTGGTCATTGTATCCACACGCTTCCAGTCAGTTTTAGTATCTACTGGAAGTTCATCAGCGCTATATCTGACAATATTCTTTGTATGCTGCTTCTTCATTTAGGTACCTAACGTCAGTTCGACGAATCTAAGCAAAGAATCTCTACTGCCGTCGTCCCGCGACTTGTTCGCGGGATCCAGTGCTCCTTCCTGGATCCCGCGGACAAGCTCATAGGTATCTACACAAGTCTACACAAGTAAGGAACCTAAGCTAACATGCAATTTTTTTCAAGAAATCACTATTAGTCACATGAGATTTTACTAATTTGTTGTAACGTTTTACCAACCTTGGGTCTAAATCCATTTTGCAGTTCTTTGGGAGAGTGCTATTTCTTAGAAAAAATTGCATGTTAGCTTAGGTTTCCTTACTTGTGTAGATACCTATGGGACAAGCTGCGGGACGACAGCAAGGAGCGATGACTTTTACTTAATGGCAGTGGCCGTAATCCACCCTACCTCTCTTAGATTCGTCGAACTGACGTTACCTATTCAACTGTCACTGATTTAGCCAAATTTCGAGGTTGATCTACATCTGTTCCCTTCAACACAGCAACATGATAAGCCAATAACTGTAAGGGAATAGTATATAAAATGGGGGTTAGCTCTTTACAAATGGTTGGCATATGGATCACTTGAAAATGGTCAGAAGAGGTGAAACCGGCCGCTTGGTCTGCAAAAATAGTTAATTCCCCTCCTCTTGCCATTACCTCATGCAAATTGGATTTTAATTTTTCAAGCAGCTCATCACTGGGCGCAATGGCGATAATAGGCATTTCTTTGTCCACTAAAGCTAACGGACCATGCTTCAGTTCACCGGCAGGATAGGCTTCAGCGTGAATATACGAAATTTCTTTCAACTTGAGCGCGCCTTCCATTGCAATTGGCAAATGAGCGCCACGTCCTAAAAATAAAGCATGCTGCTTATCTATAAATTTTTTAGCAAGCTGTTTAATACGACCGTCTAAAGACAATGCTTGTTCGATGAAGGTTGGCAGATAGCGAAGTTGTTGCACAAAATATTTTTCATCTATAGCGGTGAGCTTTCTATTCCTCCCCAAAATGAGTGTGAGCAGCAGCAAGGTCACTAATTGAGTGGTAAATGCTTTAGTGGATGCCACACCTATTTCAATGCCAGCCTTTGTCATCAAAATTAAATCTGACTCTCTGATCAAAGAACTTTGTGCAACATTGCAGATACCAAGGGTTGCTTCATGTCCACTTGTTCGAGCAAGGCGAAGGCAGGCTAAGGTGTCAGCAGTTTCACCTGATTGAGATATGCAGACAAAAAGGGAATTAGGCTCGACGACACCTTGCCTGTAGCGATTTTCACTGGCAATTTCCACCTGGCAAGGAATGCCAGCAAGACTTTCTATCCAATATCGTCCTACCATGGCAGCATGATAACTAGTGCCACAGGCAACAATTTGGACTCGCTTAATATTTTTAAATGCGCGCAGGTCTTCGCCAAAAGAATCAACCAGTACACTCTCTGGTAACAAGCGCCCATCTAAAGTATCACGGATAGCTTGCGGTTGCTCAAAAATTTCCTTCTGCATATAATGGCGATACTGCCCTCGGTCGGTGGTATCTTGATGGATGCTTATTGTATGTATTTTTCGCATCACCTGATTGCCAAAGTAATCATAGATGGTCAAATGATCCTGATGCACATCTGCAATATCGCCCTCTTCTAAATAAATAAATTGTTGAGCAACAGGCAATAAGGCCAAAGGATCAGAGGCGAAAAAATGTTCCTGAAGCCCAATGCCAATTACAAGCGGTGAACCACTTCTAACTGCAATTAAACGGCTAGGCTCATTTTTCATCAGAATGCCTAAGGCATACGCCCCCTTAAATTCTTTTACTGCTAAGGAAACTGCCCGAAGGATGTCATGATCCTGTAGATAGTATTGATGAATACAATGAGCGGCAACTTCGGTATCCGTTTCGGACACAAAAGAGTAGCCTAATTCCAATAGTGAAGCTCTTAAGTTGTCATGATTTTCAATTATTCCATTATGAACAACGGCGATCTTGTTTTGAGAAATGTGGGGGTGGGCATTGGCCTCATTCGGCTTACCATGAGTAGCCCAACGAGTGTGGGCAATGCCAGTGTGACCTGGTAAATGAGAAAAATTTAATGCCTCTACCAGCTCACGAACCTTTCCTTGAGTGCGAATTCGCTGTAATTCTTGATTATTCGGATGCAAGATGGCGATTCCGGCTGAATCATATCCGCGATATTCCAAACGTTTGAGTCCTTCTACCAAAATAGGAGCGACATCTCGTTGAGCAACAGCACCTACTATCCCGCACATATATTCTTATTCTCCTCTTTATTAGCAAATTAATCATTAATTTTGATTATTCTATTCTGATAACGTAATATCTTTTAAACAAAAAAACCAGTGATCTTCCTGAATAATTTTTGTGAGTAAACAAACGATTTGCAACAGTAATCAATACTGGTCAACCTTTTGGAGCCAATAAATTCATGCCAACACGTCGTCTGCTCGCCAATGCTATACGAATTCTAGCTATGGATGCTGTGCAGAAAGCAAATTCTGGACATCCAGGCATGCCAATGGGAATGGCTGATATTGCCGAAGTGCTATGGAATGATTTCCTCTATCATAACCCAGCTAATCCCAACTGGTTTAATCGGGATCGGTTTATTTTGTCTAATGGTCATGGTGCGATGCTTCAATATGCACTACTACACCTTACTGGTTATGACCTTACCATAGAGGACATCAAACAGTTCCGACAATTGCACTCAAGAACTCCTGGCCATCCGGAATTAGGCTTTACCAAAGGCGTAGAAACCACAACAGGCCCACTAGGTCAGGGCCTTGCAAATGCTGTTGGCATGGCTATTGCTGAAAAAAAATTAGCCTCTGAGTTTAATCGCGAAGGTCATTCAATTATTGATCATTATACTTATGTATTCGTGGGTGATGGCTGTTTAATGGAGGGTATCTCCCATGAAGTCTGCTCCTTAGCAGGCATCTTGGGCCTTGGCAAACTCATTACCATCTATGATGATAATGGCATCTCCATTGATGGAAAAGTCGCTGATTGGTTTTTAGATGATACGCCTGCACGTTTTAAAGCCTATGGCTGGCATGTTATTCCAAATGTTGATGGCCATGATCCGGTGGCTATAAAAAAAGCAATCTTTGAAGCAAAAGCCACTTTGGATAAACCTTCTCTCATTTGTTGTCAGACGGTTATTGCCTATGGCGCTCCTAACTTAGCAGGCAGCTCTCAGTCCCATGGCTCTCCCTTGGGGGAAACAGAAATTGCAGCAGCTCGTGATAAGCTTGACTGGCACCATCCTCCTTTTGTTATCCCTCAGGAGATTTATGAGAGTTGGAATGCTAAAGCAATGGGTGCACAAAGGGAAAAGCAATGGGAAGAGCAGTTTAATGCCTATACTGAAACTTATCCAGAACTTGCCAGAGAACTGAGGCGTCGAATTGAAGGGAAATTGCCGCTTGATTGGAAAAATCAGAGCATGGCTTTCATCAGACAAGTGAGTGACAAGCCACAAGAAATTGCCACCAGAAAAGCGTCTCAACTTTGTTTAGATGCTTATGGTGCCTTATTGCCAGAACTTTTTGGGGGCTCAGCAGATCTAACAGGTTCAAACTTGACCTGGTGGAAAGGTTCTAACATTTTTAATTCAAAGCACTCCAACGGGAACTACCTTTTTTATGGGGTTCGCGAGTTTGGCATGTTTGCCATCATGAATGGTATTGCCTTACATGGTGGCTTAATCCCTTATGGCGGCACTTTCCTAACTTTTGTCGATTATGGTAAAAATGCAGTGCGTTTAAGCGCGTTAATGAAGAGTCAGGTTATTTACGTCCTAACGCATGATTCTATTGGCCTTGGCGAAGATGGCCCCACTCACCAGCCCATTGAGCATATCGCTACGTTACGGCTCATTCCTGATTTAGATGTTTGGCGACCTGCCGATATGATTGAAACTGCCGTCGCCTGGAAATTTGCAATTGAACACAAATTACCCACCTGCTTATTGCTGTCTAGACAAAATCTTCCTGCATTAGCATTTTCACCTGAGCCTGCTGTTATCAGTCGTGGCGGTTATATCCTGATGGAAAGCAACAAGCCAGCAGAAATAATCCTAATTGCTACTGGTTCGGAAGTGTCATTAGCTGTAGAAGCAGCTAATAAGCTTCAACAACAGGATATTGCAGTGCGAGTGGTATCCATGCCTTGTGTAGAGGTGTTTGAAAGGCAAGAGGTTAACTACCAAGAAGAAGTCCTACCTAAAACGGTTGTACATCGAATTATCATAGAGGCAGGGGCTACTGCTACCTGGTATAAATATGCAGGCTGTAAAGGAGCCGTTATCGGTATAGATCGTTTTGGAGAATCTGCTCCCTATAAAGAAATTTTCAAAGCACTTGGGATTACTATTGATCATATTACCCAGCGAGCACTGGATATACTAAGGAGGAATGATGACTGTTAAATTAGCAATCAATGGCTATGGGCGAATAGGTAGAAATATACTTCGCGCTTTTTTTGAGGGGCAACATCATAAAGGAAACATGAGAATCGTTGCCATCAATGACCTAGGGGATGTTAATATTAATGCGCACTTAACGCAATATGATAGCGTCCATGGAAAGTTTACTGGAGAGGTAGATGTTGTCGATCAGTACATGGTGGTAAATGGTCATAAAATTAAAGTCCTGGCGCGAAAAGACCCTAGCAATCTGCCTTGGGGGGAGCTTGACATTGATATTGTTCTGGAGTGCACAGGATTTTTTGATTCGCGCGAGAAAGCTTCCCTTCATCTTAAGGCAGGAGCTAAAAAAGTCATTATTTCCGCTCCGGCTGGGAAGGATGTAGATGCAACCATTGTATATGGAGTAAATCATCAAACATTGAAGTCTTCTTACACAATTATTTCCAATGCTTCCTGTACAACCAACTGTCTTGCCCCCTTAGTTAAACCACTGCATGAGAATATTGGCATTGTAAATGGACTGATGACGACGATCCACGCATATACCAATGACCAAAAACTATCCGATGTCTATCATCCTGATCTTCGTCGCGCACGTGCCGCAACCATGTCAATGATTCCAACAAAAACAGGCGCAGCGCAAGCAGTTGGTTTAGTATTACCAGAGCTTGCAGGCAAACTTGATGGCTTTGCCATTCGTGTTCCGGTCATTAATGTTTCAATAGTCGATTTAACATTTGAAGCAGCAAGGTCAACTACTGTTGACGAAATCAATAGGATCATAAAAATAGCAGTCTGACGGCGAACTCAAAGGTGTACTGAGTTACTGTGATGAGCCCTTAGTCTCAATTGACTTTAATCATAATCCAGCGTCATCTATTTACGATCCCAGTCTAACTAAAGTTATCGATAAAACGGTTAAAGTATTAGCTTGGTATGATAATGAATGGGGCTTTTCCAATAGAATGCTAGATACTGCCGCTGCTTGGATGGCTGCCAAATAATATGCTTAAGATGGTTGAGATGGTTGATCTTGATTTATCGAATAAGCGAGTATTAATACGTGAGGATTTAAATGTTCCTCTTGAGAATGGCAAAGTTACCAATACTAAACGTATAGAGGCTATTTTACCCACTCTCAATCATGCCTTGAAGCAGGGAGCTCGGATTATTCTGATGTCACATTTGGACCGCCCAAAAGAAGGCATCTATGACCCTCATTATTCATTAGCCCCTGTAGCCACTAGCTTGGAAAATTTTATTGGGGGAAGAGTTCCCTTGATTAAAAATATTAACGAGAATTTTCAAGTTGGATGCAGTGAAATGGTATTGCTGGAGAATATCCGTTTCTTAACTGGAGAAAAAGAAAACAGCCCGATGCTAAGTCAACGGCTAGCCGAGCTGTGTGATATTTTCGTAATGGATGCATTCGCCACAGCCCATCGAAAAGAGGCTTCCACCTATGGAGTTGCAGAATATGCGCCTATAGCCTGTGCTGGCCCTTTGTTGGTTTCAGAGATCAATGCTCTACAACAAATTATAAAATCTCCTAAAAAACCCTTAGTCGCCATTGTTGGCGGGTCTAAAGTTTCGAGCAAGCTGCCAGCTTTAAAAAGCTTACTTACGAAAGTAGATTATTTAATTGTCGGAGGAGGAATTGCCAATACCTTCCTTGCTGCTAGAGGGGTTAACATTGGCAGTTCGCTGTATGAAGAAGCGCTTATTCCCGAAGCCAAAGAAATGTTGGCCTATGCTAAAACAAGCGGCAAGCTCATTATTATTCCTGTTGATGTAGTGGTTGCAAGCAGCTTTTCCCAAACGGCAAAAGCCGCAACCAAAGATCTGACAGAGATAAAGGAAAATGATTCTATTTTAGATGTTGGGCCAAAAACGATGGAAGCAATTCTCCCTATTATTGCCGAGGCTAAAACTATCTTATGGAATGGTCCCTTAGGCGTTTTTGAATGGGATCAATTTTCTTCAGGGACAAAGACATTAGCTATCGCCATAGCACAAAGCGATGCTTACTCGGTAGCAGGCGGCGGGGATACGCTAGCTGCCATTGATAAATATAACATTGAGAATGATATCTCTTATATCTCAACAGGAGGGGGGGCCTTTTTGGAATTTCTAGAGGGCAAGACCTTGCCTGCGATTGAAATTCTCATAAAAAGAGCCCAGAAATAATAGATGAACTATCTGTTTGACCCTTCTGATAAACGTTACGCAGAGCTGTTAGAAAAAGCTAATGTCTGTCGTCAATTAGCTCCCACTATGTCGTCCCGCGGCTTGTCCCATAGGGATCTACACAAGTAAGGAAACTTAAGCTAACATACTATTAGCTCGGAGTTTTTAGTAGGATAACAGCCTCATGTAGCACTTGCAGCTACCCCCTCTCCCGCGCAAAAAATCTTTTTATATAAATAAGTTATTGCGGGAGAGGGGGTAGCTGCAAGTGCCAGCAACCGGAGCAATAGTTCCACTGAATTATGATGCTTTAAACTCCGAGCCGAGGTTAATATCGGTGTATAAGTATATAGATGCTTATGTGTTGGAACCTCTGATGTTATTTATCTGCCCAACCCTCTCCCGTTGATAAAGAACAAAAAGGTATTATTCCCTTCTCCCGCTTGCGGGAGAAGGTGGCCGTCAGGCCGGATGAGGGTGATTTTGAGCAATTTTCATCAAATCTGGCGCAAAACTGGGACATTCGTACCATTTTAGAGGAGGGGGACCTGACCTATTACCCTAAAATTGAATGTTGATAATGCACTAGTCATCAAATTAATAACATTGGGATTTTCTGGATTGGTTACCGAGACATAGCTTTTTACTTATTCCTACGTTAATAATATTAACGATTTTTGGAGCGAATTTTGTCGAAATCTAAACTATTCACGCTTGATAGCTAATATAGTATCCTCTACTATTTCCGCGTAAATGCAATTCACAAAAGGAGATGTTTATGTCGCAGCATTCGTTTGACGCCATTTATCAAGGACAACCAGTTTCAATAATGATGGGCTGGGATGTATCTACTCAATCTTATTTTATGGTAATTGAGGTACCGGATGAAGATGAGCCCATTTATTCTAATTTAGATGATATAGGAGTTACACAAGACTTATCTTATTATCAGGGGGTTCTAAAACGCTTAGGTTTGTCCGTGCCTTCACAAATGCTAGAAGAAATTGCGGAAGATGCTAAAAATAATATTCAGAATAAATGTGTTGGACATGAGATTACAGAAAGCGGTGAGTATTATCGATTTTAATTGTCTTATCCATCCCATGGGACGCCCCACTGCCATTAAGTTAAGAAGGGCATTTCCTCTTCGCCGTCGTCCCGCAACTTGTTCGCGGGATCCAGGATGCGGTTTCTATTTATAGGTTTTCCTTATCTTCAAATAAGCTGACCTTATTTAGTCACTTAGAAGAAGTTTTAACTGAATTAGAATCTGATATTGAAATCCATATACTTTACCAAAGAAATGTCAGTCCATTTCTTTTTCAAAATAAAGAATTGATAATCGTTCCTCCTGAAGATGAAAAGGAAATTGTCTCAGAATTCTTTTACAAAGAGCAATCCTCAAAAGACTCTGGAAATCTTATTTTGAAAAAGCTTTCTACTGAAGAATGCAAAGAAATTGTTGCAAATCAAGTTTCAAAAGTAGTACTCAAATATATCCATGATGGATCAAAAGTGATTGTAGGAATTACCTTGTGAATTTCCATCTGATCAGGAATTAGGATTTAGCACTTTAGAAAATTTACCATTGCCACTTAAGACAAAATTCTTAAAAATGTTAAGACCTTAATTATTCTTGGATATATATGCTCCCATATTTTCGCCGAGGATTTCTAGCGTCAAGCGCTATTAACCAATTTGGCTTCTCTATTACTTATCTTTGCTTGTTAACGCTTTCTATAAAAAGCAATCCAGTTATCGGCGTTGTCTGGATCTTCTCCGCGCAGTATTTCGCAATAGCTGTAAGCGGGACATTAATGGGCTTAATTTCACATTTTATATCCCCAGTTAGTATCATTCGTTTATCTGAGGTCATTAGGCTTTTTCTAATTAGCTTTCTTGTTTTCAAAAATAAAGTTAGTTTGGAGTTACTCGTTAGTGCTAGTTTTATAATTCAACTATTTGAAGGATTTTACAACCCTTGTCGTTTCCACTTTATCAATAATGTTTTTAAAGAAGAGTCTGAGAAAAATAGTTTTATTGCACAGTTACAATCCGCAGACAACTCTGCAATGCTCATAGGCCCTGCCGTTGCGGGGATATTAATTAGCATCTTAGGAGTAAAAATAGGGTTTTTAATTGATGCTATCACTTATTTAATAAATAGCTTGTTTTGGATCAGTATTAAAAATAAATCCTCTATTGTCAAAAATAGAACTCACCCCTGGAAGGGGTATCAACTGCTTTTCTCTAATATTTCATTACTTAAAATGAACATTGGCAAACTATTTGGCAATGTTTTATTCGTAGTATGGAGCATCTTTTTACCAATAATCATCCAAAGTAATTATTTAAAATCATCTTTTCCTAAGATACAAGGAATAGCTATGGGAATAATGGCTCTTGGCTTGCTCCTAACAAATTTAATAATATCAAAATTAATTTTTTTTAAGAGAAAACAGTCGATAGATATTCTTTTTCTAAACAGCTCAATATGGTCAACGATTATAGCTATTTCTTTTTTAGGGTATCTGGTGATATTTAAAATTCAATCATATGCCATTATCATACTATTCACTGCTGCTTTTTTCTTTGGGATTTCTAACGCTGGCTTGCGTACAGCCGGGATACTTATAGGTCAAAAGATAACCCCAAAAGAATATTTGCATTTAGTAATAGCTGCCAGTGATAGCCTGGTTAGATTAATTACGGCAGGAGTTAGTCTAATCATAGGATTTTTATTTAATTACTATAACTTGCCACTCGTATATTGTTTTGCTCTAATAACTAGTTTAATTTTTTCCTTTGCTGCTGTTTCTTTTTATAAAAAAGCAAGACTTCATAATTTTTCTTTGGAAAAGACTTAACATAAAAACATTTTTCTTACTATTCATCTTTATCGATAGCAAAAGTCTACCTCGACTGCAGCACCACTATAAATAACTTTTGGTACAAGTGGTGCTCGCCCTCTACTGCCAATACCTTCTATTAACTTTACAAAGCCATAACCTTCCATCATACGCAATGTTCGTAGTAAATTATTAGCTGTTCGACCAGTAATACTTTCCAAATCTTTTATTGACTTAGGCTGTGTTTCAATAATTAATTTAAGCAACTCCTGATTATCTTCAGACAAGACATGAGCAAGCGATCTCATAGAGCGAAACCAAATTTTAGGTTCACCTTTCTTAGGTTTATATTTACCTTTTGCTATTGCAATAGTTCGTTTTTTAAACTGATCTAGCGACATAACGCCGACTTTGGCAACTCTATGTATATTTTTACTCATTTTTTGATCTCCTCTAATCTTTTCAGTACTTTTTCAACTTCTTTCCAGAAATCTTCGAGCAACTTCCCAGCATTCTCATAGTTATATTGACGCCCACCATCATTCTCATTTCTATGCCAATGATCATACGTTTTTTCAGAAGCAACATTCTTTTTTCCGGCATACTTAATTTGATGTGCGTTATCAAATCCCAAAATTCGTTCATTATGACGATTATGCAAAGTAAGTGAATACCGAACACCATGTGGTCTGTTTTTACTTTCCTCGACCCTCTTAGCCTCGAATTTAACCCATAATCCTAAGCGTTCATCTATAACATATTTTACGCCATCTAATTCAAGCAAATTTTCTATTGTTTTATCTTCCTGAGACATTTTAGTTTTATATCACCTTATGATATATTTAGCATTTATATTAAATATATCAAGAGAAGATATATTTATCAATACCATTGCTAGCAGGTATTATTCCAAGGCTCCTTGCAAAAAAAGAAATTTCTGCTAATCTGATGCTCTCATTATAGTTGAAGTCAATATTCATGGCTAACAAAAAGCACAAAGTGGTAAACTTATTTTCCATATTTTCAGTGCGTTAAATTCCCATTCAAGATCGGGTTCCTGAACAAGCGATTTGAAAATATCCATTAATTTATTTTTCGAGGACCAACGATTAAATTGCTGGTAAATCGAAATCCATACACCAAAAAAAGATGGCAGGTCACGCCAAGGCACACTGCCATTAAGTTAAGCAATCTGTCGTCTGGTGATGGCTTGATCACGGAATCTAGGGAAGTGCCCCTATCCTGGATCCCGCGAACAAGTCGCGGGACGACGGCGAAGAGGAAATGCCCTTAACTTAATGGCAGTGACGCCAAGGCAATCCTGTTCGCATACGGTACAAGATCCCTTCAACTGTTTTTCGTAAATTGGGCTTGTCATAAATTCCGCGGTCGCGCATGATAGTCTGTAGCTTTGACCAGCGCTCATCTGTATGAGCATAAGTCTTGGCATTGCAAACTCGTTTTATTGTAGATATGAGAATTCAATTTTACGAGTTTGCTCTTATAAATAAGAATTTTTTATCTACCTTGCATTATTAATAATATCGGTGTATAAGCATATATATACTTATGTGTTGATAAAGAGGTTTTTATGAGCCAAACAATACGCTGGAATATTGCTGTATCACAAGATACTGATCAAGCACTTCGTATGTTTCTAGCCAACCAAGGAGGCGGGCGAAAAGGTGATTTATCGCGATTTGTTGAAGAAGCCGTACGTATACATATTTTAGAATTGACGGCAGACCAAGCAAAAGTAGCCAATGCCAATATAAGTGAAAATGACCTATCAGCAATTGTTGAAGAAGCAATTGACTGGGCACGCAACCAATAATGCGTGTTGTGCTAGATACAAACGTGTTATTAAGCGCACTTATCTCACCACATGGAACCTCTGATGTTATTTATCGCGCTTGGCGAACAGCTAAATTTGACTTGGTAACTTCTGTTATGCAACTTGATGAACTGAGACGAGCAAGTCGTTATCCAAAATTTAAAGCCATTCTTCAACCAACACGTGTTGGAACAATGATTAATAACCTTCAACATGCTACTGTATTAAAACGCTTAACTATTGCTGAAGCTGATGATCCAAATGATTCTTTCTTACTTAATATGTCAATTGAAGGTAATGCTGATTATTTAGTAACGGGAGACCGTCGTGCAGGGTTATTGAAAAGAAAAAAAGTTGAACGTACACGCATTTTAACTCCAACTGCTTTTTGCTTAGAGGTACTTCAAATCTAGCCTATATTGAATATATGGTTATTAATTATTCCTTGCTTTTATTTCTGTAAAGGAGCGAAAAATAACTATTACGCTGAGGGCAGAACCTTCCTCAGAAATTCCTTGTAATCCCAAAAGTGAGATGACATTAAATGAGTAATTCATTAGTATTTATTTAAAAAATAAGTTATATTATTCTATTATTATAAATTTGAATTAAGCAAAAGAGAGATATTTTATTATGCAATTTAAAAATGAATCTGTAGAAACCCTTCATGAAACTTGGCTAAGAATTTCCACCATCATTTCAGAATCAGCTAATTTAAATAAGGAAGGCAAGCGTTTTTTTGAGGACCAAATTTGGCTCATCAGTAACCATATAAAAGCGATAGAATCAAAAAGCGGCCAAGAAAGAGACAGGCATGCATATGTAGCTTTGTTAAATAAATTGAACAATCTTCATTTATTTTTTAAGCAATCCCCGCAATGTGTTGAGGCATTAGAATCAATGAAAAGAAAGCTTGTGCTGGTTTTAGATGATTTAAACAGCAATCTCAACGACGCTTACCTCCTAGGTAATGATTCTTGGCCGATTCCTGATGATATCTCATCACGTGAAATATCTCCTCATTTGTCTAACGAAGACGTGAAAAGCCTAGCTTCAACGTGCAAGTTTTTTGCACTCAATCTAACACTACGAGATC
Organism: uncultured Gammaproteobacteria bacterium; assembly: GCA_963817645.1. GTDB lineage: Bacteria > Pseudomonadota > Gammaproteobacteria > UBA6002 > UBA6002 > UBA6002. The sequence continues at coordinate 49,712 of CAWFQC010000014.1, read as the reverse complement.
TCATAAAAAATAGTCGAATTAGACCCATGTTCGCTGTAGGGGGAAAGCATACTTTATTTCTAACTGAGAAGGGCATTCTCTATGGCTTTGGAAGTAATGAATCCAGCCAACTTGGTTTAAAGTGGAGTAATTCTAAACAAATTCCGGAACGTTTGGAGCTTCTGCCACCTGACGAAGAGCCACGGCAAATTGCCTGCGGATATTCGCATAGCTTAATTTTAGGTTCAAGGGGGAATGTCTATGGCTTTGGGAAGATATTCGACGAACTCCCTCACCCTAAATTATTACTAGGTGGTAAAAAAGCACAGCAAATTGCCTCAGGAAGTAATCATATCTTAATTCTAACTACAGACGGCGATGTCCTCACCTATGGTGATAATATGTATGGTCAACTTGGTTTGGATGAAAATCCGTTAAATCACCTTGGCTTGTTGAGTAATCCACAGAATCGATTTAGCAACGTAGAGCGCCTGACAAGATTGCCACAAGGGGAAAAGCCGACACAAGTTTTTGCAGGAGGTAATTCAAGTTTCATTATATGTGAAAGCGATAACATCTATGCTTTTGGAAACAATGCCTACGGCCAGCTAGGAATAAATAATAGATATCATCAGCCTACCCCTGCCCTTTTGACATTACCAGACGACAAAAAGGCAATCCATATTAGCTGTAGTGGTATGCATACCGGCATTTTATGCGAAAGTCGCGAAACATTCTTCTTCGGATTGAATCAATGCGGCCAACTTGGGCTAGGCTATAGAGGAAATAACTCTATGCTGCTTACCCCGCAACTCGTGAAACATGAGGGAAAAATAGTAAAACAATTAGCCTTAGGACATGGGCATTCTCTTGTTCTATATGAAGATGGCGAAATCCGCGCCTGTGGGAATAAAGCACTTCAAGTATCACTCGATGATGTAGAGGCAGAACACAATAGTAGACCCAACCTTACACCCTTAAACTTCCAGCCACCTGGAACACCCCAGAAAATTTTCTCGGGATGTTATCAAAACTTCATTGTATATGATGGCGATACGCACTATGCTTTTGGACGTAACGAGCATTACAAGCTGGGCCTAGGTTATGGTCTTAGCGATCAAATCTTTCCACCCACTCTCATAAAAGCGTTATCAGGACATGAGGTACAAAGCACCAATAGCGAGGCACAAAGCACCAATAGCGAGGTACAAAGCACCAAGACTACCTGCATGGTAATGTAATCGAAATTATGCTAAAAAGCAGAAATCTTGAGAAAAGAAAAAGCCCTTTGCGCGTGGACGCTGTTGGATGTATCTTATGTTATCCATGAGTAACCTCATGGTTCTGTTAAAGGTTATTTGTGACTAGAGGTTAGGTGTTTGTGTACCTATAATTCTCCACACAGCCAGGAAAGACACTTCCAGGCTGTGTGTCTACTACCTCAAAAGCTATTTTGAAAAGCAATCAGTTTATTAATGGATAATTAAGGTATATTTATGCGTCGCACAAAGATAGTAGCTACCCTAGGGCCTGCTTCTGATAATGCTGAAGTATTAAGCCAAATGATAGAAAAGGGAGTAGATGTCGTCAGGATTAATTTCTCCCATGGAGAAGCAGGCGAGCAAGAAGAACGTATCAATAGGGTTCGAGAAATAGCAAATCAAGTAGGAAAAGAAGTTGCCATTCTGGCTGATTTACAAGGACCCAAAATTCGCATTGCCAAGTTTAAAAATCGGCAAATACTATTAGTCAAAGGGCAAGAGTTTGTGCTAGATGCATCCTTACCTTCACATGCAGGTGATGAGAAATCAGTTGGTATTGACTATAAGGAATTGCCCAACGATGTGTGCACGGGCGACACCTTATTATTGGATGATGGGCGCTTAGTTTTACAGGTAGAGCGCGTTAGCCCTCCTCAAATTTTCACTCGTGTGGAAGTGGGTGGTTTACTCTCTAATAATAAAGGGATTAATCGGCGAGGAGGTGGCTTATCAGCTAAAGCATTAACGCCGAAAGATGAACAAGATATCCAAACAGCCTGTAAGTTAAATGTCGATTATATTGCCGTTTCCTTTCCACGAACTGCAGATGATATTAAAGAGGCAAGAGAACTTATCAATGCCGCTGGCGGCAATTGCGGTATCATCGCAAAGATAGAGCGTCAAGAAGCCGTCAATGCCATTGATGATATTATTTTAGCTTCAGATGGTGTCATGGTGGCTAGAGGAGACCTTGCCGTTGAAATTGGTGATGCACAAGTTCCTGGGGTTCAAAAACACATAATACATCGCTCAAGGACTCTGGATCGACCCGTTATAACCGCTACTCAAATGATGGAGTCGATGATCAATAATACGATACCGACTCGAGCAGAAGTTTCCGATGTGGCAAATGCTATTTTAGATGGAACTGATGCAGTTATGTTATCAGCTGAAACAGCCGTCGGATCCTATCCAGTTGAAGTAATTGAAACAGTCAACCGAATTTGCCAGGAAGCCGAAAAACACCCCGGACATTGGTTTCTAGGCATCGTGTAGAAAGCCATTTTCATCGTATTGATGAAGCTATCGCTATGGCAACCATGTATACTGCCAATCATATGAATATTAAAGCAATTATCGCCTTAACAGAGTCAGGAGCGACACCACTTTGGATGTCTCGTATTCGTTCCGGTATACCGATTTATGGATTAAGTCGACACATAAAAACTTTACGTAAAATCACTTTGTTTCGTGGTGTATACCCCATACTTTTTGATGCAACTCAAATTTATCGACCCGAAATCAATCGTCAGGCAATAGAGGAATTATTGCAAAGGGATTTGGTTAGCAAAGGTGATTTGGTTATTATTACCAAAGGTTCTTCTATGGGCATGCATGGGGGAACAAATTCTATGAAAATTGTTGAAGTAGAGTAAAGCTTATGCAGATATTAACAACCATCTTGCTCATACTAGGTGCAATGATTTTATTATGGCTTACCTATTCCACCATTAAGCGTCATCCCAACGCCTTTCGTTCGGAAAATATCAGCAAAAGCTTTTTTACACTAGGCATTCTGGCATTACTTTTAATTGGATTAATTGCTCTTTTAGTTTTATCCCTTAGGCATTGAACTATCTAGGGCCTGTCGACAATTAACTCCCACTACGTCGTCCCACTGCCATTAAGTTAAGGGTTTTTTCTCCCCTATGTCGTCCCGTGACTTGTTCGCAGAATCTAGGATATACGCCACTTTACTGGATCCCGCGAACAAGTCGCGGGACGACGTAGTGGGAGCTAATTGACGACAGACCCTAATGGGCCACTGGAGATATTGTAAAAAACCAGGTAATATGGGAAATTACCATTCGCTTCTAGGTTAATAGAAGATTATGACAAGACCCCATTATAATAGTGCCACTTTCTTATTAAGCTCCCCATCTTTATTCGAGCTGCCTCCTGATCAAGGTATTGAAGTTGCTTTTATTGGCCGATCAAATGCTGGGAAATCCAGCGCCTTAAATACTATCACCGGTATTAAAGGACTAGCCAGAATCAGTAAAACACCTGGTCGAACTCAAATGATTAATCTATTTCATCTTGATGACAATAGACGCCTAGTTGATTTGCCAGGTTATGGTTATGCAAAAGTGCCTTTGGCGATAAAGTATCGCTGGCAAAAAAATATTAACGAATACTTGCAGTCTCGTCGATGTTTGAAAGGCTTGGTGCTTATAATGGATATTCGGCATCCCCTAAAAGAATATGACCAAAAATGTATCGAGTGGGCAAACTACTCTGATCTGCCTATCCACATACTCTTGACAAAAGCAGATAAACTAAGTCGAGGGGCTGCTATCAATACACTAATAGAAGTTCGTAAAGCCTTAGAAGAACTTAAACAAGTAACCGTACAGCTATTTTCATCATTAAATAAATTTGGGCTGGAAGAAGCCCTCTTGCGACTTGATAGCTGGTTCTCATAAGTTTACTCTTTAGCATTATCCAAAAGAGAATGACTTGATGGCTCTCCCCTCTAAAAAAATATTCGCCAAAATTAATATGACGGCCTTAACTTATCCAAATTACTGGGATGGTGCGGCGATTTTACTTGTTTTGGGCATCATCGTGGCCATTGCCTGGGGGGTTAAACAAATGGGGGTGTCTTATCACCTAGGTCAAACCATTCCCATTACACTCGACCCCTGGAATTTGCCTTACTACTCCTTGCGATCTGTCTTGCGTATGTTAATAGCCATGATTTTTTCACTTCTCTTTAGCTTTATATTTGGAACTTTGGCAGCAAAAAGTAAACATGCCGAAAGAATTATTGTTCCCTTTATTGATATACTTCAATCAGTGCCTGTGCTTTCATTTTTGTCTATTACCATTATTGGTTTTATAAACCTGTTTCATGGCAGCATGTTAGGCCCAGAAGCTGCAGCTATTTTTGCCATTTTCACTTCTCAAGTATGGAATATCACCCTAAGCTTTTATCAGAGTCTTAGAACCATACCCCACGATTTGATTGAAGCATCCTCTCTGTTTCACCTTTCTTTTTGGCAGCGTTTTTGGCGGCTAGATGTCCCTTTTACAATGCCAGGTCTTTTATGGAATGTTATGGTCTCTATGTCAGCAAGCTGGTTTTTTGTAGTGGCTGCGGAATCAATTACAGTGGCCAATCAAAATATCATGCTGCCTGGCATTGGTTCTTATATAGCGTTAGCAGTCACCCAAGCAGATCCAATCAGCGTGCTATATGCTATATTCGCCATGTTAGTAGTTATTGTGCTCTATGACCAATTGCTTTTTCGCCCCTTAAATAATTGGGGTGAACGATTTAAGTTTGAACAAGAAAGTGATCGACTAAGATCGAGTTCCTGGCTTATTGCTCTTTTTGAACATGCTAAATTGATGAGAAAAGGCGGCATTTGGTTAAATAAATTTTGGGAATTCTTTGTTAACATTAATTGGTTACAGAAGAACCAACAGTCTTCTAAAAATGATGAAAGCATCCATAAATGGCTGGTTGTTATTTGGTACTTTTTTATAGCAGTGCTTCTATGCAGCACTACCTTTATGCTTATTAAATTTGTTTTTCGCTATGTAACTCTCCAAGAATCAGTCCATGTCACTTATCTTGCCTTATTTACCACCATAAGAGTAATAACTCTTATTATTCTTTGTTCTATCGTTTGGGTTCCCATTGGGGTATATATTGGCTTAAGATCGCATTATGCTGAAATTATTCAACCTATTATCCAAATCTTGGCAGCTTTCCCAGCGAATTTATTTTACCCAATTGTTGTTCTGGGCATCGTCAAGTATCACCTTAATGTTGAAATTTGGACAGCACCGCTTATGGTGCTTGGAACCCAATGGTATATATTATTTAATGTCATTGCAGGTGCCAGTTCGTTACCTAAAGAATTACAGATGGTGGCCAGTAATTTTAATGTGGCAGGATGGGTATGGTGGAGTAAAATAGTATTGCCCGGAATTTTTCCTTATTATGTCACCGGCGCCATTGCAGCAGCAGGAGGAGCGTGGAATGCTAGCATTATTGCAGAAGCAGTAAGTTGGGGGAAAACAAAATTGTTGGCAACTGGCCTAGGTAGCTATATAACAGAGCAAGCAACCCGTGGTGATTTCCCCAGACTAGCATTAGGCACAATGGTAATGTGTTTGTTCGTAATAATCATTAATAGACTTCTCTGGAGACCACTTTATAACATTGCACAAGAAAGATATCGTCTGGATTAAGGGTCTGTCAAGAAGGAGCCATAAGGAAACTTACCATGTCCAAAATCGTTACTCCCTCACCGTATCATCTCATTGAGACTGTGGGTGTAAAAAAATCCTTTAAGAAAAGCGACCATCAAGATTTATTAGTATTAGACGATGTTAATTTTATTTTGCGTGAGAATGAAATTGTTGCTCTGCTAGGACGATCTGGTTCGGGTAAATCAACCTTGCTGCGCATAATTTCCGGACTAATTGCTCCAAGTGCTGGAGAAGTAATTTATGCGGGTAAGCCAGTAACCGGTCCTGCAAAAGGAATGGCGATGGTTTTTCAAAGCTTTGCTTTAATGCCTTGGCTTACCGTTTTACAAAACGTGGAATTGGGCCTTGAGGCACTTGGCATTAAAAAGCAAGAACGACGTGCAAGATCAATTGAGGCCATTGATATTATTGGATTAGATGGTTTTGAGTCTGCTTATCCTAAGGAATTATCAGGCGGAATGCGTCAAAGAGTGGGATTTGCACGTGCACTTGTGGTAAATCCAACCGTATTATTAATGGATGAGCCCTTCTCAGCATTAGATGTGTTAACAGCCGATAATCTCCGTAGCGATTTATTGGATTTATGGCAAGAAAAGAAAACCAATATTAAAGGGATTATTTGTGTCACGCACAATATCGAAGAAGCGGCAACCCTTGCAGACCGAATTCTGATTTTTGGTACCAACCCAGGCTATATAAAAGATGAATTGCCAGTGGATTTGCCGCATCCTCGCAACGATCAGGATTTAAGCTTCAGAAAATTGGTCGATGAAATCTATACATTGATGACCACACCTTCTGCTGATCGTATTAGCGTTGCTGGCATTAGATATAAAACAATTGGCTTAGGCTACCGTTTGCCCAATGTTGAAATCTCCGAATTAACTGGTTTTCTAGAAGCTTTAGACTCTCCTGACTATAAAGACAGAGTTGATTTACCAGAGCTTGCTGAGGATTTACAGACTGAATTTGGATGATTTATTTCTGATCATAGAGGCTTTAGAAATCATGCGCTTTGCCTATGTATCTAAAGGAGATATCGAGTTAACAGGGGCTGGAAAGCTTTTTGCTCAAGCCGATATCCATCGGCGAAAACAAATCTTTGCTGCCCATCTAATGAATTATGTGCCTTTGGCTAGGCACATCCGACGTGTTTTAGATGAGCGTCCAGGCCATACTGCCTCTGAGGAAAGATTTTTACGGGAGCTTGAAGATTATTTAAGCGAAGAAGCCGCTGAGGAAGTATTAAAAATTGTTATAGAATGGGGAAGATACGCAGAGATCTTTGCTTATGATTATAATACTGGTATTTTAAGTTTGGAAAACCCAGAGTAAGGAATAGGATAGTGTTATATACTCTTGATATTAGCAGTTGGCACGAGCTAATCAACTTCGATATACAACAACAAGTATTAACTGCACTTGAATCAGGAAAAGTGATTTTCTTGCCTAAATTGCCTTTTGAAATTCAGAATCATGAGCTTGAATTTCTTTCGCCTAAAATTGCAAGTCCTAATGTGAAAAATATTAGTTTTAACAGTAGTAACCAAAGCTTGCAGGGAGCGATTTGCAGCAAAACTCAGTCTCTTCAGCTCAATAGAATGTTAATGCGTTATGCTTCTTACTCACGGTTGCTACTTAAGAATCTGCTACCTCATTACTCAAATCACTTGGCTTCGGCCCGTACCAGTTACAGACCCGTAGAGATCGCCGGTAGAAAAGCGCCCTCTTTTCGCAAAGATGACACCAGGTTGCATGTGGATGCTTTTCCGGCTACACCCACACAAGGAAAGCGCATCCTAAGAGTATTTACCAATGTGAATCCCCACAAGCCAAGAGTTTGGCGGCTCGGAGCTCCCTTTCCGGAAGTTGTGGAATATTTCTATCCAAAATTAAAAAAACCCTTATTGGGGTCTGCCATTTTGCTCCATGCCTTAAGAATCACTAAGAATAAGCGATCGCTTTACGACCATTACATGTTACAACTGCATAATGCCATGAAGTCTGACTTAGTTTATCAAAGCCAAGTCCCTCAAATTGAATTTCAATTTCCTTCTGGTAGTACATGGATAGTCTATACCGATCAAGTTTCCCATGCTGCGATGGCTGGGCAATTTACTCTTGAACAAACATTTAACCTGCCAAATCATGCATTAGCTTATGAGAGAGAATCGCCATTAAGAGTGTTAGAGAAATTTTTAGATCAAGCGCTTTTGTAATGAAATGGAAAAAGAAATTTACTTGCACTGCATTATGCGCTGATCTGACGTATTTTACTTGATCTGGTAAAGATCGTCTTACCATCATAGAGATTTTAACGCAGGGTGAGATAGCTTTTCATTTCAATGAAAAAAGATTCCCTGCTATAAGTCCTCAAATACCCTGATCTTCCTTTGCATAATAATGCCTCAGAATTAGGGGCAAGAACACAAGCGCTATCGAGACATTAGCTTTGATACCATCAGTGCCACATTTAAGACATACCAAACAACTAACCACCTCATATTTCCTTAATCTTCTATTTATATAATTAAAACTATTAAATATTAATATCTATAGGAGGAGGTCTGGTTGAAACTTAAATCGATTCCCAAAAACTATAATTCAGAAATTGAAAAGCTTTCCTCGAAGCAAACAACATACATACAAAAAATTGGGGGTGGAAAACAGATTATCAAGATACCTGTTTTCAAAAAGGAAGAGAAGGTAGGTGAACATTTTTATCTTTTTGACAAAAAAAATTATATTGGTAAAGGAAGTTCTGGTACTGTCTACAAGGTTTTTCCGATTGACGAAAATGGAGATCTTCAAATAGCAAGTCCGCATGCCCTAAAAATTATTTCTGCAAAGAATTTTGACAGAAAAGAAATATCGATTTTTAAAAGACATTATAAATGCGAACTTCCACTTCAAATTGCCCATGATATTTATTTGATCATGGAATGCTTCCCTGGAGTTGATCTCTGCAATGAGTACGAAGAACTTAATAATGAATTTAAAAATTTAAATTTCTCTGAGGTATTAGAGCTAATTTACCAAATCAGCCTTTCGGTGAATATATACCATCATAGCACTACAACTGGGCGAGCTGTTATACATGCAGATCTGAAAGGGCAAAATATTAAGGTTAATAGAAATAAAGAAACAGGCTCTTTAGATGTGTATCCTTTTGACTTTGGCGTATCTCATCTCATTGAAGAAGATGACCCTAACAAAATATATGGATCAAAAGTGAGAGGAGGCACCCGTGAGTTCATGGCACCAGAAGTTGCATTATTTAATTATGGAATTAAAAGTGATATTTATGCGCTTACATCGATTATCTTACAGTTATTAGGGGCTACTAACCCATATAAGTATAAGGATCAAGCATCTCGTGAGAATTTTTATGTAACGAGATACAACCGCAAAGGGCTTTTAGTTAAATTTAAAAATGTGATAAACGCCATTCCTTTCCCTTTAGAGGGTGTCATAAATCAATTTATTGATAGAATGGAAAAAAATAATTATCAAGATAGAGCAGATAGCGATGAGTTTCTGAAATTTTTTGCAACTTTGAATAATTTCTTAAAAATGCACCTGGCAACTTTAGACACTACTGCTTGGTCAAAAAGAAAAAATTATTTCGCAAGAAATTCTAAAGATGTAATGAAAGATTATTTTGCAATTATGATACTCATTGCTTCTGGCTTATCACATGTCCTAGAAAAAAATGATCACTACTTAAATCAACCTGAGTTGAATAACGAGATTATTTCTTGCTATAAAGCTAATAGCCTTAGTTTTGATATGGGTTTTTTTCAAAAAATTATCGACGAATTTGAAGCTATACGTTTAAAAGCGAGGATGTGGATTGATTTAAACACGGAGTCATTTCCAGAAATTATTATTTCTAAACTTAAAGAATATGAACAAGACAATCCTTCAATGGTATTTGAAACAATAAATCGACTGCAAACCTTTATGGAAAATCCACTTAAACTTGACTTTATAGCTAAATTGGTAGAGTTGATTAATAAGTATGGAGCTGAACTTCCTCCATCTGAATTTTTAAAAATACTAAAAAATGATGATATTGATCCAAGTCCGGCATTAAAAGCATTGTTAGATAAGCAACAATCTTTAAAAGCTGCATCTGGAAAGCTATCTTCTTTCTTCTCAGAAGGTAATACGAGTCAGGGTTTATTAATAGATCTAAATAAAATAGATAAAAATAGCGGTTTAGGAATAGGAAGTTTAGAAGAAGAATATATAAAGATAGTTTGCAATGAAATGCAAAAGCTTGAGGAGAATGAACTACTTAATGAATTCATCTACATGTGAACATAGACAAGAAATTTGAACGAAATTTTTCCAGTTTAGTTAACTATTATCATTCGATAGATATCCTTTCATCACAAGCCTAATCAAATGATGAAGAAGGTGTACCTTGTCTGGTTGGGGGATGCTACTACCGCAAACTTCAAGTTCCTTAAGCCACGGCAAGGTTTTCTCCAGAAATTGGGCTAAATCTCGTACATGGGAACATGTTTGAAATAACTCTTACAACTAGCGCCTGGTTGGCATGCATCTTTAAAAGAACTTTCTTCAAAAAAGTTCTTTTAAATCTGCATGCCAACCAGGCGCTAGTTGTAAGAGTTATTTCAGACCTGTTCCATGACGGTATTATAGAACAAACTCAAATAAACAAACTCAATTTTTTCTCCATTCCTAATCAACTTTTTTTAGCTTACAAATAAAGAATCCTGCCATCATTTCATTCGGAATTATTCGAATTGCATTTTGCAGGCTTGCTGAGAACACCTTATTCTGCCAGGTCGTTAAACCTGGTTGGAAATTATCAAAGGGAACCTTCAAAGGTAACACCTTTAATTTATCTGGGAATTTACGTAAAGCATATTCGATAATTGCTTCATTTTCTTCGGGTGCGAGTGAGCAGGTGCAATAAAGCAAAATGCCATTTGATTTTAAAGCCAAAATAGCAGAATAAATTAATTTCTTCTGCTTACGACTCATTTCTACAATTTTCTTTTCACTCCAATAAGCAAAAGTCTTCGGCTTATGAATATCAAATCGTCCTTCTGAGGAGCAAGGGGCATCAAGTAAGACTCGATCAAATCGACTAGGTACAAATCGCCACACACTGGAACCATCTTTATAATAAGTTTGAACGTTAGTTGCACCTGCTTGTACTATGTTAGCTTTCAATTTATAAAATCGATCTTTGACCACTTCCACAGCCGCGATACGACCTTTATTTTGCATTAATGATGCAATATGCAACGTTTTACCCCCAGGGGCTGCAGCTAAATCTAAAATTTCTTCATTTGGTTTTGGTTCTAATGCCAAGCTGGCAAAGATACTTGATAAATTCTGGATGTAAATTAGACCTTGTTTGAATTCATCGGTATTAGTTAGTGCTTTTTTTTCCGTATCTTTAATATAAAAAGCCTGTGGGCACCACGGGATTGGAAAAGACGATAATCCCTTTAGACGAAGAAGTGAAAGCCCTTCCTGGATAGATATTTTAAGTGTATTGATTCTAAACGTTACCTTTTTAGGCTCAGAAAAACTTGCCAAATATTTTTGATAGTTTTTGGGAGTCATCAACTTGGCGACTCTACCTAAAAATAAGGATGGGAGAATGGTTGTTGGCTTCATATCATTTCAAATAGTATACTTTAATTGTCAAAGTCCTATTAGGAGCATACATTGGTTCCCTATTTAACAGGAGGTTTTAAATGTCCACCATTGAAATTCGTAATCCCGTTGATGGCAGTCTAGTCAAAACTTACGAAGAAATGTCTACTCCTGAAATTGAAAGTATTATTAAGGATGTCTATGATGCTTTTCAAGATTGGAAACTGTCTAATTTTGATACCCGCAGAAGCCTCATGAAAAAGGCTGCTGATATTCTTAGATCTAATGCCAAAGAATATGCAGATTTAATGATGGTAGAAATGGGAAAGCCAATTACAAGCGGTATAAACGAGATTGAAAAGTGCGCCTGGAGCTGTGATTTTTTTGCTGCCAATGGAGAAAGTTACTTGACCCCTGAACCAATTATTACCGGAGCAAGTAAAAGTTTTATAACTTTTAGGCCGTTAGGCCCAGTACTAGCAATAATGCCATGGAATTTTCCCTTTTGGCAGGTGTTTAGATTTGCTTCCCCCAATCTTATGGCAGGTAATGTTGGCCTATTAAAACATGCCTCTAATACAACCGGTTGTGGACTTGCGATTGAAGAAATTTTTATAAAAGCCGGTTTCCCACAAAATGTGTTTCGAACATTGATAGCAAGCAATGAAACCATCGATAGTACCATTTCAAATAAATATATTGCAGCTGTAACTTTAACAGGAAGCATTAGGTCTGGAAAAATTGTTGGCCAGATTGCAGGGGCTTGCATTAAGAAAGTCGTTTTAGAACTAGGAGGCAGTGATCCCTATATTATTTTAGAGGATGCAGATTTAAACCAGGCAGTAGATATATGTGTTGCTAGCCGATTAACAAACTCTGGTCAAAGTTGTATTGCTGCTAAAAGGTTTATTGTCGTCGAAAGAGTAAAAGACGCTTTTGAAAAGTTGTTTGTTCAAAAAATGAGCGAAGCTAAAATGGATGACCCCTCTAAAGAAGAGACATTTATTGGGCCACTAGCTCGTTATGATTTACGAGACAGCCTACATGAACAAGTGGAAAAGAGTATTCAGAAAGGAGCAATCTGTTTATTGGGCGGAATCATTCCAGATTTGCCAGGTGCTTATTATCCGCCTACGGTGCTCACAAATGTGAAACCTGGCATGCCTGCCTATGAGGAGGAGCTGTTTGGTCCAGTAGCCTCTATTATACCCGTAAAAAATGAAGAGGAGGCTGTGCGAGTAGCAAACGGTACTTGTTTTGGTTTGGGTGCGGCTGTCTTTACCCAGAATCGACAAAGGGGTGAGGATATTGCTGCTAACAAACTAGAGGCTGGTAGTTGTTTTGTTAATAGCCTAGTTAAATCTGATCCTAGAATGCCCTTCGGTGGTATGAAAGAAAGTGGCTTTGGACGCGAATTATCGAGATTTGGGATACTTGAGTTTGTGAATATTAAAAGTGTTGTGATTGACTAGGGCCTGTCGTCAATTAGCTCCCACTACGTCATCCCGGGGCTTCTCTACGTCATCCCGCGGCTTGTCTACGTCGTCCCGCGACTTGTTCGCGGGATCCAGGATAGAGGCACTTCCCTAGATTCCGTGATCAAACCATCACCGGACGACAGATTGCTTAACTTAATGGCAGTGGGACAACGTAGTGGGAGCTAATTGACGACAGACCCTAGTCGCATGGTTTTTTAAAGACTTATTAACAACTTCTTTATGTCAGAAAAAGTTTTTTGTATCTGCTTTATGGATTTTGGCACCACAATAATAGTGTCATCGCCTGCAACCGTTCCAAGGACACCTAATTTGAGTAAGTTATGATCAATCAATCGTCCAAATAAAGAAGCAGATCCTGGGCTTGTATGAATGACAATAAGTGATTCATTACAAGTGATATCAATGACAAGATTGGTTACGAGACTTCTGGCTGGAGGCGGAGCCGGTTCTTTTGGAAGGCAATAAACAACTTGCCCCTGTTCATTGCTAATTTTGATGGCACCTAATTTTCTTAGCAACCTAGAAATTTTAGCCTGATTGACTTCAAAACCTAACTTAGTTAAATACTGTTTGATATCTTCTTGAGTGCTAGCTGATCCTTCAATTAGAAGTTTTTTAAGATCTTCAAGCATATATGAAGATTTAGTCATAGCAGAGATCCTTAAAAGTACGGGCTGAAAAATGAGAGTTTCTAGAGTTTATTATGAAGGGAAATTAAGCACCAGTGAATTAATTACATTGCCACAAGAAACTAGTCATTATGTACTGAATGTATTGCGTTTAAAAATAGGCTCCAATCTTATTATTTTTAATGGAGAAGGGGGGCAATACCATTCCAGCATTGCGCAGTATGAAAAAAAGAATGCCATTGTTAAAATAAATGAATATGATTTCCACAATAGAGAGTCCTTTTTTAATATTCATCTAGCGCAATCAATATCTCGCGGTGAGAAGATGGATTGGATCATACAAAAAGCCGTGGAACTAGGTGTGACCTCTATTTCTCCGATTTTGACTGAATTTTCCTCTATTAAGCTTGACACCCAGCGTTCTGTTCAGCGTTTACACCATTGGCAAAAAATAATGATAAGTGCTTGTGAACAATCGGGGAGAACAAAATTACCCACATTATTCCCGATTAAAGATTACGGCTCTTGGATAAAAGACATTAAAGAAGAAATAAAGATCTACTGTGATCCAAAAGCAACTGAGCCTATAACAAAAATTAAACCTTCCACTACACTACTTATCCTCATAGGTCCTGAAGGCGGGTTATCCCCAAAAGAGATAGAGATGGCGCAAAGCCAATTTTTTAAAGGTGTTTCACTAGGACCAAGAATATTGCGGACAGAAACGGCTGCTTTAACAGCGCTTTCTATAGCACAAAGTTGCTGGGGGGATTTAACTCAATAGTTTTGGTGTTTAGTTTCAAGACAAGGTCTTAATTTTCAGCTTTATACTTGCCATTCTCATTGTAAGTATTTACTGATAAAGATGTGAGACACAAGAGGAAAAAGTTTCATTACTTAAGGTCTTGATAATTATGTATTTTCTAGTAAGTTTTTGATATTTAAAAATAAAAAATATTTAAGCATTTTTTTAATGAGGACTTAAGATTTAAATCCTGTTCTAAAAAGCATCTTGTTTACAATTAAAATTCAATTAAAGTCCCTTACCGGGATTAAGGGATGAGCTTAGGTGGATTCATGGAAGACATAACAACAGGGAATTTGGGCATTAAGTGCAAAAGGAAAAGGTTAATAAGCCAAATTGCTCAAGCCAAAAGGAAAGTTTCATAGTTCTTCTCAGGGAGTGAGTAAAAAAAGGATTTTTCTGTTTGTAACTTTTTCAGGCAAGGATTGCCTGGGGGGATGGTTGGAAACAACCATTCCTTTTATTTTATTATTACCAAAATTTCCTCTCTTCCTGTAAAATCCTTACCCATAGCAACGTGTACCCTCTTTTGAGATCAATTATGTTAAATTTGCCTTTCTTTTTCGATTTTTTTGGTCGCTGCCTTATTGCATTTTATTTTCTCAAAGCTGGCATAAATAATGCTTATAATTTTAACAAAGTACGAAAGCTTATTAGTACAAAGTCAATTCCTTATCCTAGTTTAATGCTTTTAGCTGTTGTTATTACGGAGATAGTTGGCAGCTTCGCCATTATTTTTAATTTTTACGCCTTTTTTGCCTCAATTGCATTAATTGTTTTCACCCTATCTACAAATTTTCTTATCTGTAATTATTGGACTATGGAAGGCTTGCAACGCCGAAATGTCTCTTTTGTATTCTATGCCAATATTGCTGTGATTGGCGCATTACTGCTTATCAGTGGTGTGAGGCTTGGTTGACCGAGAAATTTCATAAACATTTGCGCGGTACAGTAAGGTCAGGAGGGAATAAGGGTTCGATCATCCTTGTCATAAAAAAAGTTATGAGTACGCTTAAATTTAAGCATTAAGCTACTTTTCTTTCAGGCACTAATTAGCTAATCAGTTAAATACATCATCTAAATCTTTAGCATCTAATATCCGCTCGCCCCATTCTAAAAGAGTGCCAGCATCAGCCTTTGCCATTCTTTCTAGGTAAGGTTCAGGAATATTATGAAACTTTCGTTGTAGCAGGCGCAATAAAAGAGCGCACTCACCTTGCTGCATACCTTGCTGCATACCTTGCTGCATACCTTGCTGTATACCTTGCTGCATACCTTGCTGTATACCTTGCTGCATACCTTGCTGCATACCTTGCTGCACACCTTGTTCTATACCTTGCTGCATACCGCGTTCTAATAATTGTTGTGCCATCGTCATAATTTCTTCACCTGTTTTATCGGATAGAGTTTGTTTCACAATGTCAACAAACTCGTCCACATTGCTTGTTTCACCTTTATCTAATGCATAGTTTAGCAAACTTAGCACATAATCGGTACCACCCATTTGCTCCAACGCTAGCAATTGTTGTGCTACTTGTTTTAAATACGGCAAAAAATCGCGTGCCCAAATATGCTTCATAAAAAATGTAAGTACACCCACCCATAGATGGGTTTTAACAATTTCATCAGGAATAGCACTCACATCAATTAATGTGAGAGGTTTATTCCAAATTTGATCAACGAGTTCTTTAGGCGCATCCAGCAAATCTTTAAAATCGGTGCTAAAAGTATACGGGGTCTTGCCGTTGAAAAATACCAGATTCACTATTAAAGGAAGTTTTTTTGCAGTTGGGTTTTGCTTCAAGTAGGCGTCTAAAATATTGATGTTATATTTTTGTACATAAAAAGGAGTCAATGGTTTAGGTGTGCTCCAGTGCTCTAAGAGGAAGTAAATGTAGGCTTTCTCATTGTCATTAATCTGTGCTTGGTAAAGGACATCTGATTGAGTTCGCTGCAACTGGCTATCGATAAAAGTTTGTGATTGCAGCACCATAGTATCTAGATTGAATACATTACGTAAATGCTGAGGGAGATAATAAGAAAGAAATTCCCGTGCAACTCGAATATTGCTTAAAGCCGCACGAAAGACCTTGTCATGGGGTTGATAAATTTTTGTCATTCTTGTTTTACTTCTCAAGCAAAGTTATTTATATTGAGGCAGTTTGCCTATTAGGGCATTTGCTGTCAAAATGATTTCATGCGGCTCCTTAGGGCTTATAACGAATGAGTGGATATACCCATCCAGCATTCTACTACAATGCATACCTAGTTTCCTTTAGGAGTCATATCTAACTCTTGTTTGGAATCAGACCTAAAGTGCTTAGAATATGACGAACATTATCTTGAAATAGTGGCCTTATCAATACAGTTTTTATACCTGCTTGCAAATATTCTTCTCGACTTTTTGCATCACCATGCGCAGTTAAAGCGATTGCAGGAGTTTGCTTATTTTGAGATCTCTCATCGTTGTGAATTTTTTTAGCTAACTCGATTCCACCCATATCGGGCAAGCCAATATCAAGGAAGATAACATCATAAATATAGCCTTCTATCTGTTTGAGCGCTGATTCCCATCCTTTGCAATGTCCAGAACACAATATAACATATATTAACAACGATATGGTTCTGGATAGCGGAAATATTTCCCTTCAAAGTTAAAATTTTTAGAGACCATTATGCCACATCAATTAATTTGCTTAATTCATTTAGCATTTCATTTATATTCATAGAACTAGTATCTAAAATAGTAACATTTTTATCTATTGCTTGCTCTTTCAAGAAGGCAGCCCAATTATCCATGGTATCATTAACTAATTCAGATTGATTACGGTCTTGGTGAAGGCGATCATGTCGTGTCTTATCGTCACAATGAATTAATATAATTTGATAGTGATGCAAATTAAATCCTTCAAAGGCAGAAACAATAAAATCAAGATTCACTTGACCTTCCAAAATAACTAATTTTTTATTTTGATAATCATGAATCAATTTATTTATCCAGTGATATGTCATTGCTTTTTGCCATTCACTGCCTGAACCATAAACTGCGATCATTTCTTGTTCTGTAGGCACGCCAATATTATCAAAGTGCAAGCAGGCAATTGATTGAGTATCTAATTTTTTATTTAAAACGTCTAAAATAGTGGTTTTTCCAGCGCCAGATGCTCCTGTCAGAAATACTACAATTGGATACTGATTAGCAGCATGAGAAATTTCTTTCGCTTTGCACAAAATGTCGTTTATAAATTTTGTTTTCGCATCGGTATATTGCTCACGATCATACGTATGCTGAGTAGCTAAACTTCGCTTTAATTTCTCATACTCACGCATAATCTGAGGATGTGATATTAAATAATCTCTAAAAAGAATTTTTTCTTTCCAATGTTTTGAGCTAGGCTCAACAATATGAACGTGATGGGTACGTTTTTCACCAAATGGTGGCATTCCTTTCACAAAAAACATTCTTTCTGTATCAGGATTATCATACCAATATTCATACCCAAGTGTTTTAAGTGTCTCGATGGCGATATTTTTAATTGCATAAAGAGAATCAACGGCAATTTGAATATCAATAATAGGCTTTGCTAACATGCCAGGAATAGCCGTGCTGCCAACATGCTGAATATCAATAATATGTTTTTTTGGCAATACATTACATAAGGTTTGAATTTCTAATTCAGCCAGATATGGCCACTGATTATCGTAAGCTACTAATTCAATAGAGTCATTTTTGTATATTTCATACAAAAATAATTCTCTGCCATCATGCCACTTTTTTTTACCTCTAAAATCCAATCCAGCTTTCTTTAAAACCTTTTGCGAAGCAATATTTTCTGGTTCAGTGGCAGCAATCAATTTATTAACTGACAGATGTTGAAAACCCCATTGAATGAGTGCCTTGGCCAGTTCTGTAGCGTAGCCTTTTCCCCAGTATTTTTTATGTAGACGGTAAGCGACCTCGATATCAGGCTGCTCGTCATAATATCCAACATGAAACAGACCAGCTTGCCCAATAAATTCTCCATTTTCTTTTTCAAACACTGAACAGAATCCTATGCCGTGTTTTTCTTGATACAAAATAGCAACTCTTAAAAATCTTTTTACTTGTTCTTCTGTGTGAGGAGTCCCATCACCAATATACTTCATCACATCAGGATCAGATCGCAATGCTACTAAATTATCGAGATCAGATAATTCATGTGTTTTAAGAATTAACCTTTTAGTTTCTAAGAAAATACTCATTCTATTTCTGCCATAGTTTGAAAATCTTGTTCCATACTACAACACCTACAAATTTCTTGAAATTTCTTTATGATTTATCTTTTTTAACGCTTAACACTTATATAAAAAAACGCGGATTGCGTCACAACGCAGCGGTTTGATAGCGGCAGTTATGGGAGAAAAATCAATTGGCGAAAATTTTGACGAATTTACGCTTACTACCCCTATGATAAATACCCTTTGTTTGAAGATATCAAAAAATGATACTATATTTGATATAAACAATAAACACCGAAAAACTTTAGAGGCTATTTTTCAAAATCCTGTTCTAGCTAATATAGCTTGGCGAGATATAAAGATGCTATTTGAAGGGCTGGGGGCAATCGTTGAAGAGGCAGAAGGCTCACGTGTAGCAATCGAATTTAATGGAATAGTAGCAGTTTTCCATAGACCTCATCCCAGGAAAGAAACTGACAAGGGCGCAGTAAAATCAGTACGTCGTTTTTTAATTGAAGCAGGTATTTGCTATGATTGAATATAAAGGTTACATTGGGCATATCGAATTTGATGATGAAGCCAATATTTTTCATGGAGAAGTAATTAATACGCGGGACGTAATTACTTTCCAAGGCAAATCAGTGGATGAATTACGGGAAGCCTTAAGAGACTCAATAAATACTTATCTTAAGTTTTGTGCAAAAAAAGGGAAAGAACCTGATAAACCTTTTTCAGGTAAATTTATCGTGCGTGTAACACCAGAGCAACATCGAAAAATATTTATAGCAGCTAAAAAAACAGGACAGAGTTTAAATAAATGGGTTGCGCACGTATTAGAAGATATAGCAGAACAAACAGGAACTAATCGTTAATCTTTTTGTTAGATCATTAGCCCTCTTTTATGCCTTTTTGAGGCTCATTTGCGTACGTCAGTTTCCCGCGTGAGTTGATCGTGAGATGAAATAGAGATAAATTTTTTAAATTGCTTAACTATGGCAGCGCTTCGTGAGGAACCCAAAAATGCAAAAAGCTTTACTAAAGCTAGTGATTTTCAGTTTAAATTTTTTCACCTTATATTGTTCTGCCTATAACCTTCAAGATCTGACCCGACTTCAAGAAACTTGTAGCTGCCCTAATTGCGACTTGTCATTTGCAAATTTAGCCGATTTTACGCTTGGAAATAGCCAAACCTTAAAAACAAAAGCGACTGTTAGAGATAAGAACGGATTTATAACCTGCAACTTGCAGAATGCAAATTTTAAAGGCTCAAATTTAAAGAATGCGTACTTCAGTCAAGCTGACTTTGGTCCTGGTATTTACTATAAAGTTGCGAAAGTCTTCCTACAAGGTGCCAATTTTACTCAAGCAAATTTGCAAGGTGCACATTTCAATGCTGTTATGGCTGATGGGACAAATTTTAGAAAAGCCAACCTAAGACATGCACATATATTGAAAGCAGCCTCTTTTCAAAGGTGCAATTTTAGTCATGCACAGATGCAAGCAATTTCAATTTCCCCACCCATGAGTGGCTGTGGAGCAATGTTTAACCACAGTAATTTTTCGCACGCTAATTTAAGTCGAAGTAGAATAATAGCTGATTTTACCGGGGCAAATTTTTCATTCGCAAATCTTAGTCATGCTCAATTAACACCTTGTGACAATGACCCCACCGAAGGATTTCAAAATACTAATTTTTTCGCTGCAAACCTAAGGGCTACTACTTATAATAATCAAGAATATACTGAAAAATTATTAATAAACGCTAGACTTTGTCATACCAAACTATCTAGCGGCGTCAGTAATAGAGATTGCTTACTTAGAGTCTGTCATTGATTGTATATATATATCTTTCCTGTGCCCAACCTTCAAAACCAATATCGTAACCGTATTATCCTCAAGGTGGCAAATAAGGCGATAATTGCCTATACGATAACGCCAAAATGACTTTAAGCTACCTTTGAGAACTTCTCCAAATAGACGAGGATTAGCACTTTTTATTAGCTTTAAAATAAACTTATCAATTTGCGTTTGAGCTTGTCTATCTAAGTTTTTAAATTCTTTTTTAGCTTTTTTGTCAAATTTTATCGTCCAGCTCAAGCTCTTTCCTTATTTCCTCATAAGATATGCGCGGATTATTTTCCTCTAACCTGGCTACAGCCAAATGATAATCTTCTTTATCTTCAAGGTATTTCTCTAAAGCTTTTTTTAAATAATAACTTTTAGAGCGACCTGTCTTTTTTGATAGATTAGATAATTTATTCTCTAAGTAATCAGGTAATCTCACCGCTACTAAGGTTGTCACAATCATTCTCCAATAGATGTAAAACAAGTATAACATTTTGAAAAATAAATTACTACTTTAGGTTAGCTTTTCATAAAAACCAAGACTCAAACCCTTGGCCAATCAAAGAATTCATTCGAGGAAAGAGCCAAATAAAATTGAAAAATTCAATCTAATTGGCTTACAAGCCACTCCCAAAGACCTTTTATGAAACCAATATTTGATTTTTTAAAATTCTTTGATATACTTAATAGTTATCAACAGATGATAATTAAAATGACTCATGGAAAAAATGTAGATACGTTGCTGGAATTAGAGGAATAGACATGAACTCGAAAACTATAAAAATTGGCATTATGTCGCAGAAAGAAATCCGTGAACGGACACTTGCGATTGCCCAAGGAAAATATAAACCCAAGCCGGGTGAGCCTAAAATTTGGTTTACTTCAATCCGATCACTTGCTGAAGTATTAAGCGATGATAATCAAGTGTTATTACAGATCATTACAGAGAAGAAACCTGATTCCATACGAGAATTGGCTGATATCACTGGACGCCAACCTAGTAATTTATCCAGAACGTTGAAAACGTTATCCGCTTATGGCTTTGTTAAACTTGAAAAACATAATAAAACTATTTGCCCTATCGCGCAGGCCACAAAGTTTAACGTGATTTTCGGCGCTCATTGGGGAAAATATGTGATAGGTAAAAGAGCATAAGAATAGCAAACCTTATCGTGTCGCCACGCAGAAATCATGCTCCTGAAACAGTAGATCTGGTGTGAGCGCTGCTTGGAACCCACCCTCATTCCAGATCCCGAAGTTCCCTCGATAAACCTGCCTTATCGAGAGGAGTTTTCATTCAATCAGCAAGCTGTCACGCGCAGAATTATTTGGCGTGATTTGCGAACTACCTGAATTTCGAACACGTATGAGTAGTCAGCCAAGTATTTTTAATAGGAATATCCAATCTTCGCAAGAAAGAACGAGTGTTACATACTGGGGTCAAGAGACTAACAATATTGACAGCTTTTCAATTATTAAATTTAACAACAATAACTACCTATTCAAAATTCGCACCTGTGACCAACGAAGTTTGGATTTTGCTTGTTCTGCACTTCAAAGACAACACTTCAGCCTTGATAATAGTTACGAACCATATGTTGTTTGTTTTTATGTATATGATCCACCTGAAGCCGAAATATCGCAAGTAGTTTTGCGCTTTATAAATGCGATAGAAGCACTAGAAGGACTAGGTAGAATGATTAGCGAAAACATAACAATTAGAGAGGACTTTACTCAAACATTACAGGGGGCTGGGATTTTGCCTTTAGCTCCTTCTCCACATGTCTAGCCCAAGATTTATGTGGTTACCAATGTAAATTGTTAACAAACATGTTTTGACTTGGACTGGAGCCACCAGGATTCTCTAAAGCTGAAACTTTCTTAAAAAAGGAAAAGGCTAGACCTGAGAGAAGCATTCTATTATCGAAGAATATAGAGGTTCTAATGTATTTCTAGTTCTAGCTGTAATATTTTTGTCTTCGATTAAAATTGCAGTATAGCCATTTTTTCCATAAATAATTTTATTTTATATGGACAAGCAATCTTTCCCGTAGCAGACCATATTTCTTTATAAATTTGAAACTCAGTTAAACCTGAATAAGGTACTTCATTTCTTGATGCGAGAATTGACATGATAGCGTGAGCTGCACAGGAAGTGCTAAACATTTGTGTGTTTGGTTTAAAATCGCTTAACATATTTTTTATATTTTCGTCAGCTAGAACAAAGTTCACGACTTCTTCGTCTATTATCATGAAATCAAGATACCGCCGAGATGATACTAAGAGTTTTTTTAAAATCTCAGGTTTTGATAATAACTTGCTTTGCTCGATAGTTAACCCGTTATTATGTGCAAACGTAACATCTAGCTTTTTGAGGTCAGAGTTATTTGCTAGTTGATCTGTGAAATCCTTAAATAAATCAATTGTACAAGAAGAATCGACAGGACTTACATTAAAATATATGTAAAGTTCTGGGTTTTTAGAATTTTTAATCTCCAATATAGCATTTTTTAAATCAATTTCAGAATTTATATCCAGACTTAAATAATCACATTTTTCTTGCATGCTACTAACCTATATTCAATTGTTTCTTATCTCTTGATTATATGCTTCAATAATTAAGTAAATATTAATGCTTTTAATCATAAATTACATTTTGGTAATTTGTTTCCATCTCAGATTTTAACCTGACATTTTTAGAGTCTGTTGGCAATTCACATTGATTAATAAAAGTAAACTCGTTATATTTTTTATATAAGGAAGCAAATTGACACCTCTGGCTTGAGAGGAGTCTCTGGCCCGTTGCAAACAAGAAATAGTTAATTTATAATATCCTTTGTGTTATTCTTACTTAAATAACATGCGTTTGTCTCATGGCCAGATTTTTAGTTAGCGCCTTGTTTCCGACGATTGTTCTGTCCTGGCCGTATAATGATGAAATATCCCAATTAACGTTATGAGAGATTTTAGAATGCAAACTCTTTTTGAAGCTATTTATAATAATGACATAAAATATGTTAAAAACAACTTACGCTCTATCAAGAATATTAATCAGTCTGATGAGAAACAGGGTAAGACTGCGCTGGAGTTAGCTTGTGAACTAGATAGATGCAAAATTTTAAAGGTTTTATGGTGTCGCGAAGATGCTGATATCTATGCAAAAAACAATAAGAAGCGAACTCTTCTCGACATCTGTATTGAAAATGATAGTTTTAATTGTGCGCAGTTACTTGCTACAGAACTGCTTACTAATTGTTGTGTAGGATTCAATTTTAATTCTTTCTTTCGTCATGACAAGATTGCTGTAACTGCAAATACCCAAGAGGTTGGAATACAAGATCTTTTTAAGGCAATCATTGATAATAACATAAAATACATTGAAGATAATTTAAATTATATCCAAAATATTAACCAGCCATATCATTGCATAACTGTATTGGAGTTAGCTTGTAAATTAGATCGATGCCTAATTTTAAAGTTACTAATAGGTCGCAAGGATGCTGATATAAATACAAAAAGCAATGGCAAATTGACTCTTCTCGATATCTGTATTCAAAATGATAGTTTTGATTGTGCGCAGTTACTTCTGGGTGCTGGTATATCAACACTAACCGATACCCCTGTTCATGATTATATCGATACTAGGCCTTATGAGGATCTAACAACTAGGCATCCGCATAATTGGCTTGCTTTGCTGCTAGCTTATGATTGCAAGTTTTCTAACCTACATATTGATCCAAAACAAAATCGATCTTGTTTGGGCACACATGAAAATAAACGAGAGTTATTTTCAGCCATGAAGGGTCTTCATGAACCAGCGAGATCGCTTTCGCTAGAAAAAGCAATTAATAATCAAACACAACTGGGAAAAGTTTTCTATTTTAAAAATGGTTTTTTTGCTCCAGATTGCTCACGAAAAGATTGCACATTATACGACATTGCAGAGGAGAGAAATAAATCCTACAAACAACAAAAACAAAATTCTGCACACATATTGAATAGAGTACCAGTAACTGAGGGCAGTAGTCTTAAGATTCAAACCTCTGGCCAGAATTCATTCGTGGAATTAGATGATTCAGCAGTTTCGTCAAATTATGAGTGCTAGCAATAGCTACTTTAAGCACATTCTCATGGGTGTAGTGATTTATCAATTGCCCAATTAGACCTTTTATTTGGGGATAGCATGAATGGGGGATTAATTCACGATTTAACGACAGAGAGTGTTAGCGATGATACAACCGCCAAAAAATTAGGAGATATTATTGCTAATGTCAAAGAGAGTCTTGACCCCTCCTATCCACCCACTCCTATTATAAATAATTTAATAGGAAAGCTGGGAAAAGTTGACGAAGCAATTGTTAAGGATGTAAAAACTTTAATCGAAAATCACATAGCAATATCTAAAGGCAGGATTATAGAACCTGGCACCGGCCAGCCCCAATCAGCTCAAATGCAGCAGTTCGGAGTATTTCAACAACCTATACAACCACCACAGCAGGTAGGTGGCCCATTACCTGAATTTCGAACACATAGGAGTAATCAGCCAAGTCTTTTTAGTAGGAATATCCAATCTTCGCAAGAAAGAACGAGTTTTATGTATGTGGGTCTAGAGACTTACTATATAGCCAGCTTTTCAATTTAAATTTAACAACAATGATTACCTATTCAAAATTCGCACCGATGACCAACGAAGTTTTGGTTTTGCTCGTTCTGCACTTCAAAGACAATACTTCAGCCTTGATAATAGTTACGAACCAGATGTTGTTTGTTTTTATGTATATGATCCACCTGAAGCCGAAATATCGCAAGTAGTTTTGCGCTTTATAGATGCGATAGAAGCACTAGAGGGAGTATGTAAAATGATTAGCGAAAACATAACAATTAGAGAAGACGTTACTCGAGCATTACAGGGCGCCGGGATTTTGCCTTCAGCTCCTTCTCCACGTGGTCTAGCCCAATGAGTCAATTGCTTGTTATAGCTCGCCGAAAAAGTTTTGCCACTGGAATTTTATTAAAATGCGGTCTGTTGATAACTAAAGACCAACTAGAGACTCATAGGGACAAACCTTTTCTGGCGAGCTATACAAGACCCTGCAATCTATAATGGGATCATAAATTCAACACCAATGTTACCAATCCATGACAATTGACTTTATATTTATAAAATAAACTCCTTCTAGCGGCGTCAGCAATAGAGATTGTTTACATTAAAGTCTGTTATTTCATTGATTATATATATCTTTCCTGTGCCCAATCTTCAAAACCAATATCGTAACCGTATTATCCTCAAGGTGGCAAATAAGGCGATAATTGCCTACACGATAGCGCCAAAATGACTTTAAGCTACCTTTGAGAACTTCTCCAAATAGACGAGGATTAGCACTTTTTATGAGCTTTAAAATAAACTTATCAATTTGTCTTTGAACTTTTCTATCTAAGCTTTTAAATTCTTTTTTAGCTTTTTTATCAAATTTTACCGTCCAGCTCAAGCTCTTTCCTTATTTCCTCATAAGATATGCGTGGATTATTTTCCTCTAACCTGGCTACAGCCAAATGATAATCTTCTTTATCTTCAAGGTATTTCTCTAAAGCTTTTTTTAAATAATAACTTTTAGAGCGACCTGTCTTTTTTGATAGATTAGATAATTTATTCTCTAAGCAATCAGGTAATCTCACCGCTACTAAGGTTGTCACAATCATTCTCCAATAGGTGTAAAACAAGTATAACATTTCGAAAAATAAATTACTACTTTAGGTTAGCTTTTCATAAAAGCTAAGACTCAAACCTCTGGCCAGAATTCATTCGTGGAATTAGATGATTCAACAGTTTCGTCAAATTCTGGGAGCCAGCATTAGCTACTTTAAGTACATTCTCATGGGTTAAAAACTCTTCATCCATTCCACAAGCCATATTGCTAATAATAGAAATAGCTAAGACTTTCAAATTGCAATGACGAGCGACAATGACCTCTGGCACAGTAGACATTCCTACAAGATCTGCACCTAAAAGTTTAAAGGCGCGAATTTCAGCGGGCGTTTCGTAAGAAGGGCCTAACGTAGCAAAATAAACGCCAGTATTAATTGGAATTGAAAGTTCAGAAGCTGACTTTAAGGCTAAATTCTGCAACTTCTTATCATAAGCTTGTTGAAGGGAGGGAAAACGAGGGCCAAACTCATCATCATTAGGACCTACCAGCGGATTTTGAAATTGAAAGTTAATATGGTCATTAATAATGACTAAACTGCCAGGAATAACTTCCTCACGCAAGGAAGCAGCCGCGTTAGTTAAAATAAGCATTTTGCAGCCAAGCATTTTTAAAACCCGAATGGGAATTTGAATGTCTTTTGCTTTTTTACCCTCATAGTAATGAGCTCTACCTTGCAAGCAGGCAATGGGTACCTCATCTAATAACCCAAGTGATAGGGTCCCTTCGTGACCTGCAACATTACACTGAGTGAAACCAGGGATATCGCAATAGGATAAACGAATAGGGTTTTTTAATTGCTTGGCGAAGATATCTGAACCAGAACCTAATACCATACCAATGCTAGGCTCAAAGCCTCCGCATCGATCTTTAATAAAACTAAAAGCAGAAGAAGGTTTCATGCATGTTCCTAAAAATTGAGTATATAACTAATTATTGGCTTTAAACTTTCACAAAGCTACCTATTATCTCATATTTCTAGGACAAAAAATGAACATTTATAGTTAATTAACGCCATTCTCAACTTTTAAATTGAATTGAAAGACATGGACATCTTGATTTTCCAACAACAAGATCGATATCTTATTTGTATAATATTGTATAGAAGTGTATAATTGCAATAATTAAGTGAGGAACGCGTACTATGGCTATTGCAATTAGGTTGCCAGAGGAGCTTGAAAACAAACTATCTTCTTTGGCTAAAAAAACAAAGCGTTCAAAAAGCTTCTATGTTAGAGAGGCTATTGAGCGTTATTTAGAAGATATTGAGGATTATTACAGTGGGATTGAAGCGTTAAATAATACAAAGCGTATTTATCCATCAGATGAAGTAAGGAGAGAGCTTGGCTTGGACGATTGCTTATAGTGATGTTGCAGTAAAGCAATTAAAAAAAATGAATAAATCAGTCGTCAAAAAAATAATGGATTACATAGATAAAAAAATAAGTGTCATTAACAATCCGCGGAATATAAGCAAGGGGCTTTCATTCAATAAAGCGGGACTATGGCGTTATCGTGTTGGTGACTATAGAATTATTTGCCAGATTAAGGATGAAGAAATAACTATTCTTGTTCTTACTGTTGCGCATAGAAAAGAAATTTATGACTGAAATAATCGGCATCACACCTACATCATCTTTAAAAGCAAACTTCTCATAATCTTCCTTAAAGCTTTTTATTTAACCCTGTTACCCCTTTCTTGCATAAATTTATTTTATCCTATCCTGATAGTCATCCATCTTCTTCTTTCTCTTTGTGTGCTATCTAAAAAATGAAGTTCTTGCCGATTCGCCGTCGTCCCACGACTTGTTCGCGGGATCCAGGATAGGGGCACTTCCCTAGATTCCGTGATCAAGCCATCACCGGACGACAGATTGCTTAACTTAATGGCAGTGAGACGACGTAGTGGGAGCTAATTGACGACAGGCCCTAGTTCAGTTTAAGCAAAACTTAATAAATTGCTTGATTTTGATCAAGACATCATGCGATAGTAAACACACAGGGCGGACAGGTTTACCCATCTGCGCTGTGCGGACATCCGAATATACTGACATATCTAAGGACGTCTGGCCACAAAAACCCTAATTAGCATAGGAGTTCTCATGGTTAACATTAAGATAACACTTCTTTGTGCTCACGCACAAAGTTCTTTCACTCCCTTTGATATTTTCCCCGATTGCATCCAACACAAACCCTCGGTTACCCATGAGCTTTTGTGGGTGTTGCGTGCTGTTACTAAAGGGCAGGTATCGCTACAAAAGGTAATGAAAGCGGTAGCTTAAGCAGAGGGGGTTGATGCTGGGGTGGAGGTTCCACCCCACTCAATCTATTAAAAAAACAGCTCCCCTCTCTGCACAGCAATTGCTTTCTTTATATCTTTATCTATTTTTCAAGCTATGCAAGGCGGTGAGCATCTTTAATTTAATAAGAGAAGAAAACACCATGTTTCAGAAAAAAACGCACCTCAAAACAACTTTCATATGTTCAGCAGAAGAGCGAAAACAGTTCCCAGAGTCAACCGCGCAACTCACCATTAGCGTAGGGCAAGCGATACACGAAGGAGAACGTATGCGCAATATGCTTCAATTAATGAATAAGTTTGCTCGCTGTAAAATTATGCTCGATGATAGCATTCAATGGTATACGCTTGCCATTGCCTCACCTCACAAATCAAATGAAGAGTTGATGCACGAAGCCATTCAGGCGGGGGACGACTACCTTCAGCGCTTAGATCTTAGCCCCTTAAAAATCCCTTATGAAATAGTTCGTTGGCGCGATTGGCTGAATACCCCTGAGTGGATGACAGCCATTAACAGCGTGCGCCAAGCCTATCAAGACAATGCAGCATTTCACTCGGCCGTTAATAACTGTGCTGCGACCTTCTTGGAGCGATATGAGAAAAATCGCATTTTAGTAAATTATGATCGTTCACGCGCCGTTAAACTCTGCACAGAGTATTTACTCGAAGAATGCGGTGTGATGAAAGATTTATGGGTCAAACTAGGTTGTGAGTATGAAGTGTACCCAAGCCCTCGTAATGAGGCCATGGCAGCTACCTACCAACATTACATCGAACCCTTTTATCCTCATTTACTTAAACCCGTTGCAATTCGCTTCAATCGCAAAAAGCAATATAACCAAGAAGAGCATCCCTCAAACATTTCTGACAATCAGCGCTTATTTCCAACTAATAACGGCTAACGATTGACAAGGAGATGTTAAAATGAAGCCAGTGAATGCTGAAATCGTGCTAGATAATTTGTTATCTCACATGTTAGGACATCTTTATTGGAAAGATACCGATGGTGTTTACTTAGGCTGTAATGATAAACAAGCACAAAGCTTAGGTCTACAGAAAGGAAAAGAAGTCATTGGTAAAACAGATTTTGAATTATGGCCTGTCGAAGTTGCTAACCGATTTTCAGAAAACGACTCGTCTGTAATCAAGACAGGCCACCCTAAAGTGATAGAAGAGCAGTCCAAAATCCATGGAAAGCCAGCTACGATGTTGAGCTTAAAAGCGCCTATGAAGGATTCTCATGGTCAGATCACCGGGGTGCTCGGTATTTCCATTGATATTTCTCAGGAAAAGGAGGCGCAAGCTAAATTAATAGAAGCCAAAGAGGCGGCAGAAGCCGCAGATAAAGCGAAAACGGAGTTTCTTGAAAATATGAGGCATGACATCCGCACACCCTTGGCCGGTATTATCGGTGCTGCCGAACTGATCAAAAAAAGTGTGGAGGAGCCGTTTGGAACTGAGGAAATTAAAACCCTGGCCGATCATCTGGTGACATCGGGTAATGCCCTGTCCCATTTGTTAAATGAAGTGCTCGAAATTATTAATGTTGCTTCAGGCGAGATCCCCTTGCAAAAGAAAAAATTTAATCTTCAAGAAAAATTGTTACATATTATTAAATTGAATCAGTGCAAGGCAGATCAAAACAACTTAAAATTAGTATTAAAATATGATCATGCCATTCCCCGTTACTTAGTGGGTGATGCTATACGTATTCAGCGCCTTATTTTGGAACTCGTTACAAATGCGCTAAATTTTACTGAAACGGGGCATGTTAAAGTGACAGCAAAACTTGCTAGTAAGCACGAAAAATCAGTTGTCATAAAAATTAATGTGGAAGATACTGGCATGGGTATCGCTCCCGATAAGCAACAAGCTATTTTTACACGATTCAAACGCCTCACACCCTCTTATGAAGGTATTTATAAAGGGGCAGGCTTAGGGTTAGCGATTGTTAAGCAATTTATCGACGAACTAGGGGGCGAAATTTATGTCGAAAGTAAACCTCAGGCAGGTTCGATATTCACCTGTGTTCTTCCTTTAAAGGAAGCATTATTAGATGAGTCATGTGGTGCGGATCAAACACTTATTGATATGACAACAAATAACCATGATTCAAAAGCTAAGAAAATGCACCACTTACCCTTAGCTAACTTCTATGGCTTAGAGCCATCGCCATCTGCTAAGAAATTAACACACGTCCTCTTGATCGAAGATGACAAAATAGCGTCTCAAGTGACTGCCTTATTGATAAAGAAACTCAATTGCGCTGTGGACATGACAGAAGATGGGAAATCAGCGCTCAAATATGTAGAGCAATATGTTTATGACGCCATATTCCTTGATATTGGCTTGCCAGATATAAGTGGAATTGAGGTGGCTAAAAAAATACGCAATGGGGAGTCCTCTCAAAATAAGCAAACCCCTATCATTGCTTTAACTGCCCATGTGGACTCCAAAAAAAAAGAAGAATGCTTAAGGGCAGGAATAGACACTGTGCTATCCAAGCCACTATCAACGGCAACAGCTTTTGAAATTCTAAAGGTATTTGTTCCTAAGCGAAGGATTTCAAAATAATTGTTTTGATGGGCAAAACTTGGCACTGGTTCAGTTGCGAGGCCCCCATTGTCTACCTGTTGCAATGTGATAGTCTAGGGATAAAATGAACCCAGCGCTAGGTATTAAAAAATTAAATTCAAAGAGAAATCTCGTGACTGTTTTTTACAATCTGACGAACTATTACGTTTTTTTCAAGCAGTCACTGAAGAATCAAACATTGATATCAGGGATTATGTTCTATTCCAGATTTCCAATTTGTGCAAGAGGTACTTGCACAATTAACTTGGTACCATATTTAACATTATTGGATAAAATCAAAGACCCTGAAGAACGCTTATTTTATATTCAAAATACTATTAAATATGGCTGGTCAAGGAACGTAATGGTCATGCAGATTGAGCTTAATTTACACAACCGTAAGGGAAAAGCAGTTACTAACTTCAAAGATAAACTTCCATCCCCTCAATCAGATTTAACACATAATACACACTAAAGGACCCTTATATCTTTGATTTTTTAAGTATTGGAAATGAAGCCTATGAACGCGAGGTCGAAAAAAGCTTAGTTAAACATATGGAAAAATTCTTGCTAGAGCTTGGTGCAGGATTCGCCTTTGTTGGCCGACAATATCACTTAGATATTGGAGACCAAGATTTTTACATAGACTTATTGTTTTACCATTTAAAGCTTCGCTGTTTCGTGGTCATTGAATTAAAAGATAAGGATTTTAAACCAGAGTATGCAGGGAAAATGAACTTTTATCTATCAGCAGTAGATGATTTACTTAAGCACCTCACCGATAATCCCTCTATTGGTCTTATCCTGTGTAAATCTAAAAATGAAGTTCTTGCCGAATATACCCTGCGTGATATGACAAAACCTATTGGGCTTGCTGAATACCGCTTGACTAAAGCTTTGCCTAAAGATCTTAGAACTTCACTGCCCCTAATTTAAAAGTTGAGAATCGCGTTTAATTAGTGGTTCTCGTTCCCAAAAGAGAGTTCTTGCTGTAAGGGCTCAAAGAATTCTAGAATTTTCTTAGGAGGCAAGTCTTCTAAGTTATCTGGCCTCCAAATTGGCTTGTTATCTTTATCAATTATTGTAGAACGAATGCCTTCAAAAAAATCTGGATGTGCCAAAAAACGCGTGACAATTCGGAACTCCATCCGCAAGCATTCATCAAAACTCATTTGACTACCCAGCAGCAATTGCTGCAAGGTCACCTTCAAGCTTGTAGGAGATTTTTCCAGCATTTTTTTTAACACAACATGACACCAATCACTTTTAGATTCATTTAAAGCGTTCATTACTTGCTCTATACTCACTCTTGAAAAGCAATGATTAATTTCCGAACGACGTTCCAACAAATGTGGCTTATAGATATCCATGCCATCCACCTCCATGCTGAAGGAATTAATTAAATCAGAGACTTGCAGACTGGAATTATCTGAAAATCGAGTTTCTGCAATGGCTGCAATAAGGGGTTCAAAGGAATCTTTTGGCACGAGATGATCAACCACACCAGCATACAAGGCATCAGCTATATGGAGCCTTGCTCCTGTCAACGCCAGATAAATTCCTGTTTTTCCTGTGCAACGCGGCAAGAAATAACTTCCCCCTACATCTGGGAAAAAGCCGATCCCTGTTTCAGGCATGGCAAACAATAGGTTTTCTGCACCTACACGGTGACTGCCATGTACCGAAATACCGGCACCCCCACCCATGGTGATACCATGCATTAAGGCAATGAAAGGTTTAGTTAAATGAAAAATACGATGATTCATTCGGTATTCATGCCAAAAAAACTGACGAGATTTTTTGCTGCCTTGGCCATAAACCCAACGAATATCGCCACCAGCACAAAAACCTCCTTCTCCTTCTCCTCGTATAACTACCGCTTTTATATGACCCATCTGCTGCCATTCAGTTAGTTTTTCATAAATAGCAATACACATATCTTTTGTAAGCGCATTGAGTGCTTGGGGCCGATTTAAGGTTATCAAGCCTAAGCTGCCACCCAATCCCATAAGTTCTTCAAATAATAAAACGTCTTCAACTTCATTTAACATAATGCTTTCCTAGCTAGATGGTATTTTGGGAACTGCAGCTAATAATTTCTTGGTATATTCATGTTCAGGATTATTTAACACAGTTGAAACTTGACCTCTCTCAATAATTTTACCGCGATACATAACAGCTACTTCATCCGCCATATAGGCTACAACAGCTATATTATGAGTAATCAATAAGTAAGACAATCCTAAATCATTTTGTAGTTTTACTAATAACTTCAAAACTTGCAGTTGAGCTGAAACATCCAGCGCAGAAGTCGGCTCATCACAAATTAAAAAAGTCGGCTCCACCGCTAACGCCCTAGCAATGCAAATTCTTTGCCGTTGTCCCCCAGAAAACTCATGAGGATAACGAGATTTTGCAGTAGGACTCATACCGACATACTGTAACAAAACATCTATTTTCTCATCTCTTTGTTGTCTGGAAAGCTTCTGAATATGCATGCCTTCTGCAATAATATCACCCACAAGCATTCTAGGATTCAAAGAAGCGTATGGATCTTGAAAAACTACTTGAAAATCTTTTCGCCTATTTTTAAGCTGCTGCCTATTTAAATGGGCAAGATCAATACCTTCAAAAAAAACATTTCCAGAAGTAACCGCTGTTAAACGTAGAATAGCCATACCCATGGTTGTCTTGCCAGAACCTGACTCCCCAACTAAGGCAAGGGTCTGTCCTTTTTTAATTGTTAAACTAACATCGTCAACTGCCTTAATATAGCCCACGGTTCGTTTAAAAAGCCCTTTTCTGATGGGATAGTAAACTTTTAGCTTTTCAACTTGCAGGATCTTTTTGTCTGACAAGGAGCCTGTCCTTTGACGAGAGTATTCATGGGGTAGTGAGGCGAACAATTGATGACTGTAAGGATGCTTTGGAGATTTAAAAAATTGTTTTGATGGTGCAGATTCTACTACTTCTCCCTTATAGAGCACGACCACATGCTCGGCAATTTGATAGACAACCCCCAGATCATGGGTAATAAAAACTAATCCCATGCCCCTTCTTTCTTGCAGCTTCTTCAATAAGTCTAAGATTTGCGCTTGCAGTGTGACGTCAAGCGCAGTTGTTGGTTCATCTGCAATGAGCAAATCCGGCTCTCCTGCAAGTGCAATTGCTATCATAGCCCGTTGCCTTAAGCCTCCTGATAATTGGTGAGGATAAGCATGAAAATAATATTGGGGATTAGGGATACCCACTTCCACCAATCGTTCAATTGCTTGGCTATACTTCTCTTTATTGGATAGCTTGAAATGAAAATCAAGAACTTCAACAATCTGTTTGCCGATCGTTAATACTGGATTCATCGCTGTGAGAGCTTCTTGAAAAATAATGGCTATTTTTCTTCCTCGAATCTTTCGCATTTGCAATTCGCTGTAAGTTAATAAATCCTTATTCTCAAGTAAAATGGTGCTTGTAGGAAGTATATAAATAGAGCTAGGAAGTAGTTGCATGATGGCAAGGGCGGTTAATGACTTACCACTACCTGACTCACCGACTAATGCTAATGTTTCTCCTTTGTTTAGAAGGAAATTGATGTTCTTGACAAGAACTATCTCCTGTTGATTAAAATGAACATTTAAGGATAGATTGATAATATTTAATAAAGTAGATGACATACAGGCTCAATTCCTAAGCCGAGGATCAAAAGCATCACGTATTGCATCTGCAAAGAGATTTGCTGATAACACTAATCCGAACATAAAAATAAACGCTGAAACTAAAGGCCACCATACCATTGGCTCTCGAGCTAAATCTAGCCTTGCACTGTTAATTATATTTCCCCAGCTTGGTGTGGTAGGGTCAACACCTACCCCCACATAAGAAAGCACCGCTTCGGCTAAAACCAAGCCGCTGAAATCTAGAACAACCGTAATCAGGATAATATGTAACATGTTAGGGATAATATGACGCCAAATAACTCTTAAGTTATTGACACCTATCGCCACTGAAGCTTTAACATAATCCATTTCCCGTAACTTTAAGGTTTCTGCGCGCAATAAGCGGCACAAACTTGTCCAGCTAGTAATGCCTAAGATTAAACAAAGAGCTAACAAGCGAGCATCCGCTCGATTTTCTAAAGTAGGAAACAAAAGTGGGTGGTTGGAAATAAAAACTTGCAAGGACAAGACTGCTGCCGAAATTAAAAGTACCGCTGGCACTGAACTTAAAGTTGTATAAATATATTGAATGATATCATCGCGCCACCCACCATGATAGCCCGCTTGCGCACCTAGCAGAATAGCAAATGGAAGCATAACTAATGTTGTCACTGTACCTATGATAAGACCTGTTCGAATGCTCTTAATAGTTTCATAGAGAATATCACCGCCAATTTTATCTGTTCCCAGCAAATGATAATAAGGTGAAAGCAGTTTTATATAAGTTGCTATCAGAAAAATAAGGCAACAGGTTAATAAAATTTCTCGCCAGGCAATAATTGCTTTGCCTTTGATAATTTCTTTTAACATTGAGTTGAAGGATAGTGATTTTTTTAGAGCTAAGAAAAAGATTATCAAGCCACAAAATAAACCACTTAGGATAAAACTTATCACAACTGCAAACATAGATTTTAGAAGAATATCCCTGGTTTTTTGTGCAGGGGATTGAAGATAGCTGCCTCCAAACTTTAATCTGGAATAAATTGTCTTCCAGACACCATTTACCTCGATAACAGTTTTGGCGCTTGAATAAATTGAGAAGGGTGCCGAATAAGTTCTCTCGTTATTTTGCCCTAGCGGCCTTAGTATAATATCCAGAAAGCTTTGCACATTTTGCTCCACCATCCTTTCAGCAACTGCTTGATTTTTGTTTATGAATCTTAAATGAATTGAATCCAAAAAGCCCACAAGACTATAGGCCAACAACACAATGAAAGCGATCATCCCTAGCTTGCGTTTTCCCACTCTTCTCCAGGGTTCTGCCCAATATTCCTGACGACTTGTCCAAATGACTAGAGAAAAAACAGCAATCAGCAAAATGTAAATTAAAACATCGGTCCATAGGAAGACAAATTTAACCTCCATGCAACAAGCCCAATTTCCGTTTCCCTGGCATATATTTCCCCTGTTGATTACAATGTTTAAGAATTTTGGCGATAACTAACGCCTAATAATTATATACTCAGGAACAGCAAATGCGATGAAAAAACAACCTCCATCCTTGTCTAAGACCCAGATGCAAGTTTTACATATCGTCAAAGAATTCCTTAATGAACTTGAATCAGAAAGAGCTTTAAGAGCTGTTTCTCTGGAGGCTTCTTTTGAAAGAGACTTGGGAATTGGTAGTTTGGAGCGAGCAGAACTGTTCGGTCGTATTGAAAAAGCATTTATTATTCAATTGCCCGATCAATTGATTGCTCAAGCAGAATACATAAAAGATATTATTCCTGCAATTGAAGATGCCAACCCTCCGGGTAGAATGCATTATCATGAGTTCTTTCCTCACCTTGAAGAGTCTCGCGTTGATCCTACTCACAGCGCAACGCTCATTGAAATATTGCAAATGTATGCTGAAAAAGAGCCCGAGCGTATTCACATTTACCTTCAAGATGAAATGGGCAAAGAAAAAATCATCCGCTATGGTAGCTTATATGAAAAAGCAATGGCAACGGCAAAGGGTCTGCAGCAGCTTGGGCTCCATCTCCACGAAACTGTAGCCATCATGCTGCCAACCTGTGAGGATTTTTTTTATGCCTTCTTTGGCATTCTATTAGCAGGAGGGTTACCTGTCCCTATCTATCCACCCTTTCGATCTGATCGCATTGAAGAGTATGCAAAAAGAGAAGCAAAAATATTAAGGAATGCAGAGGTAAGAGTTTTAATCTCTTTTACGCAGGTACAATCACTCAATAAGATATTACGAAATTTTATCCCAAGTCTTAAGGCTGTTATAACTGTACACGACTTAATGAAACTTGATCATCCTTTTAAAGATCACAAATTGCTTAATTGTGATAATGCATTGATACAATACACATCAGGTAGTACAGGAGATCCCAAGGGGGTATTGCTTACGCATGATAATTTACTGTCAAATATAAGAGCAGTCGGACAAGCAATTGACATAAAACCGACTGATATAACAGTGAGTTGGCTACCTTTGTATCATGATATGGGGTTAATCGGCGCCTGGTTAGGAAGCCTTTATTTTGGAATCCCAATTACCATTTTATCTCCCTTGTCTTTCTTGAATCATCCTGAGAGGTGGTTATGGGCAATTCATTATCACCGCGCAACTCTGAGTGCTGGACCCAATTTTGCCTATGAACTTTGCATTTCAAAAATCGAGGACCATACGATAGAAGGGTTAGACCTAAGTTCTTGGCGATTAGGCTTCAACGGGGCTGAGGCAATTTACCCCAAGACGATCAAAAATTTCATTCGTCGCTTTGGGGCCTATGGCTTTAAGCCAGAATGTTTATACCCTGTCTATGGACTAGCAGAGTCTTCGGTTGCCTTGACTTTTCCTCCTCTTAACCGCCAGGTACGAATTGATAAAATTTCTCGACATCATTTTAATCAAGACCAAAAAGCAATCCCTGTGGACACAACGGAAAAAAATTATATCGAATTTGTCTCCTGTGGAAACCCCTTGCCAGGACACGAAGTCAAAATGGTTGATGCTAATCATGAAGAAGTTCCTGAGCGCACTATTGGCCATCTTCATTTTCGCGGCCCCTCCTCGATGCAAGGCTATTATCACAACACAAAGGCAACAAAAACTATTTATCATGACGGCTGGTGGGAAAGTGGTGATCTTGCCTATAAGGCGGAAGGAGAGATTTTTATCACTGGAAGAAGAAAAGACATCATTGTTAAGGCAGGACGTAATTTATATCCCCAAGAAATCGAAGAAATTACCGGGATGGTCAAAGGGGTTAGGAAAGGCTGCATAGTTGCCTTTGGCGCAGTAAACCCAAAGCACGGAACAGAGCAGCTCATTGTTGTTGCAGAGACCCGTGAGCAACGCACTCTCAATCAGGAAAAAATCATTGCCGAGATTATTGAAAATATCTCATCAGCGATCGGTGATCCTCCTGATAAAGTTGTCTTAGTTCCTCCAAAAACTATCCCAAAAACATCAAGCGGTAAACTACAGCGATCAAATACAAAAGATTTATTTCTTCAGGGAAAATTAACAAAGAGGTCAGCTCCAACCTGGTTACAATTTCTTAAACTCTACCTCATGGGCGGTCTCAAAAAAGTCGATCGTCTCTTTGGAAGGCTTCTAAAAATATTATATACAGCCTATACCTTCCTGATGGTATTGATTACCTTACTGCCAACCTGGGGTCTTATTTGGATATTGCCCCAAACAGCTGCGCCGCAAAGTCACACGCTTTTGGGCTCGAAACATTCTTCGATTGATGGGCTGCCGGATGAGTCTAAAAGGAGAACAACATTTACTAAAAAAAGAAGCCACGATTTATGTTTCAAATCATATGAGTTATATCGATACGATAGTTTTAGTTGGCATTCTCCCCCCTGACGTTTTAATTGTTGCCAAGAGGGAGCTCACCAAAATTCCCTTTCTCAGGAAATTCTTGAAGAAATTGGGGCACCTCTCAGTTGAGCGTGTTGATTTTCTGGAAAGCATGTCAGATACCAATACTATTTTAAAAAAGCTAATTGAAGGCACCTCAGTACTTTTATTTCCAGAAGGCACTTTCAGTTATGCGGCGGGCCTTAGACCTTTCAAGCTCGGAGCTTTTAAAATAGCCACAGAAACAAATACTCCGATCATTCCCATTGCAATAAAAGGCACTCGCAAAATTCAACGTGGCAGCAGCATGCTGCTTCGTGTACATCGTATTCACTTATGGATAGGCAAACCGATATACCCGCGCAGTAAAGACTGGAGAGAAGCAACTCGTCTGCGCACGGTTACAAGAATTGAAATTGCTAAACATTGTGGCGAAAGCTTACTTGATATTGTGTCTACAGCTCCGGTTAAAAATTAGTAATGCCCGGAGAAGCTGCTAGGCATAATGATAACGACATTGAAATATTATCAATTCATCGCCATCAATTTTATAAACTAAGCGATGTTCATCGGTTATCCTTCTTGACCATTTACCTGCTAACTCAAATTTCAAGGCTTCTGGCTTGCCAATACCTTTAAACGGAGTTTTTTGTATATCTTTAATTAAGGCATTTATCTTTTTCAATACATTTTTGTCATGTACTTGCCAATAAAGATAGTTTTCCCATGCCAAATTTGTCCAAACTAGCTTCATTCTTCAAGCAAATCTCTTTCCTGGCATTTCCCTTCTTCATACTGCTTAATGCTTTCTCTCAAATTAGCTGCATTAGCCGGATTTCTAAGCAGGTAAGCCGTTTCCTCAATTCCGTTGTAATCCTCAAGGGACATCATAATAACAGAACGTGACCCCTTGCGAGTAATAATAATAGGTTCATGGTTGTCACAAACTCGTTCCATTGTTTCCACCAACTTCTTTCTAGCAATTGAATAAGGCAGAGTATTCATAGTTAAGCACCACTAATTTGTCTATGTACATTTAATTGTACAACGTAAGAAGATCATTGTCAAAAAAAGAACTCCATAATCAAACTGCCCAGAAAAAGCAAAGGGATTAATACGACAATGCCAGCTAGAATTGGAATTAAAACACTTCTAAGGACATCCCTTAATAATACAACTTGTTCAGATAGTCCCTTAGCTCGGGCGGTACGCACATAATCTTTATGAATTTCTTCTAAAAATATGGTTCGATACCATCTTGCTCCCCGCACCTACTCCGCTAATAATTCCAATTAAAGTAGGTAGGGCTAAAAATTTAACTGCTTGCTTTTAAGCTATATCTCCAACCCCTTCGGTAACATAATTGTAAGATAATTCCCATAAATTCAATATATTTTACTTAATATTTATTTAATATTATTCATTTATAATTAATACTTAAATTTTACAAAAACACAGAGGTTTTCTTATATGTCGAACTATATCTATTTTTTTCAAGATCCAAATAGGTATGATAACGGGAAAAAAAAGGATTTTTATATTTCAAACCCATTTATTTCTTTAAAAATTGCGAAAGAAAATGTATCCGACGTCGCAGAAAAACTAAATTATGATAAAAAAAATGTACAAATGATTAAATTACACATGCCTATTGAAAAGTATCAAAAATTAAAAGACGAGGCAGGCACATACTGCTCCAAAGGATATAAGGAATGGATCTTGGAAAAAAATGAAAAATATAAACCACGACCTTCCTTGTTAAGTCGCTATACAGCAGAAATATGGGATAACAGAACAAAAGAGCATCGGGATAGCAGGACATTGGAAAAGCGTCGGACTAACAGGACACAACCTGAGCTAAAGGAGAAGGACACGGCCGGTTATCTTCACAACAAATTATAACATTAGGATATCAATGGCTGCCCGGAGTTTAAAACACCATAATTCAGTGGAACTATTGCTCCGGCTGCTGGCACTTGCAGCTACCCCCTCTCCCGCGCTATAATTTTTGCTAGAATCAATAAGTTACCAGCGGGAGAGGGTTGGGGTGAGGGCAAAGTTGGGGGCAGAGTTTGCCCTCACCCCAACCCTCACTGCTATTAAGTTAAGCAAGTTGAAAAACAATACCGATTAAGTACAAGTATAAATAGGATTGTAACCATGGTATCTAAAAAAAAAATGAGTTTAGATGGTATTGAAGTCCTTGTGAAGCAAGGTGAATCGGATAATTTAGAATTTAAAAAAAGTACTGCTGAATTAGGATCAGCGGGAAGAACTTTATGTGGAGTTTCTGCCTCAGTGTCGCTTACGACTCGCCAGGTTTCGGGGTAATGATAAACGAGATTTTCTCGATAACCGTCAAGTTGAAGGAAGTGCCTTTCGTTTACTTGAAGAAGCTTTATTTTTTGCTCAGCGTCACCTACCAATTGCGAGCAGATTTAAGTCAGGTAAGTTAGAAAGAATTGATGAGCCACTTATACCAATAGATGCCTTGCGTGAAGTATTTGTAAATGCTATCTGTCATCGAGATTATCGGTCTACAGGCAGCAGCATTAGTTGCGCTATTTATAACGATAGAATGGAAATTTGGAATGAAGGTACGCTACCAGATGGGTTTAGTTTTTCTGAACTAAAATCTTTGCATGAATCAAGACCAAGAAACCCACGTATTGCTAGAGTTTTTTATTGCCGTAAATTGTTTGAGTCATGGGGTGGTGGTATTGAGTTAATCACTAGCCTTTGCCAGCAGGGAGGTAATCCATCCCCAGAATTTTTTGAACGAAGTGGGGGTTTTTGCGCTAGGCTCCCATTCAAGCTTTCTATTGAACCAGCACATTTAATATCTGAATTGTCCATTCCCTCCTATAGATTAAATTCAAGACAAAAGGAAATTTTAAAGTTGCTTGAAAAGGAAACTTTGCTTAGTGCAAGTGAGATCCACTCTAGACTTTCAGAATCTGCCAGCCTTAGAACAGTAAAGGGAGATTTATCTTTATTGCAGCAATATGGGCTACTTGAATCTATTGGACAGGGTCGCAGCACTAAATGGAAAAGGAAGAACAGATAAATAATCGTGCAGTAATCGTGCAGTAATCGTGCAGTAATCGTGCAGTAATCGTGCAGTAATCGTGCAGTAATCGTGCAGCAATCGTGCGATGGTTATTAAGAAAATTTCTTATCAAAGCGTGCGAATGTTATATCACTTGCTTGTGGTTAGCCACGCTTTTCGGATAGGCATGAAAACTTTACTATACAAATACTGAATTTCAAATTAGTTGCATTAGGTAGTAATTTTAAAATCGAACCCGTGGATCCACCAGCGTATAGGAAATATCAGTCAAAATCAGCCCAGCTATATAGAACAATGTGCCTAAATACACCATCACTCGCACAATATCAAAATCCTGCTGTCTGATCGCTTCAATGGTATAACTGCCTAAGCCAGGAATACCAAAAAAGGACTCCATAATCAAACTACCCAAAAAAAGCAAGGGTATCAATACGACAATGCCAGTTAGAATTGGAATTAAAGCATTCCTAAGAACATGCCTTAATAATACAACTTGTTCAGATAGTCCCTTAGCTCGAGCGGTACGTACATAGTCTTTATGAATTTCTTCTAAAAATATGGTTCGATACCATCTTGCTCCCGCACCTACTCCGCTAATAACTCCAATTAAAGTAGGCAGGGCTAAAAATTTAACTGCTTGCACCCCCCCTTGATAACCGGAAATAGGGACAAGTTTGAGTAATTTGCCAATCAAATATTGGCCGCCAATGATGTAAAAAAGGGCAGAAATAGACATCATCATTACACAGAGAGTAACACCTGTGACATCAAGATAAGTCCCGCGGAAAAAAGCTAAAAACATGGCAACTAACATATTAACAAAAACCCCCAATATCAATGTTGGAAAAGCAAGCGCTAAACTTGGCCACATACGCTGGGAAATATCGTAAGCTATGTCACGTCCACTATCTGAAATGCCAAAGTTAAATACAAATAGCTCCGTTGTTTTTTTAAAAAGAAGAGTATCGGTAAATTTGTCGACACCTCTTTTCTGAGCATTAAAAAATAATGGCTTGTCAAACCCCTTTGATTGCTTCCAAAGGTTGATTGCCTCCTGCGTAATGTATTTTTGACCCAAGTGCATACGCGCCATGTCATCAGGTGAATTGACAATGAAAAAAAGAATAAAGGTAAGTAAATTAACGCCAATGATAATGGGAATGGCATAAAGAAAACGTCGTATGATATAGGCGAACATGTTAATCCTTTGTTTAATTCGTACTTTTTTTAATTGTTTGCCGCTCTTTTTGGCCATAGCGAATAAAAATAGGAACGCTAATTAAAATTAAACAAAATGCAAAAAGAGCAATCGGCCATAGAACTTTCTTGTTCCAAACGCGCTGTAACCTGGCTCGAAGTATAGGATCAAGTCGTTGATATTTTAATATATTACTGGTAATGACATTTAATTTAGAAGGTTGAACCCAACTATGGCTTAACACAAACTCCTTCGGATTAACTCCCCAAACCCAGGGAGCATCATGACGTACTATTTCTAGCATTTTATTGATAACTTGCTGTCGCTTCTCATTATTGGGGAGATCTTTCATCTGATCAAAGAATTTATCGAATTGGGAATTTTGATAGTTTGAGGCGTTTTCTCCCCCATTTAAAACTTTGCCATTCGGCCCGTAGAGCAAAAATAAACAGTTCTCTGGATCCGGATAATCCATCGCCCAGGCTAGCATATATATTTGTGATTGCCCCAATCTGAGCATCTCTTGAGAACGATTATACTCCATACTACGAATATTGAGGGCAATGCCAATCTTAGCAAACTGCTGTCTTATCCAACCTAAAAAGGCTTTATCTTCTGAGCTACTGCTGGTTGCAACATCATAATTTAAAATTAACGGCTCACCCGTCCTAGGGTCAATACCTTCTGCATAGCCAGCTTCAACCATCAGCTTTTTCGCGACCTCGATAGGCTTAAGTATTGGCCCCTGGCTACTCCAGTTATAAACAAAATGATTTATCCCTTCAGGCCCATTGATAAAACCAAAAATGCCCGGGGGTATTGGCCCCTGGGCAGCCATCCCCCGACCGTTTAAGAAAATAGCAATATACTCGTTAAAATCAACAGCAATAGAAATAGCTAATCGCAGTTTTCTAGCGCGAGCACTGGGACCTCCCACCACCTTATCCAACATATTGAAACCTATATAGCTCAAAGTGGGTGTCACTACGGTTTGAAGATAAACCTTCAAGCGTTTCATATAAGTAGTTAGATAAGGATTT
Source organism: uncultured Gammaproteobacteria bacterium (assembly GCA_963817645.1). Lineage (GTDB taxonomy): Bacteria > Pseudomonadota > Gammaproteobacteria > UBA6002 > UBA6002 > UBA6002. The sequence continues at coordinate 5,910 of CAWFQC010000014.1, read as the reverse complement.
CCAGCTTGATCTATTTGAATAGCTTGATCAAAGCTATCAGAGGCCAAGGTTGACTGATCATAATATCCTTGTAGAAATTTATTCCATCTGGGAATCGTTTCTTTTTCTAAAGAGAATACTACCTTATCAATAAAGGGCAGTGGCTTACCGGCGTTTTGTAGAAAACCCGCAGCCAGATCACCGGGCTCACCTTCTTGAGGGAATAACTCTCTACGGAAAAGCGGGTTTTTTTGCAGGACCATTTGACGATTAGGGTTATTTTCGATCAGTACATAAGGCCCTGTACCCACAGGATACCAATCAAAAGTGATATTCCTTTGCGCCATTCCAGGTTGGGAATAGAAGAGATCTGCTTCCCAAGGAATGGGTACAAAGAAATGTAAAGATAACCAAAACATAAACTGAGGATAGGGTCCCTTTAAAATAATCCGATAGTGGTATCGGTCCACGGCTTGAGCACCGGCTAAAGGATATTTTCTAAGATCAACAAAATCTGAGTGGTTTGCTGCTACTTTTGATAACTCATTAGCGAACTCCCTAAGACCCACAATCCTCGTTGCCATAATGCCAAAAATAGGAGAATTAACTCCTGGTTGACCTATCCGTTTTATTTGGTAAACATAATCATCAGCCACTAACTCACGGGTATCCTGATGCTTAAAATCACTCAGTTGACTTATACCCCGGAGGTCATTTAATTTTAAATTGTGATACCAATATTGCCCTTTGCTATTTTTAGCAAATGCAGGATGGCGTTGATAGAAAATACCTGGTTTTATTTCAATTTCATAAATACTATAAGCAATAGTTTGGCTAGGTGAATTTTGGGGAAGCCTTTTCCCCTCTTGATCAAAAAAACTCACCTTTGGCAAAGAAGTGGCGGTAAGCGGAACCAAGGTATAGGGCCTCTTTAGAAAATGGTATTGCAATGGAGGTTCACAAACTTGGCTAATAAAGATTATCTCATCATGAGAATAAGATTTGGCAGGATCAAGTGTCTTTGGCTGAATATTAAAAGAAGTAAAGAGAATATTTTCTTTTGACTGTCCCTTAGGATGAGGATTATTCCAAGGATGCTGACCACAAGCAGATAATAAAATTAAACTTATTACGGCTAATAATTTTTTTACTAACATCCCTTCCCTTGGTAAAGCAGGATTGAAACAATTTTAATCCTGGGTTGTATCGTTGCAACTAGGCAATTCTTTTCTCGAGCGCTTTTTGACATTTGCCTCAATAAATTTAATTATCATACGAGCAACATCTTTATTAGTAGCACATTCAATTCCCTCTAACCCGGGAGAAGAATTGACTTCCATGATCAACGGGCCACGTTCTGATCGAAGCATATCAACGCCTGCAACCTGTAAGCCGACGGTTTGCGCTGCCAATATGGCAGTACGACGTTCAAGAGGCGTTAATTTAACTTCATGGGCCTTACCTCCTCGATGTAAGTTAGATCTAAAACCACCCGGTTTTGCCTGTCTTAACATTGCCGCAACCACTTTATTGCCAACCACTAAACAGCGAAGATCAGCACCGTTAGCCTCCTTTATATATTCCTGAACCAAGATATTTGCCTTCATCCCTAAAAAGGCTTCAATTACACTTTCGGCAGCCGTTTCAGTTTCCGCTAGTACTACCCCAATTCCTTGTGTTCCTTCAACTAATTTAATAACTAAAGGCGCACCTCCAACCATTTGTATTAAATCGCCAATATCATCAGGGGCATGAGCAAAGCCTGTAATGGGTAAACCAATGCCTCTTTGTGAGAGAAGCTGTAGTGCCCGCAGTTTGTCTCTTGCGTTGACAATACCTGTTGAGCTATTGACAGAATACACCCCCATCATTTCGAATTGACGTACAACTGCTGCTCCATAGAAGGTAATGGATGATCCTACCCTAGGTATAACTGCATCATAAAAACGAAGTTCCTTTCCACGATAATGTATTAATGTTTTATTAGACGCTATATTCATATAACAGCGCAAAGTGTTGACTACATGAACTTCATGGCCTCTTTTTTCTGCAGCTTCAATTAAACGTGCCGTTGAATAGAGCTTTGGTTTTCCTGATAAAATTGCTATTTTCATCAAACTCTCACCATATAATTTATTTTTTTGTTCTCAATTACAACCTGCTAGGTATATAGGATTTAGAAGGATTAATAATATAATGATTTTGTAATGCCTTTCTTCCTAATAACATACGGAATGTCATCAAGCGACGGTTAGTTAAACTTATCTCAATTGTACGCTGTAAGCCACCCATGATAAGTCTAGTCTGAATGATATAACGAAGCTCACGATGAGCACCAGAATTGCGTACCAGACGTAAATCCACTAATTCAGCAGTGCATTTTACCACCTTCTCGTGATTCCTCTGAATAGGGTGAATATCAAAACGTACCATACTCTTACCATTTGCTTGATACCGCTCAATATCAAAAGCATGTAAGGCGGAAGTGCGTGCACCGGTATCAATTTTAGCTTTAATCAAATTAACCCCTAAATCAGGTAGACAGACCCATTCGCGCCACCCAATAACAATATATTGTTTTCCGCGGTATAGCACTGACTTCTGGGAAGGTTTTTTATCCATGAGCCTCTCTTTCGTCAAAAAATAATAAGCAGATTAATTTGATTAACATTGTAATGCTTAAAAAAAGCACTATTGTCTATAATAATAGGCTGATTTTGAAGTAGTTTTTGCTTTTTTGAATATTTCTTTTCGACACTTGCAATGACAGGAGGGTTTATATGACATAATAAAAAAGGTGCCAAGTAAGATGTTGTCACCGCTGAGCTCTCTTATGTATAATTTGGTAGTTCGTCGAAACACATTAGGCTTTTTGCAATTGCAAACATGCACACAATGTTTCGAACTAACTTCCTCATCTTCTTATAATGTTAGTTCAAGGATAAACACTTACAAGGCACTTAACTAAAATATAGTACCATGCACAAAATAATTCAACCCCGTGGCTGACTTCAGCCATTTATTTCAAAGCTGTAAGCTATTGAAATCCTAAAAGACAGGTAAATATGGATAGTAACAATGTAATCTTAAAAATAGCCCTACCCACACCACTTCGTAAGACTTTTGACTACTTACCCCCGACAAATTGTAATGTTAATACACTACAAACTGGTGCTCGAATTAAAGTGCCATTTGGTAAGCAAGAAGCTATAGGAATAATTATTCATGTAGGGAATGAAAGTACCCTGCCAATAGACAAACTGAAATTTGCCATTGAGCTTTTGGATGAAGAGCCTCTCTTCACAAAAAACATCATGGAACTCTATTATTTTGCGAGCAAATATTATCAACATCCTCTCGGGGATATCATTTTTTCTAGTTTGCCACCTTTACTAAGAGATGGTGCAGAAGCAAAATTGCCAGAAAATGCTGTATTTATACTGACTGAACTTGGCGCTGCTGCCAATTCAGACTCACTTAAGCATGCTATCCAACAACAGAAATTGATCTTATTATTAAAAACTAAACCTAATGGTCTTACCCGTGAGGAAATAACTCAGTTTGGCGGGCAACAAAAAGCTCTTACCGCCCTCTTAGCAAGGGGGTATATCCGTAAGGCATTGCGCAAGGCGACAGTTCCAGAGAAAAAAGACAATTTAGAGGAAATAAAATTAAACGAGTATCAGAAAAAAGCCATTGAGGCCATTACCCTCAATCAAGGCTTTGGCACTTTTTTATTAGAGGGGATCACTGGTAGCGGCAAAACGGAAGTGTATTTACAGTGTATAGAAGAAGTGCTTAAAAGGAACAAGCAGGCTTTGGTTTTAATCCCTGAGATTGGCCTGACTCCTCAAACTGTAACGCGTTTTCAATCACGCTTTTCTGTTCCTATGAGTATATTGCATTCAAATTTAAGCGAAAAAGAACGTGCCAACGCTTGGATTAGCGCTTTAAAAGGCTATGCCCGCATTGTCATCGGGACACGTTCGGCAGTACTAACCCCTTTGCCCGAGCTTGGCATTATTATTCTAGATGAAGAGCATGACTTATCATTTAAGCAGCAATCTGGATTTCATTATTCTGCAAAAGACTTAGCAATTATGCGCGGCAAGCTGGAGTCTACATCAGTTATCCTGGGCAGTGCTACACCCTGCTTGGAATCACTTTTTAATGCTCAACAGAATCGTTTCACTCACTTGCTTCTGCCTAATCGTGCCGGTGAAGCTTCCCCCCCAGCTTTCACATTGTTGATGTTCGTAATAAAAAACTGGAAGATGGTTTTTCCTGTCTAGTCTTAGAGCGCATGCAAAAACATCTAAATAATTGCGGACAAATTCTAATATTTTTAAATAGAAGGGGCTTTGCTCCTATTTTACTTTGCCATCATTGTGGGTGGACGGCCAATTGCTCTCGATGCTACGCCCGTTATACTTATCATTCTCACCTTGACAAATTAATTTGCCATCACTGCGCCAGCACCCAAAAGCTCACTAAAAACTGTGGTTCATGTCAGGGTACCGATCTTTTATATCTAGGTTTTGGGACGCAGCGTTTAGAAAAAATTCTCCATCAGCATTTCCCTGGTGTTCCTGTTACACGCATAGATAAAGATAGCACCCGGCGAAAGGGTTCTATGGAAAAAATAATTTCCTCAATTCACACTGGCACCAGTCAGATTTTGATAGGAACCCAAATGCTTGCTAAAGGTCATCATTTTCCAGACGTGACCATGGTGGTAATCGTGGATGTGGACAATTGCCTTTATAGCTCAGATTTTAGAGCTATTGAGCGTTTAGGACAAATTATCACCCAAGTAGCTGGGAGAGCAGGTCGCTCAAGCAAGCCAGGAGAAGTGTATCTTCAAACACATAACCCTGATCATCCGGTATTCTCTCATTTAATTCAGCATGGTTATTCAAAACTTGCCAATTTCCTGTTAGATGAAAGAAAAGCAGCGCAGCTACCTCCCTATTCTCATTTAGTTTTATTTCGCGCAGAAGCAAGCGATGAAACATTGCCAACAACATTTTTAACAGGAGTCAAAGATCTTTTAAAAGAAGAGGGTAAGCTACAAATATTCGGCCCTATCCCTGCTCTCATGGAAAAGAAAGCGGGAAAATTTAGAGCCCAGCTTTTAATACAAACCAAGCAACGATCCCACTTACAGAAATCCTTGCAAATGAGAATGCCTGAGATAGAACTATTGCCTTCTAATCGTAAAGTTCGCTGGTCACTGGATGTTGATCCAGTTGAAGGCTTTTAAGAGAATATTCCTCTATTAGAATAATAAACGTCAGTTCGACGAACCTAAGCAGAGGTAGGGGTGGATTAGGCGGAGGGGTATAATCTCACTGCCATATTATAAGTTAAGGATATGTATCTCTACTGCCGTCGTCCCGCGGCTTGTCCGCGGGATCCAGGAACCTGCAAGAACTGGATCCCGCGGACAAGCCGCGGGACGACGGCAAGGAGCGATGCTTCAAATGCAGGGGCCCTAATCCACTCTACCTCTGCTTAGATTCGTCGAACTGACGTTAATAAGGAATTTATGGTTGATTATTATGCCATCATGGGAAATCCTGTTGCTCACAGCAAATCCCCTTTTATACACGCTGAATTTGCCAAACAAACACAGCAATCAATTCGCTATATCAAAATAGAGGTTCCAATTGGACAATTTCAGCAGCAAGTAAATACTTTTCGAGCTGACAATGGCAAGGGCCTAAACATAACTTTGCCATTCAAGCAGGAAGCTTATCAGCTTGCCAGTACTTTAACCTCACGCGCGTTAATAGCAAAGGCTGTTAACACCCTTTTCATTTCTTGATAATGGCGACTTATTGGGTGATAACACAGATGGGATTGGATTTATAAGAGATATCACTATTAATCAGCATTATTCACTTAAGAATAAGCATATTATCAAATAGT
>CAWFQC010000013.1:0-12403 GCA_963817645.1 uncultured Gammaproteobacteria bacterium | reverse complement strand
TGAGATGAGAACGGGGTCACGTTTTCAATTTTTACAAAATCAGGAGGGCGGAAATAAAAGGACAATTGTCCTTTTTTTAATAGAGTTGAGCGTGAAGATTTAACTTTTTTCATAACCCGTTTACAGCCTTTATCATGAAATTTTGCAAATAGTAAATTTTTAGATATCCATAGTCAAGAAAGCTGGATTTTAAAGGTTAAATACCTTTTTCAGTTACCCATATTATAACAGCTTAAATTAAAGTACCTAGCTAATAGGTAGCACAACCACTAACGATTCAATCGTCAATGGTTTGATTATAAAATCATCAAAACCCAAAGTTTTGAAGCTACCCTCAAGCTCTTCTGTCCAATTTGCGGTGACGGCAATGAGTGGGATGTGTTTCCGACGTTCAATACTACGTATTGTTCGTACCAATTCCAAAGCCATAGGAATTTGGTTAAAAATCATCTAACGGAGGTCTTTGCCTATTTTTTACGTCTGAATCACAGTTCCATATTTACAAATATATTTTTATCGACACTCTGATTCCTGACTGCGTGGTATCGAAAATTCACTTGCACTTGACTATCCCATTGCTTGCTATTTCGAATTTCTTCTGGTTCGTTATTGAAAAGGTTTCGAAAAGGAGAATCTAATTTTGAACTAGATTGGCGGGTAATTTTCTTATTGAGTCAGCAAAAATGGTGCAAATCATATTTAAAGAAAAATGATGTCTAAATATGGGCCATTGGCTTATCGAAGAAGCTCTTCAGCAAGTGATTCCTTATGCTGCATGAGATTCTTTTAAATTAGCTACTCTTCTGAAAACGAGAAATAGCATTGCATTAATACTTACCGTTAGTTAGAATCTTTGCACAAAAATGGATATTTTAATTATAAGGATGTTATGACTGAGGAAATGATTTTAAAATGGTCAAAATAGATCATATGCATGCAATATACCAAATTCGTTTTTCCCATCTGAGCAATGAGTGGGGATAATGACTGGAAAAATATTATTTCTCTCAGGATTGAAACCTATCACAGCGCAATATAAGAATTGATTTTAATGAGCTGTTAATGAAGCATAATAACTTATCCCTCAAAATTTTAACTGAATGGTGCCAGACATTTTGAGGACACGTCCAAGGATTCCCCCCGAGTTTAAATAGATAGCAGGTTCAATATTATACAGTAAGAGAAAACTTACTCAAGTAAGCGAACTATTTATCGGTGTCAGATGAATTCCTGAAACGCTAACTGAAGCCAAAGAGTTAGTTAAAAAGGACGAGGAGGGAATTGATTCGATGAGATGTGAAAAAGGCTACAAGAAATAGCTTACTTCCCTTCACATTATGAAGAAGTAGAGCAATGTTGGTTATTGGCTGAGCAAAGTGTGCAAAAAATGTTTTTGGTTGGGTCTAGAACATCAGCATGCATAAGGCTGAAGAAAGTTACATGATTTAGCCAACTTCTTTCAAGCTATAACAAAATGATAATATAATGGAGAACGTAGATCTGTAATTAATTTTAAGTATTCTGATTGATGTTTTCTATTATAGAATAGCAGAAAATGAGTTGGTTAGTGATAATCATTAATGAGAATGTAAAAGTGAATAAACTGCTTAGTTGCTATATTGTTGGAAATGAAAAATTAGTTATACAGTGTGCAGAGATTTGGCTAGCTAAAAAACATAGGGTTCTAGGGATTGTTTCTTCTCTAATCCTAGTATGAAATTATGGGCAAATCAACAAGGAATACCTCATTTTAGTCATATTTCTGAATTGAAAGGCTCTTCATCTTGTGACTATTTATTTAGTATCGTTAATGAATACACTTTACCCAATAGCATTCTGAAGCTAGCGAAGCATTTTGCTATCAATTACCATGATTCATTGTTACCAAAATATGCAGGCATGCATGCCACGTCGTGGTCGATATTGGGTAATGAGGAGTGGCATGGTGTTTCTTGGCATGTTATTAGACTCGAAGATTGATGGAGGTAACATCCTCAAGCAGGCGAAGATTAAACTTGACCATGATGAAACTGCGCTTAGTCTTAACCTTAAATGCTATAGCCTAGCGATAAAAACCTTCTCTGAATTAGTCGATGAAGAATTCGGATCAAGAAATACAGCGACAAACCCCACAAGATTTATGTCAACGTAGTTATTATGGCGCTCACCTGAAACCTGCTTCCAATGCTTCGATACAATGGAATCAGTCTGCCAGTGAAATTGATAAATTATGTCGGGCACTTAATTTTGGTCAGACAACTAATCGCTTAGCAAGTGCCAAATTTATAATGAACAATACTAGCTTTATTATAGATGCCATCAGGATAACAGATAAGCTTTCCATCGAAGAGCCAGGAACAGTGGTTGGTGTCACCCATGAACAATTGCAAATAGCCACAAAAACCTACGATATTATTCTGGCTAAAATAAGTTCTATAGAGGGGATATCTTATACCATACAAGACTTTTGTGATGAATTTAATATCGCACCTGGTGCTAGGTTGAAAACACTAAGTGATGTAGAGCAACTTATAATAAGAACAACCGAGTGAAGAACAGTCCAGATGTGAAAAGTTTTGGGTAAAACAGTTATCTCACTTTAAATGGATGAGAATATCCTTTCATGTCCACTGTTACTTCGGATCGTTTAAAACCGAAGTATACTTATATTACAAAATTCTGTTTGGCAGCCATTCTTTAATAAATTGATTATGAAGCTTGGGGATAATATCAGTGCTGGAGTTAGATATTATTCACATGGTGGCTCGTATATCTCTATCGATTAGGCGATCAAAAAAACTTGGGCATTGGCTTTGGACTTAATTATTGGTGACTTTAAGAACAACTTGCTGGCAGCAAATCAAATTGCAGTTTTCAGCTTGAACTTAAGAGATGATATCGATTTTTATAACCTTCTATAAAGAGGTGAGGATTGCAATTGATAAAAGTTTATAATTCAAGTTAACTTATCTAAAAGATTGTTATTTTTCGACGAGCTGAACTAGCAAATAAGTTATTAAATTTTTCCGTTTACAATTATATTAGTAGATGATATTCATGATTATAATTTTAATGCATTAAATGCAATCGTGGCAATTATCAAAACTTCTAAAAAAACTATTCAGCTATTTGTAAATCAATGCATCATCAATTCAAATTTATTAATTATGTTAAATAATGCTCCAAAAACATTTCAAAACAATGCTGAATGCAATTATTGCATATCCTGAACAAGCTATAATTAAATTGGAAATATTATCTTATAAAGAATACAAGCAAATCATTAAGGATTGGAATCAAACAGCAGCAAATTTTCCATCTGACAGAACTATACATCAATTGTTCGAGGACCAAGTTGAACGCACGCCTAATAAAATAGCTTTAATAGTTGAAGATAAACGTTTGAGCTATCAAGAATTAAATCATAGAGCAAATCAGCTTGCGCATCACTTAAAAAAATTAGGAGTAAGCCAGAGGATCTAGTCGCTATTTGCCTGGAAAAAAGATTAAATATTATCATCTGTCTATTAGCAATATTAAAAGCAGGAGGATCTTATATATATGTAGATCCGGCTTATCCAGAAGAACGTTTACAATATATACTAGAGGACGCTACTGTTTCGTTTTTAATAACACACTCCAATTTAACAGAACAATTTATCAGATATAAAAAGCAAGTTATTTTACTTGATCAACATAAGACGATATCTTTCAGACAAATACAGTCTCTAATCCCCGTTATTTGTCTCAAGCAAAAAATTTAGCATATGTTATTTATACTTCAGGCTCGACAGGTAAACCAAAGGGTGTGCTTGTGGAACACAGAAGTATTGTAAATTGTTTATATGCCATAAAAAATAATTGTCATATCGTACCAGACGATATATTTTTAGCTGTAACATCGCTCTCATTTGATGTTGCCGCACTAGATTATTTTTTGCCTTTAACAATAGGCGCATCTGTTGTTATTGTAAGCTCGCAAGCGCGGAAAGATGCAAACTCTATAATTGCATTATTTAATCCGTATAAGATATCAGTTATGCAAACAACTCCGCGACATGGCAAATGTTATTGGAAGCTGGATGGATATGTCAGTCTCCATTTAAAATCTTAACGGCAGGGGAATCACTTTGTTAAAATTTACAGATAAATTATTACAAAGAGGTACTGTTATTAATATCTATGGACCAACGGAAGCAACTATTTATGCAACCCTAACAAATATCAATAATGCTGATTATATTACTATTGGTAGGCCATTACGGAATATACAAGTTTATGTACTTAATACTGCTTTACAACCAGTGCCCGTTGGTGTGAGTGGAGAATTATTTATTGGCGGTGAAGTGTGTTTCCAGAGGCTACTTAGGTAGACCTGAATTAACGAGTAAAAAATTTATCTCTAATCCGTTCTCCATTGAAAGTTCTAGTCGCCTCTATCGCACAGGTGATCTTGTTCGCTGGATGCCTGATGGCAAATTGGATTATATAGGACGTATAGATGATCAAGTCAAGATAAGGGGTCATAGAATTGAGCTTGGCGAAATAGAAAGTGTTCTTCTTAAATATCCTGGTATTAATCAAACTATTGTGTTGTTGTATGAAAAGAATGATCATAAACAACTGATTTGTTTTTTTGTAAAAGAAGGGTCCCAAGATGTAAATGAAGTGGAATTAAAAACGTTTTTGTCAATGAAATTGCCAAGTTTTATGCTACCGAACGCTTATATTGAAATTGATGAGGTTCCACTAACTAGCAATGGAAAAGCAGATCGTGCTCAACTCCTACATATTTATTCTCAGGCAAAAAAAGATCGCAAAATTAGTCCTATTACACCTACAAATTATTTTGAAACAGAATTAATGCATATTTGGGAAGAACTTCTTGATTACACTCCTATATCAATAACCGATAATTTCTTCTCTTTGGGTGGTGATTCAATTCTTGCGATGCAGGTCGTTGTAAAAGCAAGACAACATGGAATTTATTTTAGTGCTAACATATCTTCTTACATCCAACGATTACTGAATTAGCCGCTATTAGTAAAGAATATCAGCCTACTGATGTGGAGAGCGAAGTAACGGCAGAAGGTGCAATCCCATTAATACCTATACAACATTGGTTTTTTGAACAGCGACTTGCTGTTCTTGCGCAATGGAGTCAGGTTTGTTTGCTTGATATAGAGAAATGGATTAATACAAAAATCTTGCAACAATGTTTTCAGAAATTACTTGCTCATCATGATGCATTAAGGATACGTTTTTATCAGGAAGAAAATATGGAACCAACTCTATACAGATAATAATTCTTTATCATTTCATATCGTGGACCTGGTTGCATCGTCTGATTCAAAATCGTTGGATAGACTTATTGAAAAAGAACAAGTGAAAATACAAGAATTATTTGATCTGACTCATGGACCGCTATTTGGAGCAGTTCTAATTACTATTAATAATTTCCCCAAAAAATTATTGATGGTAGCACATCATTTAATTATAGATGGTGTATCTTGGCGTATTTGATTGGCTGATTTGCACGTGTTATATAAACAATTATCGAGAGGAGAAAAACCTCTGCTGCCATCTAAAACAGCTTCTTATAAAAGTTGGTCACTTGGATTACTCAATTATACAAATAGCTGTTTATTGCAGGAAGAAAAAGATTTTTGGCTACAGCAAAGACAAATAGTGCCTTTGCCAAAAGATTTTAATAACGTATTGAACTTAGAAACGGATTTAAAAATTTGTGAAGCACAATTAACAGTAGATGAAACTCAAATATTATTAAAAGAACTACTGGATAATCAATCATTACACGTTCATATTAATGCTGTTCTATTATGTGTCTTAGCAAAAACATTCGAAGAATGGACGGGTCGCCCTTCATTATTAATCGATATGGAAGGTCATGGTAGAAATGAATTTGCCAATGATCTCGATGTATCTCGTACCGCAGGTTGGTTTACTTGTCTTTACCCATTATATCTAGCATGGCCAGCTCAATCCCCCTTAAATATTATTTTTGAAGGCCCGAGCTAAAGAACGGATCCATTACGCAATGATGGAATTGGTTATGGGATATTAAAATATTTAAGTTCGGACAGGGAAATAGCAGCACGGTTGCAGGAAGCGCCTGGCGCCGAAATCAGCTTTAATTATTGGGGACAATTTAAGGCTCAGTTAGATGATGTCGATATTTTTCAATTTAATTGGCTGCGCTTAGTAAGTAACAAAAATAACAGCAGACCTTATTTAATTGATGTCAATTGTTGGGTAACTGATAACAAATACCATATTTCTTTTACCTATAATCGGTATCACTTCCGGCATGAATTATTTCGTGCTTTCATTGAAAGCTCTGTTCAATATTTAAGGGAGTTTGTTAATTTAAATCGAAAGGATAATCAAATTTATAATGCGCCAACAGAAGCAATTCAAAAACAAAGAGGTCTAGAAAGCGCATATCGACTTATCTCTATGCAAAAAGGAATGCTGTTTCATTCACTACAAGGTTTACAGGCCTGATGCGTATTGTGTGCAATTACATTGGTTATTTGATAAGGAATTAAATGTGCCGCTATTTTGTCAGGCATGGCAAATGTTGATTGACAAGTACGATAGTTTGCGTACGAGTTTTAAATGGGACGGCTTAGATGAACCGCTGCAAATGGTTTGTTCTGATGTCAAACTTGTCTGGCAGCATTACGATTGGACAAATTTATCTAAGGGTCAATTCACTGAAAGACTTGAAGCTTTTCTTAAAACAGATCGTCAAGCAGGCTTTGATCTTACGTGTGCACCCATTATGCGATTAGCAATCATTAAAGTTGAAGAAAGCTCTTTTTACCTTATTGTTACTTTACATCATATTATCATTGATGGGTGGTGTATCCCAATTTTATTTCGGGAACTCAGTACGATTTACCAAGCTTTTATTATGGGTAAAAAGCCAGAATTTGTTCAAGCTCCTCCTTACCATCATTATGTAAAATGGCTGCAAAAGCAGGATTTCGAAAACAACAGAAGGTTTTTGGCACCAGTACTTGTCTGGATTTCATACACCTACTAGTTTGGTGATAGTAGAGAAACATGTTAATGAACGAGAAGATAGTTTATCTCGATATAAAACTGCAGGAAATCTTTTTAGCAAAAAAACAAACTTCAGAGTTAGAGCAATTTGCAAAACAATATGGATTAACGCTAAATACGATTTTCCAATGTCTATGGTCTGTGTTACTTGCTCGATATAGCCAAACGCAAGATATCATATTTGGTATAAGCGTACTGACCTAAGAATTCAGCAGAATTAATTTACTCTGAAGAAATGGTAGGGTTATTTATTAATACCATTCCCTTACGTATTCAATTTAACCAAGATTCAACTGTATTCAAGCCTGTTTAAATGACATACAGAAGAACTTCAGTAGGCTTATAGAAGATCATTTTACACCTCTAACCGATATTGAAAGTTGTACGGAGATTTCAGCAGGTATGAACCTCTTTCAAACCGTAATGGTATATGAAAATTATCCAGTTAATGCTGATGATTATTTATTCAATTCAACTGCCGTGCGAATAGAAGATCCGAGTCATTATCCTTTAGTATTGTATGTGACACCTGGCATTCAATTTAATCTACGATTAAATTTTTGACGGTAACTTCATTTCTCTTGGAAAAATTGAGAGACTAATAGGTCATCTCCCAGACCTTATTGCATGAAATCCTGCATCATTCTAATAAATGTATCTTTAAGTTATCTTTATTATCAGATTCTGAATACCAACAAATGCTGACAGATTCCTATACCCCTGCAATTGATGTTACTCATCAAGCTGTCCCTCATCAATTGTTTGAAAAGCAAGTTAAGGAAAATCCAGATGCAACTGCATTGATCTTCGAAGATAAAAAAATAACTTATCAACAATTAAATGATCAAGCTAACCAGCTAGCACATTATCTTCGTAAATATGGTGTAGGTACAGAAACCATTGTGGCTATTTGTGTTGAACGCAGCACAGAAATGCTGGTAGGAATTTTAGGTATTTTAAAGGCGGGCGGTGCATATCTGCCAATTGATCCTATTTATCCAGACCAACGAATTGAATTAATACTCCACTGACAGTAAGACACAATTTATTGTGCTACAACAGCCTCTCTATAAACGATTAAAAAAAATCATCCCAGCAAGTATCAAAGTCATATTAATTGATGCTGATTGGTCTGAAATAGCGTTACAGACAAAAGAAAATCCAGTTAACTTAACCCAATTAGAAAGTGTGATGTATATCATCTATACCGCTGGGTTCAACAGGGCAACCAAAAGGAGCTATGCTTGAACAACGTAATGTGTTACATCTTCTCACAGCATCTGATCACTACTTTCATTTTCATAAAAATGATATATGGTCACTGTTTCATTCAGTTTGCATTTGATTTTTCTGTATGGGAAATTTGGGGAGCGCTACTGTACGGAGGTGCTTTAGTGATTATACCTTACGCTAAAACACGTGCGGCTCATCATTTTTATCATTTAGTTGTTGAGCATAAGGTCACTATTCTTAGTCAAACGCCTTCTGCTTTTCACCAGTTTGCGATAATGGATGCTTCTCTTAAAGGTGATTTATCATTAAGGTTAATTATTTTTGATGGTGAAGTGCTTATACCCAAAATAGTTCACTTATGGTTTAAATCGCATGACTACTGAGAGCCTAAGCTCATTAACATGTATGGCATCACTGAAACAACTGTACATCTTACTTGCTGCGAAATTACACCTGCAAAGCTAATTAACGGTCTGCGTTATCCAATAGGTAAGGGCCTTCCGGGCGTTGCTCTGTATGTGCTAAATAAGACGTTTACAACCTGTGCCAACAGAAGTGCCAGGTGAATTATATGTAGGGGGTAATTTCTTAGGTCGAGGTTACCTTGATCCAGAATTGACAAAGAAGCGATTTATTCCTTAACTCGATAGATAAGAAAGTAGGTGCAAGATTATACAAGACAGGGGATTTAGTTCGTCGATTGGAAAATGGTGAAATAGATTATTTAGGCAGATTGGATAATCAAATTAAATTTCGTGGCTTTCGGATTGAATTAGATGAAATTACAAACTGGATAGAAAAATATCATGGAATTACCCATGCTATCTCGATAGTATATAAAGCGGACAATAACCATGAATCTTTAGTTGCTTATTTCACGACTAAAGATAAAAAGACTATCAACGTGAATGAATTAAAAAATTATTTGCGGAAATATTTATCAGACTATATGATTCCTGATCAATTTATATTTTTAAATGATTTTCCTCTTAATAGTAATCGTAAAGTTGATAAACAGGCTTTACTCTCACCCCATTTGTATATTAATAACCAAAGCAGATATATACCTCCTCATACCACAGAAGAAAAAATATTGGGGTCTATTTGGAAAACAGTCTTGGGGCTAGAGAAAGTGGGCATTTATGATAATTTTTTTGATCTGGGCGGACATTCGCTATTAGCGCTACAAGTGTTGTTAGAAATTCAGAAGCGTTTTTCGATAGAGCTCCCCGTGCGTGCGATTCTTGATGCATCTACTATCGCAGAGTTAGCAAAATTAATAACAAATAGCCAATTGGAATCTAGTGCAACATTCAATAGACCCCTTATGTCATGTCTTATTCCTCTACAGCCCCAAGGTAACAAGACCCCTTTATTTTTAGTCCATCCTGTAGGCGGTACAGTTTTCTGGTATATCCCTATGGTTAAGCATTTTGACCACACGCGACCTCTTTATGGAATTCAGGATCCAGGAATTGAAAAATTAGACGATATCCCTTTTAAAACGCTTGAGGAGATGGCAAGTTTCTATATTGAGGCCATACAGGATATCCAACCGCACGGACCTTATTTGTTAGGCGGCGCGTCAGGTGGAGCAACCATTAGCTTTGAAATGACTCGCCAACTATTAGCAAAAGGTGAGCGTGTTAATTTCGTAGGATTGCTAGATGGCTGGGCACCTTTTCCTGAACAGTTAAGACGTGAAGAAATTTTTGAATCAACAATGCGACGTCAATATAAATACAATGCATGAAAAATTTATTGCCAAGGGTATTAATCGACCTGAAAAATTACTTCAACTGCAATGGCAGCGTTCTCAACTCTTGGATAATTATCACGTCGCTTGCATAAAAGCAAAATTAACGTTATTCAAGGCAGATGGAGTGATTCCCATCTATCAACCTTATGAATCACCTTTCAATCATTGGGAGAAATATTCAATCTATCCGGTCAAACTGCATCATGTACCTGGTGACCATGAAACTATGTTTCAAGAACCGCATGTAGCAGTATTAACAAAGAAAATCCTAAATTGTTTACATAGAAATGAGAAAATATTAGGATATAGTTCCAAAAGTAAAATCATCAATGTCATCTGATTTAACGGATGTGTAACAAGGGGCGTCATAATGTTAAAAAATAGTAGTGAAATAAAGTCACTTAGCTTACTGTCAAAAATTGAAAAGACTCCAATAGGTTCAGGTTTACAATGTGGTACTGGCTCTATTCCTTGCCTGATTGTAGGACCTGGTTCTTTTTACTTTAATAAACTTTCAGATAATTTAAAGCAAAAATTTACCTTTTATGCTTTTGATGATCTTTGGGCTTATAGGAAAGGAGATCCAATCAATATTCAGATGATTGAATCACAAAATTTTGACAGCCTTGTTGCCAAGGTAGCCTGTATTGTGCAAATACTTAAAGAGCATTTTCACTGTGGTAAAGTGGGTTTAATGGGATTTTCAGCACCAGGGCTTATCGCTATTGCTGCTGGAAAAATTATTGGTAGTGAACACATTGCATTTGTTATAGGTTCTGGAATTGCGGCAACTATACTAGATCCTGAATTCAAAGCAGCCAGTGCATATTTTGAAAAATATGCTGATCAGGAACGAAAAAACAGATTTCAAAGAGATTACGAAACTTATCAGAAATTGCCACGTGATCTCAGTCCTCTTACTTTTTGGCGTGAGGCAGTTCGCTGTATCGAAGTCAAGCAAGTATTTGACTATAATAATGAGATCGTCATTAAACAATTATTAGATGATTGGAGTTTTACCCCTGATGGGAAGATTATGTGCGAACCGATGCGACAACATTATTTTACAAAAATATTGTCTTCAAATTGATCCCACAAAATTAATAGCAGATCTAGTAGCTACAGAAATTCCATTCTTGCTTGTTTATGGTAAGCGTGATTACACTACGCCTCCACCTAGAAAACAGTATCGAGAGGAGTGGAAAACACATTTTAATTTTTCATTTCAAAAATATTGAAAAGAGTGTGCATTATCCGAGCAGTGAGCAGGGTTCCCAGCAGGTTTTTGATCAAGATGTAATGAAATTTCTTGAAAAAAATAATATAAATAATCATTTTCAGAACGAACTTACATCTTTATTATCGGAATCAAATTTTTAAAAATAACTCTTTAGTTTTAGGAAAGAATTGTTATGGAAATAGGTACTCGAGCTAAGAGCGGCTTATAGAGATATTCCCCTTTAGCGTTTACTGGAAAGATAAAGAAGGCGTTTATTTAGGCTGTAACGAATTCATGACTAAAATGGCAGGTGTTTCAAGCTCCAAAGAGGTGATTGGCAAAACGGATTATAATCTACCCTGGCATGAGGATGCTGATGTACTTAGAAAAATAGATGTCGAAGTGATGAAAACTGGAAAACCTGTTACAACAGAAGAGACAGGTATACTTGCAAGTGGTAAACGTGGTGTCTATTTAACAATTAAGACACCATTAATTGATAATACAACAACAAAGATAATGGGTATTTTTGGTCTTTCAATAGATATTACATCTCGTAAACGCATAGAAAAGAAATTAAAAAACGAAAAAAGAAAAATACTAGCCGCTGATCGTGACCAAATGAATAAAATAATAGGGCTTAGTCAGAAAATAACTGGCTATGTGCTTGCAGAAAATGCTACTACGGAAGAGTATGCGTTACACATGCTGGATTATTTAGAAAATATTATAGCGTGTATGCCTGGAAGCGTGTATTGGAAAGATAGGAATGGTATCTACCGTGGAGGTAATGACTATCTTGCAAAAATGGCTGGCTTTAAATCAAGAAAGGAGATAGTAGGTAAAACAGACTACGATTTTGCTAAAAGTTTTAATTGGGATAGTGAATTTCTAGAAAGTGTAATGAGTCTTGATAGCCGTGTCATGGAAACTGGAATTGCGCAATTTAATCATGAAGAAAAGCCTTTTAGAATTGCTAATAGCCAATATATTATTCAGCTATCTAGTAAAGTTCCTTTGTTTAATCATTCAAATAAAGCAATTGGTGTCGTTGGTATTTCTATTGATATCACCGAACGAAAAAAAATGGAAGAAGCGTTGCG
>CAWFQC010000012.1:0-30865 GCA_963817645.1 uncultured Gammaproteobacteria bacterium | reverse complement strand
TTGGGAACCAGTCGTTTGATGATAAGGGAGAAATCCAGTGGGAACTCCACAAGGATCAGAGTACCGATGCAAGCACTGGGGCGGAGCGGCCTTTAGTAGTGATGAAGCGACTGTAATGGTTGTGGAGCGAAGAGTGTCCGCATGCGTTAGGACGTTGATGTCTTAATTCAACTCGCAAGAGGAGGAGATTTTGAATAAAACAAAGCAGTTCGATATTTCCAAACAACTGGTGATGCAAGCCTGGAAATTAGTCAAAGAAAATGATGGAAGCGCTGGTGTTGATCAGCAAAGCATCGCTGACTTTGAAAGTGAATTGAAAAACAATCTTTATAAAATTTGGAATCGCATGTCATCGGGGACGTATTTTCCGCCTCCGGTAAAAGCAGTTCCAATTCCGAAAAAATCAGGCGGCGGCGATAGAATTTTGGGCGTGCCCACTGTTTCTGATCGTGTTGCACAGATGGTCCTTAAATTAATTTTCGAGCCTTATGTTGAGTCACGCTTCTTACCTGATTCATATGGCTATCGTCCAAACAAAAAGATGCTTTGGATGCAGTGGGTGTTACAAGAACTCGCTGTTGGAAATATGATTGGGTAGTGGAATACGACATAAAAGGTTTGTATGATAATATTGATCATGACTAGGGTGTCCAAAAACACCCTAAATTAGTAGATTTAATTTCCCATGAAATAGACCCTACTTTTCATCGCCTCACCTAAAATTTTGGCAACGAATTTTGATAATATTCTTTGTAATTGTCAGGGTTCCAAAATTTTTTACAGATCTGACAAGTATCCCAAGGTTCTTTATGCCCATCGCTATAATGTGAATAACACAAACTAAATCGTTCGTGTGTGTATTGACATCGCCCATCCCCCCGAAATGATAAAAATGCCGTATCACAGCAAATCCACTGATCACAGCATGGGGTTTTGATTAAAGGTTTATCGGTATCACCGCAAAAACGACAATGTTCCCCTGCGATGAGCTTTGCTTGTGTGCGATCATCAGTCATATTTACAAAATACCTTTATTTTTGCTTGTTAATAATCAGATAACGTGTATTGTGTCATTCCATTTGATAAATGGAAATGGATTTATGAGTAAAGTATGGAAATTAACCAAAGCTCGCGATGGCTGGAAGAAAAAAGCAAAAGACCGCGGGGCTACTGCGCGTGCGTTGCGCAAAGAGCTTGCTAGAATAAAAGCAGATCGTGACCGCCAACAGAAAAACATTGTTCAATTAAAAGAGAAATTAAAATCACAGTATCAAAAAATGTCGATTAATCGACCAAACAAAGTGGCGCTTGTTCATATCGTGCTTTTATTATTCCTGGTTGGTCGCATTGGATTTCGTGCAATTTCCAGGGTGTTAAGTGTGCTTGGTCCATCACTTGGCTTGATGAAAACTCCATGCGCTCAAACAATCAGCAATTATATTTTCCGCTTATCTATTGCTAAAACCCAGGCAGTTTTTGAAAAAACTGGACGCCTCACAAAAAACTTTACCAACGAATCTATTTGGATGCTGGATCTGAGTATTGGGCTGGGTGCTGGTAAAATTCTCAGTATATTATCGTTAAATCTCAAGCACCATCAGCAGATAGATCATGCGCCTACGCTTCAAAATGTAGACTGCATTGCCGTTTCTGTGGCTTCATCCTGGACAGGTGAGACGATAGCTGCTTTTTTAAAAAAAGTAATAAATAGTGTTGGCGGTGCGCCTGGTGTCTTTTTAAAAGATGGCGGAACTGATCTTGCCAAGGCAATTGATCTGTTAAATTTAGAGGGAATTGCATGCCAGAGCATCGCTGATATTTCGCATGTCATCGCTAATTTATTCAAGCATACCTATGGCGAACATCCCTTGTTCAGCACATTTATTTCCGCATGCGGTAAAGTGTCAAAAAATCTTAAACAAACGGTTTTGGCTTGTCTCGCGCCACCCAAAGTATCGACCAAGGCGCGATTTATGAATTTACATCGATTGGTGGAGTGGGCAAATTTATTATTACAACACTCACCTCGAGGCAACGCCGCAGCAGGCTCGATACTCGCCAAGCTACGTGCTAATCTGGATCAATTGCCTGAGTGTAGAGCATTTATCACTTTATTTTTGCGTGATGCATTGCCATTGCTGGCCTGCCAGAAGATTCTCAAGAAAAGCGGGCTCAGCAAAAAAACTTATGGTTTATGCAAAAAATTAATCTCGAATCTACCTGTCACATCGCCTATTAGAAATGGATTCACTGAGTGGGCCGAAAAACATTTATCGATATCCAGTTCATTAAAATTAGGCGGAACTGGTATGCCCATCAGTACTGACGTATTAGAATCATTATTCGGTGTTGGCAAAAGATTTGGTACGGGGCAGATAAAAGATGCTGATCGAATTGCATCACGACTGCCAGCATTTTGTGGAACCATCGATCACAGGGATGCAGAAAATGTAGTTGCAATTAGTGTAGTACAACAACAATGTCTACGTGGCAATGGAAACTCATTGATTAAACAAAGACGCGATGTTTTGTCAAATCCAGGAAAGTTAGAAAAATTGGCGCTAACAACAGACCATAAAAATTTTCAGCTTATTCGAGGTGCTGCTTGTGTAACGTGAGGTCCAAAACATGGGAAATGCGCTAAGGTGGATTTGGACACCCTAGTTCATGACCTACTGATGAAAGCGGTGAGGAAACACACGGACAACAAATGAGTAATACTGTATATCGAATGCTGGTTGAAAACACCAATGCAATTACCTGACGGGTATCTACAAGAGAAAACTAAAGGAATTATGCAAGCAGGGGTCGTTAGTCCGATGTTGAGTAATCTATTTTTGCATTATGTGTTTGATGTCTGGATAACAAAGCAATATCCAAATCTTCCTTGGTGTCGATATGCGGATGACGGTTTGGTGCACTGTAAAACAGAGCAAGAAGCTAATCAAATACTATCAACATTAAAGAAAAGATTTGAGGAATGTATGCTTGAACTATATCCAGAAAAATCGAAGATTGTCTATTGCAAAGACGATAATAGACGAAATGATTATTCCAATACGAAATTCACATTTCTGGGATATGATTTTCGTCGTAGAAGCGCTAAAAACACGAGAAATAATCAACTGTTCTTAAGCTTCGCTCCAGCAGTGAGTAACGCTGCGAAAAAGTCAATGCGAGCAAAAACACGAGAAATACTTAAAAATATTGGTACATGCAAAAGTTTGAATGATGTGGGACATGAAGTGAATCCAATCATACAAGGTTGGATTAATTATTACGGAAAATATCATAGAACTGAACTGAATCCAGTATTTCGGCATTTCAATTTGTCAGTAACTCGATGGTTGATGCGTAAATTCAAGCGTTTTAAAGGCAGGAAAGCAAAGGCGATAATTTTTCTTTCGGGAATGTTAGAAAAACAACCAACATTGTTTGCACATTGGCGGTCTGGTTTTAGTAAGGGTATACCTGACGGAAGCCGATGAATCGAGAGGTTCACGTCCTGGTTTTGAAAGCAGCTAGCGGGGAAGTTCCGCGGGCTACTTACCTCACCACAAAGTTAATGACGCCATAGGAGAGAGTTTGCAATGGATATGATGACGCAAAAAATGCAGTTAAAACAATATGTTTGAACTGGACGAGCTACAAAAGAATTTAAAAGATTATTTGCACTGTGCTGCTGTAAAGGGTGCATCAGTATATGAGGTAGAAAAGAATATTTTTTCAACAGTGCTTGAAATGGGTAAACAGGCACTAAATTATTTTTTTAAGATGCAAGGAAATGGAGATGTTGGTAAAAAATTGACACTAAAAAATGGTGAGGAAGTAAAGCGTCTTACCCAAAGCACACGTTATTATCAGTCCATATTTGGGGAATTTAAGTTGGAATGTTATCGCTATGGATCTCGAGAAGGTCAAAAAATTGCATGTATACCATATGATACGAGATTAGAATTGCCAGAGAGCGAATATGGATTTTTACTACAGGAATGGAGTCAGATGATGGCGGTTTAGGTTCCATATAAAACAACATCTATGTTTTTAGGGAAAATTTTCCCAATCAAAGTTCCTGTTGATAGTCTTGAAAGAATTAACCGCATTCAATCTGTAGATGTAACCACATTTCGATCGAGTAGAAAAATTGACGTAGAAAAAGAAGAATCGATCATAGTCACAAGTGCAGACGGGAAAGGCGTACCCATTCGACATAAAAAGATCAACGCGGATTGAAGAACATAAGCCTAAAAAAGGACCAAAGCCAGATCGCAAGCGTATGGCAGTTGTTGGTTCGGTATATTCTGTGGCACCCTTTGTACGCACACCAGAGCAAGTAGTTGAAGCATTATTTATAGAGCCTGAAAAAATATCACGTGAATTAGTACCGAAAAGACCAAAGCCGCAGACAAGAAAGTAGTTGCACATCTAACCCGCGAGGTAAATGGTGAAACACTTAATGCAACATTAACTACGTTTAACTGGATGATGACACAAGTTAAGCAACGAAATCCCGAGTGGTGCAGCTTATTTTTTATGGCCCTATTCGATCAGAATGATAAAAACAAACTAAACAAATTGCTTGGCGATTTTAAAAATGCTTATATTTTTACTGAGAACGAATTCTTTTATATAAACAGAGCCAAAGACAATCAAATCAATATTAAACAACTTAAAATCACCACTTCTTCTAGCTTTAAGGAGTTTAAAACAGAATTAAAAAGTCAGCTTATTCTTGAAGATGGAGAAGATTATCGTTGTATACATAAAATAATGAATCCTGGGGTTTTGCAAAAAGTCACTTCAATCACAGGCCATACCCATACAGGAAATATTAAGATTTGCATCGCACTGATGGATGGACAGACGTCCCTATGGGAAGAATCGCAACGTCAATTTGGAAAAGGATCCATAATAGAAGTTCTTGATATATTGCATGTCACGCCTCGCCTATGGGATGCAGCTAATATTTTTTATCCAGAAGATAAGAGTGCACAGGTTATATTTATGAAAGATCGAGTCCTGCGAGTATTAAAAGGCGAAGCAAAATTAGTGATAAGTGGTTTTCGACAAATGGCAACTAAGCAAAATTTATCTAAACATAAACTGGAAAAATTAGAGAAAGCTTGTCGTTACTTAGAAAAAAATCTATCCCGTATGAAATATAACGAATATCTTAAAAATGGTTATCCGATTGCTTCTGGTGTCATTGAGGGAGCTTGCCGACATTTTGTTAAAGATAGAATGGAGCGCGCTGGAATGCGTTGGACAATTAATGGGGCGCAAGCAATGCTAGATATGCGTAGTACATATTTAAATGATGATTGGGATGAATTTACAGCGTATCGAATTAAAAAGGAAATAGGGAAACTATATCCTCATCGAAATGTTATTAAGAAAATTAATTGGCCATTGGCTGCATAACATGAGCGGAAGACCGGTTACGCCCATTTTAATGACAGTTAATTACTAAAGCATGCAGTTATCAACAACCTAATTCAGTGTAAATGTGAATATCTTAAAAAGATGCACTACCTTATTCCTTTCTTAAATAGTACTATATCACTGGGTTCTGCCTCTATCTCTCGTTTTTATTAATCTCGGCTTTTCTTCCGATTCAAAATTCTGAGCCAGTGTCTCAATCTTCGATTTTGTTATTTCCGCGCCTCCTCTAATCGCCTTCGCATAATCAGCCATTACTATTCTGTGGAGAATATTATTGAATTAACTGCACAACAAATAAGATTCTTGAAAAACAATTAGAATCTGCTGGTTTGAAGGTAAAAGAACTTTGTAATGGAGATCAACAATGTTATTCTGATTACCAATACAAAAAAACTGAAGCGAAAGATAAAAGTAAAGAAGAATTTGAAGAAATTACAAAAAATTTGAAAGATCGTTTTCAAATTTTAGGTAGTTAGGAGATATATATGTTAAATAAACGTATTCCTGTTACAGATAGACCCCTTACAAGCGATGAAATGAATGACAGAATGTTTCAAATGATGCAGCAGAGAGCAGAACAGAGACGCCAAAGTTCAAAAGAGATTTACTCTATTTGGGAAGAGTGTGTTTACTGCGCCAAAGCCTATCATAGATAGCTTCTTACGAGTGATGAAGTGAATGAAAGGATGTTTCGAATGATGCAAGAGAGAGCACATCAGGATGCATTAGAAACACGTCAGCAATATAATAAATTTCCGGCACCTGGTTATTAAGTTAGTGTGGTGGCGATTGCTAATGATTAAATACCTTTAAGGGGAGAAGACAGGATACGTGTGTTATGTGGTGCACCGCATAACACACGCATCCTATCTTCCTCCCTGTAAGATTTTTCAGGATGAACAGGATAGAATACATAAAAAATTTGAAAAAAAGCTTAAAAATGTACATGAAGAATATGAAAATAGTTATCAAGAAGAATCAAAAGCACGTTCTGGTTTAATTTCACTGGAGTAATAGTGATGAAAGATAAAGAACCACTTAGCAATGAAGAAATTCAAAATAGAATAAGAAAGATGATGGCGCGTAGAGTTGAAAGAGACTATGAATTAAGCAAAAAATTCATGCTCTTTGGGTCGCAAGGGCCTACAAACACTAACAAGAATGACAGGACCGTGGGGACCAACAGGACCAGGTTCTGACGATTTTAACGATAGAGCATTTAACTTTCAGATAAGGAAGAACGGTCAACAATAAGAGACCTCATCTAATTTAGGGGTGCTAGCCCTTATACCAATTTTTAGCAAATATTGGTATAGGTGTAAGGGCTAGTGTCCCTACTAAAGAACGAAACATCAAAATATAATCTAAAGATTTTTCTGGATTCTGTTTTTAAATAAAACAGATTTGAAGCCTTTCGAGGGTTTTTTATTATTCGCAATAAAGAATAAGTAATTATGTTGGTAAAATTTCAAGAAAAATACTTGTACCTAATGGGCTATCGAGATGATGTGAGTATGGGTGAGTGCTTCCATTATGGCAGATATGTGGACAAGAATCTCGGAATAGCAAGGACCTTTTATCTCCAAGCGGCTAGACGGGGAGAAGCGCCTGCATTCGGTCAGTTAAGTATTTTATCGAAAGAAGAAGGACGACAAGGCGAAGCGTTCTATTATTTGGGTATCATGAATGAAATCTTGAAAGACTGGGAAGAGGCATTAGCTGCCTATCAGCAAGGGGCGGCTGCAAATCATGCTAAATCAATGTATAAACTGGCACAGCTTTTTAAAAAAGATCGGTTTTCGCAAGAGAAATGCATCATTAAGAAAAATCAATCTAAGGTATTGACTGGATACCGAAAAGCAGCGGGTGCATATTCTGCCCAAGCATTGGATGAGTTAATCAGGATGAGTGATACTCATCCAAAAGCAGCATTAACTTTAGGTGCAATGTTCGAGCAAGGTGAATTAGGCAACAAAAAAGTGTTATCCAAAGCTCTTTTTTATTATAAGAAAGCTAGCCGGATGGAAGATAGACAAGCAGCTTATCGATTAGGCCAATTATATCATTATGGAAAGGAAGGGCTTCGGGCCAATGCTGAAAAAGCTTTCCATTATTATGTGATCGCAGCTCAAAGAGGATATAAAGAAGCCTTGGATATTTTGGAAAAATTGCCTCAGGATTTCAATGGAGATACGATATGGCTAACATTGGGTCAACTTCAACTCGAAGTATTTAATAACAAGCCTTCTGCTCTGCTTTATTTCAAATACGGCGCAGATAAGGGAAACAAAGAAGCCAAAACAAGACTCAACCAGTTAGCTGAAGAGGATTCAACTTGTGCTTATGAGCTGGGTAGGTTATATGAGAAAGATCATTTCTCAATTGCTTATCATTATTATGCTATAGGCATGCTAAAAAACCATCTGTTATCGACTGACTACTTAACTTCATTAGCGAAATCAGGTAATCCAGAGGCTCAGTACTGTCTGGGGCAGGATTACTATCATGCAAAAAAGGAATTCGATCAGGCTATTTATTGGTGCATGCTAGCATCTGAAAAAGAGCATCCTAAAGCAATGGAGTATTTAGCAAAAACAAATTTTAGTGTAAATCATTATTTATTTTTGGCAGAAAAGTATAAGCAAGGCAAAGATATCCAAAAGGATATAAAGCAGTCCCTCTATTTCTATGAAAAAGCTTATGCTTCAGGCAGCATAGTAGCCGTTTTTTGCTTAGGAGAGTTATATTATTATGGAGAAGAAGGGCTTCAGATTGATGTGAAAAAAGCTTTTAATTACTATTTGCTAGCTGCCAGGGAAGGACATAGTCCCTCTTTGGCAGCCCTAGAAAAACTGACCACAGTGCTTAATGAGAATGCTTGCTGGCTAAAATTAGGTCAAGTCCAGCACGATGTTTTTAATAAGAAGCTATCTGCCCTGTTATCGTTCAAATATAGCGCAGATCAGGGAAATGAATCAGCTAGAATAAAACTCGACCAATTGGCTGAAGAGGATTCAACCTGCGCCTATGAGTTGGGTAAGTTATATGAACAAAGCGATAGCAGCCTCGCGTATCGCTATTATATTAATGCTATATTACAGAGCCACCAGCCCTCTCTTCTAGATCATCTAATTTTCTTAGCAAAATCAGGTGATCTAGACGCACAGTGCTGTCTGGGTATTGATTATTTTCATGCGAAAAAGGAATTCGGTAGTGCTATCTATTGGTGCATGTTAGCAGCTGAAAAGCAGTACCCTAAAGCAATAGCTTATTTGACGGAAACGAATTTTGATCTCAAATATTATTTGTTGATTGCACAAAAATATGAAAGAGGAGAAGAGGTTAAAAAAAATATCCCACAGGCACTGTACTTTTATGAAAAAGCTTTAGCTTTGAAAAGCAAAGAGGCTGCATTTCGTTTAGGTCAATTGTATCAACTAGATTCAGTAAGAAATCTTGATAAAGGCTGTGAGTATTTGATTCAAGCAGCTGAATACGGTCATACGGATGCGCTCACGCCATTAGAGCGGCTGGGGGAGGAACTAGGCCCTCGCATACAACTGAAATTAGGTAATTTATTTAGACGTGCGCCTTTTAACAACTTAGCTAAGGCACGGCATTGGTATCAAGAGGCGAGTGAAGGAGGTAGCCTTGAAGCACGGCAACAGCTAGAGAATCTGAATAAGCGATTTGCGCCTACCTATTCTAGCTTTTTTTATCAGGATGCCTCCCAGTTCAATCAAACAGGCCCAGATTCAAGCTTCCATTTAGGATCAGACATGAATAAATTCTTCAAATAGTACCCGGAATATTATTCAGATTAGATTAGATGTACCATTCCACAAAAAATGACTTCTTAATAAGGATAAAAAGAGATGAAAGATTTGTATGAAGTGTTAGGTGTCACCGCTTCATCTTCTCTCTATGAAATCAAAAAAGCCTACAAGGAATTGGCACTTACCACTCATCCAGATAAAGGTGGTAAGCAAGATAGGATGAGCTTAATCAATGAAGCTTATAAGACCTTAATGGATCCCGAAAAAAGAAGTCAGTATGATGAGAAATGGAAAGCATTTAGCCTTTCATTTGATGAGGAAGCAGATTTTCTCGTCTCAGGCTATCTTGCGACAGTTGGTGTTCCTTATTCCCAAATCTTTAAGCAGCAACATCGCCTTCTTGTACAACAATATCGGCTAACGCCCTTACAAAAAGGTTTGGCACGCGCGCACACTTATGTAGAGCCTTTGCAATCAGGTATTTATAGCAATCAAGTAGGAACCCAAGGAAATGAAGTAGACTCTATTGATATTTTTTCACTTATTCAAAGAAAGGAAAAGGAGGATCTAGATGGTTCTTTCTTCCTGCATTATTGGTCAGATTTAACACCTTCTGTTGCAGTTGAATTATTCCGGGATTTCTTGCGAGGCAACTATTGGGGAGAGGCGCTGACTGAGTTAATTGCGGCTTTTTCCCAAGGGCTTGAGCAATTAAGGGCTTCGCATATCACTCCTCAAGATAGGCTACTGTATGAAGGCATTCTAGAGATATTTTCTTTAGCCCTTAAAGGTCAAGGCATAGAGGATAGACTCCTGCTTGCCATCCAAAAGATCACTGAGTATGCCAAGCAACATGCAGAGCAGTCTATGCTTATGCTGGCACCTTTACTCCAAGATCAATATTTCCGTCATTTAGTGTCACAATCGTTTAATCAGTATTGGGTGGCCGATAAAAACAAGCTAGATGAAGTGTTCAACGCCTTTGATGGGCAGTCTTTGGCGAAAACACTGATAGAGGACTTGAAGCAAAAATTAGCCAATGATGCCAGCACAGCGCAAGCCGAAGTCATAAACCAGTTGATTCAGTATGTACATCTTCTATATAAATTAGAGAAGGATCTGAATAAACACGAAACCCTCAATATCTCTGAACTTGCCACATTTTACCGTGAAAAAGCTTATTTAATTTTGGATTGGATACCGGCCTTAGTAGGTTTGGTCAGTCAGCAGATCATCGTGAATACCTTGATGCAAGCTGGCCTGTCTTTTCAAAAAGCAGCGAGGATAGGCAGTTTTTCTGCTGTCCAGATGGCCGATGAAAAGATAGCGCTTCGCTTGTATTTAACCGCCATCGGTATTGGACATTATACCACACCCAATATAGACCTCTATGCTAATTCCCACAGTTTAAATTTCATTATGCATTTTAAATATGACCATGCAGAGCTTGCTGAAGTGATTTCTGCATTGCACCATCGTAGTAAAGTGGTCGCTAATCTTTTTCCCTTCTTTCAGCCTATCCAATCCAACATGGCTTTCTTTATGCAAGAAGACCAAACCTTGATCTTAATGCGCCAATTACTACATGCACTCATTGACATTGTGGAGAAAAATCAAACTAGTGAGGAGGAAGTCCCATTAGACCATGAGTATGTCACTGTTCTTTACGCAGCCTATGAAGCCTACCTAAAGAACTGGTATGACAAGCAGCATAATCCAGAACGTGAGGAGTCGTTTCGGCTACAATTGATGCGAGAACTGCTCAATATTAATCGTTGGACATTTGCTTGCCTAGATGCCAATTTGAGTTCCTCTTGGTTGAGTCTCAAGCGCACTGAACAGGGCTGGATTCGCCCTGATCGCGCGCTCTTCTTGCCCCAGGATAAGCGACTGAACTATTATAATTCGGTTGAAGGATTTGAAATCAATTATTATACAGGGGACTTAGCCTTCATTTTCAAACCTTGGCGGGAAGGGGAACCCACTTATAATCAGGTATTAACTCTACTTGATGTGCAGGAACTGTGTAAACGCAAACTCACCTCAGCCATTTTCAGTTTAGATCCCCCCGACCCTGACAAACCCTATCACCCCTTCAACCAGATGCGATTTGCACCGTCTGCATTGTATGAATCTCAGCTTCTGCATACCATGCTTCTGACGGATTACCTCTTGAAATTCTTAACGGTAGGCAGGGAAGTACAAGGATGTTACCCCTATGCTCTGAAACCAATAGACGATCTGACAGGCTGTTTGCCAGGGTACCTCAAGAAAATTATCGATGACTTCCACGGCGCAAACATGGGGTCTTTACATCGATTTTGGATCGAAGCAGAAGAAATCCCTGCCGCCATTGACTATGATGAATTAAAAAATAAAGATATCGTCCGCTTTTCCTTTGGCGACATCCAGATGGTAGTTAGAAAGCATAAGATGTTACGTGATGTGGATGGTAACCTCAATGATATGGAGGAAGAAATGGAAGGCTGGGACATGTATGTTCTGAGCCTTAAGGAAAAGCGAGCGCTTGACGCTGGAAAGTATGAAATTCAAGGCCCTGCCATGATTTGGCTAGATAATACAAATCAAGTCTATTTCGTAGAAAACAATGACCTATCATGTCTCTATACAATTAATCAATATGATCATAATCTAAAACGCTTATTTAAGCTTGAACGAAACAGGCAAGGCAAGGTGATTACCCATGGGTACGACTCATATCTGATGTGCTTTTATATTCAGGACCCTCAGAGAGAAGAGCTTACCCGGAGAATCGAGCATAAATTTCCAGTTCAAAGAGCTCATATTTATATAATTACTTCTAGCGACGAACTTTATTATGCCTATGTTAAGAATGGAAAAGTAGAGGGGGGTCAGGAAAAAATAATTGTTAAAAACAACAGTCAATTAAATATAGAAGAGATAATTGAGGAACTAGGTGAAAAACCAGCACAAGGAAGGTATCGACTACTTCCACCTGAAAAAGTAAGAATAATTACATCAAATACGAGCCATACCCTTGCCGATGATAGCCAAGCTGTTCGGGTGATTTATAGGATTACTAGAGAAGTAGCTAGGCAAACTCAAAAGCCTCACCGGTTTTCACCAGAGTATGTTTTTGCTCATGAATTTACTCTGCACTACAACGAATTTGCTCAGTATTTTCCTGAACTAGGTCGATTGCGAGAGCTGAGCAAGGCCACGGCATTGATAAGGCTTATTGAAGGTGAGCGCTTGAGTAATCAAAAGAAAATAGAGCTTCTCACCCAGAAATTACAAGATACAGTCTTCTGGCAGAACTTGGAAGCTCAGGTTGAAGAGAGAGTTAGAAAGGTTGTAAATAAATACTTCCATGATCAAAAAAGAGAATGTTCAACAGACATAATTCGGGCAAAAAAGCGAGAATCACTAAATGCCATCAGCAGTAAAATTGGTACCTTAACTCTCACGGAAAATTCTCCTGAAATCAGACAAGTTATTGATCGTTGTTATGAAGAAGCTAAAAGCGAGATCATTCGCAAGTATGGCTATTCCGCTTGGGACAGAGAATCATGGCAATTTCGGTCAAGGATTATTGATCCCCAAATACCTGAATTGATTAGGAAGTTAAACGATGAGAAATTCAACAGCGTATTTGAGCAATTAAAAACGCTATTTAAGCAGGAGCTATCGAGTCTATATTACAATGAAATTACAGAAATCATAACTGATTTTATGTATGGCCGCCCTAACGCCTTGCTTAATGTGCTAGTAGCTTATGAGGAACTCCAGGTACAAAAAAAAATTCAAATGGATTACCCTGAGCACACACTAAGCCGCATCAGTTCTGCACTAAATGGCTCACGGTATGCCATTGAAGCCATCATCACAGAACAAGTGCAAGCCATTCTTACAAAGAATAAGGAAGAGATAAGCAAACAGATCGCAAGATATCAGCGCTTAGATAAAACGTTCGCTCAAATGGGATTTGCCAAGAAAACGAAAAAAGTTGATCTAACGGATGTCTGTTTATGGGTTCCGGCTAGTGTGCAGCATCAAGTGAGTAAAGGCAATTCGCGTATGGTGTATGGTGGAGTATGTATTGCCCCTAAGATAGCGCTGATGCAATCGAATAATATCGCAGGAAGGTTGCTTAGCAATCAAGTATTCAGAGGGCAACCCGCTACGCGGGTAAACTCTGGAATGGTCTCTAATGCTAGGCCACCTCAAGTGATGAACCGAAATGCCAATGCAGGAGGAATGGGAGGTAATCGATCAAATCCACCTCCTTCAGGCGGAGGAGGCGGAAGCGGTTCAGGATCTTCCGGAGGGGGGCGCTCAGGTGGCGGTGGGCGAAATGTGTTATTAAACCTACTCAAAATAGCAACGCCTACTACAAATAGGCCTAACCAACTCGAAGCTAATTTGCCCAATGGAACTAAGGTCTTATTTAGGCGGGATATTGGAGAAGAGGCGCATAAAATTTCTCATCCAAATTATCCCAAGGATGTTCGTATTAATCATTATAATGTAGAAGTGCATGCGCCAGATCAAAGAGGAAAAAATCAAAGGCTTGTTAACTTACACATTGTAGTAAATGATAAACTTGAACCCATCCATGCATTTACTAAACCTATTACAGGAGAATTATTCAATGTCTCAAACTCTTCAAATAAACCTAAATCCCAACTATAGGGAAATGCAAGATTATGAGATAAAGGGTTCTAATCTAATGTATGCCTCTGTGCAGTTACCGGATGTCAGAGATACCAAGGATAGGAGTTATACGATTTGTATAGCGCTCAGTGTAGATGGGATGTTAGGGTTAGGAATGGAATTAATTAGAAATGGTGTTGAAACTAAAACAACGGGTGGGGGATTAAATGAAGAATTATTACCTATCTACCCCAAGTCAGCATGTCAAGTCTTAGGGATTTTCCTGACCCATGATAGTTGTAGGCTTGTATTGGGATATAGAGATTTAGGTACTTATTTAGAAGAAGTAAAGGAAAGCAGAAAAAAATCGAATCTAAAAAAAGTTGGTGAGTCTTGGGGTAAAAAACCGAATAAGCGAAACTTTTTTTCAGAGCAGAGTAGTGCTGGGGATCAAGTTTTTTCAATGGACTTAAATACAAAGTGGGGAAGTATTCAAATTTATCAGGAAAATGACGCTAATTTAATGCATCTATCTGTAAAGTTACCCAATGGAGAAGTGATTGTAGGGGATGACCGTTGTATAGTCTGCTTAGCATTAGATGTTGACGGCATGATGGGTTTAGGGACAGAACTCATTAGGAAGGCCATGCGGATGAAAGCTACCGGAAAAAAAGAGAGTCCTGAGATAGAAAGACTCGAGCCTATTGGTTCTGAAGGGGGTTCTTCAGGGAGCTTAGGTGTTTATTTAACGCATGACAGTTGCAGCCTAGAATTGTCTGTTAAAGACTTGGGAACAGTTGATGAACAGCTGAAGTTGAACGAAAAGAGGTTGAGCTCGAAGGGGAGAACATAATGCTAGAACGGCAGAGGGAGAGGGTTTGGAGAATCATTTCGTGCTGGAAGTTTTTCAAATAAAAATAAATGGTCAGTCAGCCAGCGGAACTTCCCCGCTAGCTGCTTTCAAAACCGTATGTGGTGCACCGCATAACACACGTATCCTGCCTTCCCCCCCGATTAAATGAAATAAATAAATGTGTTGACCTTATTAAGAAATTCCTTCCAAATAGCCAAAAAATTGTTGATGAGGCTATAAAAGAACATGGTTTCTAATAGAGCAAAACACCATGCTTATAAACTAATATTAAGAGATTAAATATGTCAAGCGAAAAATTTACTTTTTGGGAGCAAGGAAAAGGCTCAAAATATAAAATTGAACGATCTACACAAGAGATTTTATGGGAAAAGATGAATACGGATACGACAATTCAATTAAAACAAGCTTTTCAAGAGGCTAAAAGCGATAAAATTGAAAGCGCATCAGGAAAGTATGTATTAGCTATACATTATCTTCATGGGTGGGGTGTTAATCAGGATTATAAAACCTCCATTCAGTTATATAAAGAGGCTGCCGATAAAGGGCATGCTGGAGCATGCTATGAGCTTGCAAAATTTTATTTACAAGGCCACTCTAGGGCAAATATTGAAAAAGACATTGATATAGCTGAACAGTATACAAAAAAAGGCATAGAATCAAATATAAAAAATGAATTAGATACCGATAACTACAAACAACAAACATACGTTGAACAATTAGAAGGGCTTAGTGGGGTTATTCAAGCATTAAAAACAATAGACCAAGCCTCAAAAACCAGTGGATGCATAAATAAAAGTAGGTTTCAAGTTTAGATTAATATAGACGGAGTTCAAGTCAAGCAGGCATGGTGTTAGGGTAGTCCTGTTTTGAGGCAAAGTAGATGATGCCTATACAGGAAATTTCCAAATCCCCTCATCATATTATTTTTGTGCTTCTCCTATTGAGAGTATTAGAAACTATGAATGGATTATTTAATGAAGTACCTAAACCTAATTTTTAAAGGAAATAATTATGAGTTTTGAAAAACAAAATATAAAGATGATGTTAGAAAGTAGCAGCAAAGAAATTGAAATTGATTTAAGCAATAAAGGATTTTCTGATAATAAAGTTAAAGAATTAGTGGAACTTCTCAAAGAATATCCCAACAGAGAAATTAAATTTTTGAATCTTTATTGTAATGATATCACTGACGAAGGGACAGAAATTCTTTCAAAATTGCAAAATATAGTAGAGCTTAACCTTGGTTATAATCGAATTAAAAATGAAGGATCTAAAAGTCTTATTTCAAATCCAAAGTTAAGAGAATTAGACTTAAGTGATAATAATATAACAGATGATTGCGTTGAGTTTATACTTCATGGAGCTAAACAAGTTTATTTGAATCTAACAAAGAATAAAATTACATCAGAAAATTTAGCTAAGATATCAGATGCCATACGAGATAATTATGATAAATCAAAAGGTAGTCAAATTGGATTTTTTAACCCAAAACCAGGAGAATCAAAGATCCAACAACTTGTACCTATTGCGGAACTTGCAGAGAAAACGGAAAAACCCATCAAAAAATTTAGCTAACAATTGAACATCTTGTTATACAAGATTTTTATCGATTGTGATAATTTTACAAAAGCTTCATAATGTTTATGAGCGCCTTTTAGAGCAAGAAATAGTTAAATTTAGGTGACCAATCAGCTTTCTTTTTACTTGTGTTTTTCACATATGCCACAAAACTCAGAACCAGAAGGAAATGAAAATCGCCTTGTTATGTGAGAATTGAGTAGACTCTAACTGGATGTCAGATGCGTGTCTTAAACTTGTCAGATTAGGATTGCTTTTAAAATAAATTGACATTTGTTAAGGAACAATTTAGATTTTATCCTGACAGTTTCAGGAGTCAATGAACATGACAGGAGAGCGCGTTGGCTATATCCGTGTCAGCAGTTTCGATCAAAAGCCCGAGCGACAATTAGAAAATATTGAAGTCAATCGCGTTTTTACTGATAAAGCCTCTAGCAAAAATGCCCAACGTACCGAATTAGAAGCTTTAATGCGTTTTGTGCGGGCAGGTGATACTGTTATTGTTCATAGCCTCGATCGATTGGCACGAAATTTAGATGACTTAAGAAAAATCGTCCAAACATTGACGCAGCAAGGTATTAAAATCCAATTTATCAAAGAGAACCTGACTTTTACCGGTGAAGATTCACCCATGGCTCATTTAATGCTTTCTGTAATGGGTGCATTTGCTGAATTTGAACGAGCATTAATACGAGAGAGGCAACGGGAAGGGATTGCTTTGGCGAAGCAGCATGGTGCTTACAAAGGGCGAAAAAAATCGTTATCTTCTGCTCAGGTATTAGAATTAAAAGAAGCCGTCAGCCCTGAAGCATCAGTGTATAGCCATAAATAAATCAATGACTTAGAATAGCTCAATTATAAAATTGTCGCACTAATTGTTGATGGTTTATAAACCAATTTGGCTAATAGTTAATCAATCAACATTGTGTTACTATAAAAATATCATAAAAACCCCAAATAGCAAAAATATTTCATACCCCAGGAGGAATCTATGAATGATGCGCACACACAACGAGAAATGGAGCACCCGGCCAAGCATACGTCATATATTCATGAATTATTTGATAGGGCTGAGGAAATTTTACACCGACATCGTCAAGAAAATCCCGATTTATACCGAATAGTTGAAGAGCGAAAGATAATAAAAGAAGCCAATGAAAAGAAAGCACTGACGCAGGCGATGACATCCCAAGAAGTGGACAATACCAGTGTTCCTAAATTAATAGAGTCAATTTATTTCAAGGAATTTAAACAAGAGCAGTTGAAAGCGAAAATTGAAGCAAGTTATCAAATCATTCATGAACATAATATCGAAACACAATCGTTGATTGTTCCACGCACGCAAGCGCGTAATGTAAAACAAAGGCATAGTAGCGTTGAAGAAATGATGGCTGATCGAGCAGATAAATTATCATCCCAAATCCAGGCATGGCGAAGTATTTTACCTATATTAATCAGACGTTTTTCAAAGCTACATGATCCCAGACGTGCTAAAAGCGTTAAGCATAAATTAGTAGTGGTCATGCTTTATGGATTATTGGCTTTTATTTTTCGGTTAAGCTCACGACGTGAAATAAATCGAGAATTAAGTGGGATGGTTATTTTTGAAAATTTACAAAAGATATTTCCTGAATTAGAGTCTATTCCACACGCAGATACGTTGTCCAGAGTATTGGAGAAAATCAATGTAAGGGACATTGAAAAGACACATATTTTGTTGATTAACAAATTGATCAGGAATAAGAAGTTTAAAAAGTTATTAATATCAGGTTGCTTACCGATTGCGATCGATGGGACCCAAAAGTTATATCGTGACGGAGAATTACATGATTTACGCTGGTTATCTCGCAAAGTAGGTAATGAAGAAGCTGGACTAAACCAGCAATATGTTTATGTATTAGAAGCAAATATCGTATTTAAAAATGGTTTGACAATCCCCTTACTCACAGAATATCTGCAAACTGATTGGAATGTATTCAACAATCCGGAAGGGAAACAGGACTGCGAGCTTGTTGCCTTCACACGTTTAGCTGATAAATTAAAAAAATATTTTCCTAGATTAAAAATAATTATGTTTGCAGATTCATTATTTGCCGTACAATCGGTATTAGAAATACTAACAGAGAATAGATGGGAATACGTCATTCAGTTTTCAAGAAATAAATTAAAACATTTTTCAGAATTAATAAATTCGAGAAAAGATGCAGCACAAACCATCCCTGGACAAACCTATTACCGAGAAAGATATCAAGAATTTTACTGGTATCCTGACGCCATCTGGGGATACGAATTGCAATTAAAGATTCACTTAGTCAGTTGCTTAGAAAAGTGGGAAGAAGTTGATAAAAAAACAGGTGAGATTATTTTCAAATATTCACAACATCAATGGTTGTCAAGTATTCGTATTAATCTTGAAAACGTGCATGAACTTTGTAATTTAGGTGGGAGGAAAATTGGATTGCTAGAAGACAGCATTAATACTGAAAAGCACCGAGGCTATCATTATGAGCATGCGTTTTCCTATAACTGGAATGCGATGAAAGGTTTTCATTTATTAATGCGATTGGCTCATGCAGTTAATGCGCTTTCTGAATTTACAAAGAAATTGAAAAAATGGATTAAAGAGCAAGGATGCTCATCGACACTAAAACTAATCAAAGAAACGATTTTTAATCCATGGTTACCAAAGAGTGGTATGAGCAACAATATAAAAATCCGGTTCGATTAACATTGCAACTTGAATAAAATAAAAAATATTTTATTATAATTTTTTAATTAAGCCATCATAGACAAAATAAGAATCGAATGTAATAATCGATAATTTTTCTCGTCTAAAAAAATATTTTGTAATATTTTGTATTAATTTTATAAATGAGATGTCATGATTAGGTCAAACAAATGTGTAGAAATGAAAAAATAGCAGCAGATAAACGGGGTGGATAGAAAATTAGACGTTTTTAAGTATTGATGCTTCAGCGCTGGTCTGGACTGTAGGCAACACACTGTACTGCGGATTCTAGGTTTAATGTCGGATACTCACCAAATGAAATCCCTCTCATGTTAGCATCCATAAAATCAGCATCGCTTAAATAACAGCCTTTTAACTTAACTTTCCTTAAATCGGATCCTTTGAATGAAGTGTGAGACAACACAGCACCTGATAAATTTGCGCCAGGAATACAAACCCCGCTTAAATCCCGTCCGCTAAACGACACTCGTGCCACCGCTAACAAGGTTGCAGCATTGCTGGAAGCTTGGGCTATCGAATTATCTTTACGTGAGGATTCTACTATTCCAAATAATGGTTCTATTAATACTCTGGTTTGAGCCTCTCTCCATCCCTCAACCCAAAAGCTTAAAACTTCTGGTTCTTCTTGCAGGGAACGTGTGTTGAGACAGTGCAAACTTTTAATGATTTCTGCTATTTCTTCTTTTTCTCTCAGTAGCACTAAATGTTTCGCCATGAAATATTCAAAAAAGGATTTATGACTAAATTCATGTGACAATTCTCTGCGCTTTAAAGGCGAGCCTGCGCTAAATTGTTCCAGGCGGCTGCGCATAACATTGATATAATCTTCTTCGCTTAACAAAGCACGGCGTTTTTTTTCTTCCGTTAATTTTGCTCGGCGTTTGGCAAACTCTGCTTTGCTGTCTTCTTCAAATTTCTCCTTTAACAATACCCATGGCGAGGGCAGTTCTTTTACCTTATCAC
The DNA here is from genome assembly GCA_963817645.1 of uncultured Gammaproteobacteria bacterium. Lineage (GTDB taxonomy): Bacteria > Pseudomonadota > Gammaproteobacteria > UBA6002 > UBA6002 > UBA6002. Next base: position 10,848 of record CAWFQC010000012.1, on the reverse strand, counting down.
TGAACAGCGCAATGTTATGTGCCTTAAAAGCGGCAAAAGCCATTTGACCCGCAAAGTCCTGAAAACTTGTCAATAAATTATTCTTATCGCCTGTCAAGATTTTCCGTAAGCTTTTGGATAATAATTGCTGGTGATTAAGGAGCCAGTGTTCTACTGCGCTTTCATAAATTTTCCAGCGGTTTAAATTATTTAAATAAGGGTGGTTTTTAATGGCGGTTGACCAGCTTTGCGCCATCATCATCAGAACAAACGGGTTTCGCAATACCGTGCGCAACTCTGCGGAATTGGTAAGCTTTACCTGATAGCCTGCCTTTTCTTCGGCAGTCCAGCCTAAGTTATCATTGAGATATTGTAATAATTGTTCAATGTTAAACGGCAGAAAATATTTTACTTCAAGGGTATTTTTACATTCAAAGCGTTCTTTTAATGCTGAGAATTCTACTGTATCCGGACGGCAGGTGACGAATAGCTTGATGTTGGCATCAGGCGGTATCCCTAATTGCTCGCTTAAGTTTTGGGGATGTTGATTAAAAGCCTCATCTGCCTGGCATTCATCATAACCATCGACAATTAATAGCAAAGGGATTTTGCTCTTTTTTAGGACTTCTTTTAAGCCATAAAAATCCAACGCTTTTGCAAATCCGTCTTTCAGTTCCTGATGCGACCAAGCTTTAAGCGTAGGTCGAATAAATATCGGCAAATACGGTTTGTTTTCGGAATCGCTCAAATGTGTACGCCACTTAGCCATCAGCCTGTCAGCCAGTAAATACGTGCTTAAGGTTTTGCCTAAGCCTGAATCACCTAACAATAGAAGACTTGAAGTATCAGCATTATTTAAAAACTCAGTAAGAATATTATTTAGATCCAGCGGGGAATTTCCCCTTTTTCCTCTCGCTTTGCTTGTGGATTCAAAATGGCTCCAGTAAACGTCTATCGGCTCTGTAACTTTGTGCTCTGTTAAATAAGGCTCAATGTACTTCAATCCTTCCAGACGTTTGGGATGGATCAGCGTTTCAATCTGCTCGCAGGTCTCCATAATAACAGGTTCAGGATGAAATTCACCTCCCATATCTCTTAAAGATTTTATGACTTCTTCAATGCTCAGACGTTGAGCAGGGTCAGTTCGCCAGCAGGCTAAAATGAGTTGTCTGAACGATTCGGGACAATGCTCTGGAATAACCTCCCGCTCATACCCGCTCTCTCCCCGTTTCCACTTTTGCTTTTCTTCATGACTTATATCCTTGGGATGACGCGGCGCTTTCCCGCTTAACATTTGCCAAAAAACCAGACCTAGGGCATAGACATCTGTCGCTTTGGAGCTTAAGGTGGCATGGGTGAGATTTTCCGGTGCAATAAATCGTTGATCTTGTACGCCCTGTGCCACAATGCCAGCTTCGCCTTTTTGTAATAAGGCATCGACCTGGGCAACGCCCAAATCCGCAAGCTTTGCACATCCATGCTTATCCAATAAAATGTTTTCTGTTTTCAAGTCACGATGCAATACACCCTGATCATGCAAGTACGCCAATCCCTGACTCATTTCCAGTGCCCATTGCCAACCTTTACCCAACCTTATTAAATCGGGTTGTTTCTCTAAAGCGCCTTGTAATGTTCCTCCATGGCAAAACTCCATAGCTAAATAGGTTTTTCCTTGCGCCTTCTCTTGATACACCCCATAAAACTGCACGCAATTCGGATGACTTACCGTTGATAAACGTGAGACTTCCCACTCAAGCGAATCCCTAATTTGATATTTGTCCATCTCAGGAAAGTTTTTTTGAGCATGTTTAAGATCGATAGTCTTTAACGCCACTTCATGGCTTCCCCACTTTCCTCTGTACACCTTGCCAAAAGCTCCTTGACCCAGTTCCCCCGTCAATTCTACCGACCCTAAAGGCAAATGATTCACACCCAGGAACGTAGGTAACTCTTCTGCGACTTCTTTTGCTTCTTCTGACAATTCTTCGGGTTCTGAATCTGAAAAAGCTACTGCCTCATTGTCTACAACTTCCTCTTCTATGTTTTGATCTTCTTCGATCGTACCCGAAAATTCTTCCCCCACTATGTACATACTTTTCTGCGGAACAGGATAAGCTGACGGTATGGTGAGGAGATTATTCTCAGTGATGGTTTCAGGGAGAGTCAATTCTTCATCATCTTGCAGAATTTCGGAAGAAAGCTCTTCTGGCGTACCCATGAGAGTATAGGTATTTTTAGAAATAATTTGAGGCGGTATCGAGATTTCATCGGGGTTTTGCATAAATATATCCTTTATATTTGGCTAAAGCATCAACGGAATGTGTCAGGGAAAATGAGACAAATTTGAAGAGTTACGACATAAAATTTATGTTCCCATAATTGCCTCCAATTGTCTAGAATTATTTAATATATCGATTGTTTGAGGAGGATTGATATAGACTGCTTTAGGTAGTTGTTTGAGTTCTGGTTGCTTATTTTTGAACCGTTTTGGGTTGTCTAAAAAAGCCTGCATAAGGACTGAATATCGTTGCTCAGCCCTGAAGCATCAGTATATAGCAATAAATAAATCAATGACTTAGAATAGCTCAATTATAAAATTGTCGCACTAATTGTTGATGGTTTATAAACCAATTTGGCTAATAGTTAATCAATCAACATCGTGCTACTATAAAAATCTCATAAAAATCCCAAAAAGTAAAGATATTTCATACCCCAGGAGGAATCTATGAATGATGCGCAGATACAACAAGATATGGAGCACCCGGCCAAGCATACGTCATATATTCATGAATTATTTGATAGGGCTGAAGAAATTTTACACCGACATCGTCAAGAAAATCCCGATTTATACCGAATAGTTGAAGAGCGAAAGATAATAAAAGAGGCCAATGAAAAGAAAGGATTGACGCAGGCGATGACATCCCAAAAAGTGGACAATGCCAGTGTTCCTAAATTAATAGAGTCGATTTATTTCAAGCAATTTAAACAAGAGCAGTTGAAAGCGAAAATTGAAGCAAGTTATCAAATCATTCATGAACATAATGTCGAAACACAATCGTTGATTGTTCCACGCACGCAAGCGCGTAATATAAAACAAAGGCATAGTAGCGTTGAAGAAATGACTGTTGATCGAGCAGATAAATTATCATCCCAAATCCAGGCATGGCGAAGTGTTCTACCTATTTTAATCAAACGTTTTTCAAAGATACATGATTGCAGGCGTGCTAAAAGCGTTAAGCATAAATTAGTAGTGGTCATGCTTTATGGATTATTGGCTTTTATTTTTCGATTAAGCTCCCGACGTGAAATAAATCGAGAATTAAGTGGGATGGTTATTTTTGAAAATTTACAAAAGATATTTCCTGAATTAGAGTCTATTCCACACGCAGATACGTTGTCCAGAGTATTAGAGAAAACCAATGTAAGGGACATTGAAAAGACACATATTTTGTTGATTAACAAATTGATCAGGAATAAGAAGTTTAAAAAGTTATTAATATGGTGGTCTATACAAATCCCCCACCAATGATCACTTCGTCCTGCAACCCGCACCACTAAGCCATTTTTCTGTTGATTTAATCTGGAAAACTACCCAATTAGAGCCCCTGTTTTTGCGGACAAAATGTTCTGCAATTGTTTGATCTGACCTTCTAAATTCGCTTTCTCTTGCGATGTAAATTGATGCTCATGCCCTCTGTGCCAGCGACAGTGAGACAAAAATAAGGTAAATTTAATGTCGTGAGGGTAGTGGGGAGATCAACAAAATGGTACAAAAATCAAGCAACATCGAAGATCAAAATTTAAGCACATTGGAAAACAAAAACAACTCTAATAATAATCAGTCTGAGTCGATAAAACTATCGGTACCAGATCCTCAAGTAAAAGGGACCAAAACTCCTAAACAGAAATTGACGAAGGCTTATAAGCTTAAGATTCTTGCTGCATATGATGCTTGTAAAGATGGTTCTGAGCGAGCCTCTTTGTTACGGCGTGAAGGTTTATACCATTCTCATGTTGGAGCCTGGAGGAAGAAGTTTGGATTGACGAATGATGAAAGTAAAGGGGAACTAAAGTCACGCCGCACTGAACATATGCTTAGAGAGATTGAGCAATTAAAAAAGAAACTAGCACAAGCTGAGGCCATCCTTGACCTCCAAAAAAAAGTCTTCGAATTGCTTGGGACGCACATCCTCCCACACGAGAGCAAAGGGGTGAACTTATGAATCTAATAATACAAGTAGGACAAGAAAAATCGATTGCAATTGACTTGCTTTGCTCTAAATTGAACATTTCAAGAGCGACATATTATAGACATTTGGATGATAATACTTGCAAAGAATCTCGGCCATTATCATCAAAAAAACCGGTAAATGCGCTGAATTGTGAGGAAAAAAAAGAAATTCTTGACTTATTACATAGTGAACGTTTTATCGATAAAACACCCTATGATGTTTACTACGAGCTCATAGACAAAGGAGAATACTATTGCTCACCTCGAACAATGTATCGCATTTTGGCAGAAAAAGGTGAAACAAAAGACAGACGAAACCAGAGGAATCATCGTGATGCAATAAAACCTGAATTAATTGCAACTGGCCCAAATGAAGTCTGGTCTTGGGACATTACTAAACTACTTGGTCCTAAAAAATGGGTTTATTACTACTTATATGTCATTTTGGATATTTTTAGCCGCTATGTGGTTGGCTGGCTTATTGCTGATTCAGAGTCTAAAGAGCTGGCTAGAAAACTAATACAACAGTCTGCACTGAAACAGGGTATTCAGCCTAAGCAACTCACATTACATGCGGATAATGGACCAAGTATGACCTCGCATACCGTTTCACAATTATTAAAGCATCTTGGGGTTGCCAAAACGCACAATAGACCTTATACAAGCAATGATAACCCATTTTCCGAGTCACAGTTTAAAACACTAAAATATAGACCTGAATTTCCAGCTCGCTGCCAATCATTGGAACATGGGGAAGCATTCTGCCAACAATTTTTTACTTGGTATAATAAAGAACATTACCATTCTGGTATTGCTTGGCTAACCCCAGAATCAGTTCACTACCAACAAGCACAACCTATTTTGGAGCAACGATATTCAGTCCTTATGCAGGCTTTTTTGGACAACCCAAAACGGTTCAAAAATAAGCAACCAGAACTCAAACAACTACCTAAAGCAGTCTATATCAATCCTCCTCAAACAATCGATATATTAAATAATTCTAGACAATTGGAGGCAATTATGGGAACATAAATTTTATGTCGTAACTCTTCAAATTTGTCTCATTTTCCCTGACACATTCCGATGCCGCAAGTTATGAACCTTGTTATCTGCACTGGATAATGCACTTTTCAGCAATACAATTTTTTCATCACTTGATTTCAACTTGAGTTGCAATTCAATAACAGTATGATTTTTACTTTCTAAATTCAGTGATTGCTTTTGATGTATCTTTAGAAGTTGCGCATAATCTTCTTGTATTTTATCACCTGTTATTTTCAATAGCGAATATTGCTGTACTATTTCTTTATTCTGTAAAACAAGCGTTTTTTGCTCTGCTTCAAGTGTCTGATTGATTTTATTAACCTGAGCGCATTGTGCTTTATAATTCGATTTTTCAGTAGTCATTAATTCAAGTTGACTGCGAAGTTGCGACAACTGTTGGTCATATTCACTCTTCTGTTTTTCGATCAGTAATACCTGTTCTTCTCGTAATTGCTGAGTTGCTGCTTGATAATGTTCTGTATTTTTCTGCTGGTGCTTCAAGTGTTGATATAATCTTGCGTTTTCTGCCTGATTTTCCTGATGACGCAATTCAAGATTGGATGCGCGCTCTGTTATTTTTATTTTTTCATGTTGTTCGGCATTTAATACCTGTTTTAAAGCATTAATCTCTTCAGTTTTCTGATGATTTTGTTCTTCCAATGTATGAATTTTTGATGCTGTTTCTGATCGAAACTGCCTATGTTGACTGATCTGCTGCTGCAATTGCGCCATTTTATCATCAGTTTCCTTTTGATACTCAGCGGTTTGGTTATCTGCTTTTTCTCGCAATGCACCCCATAATCCTTTAACCACATTTAAAAGATCGCTCGGCAACGCGCCCTCATCATCATTTTGCAATCCATTTTTTAATCTCCACTCGCGCAAAAAACGGGCAATGGTACTTTTGCTGCCGGTGCTGAGAACTTCACGAATGTGATCAACCGTTGGGTTTTTTTGTTGGCTTTGGAGTATGGATATTGCTTTTGTGACTTCGTGATACGTGATTCCAATTCTGCCCATGATAATCAGTCCTTGTTTTTTGTGACATAGAACGTAGCGCATAATATAACGTTTTAACTAATCTTAACAGTGATTCTTTAATTAAAAAATGAATAACCCATAATGATCTTTATCGGTGATATAGATTGTTAAAAGAATCGAAATCAGTGATGAGGAAATCCATATTGTATATAGGATAAACAAATTGCCTGGCTCCGAAACTAATACTAATGTGTAACATTGTTGTAACGGTAAGCTATGCTTTCCTAGTGCCAGGCATTAAGATATCAAATAGCTTGTTTTTCGGCATAATTCGGTAATTCAAATTAATAGGGTTTGTGCTGAGAATAAGATTAATTTTGGAAGATGTATGGGTATTGTAGAAAATGGAGAGTAAAAAAACGCACTTTCAGTTAAATGAGATTATTAGATAATCTGGTGCGGAATATGAGTTGTATCTTGAGGAAGCAAACAATAGTGTTTAAAAAAATTGGCTTTGAGCTAAGCAGTTTGCTCGCTGGTGGTGGGGCCAAATTATAATATAATGCTGGGGCCAGACCGTAATATAATTCTCATCACTCATTGAACTTATCTTTGGCAAATGACAAAGGCTCTGCGAATTTTACCTTAGCCGTAATCACATCTGCCGGACGAATTGTTTTATTGCCACGTTGATAACCCTTCCGACAAATCTCAATAATAGTACCTGTAGGTATTTCCTCTGAAGCCTCTCGTGTTTCTAGCACTCTTGTTTTACCTGCTTCAATTCGACCATTTGTAAATATTATTTCTTGCACATACCAGCGCCTGAGAAGATCAACAATTTTTTTTTCAATTTTTTTTATAATGAGTTGTGCAGTTAAATTGGATTCACCATCTAAATCCATATTTAATTTGGCGGTGTTTATCATATCAAGAATATCAATAATTCGTAGGGCAGAATCATCTAAATTGCGTTCAAAATTATTATGAGAATTTTTTAATTGTTCTTGTAAAGAAACATGAGATTTTTGTAATTCACAAATGCGTGCTTCAATTTGCTCAATAGGAGTAAGCTTATTAATTTGCATTTAAGAACTCATGTCGAAGTGGAATTTCATGCAAGGGAAAATTCATAAGCGAGGAAAGTGGATGAACTTCGGCCACACTATTGTTATTTTCATAGACAAAGTAACGAAGATAATGATGCAAAAATCGTTGTGTAGGATTAAATAGCTCATTTTGAGCTTGCCTAAAAATAGCCATTTGCTCAGGCGACTGTTGAATTAACTTCATCACTTTTTGCATGATAATGTGTTTAGAGTCGGCAAAAGAAACATCGAGAGTTTTAAAAGGATCTGTTTGTGATAAGACTGATACTTTAGGAGTTTGTGTCTTGGAAATCGGTTGCAGGTTTGAATACAAGTGTACATCGGGAAGGCGAACAATAGGTAAATTTAATTTTTCAGCAATCTCTGGAATTTCATATCTATAGAGAGCCCCTTTACATCCATCACAATCACATTCAAAGGTACAATCAATGAGATCATTTAAGGGGATGAATTTGTTGAATTTATTATTTTCGGCTAGATATTTAATGTGCTGAAAAAATTTTTCCGATAGTTCTGTATAAAGAAGGCAACAAGAGTCAGCAATAAGGGTAAGATGTGCGCGCAAAGTCAGTTCGTCTTTAATCTTTGTGACAATCTTTTTAGATTTTTTTTTATCCTTAAGATTTCGCAGAAACTGTAAACATGCTTGTTGACGAGAGCATAAAGAATCAACTTGTTTTTCAAACTCGTCAGCATTTACTTGATGAGCGATTATTTTTATTGCTTTTAAATTTAAACTTATTCCGATTTTATATTCTCTATGTAACATATAGATTGATTTTGTAATTAAAATGTTTCTAAATTCAGGTTCTTGAAGGACAGGATAAAATTCAAGTAGCATTTGCCAAAATTCGAGTGGCAATTGTGTTTTAGACTCTTCATTTATTATAGACTTTGCTGTTTGTATTGCAATGCTTTTAAAAAAGCTCGTTACTCCTTTTAAATTTTCAATATCGCTTATTTTAACTATTTCGTTTAAGGATGATTTTTTATTATTTGCAGCACGTAACATGATAGCTAAGCGAAGATATGGATGAAATTTATTTTTCTGAACTGATTTTAAAATACTATTAATATCGGATTTCTCCCCACTAAGGCACCAAAAAACAGTATGATAAGTGTCGGGATTATATAATTCGGAGAGTTCTTCATTTTCGCAGGTGAGCCAAGGTAAAAACTTTTGACTCACTCGTCCAGTTGTAGAATCACAAGTTATAAGATAACTTGGGGTGGGAATAATATCAAAATTTGAATCGCTATTTTTTATGCCATGTTGTAAAACCTCAGTTAAAATACTGGCTTCGTAGTCGACAAATTTTTCAAATAATGACTTATCCCAAGTTATCTTTTTTTTATTTTTAATTTTTAATTGAGAAAAAAGTTGTTTTATTTCATTGGCAAGGAGCTGAATTTCATCAGCTATGTCACTATGATAAATTGAATTCCGCGCAATTAGACAGGCTCCTCCTGTTAAAATATGGCTGACAAAGGCTTGAGTATCTCCAATTAATTTTTTTTCAGCTTGAAAAAAAGCAAGTTTACTTAAATTTTCTACTAAAATTCCTGAGAATCCTTCTTTAGTCGATTTTAAAATTCGTTCCAATTTTTCATAATCACTTTTTTGCCAAAGAGAGTCGAAAAAGCGCTGTTTCAGTGTATTGTATACCTGACTTTGTGGAGCTAAACTTCTTGCTGCGAGAAAAAGAGTATAAAGAGCTTCCTCAGATAATTGCATAGAAGATAATAAATTTTCATCTTGAAAAACATGCGCCGCAATGGAAGCGCAATCTTCCTGTAATGTTGTATGTCCTTTTGCAGCTAATGGCCATAAAGTAACAAGTGATTCCAATCGTTGATGTGTGCGTAATAAAGAATAACCATAAAGATATCGATCTTGATTTTTTAAATCCGACTTTTTATTTAATATGTTTACGATTTCTTCAAAGCGATTGCCGGTGATGAGGTCAGGAGAGATAGAGTGAGAAGATTTTTGTTTCTGTGCTTTTTTTATTTTTTTATATCTCATTGTTGTTGTCCTCCTTGAGCATTGGAAGACGGGAAGACTTCCACTCTATCTTTTGTAATCTTAGCGATTAATTCCTCTACTTTTGCTTGCAAAGCTTGATTTTCTCGACGTTGATCTAGAATTAAATCGAGCTCTTGTTTTATTGTGGAATTCATTTGTTGTAATTGTTCAAATCCTGTTTCAGACCATTTATTTGATATGGAACTATGGTGAGATTCTGCGCGATCTAGAAAAGTTAAAAAACGCATTGCAACAAAAATACCGAATACGGCGCATACAAAAAGGAGAATCAAAAACCCTATTTGAAAAATGATGAATAATCTCGATGTTTTTTTTTGTAATTCTTGTTCCGGTTTTGTTATCTCATTTTTCATTTGTATCTCCTTACGAACTTCAGAAAGTAAATGATGTACGTGAAGGTCTGAACCACATTGAACGCAAAATTCGGTATCTTGATTTTTTATATTATTCGTTTTACAAACTAGACATATCAAAGGCAAACATCCCTATCAAAACGTCCACTTGGCATATCATCCCATGATATATTTGAATTAATCAGTTCATAAAGAATTTCTTTTACGCTTGTTGTGAGGGCATTATTTTGTTGCTTATGCAAATCAGCAAGTCTTTTTGCTTGCTTGCGAATTTGTTTTGCATCACTAGGGGCCTCATCTTCTATAATCGAAGCTGCATTCTCAGCTCTTGCTAGATCAACTACTATAGGCGTATCTTTATAAAATTTATTTAATTCATTCCTTAGATTCTCAAATTTTGTAGCATCATCTAAATCTTCCAGCGCTTGTTTTAACTCTTTTACAATATTTTTAAAGCGTAAATTTTCTTCATCAGAAAGAATATTTGCTGATTCTGTTTGTGCTATTCGTGCAAACTCATATAGACTTAAAGGTGCAATATTTTTTTGCTGGTAATCTTTTAAAGTGTTAATTTGATTTTGCGCTTTTTGTTTTTGTTCAACACGAGTTTCACCTGTGATAGGGTCACTTGCAGAAAGTATGGTAGAGACAACGGTGCGACTTAAGCATAGTACATCGTCTTCTATACTTGCTCTACTGCAGGTTGCAATAATTGAGGAGAGTGTGCGCTCTAAATCGTTATAAAGTTTGGCAGCAAGACCTCCACGAGCAATTTGTGCTTCTACACACATCTGTTCATTTTTCAAAGACCAAGCTTTCATGGTGATGATATTGTCTTCATTAACGGAAAAACGTAGCATGAGTTCAGCAGGTTCATTTTTCTTGTTTAGATTGGTTTCCGCATCTTCTTTATGAAACCAAAGTTCTCCAACGGTATCCAGCACCCCTTCTACTTCATTAAACACGCGAAGCCTAGCAAGAGATTGTTCGTTATGTGAAAAACTGAGTTTTTCTTCTATAGCGGCTGGGAGAGGAGTATTTCGCGCCACAAGAAGATGTCTTTTGCCATCAGCTAATTGCAGGTAATAATTGTGTGCTGTGGTA
>CAWFQC010000011.1:0-38933 GCA_963817645.1 uncultured Gammaproteobacteria bacterium | reverse complement strand
GAAGAATGAACAAAGCCTGGATGTACAAATCCAAAAATTAACCGCGGCTGGTTGCGATGAAATTTTTCAAGAAAAAATTTCAGGTGCTCAGGACGACAGAACGCAATTAAAAGCCTTGATGGGAAAACTACGAAAAGGCAATACGCTTTATGTGGTTCGATTAGATAGACTCGGTCGACGCATGATAAAGTTAATTGATCTGATTAACGAATTTAAAGAAAAAAACATTGAATTTGTATCTCTTGAAAATAATATAGACACTTCAAATCACATTGGGATGCTGCTCTTTAACATCTGTGCGGCATTTTCTGAAATGGAACGTGAACTCATTCGTGAGCGAGTGAAGGCAGGATTAGATTCTGCAAAACAACAAGGACGAAAAGGAGGCAGGCCAAAAGCATTAACAGATGATAAGGCTGAAGCAATTAGGGCATTACGTCAAGCAAACAAAATGTCAGTGAAAAAAATCTGTGAAACGATGAAAGTCAGTAGGTCGGTATTTTACCGGTGTATTAATCAAGGAGTTGAGATGTAATTATGGCAACCAGACCTGTTCTTCAATTTAAAATTACATTACAAGACATAGAGCCTACCATTTGGCGGAGAATTCAAATTTCTGATTTATGCAGTTTTTGGGATTTGCATGTTGCCATTCAAGATGCCATGGGTTGGACAGATTCTCATTTGCATGAATTCACAGCGTATAACCCAATTACAACCGAACAGGAACATATTGGCATTCCTGATGGTGGAGATCCGGTATTGGAGGGTTGGAAGCTAAATATTCGGGATTATTTTAATCTGCCAGCCAATCACAAAGTGTCTTATCTTTATGATTTTGGTGATAGCTGGGAACATCTCATTGAATTCGAAGGGAAATTTGAAAAACAATTAAATGTTAAATACCCATTATGCATTGCTGGTGCACGAGCTTGTCCACCAGAAGATGTAGGTGGTCCGCCAGGTTATGAACGTTTTATTGAGGCCATTACCACGTCTAGCCACCCAGATCACAAATCTTTGCTGGAGTGGGTTGCTGGGAGGTATGAACCAAGCACATTTGATCCAAAAAAGGTGAAGTTTGATAATCCTGACAAGCGCTGGAAACATACATTTGAAGGTAATGTTAAATTTTAATAACTTATGATTGGTATGGATATAAAATTGCCACAGGGGTTATGCCTAGCGAAGGAGTAGTTGATGTATGATACTGACTGGATGTTTGAAAATTCAGCACCATATAGAACCTTACATAATCGTATTCATGATAATATTGAGAAGGAAAATAATTATATAGCCAATAATGATATGCCTATGGCATGTAATACTGGTTTAAGAGTATGGTCAGATTTAAAGAAACTTATACAACTAGTAGACGCTGAAAATATGTTAGATATCCAGCACGAAACAATGTACGACCTACTGTATTGGGCGGTTGAGCTAGCTCATCATCTGGACAATCTATCGAGAAAGAAGGAACTCTTTTTTAAAAAAACACTTTCATTTTGTTTAGAGTATACGGGTATGCATCAAAATGTCTTAAGCAAAGATATGCTAAACCTCGGCTCTATAAGATGTATACTTGCAGAATGTTATGCCAGGCAAGGTGATTTTGAATTAGTTGATAACTTATATAATGGTTGGCTTGCTAAAGAACCCATTTGGGGTTGGGGATGGATAGGTTGGTCTGACCTTTACTGGTTATTTATTTATAAAGATAATGGTGACAAACGAAACCTTGACAAAGCACAACAAATTTTAGAGCAAGGATTGGCTATAACTGGCGTCTCCGACGCTAAATATCTTATCGAGAGATTAAAGGAGCTCAAAAGTGAAATAACAAAGTCTAAGTTGCATATTGTTTATACAGGTTAAAATCTTAATCAATGAATGTGATAAAAATTTCTAAAATTGAACCCAGTAATCTTGATCAGGAAATATTAGAATTTGCACCGATTGAATGTATGGACTGTAATTGCACTGATAATATTCAGATTCAATACTTTTTGGTAACTTCTGCTGTTGAAACAGAAGATGAGCAAATTGAGCTGCAACGTATCGTTAAGAAAGAATTAGGGCATGATAAATTTACTGATATGTATTGTGACTTGGGACAGATTATATCCATAACTCATTGCTCTCAATGTGGTTCTAAGAATATCTTTATGGATTTTTAATGTATTAAGCTCCCCGCTTTAAGAGTAATTCAGAATTTAATTAAAAATCCTTGAAACCCATATCAGTTAAGGGATTGAACCGTGTTCAATATTACAAATGCATCATTTGCACACGTATCCTGACTAGCCCCGTTGTTCGTAGATTAAAAGAAAAAAACATCTTGACAAAAACAAAGAAAGCTCATTGGGATAGGTCTACAATTTGGTACATGCTAAAAAATCCTGCATATAAAGGTCAAGCTGCTTTTGGCAGAAAAAAAATAGGAGCAAGATTACCCTATATAAGGCCACGAAGAGATTCTAGTGAACAACCTAAAGTGAATGTCTCAAGATATCCTGTAGAAAAAGAAAACTGGATATACATTCCAGTACCTGCAATAATAGATGAAAATTTATTTGATGCAGTACAAGAACAGTTAGAAGAGAATAAAAAAAGAGCTAGAATTCATAAAAAAGGAGAGACCTATTTATTACAAGGCTTATTGGTATGCAAATGTTGTGGTCGTGCTTATTGTGGTGGAAAGTCGAAAAGACATAATGCAACAGTAAGGATTTATTCATATTATCGTTGCACGGGTACCGATTCAGTTCGCTTTGGCGGTAATAAAATGTGTCACAGTAAACGAGTTGGTTCTCATGCGATAGAATTAGTAGTTTGGGAAGAAATAAAAAAATTACTTCAAGATCCACAAAGGATTTTAGACGAATATCAAAGACGGTTAATAAATTTAGAAAAATCTCCAGAAGATCATGCTTTCGCATCTATTGAAAAACAAAAAATAAAACTAGAAAGAGGAATTTCATTACTGATTGATAGTTATGCTCAGCAATACATTTTAAAAGAAGAATTTGAGCCTAGAATAAAAATAATGAGACAAAATTTGAAAAAAATTCAAGAACAACAACATAAATTAATTGAACAAAAAAGTTTAATAAGTGAGATGAGATTAATTGTTACTAATTTAGAAAATTTTACAGATAAAATAAATTTAGGGCTTGATCATTTAGATTGGAACGGTAAACGGGATATTATTAGACAGATTGTTAAAAGAATCGAGATCAGTGATGAGGAAATCCATATTGTATATAAGATAAACAAATTGCCTAGTTCCGAAACTAATACGCAACATTGTTGTAACGGTACATGAAGGTTTTGAGCATTCTACACGGATTGTGCGGCGAGGAACGACGGCCAAAAGAAACATTTTTTTGAAGAAAGTTCGTTTAAAGATGCTTGCCAAATGGGATGCTAGTTGTAAGAGTTATTTCAAACATGTTCCCTATAAAATGCATTTAACCACGTAATTTGCTGCATTTTATTTATAGTTAGTAGTAAAATCCTAGTGTATAAAACTAGGGGCGAATTCAGGTATTTAATTTTAAATGTTATTTAAATTTAGCTTGGTAAAGATGGGTATAGTGATGTGATTCATAAATCGAGCAGGCGATTGGATTTTCTTTTTGTGCTTTTTCGCAGAGTATATAACGATTCTTACAATGCCATAAAGATATCTGTCTATCATGCATCTATATCTGAGATGCTGGAATCACGTGATATATTTGGCTCACAACAACAAATGCAATTAATTTTGATGAACTGCCAATTTATAGCAATTCAGAATCAAATAAGGATTAATCCAAATTTTGGATGATAAGTTCAAAGGTGAAGCAGCAATCTCGGCAAACATTCACCGAGATTACTGCTTTATTAGAAGGTTGGGTTTTTTTGATTCCTATTTATAGTGATATCCACTTGTATTGTAATTATTATTCACAGGTGGCTGCTGTTCCCGCTGTGGTTGCATAGGTTGACGCATGGGTAAATTTGAAGAATCATTTTGACTAAAAAATGTCGGATTATAAACTTGGTTATTCCATTGAGGTGCTTGTGGATACGGAAGTACGGGTGCAGATGGAGGGTAAGAAGGAAAATTCGCCTGCTGTTGTAGTTGTTGAACTGGTTGATAAATTTGCGACACCACAAAAGTAAAATTCGTTGGCTGCTGTGATTGTTGAGCTGGATAAACTTGCGACGTTGTTGCAAAAGGATTATTTCGCGGATTATATACTGGCGTCACAAATGAGTTATTGCTCACTGTAACAGGAATATCGGGCGGTGCTATAAGTGCTATAAATGGATGATTTGAATGTGGCGTCGTTGTAGTATATGTAGATAGATTACTGTTCGGCATTGTAAAGGAATTGTTAAAGGGCATTGCATATTGTACGCTAGGTACAGTAAGCGGTTGAAAAGCATTTAACACATACCCATATGAGGATGCTGGTTGTTGTGCTGGTACTTCCATGATGGTGGGTTGTGGAGTAACCATAGTAATTATCTCTTCTTTTTCAATCTCTTTGGTAACTTTTTCTTGTACTCTCCTTTTTGCCTGTTTTTGTATAGTCTCAATTTCTTGATCTAAACGAAACTTCGACGCTTCCTCGAAAAATTTCTTTGATTCAGAGGTACGTGTAAAAGAAGTTGTTTTTGATTCAGTAATAACGATTTTAGAAATCTCTATTGATCTTGATTGAAAGGATCTATGTGGATCACCAATAATACTCCGTATTAGATTTGACTTACTCTGATGATTTTCTGGAAGTTTATATTTACTAATAATATCTGAAAATGAACAGAGCAAAAATGGAAACTCATTCTCAAGCAATTCCATAACAGCATAAGTTTCTAAGTTCTTAAAATATTTTGGAATTATTTCCATTAATTTAAATCCTCCATTTTTATCTGTTCTAATGGTAAACAATCCCTTATCCATTTGACACATATCTATACCAAGGTCGTTGTTTGTTGGTTGAATTTTAATATTCATTTTTTTGAATAGTTGTGCATATTTACATGCATCCCCCTCATCTTTAAAAGTGAAGACGTCGTAGTCTGACGATTGTTCAGATCCATGATTAACAAGTGCTATGTCTTTGAGTACTTCTAAAATTCTAGTATCAGTATCAGGTAAATAGCTATTGTAATCTTCTTTATTTATTCTTACAATATGCACATCTTCTTTTATACTATCCACTTTAGATGCTTCATATTCATTTAATCTGTTCATAGCATCTCTGAATTCTGTTGCAGAAAATTTATCTTTAAAGATAAATTCAACAACCTGGTCTTGGCCTGGTCTAACATCAAAATTAATTTTTTGTTCTAACATACTGTGCCTCTTATAAATTAAGATATCCTTATATTCTTTTCCACTTAGATTTTGAAAATTATTATGAATTTAATGTATCAAAGATATATGAAGATTGCAAATAAACAGTACCTCTAGGCGAACATTTCCACTCTATATTTTCGACTATTATTTCCTCGCACATTGAATTTTATTAAAAAATACGGATTTAATCTTCTCTTAATTTTTTCCATTAAATAAAAATATCGATTATTAAAAGCGTAGAAATTATGAAGATAAAGGCTATTACGATTAGTCCAACAAGTTTTACAAAAAACGAATCTTACATTCTTAACGTTTTGTTAAATCAATATAAAAAAAATGGCTTGATAGGGGAAAAAGAAAACGGTATTTGTTATTTTTTTAAATAACTCATCATCAGTTCTGGTTTATCCACATTGTGAATTCTATCTGCAATATTTTTCCGGATAGTTTCGTTAGAAAGTTGATCATTGTAATAACTAAGCCTAAATCTCAAAGTATAAGGGGTATTAGGAAGTTGATCTTCTTTTTCCCATCTTGCTTTTTTCATACAATCCATAATCGTTTTCATTTCGTGTATATCCAAGTCCTTCGAGGCCAATTTTACATTTCGTTTTAGCAGCAAATCAATTTCATTTATATTTCCTTTATATCTAACATTTTGTAATGTACAGTTAAAATATTTAAGTGTTTCAAGTAGGTATCCTAAGGCTTCATCATTAATACGAACATCATGATATTCTCTAACAAGCAGTAGAGATCTAAGTGTATTATTTTTTTGCAAAGCTTGAAAAAGCTTAATGTAACTCCCAGTTTCAAAATTAAAGGATAAATCTAAATAAATAAGAGGAGGTATATTATTTTCAAGTATGATTGCTAATTGCTTCGCTCCTTCATTTCCTATATTATTTCCTTCGATATTCAATTTTTTTATAACTTTGTTTTCAGCAATTGATTTGATAATGGCAATGTCTTCTCCACGATTACAGGTGTAACTTAAATCTAATTCTATTAGTGTTTTGTTCTGAGAAAGACCGGTTGCAAAATGCTCAATGTTGCTTCCAAGCTGCGTTTGTAAACTTAAATCAATTTTTTCTAAGACACTGTTGTGCTTAAGCATTTCACCAAAAGCTTTGCTGCTTTGCGTGCTAAAGCGACCAAAATATAAATCAATATCTTTTATTGAAGTATTTTCTCGTAAAGCATTAAAGATTATCATACCTTGATAATCGGTAAAATCACACCCGCCTAAATTTAAGCAAGTTAGATTTTTGTTTATAGCGATCATGTTTGCTAATGCAATGACACAATCATCATTTAAACCTCTAATTTGTGAAATGTTTAACATTGATACAGTTGAGTTTGCTTTCATTGCATCAGCGATCAGTATCAATCCGTCCACCAAGTCTGTACTATGTTGAATGTTGAGTGATTGCAATGAAGCGGAAGGATTGAGCAGAAGTACAGAAATTAATTTAGCACATCCAACATCAATATGGTTATTATAAAAACTCAATGTGCGTAATTTTGCTGGATTGCAGTTAATAGCATCTAGGATTATTTCACTTTCCACGGATTTTAAATCACAAGATGGTAAACCTAAGAATTCAAGCGTTTGGCTTTTTTTGATAAAGCTTGCCAAGACATTAGCACACTCTATTCCAATTTTACAGTAAGACAAGTTTAATTTTATTAATTTAGAATTTTCATTTTGTAATAAGCTTGTCAAAATTTTAACATTTCTTGAAGTAGATTTAGAAAATTCTAATTCTAATTCTTTCAAACCGGATTTAGCTAAGAATTGAATTAATAGAGTTAATGATTCAGCATCATTCATCCTAAGAAGGCGGCACTGTAATTTTTTCAAGGATATATTTTCAGGCAGTCTATCTAACATTAATCGGCAAATTTCAGATGGCATCATCCTCGTATTTAAGGTTTCTATTGCGTTTTTTTCTAATAATAAAAGATCCCTTGCAGCATTCAAATAGAGTAAAATAACATGAGTGTCGCATTCTACACCAAAATATGGAATATTGGCCATTGCCATTATAGTTTCATTATTGCTAGCCAGTGCACCAAAATTTTGAAAAAGATAGTGAAGAATACGAATTTTTCTATTCATTGCTGCTAAGAATAACGCGCAGTCAACTTCAATCGCGCTCGGGGAAATATGGATATCATTAATTAGCCACTGAACTAACGCTAGCTCACCGCAAGCTGCATAAATAAAAGCATTGCAGCCAAATAAATTTTTATGTTCAAGTTTAGCACCAGATTTAAATAAATATTGTACAATTTCTAGGTGGCCCTTATGTGCTGCAAGCATTATTGCCGTGGTTTTAGATAAGCTCTCTGCGTTTGCATCAACAACGCCTGATTCCATTAACTCAACGACTTTACTAAAATCATTTTCTCTACAAGCGATCATTAATTCGGTAAAAGTGCACACGTCTTTCTTGAAAGTAATAGATGATATTCCAGATATCTCACTACTTTGTTCTTTTATCTCCATTTTGTTTATTTCCAGTAATTAAAAAATTATTATAACTAAACACTGAAGCAATCATTGCAACCTTAGATAAAAATAAAATCCATGAGTGTTCCACATAGAACAGGTGAAGGAGTGGAATAATTTTGCGATACTGTGACGCTTATGGGATTTTCTTCCATAAAATCTTTATTATGTGGTTCGCTTTTATTTTCAATTAACAATGAAACATTGTTGATAGAATATTTTTGGTTGGCTCTATCTTTTTTCTTTTGCGCATGTTTACGTAAACAGGCCATTTTTATATCCGGCGCGTAGGACATCTCGCAAATGTCTTACGCGCCGGACAGAATTAAGGTGGTTCTTCACCAAAACTATTTTCTATACATTTGTCGATGTAATTCTTTAATAGCGTCTTTAATTCATCCATATTTATGGCTTGTCTTGAAGCTTTATGTAAAACAATACATGGTGCCCCATTAGAATCTTCTCGAATTGTAAAGATTTCAGCTCCACCTTTGCCAATCACTGGAGCACTTTTTTTAGAAAGAGACTTTGATTTGCCTGTCTTTATTTCATCCAAAGATTTTTCCAGGGATCCAGAGGCAATCTTATTAGCCCCAATTTTAGGAGCTAATAAGATTAAAGCTTTAAAATTTTCTTGGATTTTTGATAAGGAAGCTAATTTAATTGCCATGCGTTGAGAAAGTTGGTGAACATTAGGAATGATTTCCAAGAGCTGCTTGGGAATTCTTGTGTATGACATCAGGTCATGCATTCGATTTCTTGGAATATTAAGTTTTAAAGCTAGTTGATTCTCATTAGCGAATATTTGTGCATTAATGAGTCTTTTGTAATTCATTGCTCTCGAATAGTCGCCAATGTCAGTACGATTCTCATTTTCTTCTTTTTGTGCTAAAGCAGCTTCTTGATCATTCAGTTCTCGAACAATTGCGAGTAAATTCTTCCCGATAAGCATGCAAGCTCGCCAACGCCTATTACCAAAGATAATTTCATATTTAATAGAAGGATTAGCGCAAAGATGCGCTTTTTTAATCGGACGAACAAGGATAGGTTCTTGTTGTTCAGCTTTTTGAATCGAGTTTGCTAACTCTTCAATATTACCTAATTCAGCATCATTACGGTCAGAAAAATCCCATGGTTTGCAAATAGAAGGTGATATCTCTATAAGCACTTCGTTTTTAGGTTTTTCCCAAATAGAAGAGGGCGTAGATACTTCAACTGTTGTTATAGGTTGGCTTTGCAATTCATTTTTTCTAGTAAGCTTAACATCAATAGGCTGTATATCACTTTGACTAAGAATAGAGGCTAAAGCGCCTGTACGGTAAATATCCTTTTTGGTTGTGGTCATGCTACAGCTTCCTCTATAAATAGTTACTTGGCATTTTTCTCTTGGCTAACCCATATCGTTTTAAAGTGACTGATAATCTCGTTGTTAATATCATCAAGATGATCAATGGCTCTTCTAAAGGCATCTCTGCTCCCACGTGGTTTGGCAATTTCATAAACTGTACTAAGATCGTTAGTTGCACGTGCTATCTCAATTGTTTCACACATGTGATTTGATAACACATAACCACCGAATTGTTTTCGAAGCATATTCTCAACGTTGACTGCTTCAGAGGATCCAGAATGTTTAGATAACAGAATTCTGAAGAAATCGAATTGTTTAATCTTTAATGATTCAAATAAGGTTTTAAGCGTGCCAGTTAGCATAACAAAGCTAGCATAATCAAACATGTTTGGAGGTATGGGAATCAATATCGCATTTGCAGCAGTTATCGCGTTTATAGTTAGGATACCTAAATTTGGTCCGCAATCAAAAATTATAATATCGTAATTGTGGCTTATAAGGCTTAAACAGTTTTTTAGCCTATATGCGGTGTTACCGAGTGTGCTGACATTATTTATTTTTGAGTTTGGTAAACCTAATTCAGCATCTTGTAATGCAAGATTAGCAGGAATGATATCAAATCCATCAAAATGCGTTTTTCTAATGACTTTTTTAATATCTTCTGGATCTTCCATGAGGGCATTACATATCGTATCGTCGTATTCCAGTTCCAAATCAGGAATTATGCCACCACAAACGAAAGAGGCACTGCCTTGCGGATCCAAATCAATCATTAAAACTCGCAAGCCCTCTAATGCACATTTTTGAGCAAGGTGAGCGGCAGTAGTTGTTTTTGCGCAACCGCCTTTAAAATTGGTTATCGCGATTTGAATAGGGTTTGAATTTTTTCCGCGCTTATATCTAGTTTTAAATAAATCACGGCATTGATTGATTCTTTCAAGAGTATATGTGCGTCTATTATTTTCATTTCTATTTGTGTTACCCAGCACCTTATCTTCTGATTCAATTTTGCGCAACGTGGGGGTTGATACACCAATCATTTTTGCAGCATCGACAATTCCCCAAGTTCGAGGCGTCTTTTTTTTGTATGGATTTGTGACAATATCACGGATTCTGACCAACATTTCATTGCCAGCATCTTGAAAAAGTGACATTACTGATGATGGATCTACAATCCCAATTGGTGTCATCACTTCATCTAGCATAGTCTTGCTTCCTTGAGTTAGGTTTTGTTTGCACTAGAATAATTTTTTAAATTTTTAGATAATATACAAGTTTTATAGAAAAAAATAAAACTTTTGTAAATTATTTTATTGAGGGAAATTCCATTATTAATGGAATGTAGTATATTGGGTTATAGTGTAACAGGATTGTAGTTATGATTCAGAAGGAAAAGGTGAGTTTAGATGATATCGAAGAGCTCGTTAAACAGGGCGAATCTATTAGCATAGAATTTAAAACATCCACTGCAAAATTACATAGTGTATTCGAGACGGTCTGCGCAGGACTTCCGTTGAGGAATTGAATGAAATCTACCCTCGATAAGCAATACTGATAAACAGATGCACATCAACCACGCATCTTGAATCCTGAATTTTTAATTTTCCGAACATATTTCGCAAAATGTTCACATCTTGTTCTAATGAGATCCGCCACCTTTTCCTGTACTTGATGATGCATTTCAATCGTAGGTAATGATGAGAGAACTGCATCAATTAATTCAAGGATGCGTCTACGAACTGCGGGTTTAGCGAAACCTATTTCATCCGCCAATTTATCAAAATTTCCAGCACTAACATTATTAATCTGATATTCCCCACCCAATTTCATGGCCATGTTCTGGCTCAAATCTTTATAGTATAGCGTACAAATCAAATCATAAAATGGAGCAAGTTGTAATTGATCAAGATATAAAAGCGAAAAATTTTTGCCGTGCGCATCACAATTTCCAATAAGATAATTAAATATAACAGCGCTTATCATCTTTTCTAGATCAATGACAGGTATGAATGACTCCAGCCTAAGGAAGTCAAAGCATTGCTTTAAAGAAGGGCCGCCTTCATTTTGATATTTGCTTGTTGATGGTATCCCTAATGCTTGGCAAAAATCTTCTTGGTGCACCCGCTTTATCTCTTTGGAATTTCCCTTTGCATCTATAGAAATCCGATCATATCTTTTTATGAGAAGGTAATTGATGTCCTCGGTTTTTTTTATATCTACCTCTACAACCGATAAACCAACTTGTTTTGCCAATTTCAAGCAAAAAGCTTCATTAAATATAACACCATCATATATATTAAAATCTGGTTTTAATACATGCGTACTTGGAGCATTATTTAATGGAATAAAAATTTTTTCTCCTTCTACGTACACTGCTAGTTTATCTTGAACACCCGCTAATGAAAGACGAATCCCTTGCTCTCCTGCAAGTAAAGGTCGAGATGGTAATTCCCGCAGTATGTTAGGTAACGCTGCGCCTGTTAATTCGTGATAATTGCTATTCTTAGGATTTAATTTGTCTCCTGCAGGAATAAACGATAATGCACCAGCACACTCACCGCCTATTTTTTCCAACATTGAAAAATCGTTATTAGCGCTAATACCAAGATTTTTTGCGATTAGTGTTCGTTGATTTTCCTCTGGCAAAAGACCGCCAAAAAAAGCCCTGCAATTTTTTCTTTTAAATATGTCTTTTTGTAATGGCAGAGAGCATGAGATTCTGATTGCATCCGGATCGTCAAGCCAACTAGCAGCATAGGTAAAATTCATGTCCCCATGATCATCTTGCACTAATTGTCCAACGATTTTTTTATGGAAATATACATCAAGAATTTTAGCCATTTTTATTTACCTTCAATTATAAGGTTTACTCCTAATGTCCTAAGAACAGTTAAAACTTTTTCTAACTGACAAGTTGGTTTACCTTGTTCTAGTTCAATAATAAAACGCAACCCTGTTCCAGATGTAAGCGCTAAATTCCGCTGCGTCACACCAAGTTTTTTACGAGTGCTTTTTACTATCCTACCGATCTCCTCGGAGTCATATTTCTTCTTGAAATGATTGCTCATAGTTACACCCCAACAATATATTCCCGTACAGTAATATTAGTACGATTTATAGCAAAAATCAACTATATATTCCCGATCAGTAATATATTGAATGTTAACGGCATTAAACATATATAGCGTTCCCTATCGGGAACATTTTGGAAGTGTTTCTTGACCTAGTTGTGCCACAGCTTGTATAAATTTCTTGACAAAATTCTGCCTGATATTTATTAGATATTTAATTTGCAAACATAATCGTTGAAAAGTTTAAAAATAATTTTTTATTTATCGATTCATAAATTGAAAATTCTATTCGTCTAAAATAAGGGTGCCCAATATTCTGCTATGAAAAGTGGAGTCAACTGCATAGGCAGGTTACATAATTTCCCAAAAATCCAACTTCGTCCCGCAACTCACATAGTCACCCGCTGAATTTGGCAAACCCACTCCGATGATTTTATGGCATCAACATATTGATTTTCAATATTTCATCTGGCTTTTCGCTATCTTTTTCTTGCAACAGCTTGTTATTTAATGATATTTCATCATTTTCAGCGGGAATTGCTGTTTCATATGGACTCTCCTTTTTGAATGAAATTAAGTTATCATTCTGGCTCATTAAGAAGCCTATTTAAAGGGGCAGGGTCCATACTATTAGCTAGCTTACACAGTACAAACAGAAAAATTTTATTTGACAAAAGTGCTCCAATGGAGCATAATTGCATTATGAAAAGAATGATAACAATAATTGAATTTCCTGCGTTTCTGTCACAAGTTGGCAGCTCAATTAGTTCTGATGAGCGAGATGAATTTCTTAATTATATTGCTCGCAATCCAGAAGCAGGGGATATTATCCCAGGAACTGGTGGAGTAAGGAAAGTTCGCTGGGGAAGTAAAAACAAAGGAAAAAGTGGTGGAGTTAGAGTGATCTATTATTTTTATGATGAGCACGCACCTATTTTTCTATTAACTGCTTATGGAAAAGGTGAACAAGAAAATTTAACCGCAGAGCAAAAGAAGCAAATTTCAGCTCTTGCTCAAATTTTAAAAGATGAATGCAAGCAACACAGGAGGCAACATCATGACTAATCGAAATATTGGCAATGAAATCATTCAAGGGATGACAGAAGCCATCGAATATATACGAGGAAATGCTGACGCTGCCACGGTACATAAAGTCGAAACACCCAATGATATTGATGTTCGATCAATTCGTGAAAAACTTAAACTGTCTAGAAAAGAATTTGCTGACAGTTTTGGCTTTAGCTCTAGAACCTTACAACACTGGGAGCAAGGTGACAGAATTCCTCATGGTGCTGCAAGGGTTCTTTTATTGCTTTTACAACGAGAGCCAGCAACCATAGCTAGGATTTTACGAAAAAATTAAAGTAGTGAGGTAGGATAGTAAGAGAAGAGATGCTCAGTATATTTCAACCAGGGAATATGTACGAAATAACTCTTACAACTTGGCATTTACATATCAGCTAATCTCCATCGGATAAATTGTATAGTTTAATTTCGGCACCGATTCCCCAAATTTTATTTTTATATTTTGCATAAAATTCTTCGCAGCTCTTTTACCCTTCTCATACGTCTTTTGAATA
The DNA here is from genome assembly GCA_963817645.1 of uncultured Gammaproteobacteria bacterium. Taxonomy (GTDB): domain Bacteria; phylum Pseudomonadota; class Gammaproteobacteria; order UBA6002; family UBA6002; genus UBA6002. The sequence continues at coordinate 25,069 of CAWFQC010000011.1, read as the reverse complement.
ATATCAGCAGTCACCGTCAGCCCAGTTTTCGTTTTGACGGATTCTATTCTACATTTTGCTTCGGCAACCGTATTTAATGGGACACCTTCTAACACACGTGTAACATGAGGGAATACGCGGTGCTCGATGGGGTTCCACTTTGATGTGTATGGTGGATAATGAACAAGCTTGAGCGGCATATTTATTTCATTCACAAGTTTTTGTAATTCAACTTTAAAAATATGATGCCGATATGAATTTGCACCACCTGCATCGCAAAATATCAAAACTTCATTTGCTCTTGGGAAATCATTTTTCCCATTATTAAGCCACCAATTTTTTAGTGAATCACAAATAAATTCTGCCGTTTCAGCGCTGGTTCCAATATTGACATGCGCTTTATTTTGTTTAACGTCATATATTCCATGCGGTGCTATTTTTAGATCGGCTAAATGCGGATAACTTGCTTCTATTGCTTGAGTGCAATAAACACTGCCATCTCGATGTAAATTTCCGCCTACTTGTTCTTTCTTTTTTGTATCAATACTGATAATTGGATTATCCGAATTCATAAATCTTTCTTTTTCGGAAATGATATTTTTAAATTGTTGCTCGCGATCTGCGCTCTTTCCAGTGCTTCTTTTACGCTGCATTTTTCTTTTTACAAATTTATGTTTCTTAAATAATTTCTTTACAATTTTACGACTTACTTTGATATCAAACAACGCCATCTTTTCGCTAATTTCTGATCTTGATAATTTAACCCAGCGAATATTTGCATTCATTGGATCGCCCGCAATATGTTCCGCGATCACTTCTAAAAAAATTTCGTCTATGTTTGGATAATATTGGTCGGCCGATTTCCTCCCGCCGCCTTCGTGACGTATCTGATCAGGGTTTAGGAGGTCTTTTTTTTAAATTCTTCCAGTCCATCGTGTATTGTCGGTCTTGCACAATTAAGTAATTCAGCGATATAAGTTATACCGCCGTAACAAAGCTTTTTTGCCTCTAACGCCGCATAATGTCTTTGATCTTTTTCATTTAAGCTGTCGTAAAACATTTTCATGTCTTCTTCAATGCCTGGCGTAAATGGAAAACCTATTTTAATCTCCGTTGTCATTTTATTATTTCCATATTCTAGGTGGGATAAATGGCTACTATTATACCTTCGACTCAGTGTGTTTGGCCAACGATTATTTTATTGAAGTTGTAAGAGTTGTTTCGTACATGTTCCCAGGCTCACTTCATCTTCCGCACTCCAACAAGTCTGGTTAATTCTATAAACGAGCAAAAAGCAGGGCGATCCACGGGGCAGATATTTCTATAAAGTCTGATTACTGCGATAATCAGGCCGTAGATAATAAGTGTAGTTAACGAGAACGGTAAGACAAAATTTTTATAAAATATGCCTTGTGCATAGCTCCGTATCCGCTACGTAGTCTCGGCTCATCTACTTTTTCAGAAGCATTATATTCATTTTTAGCAATATTAATGATGGAGCTGCAATCAATCCCTTTACATGATATTTTAAAGGTTGTTATTGTCAGCTATCTTATTAAAGCTAGTTATAGCGTTGTTTTAGCTTGGCCAGTTAGTATATTAGTTAACTATGTTAAAAGAGTAACAGGAATTGATGTTTATGATTTGCCTAAAAGATTCACACCATTTAAATACAAAAATGCAAAGCAAGGATTAGAGTTATGATTGAGAAAATTATATCCGGTGGGCAAACAGGAGTAGATCGTGCAGCGTTAGATGTTGCAATCGAACTTGATATACCTTATGGAGGATCATGTCCAAATGGACGTATTGATGAATTAGGAATTATTCCTGAAAAATATGACGCTTTAATAGAAATTCAAGGTGAATTTAAAAGTGAAAAGGAAAAATATGACACACGGACAAAAAAAAATATTACTGACTCTGACGCCACATTGATCCTTATTCCTTTAGAGCCCTTACCTGAAAAAATTAAAGATGGAACTTTATTAACTATTCAAGAGGTTCAAAAACGAGGGAAGCCATTTTTAAAGATTGATTTATCTAAACCACAGTTTGAGAACATTGAACGCATAGTGAATTGGTTAGAAAAATATAACATAAATATCCTTAACATTGCAGGACCACGTGAATCCATCTGCCCTGGAATATACAAAACAAGCTCTGAACTCCTTAAGGAGGCATTTATTAATTTAAAAAATACCTGCACGCCCGGCAAATTCTAAGCCATATTATTGCAGCCATTCTTGCCTACTTGTTGGCTAACCTTTTTCAGGTGAAGCATCCGTTGTGACCTAAAACCGTGGTTGAGTTCATTATACGTAGTGCCAAGTTATTGCAAGTAAGGCGTAGGGGAAAAAGCTTATTTCTGCCATTAAAAAAGTTATAAGAAAAATGAATTATGAAGTGCTTTACTTGCTAACTAACCCTGAATCAACTTAGATTAGGGTGTCAAACTGGGATTTTGGCAGGTATTTCAAAAGGAAAATATCAAACGTCTCGACCCACTAATGTAGTAAAGTTAAATTTAGTCTATAGCCAAACTAAGCATAAGGAAGATACTTGTGAAATCGATGAAAATTGAAAAATTGTTACAACGCGGGTATTATATTTTTCTCGGTAATGGTGATTATCACCAACCAGAAAATTTAACTTTAAATTGGACATCGCGATGGGGGTTGAATGAATGGAAAAATTTCATAGAAAAAATAGCGAAGCTTCATGCCAATACATTGATGATATATTTAAACGGACACTATTTGCCCTATAGGAGCACTCGCTATCCAGAATTAATACAACTTAATCATCCTAATGTACAAGACGAATTTTTTTCTAAAGTAATGTCATTAGCAAAAGATTATAACTTAAATTTAATTGCTGTTCTTTCAACAATGTTAATTGGCGTGCAAAAATGACCCCCTAAATGCCAAAATTGGCGTTGAAAATTGACCCCTCTAAATGGCAAATAATACCCTGTGAAATTTTGTACCACACAGGGGGAATAGAGGATGTTGATTATGGCAACGATTGCAAAGATTAGACGGTTATACCACGTAAATGGTAAGGGGTTTAAAACGATAGCAAGGGAATTAAAGTTATCAAAGAATACGGTTAAAAAGATTATTCGTAGCGATAAAACGGTATTGCGATATCAACGGCAAGAACAAGGGTACCCCGTGTTAGAAAATTATATAGAGCAATTAACAGAGAAATTAAACTACGACATGAATGAACCAAAACGGCGAAAGCGAACGGCTAAAAAAATCTATTCAGAGTTGATGAAAGCAGGTTATGGAGGCAGCTATGATGCCGTACATGATTTTATATTGCAATGGCGTAGAGATCAAAAACAAGGATTATCTAAAGCGTTTGTCCCATTAGAATTTGCACCAGGAGAAGCTTTTCAATTTGATTGGAGCGAGGAAGAAATTAAATTAGCTGGCGTGCTGACTCGAATAAAAGTAGCGCATATTAGATTATGTTATAGTCGCTACTTTATTATGATTGCCTATCCCAATGAGCAACTAGAGATGGTAATGGATGCCCATAATAAAGCATTTCGATTTTTTGCAGGTGTTTGTTGTAAAGGTATTTATGATAATATGAAAACGGTGGTTAACACAGTGTTGCTAGGCAAAGCTCGTAAATTTAATGCACGCTTTTTGCAAATGTGTTCACATCATTTATTTGAGCCAATTGCATGCACCCCTGCCTCTGGCTGGGAAAAAGGCCAAGTAGAAAATCAAGTTGATACAGGGCGTTGTAATTTTTTTACGCCTCTTGTGACAGTTGAAGATTTAGAAGAATTAAATATACAGCTTGAAGAAAATTGCATAGCATGGGCAAAAAACAATAAGCACCCAGAACAAAAAGAAAGAACTGTTTTTGACATATATCAAGAAGAGCTTCCTGCTTTAATTCCGTATCGAGGCTGCTTTGATAATTACAAAATAGAAAATGATGTGGTGTCACCCTATTGCTTTGTGCGATATGCTACAAACTGTTATAGCGCAGAGTGCAGCTATGTGGGAAAAGCCGTACAAATTCGAATATATGCCAAAGAAATAGTCGTCATGTATCAAGATAAAATGATCGGTCATCACAAGCGGTCTTTTGAGCGCTATAAGCGCATTTATGACCCATGGCACTTATGTTCCGTTATTAGAGAGAAAGCCTGGAGCATTACGCAATGGGGCACCCTTTCAATTATCTTTCCCACCCACAGAAGATTGCAACAGTTACAACATAGCTTATTTATCAAAACATACTTTATCTATGGAGGTAACTTATGCGCAATGAAGCCATGTTGTCACTTTTAAAAACACTAATGTTCAATGGTATGTTATCTCAATTTGATGAAATTATGGAAGCATCTGAAATAACAAAATTGAATGGCATTGAGTTGATGCAACAATTTCTTGAAACCGAAATTGCTTACCGTCAAACACGAAGTCTACGATATCACTTGGATATGGCTCGATTACCGCAGGTAAAGTCTTTAGATAATTTTGATTGCCACGAATTGCCAATACAAAAGGAACAGCTCATTACCCTCGCTGACTGTCAATTCATTATAGAAAAAAGTAATTTGCTTTTAATTGGTGGCTCTGGTAGTGGAAAAACTCATATTACTTTAGCCATTGCCTATGCTGCATTGCAGAAGCTATTGCGTGTGAAATTTTATTTGTTTGGCGATTTGGCACGACATCTATTGCAAGCTAAGGAACATCGTTATGAAACTAATTTCATGACACGATTACAACGCTTTCATCTGTTGGTTATTGATGAAATGGGTTATGTTCCAATCGACTCTCAAGCAGGACCATTGCTATTTGAATTACTTTCAAAGTTGTATGAAAAAACATCTCTAATCATAACAACGCACTTAACTTTTGATGAATGGGCACCCTTTTTTGGTGGAGGAGCAAAATCAAGTAAAGCCATTATCGATAGAATCACTCATCACTGTAAAATTCTTGAGACTGGCAATATTAGTTGGAGATTAAAGGAGGGAAATGCGGCTAAGAAATGACCTTTAATTATATAAAATTTAATAGCTGAAATAGCTGTTTTTTTAGAGGATTAGAGGGGTCAATTTTCAACGCCAATAGGGGGTCAAAATTCAACGCCAATTGACACTTAATCAGATTAAGCAGTTTTGGGGGTTGCTGCACAGCTTCCAATTAGCCTTAAATTTTACCTGACATATTTCGATACATTTGAGCTGCAATTGTAAAATGTTAAATCCTATCCACATCATCTTTATCACTGGGTTGTTTAGTTTGTTTATAACCACCAATGCGCAAGCCGCACCTATTCAAGATTGAGCGACTTATAAATATTTACCCACTCTTCTTCCACTTTGATCATTAAATCAGGATTTAGAATATAGTGGCCATGCTTTATACGCAAGAATAGCTTTTTATTGTAAATGTCCTGCCTATTTATTTCATGTTTTGCCAAAATGCTAGATATATAAGGTCGGCGTTTACGTTTTTCTGGCATAATTATTTCTGGAAAATGTGCCAATGGTTCGAGAAAATCATCCACTTTAAACGCCCAGGTTCGATTGCCCATTTGCTGTTTCTGATGTGCAATTGCTATCATGGCGTTAACCAAGAAAAATTCCATACGTTGCACATCAAGTTTGATCAGTTTGTCTTCAACTTGCAAGCTAATATTATCAGGCGATAAACACTCATAAAGTGATACCAATTTTTCTTGAGCAAAACGTTTATCTAATAAGGATTTTTGCAACGAAATTTGAAAAGCATTTCGTCCTATGTTATCGGTCAAATATGGATTTGCGCCTTTTTCGATGAGATGTTTGACGAGTATAATATTTCCAAAACTACATGCTGTCATTAGCGATGTCTGATTAAAAGCAGTACGAAAATCAACGCCATAAAGTGAGACTTGTCGCATCACAAATGTAGTATTGGTAGATGAATAACCCAAAAAGTATTTTCGTTCGAGTAAATTATAATCCTTCTTTAGTTTTAATGCAGGAGCAAACCCTATCTCTGCCAACTCATCAAATAATTTAGGCTGATGGTAATGCATAGCATATTCAAATAACAAAAGTCTTGCCTCTTTGTTCTTTTTCTCTTTATTTAATGCTTTTTCACGTAGCTGAATTAAATATTCAGTGGTCATGATATGCCATGGAACTTTTTGTGTATGTAATATCGTATTTCGAATTGCGTCTGCTTGAGCTTGTTTTCCTTGCATCTCTAATCGCCTTGCTTCTTTTTGCCAGTCATCCAAGGATGACTCTTGGCTCTCAATGGCGATAAATTCTGACTTAGGATTTAAGCTTAATAAATTCAACAATGGATGTTGCTCTATATTCTCAATAAAGTAGACATTTTTTATTGCACGTGTGATGGCAACGTATAGTGCATTAATGAAGAATTTATATATTTCTAAAGAACGATCGGTTTTATCTTTTACTCTTCCATAAACTAACTCACCTTCAAGATCATCGTGATTAACCCCCTGAGCAATATCTCGAAACCTTTTTTCATCGCTGGAAATAAAATTGTAAAGTATAACATTATCGTATTCCAATCCCTTCGCTTCATATATAGAAAAAATAAGTGGTGTTTGAAAGTATCGGCTTGCTTTTTCCTTTAGATCATCTCGTAAAACAATCACTGCAAAATTGGTTGATTTATGCGTCTTGTTATTAATTTCTTGTCGTATGGCATCATTTTCTAACAAGCAATATACCTCACCTTTTGTTGTGCTTTGACTATCTACCAGGTAATGACTTTCTTTATCAATCGAACCAAAACGTACATTCTTTGTCTTTAGTATTTTGTTCGCTATAGCTGTAACGTTTGGTGCATTGCGATAGTTTTTATTGATTATGCGAATAATTTCAGACGGATAATCAGTGGATTGATTGTAAAATAAGCTTTTTATTTTTGCCCACGAGAAAAAATTAGGGTGAACAATTTGGTTAGAATCGCCACATAAAATAAATTGTTGTTGGAACTTGAGTGTCTTTAGAATGAGGGAAAGCTGAACGGGTGTAAAATCTTGAACTTCATCTACTATCATAAAATCATATTTTGCTTGGCAATATGTTAGATAATCATAAGAAATCAAGTTGGTATCATAGTAGTTATTTTCCTTTAAAAATTCTAAATATTTCTCAAAAAGTTCATAAACCTGATTTCGTTCCTCAACACTGTAAATAGACTGTTTAATACCTAAATGCGTGTATTGCTCTCTTGAAAGATACGGTTTATCAATTGTGTTACCGGTGATGACACCTTTAAATTCTTCGTAAAGTTTATTTGCATCCTGAAAATGACCTGTTCTATTGATTTTTAGTACCCATCGAAAAAAGTTCTGAAAATCTATTTCTTTACCTTCTGGTACTTTTATTGTCTCTAATAATTCGCGATAGGAAAGGAAATCAACTTCTTGGGTTTCATTGAAATAATGGTTAGCGTAATAAAGCTGACATGCATTTTGTACAAGATAAGGCGATCCAGTTACATATAAAACTTCACCATAAAAGGTTTTCATTTTTTCAAGGGTTAGCATGCTCTTACCACTGCCAGCAGAACCAATGATAATCAGTGGCGGATTAAGATTAAAGATACTATTTTGGATGGAATCAAATGAAATGATCTTATCTAAAATATGGAAATATGGATTTTCCTGATTGATGTAAAAAATATGATTTGTCGTTTGCTTGTCAAAAGCATCTTTTTGAATGATTTCAAATTTACTTTCATCAATTTTAGCGCCATTAAGAAACCTGGATTTTTCATAGGCGTGGTTATGAATAATTTCAAGTATCAATGCATATTTTTTCTGATTATGAGTAACGACTTTAAATAGTAAACGATTAGTATAGTCTAATTTAGCTCGGTAGTAAGGTGTTCCAGACAGTTTTTTAACTTCTGCTGAATGAAAGTCATCGCATCGTAGCATATCAACAACTTTATCATATTGTTTCTTTACGCTAGAAATATTTAATTCATTGTAGATTAATACATCCATTGTCACACTAAACTATGCTGTTTTAACTATTGATATTTTGAAAATTTTTTTATGAAAAACCTAAAAAAAAGTAGCGTCTTCGTATCCTTAATATATCAAGACTTGGCACGATTGGCACGATTATGGCACTTTTAGTCGATAAAGCGTCCCTGGGCCTGCCGTACCTTCTTTGGTAATAATTTTTTTATTTTTCAATTCGTTAAGTTCTCTTATAGCAGTTCTCTTAGAAACTCGAGTAATATTTTGATAGATAAGGCTCGTTATATGGCCTTGCTTTTTTAAGTAAGCAATAATTTTAAGTTGTCTTTCAGATAACTCCATTTTTTGAAGAAACTCTTCATTGAAAATATCTTTATATAAGGTAATTCGAAAATGATTTGATTCAGATATAAACTGAGGGTAGGGGAACCCTAAAAGCTGTAGCTCTTCTATGATCCTTAATGTACCGCTTCCCCATTGCTCTATTAAACCACAATAAAAAAAAGCTTCAGCAATTTTTCGATTTCTTGGTATTGAATCATGTTCTATAAGTAACTTTTCTGGCGTTAAAGATGGGGGTAAACTACCAGCATTCCAAATTTTAAGATGATCATCATAAAGTCTAATTTGTGTATGAGCTTGGCTAGTGTAATCTCGATGACATATAGCATTGATTACTGCCTCACGGATTGCATTAAGAGGGTATTCCCACTTTATTTCTCTTTCTGGTTTACCCTTGATAACAAATTCTGTTTCCAATCTTTCACGAAACCAACTCATTGCACCCTCTAATTGTTCAAATAAATTTCCATGTATTTCTCGATCATCAACAATGTGGGTTGGAGTACGAAAACGCCCGAGTTTTAAAAATGCTGACGAGAAAAAAGATTCTGGATTATTCCCAAAAAGAAGCAATGAAGCTCGAGTAGGAGCTTCATTGCGAATAAACTCGAGTTTTCGTAAAAATTCCAGTTGGGATAATTTATCAGGAATAGATTTTCGTCCTTTCTCTTTAACTTTTTGAAGAAGGTTATATATCTGCAATTTATTCAAATCATCTAATGTGGCCGTAGGTTCTTCAATGGCATCCCAACTCAATCCTTTACAAGCAATGAATGATTTTTTGAATTCAATTGCTTCAGATTCGCCAATTGTTATTAGATCAGCGATTTTTTTTGGTGTTATATCAAGCACAATATAAATCCCTCTTTATTTTGATAGAAGGTACTAGTTTGCCCTGGGATGATCGTAACCCCTGTACATCAATGCAAGTTCCGGTTACCTTCTTAAGCTTATAACCAAAGACAAATAACTTTTTCAATAAAATGTGTACGTAACGCAGCAGTTACTGCTGCTGACAAATTTGTTTTCAAAACATTTGGTGGAACAATTTGTTTAATATCATCATCAGAGAGCTTTCTTCGCCAATCAGGAAATTCTAGTTCAATCAATTCTTTCATCATAGCATCATATTTTTCCTTTTTCTTTCGTTTTTCTTCTAAGAGTTGAGTCAATGTTAATTCTTTCGGAGAAATATATGCGGGTTCATGCCACTTCAGCCCTTTTCTTAAAACCCCCATCAACACATTAAGTGGGTCTGGATAGGATTTAATTTTTGAATTATTTTCTAAGCCAAAAGAAAAATGATAAATAGATTCTTGAATAACTTCTGGAGTATTAAGTTGCTTCTCATAAAGTTGTAATAGTTGGGTTTTAGAGAAACCTATATGGGCTAATGAACTAAAATCAATTTGTTCCCAATTTTGTTCCCAATTTTCAGACATAGTAGTAGTATTATTTATATTATTACTACTACTACTACTACTATAGGTCATTTTGTTCCCAATTTTGTTCCCAATTCCGTTGCCAATAAGATTAATATCACAAGGCGCATCATTGAATAATGAAAAACACATTCTCACAACATTTTCTTGTATATTAAATCTGGAACATCCATTTCGTCCTCTCTCTCCTGGAAGTTTTATCAGTAGATTTTTTTTAGTTAATCTTTTTAAGGTCACCCTAGTAACTTCAAGGCTAGCATTTATTTTTATGGCTAATATGTTTGGAAGGATATCAATTATGTAGGATTCCCCTAACCTGATTTTTAAGTGACTAGTAATGTGTCGCATGATTTGTTTTTGATGGCCAGTTAAAGTTAACATTTTTTTTTGGATCATTTGATCATTCAAAACCGCATTATCTTTGGTTGTTGAATTCTTTTTTGCTAAGTCATTGTTCCTATATTCGTCTTCATATTTGTTCCTATATTGTTCCTTATTTTGTTCCCAATTTTGTTCCTGTTTGTTTCCATATTTGTTCCCATTTTGTTCCCATTTGTTCCTATTTTCGTTTCCATTTTGTTCCTTTATTCGCTCCCAATTTACAGAGGTTTGTTCGACCTCTTGGGTTGGATTGACATAATCCCAGGCTCTTCTACGAACAGCTTTAAAACTATCTTGGCTTTTTGACCGCTTTGACTCTGCTTTTTTAAGCCAATCTGTGGCAGTTACCATATATCACTACTCCGTATGTGCTGAGTCCATTATCTCTACTTGGCTAGTTCTGGGTTTTGTAGGCCTAACATCAGGTATAGACATCATCTCTATAATTTCTTTAGCTAAAGCATCTATATCTTCCTTGGCTGTTGTTTTTTTAAGAGTGTCATAAATAGTTTTCCCCTTTTTTTTCATATTAGAGAATTCTTGGCTAGATCGTATTACACAATTTCTTAATAGCCTTTTTGTAAATTTATGATCATCTTGTATTAAATCTTTTAAATAATTATTAGAAAGTAATAACCTTGCATCAAATTTATTAGGCAAGATCATCCATTCTATATCTGTTTGGAATTGTGCTTTTATATTTTTAATTTCCTTGTCCATAATTTCTATTCCTTCATAAGAATAGACATCAGGATTAATAGGTGCGAGAACTAAATCTGAGGCAAGAATTGCTGCACAAACTGTCGATCCAAGTGTTGGTGGGCAATCAAAAATTATGAGGTCATAGTTGTTGTATATAGGGGATAAAATTTTATTAAAAATTGTTTGTGGATTAATTCGTTTTACCATCATATAACTATCAAGGGTCACGTTATCCAATCTACTTGGTATAAGATCAAGCCCAGGAATGACATTTAATACGGCTTTTTCTATGTATGCTCGTTGTTCAACAAGATCAATCATTACGGGTGATTCCTTGGCTTTTATATCCATAGATAGACCCTTAGTGAGGTTTGCTTGTTGATCAACATCAACGCAAAGAACTCTAAGTCCATATAGACATATTTTGATAGCAAGGGCTTCAGCGATGGTTGTTTTACCTACGCCACCCTTAACTACAGAGATAGCAATCTTCAATTGCTTTACTTGCGGATTGATTATTTTCCTAGCGGTCTCATGTCCAAAAAAAATTCTGTTCTGGCCTTTACTCTCTTTTAACCCTAGTATTTTGATTCTTTTGTGTACTGCTTGGACAGTAAGACTTAGGTAGTCTGCAACTTCTGCGGCTGTTATTTTTGGGTCGATTGGCATGCCAAGTCCTTTTTAAAAAAATATATCTACGATTCCTGTAACTTAAACTATTTCAATAATAATAACAATAAATTTTACAAAAATATCTTTGCTATTCTAATTACTTGAACTTTTCTTTTATGTGACCGCGAATGCACTATAATACATAACTTGATATTGATAAATTAATTTTTGATGTATTTTTCATAAATTAGCACCGATAAATGATGCTAATTTTGATGCTATTTAAGCTATTATAAATGTTCCTATATTGGTACCTATAAAAAGGATTAAATTTATACCAATTTCGTTCCCATATTGTTCTTATTTATGTTCCTATATTTTTTGTAATTATTATCGTTAAATTTGAAATTAATAATAAATTTTTTTATAATTCAAATATTTATTTAATAATTTGTAATGAATATTTGATTGAATTATAAGTGGATGCAAAAATTTTATGTTCCTATTTCCGTACCTATATTAGTTACTATAAATGATCATAAATTAGTTTATGCGCTGGTGATGGCGTATTTACCGAAAGGCTCGTTATATGAAGTCTTACATAATACGGACGAATCATTGCCTTGGAACCCGATACGTTGGGAGATAAGCATTGAAATAGGAAAAGGCTTAGCGTATTTGCATGGGCAACAAATTGTACATCGCGATGTTAAGAGCTTGAACGTATTATTGGATGAGAACTATCATGCGAAGATCAGTGATTTTGGATTGTCAAAAATCAAACTGGAAACTGGAAAGACCAGCACAAAAGTACAAGGAAAAATTGGCACGACCTGTTGGCTTGCACCGGAGTTATTTAGCATGGAAGAGGATGTGCCCTTACCGACAAAAGCATCCGATGTATATAGCTATGGAATGGTATTATGGGAAATAACCTCGCGTGAACTGCCCTATAAAACTGCCAAAAATGAAACTGTAACAGGTATGTGGATTATGCAAGGGAAAAAAGAAAAAATCCCTGCTGACTGTCCTATGGAATATAGTCAAATCATAAAGAAAACTTGGGGCTTACCCGAAACTCGCCCCAGTGCGAACGAGATTAGTATAGAACTTGAAAAAGCTAAACCTAAATTGCCGCTGAAACCTTCACCAAAGTTTGAAAAAGTCTATGAAGACAGGTCTTGGCACTTTGATTCACAAACGAAACAAACAGCTAACCTTCAAGGAAAGGACTACGTATTAATTCCTGCCAGTCCCAAGGATATTCGAAAAGTCATTGGGTTTTATGCGCATCATCCTGTTCCTGGCTATGAAGTTGGCAGAGTCGAAGTGATTTATAACCCTGATTTTAATCGTGCATTTGATTTACACCTGCGTAAACTGCAAAAGCGGGATAACAATCCAGCCTTTGTACCAAAATGGTCTGGTATGCCCAACGCTATTCTTCGTCAAACTATGAACGATAAATTTATTGATTTAACAAAACCCTACACAGACCCTGATTATCCTGCCATCAAATTGTTGCCAGCTTGGCATGGAACCAAACCTCAAGTCCTCGATAGTTTGTTCTCGGCAGGTTATGCAAATTTAGGTACCACAGATAATGGGTTTTTTGGGAAAGGTGTCAATTGGCGTTAAATTTTGACCCCCGATTGTGCGGTATTTTTATGGACAAAAACATCCGATGTGCTTTCGTCACAAGAAAAATGGGCCCTGATATATCGCTTTGCTAACAGCACGGCATTACTGGCACCTCACGCTTTTCTTAAAGGAGCAAAGATTTCGGAGGAGAATTTAGCATTGCTAAAACAGCGTGGTGCAAATGATGATCAAATCCCAGACTACCAAAATAATCCACATGCTTTTTGGGCAAAACAGCGGATCAATAATCCTATCTTCACTATTCCCTCCGTAGCACATCTAGAAACAGGAGAAGTAGAAAAACGAGATAATAGTTTCTTATAGCCGCCTGAAGTTTTGCGCGTCTGCAACCGAAGATACCTGCTAAACGTGGGTATCGATCAATAAATTGTCAATTCTTTGAACTGATTCAAAATCAACCTTCCCAAAGGATTTATTTAAAAGCACATCAGTCACTAACCTTTGACCATTGCGATAACGTCCCTTGTCGAAAGTGGATCTTTTTTATTTGTTGCTTTTATTTTTTCATATTTATAATTATATTACAGGGTATGTAATTTATTACTAAATAATATGAGAGAAAATATGGCACGTATAGGTGTTCAATTCCTGGACATAGAAAAAGCTGTACTTGAGCTTCAGGGCACCGGAAAGATACCAACCGTAGATGGCATTCGCGAGATTTTAGGTACTGGGAGCAAAACGACCATTGCACAGCACTTAAGAGATTGGCGAGCTAAACAAGCAGATGCACAAGGCGAACTACCTCATGAACTCATGGCTCTCGTGACTGGCCTTTGGAAGAGATTACATGCCCAGGCAGACCAGCGTATTACTGAGGTAGAAAATACCTATTGCCAGCAAGTACAAGAGTTAAAACACACTATTACACAGCTCCACCAAGAGCATGCCCATTTAAAGAACCAACTTCATCAAAGTGAAGAAAAGTCCGCTACCGAATGCTTAGCCAAGGAAGAATTAGAAAAACAGCTTCGAGGATACAGCCAGGAACAGGTCAAACTGTGCGAACGCTACCAGGCCACTACCCAACAACTTGAAGCTTCCAAAGCAGAAAATTCCCGCTTGCATCAGCTTGCAACTCATATTCAGGCAAACCTTGAACATTACCAACAAGCCATACACCAACGACAAACAGAACAAACTCTTGCAGCGGAAAAACAGCAAGCCTTCTATGCCCAAGAGATGACGCTACTTAAACAGCAACTCACGCAGCAACAAGGGCAGATCAAACCGTTAGAAAAAGAGTTGGCGCAATGCCGTATGGCGCTTGAGCAGTTAGAAAAGCAACATGAACAACTGTTAGTTGAGCACAAGACCGTTCGGCAGCAATTTCAGGAGATAGATCGCGAAAGAAGCGTACTGCTAGAACGTAATACAAATGCTCAAAAAATAATTCAATCAATGCAGAACAAGGCAAATGAAGATGCCACACGACTTCATGGGCTAGAGAAAAAAATGGCGGTACTTAGCGATCAAAATGAGCGTGTGCAGCAAGAATTGATACAAACAAAGGATAAAGTAGAAACATTGCGGCAGGAAAAACTCTTTTTAACCCAGGAAAAATCTCAACTTGAGGGATATTTAAAACAGATAAAGCCTGTGGAAAAAATGAAATAATCAGTTCCCATGAACAACCCTATAAATGATAAAGACCCCAAAAAACTAAAAGGATTGAGCAAACTGAGTGAAACACAACGATCACTTCTGGAATAAAATCTGCGAAAATATAAGAACATCGGTTCTTGTCATTAGATGTAAAAGTCTAGACTTGATCTTTAAATACATCTCTCAATGTTTTTGCATTTAATACTCGCTCTCCCCATTTCAATAAGGTTTCAGTGTCAGCGGAAATAATCCTTTGATAATATTTTTCAGGGATAGACGAGAATTTACATTTTAATAAATGAAGTAAAAATTGGTATTCACCTTTCTGGATTCCCTGATGAACTCCTTGCTGTATCCCTTTTTGAATACCGAAACGTTCAATAGTACTGATATAAGCCATTTTTTGTGCCGCCTCTAGTTGATATACTTCTTCTTTGTATTCTATCTCAAAAACTTCTGGCAAGTGAATAAGCCAGTCAATAAATGTATAATTTTAGTACTTGTTCCTTGCTATATCCTTTCCGATATAAGCGCTTGGTTAAATGCAATTTGGTTTGATGAGGGTTTGATGTCATAATTTTAGTTATTGCCTTGTAGCTACCAGTAGAATTAGATTAATTAATAACGAATAAGGAAGCTTGGTATTTAATCAAGCAACTCCTTCAATGATTTTAAAATTCGAGCTTTAATTACCTCTCGCTTAGGTTTAGCTGGAATGATGATGCTTTCGCCAGTTAGCGGGTTTCTCCCTTGTCTTTTCTTTGTCGCAGGCTTGGTTTTTCGAATGATTTTGATCCCCATCTCTGGAATGCTAAATTCCCCTGAACCTTTTTTAATAAGGTGACTTTTAGCGAGCTGGTTTGTCGCCAGAAAGATATTTTTAATGTCTTTTACGGGTAAACTTGTCGTTTCTGACAAAAATTTAAATATTTGGCTTTTTGTTTGTTTCTGAGGAATCGCTTTAAGTTTAGTCAAAGTAGTTGATTTCTCCTTTGCAGTTGCTTTTTTTATCTTAGTTTTAACCTTAGGCTTTATTGCCATTTTCCTACTTCCTCTATTTTTGATAATTCATTGTGAAAAATGAATAGTCTAACAAATTAACATAACAAGCAAATTATAATATCGTGGCGCTCAAAGGTATATTTTTTTTAAATTATTGTGGAAGTTTTAGGATGAAAGTAAAGAACAAGGAACCTATTTTTAAACGAGTAATTAAACAATTAAACAGATTTTACTAAAAAAGAGGAATCATCAATAAGGTTATGAGTTATTACTGTGTTTAAATCTCTTTGGGTCGTATTCGATGCAGCAGCTTGCTGCGTTGAATGATAAAAATATCTTTTTATACCCCGTCCACTTGCGACGGGGTTTTTGATTATTGATCGTATCTAGTTGAAGAACTTAGGACTCTCAAGATAGATATAGTAAAGTTCGTCACTAAGCAGGCGGGAATGATGTGCATTGCAGCTCTGCGTAGGTTAGTCTCATTAAACGACTAACCCATTGTTATCGTTGGCTCTTCGTAACCAGCCTGATAAAAATTTTCTACTAGCAGGATGATGCTTTACTATAGCGCGGTAATGATTACCAACTGCACCATTGAAGGCAAGTAAGAGTTGTTTTGTTTGTGCAGAATTAAGACTATTGATATACTGTACTGTTGTACTATCTAAGTTGCCATTAACAGCTACACTGGGAGATCCTGCTTTATTTCGACAAGCAATTTGTAATAATTTAATGGCTCGACTAGCTCCCATGTTAACGGAGTAGTCAAAAGCTTTAGTAGCTATACATGGTTTGTTTATTGAACCGTAGTGATATTTTTTCCACCATTGATCGTAATAGATTTGTATAGCTTGTTGCTTAGTCATATTTATAATGACAGATGGCTTTATTTGATGAGTACTGGTTAATGAGAATTTCGACAAAAGTTGGGGCTTGTGAGCCAATAAGCTACGCAAATACACCATTGAAATTCCATACTTAGTAATTCCACCTTTGTCAGCTTTATCATTAACTAATCCACCTTCATGTCGTAAAGTAAAGGGTATAGCTTGATTAAATTCAGCTTCTCCAGTAGGAAGATTAACTGCTTTTTGTTGATTAGCACTTGAACTGCTTGTTGGAAGGGCAAACGTAGCATTGCTTTGATCGCTTGGAGCTGTAGCCCGGTCACTGGAATGTGATAATTTATTATGATGTTGACGATGTTTGTGATGGGCAGCTAATACAGCAGCCGGTAAAAAACCAAAAAAGCAAATAACTAATACTTTCTTAACTAACTTCATACCTTCTCCACTTAAATTACATATATATCGCTAAATAAGGTTATATTTTACCAATATTTAATAAATATGCAAGCAAAAATTAACAATCGGATATGAATATTAGATAATTTGAATACTTATGTTTGTAGAGCAAAAAATGAATAATTTATTGCCTAGAATCAATAAGTTGGCGGCAGGGAAAGAGTGCAATCTGAGCTATTGAAAATAGACAATTTTCTCACAAGGCATCGCACATGCGATACTTAAGAAAAAATATTTATTATTTATCAAAAGCTTATGCCAACTACCCCACTTTGTCTGTCAATCAATAATTCGAACCGTCCTTGACTGATTTGATAGATTGTTTCAATTTGAATTGATTTTAAAAAATCCTGATCATGAGAAATGACAATCATTGCCCCTGGAAAAGCAAGCAAAACTTGAATCACATGCGCGCGTGTTTCGAGATCTAAATTGTTTGTTATCTCGTCTAGAATCAATAACTTTGGAGGTTTGGCTGCTATAAGTGCCAAAGATAATCTTGCTTTTTCACCACCGGATAAACTTGTAATACTGGCATGCACCTCTTCATTTTTTCGAAATAAAAAATCATTTAAATGCTTCCTTAACTCAGAATAAGAAGCGTCTAACATAGCTTCGGTGATAGTATCCAAAACTGTTTTATTTATTATGAGATTGTTATAGTGCTGATCGAGATAGCCTATGTCAGCCCTATCAGGAACCATCCAATCTCCCGTTTTATTTAATAAAGATTCATTCAAAATTGCTTTGACGAGCGTTGACTTACCCGAACCATTCTCACCATATAATGCAATGCGTTCATTCGCATTAGCATTGAAATTAACGTCTATCAAAATAGGCGGCTGATTTGCATAACTCAGATCTGCATCACGGATAGAGATTAGCGCTTTATGATGCTCATTCGCATTTAATTTAAATTTGGGTTGAATAACCTCGGGTTGATAAGTAGTTGATAATTGGTCTAACAAGTTTTGTTTTTTATCTTTAATCTGACTTAAGCGTCTATCTCCTGTTTTTACCGCATTCGCCATCTTTGTGTGGGATCGAATGGTAGGCCACTTACGTTTATCTATATGCTTCTCACCCCTCATACGACTAGTTTTATTACGTTCCTGCTCTTTCATAAGAGAAACATGGACCTCTTTCTTTTGTCGTGTGAGTATAGACAGCTCTTGCTCGATTGAAGCTCTTTTCTGCGCTATCTCCCGTTGATAATCATAGTAGTGACCTGAAAAGATAGTCACTCGCTCATTTTCAATATGCCAAATGGTATTAATCGTCGAGGTCAATAATTCAACATCATGGGAAACAATCACTAAAGTACCTTGATAAGATTTAAGCATACGCATTAAAGAACGGCGATTACGGCTATCGAGATGATTTGTCGGTTCGTCTAATAGGAGAAAGTTAGGAAAAGAGGCAAGTACTTCCGTCAGAGCATGGTTTAAACGTTGCCCACCACTTAATTCAGGGAAATCGTGTATCACCTGCGGCAAATAACCGATACCTAGATCATTTGTAAGCTTGACTTCACCGTCACTGGGTTCGATTAATCCTTGCAGGATCTTAAGCAAGGATGATTTGCCGGATCCATTTCGACCAATAATGGCAATGCGATCACCATAACTAATTTGGCCATTAAATGCTTCAAAACACGTTTTGTGCGGGAATGAAAGACTAAGATTTTTAAATTGAATAGGTTTATGTATCATGGGCTGCTCTTAAGTGTCTGTTAGGACGTTACAGATATAAAAAGTCTAGAATGACTTTCTACTATTGCCCTTTAGATCGGGCATACTTAAGAAATAATATCCATGATATGTTTAAACCTCGTTGTGCAGTTTTTTAAACTAACCTGGAAATTATAAACATTTTTTACGTGGGTGTCAAAATAAATTTGTATTTTAAATGGCATTGAAAATCAGTATATTTTTTAGCAAGAAAGAATTAATGATTTTTCTTGTTCAGGGAAAAAATCAAATTTAATAGCTAATTTTTGCAATTGAAAGACATTCCTATCAACAATAGCTTTATACAGAGTTTGTGCATCTTTATCTTTGACTTCGGTGAGGTCATTCATCTACAGATGATCTAACTCTTTCTTTGTAAGATTACTTATAGCATCACCTGTATTCAATGTTGTTTTAGGTTCAATCAGCATGACATGCACCTCATCTTTAGCGAAAGGCTGATGCTCAACCCCTTTTGGAATAATAAGAAACTCACCCTCTTGTAAGGTGATATCTTGATCTCTAAATTTTATTAATAACATGCCTTTAATGATAAAAAATAGCTCATCTTCATTATCATGTTTATGCCAAACAAACTCGCCTTTTAGTTTTGCAAGCTTTACATGTGAATCGTTTAGATCACCTACTATTTTAGGTGACCAATACTCATTGAATAAATTTAGCTTATCTTTAAGATTTACTTTCTGCATTTTAATTACAGTTTTCATGATATGAACTCTATTTAGCTGCCATTACTTTCGCTTTATGCCATAGTTCCAACATAAAATCAATAGACTGACCTTGAAGATTTGACAAACCTAATTCATGTGTCAATGTTTATTTTTTTAATCGATTGGCAATTTTAACCACTACTTTTTAAAGATTCGCTCTTTCTTTATGTGGAATAGAACAGGCACTAGGCAGCATTCTGAGAAATTAATTTAATAGTTCGAAGCTTCTTATTGATCTTTTTCTTCCTTTCTTCTAAATCATAATCAGATTGCAATCCAAGCCAAAAACCTTCGCTTGTACCTAATGCTTTTGACAATCTTAAATCAGTATCCGCTGTAACTGCACGGAGACCATGCACAATTTCATTAATTCTTCTTGGGGGAACGTCAATATCACGCGCTAATTTATTTTGACTAATATCAAGCGGTCGTAAAAATTCCTCCAAAAGAATTTCACCTGGGTGAATATTTTCAAGTTTAGCCATTTTATTTACCTCTTTAATGATAATCTTCAATAATAACTTCATCAACATTACCATTGACCCATTTAAAACATATGCGCCATTGATCATTAATCCGAATGCTATTCTCCCCTACTCTACTTCCTTTTAATGATTCTAATCTATTGTTAGGTGGAATACGTAGGTCAGTTAATTGTTTAGCGTTATTTAACATACGTAATTTACGTCTAGCCACTTGCTGTATATCTGTTGGCAAACGACGAGACATGTCTCCATACCAAATTTTTTCAGTCTCCTTGCATTTAAATTTTATTATCATGGATTATTATAACGTCTAGCGTCATGTAACGCAAGTCGTTATAGAGAAAAACTGTGATTCAGACAGTAGGAAAAAGAAAAAGCTTATCCTCTTTAGTAGAGCAAACTGCCGCAGTCCATTAGGTAAACAAATAGCAATGACATCATTATGGCCAGAGGTTATTTGAAGGTTATTGTACTCAATACCTTTAGGCATGCTGGAAGTAACATTAATGATGACCTGCTCTTTAAAAAATAGAAATAAGAGGCAAAAGCAGGGTATTAAAAGCAATATAACCATTCGTTTGATAACCAATTTTTATGTCAATAACTATTTACCTGAATTCGCCCTTAGTTTTATACACTAGGAAATTTACATCGTATTTCTCGAGGAATTTATATATTTTAAAAGCAGTCTAGTGTGCAATATGTACACTAGATCATGAAATTTAAAATCTATTAACTTCCCTAGGAACATGTCTGAAATAACTCTTACAACTAGTGCCTGGTTTGCATGCAGATTTAAAAGAACTTTTTCGAAAAAATGCGCTCTTTGGGCCGTCGTTCCTCGCCGCACAATCCGTGTAGAATGCTCAAAACCTTCATGTACCGTTACAACAATGTTGCGAACAGCTTAGAATTTGTTCAAACTATCCTCAAATCTTGTCTATACAATAGCCCCGGAAAAAAGTTCATATATGACGGTTCGTTAATTAATTCTTCTTGGCAAATTGTTTGTGCAAGCATTGGTAATCTATTCAATCAACAGGGAGTAACAATATAGTGCAAAAAAAAATGGCATGTCTCTTGCAGCTACGAGCTGAATCGATTAGCTGTAAATAATTTGATAGATACTTATGAAAAATTATATCCAAGAAATAATTATAAAATAAATTCTAACAAAAAAATTGAAACCAATACGGATTTTGAATATAAGTCGAAACAATTACAAGGAAATTTAAAATGATTATTGCTGCATTATATGCAAGGGTTTCATCAGAAAAACAAGTACAAGAAAATACGATTGCAAGCCAAATTACAGCATTAGAAAATCGTATTGTGACTGATGGACATAAATTATTAGATGAGCATAAATTTATAGATAATGGTTATAGTGGTTCAAATTTAGTTCGTCCTGCTTTAGAAAAATTGCGTGATCAAATATCTTTTGGAATAATAAATAAAGTTTATATCCACTCTCCAGATAGATTATCCCGTAAATATGCTTATCAAATGATATTAATAGAAGAATTTGAAAAATCTGGTGTAGAAATTAATTTTTTAAATTTTCAGCAATCTGATAATCCGGAGTCACAATTACTATTACAAATGCAAGGAATGATTGCTGAATATGAGCGCTCAAAAATTATGGAACGTCATCGAAGAGGCAGAATTCATGCTGCTAAACGGGGATCTGTTAATGCCCTTGCAAATGCACCTTATGGTTATCGTTATATTGATAAACATACAGGGAGCGGTCAAGCATCATTTGAAATTGTAGAAGAAGAAGCAGAAATTATTCGTAAACTATTTAATTGGATTGCACAAGAAAGATTGACCCCGGGAGCTGTTGTTCGGGGCCAGTCAGGATACGTGTGCAGTTGATGCATTTGATAAATCAAACACGGCTTTATCCATTATCTGGCGTAGGTTTTCAGGTTTCTTGATTAAATCCAAAATGTATTCCCCAAATCGTTTAATATGCTCTGTCATGTAAGGGCTTAAGTTGCTCAAATCTTCAGCCGTAAATACGTATCCCTCCTTCTGTAATTCATGACATATATTTGTAATGTCGATGACATTTTGTAACATGATGCAATTTGCAATTAGATCGTTATATTTTATCGCTTTTTCCATTTCATCAGGATCATTAGATACAACCAGGTAGCGTGATCCAAATCTGATCCAATCTTCCAATTTATGATAAGACTCCACCTTATTTGTAGTGTCAGTAATCGTTTGGCGAAGCTTTTTATCAGAGATGTATTCCAGGAGGAAAGTAGTGCGAATCACCTTGCCTAACTCTTGGAATGCCTTATACAATCTGTTCTGATTGTTGTATGAATTAAGCTTAGATAGCATAAATGCAGAAGACACTTTACCCTGTTTGATGGAAATAATAACCTGCATTAAATCCTGCCAATGGGTGTGCAATAGGTCCCAATCAATATCTGAATCACAAAATAATGCATCAATATTAGCGTATTTTATATTTTTATCTACCTTGTACAAATTCAATCCTTTCCAATTGCGGATCCTTGGCATTAATTGAATGCCAAACAAGTGTGCAAAAGCAAAAACAGGTAATGATTGCCCTTGCGTATCAGCATGCACAATATTTGGCTGCACTTCTGATGCATTTTGCAGTAATCCATCAATAATGTGTATGGCTTCCCAAACCCCGCATGATATAAAAGTCGAAAAGAGTGCAATATAATTATCAGCAATGTGTCGATAGGCAACACCGCCTTTTTTACCATATCGCACATGATGCTCAGCAATCATATTATCATCATAAATGTCTTCAAATGTTCCATCCACCCCAACACGAATCCCAGTCCCCCATGCCTTTAACAATGGAAATTGGTTCAGGCAATCCACAATATGTGTGATGGCTTTTGTCAGTGATTTTAAGCTAATGTGTTTCTTGTTAATCCGCGATAACGTACGTGCTTCAATTTCAAAACGTACATGTTTTGCAGTTTGGGTTGGGCCAAGACCGGTCCCATAGCAAAATGTTGCGATGATATATTTGGCAATGGCATCGGTTAATTTATCTTCTGTGCCTTCGATAAGGCCAAATTCATGAGCCCACCCGGTATGGTGATGTCCAAATGATAGAATATCGAGCAATTTACGATCGGGCATCCTTTCACGTACAAGATTTTCTAGTTGTGCCGCACTTTCTGTTTTAGGCTTTGGCTCATATTTTTTCAGAACCGGTCGGCCATCGTCATTAATCACAAAATCAGGAATGTTGTGATAATTTTTGTCCACATGTTCTGCTGTTTTACGAAGCTTTAATTTCAAATTGCCTAAGAGTTCGGTTGGATTATTAGCAATACCAACTTCCTCACAGAACGCATCTAAATAAGGTAAGCATTCATCCCATGGTAATAATTCAGAACGATAATCGGCATATTCTCTAGCGCCAGGTGCATAGACGTCTCCTGAGTTTAACCCTTTTGAGATGAAATCAAAGATGCAGCTCTCCAGCGCTTTTCGATTGATTTTACGATTTTTAGCACTGCCTGTAAAAACACGTTTTTGCCAAAAATGGGTTATGAATGGCAAATCAATATCATTGTCGATAAATTTTGATCGTTTTGTTTCATTATTTAGAATGTATTGCATAGCCATTATCAATTTATCGTCTTGAGTTGAGCTGTTTAGTTGAAGCGCCTTCAAGATCTTGAACAGCAATGCTCGTCGTTTTTGAATCTGTTCTGGTAAAAAGATTCTATATTCCTTGCCATGACTTGCCAAAATATCATTACATTTGCTATCAATTAGATCGAAACCACCTGCGTCAATGATCGTCTCGTGAAATGTCTTTGCAAAGAGGCAGTAATTTTTGATTGAGCGCCCATCGTCGATGATTTTTTGAAAAAGCTCAATCACATTACACGTATCGTCTTTACTACTGTTCAATTTCTTTTCTAATTTGGTTTTTGCTTGCTTGTGTGCGATGGCGATCAAACGGCAAAACATTTTAGCCAAGACATCTTTCGTAGTAGATTGCGCTTTAAAGATGAGTGAGGCAATTAGTGTATACCGTTTAGCTTCACCGATATCCATCATATCATCCGCTGTCATTGTTTTAGCTTCTTCAGCGAACTGATCAATCTTAATCTTAGTGATTCCTTCAAGACACGAGAGTATATCACCCAATGACATAAGCCAATGGAAATGGTCAAGAAATTTATGGAATTTATTGACGCTAGGTCGTTGCGGCATACTTTTTACCTTATTGAATAAGGTACGTTGCTCATCACCCTGGCGAACCAACAGATTGTCCAGAGTAACTTGATGATTTCCGGCCACTAATCGTTGCATGGCTCCTCGAAAGATCTTGTTATTCACATGGTGACGGGTGTGACGCACCAAGCGATTTAAACGATAAAAACTGGGGAGTTCAAAATTTGCCTGCAATAGTTTTTCAATCACGGCATTGATAATATCAGCGATGTTATTCATGGAATGCGATATCTCATAAGAAGATTGAACGGCTAATTTCATCCCAGGATGTATTTTTTTGCCGTCGATATATTCCCATCCCCATTGTTTAACATTGAGAAATTCACGAATTTTCTTGCGATGCCGATATTTGGTCATTTTATCGCGATAACCAGGAGTCAATCGGTAATGGCATTTCAGTGCTTGCCGAATGTGCATCACCACTTCATCCGGGATTTCAGTTAAGTTTACAAAGTAGCCCAGCCTTTGAAATGCTTTGAGTTGCAAAGCGAGATTAAACTGTGACTTTTTTGTGTTAGCTGCTTGCTCAATCATGAGTCGCTCAGTTTGGGGGATAGAATAATGACGGTTTAGTTCAGCTTGCTTAATTTTTTTCCTTTGCGGAAATCGGGGATAAGCGGTTTTTTCAATTGATGACATGAATGGAATTCTCCGAGGCTATTCCAAAAACACGTGTTTTTGGTGCATCATGTTTTAGTATTGCTTTTTATAGTAAAACCGGCGAGAATTTCATTCCAAAATTAGTTCCATAACAAAACGTGCCAAAATACACGAATATTCTTATTTTTGGAATACTTTTTAATGCCAGGGGGTTTGTGTGAAGTTTGGATATGCCCGTGT
>CAWFQC010000010.1:0-134380 GCA_963817645.1 uncultured Gammaproteobacteria bacterium | reverse complement strand
CCCGCTATTCAGATTTCATCGCCGAATGCAGCCTCTCTTCCCCCAGGCTTAAAGCAGCAGGTATCTCTTGAATTAAATAAAGTAAACTTGCCATATCTATCCAGCAATGAAGAAAATGGCAATTTGTTAATTCGCTTCAGAAATCCTGATACTCAATTAAAAGCCAGAGACACGTTGAAAAGTGTTTTTGGTGATCAATATGTTATTGCTTTTAATTTAGCCCCTCGCACCCCCAAGATATTTCGTGCGCTTGGAGCAGAACCCATGAAGTTGGGACTTGACCTTCGGGGAGGAGTTCACTTTCTGTTGCAGATAGATGTAAATGCTGTTATCAAGACACGCTTGGAAAGTGAAATCCATAATTTTGGCAATGAATTACGCCAGAACCAAATTCGTTACACAGCTATTAACATGGAACTGCCCAAATATATTAATCTCCAGTTTCGTGATAAAAGCGATCTAGATAAAGCTTACTCCTTGTTGCCGAGCAAATTTCCCGAATTTTTAATCACTAAGCAAAATGGTGATGTGCTTAAAGCAACTTTAACTGAGAATACTATTAATAAAATTTCAGATTTTGCTGTTGAACAAAATATGACTATTCTCAATAATCGCGTAAATGAGCTTGGTGTAAGTGAAGCAGTTGTCCAGAGGCAAGGCCAGGATCAAATTAGCGTTGATTTGCCTGGAGTTCAGGATACGGCTAGAGCAAAAGACTTACTGGGTAAAACAGCAACACTTAAGTTTCAAATGGTTGATACCGATCATGAGGTTAATATAGGCTCTTTGCCAATAGGGTCTAAGCTATATGAATATGAAGGAAGATCTATATTATTAAAAAGCCAAGTTATTTTAAACGGAAGCTCAATTACTTATGCGACTGCCTCTTTTGGTGAAGACGGTCGTCCTAATGTCCAAGTACGTCTTGGTGGGGGGGGTGAGAGTTTATTTCATCGAGTGACGGCTGAGAGTATTGGCAAGCCAATGGCGACAATCTATGTTGACTCTAAGACTGACCAAAAAATGGTTAATGGAAAATTAGTGCCAGTACGTCGCCAAGTAGAGCGAATTATTAATGTGGCTACCATTCAAAGTGCGCTTGGCAATAATTTCCAGATTACTGGATTATCTAGCGCAAAGTATGCTGAAAATCTGGCATTGCTTCTTCGCTCAGGTGCCTTGACAGCACCAGTGGATATTGCTCAGGAAACTACTATGGGGCCCAGTTTAGGTGCTGCAAATATTCAAAAAGGGTTGCTCTCTCTAGTTGTTGGCTCATGTCTTGTGTTTCTTTTTATGATTTTTTATTACCGATTATTTGGGCTTTTCGCAGATTTTGCACTTTTACTAAATGTCATTTTTATAATTGCTATTTTGTCCATCTTAGGAGGGACGCTTACCTTGCCTGGAATTGCGGGAATTGTCTTAACGGTGGGCATGTCGGTGGATGCTAATGTATTAATAAATGAGCGGATAAGAGAAGAGCTACGTAATGGTATGAGCCCTTTGTCCAGTATTCGAGCAGGCTATGAACGGGCTTTCTCAACTATTGTGGATGCAAATGTCACGACGTTGATAGTGGCTGTTGTTCTTTTTGCCTTGGGTAGTGGCTCTGTGAAAAGTTTTGCTGTGACATTAACCATTGGTCTTGCTACTTCTATGTTGACTGCAATTTATTTTACAAGGATGTTGGTGAGTTTTGTTTATTTAAATCGAAGGCAGCAAGTAAAGAGGCTTTCAATTGGCATTTAAAAATGCATGTTTTTTAACTATTAATTTAGGGCGCAACAATGGAGTTTTTCAAGTCAAATACCAATATCAACTTTATGGGTCAGCGGATTCATGCGGCGGTTTTCTCAGTAATATTATGTGCTCTGTCTATCATGGCTTTAGTTTACAATGGTCTTAATTTGGGGCTTGATTTTACGGGGGGAACACAGGCAGAGATAAGCTACAAGCAGCCAGCTGATTTAAATAAAATTCGTGAGCAGTTATCGTTAGCAGGATTTCATGATGCTGTTGTCCAAAATTATGGGTCAGCAAATGATGTATTAATCCGTATTTCTGCTCAGGAGAAAAATAATCAGGATCAATTAAAGACTAAACTTTTACATTCTTTACCAGGTGCGTTAGTACATCAAATTGAATACATAGGTCCCCAGGTAGGTAAGACTTTAATAACTAATGGTGTTTTAGCCATTTTAGTTTCATTACTTGGTACAATGCTATATATTGCATTACGTTTTGATTATCGGTTTGCAGTTAGTGCAGTTGTTGCTCTCATCCATGATCCTATTTTAATTTTAGGTATTTTTGCTTTTTTTGGCATTGACTTTAATCTTATTGCCCTAGCTGCCGTGTTAACCATCATTGGCTATTCATTAAATGATACGATAGTTGTTTACGACCGAGTACGAGAAAATTTTAGGAAGGTGCGCAAGGCTGCTCCCATGGAAATTATGAATTTATCCATCAACCAAACACTTTCAAGAACGATTATGACCTCAGGGTTAACACTGCTGGTAGTTTTGGCGTTATTTATTTTTGGTGGAGAAATGCTAAGAGGTTTCTCGTTAGCACTCATCATTGGTATTGTAGTTGGTACCTATTCTTCAATTTATGTTGCAGGTTCTTTGGCGGTTGCAATGGGATTAAGCCGTAAGCACTTAATACCTACTGCACGCCCTATTGATGAAAACCCTTAAAAATAGTTGGGCTTAATTATTTGTAATAACCCTTTAAAAATTTTAGGGTTTCCGGCAATAATATTTCCATTTTCAAAATATTTTTCTTCTCCCAATGCATCACTGACTAAACCCCCTGCTTCTTTAATCATTAATATGCCTGCTGCGATATCCCATTCACTTAAAGCCAACTCCCAAAAGCCATCAAAACGTCCTGCTGCCACATATGCTAAATCCAAAGCAGCTGATCCTGCTCTGCGCATGCCACCAACCTTTGGCAGCATATTTTCAAATATTCGTAAGTAGATGGGGATATTTTGTGGATGCTTAAAGGGAAAACCTGTTCCAATAAGACTCTTTTCAAGTTTTATATTGGAACTAACCCGTATACGACGATCATTTAGCATTGCACCTTCTCCACGGCTTGCAATAAATAATTCATTCCGAATAGGGTCAAAAATTACCCCATGTTCTATTTTCATTTTATAAGATACTGCAATAGAGATACAAAAATGAGGTATTCCATGAATAAAATTGGTGGTGCCATCAAGAGGATCTATTATCCAGGTGAAATTTTCATTGCTTCCCTCTAATAAACCACTTTCTTCGGCAATAATTCTATGATCAGGATAGTTTTTTCTGATTGTATGAATGATTTCTTTTTCAGCTTGTTTGTCTACCTCAGTCACAAAATCATTGGATTGTTTCTCAGTAATATGTTGACTATCTAATCTACCAATAGATCGAGTGATAATCTTGCTCGCATTTCGAGCTGCATTTATAGCGATGTTTAATATGGGTTGCATAAAGATTACTTATTTTAGGACTCTTATGATCAAGTTTTTCGGTAACTCTAAATATTCTAATTGAGGAAGTTGTGAATTGCGAATTATTAATTTGATTTCTCAATAATTTTATCTTTGATTAATTTTTCAAGATACTGGCCGAGAGTAAACATTCCTTGAGATTGGCTTATTTGTATAATTGAATACAATTGTGATATTTTATTTTCCCTTATCAGATTGCGAATTGCAGGTGTATTAATTAAGACTTCAAAAGCGGCTACCCGCCCACCCCCAATACGCTTTATCAGTATTTGAGCAATAATTGCTTGTAAAGATTCTGCCAGCATAGACCGTATAATAGCTTTTTCTTCTCCAGGAAAAATGTCTATTATTCTATCGACAGTTTGAGCTGCAGAATTGGTGTGAAGTGTGGCAAAAACCAAGTGTCCCGTTTCTGCTGCCGTAAGCGCCAAACGTACGGTTTGCAGGTCACGCAATTCTCCTACCATGATAATATCAGGATCCTCACGAAGAACTGACTTGAGAGCAGACTGGAAACTGTGAGTATCTTTTTTTACCTCTCGCTGGTTTATAAGACTTTTTTGACTAGTATAATGATACTCAATAGGGTCTTCTATTGTGACAATGTGCTTTCGCTTTTCTAAATTAATATAATTGATTAAGGTGGCAAGAGTAGTACTTTTCCCAGAACCGGTTGGTCCCGTCACTAAAATAAGCCCTTTAGAGAGATTACATAAATTGATGCAGGAGGGAGGTAAATTAAGTTGTTCTGGCGTGGGAATGGATGGGGGAATAATCCGACAGGCAGCAGCCGTGCCTTTGGCTTGATGAAATGCATGAATACGAAAATAATAATTATTTAATCGATAAGCATAATCTATTTCTAGCTTATTCTCAAAAAACGCTTTCTGTTCACTTGATAAGCTTGAATAAATTATTTCCTTAATTTGTTTGCCTGTCATAGATGAGTAATCGCTGATTGGCTCAAGCTCTCCATCAACACGAATCATGGGATTAGTGCCTTCAGATAAATGAAGATCTGAAGCGTTCTGCTTAAGAGCTTGGATTAACAGGTCTTTAATATCCATCAAGGTTCAACTTTCCCATTATGAATAAAAAAAGTAATTCTTTGTGTCTTAGAAAGGATTTCTTTTTGTAACCCAAGGAGTTCTGCTTGAATTGTATGGGAACCTTCTCCGAGTGTTTCAAGTTTAAATTGAAGCTGTGCTTTGGGTGATTGGTATGGTGAGCCATCAAGTAAGATTTGAATTGTGTTACCTTCAACTAGCTCAGGAGTAACAGAAGCATTGACTATTATTTGCCTTTCGTTCCAGAAAGTTTGTTGGTCATTGGGCGAAATTATCGCTATCTTTTGCGGAACAACTTTTTGCTCAAAGTTCCTCTTCATTAAATCATGATCGTTCATGTTAATGGAGGGGGGTGTTGGCTGGAAATGTTCATGGTCAGCGTTATTGGACTTTAAAGGAAATGTATTTATTTGAGGTAAGCAATTAATAGGCTTTGGGGTACTACCTTTGTTTGAAGGTGCTCTATCTGTAAAAATTACATTACCTTTGGAAGTATTATACTCATAAATTTGTGCATCAAGAGTTAGAGGTAGTAGTAAAAATAAGAATAAATATATCTTTCGTCTGCCGTTATTATGTAAAGGTATCATAGCCATGTTCCTAGATGATATTTCATTTATTGTATTTAGAATATCCTGCTTATATTTTTTTTAAATACCGT
Organism: uncultured Gammaproteobacteria bacterium; assembly: GCA_963817645.1. Classification (GTDB taxonomy): domain Bacteria; phylum Pseudomonadota; class Gammaproteobacteria; order UBA6002; family UBA6002; genus UBA6002. The sequence continues at coordinate 129,141 of CAWFQC010000010.1, read as the reverse complement.
TTAAATCCGATTAGGAACTTGCATGTTTCAATCTCAACCCCGTATTTATACGAACTGTTAACCCTATTGACATAAATATATCATGCCTGAGTCTTAAGAAGTGCGACCTGAATAACACTTGATCGCGCCATGATTGGATAAAATAGGTTACCGAAAAACTTGATTCTCGAATGACACATGCATAATGCTGGAGATACCAATGATAAGATTATTATTTCTGCTTAGCTTTTTTCTGTTAATGGGTTGCACTACAATCAAGGAGCCGATGGAAATTGAGGAGTCAACATTCAATCAAAGAAGGGCTGCTTCAGATGCAAATGTTAAATTGGCAATTGCCTTTTTAAAACAAGGGTATGTTAATGATTCGAAGAAGAAGCTATTGTTAGCGCAAATCTTAGATCCTAAAAATCCCTCTGCCTGGTATGGATTTGGCTATTTTTACGAGAGTATCAGTGAAATAAAAGAAGCAAAAGAAAATTATGAACGTGCAATAGAGATTGCACCAAAATCTGGCGCTGCGCATAATAACTATGGAACTTTTTTATATCGGGTTGGGAATTATCGGGAAGCAGTGAGGCATTTTTTAATGGCAATTAACGATCCTCAATACCTTGATACGGCCTCAGCCTACGAGAATGCAGGTTTTAGTGCCTTAAAAATTCCGGATAAAAATCTAGCAAAATATTATTTCCAGAAGGCAATTTCACAAGATGGTAACTTGGTGACTTCTGCTAATTATTTAGCTGAACTTCCTACTCGATAATCAAGTTTTTCGGTAAGTTGAAGTCTGACTCGATTCACCTCAAAAGAAAAAATCAGCTCTCATCATGGGATTAGCGCTGGATCCTCTTCCGGTATATTGCGACCATCCGACCAATTCTCGTCACAACTTCTGCTTGTTGAGCGGAGCATATATTTTCAATTACTTTTGATCGATCAGCATAATCACCTTCGGCAATTTTAATTTTGATGAGTTCATGGTCATCTAAAGCTTGATTGATTTGCGCTTGTACACCATCTGTTAGACCCTTGCTACCAATGATGACAACGGGTTTGAGCTTGTGTACTTGAGCGGCCAATTCTTTTAAGGCTTTTGCAGTCATAATTCTTCTCTCCATAAGAGGGAATCAACTAATTGAGACTTTATTAAAATTGGTCAGATTTCAATTATAAAGTCCATTGCTAAGTTTTTATTAATATTTCCTTGCTATCCTAGCCTTAAATAGTGCTAGGTAGGGAAAGGTATATATGTATAAAGAATATGATGGCGAAAGTATAGTAAAATTTGAAGATAGTAAGTCAAACAACGATCACCGAAATAAAGGGCTTTTCCCTAAACAATTGATCCTAATTGAAAAATAGGTAAATACATTGCCAAGACAAAGCTACCGATAATGAGGCCCAAGATAACAATAATAATAGGCTCTATTAAAGTGCTTAAGCCGCTTACCGTGTTATCAACATCTTCTTCGTAATAGCTGGCTATTTTGTCCAGCATCCTATCAATTTTTCCAGATTCTTCACCCACAGCCACCATCTGAATGACCATATTGGGAAACAAGTGTGTGGCATTCATTGCAGAATGCATTTGTTGCCCAACAGCAATATCTTCCTTTATTTGTAAAATTGCATTGCTATACACGCTATTATTAGCTACGCCACAAACTGTCGAAAGGGCATCTAACATCGGAATATCTGACAAAGTCGATAAGGTTCGAGTTATTCGCGCAATAATTGACTTTCGAATTAAATTTCCAAATATGGGTAATTTTAGGATTTTGGCATCGATAGCATATTTAAACTTTTTAGATGTTCGCCGAAAGTGAATGACCAGCCAAATCAAAGACATTGCAGTGCCAATAATCAAATACCAATAAGTTTGCAATAGTTTAGATAGATTAATTACTAAACCTGTAAAGTACGGTAAATTGACCCCGGATGATTTAAATAATGATTCAAATTGAGGAATAATAAAAATTAACAGCAGGGCTGCAACAAGAAATGAAATAGATAGAATGGCTGCTGGGTAGATCATCGCTTTTTGAATTCTTTTCTTTAAAACTTCAGTTTTTTCCAAATGATTTGCCAAACGCTGCAACATAATATCAAGACTGCCTGATTGCTCCCCACTTTTAATTAGATTGGTGAACAGTTGATTGAAAAACTTTGGATGGGCAGCTAGGGAGTCATAGAAAGTTTTGCCAGAAGACACATCATTTTTGATGTTATGTATTAGTATTTGAACTGACTCTTTACTTTGGCTTTTGGATATAATTTCTAATCCCTGCACAAGGGGAATGCCAGCAGTTAACATTGTAGCAAGGTGCTGGCTAAATAATAGAATATCTTGACTTTTCACACCTGGTGCTAGAGTAAATAACGGTCTGCGCTTTTTTCGTATTTTAATAGGTTCTATCTCTTGTCTTTTTAATTCTGCTTGGATGATGGTAAGGTTATCACCAGCCAATTCACCTTTTACTCGCAATCCTCTTTTATTTATGCCTGTCCAGGAAAAGTTTTGTATTCTATCTCCCATTTTTTGTAGTGTTATCATTTTATTACTCGATTTAGTTCTTCAAGACTGGTTATCCCTTCTCTTACCTTATTAAGTCCAGAATGACGAAGGCTTGGGGTATTTTCTTTTCTGGCTTGCTGCGCTAAATCTAATGAACCGGCATTTTCCATAATTAACTTAGCCATGTCTCTGGAAATCGGCAAAACCTCATAAATGCCAACTCTGCCCTTATAGCCTTGATTGCATTGATGGCAAGAAGATGCTTTATAAATAATTAAATCTGGTATTTCTTCTGATAAAAAACCTTCAGCTAAAAGTGTTTTCTCTGCAACATTTATCTTTATTCTACACAATTGACAAAGCCGTCTTACCAGACGTTGTGCAATGATCAATATTATTGCGCTGGCTATATTATGAGACGCAACACCTATACTGGAGAGACGAACTAAGGTTTCAGGAGCACTATTGGTATGAAGAGTGGACAATACTAAATGTCCAGTTTGTGCAGCTTTGACAACAATTTCTGCCGTCTCAAGATCGCGGATTTCACCAACCATGATAATATCCGGGTCTTGTCGCAAAAAAGCACGTAAGGTAGAGGCAAAAGTAAGTCCTACTTTGGAATTTACTTGCACCTGATTGATACCGTCAAGATAGATTTCAATTGGGTCCTCAACAGAAGATATATTGACTTCGGATGTATTTAAAATATCTAGTACAGTATAAAGTGTTATAGTTTTCCCACCTCCAGTAGGACCTGTCACTAAAATCATTCCTTGAGGATGTCTAATGGCATTTTTAAAGAGATTTTTTTGATGCTCAGACATCCCTAAAATATTTAAATCAAGGAGCTCATTAGATGATTTCAATATACGGAGAACCGCTTTTTCACCATGAAGGGTAGGAATGGTATTTAAACGAAAATCAATCGATCGATGTTGAGACAAATTGAGTTTAAAGCGACCATCTTGTGGTATACGACGTTCAGAAATATCTAAATTAGTCATAACTTTCAATCGGGCGGTTAGGTAACTTGATAGTTCTAATGTCTGTCGGTTTATTTCAAAAAGGACTCCGTCTACTCGAAATCTTATCCGATAGTAATTTTCATACGGTTCGAAATGTATATCAGAGGCACCTTTGTTAATTGCATCAAGTAAAATTTGATTTAAAAATTTAACAACAGGATGGGAAGCTTCGGTTTGCATAAATTCTATTTTTTTAATTTTTCTTTCCAACTGGATGTCTTCAACTGGTAATTCTGCTCGAAGTTGGATGGAAAAAAGACTGTCGATAGCTTTATTAAGCTTATCCCCTTCCACAATTATTAAAGAACAGGTTAAACCAGTTAAAAAATTAATGTCATTTAGATTTGGAAGAGAAGGATCTGCAACTGCAAGGATAAGTCGATATTTATCTTTAAAAAGAGGTAAAATTGAATGTTCTAGAATTAGGTCAGTACTTATAACATCCTTCGGTAAATTACTGAGATTGTAGCTATTTAAGTCAAACAAAGGTAAACCAAAGTAACTTGCAATGGCTTGTGCAAGCTTGCTATAGTGGATAAGGTCATATTGCCCCAGATAGGCAATGAAAGATAGCTTTTTGATGTGTGATTCTTTGAGTGCGGTATAGGCTTTATCTTTATCTATATAGTCGTTTGTAATTAGATAATAGCCGAAGCCACTTAGCTTTGGTTGTGTTAATTTATCCAATGGATTACATTCTTTACTGAGTTAACCCGTCAGCAACGCCTTTGCCAGAAGGCACCCAAGAGATAACGCCATTTGAAGCTGTAGGCGTTAAAACGTACAACTCATCAGCCGTAATTCCACTAACTGGATTTGGAATGGCGGTGATAACTCCTTGGCTAATTTTAATTTGACTAATAGCACTCTGTTTATTAGGTGGGCGGGTAATTGAAGGAGGAATTCCATAAGTCTCTGTGGTACTTGAGTTACAATTATTAAAGTCGCCATTAATATTATAACATTGAACAACACCCAGTTTATAAGGTGCAGTAGCACGTACAAGTTCACTATAATGGGATTTTTTGGTGTAATTAATATAGGAAGGAATAGCGATGGCGGCAATAATAGCAATAATGGCAACAGTAATCATAAGTTCCAATAAAGTAGTGCCGCGATTTAGAGGTTTGCGATAAGTAACCAAGTTGACTCCTTATTGGGAACATTCAATGAACAAGATTATAACATAAGGGATAATTTTGACGATAAAGGGCTGTTACCGATAGTTTTTTATACTGTAGAGATAGAAACATCCAGAATGATAAACAGTGAAGAAATATTATTCGTATTAATAAAGACCACTCATCCCGGAAATATAGGTGCGAGTGCTCGTGCAATAAAGAATATGGGTTTTAAAAAGTTGTGTTTGGTATCTCCTGCTAATTTTCCTAACGAGGAGGCAGTGGCTCGCTGCTCAGGGGCAGAGGATATTTTAGAACAAACAATTGTAGTTGAAGACTTTAAACAGGCAATTGCTCATTGCAATTTAGTCTTTGGAGCTAGTGCTCGAATAAGAGCATTGTCTATTCCTTCCTTATCAGCCCATGACTCTGCCCTAAAGGCAAGAGAAGCTCTTCGTGAGGGAAATAAGATAGGTTTTTTATTTGGTCAAGAGAGGATGGGTTTAACAAATGAAGAATTATCCGCATGTCACTATCATGTCTTCATACCCTGCAATCCAGATTTTGCTTCTCTCAATTTAGCACAAGCGGTTCAAGTAGTTGCATATGAATTGCATAAAAGTCTGTTAGATGTGAATAAAAATGAGTATGGGCATAAAAGCGCATCTAAAGTGACCTTAGAGGACATGGAACATTTCTATCAGCATTTGGAAAAAACACTCATTGATTTGCATTTCCTTGATCCCCACAAACCAAGGCAGATGATGCGAAAACTACGACGTTTATTTAATCGCATTTCACTTGAGCGTAATGAGTTAAATATCTTAAGAGGTATTTTGACAGCTGTTAATAGAGAACATTCATGAAATATTTTAATGAGTAAAAATGACAATGATCAAACCCATTTATTTAGATTATATGGCAACAACACCTGTTGATGAGCGTGTTATTGAAAAAATGATTCAATGCTTAGGTATGGCTGGTGAATTTGGCAATCCGGCATCAGTCAATCATCGGTATGGGTGGAATGCTCAGGAGATAGTTGAGTTAGCCCGTCATCAAGTGGCTAAATTAATTAATGCCTCTGAGAAGGAGATAATTTGGACCTCAGGGGCAACGGAATCAAATAATTTGGCAATAAAGGGCGCTGCCCAATTTTATCAGCGAAAGGGCAAGCACATAATTACGAGTAGAATCGAGCATAAATCTGTGCTTGATTCTTTAAAGTACCTTGAGAAATTAAATTTTGAGATAACTTATCTTTCACCCAATGAGAAGGGGCATATTCTTCCTGAGGAAATCAAAAAACTGATTAGACCTGATACAATCTTAATTTCCCTTATGCATGTCAATAATGAAATTGGTGTTATCCAAAAAATTAGAGAAGTAGGCGACATTGCTTCTGCAAACGGGGTTATTTTTCATGTTGATGCAGCTCAGAGTTTGGGAAAAATTCCTATCAATATTAAAAAATTGTCTGTTGATCTGATGTCTTTTTCAGCGCATAAAATTTATGGACCCAAAGGGATAGGCGCTTTATATATACGGCGCAAACCACGTATTAGATTGGAACCATTGATTCATGGGGGTGGTCATGAATTTGGATTACGTTCTGGAACATTGGCAACTCATCAAATAGTAGGGATGGGCGAAGCTTGCGAGATTGCAAGAGAAAGTTTAGATCAAGAAGCAATGCGCATTTATAATCTCAGAAAAAAGTTGTGGCAAGGGATTTTAAAGTTGGAAGGAGTTCATTTGCATGGGGATTGGGATGAAAGGGTACCTGGAAATTTAAATGTAGGTTTTGATTTCGTTGAAGGTGAATCTTTATTGCTCGGACTGCAAGATCTTGCGGTATCTTCAGGAGCTGCTTGTAATTCTGCTACCATTGAGCCGTCGTATGTCTTGCGGGCAATTGGTTGCACTTATGAATTGGCTAATAGCTCTATCCGTTTTAGTATTGGACGATATACCACTGAAGAAAACATAGATTACGCCATAGAGCGAATCCAGACAGTTGTAGGACGTCTGCGTGACATTTCACCAATAGGTTCCTTATGAAATACAGTGAAGCGGTATTAAATCATTTTTTTAATCCCAAAAATGTGGGGATTTTTGATTCTCAGGAAAAAAAGGTTGGACGAGGCATTATTGGCAATATTAGCAATGGTGCCCTCATTCACTTTCAAATAAAGGTTAATGGTGGTCGTATTATGGCTGCGAGATTTAAAGCCTATGGCAACTGCTTAATTATTGCTGCCTGCTCTTATGCAACTATGTGGTTAGAAAACAAAACGCTTAGTGAATCAAAACAATTAAAGAGTGCTTGTTTGATTGAGGCTTTGTTAATACCAGAGTTAAAGATTCATTCTGCGTTGCTTGTTGAAGATGCGGTGAAAGCTGCAATTTTGGATTATGAATCTAAAAAATTGTAAGAGTTATTTCAGACATGTTCCATCGTAAAAAACTACTTTTTTGTGTGCGGTTATCTTATAATTCTTTTTTTTATTTAACTAATGAGAGATATCATGCCAAAAGAAAGAACTTTATCAATTATCAAACCTGATGGTGTATCCAGCAATCTTATCGGTGAAATTTATACTAGGTTTGAAAAAGAGGGTTTAAAAATTGTTGCAGCAAGAATGGAGCATTTAAGCAGGGATGAAGCAGAAGCCTTTTATGCTGTACACAAAGAGCGGCCCTTCTATAACAATTTAGTAGAGTTTATGAGTTCTGGACCTGTTATGATCCAAGTTCTTGAAGGGGATAATGCTATCTCTAAATATCGTGAAATTATGGGTGACACCGATCCTAAGCAAGCAAAGCAGGGGACTATTCGTGCTGATTTAGCAAAATCTATTGACGAAAACATTGTTCATGGATCTGATAGCCCAGAAACTGCTATTGAAGAAATTGCTTTCTTTTTTAATCCAAATGAGATTTATAGTGAATCAATCTAACAATCATTTACAAAGTAGTACTATGCTTGAGACTGCCTCGGATCAACAGGTTTTAACTTTGCCAATTAAGAGAATCAATCTATTAGATTACTCTCGAAAAAGCTTAGAAAAATGGTTATCAGAAATAGAGGAGAAGCCATTTAGAGCACAGCAGCTTATCAAATGGATTCATCAAGGGGGGGTAACAGATTTTGACCAAATGACCAATTTGAGCAAGTCTTTTCGAAATAAGTTGGCAGAAAATACCCAAATTCAATTGCCAGAAGTAACTTGGGAACAATCATCTAGCGATGGAACGCATAAATGGTTACTCAAATTATTTGATGGGAATTGTATTGAAACCGTTTTTATTCCCGAAAAAAATCGAGGGACATTGTGTGTTTCCTCGCAAGTGGGTTGTGCTTTAAATTGCAGCTTTTGTTCAACAGCGAAACAAGGCTTTAATCGAAATTTGACTGTTGCGGAAATCATTGGTCAAGTGCGGATTGCATATCAGCGCTTATCAGTAGATGGTACGATTAAGAATCGTGTCATTACGAATGTTGTATTAATGGGTATGGGGGAGCCCTTACTTAATTTCGACAATGTGGTTGATGCAATGGACATCATGATGGATGATTTTGCTTATAATTTATCAAAATATAGAGTAACCTTAAGTACCTCTGGCTTAATTCCTCAAATGAAAAGGCTGAAAGAAGTCAGTAATGTTTCGTTAGCAGTATCTTTGCATGCACCCAATGACAAATTGAGAAATGAACTTGTGCCTATAAATAAAAAATATCCTCTCGAACAACTCATGGCAATATGTAAAACTTATTATCAAGATGACCCTCGTCGAGTTGTTACCTTTGAATATGTCATGTTAGAGGGAGTTAATGACAGTGAAATTTTTGCCAAGGAACTTATTAAATTGATAAAAAATGTCCCCTGTAAAATGAATTTGATTCCTTTTAACCCTTTTCCTCATAGTGGTTATCAACAATCAAGCATGGAGAAAATAATTCATTTCCAAAGGATATTGGCCTCAAAGGGCATTAATACCAGAATTCGAAAAACACGTGGTAAGGATATAGATGCTGCATGTGGCCAGCTTGTTGGAAAAGTTAATGATCGTACCAAGCGAAGTATTAAATGGCAGGCAAACTTATAGCAAACTTAAGAAGAGTCAAATATCTATGAATGAATATAATAAACAAGTTGGCAAGCAGCTTCAAAAAGTTAGGGAAGAACAAGGTTTAACCATAGATGATGTTGCGAATCATCTGCGACTTTCCAAAGAGCTGATCGAACATATTGAAAACGATTGTCAAGGTAAAATCCCCTCTACTTATTTTAAGGGGTATGTACGGGGGTATGCCAAATTGTTGGCTATGCCAGATTTAGATTTATCATTATCATTTAATGATTCTTGCTCTAATAACTTTATACAAGGATGGAGGCTTCTTTCAAGTAAAAGACAAGTGTCGGCGAGCAATAAATATATTCAATGGATTACTTACGGTATTATCTCTACCCTGATTTTATTAGTATCACTTAAGTGGAAAAACGAGAATTTGAACATGAGTTTAATCGACTATAAAGATTCTGATCAGCAGATTTCTGTCATACACAGTAGAGGAAAGTGATTTGACTAGGACAATTAAAGCTATTCGCGGAATGAACGATACACTTCCTGCGCAAACGAGCTATTGGGCTTACCTCGAAGAAATCCTCCGCCAAGTTGCTGTGAGTTATGGCTACAGCGAAATCAGATTTCCCCTTCTTGAAGCACCAGTCTTTTTAAAAGAACTATTGGAGAAGCTACTGACATTATTGAAAAAGAAATGTATACCTTCGAGGATCGTAACGGAGAAAGTTTATCCCTACGGCCAGAAGGAACCGCCGGTTGTGTCCGTGCAGGTATCGAGCATGGCCTTCTTTATAATCAACAGCAACGCTTGTGGTATCTTGGTCCAATGTTTCGTTATGAGAAGCCACAATTTGGTCGATTTCGACAATTTTATCAGTTTGGTGTTGAAGCATTTGGAATGGCAGATCCCAATATCGACGTTGAACAGATTTTAATGACGTCAAGAATCTGGGAAATGCTTAATGTAAAAGACCATGTTGTACTGCAAATAAATTCACTAGGAAATGCAAGCTCAAGAGAAGTTTATCGGAAAAAGCTCATAGATTATTTAAATGAGAATATTGATTTACTGGATGAAGATTCTGGGCGCCGTTTAACAACGAATCCACTTAGAATTTTAGATAGCAAAAATCCAGAGATGCAATTGATATTATCTGCAGCGCCAAGAATGTTGGATTATTTAGATGGGCCATCTCGCGCTCATTTTGATAAATTTCGAAATTTCCTGGATGCAGCAAAAATAAATTATGAAGTCAATCCTCGTATTGTAAGAGGGCTTGATTATTACAACATGACAGTATATGAGTGGGTCACTGATCTTTTAGGTGCACAGGGTACAGTTTGTGCTGGTGGTCGCTATGATAGCCTGGTCGAATATCTTGGAGGAAAATCCACTCCTGCTGTTGGCTTTGCAATGGGTTTAGAGAGGATAATTGCACTCTTGGCAACTGTTTACTCTCCTGATTCTGATCCACAAGTATATGTTGTGATTCTGGGTGAAGATGCAGACTGAACACGCCATGATTCTAACTGAAAATCTTCATAGCCAGTTCCCAGAAATAAAAATTATTAGTGATTATTCGCAGGGCAGTCTTAAAAATCAAATTCGGCGTGCTGATAAAAGTGGTGCAAAATTAGCCCTTATCATCGGTCAAGAAGAAGCAAATAAGCAAAGGGTGACGCTTAAATATTTGCGGGAAAATCGTCCTCAGGTCACCGTAATTGAGAGTGAATTGCAGCAATTATTGTTACAAGCCTTGGTAGAATGAGCTCGTAGGAGAAACAAATGACCCTTGAACTTTCTGAGAAAGAGCAAATTGAAATGATAAAAAATTGGTGGCGTGAGAATGGGAAGTTTACCATTGCCACTATTGTTGTTGTTGTTATTTTAAGCGTGGGTTGGCGTTATTGGCAAACTACTAAGAATCAAGAGGCAGCTAAAGCCTCATTACTTTATGAGCAAATGTTAAGTCATGAGATTAATCATCAGTATAGAGAAGTAGAATTTGATGTCAAAAGCTTGATGTCATCATATCCGAAAACGCCGTACGCCTTACTTGCTGCCTTTATTTCTGCGCAAAATGCTGTCAATGAAAAAAGAATAGATACTGCAATCCATAAATTAAACTGGATCGTTAAAAATTCTAACAACACAGATTTTAAGCAAATTGCAAAATTACGTAAATCCAGAATATTCTTGTCGATCAAAAGATATGATGAGGCGCTTAAGAGCCTCGAAATAATTGAGGCACAGGCCTATTTACCTGCCGTAAATGAAGTGCGAGGTGATATATACTCTGCGGTTGGCAATAAGCAACAAGCTTTGCAAGCTTACCAAAAAGCCTTAAGTTCTTTAAAGAAAGATGCGCCAAACCGGCAATTGCTTAAAATCAAATATGAACAGCTAGATGGCTAAACGCGATTTTATTTTTCCAGTCATTGCTGTTATTGGTAGGCCAAATGTTGGAAAATCTACTCTATTCAACTGTTTGACTAGAACAAGAAATGCCATAGTTGGCGATTTCCCAGGAGTTACTCGTGATCGACAATATGCTGAAGGTGAGTTTGAGAATTCACGTTATATTGTTATAGACACGGGAGGCATCGACTCAGAAACAGACTCTCAGATATATCATTTAATGACCAAACAATCCCTTCAAGCCATTGAAGAAGCTGATGTCATTTTATTTGTTGTGGATGGCAAAGAAGGTTTAATGCCTAATGATTTAAAAATTGCAAAAGAACTTCGTTATAGTTCAAAGCCAATTTTTTTAGTTGTGAATAAAACCGAGAGTCTTGATGAAGAAACTGCAAAATCCGATTTTTATCAATTAGGTTTCGAGCATATCCTTGCAATTGCCAGTGCACATAAACGCGGCACTACAAAATTAATTGAACAAGTTCTATCAGCCATCTCTCAACCTGTCGTTTCCGAATCTTTTCAAAAATATGAAAAGGCTATCAAGATCGCATTTATCGGCCGACCCAACGTTGGTAAATCAACCCTAATCAATCGAATATTGGGTGAAGAAAGAGTACTTGTTTTTGATGAACCAGGAACGACCAGAGATAGCATTTTTATTCCATTTCAAAGGCATGATGAGACTTATGTGCTTATTGATACCGCAGGTGTGAGAAGGCGTACAAGAATTAGTGAGGATGTTGAAAAGTTTTCTGTAATTAAGGCTCTGCAAACAGTAGAGGCTGCCAATGTTGTAATATTTGTATTAGATGCAAAAGAGGGAATTTCAGAACAAGATATGCGTTTACTGGATTTTATAGTTGAATCTGGGAGGGCATTGGTTCTTGCTGTTAATAAATGGGATCATATGTCAATTGAGGCTCGCAATTACCTAAAAAGTGAAATTCGACGGCGTTTGGAGTTCGTCTCCTTTGTCAGAACACATTTTATTTCTGCGTTATTTGGAACAGGCGTAGGGGATTTGTTTCCTTCAATTATTGAAGCTTATTCAAATGCAACACGTAAAATATCCACTCCAATACTTACCCGCATTCTGCAAGATGCAATCACCCAACATCAACCTCCTTTAGCTCATGGTAGAAGGATTAAATTAAGATACGCGCACCCAGGAGGGTATAATCCTCCTATAATTATCGTTCATGGTAATCAGACACAGTCCTTGCCGCTTAATTATTTGCGTTATCTTAAAAATAGTTTCAGAAAGCACTTAAATTTGGTGGGCACACCTTTTAGGATTGAGTTGAGAAGTGGTGAAAATCCATTTAAAGATCGCAAAAATATTTTGACTCCCAGGCAACGTGCAAAAAAAAGGCGTCTGTTTCGTCATATAAAGAAAGAAAAAAAATAATTCTGCTATTAAAACTAAATTTTATATTTTATAAAACAAATAATTATTGACTATCTGTATATTCAGATTGATAATGCGCGTGGATATTTTTTATTTTTATAGGAGTTTTATATGGCAAAAACAAATGAATCAAAAAATGAAGTAAAAAAATTGCAAAAGGAAATTGTTGCTCTTAAAAATAAACTTAAAGCAGCAGAGAAAAAGAACAAAACTGTACAAAAAAATTGGGATAAGGGACATCTAGCTTTGCAAAAGGATATGAAAAAAAGAGTAGAAGCCGGATATAAAGAAGGGTTTTCCTCAGGTTTTTCTGAAGCCGGTAAGAAAGAAGAAGCTCGAAAAAAGGCATTAAATAGTGCTGAAGTGGCTTTTGAAAAAGATTATCGTAAATCGCAAGCTAAGCCCAAGGCAACCAAAGGTAAAAGGGGTGCAGCAAAAACCAGGACGAAGGCAGTCAAACCAAGAGCAACTACAAAGATCAAGGCTAAGAAGGTTGGCCGTAAACCTCGAGTGGAAAAAGCAGCAATCAAAAAAGCAAAAACAACCAGTGACCGTTCTAGCTTAAAGCGTCGTGGTCGTCCTCCCAAGCAACAGCAAGTGAAAAAATCTCACATCAGCGAAAATCAGCATATTATGAACCTCCATGAAGAAACCTCTCTTCCCCAAAATCATGAAATGGTATTGAGCTGATATAAGTCTTTATAAGGTGGGCTGAAGGTAACACAGCCCGCCCACCTAATAAGGAACAACTCCCTCCTTATAGATTCCTTCGGACTAATCATAAGAATAAACTTATCGGGGAATAAATACCTTATGGCAGATCAAAAACAAACTAGAGTTGTACAGGTCCACGATCATGCTTTCAGAAGTGCAATGAGTGATCTGCGTGTAGCCAGAGATTTTTTAACTAATTATCTTCCCGGGGAGATCAAGAAAAAAATTAATCTCGAATCACTAGAACTTCAAAAAGAAAGCTATGTGGATAAAGAATTGAAAATGTATGTAACAGATGTATTATATTCTGTAGAGTTTAAAGTGAGCTCTAAAAAAAGAGCCTATATTTATTTTTTATTGGAGCATCTATCTAACCAGCGAAGGTTAACGCCGTGGCGAATGATGGAATACACCTGTCTGATAATAAAAGAGAAGTTAGGAGAGTCAAAGAATAAAACATTGCCCCTAATAATTCCAATTGTAGTCTATAATGGAAAAAGTAGGTACTCAAAACCTACGAGTATCTATGATCTGTTTGATGAAGGGGAGAGGTTTCTAGCTAAGGAGTTTATGTTCCATCAATTTCAGCTGATTGATTTTACCCAAGTTCCTGATGAAAAAATGCGTACACATCGCTGGAGCCAACTAATGGAAATTTTGCTCAAACATGCCAGATCTCGTAATGCCATGAATTATTTAGAAAGTTTATCAGAAGCCATCCTAGGGTTAGCAAAAGAACACGCTGACAACTATATACTAAGTATGTTAAAGTATTATATTGAAGTTGCAAAGGTAGAAGATGAGAAACGATTTGCAAATTTTCTACATAAAAGTTTACCAAATCAATTGGAGCAAAAAGCAGTGACATTGGCACAAGTATGGGAGAAAAAGGGCTTAAAAGAGGGCTTAAAAGAGGGCTTAAAAGAGGGCTTAAAAGAGGGTCTAGAGTTAGGTGTTCAGAGAACGATAACAGTTATAGACTATTTAAAAAGTGGACAGCCCATTGAGAAAATTGCTGAGCTAACTGGTCTTAATCAAGATCAGATTTTAGAAATTCAAAAACATTGTTAATTAATTATGACTGTTCTTTGCCGTAATGCTATAACCTCCCTCTGTCTAAATTATTTAATGGGCTAACGGTTTAAAGCTTCCTGCTTGGCGTTAAGAGTCTAAACTTTGCATCCTGTATTTTCTGGTTAATAACTTGAGACATTGCTTTTAAGTACTTGTTAATAGTTTTTTTGGCTCTTCCGGAATTCCCTGGTTGCAAGAGCTGGTCTTACCTATTTTGCCATCAATTTATTTACCTTTGCAGTTATCAGATTTCAGCTAATTTATCAAGAAATCGAATATTTTAGTTAATTATTAGTAATTATATGCTATAATCTACTAATAATTATTGTGAGATGAGGACAAAATGAAACTGAAAGGCTATAAAGCAGAGTTGACTCTACTATCATCAATTGATGAAAGACCTTTAAAGCCGCCTGAAATGATGGTGGCCGTTATGCTTGAAAAGCAAAGAAGAAACGCAAAAGGCCATGCATTCCACTGTATTGTTACCGATATCAATGAGAAAGCATCAATATGGTACCCTGCTGATAAAAATCATAGTAAAGGAAGGATTGTAACTAAGGAAGGGACTCAACTTAATTATACTTTAATGATGCTGCACAAGGACTTTCTGAACGGACAGCTTAGGGATGGTGCGCGTGTTCAATTGCTTGTGCATAACGGTACTCATTGGACGGCTGTTGACATAGAATTCAAAGGGAATAAAGAAGAAGATGTTTCCTTTTTGATCATTGACGCTGCTGGTGATTCAAGGTGGGAGTATGTTAAGACCGCTATCGAGAAGCACTTTCCTCAGGCGACAACCTTTATATGTCAAGGTGGTATACAAACAGATCATGAGAATTGTTCGTCTTTTTCTTTGCACCATGCATTTCAAAGTTCAAAAATTGAAGACCTTTTTTCTTATCTGGATGGCAAGAAGGAAATATTTGAAAAGCAAGGCGGAAATAATTTTACATTAACCATGTTTCAGCTACCGCCACAACTTGTCATGACTACTCAGGGAAGTAAGCGCTTGCTAGAATCTTATTTTGAAATGCATCCCCATCTTACAAATTATATGATCAAGAACCTTTCATTCTTTAATTTTATCAATTCAAATACGAAGACTTACCAAGTGCCCAATACACAGAGGGAAAAAGATTTTAACGCGCCAACTTATCGATCTAGTTTAAGAAATGATTTTATTTTTTCCTATAGAAAAAAACAAAAGGATAAAATAAAAACCTTTGTGGCTAGTGCCTCTGAAAATGAATTATTTAAAATGGTTGGTCTTCACATACAGTCAGCAATGAATGATCTTCACAAAAATAAACTGACCAGCTACAAAAAGCACCAAGCTATCCCAATTATGAGCTCCCTCAAACCAACAGATTCAGACCAATCTTTTCTTAAAACGGAGAAAAAATCAACAAGTGTTACGTTCTTTTCAGTAAAGCCAGAACCATTTAGCAAAGAGTCATCGAAAGAATCTCAAGAACAGAATTTAGATAATAAATCTTATGTTTCAATTGAGACACAAACTAAAAAATAGCTAGCTGAATAGAACACAAGAACTTTGCGTGCTCGTTATCTCTTCAGGAATTGTTCGTTGAGGTTGAAGCAGAAGCTGCAAATCTTTGAGCTCTGAAAACTGGTTTGCATTATGCATAAAAGGCTGTGATATCTCTTTAACACTTTCTGCCTTTAATAGGGCATCATCTGCCAGTTTTTGGTAAGGCATGGCCATCATTTCACCCTGGCGTTGTTTAATAATTAAGTATAATTTGGAGTAAATCTTCGCGCTTAACTTGTATCCAGGTGTTTGATGGCTTTGTGCAAGTAAAGCAACGGTAAGCAGCTGATTGATATCAGCTTTGTCTAACTGTAGCTTTAAATTTTTAAAATAAACATCGGCCAGTGCTTGAATGGCGACCAAACACTTTAGCTCTGCGGACTTCTTTAATAAGCTCAAAGCCCCATTGCTGTTCTGCTGTATTTTTAAATAGGACCAATAGAGATAAATACCTTTTAATAAATCGAAAGTATGAATAGTTGGGAGTGGAACTAAGTTGTTTTCATCACTACATTTTTGCCAGATATTATCCCAATAAGACTGGAGTGAATCATCTTTACAGAGATCATCAAATACGGACAGGTCTAGTGCCAGTTTTATCAGAAATACAAGGTCTGCATTACCTATTTGATGGGTAATCTCTGTCAATGCCGGAGGCTTATAATAATCCTCTCGGTCAATTAATAGAAGTAGCTTAATATGATTTTCTTTCTCTTCTAAAGTGAGCTCACAAAATTTGTTTAATTGCATGGTAAATTCTAAATGGTATTAGTTAATAGCTCTATTATTGTACATATTTCATAAGGAATAGGGAAGAAAAATTTTAAATTATTCTTAAGCAATAAGCGTAAGCAAATGAAAATTTATTCTTCCTTTAAGTCGATTTCAACCACGTCACAATGTAAATAGCCTGTTCGCAATTCAATTTTGATTCTATCGCCAAGTTGTATGCTTAAGGCATCATCTATAATATGGCTGTTCTTTGTCGTGATGCTATAGCCTCTGTCTAAAGTATTCAATGGGCTAATGGCTTGAAGCATTCTGCTTGACGTTAAGAGTCTAAACTTTGCATCCTGTATTTTCTGGTTAATAAGTTGAGCTATTACTTTCAAGTATTCGTCAATCGTTTTTTTATTTTCTACAAGACTGCGAACTGGATTTAAATGTTTTAATTTTATGCCTACTAATTCTAGCTTGCTTTTATTCTGTTCAAATTTACGGTAAATAGCACGTAATATGCTTCTCTCAAGAATATCCACTGACTGAATATACTGCACCAACAAACTATCGGGTCTTGATAATTGTTTTTTAATGGTAAGCAAGTTAATTTTACGATGGTGGAGATCAGTTGCTATTAGATGAGTAAGTCGTTGGCTAAAATAAAGTAGCCGTTGTGTATATTCTTGGCGATCAGGGCTAATTAACTCAGCTGCGGCAGAAGGTGTAGGAGCCCGTTGGTCTACAACAAAATCGGTAATAGTAAAATCAATTTCATGTCCTACCCCTGAAATAGTTGGGATTCGACTTGCAAAAATTGCTCTTGCAACAATTTCTTCATTAAAAGGCCAAAGATCCTCTAAAGAACCACCTCCTCTACAAATAATAAGTACATCACATTCTGCGCGGTTATTTGCTTGGGATATGGCATGTGCAATATTTTTTGCCGCTTGGTCTCCTTGTACCAAGGTAGGGTATATAATGACTGGGATAGAGGCGAAACGCCTTTTTAAAACAGATAAAACATCTCGAATTGCAGCTCCTGTTGGCGAAGTAATAACACCAATTTTATGAGGAAAAGTCGGGACCTTTATTTTTGAAGCTAATTCAAATAAACCTTCTTGAGCCAATTTTTGTTTTAGTAATTCGAAACGTTTACGCAGTAATCCTTCACCCTGTTCTTCAATATGCTCGATAATAAGTTGGTAGTCACCGCGACCTTCATAAAGTGAAATTTTTGCAAAAGCTAATATGTGCATGCCGTTATCAAGCTCAAAGGGAATAGCTATATTGCGCAACCGAAACAGTGCACAACGAACCTGAGCCTGGGCATCTTTCAATGTGAAGTAAAGATGCCCAGATTGAGGTCTCATAATATTAGACACTTCTCCTTCTATCCATACTGTTTGATAGTGAGATTCAAGTGTCTTTTTAACTGATCTATTTAATTGGGAAACAGTTAATATTTCTCTTTGATTAATAATTTCTTGCATATTGTCGACAATCTTGTAAAAAAAATTTGCTTTCCCAATTAACTAGTAAGATAATAGCGTGTCCTTTGAGTGCAACGAACACTCGCAGGACACTAACCATATCAACCAATAAGGGAGGTCAACATGGCTCAGATGAGTTTAGCCAAATTCGTTTCAAAATCAAACTTTAATTCCCATTCTCATATTCTGCTTTACCAGAAGCTTCTTTTTCTAGGTAGTCAAATGGCCTCAATGTTGAAGTATTACGATTGCCATATTGGACTTCCTAAAGCAATGGCAGAGCTCGCAGATAATTGGGAAAATTTGATATTGCAGTTGGCTGAGGTTCTGCTCTGAGGGGCGGGGAATTTAGATTCCCTGCCCTAGCTCGAATAGAAATGTTACCCAGGTATTAAATGCGATTAAACAGTTTGCTGTTTAATTATGGCTACTGTATACTAATGGGTTATTTTAAAAAGCCCAGGGTTTTTTCTTCATGCGAATTTTCCAAGAAGCATTTACGTTTGATGATGTTTTATTAATGCCAGCACATTCTAATGTTCTGCCTAGGGATGTCTGTCTTGAAACTCAGCTAACTCGAGGGATTAAGCTGAATATTCCTATTATATCCGCTCCAATGGATACTGTTACTGAAGCAAGTTTAGCTATTGCCTTGGCTCAAGAGGGTGGCATCGGTATCCTGCATAAAAATATGAGTATCGAACAGCAGGCACGCCAGGTGATGTTAGTAAAAAAGTTTGAAAGTGGTATTATTCAGAATCCTGTTACTGTCACTGCGCACACAACGATCAATGAATATTTAAAATTAGCTAAAAAAAATAATTTTTGGGGGATGCCTGTTGTTGAAGGTGAACAATTAGTTGGCATCATTACTAATCGTGATGTCAGATTTGAGACTAATTTAGAACAACCTGTGGTTAACTTGATGACTCCAAAGGAACGGTTAGTCACTGTAAAAGAAGGTGCCAGCCGTGAAGAAATAACCTCTTTACTACATAAACATCGCATTGAGAAAATCCTTGTTATCAATGAACAATTTCAGCTACGAGGAATGGTCACTGTTAAAGATATTCTTAAAGCAAAAGAAAAGCCTTCTGCCTGCAAAGATGAATCAGGTAGATTGCGTGTTGGTGCAGCGGTTGGCACTAGTCTTGAAACTGAAACAAGAGTAGAAGCTTTAATCCAAGCTGGTGTTGATTTAATTATTTTAGATACTGCACATGGCCATTCCCAAGGTGTGCTTAACAAAATTAAATGGATTAAACAAAAATTTCCTGATGTTCAGCTAGTGGGTGGCAATATTGCAACAGCCGAAGCTGCGCTGGCTTTAAAAGAAGCAGGAGTTGATGGCGTGAAAGTTGGTATAGGGCCAGGTTCAATATGCACTACTCGTATTGTGGCAGGTGTGGGTATCCCTCAGGTCACTGCTATTGCTAACGTTGCAAACGCATTAGAGGGAAGTTTGCCAGTTATAGCAGATGGTGGCATTCGTTTTTCGGGTGATATATGTAAGGCAATTGCTGCTGGTGCTTCCTCTATTATGATTGGTGGTTTGTTTGCTGGAACCGAAGAGGCCCCTGGTGAAGTTGTTTTATATCAAGGCCGATCCTATAAAGAATATCGAGGTATGGGGTCAGTTGGTGCTATGTCACAACGTTATGGCTCACATGATCGATATTTTGTGCCAGAAGAAAATCTAAAAGATAGTGGAAAACTGGTGCCTGAGGGCATTGAAGGACGAGTACCCTATAAGGGCACTTTAGTGGCAATGATTCATCAATTAATAGGTGGCATACGTTCAGGAATGGGTTATACCGGCTGTAGTACTATCGAGGAAATGCGAAAAAAAACAAAATTTGTTCGCGTCACGGGTGCTGGCATGCGTGAAAGCCACGTGCATGATGTCATTATTACTAATGAAGCACCAAATTATTGGATTGACTAATTACATGACAATAGATATTCATGATCAACGAATTCTCATTCTAGATTTTGGTTCGCAATATACTCAGTTAATTGCTCGCCGTATTAGAGAAATTGGTGTTTACTGCGAAATTTGTCCATTTGATGTCGCCAATCATTTCCTTGAGGAGTTTGCACCTAATGGGATAATTCTATCTGGAGGACCGGAGACGGTATTAGGTGATAGCGCACCACGAGCACCTCAACTTGTTTTTGAAATAGGATGTCCTGTGCTAGGTATATGTTATGGAATGCAAGCCATGGCTGCTCAGCTGGGGGGTGAGGTAGAAGTTGCAGTCCATCGAGAATACGGCTATGCCGAAGTGCAAATTCAAGGACCAAATGCATTACTGAATAACATTGATGACAGGATTTCAAAGAATGGTTTTCCCCTCATTGATGTATGGATGAGTCATGGGGATCGAGTCATCTCTTTGCCAGCGGGCTTTCGATGTATTGCTAGTACATCTAATTCTCCTTTGGCAGCCATGGGTGATGAGCAAAGACACTTTTATGGCTTACAGTTTCATCCAGAAGTAACCCATACACGACAAGGCGGCCGCATTCTTTCTCGTTTTGTATTAGAAATTTGTGGATGTCAGCCTCTATGGAATTCCAAATCAATTATTGCAGATAGTATTAATCGAATTCAGCAACAAGTGGGTAACAAAGAAGTTATCTTAGGTTTATCAGGAGGTGTAGATTCGTCTGTTGTTGCGGCTCTACTGAATAAAGCCATTTCGCAACAATTAATCTGTGTATTTGTTGATACTGGTTTATTAAGGCATCTAGAAAGTGAGCAAGTGTTAATGACTTTTTCCTCACACTTAGGGATTAATGTTACTTGTGTTGATGCAAAGGTACGTTTTCTCACTGCATTAAAAGGAGTAACAGATCCAGAAAGTAAGCGTAAAATCATTGGACATGAATTCATTAAAGTTTTTGAAGAAGAAGCAGCTAAATTTTCTCAAGTTGGGTGGTTGGCGCAAGGCACTATTTATCCAGATGTTATTGAATCAGCGTGCACCAACACAGGCAAAGCACATATGATCAAATCGCACCACAATGTTGGTGGTCTACCTAAAAGCATAAAGCTAAAATTATTAGAACCATTAAGAGAGCTCTTTAAAGATGAAGTCAGGAAATTAGGATTAGAGTTAGGTTTGCCATATGAGATGGTTTATCGTCATCCTTTCCCAGGCCCAGGCCTTGCAGTTCGCATCATAGGGGAAGTAAAAGAAGAGTATATTAAAATTTTGCGTTCAGCTGATGACATTTTTATTCAGGAATTGCGAAAAAATGGCTATTACGAAAAAGTAAGTCAAGCATTTTGCGTTTTCCTTCCAATTAAAACAGTGGGTGTCATGGGTGATTCGAGGAAATATGACTATGTTATTGCTCTTCGCGCTGTGGAAACAATTGATTTTATGACAGCACATTGGGCTCAACTTCCCTTTGAGTTATTGTCAAAAATTTCCAATCGTATTATTAATGAAGTGCCTGGTATCTCGCGTGTAGTTTATGATATTTCTGGAAAACCCCCTGCGACAATTGAATGGGAATAAATTCTATCGATGTCAAAAGAACAGGATATTTTTTGGTTACAGTATGCTTTAAATTTGGCAAAAGAAGCAGCTAATGAAAATGAAGTGCCTGTTGGCGCTGTCCTAGTTTTTGAAAATCAGATAATTGGCGAAGGTTATAATCAGCCAATTAAAATGAACGATCCAACTGCCCATGCCGAGATTATAGCGCTTCGTCATGCGGCTAAAAATATTGGCAACTATCGCCTGATAGGTACATCTCTTTATGTGACATTAGAGCCTTGCTCAATGTGTGCGGGTGCTTTAATGCATGCACGTGTAAGCCGTTTGATTTTTGGAGCTCCGGATAAAAAAGCCGGTGCTGTCATGAGTAAATTAAACCTGTTAGATTTACCAAACCAACATAGGGTCAATTGGCAAGGGGGACTGCTTGTTGACCAATGTGCCGCTCTTTTGCAAGCATTTTTTAAAGCCAGACGTTCAAGAGAATTAGAAACAACCTCGGGATATTCATAGGCTGAAGAATATATTTCTGAACTATACGAACTTATACTTTTTAGAGAGTGGACATGCACAAAAAGCCTGCAACAATTAATAAAGGTAAATCCAGTCAATTTAATGAGAGTATGGCAAAACCTTGCGTTTTACATCAAGATCTGGAACTTGCCTACCAAGAGATGGGCTCGGATGATGAAAGAGAGCATGAGGCAGTTGTTTGGAGTGAGGGGCTTATAGGAGATTTGCGTGACGCTAAGAGGTGAACTTGGCGGGTTGTTTTAATCAATGGCATTCGGTTAAGGTGGCAAAAGTCACATAAATGAGCTACAATGTAGCTCATTAAGATAAGATAATGGAGATTATTATGACTACAAATGCTATTGTTCGTGCCAGAATTGATGAAAATATTAAAGAAGAAGCCTCTGCTGTATTGGCTTCAATGGGTTTAACGATATCTGATGCATTTCGCC
Source organism: uncultured Gammaproteobacteria bacterium (assembly GCA_963817645.1). Classification (GTDB taxonomy): domain Bacteria; phylum Pseudomonadota; class Gammaproteobacteria; order UBA6002; family UBA6002; genus UBA6002. Next base: position 106,531 of record CAWFQC010000010.1, on the reverse strand, counting down.
TCTTATTAACACGGATTGCGAAAGAAAAAGCTTTACCTTTTGAACCATTAATACCAAATCAAAAAACAATTGAGGCCATGAAAGAGGCACGTAGAGGAAAGTTACGTTCCTTTGAAAGTATTGAATCTCTAATGGATGATTTAAATGCGGAGGATTGAAAAAACCACTGAATTCAAAAGAGACTACAAACGTGAAAAGAAATGGAAATATAAAGATATTTTAGAAACTCTCTTTGTTGAGGTGTTAAAAGCTCTTGCAAATGATGATAAATTAGCAAAGAAGCATCTTTAAAAAATTTGCTATAATCGCATTTTTTAACAAAGGATAAGTTGTATGTTTGAAAAAGTAAGTCCTGGGTATAGCTTGCCAAATGATATCAATGTCATCATAGAAATCCCTGCATTAAGTAATCCAGTTAAGTATGAGGTGGATAAAAAAACAGGTGTGCTCTTTGTTGATCGTTTCATGTCAACAAGCATGCATTATCCTTGTAACTATGGCTATATGCCGCGAACATTATGTAAAGATGGGGATCCCTTAGATGTACTCGTAATGGCACCTTACCCCTTGCTTAATGGCTCTGTCATCCAATGCCGCCCTATAGGGTTGCTAGTTATGACCGATGAGTCTGGAGAAGACGGCAAGCTTTTGGCTGTTCCTACAGACAAATTATCTTCTCTATATAAGGATATTAGAACCTACCAAGATGTTAATGAACTGACATTGAATAGCATTACTCATTTCTTTGAGCATTATAAGGACTTAGAACTCAATAAATGGGTGAAGATTGAAGGCTGGGAAGGACTTGAAGCTGCTCATCAAGAAATTTTGAATGCAGTTGAAAGCTATAGGGAAGCGCTTGAGACTGTTTAAAAACATTGAGAATAAAAAATTTCTCCATCCGTAACTACTTATGCACCATGCCTGTCATTGCATTGGGTTGCAAGGGCCCCAGTGTCCCACCATTGCAAGCGTTAGCGAAATAATGGCGAGGACACTGGCTTGACCCTCGCTCGCCATGACAGCATGGTGTTTTCCATGAAACCTAATACACTTTATGCTAATAATCAATATCAGAGTTTACCTCCTATACTAATATAAGAGTACTGCTTACATCCTTGGGAGGTGTCATGATTTTTTCAAATCCAGTGCCAGAACCTTCACCGCTACGCCGTAGAATTTTTGAAGCTTATAGAAAAGATGAAACCGCTTGCCTTGAAGAATTAATGGCATTTATCAATTTTAGCAATGAAGAGACAAGTGAAATAGAGGAGATAGCCCGTCAACTAGTCATCGAGATCCGTAAAAAGGGAGTTGGGAAGAAAGGTTTAGATGCTTTTTTATATCGCTATGATCTTTCCAGCGAGGAAGGTATCGCCTTAATGTGTTTAGCCGAAGCCCTTTTACGCATACCAGATAAACAGACGATTAATCAACTTATACAAGATAAAATTACCTCAGCAGATTGGCAGGCTAATATTGGCAAGGATGATTCTTTATTCGTTAATGCGGCTACTTGGGGTCTAATGCTGACAGGCAAGGTATTAAGCCGTGACCCGCTAGGTTATAATCGCCTACGAGTCTCTTTAAAACGACTGCTGAAAAAAAGCAGCGAGCCAATTATTCGAAAAGCCATTGCTGAAATGATGAAGATTTTAGGAAAACAGTTCATCCTATCAGAAAATATCCATGAGGCATTGAAACGATCCACTAAGCGAGAAAAAGAAGGCTATCGTTTTTCATTCGATATGTTAGGGGAAGCTGCAAGGACAGAGCAAGACGCCGACCGTTATTTTAAATCTTATCAAAACTCTATTAATGCCATCGGAGAATATGCAAAAGGAATAGGGTATATTTCAGGCCCGGGAATTTCGGTGAAACTTTCAGCTTTGTATCCACGATACGAATTCTCCAAACGCCATTGGATATTATCTGAAGTAGTCGAAAAATTACGTCAACTCGTTATCCAGGCAAAAGAGTTTGGCATCGGGCTGACAGTGGATGCAGAAGAAGCAGATCGTTTAGATCTATCACTTGATATTCTCGAAGTGATATTTAGTGATCCCATCTTGGAAGATTGGGAAGGTTTTGGTTTGGCAGTTCAAGCCTACCAAAAAAGAGCCTTTCCATTGATAGATTGGCTTGCAGATTTAGCACGGAAATATCAAAGGCGCATAATGCTAAGATTAGTAAAAGGTGCTTATTGGGATGCTGAAATTAAAGAGAGCCAAGTAAAAGGATTTGAAAATTATCCCGTTTTTACTCGTAAAATTAACACAGATGTCTCCTATATTGCCTGTGCTAAAAAAATTATTGCTGCACAAGATGCTTTTTATCCGATGTTTGCAACTCACAATGCTAATAGTGTTGCGACAATTTTACAGTTGATGGGTAGCAATAAAGATTATGAATTTCAATGCCTGCAAGGAATGGGCCAAGCGCTTTATGATCAAATTGTGGCTCCAGATAGATGGGGAATTGCTTGTCGGGTATATGCTCCTGTTGGCAGCCACGAAGACCTATTGCCTTATCTTGTACGCCGCTTATTGGAAAATGGAGCAAATACTTCATTTGTTAATAGAATAGTTGATGAACAACTTCCCGTGAAAGAGATTATTGCTGATCCAATTGCAAAGGTAAGAGAACTTAAATGTACTCCCCATCCCAATATTCCATCACCTCAGGATATTTATGGTATAGATCGAAAAAATTCAAAAAGTTTTGATTTAAGTAATTTGCTTGTTGCAAAAAATTTAGATGAGCAAATGTCTTTATGGCAAAAGAAAGAATGGATAGCATATCCTACCGTGAGAACTGGCAAAGAGCAGGCCAATGAAAAAATAGCTCATGAGCCAAATAATCGACTTATAATTTTAGGCAAGGTCTATGAGGCAACTCCTGAGGAAGTGGAAAAAACCCTTTTACAAGCTCATCAATCAAAAGATAAGTGGGATTCTATTTCAGTCTTTCAAAGAGCAGGATTTTTAGAAAAGGCAGCTAACCTCCTTGAAGAAAATATGCCAGAACTCATGACATTAATTATTCGCGAAGGGGGAAAAACCTTGCCAGATGCCATAGCAGAAGTTCGAGAAGCCGTTGATTTTTGTCGCTATTATGCTCTGCAGGCAAAAGAAAATTTAGTGCCAAAAAATCTTAAGGGGCCCACGGGTGAAACTAATCAGTTGCAAATGCATGGCCGTGGAGTTTTTGCTTGTATCAGTCCATGGAATTTTCCATTAGCCATTTTCACCGGCCAAGTGATGGCGGCTTTAGTCGCTGGCAATGCGGTTATCGCAAAACCTGCTGCTCAAACACCTCTTATTGCAGCCAGGGCTGTTGAGATATTTTACCAAGCCGGAATACCCAAAAATATTTTATTCATCCTGCCAGGAGAAGGAAAAACGGTCGGCAATTCTTTAGTAGCAGATGAAAGAGTAAGTGGTGTTCTGTTTACAGGCTCTACAGAGACAGCCAGAATAATTAATAAAACCTTAGCGCATCGGCAGGGTCCAATTGTGCCTTTTATTGCAGAAACGGGTGGTCAAAATGCGCTGATTGCAGATTCAACTGCATTACCTGAACAGCTCATTATGGATGTGTTGTCTTCTGCTTTTTATAGTGCTGGTCAACGATGTTCAGCCTTAAGAGTATTGTTTTCTGCAAGAGGATATTGCTGACAAGGTGATCAATATGTTGGCAGGTGCAATGAAACAGTCTGATTGTCGATCTACCCTATTCAATAGAAACTGACATAGGCCCTATAATTGATGAAAAAGCAGTAGAAAATTTGGAGGCACATGCTAAGCGAATGGAACAAGAAGGTAAAATGATATACCAGGTAAAGTTAGCTGACATGACAAAGCGCGGCACTTTTTTTGCGCCAAGAGCTTTTGAAATAGAGGGATTACATTTATTAAAGCGTGAGGTCTTTGGCCCAATTTTGCATGTCATCCGTTATAAGAAGCAGGATCTTGATAAAGTGATAAAGGATATTAATGCAACGGGTTATGGACTTACATTAGGCATTCAAAGTCGCATAAATGAGACGGTAATCTACATTCAACAAAATATAAAAGCAGGCAATGCATATGTTAATCGAAATATGATTGGTGCTATGGTTGGAGTTCAACCCTTTGGAGGTGAAGGATTATCAGGTACTGGACCAAAGGCGGGTGGTCCTCATTACTTATCAAGGCTGTGCACAGAAAGAACATTAACTATCAATACTACGGCAGCCGGTGGCAATACTAGTTTGTTGTCTTTAGTTGAATAAAAGGCTCTACCAATGATCGATCTTGCTGTTTTGAAATTAACAGGTCTTTTAAAAATTCTATTGGTAAATCAGGATTATCTAAAGCGCATTTTCCCACTTTTGCCCAGAATTCAATTTGCTGCGGAATAGAACGACACTCAGCGCTTGCCACTTTTTTAGCAGCTTTGTAAATTGTTTCATCAATTCTGATAGGAACACCCATAAATCACCTACAAAAGTTTTAATTTGCTACTATTGTAGAATAATGGAAAGTTTTAACATTTACAACTGAGCGCAATTTTTAGCATGATTAAGTATGTGGTGTTAAAAGGTTGCTTGGTTTTCTCTCTAAATACTTGATGGTTTCATTGATATCTTGAATAAAGCATCTTAAAAGATCGTAGGTGCTTACAGTTGAATTAGGTGTGTTTTCAGTTAACTTCTTATTACTTGCATACTTACTGAAAAGTTGTTGCAAATCTGGGAAAGATTGTGCTGCTTCTATCGAGATAATCATATTCTTTAACAATCCGGAGCGTGCGGTTAAAACAGAGCTATTAAGAAAAGTTGTACTGAATCGATAATTCTTCTGTGGCTTCATCTTGGCCAAAGGGGAAGTAATTTCCCGTTCATGAATCTTGATAACATGGATGATCGCTAATTTTTGGGCTCCAAGCTTAGTGTCACCCATTGGGAAATGGTAGCGGTTAATAACATTTTTGGAATAAATTATTTTACTGTTGAATGAAGCTGTTGCTTCTATCAGAGCCTGCGTTGCCTCAAGAGGAAATTCTTTTTCAGGAATTACTCCCTTCGAATCTTTTTTAATTCCAAAAGCTCCGTAGGTTCCTCCCTGGCAGCCAGCCATAAATTGCTGATGCCTTGCAAATGCTAGCCGTACAATATTATTTTGAATCAGGCTATTTATCTTTGGGTCAGTTGCGGATAACTGGTATTGGTTAAACAATTGCTCATTAAAAGAGATTTTTGCAGTTCGGAACATTAAAATTCCATCTCGATCTTTACCACTTTGACACGCAGAATGAACGGCAATTGAGTGTTGTTGACTTAATTTGCTGCCTAGTAGGTGGGTAAAACAGCCAATTCTAAGATTCCTGTTATCTGCATCCATTACATTTTTGTTATGGTGAATCAGATGGCAGAGGGCTAACGCTAATTTGATGATCTCACAGTTATTTTTAATATGCGAAATTTCAGTATGATCAAGACATTTTGTTATCAATATGTCTTGAATTTCATCAAATGACGCAGAAGCTTGGTTAATAAATAATTCTTCAAGAAAGACGGTTTCACTATTACAAAGATAGTTATTAATTTTATTAAAAAAATGATTTTCTATATGACATTTATCATCAATCTCTTTGAGCATTTCTTTAAGCTTTAATAAGACATGCTGAGATACATATTTTAATATGCTATATATTCCAGAATAATTATTAGAGGAAATTCTGCGGGCAGCATTCAATGGCAAGTTTGCATGATAGGAGTCAATCGATTTCATGATGTAATTAGTATTCTTAACTATTTCTTTATCATTCCCTGAGGGGTTAATGCTGGTATTGAGTGTTAGTGTCAAAACTTTTTCAACTCCAGCATATTCCTCTAACTGTTTGCCATGCAGTATTCCTATACGTTTATTTTCCTCAGGATCTTTTCCAAGATAGATGATAGCACCAGAATGATAGGCACAAGTGGTTACAACGGTTTTGTGATTTGCAATATCTAAAATGCCATTAACTGTTTCATACCAATTCCTTAAACCTATGAGAATTTTTCTTAACTGTGTTGGAATGACTTTTTCATCACTAACAATAGTAGGATAATAGTGGTCAACAAGTTCTTGTTGCCAGACCGGTAAAATTTGGTACCATTTTTTTTCTTTTCTATTGTGATATTCATCTTTTAAATTATCTGTCAGATAGGTTACGACGATTTCTCCTTGAAAAACGACTATAGCCTCGTTTTTAGAATTGATAAGACGGGTTAAAGTCACAATACTTCTACAGGTATCCTCTAGATTAGTAAATTCTTTAGCGATAGACAAACGTACGAGTGCTTCTTCAAAGGAGATATCTAAAAGGTAAGAAATATTAGTAATTAGTACGCCGTTAAAATGTTCAAAATGTTTTAAAATATCCTTGATATCATTTAAATTTATAGTTTTCAGATAGAAATTGTAAAGGAGCATATGTAAGTAATTTTTGGTTTCTACGTATTGTTCCTTTTTTTCAGTGTCTTTATTCGCTATGAATAGCGCATTTGCAGCACGGGTATAATTAATCGCCATTATAATATAAGCTTTGGTACTGGGTTTTGGCTTTTCACAATTTCTTGCATCTCGTACGAGTACTTCATGATTGATAAATTCAGTAGTTACATGCCAATCTATTCCTTGTTCAGAATCAATTAATTTGATCAATAACCAAATTGCTGCTGAATAATCTCCGCCAAAAAGCCAATCTTTTATTTTTTTCTTAAAAGAAGTGGCATCTCCTTTTTTAAAGGAAGAATTAGTATTTCTATGATCAATGGCTGAAGTTTGTAATAGAATGAAATCTGCAAATTGCTTTGCTTTCTCATGTACTTTAGGGCGAGATGAAATAGTTAAGGTATTGTCTTCCATTTATTTTCTCCATCTTTATAAAGCAGACTTGGTTTTCTTATAATACTCGGTAATCAAGTTTTTGGTAATTAAATTTCACACAATCTTACCATTTCCCCCTTCAAATTTCTAATCTTTTATAGAGCACAATAAAAACCGTTCCTGTTTATTGCGAAATAAAAACAGTCTGTCCTAAATTAGCTCCACCACGTCGTCCCGCGGCTTGTCCGCGGGATCCAGCCCAGAAAAAGTTTCTACAATGGAACATTATATGTTGGCTCAACAATTAATTTAGTAAAAAGAGTATGGGAACATAAAAATAAGGCTATTTCTGGATTTACAGTCGAGTATAATGTTCATCAATTGGTTTATTATGAAATGCATCAAAATATCATGGAAGCTGCTCGACGCGAAAGACGATTTAAAAATTGGTGCAGGAAGTGGAAAATAAACATCATATAGTATTTAAGAAAAATATTCAGAAAATTTATTTTGCATAAAATGAAATATTAGCTTTATTTGGATTTTATGCAAAATAAATTTTCTGAATATTTTTCTTAAATACTATAGAACAGTTTAATCCGACATGGCGAGATTTTATATGAAGACATCTGCGTTTAACTGGATCCCGCGGACAAGCCGCGGGACGACGTAGTGGGAGCTACTGGACGACGTAGTGGGAGCTAATTGACGACAGACCCTAGTAGAATTCATAGTAGATGTGTTGTTTGAAAATTTAAACTGGCGGGGATGACAGTCTCAATATTATTAAGAGGTCACGTTCTATTGTTAAATGTTAAACGGTGGTATAGTAGAAAATTACTTAGAAGAGGTCTATATGGAGCAAAAGCTCGAGTTTTTTGATGATGAAGAGCCTATTGAAATCGAGACGGTTGATAACAAATGGTGTAAAATACTTTCCATTGATGAGGATAGTCTAGGAAATATTGTTCGTATTCTTCCTAATGAAATTTTGAAAGACATTAGCAAAAAAATTATCTTTACTAAAAATGACCATTTATATGTAGTCATAAAATTACTAGATACTTGTAAACAAAATCCTCAATTTGTAGATAGTCTTTCCCCTGACAAAATGAATACTATTTATCGTATTTTGGAGGAAAAATTTCACAAACAGAAATTTATCATTAAACTAAAGAAGATATCGATAGATTGGATGTGTACGCTTTTTATTTCTAAAAACCTAGAAGCACTGCTAATTGATCCTGGTGTGAAATCCACAAACCAATTCAGTGAATTATTTTTTTACTCTGTCCAACTCTGTGTGGAACATATAAAGAAAGTTAGGAAAAAAGCGCTAGTCGTTACTATGCTTGAAACCATCCTTTCGGGCGCATTCACTGCACTCACTTTTTCTTATGATAAGAATAATGATCTTCAACAGGCTGAAATATATGCTCGCAAGCACTTGGCCTTGCTTGACGGCATCAAAAGAGTGTGTCCTCAAGATATTGATATGCGTTACCTTTCCTGCAAGCTGAGGTTGGCAAATATATATTTAAAATTGGGTCATCTGTGGTTAGCCTTAAATTTTATTTATGAAGCACATTCTCTTATTACACGCCACTATTATCGAGGATTTGATAGTTTCCTAATGAATTTCATGGAGTTATCGCGAAAAATTGCTGGTATTCTTTATCAAAAAGAAAGTTATTTTATAGCCCTACAAGTTTGTAAAACTACCTCAATGGTGCTTGATTCAAGCATCCTGAAAAGTGCCACGTTGAAAAGCAGCCCGCAAATACAGAAAGATAAAAAATTTATTGAATTAACATTTAATGCGGCGAAGGATAAATACCTGGAAAAGTCTTTTAAAGAACTTAGTACTTCTGCTGCTTGTGAAGAATTATTGTCGAAGGATATTCGATATGATTTTAAGGAGGATAGTTTAACTATTTTTCCAAAAAAAGCATCGCATATTCGACAATTGGGTTCTACTTTGCATTCGTTAGGTCTCAATGTAACGAGAACAGGTGAATCTCTATGCATCATTGATTTAGAAAATGATACACCAACGTTATTGATTAGGGCGTGTAAAATCAGTCTCTTTAACATTCAACAGGAAGAACAACGAGAGCAAGCTAATTTTCAAGCCAGGCAACAGGCGGCTGAACAAGTCATTTTATTTTCACATACTACATCTTCGCAGACCTCTCCTGAAGGGCATAATAGTGCACCATTTTTTGTTGAAGAAAAAAAACCTGAAAAAATCCCGTATACAACTGCTTGTAACGAGCCTATTGCAGAGATAAAAGATGCTCAAAAACCAGAGGAATTCCTGCCAGCAAAAATTGCGAGATTAAAGCAAATTCCTACGGTCATTAATTGGCCGCAATCCGGGTTGACTTATCAATCTAATAAAAATGGAATGGTAAAAAAGTTAGCGGGTAAGCATTTACCTGATAACGTATGGTTTGGCTATTTGCTTAAGGGGGTATTAAGTAATAAGGATCGAAATGTTTTTGCCGATTTATTAGAAGGTGGCAGAGTAGATCATTGGCATATCCGCAATATTACCAAAGAATTGCGCTGCATGAGGATGCTAAACTATACAAAACCTTATAAATTTAAAATAGCTCCAAAGAAGAATGATAAGCGGCTTTTAGGCTGGATTACGGAAGAAATTGATGGGCATTTTCTGGTCTGTTTTGGTCTTTTGATTAATCATAAATTAATGGAGCAATATTTAAAAAATGGGCATCTCCCTGATCCTGAGAAAATTGAAAGCAGGATAGGCAAGTTTGGTATTTAGCGCAGTGTCATAACCAATGATCTTGTCGCTTGAAGAAAAAAACATTATTTTTCTGGAAATCTACTAGTGATAACAACAGTTACACCATACCTGACCTCCACACCCACAAGTGTAATAGTTCTTATATTGCGTTTTGCACGAATCGGCTTGATACCCTATTAAAACGGTTGCAATTATATCATAAATTATGATATTTTAATGTTTAATCTGTAAAATTAAATAAATACTCTCTTAAATCTAAATGAGGTAAGTGCATCGTGATATTACAAAATGAAAATGAAATTGGTAATGATCAGTCTGTTTGAACAAGCTAAAACTGAGTTGATAGCTCGCTGTCGTGCATACATTCACATTCGTGGCAGCGGCTTCCTTAACAACAATTTTGTCGCTGAGCATGTTATAGAAGAACTAAATACTTTGGATAGTGGATTTTTTTCCAGCATCCAAGAAAATCATTTGCTTCCCTTTAAGAAAGTGGTATTACAATGTATTGTAAAATTGTTACGAGAACGCCTACCAATAACTAGTAGATTATCAGAGTCAGTTCGCGAATTTGTTGGGAAATATTTACCTCTTCTAATTCCTGATGAAACTTATAATTACCGAAAAGATATTGACCAAATTAATAAATATAACTCCTCTTCTATCTCGGTTTCACTAGGCCATAGAATAAATATCCCATTTGCCTTGCTGCACCCCTACCTAAAAATACATCCAGAAGCTCAGAATGCTTCAGTAAACAGGAAGAAGGAACTCTCCGCAGAAGAATTTGTTTTGCTTGATGAAAGCGTTGTTAAAGACAATCCAGAAGTGTGTAATCTTCCTAGAAATATCCATCCGGCATTGAACTTTAAAAACAAGCACAATTCCGAGGTACTTCAAATACAACCAGAGGACAAAGCAGATTCTTATCAAAACAATTTATAAAAATTAGTACAGAAATTAACATAGAAACTCTCTGCCATCACGTTTACGCTTTAAAAACCGCTCTTTAGCTTCTTAGGGTTGAGTTAGGAGAGGATGGACGAAGTCGTTTATGAATCCGTCGTCTTCTAATTCATAAAACTTGAAGATATCTTAGAAGATACTGTAGTGGGTTGGCGTGTAGCCGCCGCCAAAGCTTCCTTACAATTCGTTTTCGAGGCTATTGATGATAGATTAACAACTAAGGGCTGTTTAATTTGATTTGCGTATTTTAAATCATAATTAAGGATATGCACTTCCTGACAAATTGAATTGTTGTTTCCAGAGTATAGGGCAGAATTAAATACAATATCGCCAAATCCATTGCCGTCGGCTGAATACATATTTGGTTTTATGGTAAATCGCTTAACTTCCCCTGCAGAAAAACTTTGTCCCTCAAAATTTAGATGGCCTGAGGCTATTTTATAATCTATAGTGTATTCATTTGGCGTATCATTTCTTACATCGATGATGAGTTGAGGTTGTAAAGTGTTGGCTTTGTTTTGGGCAAACTCATTGTATATTCCCACTTGATTGATGACACTTGTTGTGGCGGAGTATACTTGGTCAATGCCCAACACGTGATAGGTCCAATGGCCGAACTCTTTACCAAAGATTAAAAATAAACTAGACCAGATAATGGTTTGCCACTGCCAATTTTTTTTCTTATAAGAATGTCCTTGATTCATATTATCATCCTGAGTTAAAAAGGCTTTTTTCAGTTTAGCAGAAATTAAATTAGTAACCAGTTTTGTGGATCAGTTAGAAATAGGTATTATCACTTAATAATATTGTTAAAAATGGTGATTTATGTTGCTGTATCTGGGCAAAAATCCATATTCTTTATTTCGTAAAAAAAAATTGCTTCAACAAATTCAAAAGAAACAGCCGACTATACAGACATTTAGCGCTAATTATGCCTATTTTGTTTTAGCAAAGGATTTCCTTGATGAAGACCATTTAAAGCTTATGGCCATTTTGGATCCTGTCTGCAGCCAATGGCAGGGAGTTAAAGAAGGACAATCAGTATGGGTAACTCCCCGTTTTGGAACGATTTCCTCATGGTCTTCTAAAGCCACAGATATTTTGCATGTCTGTGGTCTCAAAAAGATAAGTCGTATCGAACGTGGTATTTTATACCATTTTGAGGATGCGCAAATCAGCCAACAGGAAATTTATCCTCTTCTGCCTTTACTTCATGACCAAATGACTGAAAGCTGTACTTTTGATTATTCTTCACTGGAAACTTTATTTCTTAGCCAGGATCCAACACCCAGCAAAACGGTTGATATTCTAGCCAATGGACTCGATCAATTAAGGAAAGCCAATAAAGAGCTTGGGCTTGCGCTAACTGAGAATGAAATAATGTATCTTGCTAAAAGCTATCAAACACAAGGTCGAAACCCTACTGATACTGAACTTATGATGTTTGCTCAGATTAATTCAGAGCATTGTCGCCACAAAATATTTAATGCGCAATGGACATTCAATGGGGCAGTAGAAGACCATACTCTATTCGAAATGATTAAAAATACCTATCAATGTGCACCTGATGGCGTATTGTCAGCCTATGTAGACAATGGGGCAATCCTATTGGGTCCTACCTCAACACAGTTGTTTGTCAACCCGATTACTAAATACTACAATCGATACAATGAACCTGGGCATATGATCATTAAGGTGGAGACTCATAATCATCCTACAGCCATTTCTCCGTTTGCTGGTGCGGCAACAGGTGCTGGTGGTGAAATTCGTGATGAGGGAGCAACAGGGATAGGAGGCAAACCTAAAGCTGCGTTAACAGGGTTCAGTGTCTCAAATCTTCATATTCCTCTCTTGAATCAGCCTTGGGAAAGACCTATTGGACATCCTCTACATATTGCTAGCTCTCTAGAAATTATGCTGCAAGGCCCTATCGGTTCAGCTTCTTTTAATAATGAGTTTGGAAGGCCTAATATCTTGGGGTATTTTAGAACCTTTGAGATGATAGAGGAGAATACCAGTAGCGAGAGAAAAATTAACGTTCGAGGTTACCATAAGCCCATTATGTTGGCAGGCGGAATTGGGCAAATTCGACCTACTGCCATTGAAAAAAAATTGCTACCCATTGGCGCAAAATTAATTGTGCTAGGAGGGCCTGCTATGTTAATTGGCTTGGGAGGAGGTGCTGCATCTTCTCTTTACTCAGGATCAAGTCTTGAGCATCTTGATTTTGCTTCCGTCCAGCGCAGTAATCCCGAAATTCAAAGAAGGTGCCAAGAAGTCATCAATGCTTGTTGGGCCTTAGGTGATAAAAATCCTATTATATCAATTCATGACGTAGGAGCGGGAGGATTATCTAATGCATTTCCGGAATTGATACATTACGCAGGCCAAGGGGGTTTATTTGAGCTTCGAGCAATACCAACATCAGATCTCAGTTTGAGTGCTATGCAGATTTGGTGTAATGAAGCACAAGAACGTTACGTACTTGCCATACAGGAAGGAGATATTAGCCAGTTTGAGGCAATAGCCAAACGCGAAAGATGTCCGTTTGCTGTTGTTGGGCAGGTGAATGACAGTGAGCAGCTAGTTCTCCATGATAAAAAATTTAACGAAAACCCAGTTGATTTGCCATTAGCGGTTTTATTCGGTGAAGCTTCAAAAATGCAACGTCAAGCTCAGCATCATTTAGGAGCTAACTATCCAGAACTGACTACCTCTTTCGCTTTGAAAGAACTGATTCAACGTGTTTTACAATTGCCTACTGTCGCAAATAAAGGTTTTTTGATCACCATAGGGGATAGAACTGTTACAGGTCTTGTAGCAAGAGATCAGATGGTAGGTCCTTGGCAGGTCCCTGTTGCCGATGTTGGCGTTACTGCAAATGGATTTTTTGACTACGGCGGAGAGGCGATGGCCATTGGCGAGCGAGCGCCATTAGCACTACTTAATGCGAAAGCTTCAGCACGAATGGCGGTGGGGGAGGCAATTACCAACATATTGGCCGCAGATATTAAGCACCTGTCTGATATCAAACTTTCGGCAAATTGGATGGCTGCCATTAACTATGGGGTTGAAGATTGCCATCTGTTTGAAGCAGTTAAAGCAGTAGGGATGGAATTGTGCCCAGCCCTTAGCATTTGCATTCCTGTTGGCAAAGACTCTCTCTCGATGCAAATGAAATGGCAGGAAAATGAAATAGACTATAATGTGGCAGCGCCTCTTTCCTTAATCATTTCAGCCTTCGCCTCGGTAAAGGATGTAAGAAATACCCTGACTCCACAGCTAAAAAAAGTAATGGACTCAGAGCTTATGCTCATAGACCTTGGGGCTAATAAGAATAGATTGGGGGGCTCTGCTTTAGCACAAGTCATTGGACAGCTAGGTTCCACTTCTCCTGATCTTGACGATGTTGAGCAATTTAAAGCTTTTTTCAAGGCAATTAAATTAATGCGCGAGGGCAACACGCTCTTGGCTTATCATGATCGCTCCGATGGGGGCCTTCTTACTACGATTTGTGAAATGAGTTTTGCCGGACACTTGGGTGTTTCATTGGAATTAGAGCCATTAGGAGAGGATTATCTAAAAAGTTTATTTAATGAAGAACTTGGCGCTGTTATTCAATACTCTCTACAGGACAAAGAAATAATTCAATCCATTCTAAAAGAACAAGGCCTTCTTTCCTGCGCACATATTATTGGCACATTAAACGACAATGACAGAATTATTATTTCCTTAAGAGGTCATACCCTATTTGAAGACTCTCGCGTTTTTTTACAAAGGGCCTGGTCGCTCACCAGCTATCATATGCAGGCTTTACGTGATAACCCTGACTGTGCGCGGCAGGAATATGATTCTCTTTTAAATCGGGATGATCCAGGATTACATTCTTCTTTAAGTTTTGACATTCCACGATCCTTTCCAGCAATATTAACCACTAAGCCTAAAGTGGCCATTTTGCGTGAGCAAGGTGTCAATGGTCAATTGGAAATGGCCGCCGCATTTGAGCGAGTTGGTTTTGATGCAATGGATGTCCATATGACCGATATTATTAATGGTTTTATTGACCTTACCCAATTTCAAGGCTTGGTCGCTTGTGGTGGATTTTCATATGGCGATGTTCTAGGTGCTGGCAGGGGGTGGGCCAATTCCATTTTGTTTAATTCTAAAGCACTTGACCAATTTACCGCTTTTTTTAACCTCCCTACTGTTTTTGTGCTGGGTGTTTGCAATGGTTGTCAAATGCTATCTCATTTGACAGAAATCATTCCAGGAGCTGACAAATGGCCTCGTTTTTTAACAAATACCTCGGAGCAGTTTGAAGCACGTTTGAGTCTGGTAAAAATAAATCAATCCCCTTCGATCTTTTTTCAAGGGATGGCAGGATCTATTGTTCCTATAGTCACTTCTCATGGAGAAGGAAGGGCAAATTTTAGGGAACAAGATCATCTGATCAGTGTTACTCAGGGTAATCAAGTTCCATTGCAATATGTCGATTGTTTTGACCAAATTGCTGAAAATTATCCGGCTAATCCCAATGGCAGTCCCTCAGGTATAGCGGCACTTACCAATCAAGATGGTCGCTTCACTATTATTATGCCACACCCAGAACGTTGTTTTCGAACAGTCCAATTTTCTTGGCATCCAGAAGACTGGAAACATGAATATTCACCATGGATAAAAATATTTTATAATTCCTACCAATGGCTAAGATCATGTTAGATTTTCAAGAATGTAATAAATCTTCTGTAAAAACAAATACCTCATCCACTTGGTACAGGCCATGGCTTATCTGGGGTACCTCTGCTGCCTTTGTTCTATTTCAATTCTTTTTACAGTTAAGCAGTGGGGTGATTGTTGAAGATTTAATGAAGGAGTTTGCAATTAACGCGCTAGGCGCTGGCATTTTATCGAGTACTTATTATTATATTTATGTCCTGCTGCAAACGCCTGCTGGCATTTTGGTTGACCGCTATGGGCCAAGAAAGCTGTTAGCCGGTGGCGGTTTAGTCTGCACCTTAGGTTGCTGGCTGTTTGCCATCTCAACTCATTTAGTATGGGCTGAATTTGGTCGGCTTCTCATGGGTGCTGGCTCATCATTTGCCTTTGTCAGCTCCTTATTTTTAATTAGCAGATGGTTTCCTGCTGAAAAATTTGCCTTGATGGTCGGTATTGCAGAAACAGTAGGGACTTTTGGCACATTGATGGGAAATGTTTTCCTAGCTTCTTTGCTCAGCACATTAGGTTGGCGCAAATGCATGCTTGTGGCAGCAGGGATTGCCTTAATTATTACATTACTCTGTTGGTTAATTATTCGCGATAAACCAGCAACAAGGAAGGAGGATGATTTACTTACCTCTGATCCCCATTTTTTAAAATATATTCTTTTGCTGATTAGAAACCCAAAGGCTTGGATAAATGGTATTTATTCAGGTTTACAGTTTAGCATTGTTACTGTGTTGGTAGCATTATGGGGAATCCCATTCCTAGTGAAAGCGCATGCCATTAGCATTACAATGGCAACTATTATAAGCTCTTTTTTGTTCATTGGTCTTGCAGTGGGCTGCCCCTTCATTGGTATTATTTACCCCCGTATCAAAAATCGTAGATTATTTTTAATTATTTGTGCCTTACTAAATGCCCTTTGTTTAATAGGGATTCTTTTAGGTACGAAACTTTCTATTATCAGTATAATTATTTTGATGTTTGTTAGTGGCTTATTATGTAGTAGTTATGTGCTAAATTTTGCTATTGCCAAAGAACTGGTGCCTCTTGAGGCAACAAGTACAAGCATTGGCTTTACCAATATGCTATCAGTTATCACTGCGCCTATTATTCAGCCAGCCGTGGGAGCTTTATTAAATTTGACGCATCGCCTGTTGACTAATTCAGAAGGAATTGCGCAGAGCTATACAATTTTAGATTTTCAAATATCATTAGCAATCTTACCATTGTGCTTAATTTTGGCAGCTATACTGGCAAGAGCGTTAGACAAATGAACATAGACAATCCCCCCCAAAAAAGGGGAGGATTATCTTCAATACTATCTTTCTGTTTGTTTACGAGCAAAGTTAACTCGAATGGTTCTCCCTTGTAAATCTTTACCATTCATGTTGAGTGCTTCTTTAGCTTGGTCTTCGTTGATAAATGTTACAAACCCAAATCCTTTAGAGCGACCATTTTCACGATCTACGATGATTTTAGCGTCAGTAATTTCACCATAATTTGAAAAAGCAGAAATAAGATCTTTTGTGTTTAGACTATAAGCAAGATTGCTTACAAAAATTGTCAGATTTTGCATTTGAGACATAAGGGCTCCTGATACGAAATAAAAAAAATCATGTTAACGTGTTAAAAAAATTCGTTAACAAATGTCAAATTAATATTAGTACATATTATGAAGGCAATCAAGGTATTTTGTGTTAGCTTAGCTTATTTTCAATGCGCGTTGAGAGTAACGTCAGTTCGACGAATCTAAGCAGAGGTAGGGGTGGATTAGGCGGAGGGGTATAATCTCACTGCCATATTATAAGTTAAGGATATGCATCTCTACTGCCGTCGTCCCGCGGCTTGTCCGCGGGATCCAGGAACCTGCAAGAACTGGATCCCGCGGACAAGCCGCGGGACGACGGCAAGGAGCGATGACTTTTACTTAATGGCAGGGGCCCTAATCCACTCTATCTCTGCTTAGATTCGTCGAACTGACGTTAAGTAGTTTAAAAGAGGTTGCGGCACCTATGGTCAGTGGACATTTTCCTCAAGTAAGAATGCGGCGCTTACGCTCGCACCCTAAAATTCGAGATTTAATAAGAGAAACTCAATTGCAGGTGAATGATTTGATTTTGCCCCTATTTATTTATCATGGAGAGGGCAATAAGAGGCCTATTGTTTCAATGCCAGGGCATTTTCAGATGAGCGTTGACTATCTAGCTGAGGAAATCAGGGAGATTGAAAGTTTAGGAATTCCGGGTGTACTCTTATTTGGTATCCCTAAGGAGAAAGATTCAGAGGGAAGTGGCTCTTTTGACCCACAAGGTATTATCCAAAATGCCATCGGGACAATCAAGGATATTTCTCCCAACTTATTAGTGATATCTGATCTTTGTTTTTGTGAATATACTGATCACGGTCACTGTGGTGTCATATCAGAACGAGCGGGGCAAATGGATGTTGACAACGATTATACTTTAAAACTGTTAGCAAGACAGGCTGTGAGCCATGCAAAAGCAGGAGTTGACGTCATAGCTCCAAGTGGCATGATAGATGGTATGGTTCAGGCTATTCGACAAGGATTAGACGGAGCAGGGTATGAGCATCTGCCTATACTAAGCTATGCTATAAAATATTGTTCTTCCCTTTATGGCCCATTTCGAGAAGCCGCAGAAGGTGCTCCTAAGTTTGGCAATAGGCAGTCCTATCAGATGGATTTTGCTAATGCTAAGGAAGCTCTTAGGGAGGCATCTTTAGATTTGCAAGAAGGTGCCGATATGCTAATGGTGAAGCCTGCACATACCTACCTGGATGTTATCTTAAGAGTTAAAAAGTTATTTCCTCATATCCCCTTGGGGGCATACCATGTAAGCGGTGAGTATGCCATGATTAAAGCGGCGGCGGCTCAAGGTTGGCTTGATGAAAAACAAGTGGCATTAGAAGTATTAACGGGTATCAAACGGGCGGGAGCTGATTTTATAATCAGCTATTATGCAAAAGAAATAGCCTATTGGTTGCAAGCATGACCAAAAATAAAACTATCTATGTTTGTCAGCATTGCGGCGTGCAAGCTTTAAAGTGGTCAGGCCAATGTAGTGATTGTGGCAAGTGGAATACTGTTATTGAAGAAGCTTTAGGTTCTGAACGTCGTTTACGATCTCAAGGCTATGCGAATGCCACAAGTCCTCATATAGCACTTTTGTCAGAAGTAAAATTTAATGAAATTGATCGTATTAGTACGCAACTTAGTGAATTTAATTTGGTATTGGGTGGAGGTCTTGTCGAAGGTTCAGTCATTTTGTTGGGAGGAGATCCTGGTATTGGCAAATCAACCTTGCTTTTACAAACACTTTGCCAGTTAGGTGAAGCTTATAAATGCTTATATGTTACGGGGGAAGAGTCTTTACAGCAAGTAGCCTTAAGAGCTAGACGTTTAAATTTAACGCAAACACACCTACATTTATTAGCTGAAACCCAGGTTGAACAGATAATCCAAATCGCCCATCAGCACAAACCAAAAATTATGGTCATTGACTCCATTCAAACGATTTATACGGAAACGCTGCAATCTGCTCCAGGGGGAGCCTCTCAGGTTAGAGAGAGTGCGGCTGCCTTGGTAAGCTATGCTAAGCAGTCAGGCATGGTACTATTTTTAGTGGGCCATGTGACAAAGGAAGGAATTTTAGCTGGTCCTCGCGTTTTGGAGCATATGGTTGATACGGTACTTTATTTTGAGGGTGAAAGTGATAACCGATACCGAATTATTCGCGCTGTAAAAAATCGCTTTGGTGCAGTAGGCGAGCTAGGAGTTTTTGCAATGACCGATAGAGGCTTGCGTCAAGTAAATAACCCTTGTGCAATTTTTCTTTCCAATTATCAGCAAGCTGTTCCTGGTAGTAGCGTGATGGTTACTTGGGAAGGAACCCGCCCTCTGTTAGTTGAAATTCAAGCATTAGTAGATGAGAGTCATTTGGCAAATCCAAGGCGGGTTACCGTTGGTTTTGAACATAATCGTTTATCAATGCTGTTGGCTGTTTTGCATCGCCATGGAGGCATTGCAACCTATCAACAGGATGTTTTTGTCAACGTTGTGGGCGGAGTAAAGGTGACTGAAACTGGCATAGATCTTGCTTTGCTCTTGTCAGTCCTCTCTAGTTTAAAAAATCGACCATTAACTCCAGGTCTTATTGTGTTTGGTGAAATAGGATTGGCAGGTGAAATTAGACCAGTTCAAAGTGGCCAAGAGAGGCTTCGGGAAGCAGTCAAGCATGGTTTTAAACAAGCAATAGTACCAGCCGCCAATGCTCCAAAACGACCTATTCCGAATTTACAGGTTATTCCTGTTACCCACCTCAAGGAAGCATTGCAGCAGGTATAATCTATTAAATCTCTTCCTTCCCATAGAAGAGAAGTAGGCAAATAAGGTACAATGCTCTAGCTAAGTGCTTATTTCAATGCCCCAGGAGTTTATATGCTACAAAATGATCTATCTATTTCTGAATATGATCCCGAACTTTGGGCGGCAATAGAGGCAGAAGCACACAGGCAAGAACAACATATCGAGCTCATTGCTTCAGAAAATTATGCCAGTCTTCGAATCTTGGAAGCACAAGGCTCGGTGTTAACGAATAAATATGCTGAAGGCTATCCCGGAAAACGTTACTATGGTGGCTGTGAGTTTGTCGATATTGCTGAGCAACTCGCAATTGATCGTGCTAAAGAATTGTTCAATGCCGATTATGCCAATGTGCAACCTCATTCTGGTTCGCAAGCTAATGCTGCTGCATATATGGCTTTAATCAATCCTGGGGATAATATATTGGGAATGAGTTTGGCCCACGGCGGACATCTTACCCATGGTTCAAAGGTCAATTTCTCCGGCCGTCTTTATAATTCTTTTTTATATGGGTTAGATCCGAGCAGCGGTTTAATCGATTTCGAAGAGGTAAGAAAATTAGCAAGGGAACATAAACCAAAAATGATCATAGCGGGCTTCTCTTCTTATTCACGTATTGTGGATTGGCAGCAATTTAGACAGATTGCTGATGAGGTAGGGGCCTACTTAGTTGTAGATATGGCACACGTTGCTGGACTTGTCTCTGTGGGCCTTTATCCTTCACCAGTGCAAATTGCAGATGTTACTACCGCTACAACCCATAAGACTTTACGAGGTCCACGAGGGGGTATCATACTTGCCAAGGCGAATCCTGATATCGAAAAAAAATTAGATTCGTCTGTTTTTCCTGGCTTACAAGGTGGGCCGTTAATGCATGTTATTGCAGCAAAAGCCATGGCGCTAAAAGAAGCATTACAGCCGGAGTTTAAAGCTTACCAGCAACAAGTCATTGCTAATGCAAAAATAATGGCTCAAACTTTTATGGAGCGAGGTTTTTCACTTGTTTCTGGTGGTACAGATAATCATCTTTTCCTTGTGGATCTTATAGAGAAAAATATCACTGGGAAAGATGCAGAAACTGCACTGGGGAAAGCACATATCACTGTAAATAAGAATGCTGTCCCAGGGGATCCCCGTTCTCCTTTTGTAACCAGTGGCTTGCGGATTGGCACACCAGCAGTTACCACCCGTGGTTTTACGCAGTTAGAGTGCACCCTTTTGTCTCAATGGATTTGTGATATCTTAGAGGATATTGAAAATGAGCGGGTCATTGTCGATGTGAAAGCAAATGTATCGCAACTTTGCGAACGTTTTCCAGTTTATGTATAAGGCGTAAAGATGCACTGTCCTTTTTGCAATACCCCTGATTCTAAAGTCATTGATTCACGCTTGGTGAGTGAGAATAACCAAATAAGACGCAGAAGAGAATGTACCAGTTGTAGAGAGCGCTTTACCACTTATGAAGTAGCAGAATTAATCCTGCCTCGCATCATTAAGAATGATGGTCGTCGTAGTCCATTTGATGAGCAGAAATTACGAGTTGGCATGCTAAAGGCATTGGAAAAAAGACCAGTGAGCGTTGAGCTTATTGAGGGGGCAGTGAGTCGCATAGTGCATAAATTGCGCTCATCAGGAGAGAGAGAAATTAGCTCTAATTATATTGGTAAATTGGTTATGCGAGAATTGCGCAATCTAGATCAAGTTGCTTATGTTCGATTTGCATCAGTTTATCGCAGTTTCCAAGATGTGAATGCCTTTAAAGAAGAAATAGATAGGTTAGAAATTAACCAAGAAGAAATAGATGAATAAACTTAAAATAAAGGCCAGACACAAAGCGCGTGAGTTTGCACTGCAAGCAATTTATCAATGGCAATTAACTCAAGGCCCACTTGCCGATATAGAACTTCAATTTCATGAAGATAATGATATGTCTACTGTCGATTCTGATTATTTTAGCGAACTCATTCATCAAATTCCTAAAAACTTGAAGACTATCGATGATCATCTAGACAAAGTGCTCGACCGACCATTTCAAGATTTAAATCCTATAGAGCTTGCGGTCTTGCGCATGGCTACCTATGAGCTCCTGTTTCGTTTTGATGTCCCTTACAAGGTGATCATTAATGAAGCTCTTCAAATCACGAAGACTTTTGGGTCGGTAGAGGGGTTTAAATATGTCAATGGTGTACTGGATGCTGCAGCAAAGCAATTGCGAAGCCAAGAGGTACTTTCACACCAAAGCAATCAGGCAAAGAAAAAACCACCAGAACAAATCTAAGGAACATGTTCCTAATATTAAGGTTTAATGGATGTCTTTAGACGAATTTGAACTTATTAACACCTATTTTAGGAAACCTAAAACGCGTGATGACGTTATCCTTGGAATAGGGGATGATTGTGCGGTGCTCAAGGCTCCACAAGGTAAGTGCCTCCTTGTTACGACAGATACTTTAAATATTAATTCTCATTTCTTCCTTGACACTCCTGCCTTTGATATAGGTTATAAGTCAATTGCTGTTAGTTTGAGCGACTTAGCGGCCATGGGAGGGGATCCCGCGTGGGCTTTATTATCCCTTACATTGCCAAAGGCGGATCCAGATTGGTTATCACAATTTTCAACAGGGATTTTTACTTGCCTTGAAGCATTTGGTCTATCCCTCGTGGGAGGTAATATTACTAAAGGTCCTCTTGCTATTACCACTCAAATAATGGGTTTTGGATCACAAAAGAATTACTTAACGCGCGCTGGCGCACGCTCTGGAGATTCTATATATGTCACTGGAACTTTAGGGGATAGTAGTCTTGCCCTCAAACTGATCAAAGAAGATGTCGATAAAACTCTCTTTAGCCATGAAGAGATAAGGGTTTTGATTAAAAAGCTTTGGCAACCTAAAGTGCGAATTGCTGAAGGCAAATTGCTGGTGGGTTTTGCGAACGCAGCCATTGATATTTCTGATGGATTGGCTGCTGATTTGCAGCATATTTTAGATGAAAGTCAAGTGGGGGCAACCATTTATATAGACCGATTACCACTTTCAAATAGTCTCAAGCGTCTACCTGAGGCAATTGGAAAGCAGCTAGCGCTTACTGGAGGAGATGATTACGAGCTTTGCTTTACAATACCACCTGATAAGCTTTCTGCGCTTGAAGAGTACGCTTTACAGTTTGATTGTGCGCTGACTTGCATTGGCGAGATTGAACCTCACTTAGGGCTTAATCTTGTACAAGGTGATGGCAAAGTCTTACATTTAGCTCATAAAGGATATCAACATTTTTGAGATCATTTATAGGAGAGGACTTCCTCTTAGGAGCAAAGTGCAAGTAATTCATCTCAAGATTGTCCTATGTTATTGTATTTTGAGTGTTTGCTTAGCGTCATAAAAGTTATTAACAAAATCTGTGGATAACTCTGTGGAAATTCTATCAATAAGTAACCTAAACCCTTGTACAAATATGGTCGTAATCAAATTGTTCAGTTTTTAATCATATTTAATATTTATTTTATTTTCAATAGCTTACTTACGGATAGTTAAGAAAGAACTAAATTAAAAATGTTTACTTTAACTGTTTTAAGTTGATAAAAGAGGTTGTGTATAAAGCTACATTTAGTTGAACAAAAAACTACGCAGCTACTTCTTCAATTTTATAAGTGTCATATTGTTCTTTAATTACGCCAGCTCGGGTCATGATAGCCAAAAACAAGACAAGGACACTGAAAACAGCAATAATTAAAAAATCCCAACCAAAAGGAATAATATTTTTGCCACCAAATGTGCCAAGGTATGAAATTAAGCATAACCCTATAAAATAGGGGAGCATCCAGAAGATAGCTTTAAACCCAATAAGGGTATTGGTGATTTTCCCCGCTTATAGGCCACCAAAAATAAGCAAAAGCCTATTACTATAGCGACTTCTAGTTTCCAGATGGCATTCCATCCTGTCCAATAGCTGATTAAATTACAAAAATAGAAGGCGATTAGGCAAAACAGGTTAGCAAATGGAACTCGGAAAGGTCTTTTTTCATCAGGTAACTGTAATCGAAGACAAAGTAAAGCGATGGGGCCTATTGCATAGGAGAGAACCATTGCCGACACTAAAAAGCTGACCATAGCTTGCCAACCTGGAAGCGGTAAGAATAAAAACATGCCTACTACAAAATTTAGGAAGATAGCATAGACTGGAAATCGTTGTTTGTTTAGTTTTGAAAAAATTCTCGGTAAATAGCCATTCTTACTCATCGCATATAAAATGCGGGCAGTAGAAGTCACAAAAATAAGACCTGCCCCCAGAGGGGAAATGGCAGCATCTATGTATAAAAATTTTAAGAGCCAAAAAAGCCCAAGACTAGCTGCAATACCAGCGAAGGGTCCTACATCGCCAATAAATGCGATATGGCTCCACCCTTGATTGAGGCTTGATTTTGGCAATGTAGCAATGAAGGCAATTTGTAAGCCCACATAAAGGAATAGGCAGAAAATAATTGAACCCACAATCGCTAAAGGTATCGCAAAATGAGTTTTTTTAGTTTCACCTGCTAATTCAACTCCGTGTTTGAAGCCGGTAAAAGCAAAAGCAATACCCCCTGCCGCTACCGCTGTTAAAATGTTATGCCAACTGGTAATTAAAGAGCGGGAGTCTACTGTGAGAAAATTTGATGCTTGGAAATTGGTTTTTATCAGGAACAAAATTGTGCAAATGATGACCGTTATTTTAAATATGAATAGAAGCATATTAAATCTCACTAAGCCTTTAAAACTAGCGATATTTATGATACAGAGCGAAAACATAATTATGGTTGCCCAGATTAAGCCCTCAAAAGATAAGATAGGTACGTCATTAATTATATGCACCAAGGAGGGGAAATAGGTGGAGGCATATTGTAGAACGGCTTGTACTTCAATGGGTGCCATGGTAAGAGAAGAGATCCAAGCGATGAAACTCATGATAAAACTGGTTAAAGTGCCATGGCTTAGTTGAGGAAAGCGAGAACTGCCACCGGCAACAGGTAAAAACGCAGATAATTCGGCAAAAGTCAATGCAATGAATATAGTGATCATTCCCCCAATTATCCATGCAAAAATTGCATGGGGACCTGCAATCTTTGCTGCATAAAGTGGAGCAAAAAGCCAAGCAGAGCCTATCATGCCGTTGATGCTAAGTAATAGTAAATGGATTGGTGAAAATCGTCGACATAATTCCATTTTACTTTCCTTTAATCCCTCCTCCCCTTTGAAAAAAGGGGCAGGGGATTTTAATGGCTCTTCCGGAAGAAGTTTCCCCCATTTTTTTAAAATGCCACGGGAATTCCTGAAGAGCCATTTTAATTATTCAAGCCTCTTTCCGATTCTTGATATCAGGCACATCTCGTTGAGTTGGACCAGTATATAATTGACGAGGCCGACCTAAACGTCTTTTGGGATCGCTAATCATTTCATTCCAGTGCGATATCCAGCCTACTGTTCTTGCAATAGCAAAAATGACAGTAAACATATTAGTGGGAATACCTAATGCACTTAATGTGATACCAGAATAGAAATCAACATTTGGATAGAGTTTTTTCTCGACAAAATAGTCATCTTCTAAAGCTATTTTTTCAAGCTTTAGGGCTAATTTAAAGATTGGATTATTATGACCCTCTACGGCCTCTAATACTTCGTGGCAGGTCTCCCTCATGACTTTTGCCCGTGGGTCATAATTTTTATAAACCCGATGGCCAAAACCCATTAAACGGAAAGGATCCTCTCTATCTTTGGCTTTTTTAATATAATGATCAATGCGTGATTCATCGCCAATCTCCTGTAGCATATTCAGAGCGGCTTCATTAGCACCGCCATGGGCAGGACCCCATAAAGCACCGATGCCAGCTGATATACAGGCAAAAGGATTTGCTCCTGTTGAACCTGCTAATCGAACTGTTGAGGTGGAGGCATTTTGCTCATGATCAGCATGAAGAATTAAAATCTTATCCATTGCTTTAACTAAAACTGGATTTGGTTCATAGGTGCTTGATAGGGATGCCAAACATCATATGTAGAAAATTCTCGGAATAATCCATGCTGTTTTGGGGATACATGTAAGGTTGGCCAATTGAATACTTATGACACATTGCTGCAATAGTTGGCATTTTTGAAATGATTCGATAGGCGGATATAACACGATGTTCTGAATTACTAATATCCGAGGAATCATGATAGAAGGCAGATAATGCTCCCACCACACCCACCATTATTGCCATAGGGTGGGCATCTCGGCGAAAACCATTTAAAAAATTATAAATTTGTTCGTGGACCATGGAATGATAGCATAATCGTCTGCTCAAACCCTGTTTTCTGCTCTTTATTTGGCAGTTCTCCATTGAGCAAT
Organism: uncultured Gammaproteobacteria bacterium; assembly: GCA_963817645.1. Taxonomy (GTDB): domain Bacteria; phylum Pseudomonadota; class Gammaproteobacteria; order UBA6002; family UBA6002; genus UBA6002. Next base: position 80,469 of record CAWFQC010000010.1, on the reverse strand, counting down.
AAGTAGCATACTTCCATGTAATTACATTTCTGTGCAAGTTCTTCAATTGGGTAACCTCTATAGAGCAAAATTCCTTTCTCACCATCAATAAAAGTAATTTTTGATTCACAAGCTGCCGTTGACATGAATCCTGGATCGAAAGTGAAAATGTTTTCTTTGCCTAGTTGATTAATATCAATGACATCTGGGCCTAGCGTTCCTGAATAGATAGGCAGATTGAATTCGTTATCTTCAATAGTTAGCTTTGCGACTTTTTGTACCATGATGACTCCTCTTTAAAAGCTAAGATTAGAAACTATAGCTAAATGTTGGCTAGATGTCATCTAAGGAACATGATCCGAATAACTTCCCAATACTTTCCTTGCTAAAGAAAATCATCTATTTGGCAGGATCAAAAAATTGTGATAAATAGAAAGAGTAGCTATAATGCATTCCGTAATTTTACTTCTATTTTGTCAATTACATTTTGCGAAGTTTTTCTATAATAAATGATGTGACCCTTTTTAATAAGGAATGTCTAACGTGAAAGCAAAAAGACCAGTTTTTTTGGACGTAACCAAATATAAGTTTCCAAATACTGCCATTGTCTCTATCTTGCATCGTGTCTCAGGAATACTGTTGTTTTTATATATCCCTTTTTTAATATGGGCACTTGATAAATCATTGTCGTCAGGTGAAAACTTTCAAGAGCTCTTTCATTTAATCGACTATTTTATTATGAAATTAATCATATGGTTGCTTTTGGCCTCCCTAATCTTTCACTTGGTAGCCGGGACTAGGCATCTATTGATGGATATGGGTATTGGAGAAACTCATCATGGTGGACGCTTAGGGGCTAATATAGTATTTATTATTTCTGGGCTATTAATTTTAGCTGCGGGGATTTGGCTATGGTAGATAATGTATTAAGTTTAAGTAGTCGGGGATTGCGTGACTGGTTAATACAACGTGTTACGGCAATAATTTTGGGTGTTTATTCTCTTTTTATCATTGGGTTTCTTCTTCTTCATCCTCAGTTGCAATTCGATGAATGGCAAATGCTATTTTCTTATAATATAACAAAAATTTTTAGCTTCCTTGTCCTTTTAAGCATTGTGTTGCATGCTTGGATTGGAATGTGGACGGTCTTTACGGATTACATTAAATCTATTTCTATTCGTTTGTGTTTACAGGTGCTAGTCGCAATTTTATATTTTTGTTGCTTAGTCTGGGGTGTAACTGTTTTGTGGGGAATTTAACAACATGCCATCTAGTATATCACAGCAAGTTTTTGATGCCATTATTGTAGGGGGAGGTGGTGCTGGCATGCGTGCCTCTTTGCAGTTGGCACAATCAGGTCTAAAAGTCGCCCTCATTTCAAAGGTATTTCCAACTCGTTCTCATACTGTATCAGCACAAGGTGGAATCAATGCTGCTTTGGGAAATACAGATGGTGTAGATGATTGGCGGTGGCACATGTATGATACTGTGTTAGGTTCTGATTTTTTAGGCGACCAAGATGCCATTGAATACATGTGTAAGCATGCTCTAGACACCGTCTATGAGCTTGAACATATGGGCTTACCCTTTTCGCGTAATCAGGATGGTAAAATTTATCAGCGAGCTTTTGGTGGGCAAACATTAAATTATGGTGGTGATCAGGCTCATCGCACCTGTGCGGCAGCTGATCGTACAGGCCATGCCATGCTTCATACTCTCTATCAAAAAAATCTTCAAGCGAAAACTAACTTTTATAGTGAATGGTATGCAATCGATTTAGTCAAATCTAAATCAGGAGGGGTGGCAGGAGTTATCGCACTATGTATTGAGACTGGAGAAGTAACCTTTTTGAAATCTCGGGCTACTGTTTTGGCAACAGGGGGAGCTGGTCGAATTTATGCAACCACAACAAATGCTTATACTAACACAGGAGATGGTTTGGGCATGGCATTACGGGCTGGCTTTCCTGTACAAGATATGGAAATGTGGCAGTTCCATCCAACCGGGTTAGCAGGTGTCGGAGTTTTAATCACCGAAGGCGCTCGTGGCGAAGGGGGATTCTTAATGAATAAGAATGGTGAACGTTTCATGGAACGGTATGCTCCTCATTTAAAAGACTTGTCTTGCCGAGACGTTGTCTCTCGCTCTTCCATGAAAGAAATTCGTGAAGGACGTGGAGCAGGTCCCAATGGGGATTATGTTTTGTTGCAATTAAAACACTTAAATGAGGAAATATTAAAATTACGATTACCTGGGATTACCGAACTTGCTAGAACTTTTGCAGGTATTGATATTCGCAAAGATCCTATTCCTGTGGTCCCAACCTGTCATTACATGATGGGAGGCATTCCGACCAATATTTACGGTCAAGCGCTGACGATAGATGAAAAGGGTAATGATAAGTTAATCGATGGTTTGTATGCAGCTGGTGAATGTGCCTGTGTCTCAGTGCATGGAGCTAACCGATTGGGTGCCAATTCTTTATTAGATATTGTTGTTTTTGGTCGAGCGGTTGGTTTGCATCTGGAAGAAGTATTAACAGATGGACAAGACATGCCCTCTGTTAGTGATGATGACGTTGATGCTGCCCTAATTCGAATCAACCGACTTAACTCCTCTAAAGAGGGAGAGTCGGTACCGGGCATTAGATTGGAAATGCAAAAAGTTATGCAGGAGGATTTTGGAGTATTTAGGACTGGAGAGTACATGGAAGGAGGTCTGGAACAATTAAATAAAATTGAAGAACGATCTAAACATACTTGGCTAGAGGATCATAGTAACGTTTTTAATACAGCACGGATTGAGGCTTTGGAACTTGATAATCTTATTGCTGTTGCGAAGGCTTCAGCGGTGTTAGCACAGCTTCGAACAGAGAGCAGAGGTGCTCATTCGCGGCTTGATTTTCCGGAACGTGACGATAAAGAATGGTTGAAACATTTAGTTTATTACGCTGATGGTCGAATAGCTTATCGTCAAGTAAACATGCGGCCACATGAAGTTGAGCCGTTACCAATTCAAGAAAGAGAGCATTAAATGAATTTACTATTTACAATCTATCGTTTTAACCCAGAAACAGACAAAGAACCCTACATGCAAGACTTCGAGCTCGATCCTGCAAAAATGAAGGGGAAAATGGTTCTGCATGCTTTAGACGCTTTGAAGGAGCAGGATGCCACTTTGAGCTTTAGAAGATCTTGCGGCGAAGGGGTTTGTGGTTCTGATGGAATGAATATCAATGGAAAAAATCGTCTGGCTTGTATAACATCTGTAACTGATTTGCCAAATCATATTAAACTTTATCCTTTGCCTGGGTTTCCTGTGATGCGTGATCTCATTGTTGATATGAGCCAATTTTACGTCCAATATGAAAGAACGGCTCCCTATCTTATAAATGATAAAGACAATCCAACCAAAGAGCGAATTCAATTTCCTGAAGATCGTGCAAAATTAGATGGCCTGTACGAATGCATTCTTTGTGCGTGTTGCTCAAGCTCTTGTCCTTCCTATTGGTGGAATCCAGAGAAGTTTTTAGGGCCTGCAGCATTACTTTGGCTTTATCGCTTTATAGTAGATACTCGAGATACGAATACTGAAGAACGCTTAAATGCGCTTCAGGATGCCTTTAGCCTTTTTCGCTGTCGTACCATCATGAATTGTGTTGATGTTTGTCCAAAAGGATTAAATCCAGCACAGGCCATTGGGCATATTCGAAGGCAAATGCTTGATAGGGCAGTGTAGTATATTGCAAATCACATCAAATAACATTTTCATCTATAATTTGTTAAGGGTATTTAATGCAAGACAACAGTATGAAAGCACTCAATGCGACGTCTTATTTATCTGGCGGCAATGCAGCTTATATTGAAGCGTTGTATGAAATTTATTTAAAAGATCCCTATTCAGTGCCTCAAGAATGGCGAAATTTTTTCGAATCTTTACCGAAGGTCGCTAATATAGGTACGACTGACATTTCGCATGCTGATATTCGTGATTACTTTTTAAACCTTGCCAAGCAGCCGCGAAATATTTCTATCCCTGTACGAGATGATATTATTCACGAACGTAAGCAGTTCGATGTTGAAAGACTGATTGATGCTTATCGGCGATTTGGGCATTTAGCAGCTAAAATTGATCCATTAAAGTCAAGTCGACCAGAGGTGCCTGAACTTGAATTAGATAAATATAATTTAAGTGAATCTGATTTTCTGAATCAATTTCGAGCCGAATCTCTGATGGGATCACCCAAATCTTCATTAAAAGATATCTATATAAAGCTCAGTCAAGTCTACACAGGGACAATGGGTGCTGAATACATGTATATTTCTGATCACCAGGAAGTTACTTGGATACAAAATTATTTAGAAAAGCAAGGTTCTCCTAACTTTAAACTAAGCGCAGATGAAAAAAAGCATACCTTGAAATTATTAACATCAGCAGAAGGTTTGGAGAGATACCTAGGCCATCGCTTTGTAGGTCAAAAGCGTTTCTCTCTAGAAGGGGGCGATTCCTTCATTCCTTTATTAGATGCGATCATTCAACAATCAAGTGTTCATCAGGTGAAAGAAACTGTAATTGGTATGGCTCATCGTGGCAGATTGAACGTTTTACTTAATATCATGGGGCAGTCGCCTGAAGAATTATTTCAAGAATTTGAAGGGCGAAAAGACTATGGTTTAACTTCAGGAGATGTCAAATACCATTTAGGATTTTCCTCGGATGTGGGTACACTAGGCGGTGTCATGCATTTATCTTTGGCTTTTAACCCTTCCCATTTAGAAGTCATTTCTTCTGTTGTGATGGGCTCTGTTAGAGCAAGGCAGGATGGCTATGCAGACACTATTCGAGAACAGATTTTACCTATTCAAGTTCATGGGGATGCAGCATTTGCAGGACAAGGCATTATCATGGAAACATTAAATATGTCACAGACAGATGCTTATTCTGTAGGGGGTGCTATTCATATCGTTGTCAACAACCAAGTTGGTTTCACCACCAGTAATCCTCGAGATGCTCGTTCCAGTCTATATTGTACTGATATAGCTAAAATGATTAATGCACCTGTTTTTCATGTTAATGGTGATGACCCCGAAACTGTTGTTTTTGTCTCAAGATTAGCTGCTGACTATCGTCAGCAGTTTCATAAAGATATTGTAATTGACTTAGTTTGTTATCGTCTGCATGGCCATAATGAAGCAGATGAGCCTTCTGCAACTCAGCCAATTATGTATCAAAAAATTAGGCGACAGGCATCGGTTAGAGAAAAGTATGCTCAAAAATTAATAAATGAAGGGGTGATTAACGAGGATGAGGCTAATGCGTTAGTGATGCAATATCGACAAGCATTAGATCGTGGTCAGCAGATTATTGTTAATCTGCAACCTAATCCAAATCGGAAAATATATAGCTGGTCACAGTTCGTTGGTAATGAAGCCAACATTGTGGTGGATACTTCTGTTGAGCTGAAAACATTAAAAGAACTTGGCAAAAAACTAGAGAAACTTCCTGAAGACTTTGAGCTTCAGCGACAAGTGGGCAATATGATGCAAGCTCGCGAACAAATGACCGAAGGGAAATTGCCACTTGATTGGGGATATGCTGAAATAATGGCTTATGCTACTTTGCTAAATCAGGGCTATTCTATTCGATTAACAGGCCAAGACACGCGACGATCTACCTTTGGCCATCGGCATGCAGCACTCTATGATCAAAAAACAGGTGCAATATATGAGCCACTTTGTCATTTAGATGAAAATCAACCCTCTTTTCAAGTTTATGATTCGCTACTATCAGAATTTGGAGTATTAGGATTTGAATATGGCTATTCTAAGACACAGCCAAATACATTAGTTCTTTGGGAGGCACAGTTTGGAGATTTTGCTAATAGTGCTCAAGTTATCATTGATCAATTTATTAGCTCAGGTTGGCAGAAATGGAAGCAATTGAGTGGTTTAGTCATGTTGTTACCGCATGGCTATGAAGGAATGGGCCCTGAACATTCATCTGCTCGGCTGGAAAGATATTTACAACTTTGTGCCCAACATAATATACAAGTTTGTGTTCCCACAACCCCCTCGCAGATTTTTCATCTTCTTCGAAGACAAGTTGTAAGGCCTCTTCGTTTTCCACTTATTGTGATGACACCAAAGAGTTTGTTGCGACATAAATTAGCAGTTTCTACACTTGAGGATCTTTCTGCCGGTAAATTTCAATTGTTGATACCTGAGACAGATAAGTTAAAGGCAGAAGAAGTTAGAAAAATAATTTTATGCAGTGGAAAAGTTTATTATGATTTGCTCATTAAAAGAAGGGAAAACAACATTAAAGATATCGCAATTGTTCGCATTGAGCAGCTTTACCCATTTCCTTATGAAGAAGCTCGGAATATTCTTTACAAATATAATAAAGCAAAACAGGTTGTCTGGTGTCAAGAGGAGCCCAAAAATCAAGGTGCTTGGTTCATTACAAGGGACCGTCTTCTCGCTTGTTTGGAAAATGGACAGGAATTGACTTATGCTGGACGCCCACCGTCTGCTGCACCTGCTGCAGGCTATCCAGCTTTACATAAAAAGCAGCAGATAAAGTTAGTCGATGAAGCTTTAAAAAGACCCTAGGCTTAAATGCGTCATTAAACATTCTCAAAACTGGAAGGAAAAGCAATGCCCATTGAAGTGAAGGTACCCATGTTACCTGAATCTATAGCCGACGCTACTGTAGCTAAATGGTATAAACAACCTGGTGATCGTATAAAACGGGATGAAAACTTAGTTGATTTAGAGACAGATAAAGTCATGTTGGAAGTGCCTGCTCCCAATGACGGCATTTTACAAGAAATTATCGCACGCGAGGGGTCTACTGTTAAAGAGAATCAAGTATTGGCTACTATCGAAACAAATGGTGCTCCAGTGCAAGTAGCTAAAGAGGGCAAACAAGTAACTGCTGAAATAAGTGAAAAGCGTGCGCAGGAGGGCAAAGAACAATTAGCACCTGCCGCTGATTTAAGCCCTACTGTTAGGCGGTTAATTGCGGAACACAACTTAAACCCATCTGATATTAAGGGATCTGGGAAAGGAGAACGGATTTCAAAGGAAGATGTAATGAGTTACCTTCAATCAAAACAACCACAAGAGAGAGCAGTTGTCTCTCAAGCGGGCGAGCGTCCTGAAAAACGTGTTCCAATGTCAAGGTTGCGAGCAAAAATTGCTCGAACGTTTAGTGGCCGCTCAACACAATGCAGCAATGCTGACAACATTCAATGAAATCAACATGCATCCTGTTATGGAAATAAGAGCACGGTATAAAGATCAGTTTGAAAAAGCACACAAAGTTCGGTTAGGTTTCATGTCATTTTTTGTTAAAGCCGCAGTTGAAACCCTGAAACGATTTCCATCCGTTAATGCTTCTATTGATGGTCAAGATATTGTTTATCATGGTTACTATGATATCGGTATTGCGGTGTCTTCCCCTCGTGGTTTAGTCGTCCCTGTTTTGCGGGATGCTGATTTAATGTCCATGGCACAAATAGAGGATGCAATAACACAATATGCAAATAAAGCTAAAGAAGGTAAGTTAACATTAGAAGAAATCACAGGTGGTACCTTTACCATAACAAATGGAGGTGTATTTGGTTCCTTAATGTCGACACCTATTATCAATCCTCCACAAAGTGGGATCCTAGGAATGCACAACATTGTGAAAAGACCAATGGTTGAAAATGACCAAATAGTCATTAGCCCTATGATGTATGTGGCTCTCTCCTATGATCATCGAATTATTGACGGTCGAGAATCCGTCAGTTTTCTTGTAACCATCAAGCAATTACTAGAAGACCCTGCGCGACTTCTGCTTGATTTATAGTTAGAGGGCAGTTTTTTTCTGCCCACTATTTTGAAATGAACATTTGGAATTTGTTATGAATCTACATGAATATCAAGCCAAAAAATTATTTGCCAAGTATGGATTACCTGTTCCTGTAGGAGAGGTAGTAAGGAGTTCTGAAGAAGCAATTGATGCAGCCATCAAAATTGGTGGTGATCGTTGGGTTGTCAAAGCACAAGTACATGCTGGCGGTCGAGGGAAAGCTGGAGGGGTGAGATTAGTTTCTGGAAAAGATGAACTGAAAAGAACCATTAAAGAAATGATTGGGACTCGTCTTGTAACCTATCAGACTGGACCAGAGGGTCAACCTATTAATCAAGTGTTAATTGAAGAATTAAGTAATATTGGAAAAGAGCTGTATATAGGTGCTGTAATTGATCGCTCGGTAAGAAAGGTAGTATTCATGGCTTCTACGGAAGGTGGCATTGAAATTGAAAAAGTGGCAGAAAAATCTCCTGAAAAAATTATATATGTTCCCATTGACCCTTTAGTTGGAATAATGCCATTTCAATGTCGCGAACTGGGTTTTGCATTAAATCTCAAACCAGAGCAAATTAAACAATTAACCAGTCTTTTAACCGGTCTATACCATATGTTTGTTGACTGTGATTTAAGTTTGGTAGAAATCAATCCGTTAGTCATTACCAAAGAAGGGAATTTTGTCTGTTTAGATGGGAAGGTTAATGTGGATGACAATGCTTTATATAGGCAAAATGAACTACGAGATATGCGAGATACCTCTCAAGAAGATGAACGTGAGACACACGCTCAGCAATCAGAGCTTAACTATATTGCCTTAGATGGTGACATCGGTTGTATGGTTAATGGTGCAGGGCTTGCAATGGCTACTATGGATTTAATCAAACTAAATGATGGAAATCCAGCTAACTTCCTAGACGTAGGGGGAGGTGCCACGAAGGAAAGAGTTACTGAAGCATTTAAGATAATATTATCTGATAAAAAGGTTAAAGGTGTTCTAGTCAATATTTTTGGCGGAATCGTTCGGTGCGATTTGATTGCAGATGGGATTATTAGTGCTGTAGCAGAAGTGGGTATTGAAGTACCTGTTGTTGTTCGACTTGAGGGCAATAATGCTGACCTTGGGGCAAAAAAATTAGATGAGAGTGGGCTTAATATCATAGCTGCCAAAAGTTTTTCCGATGCAGCTCAAAAAATAGTTAAATTGGTCAATGCGAATTGAGAGGGGAACAGTATGGGTATTTTAATTAGACAAAGACACTAAAGTCATTTGCCAAGGCTTCACAGGAAAACAAGGTACTTTCCATTCGCAGCAAGCAATTGAATACGGTACTAAGATGGTAGGAGGCGTTACACCTGGCAAAGGTGGAGAAGAACATTTAGATCTCCCAGTCTTTAATACTGTTAGGGATGCTGTTGCCACAACAAATGCGGATGCAAGCGTCATTTATGTTCCAGCACCTTTCTGTAAAGATTCTATCATAGAGGCAGCTGATGCCGGTATTAGCCTCATTATATGTATTACTGAAGGCATGCCCATACTTGATATGCTAGAAGCTAAAAGGTATGTTGATGAACGAGGCATTCGCTTGGTTGGGCCTAATTGTCCTGGAGTAATCACGCCTGGCGAATGTAAAATCGGGATTATGCCAGGGCATATTCATATGCGAGGAAAAGTAGGTATTGTCTCTCGGTCAGGAACATTAACCTATGAAGCGGTAAAACAAACCACCGATTTAGGTTTTGGTCAAAGTACCTGCGTTGGGATTGGAGGAGATCCCATTCCAGGCATGAATTTTATTGATGTGTTGGCACTGTTTGAGAAAGACATACAAACAGAAGCCATTATTTTGGTAGGTGAGATAGGGGGGACTGCAGAGGAAGAAGCGGCAGCCTTTATTAAAGATAATATCAGTAAGCCAGTAGTTTCTTATATAGCAGGTGTTACTGCTCCACCAGGCAAGCGTATGGGTCATGCTGGTGCAATTATTTCAGGTGGTAAGGGCACAGCTGCGGAAAAATTCCAAGCATTACAAGATGCAGGGGTCCATATTGTAAAATCTCCTGCTGCAATAGGTAGTGGTGTTGCCGATTTAACAGGCTGGTAAATTTTGCGGTATTTAGGAAGCGTTCTTTGCTATTTGGGTAAGTTCCTAGTTTTTGGAAATAACCCAAATTTTCCTTCACAATTAGAATTTAGAAATAAGGAAATATTATGCATAAGTCAGAAGAGTATGATTCAGAAGAGTATGATAACAGTCCCTCTTATCTTAGAAAAGAAATAGTTCCTATAAATCATGAGCATAATCACCCGCCTACAAGCAGGCAAAGTTTTTCAGAAAGCTACGATAATATAACGGCCATCTTAAATAAGCAAACATACCGACCTAAAGAAATGGGCTTTGTATCCTTTTGTGGCATTGGTGCGGTTTTGGGAAGTTATTATAATTTTGCCTTTGGAAAAGCTTACGTGGATGATGTTGCCCTTCGTTGGAATTTTTCACCTGTTGAAGCGGAAATTTTTAGCAATTTCTGTGGCACAATGGGATTAATAATTAATGCTGCCATTAATGGAAAGTCTTTACATCAAGCTTTTTATATCGTTAAAGATGAGTTTATAAAAAGTAGTCTTAACGGCAAAAAAATGCCAGATGACAATATAATAAGAATTTCAATTGGCGTTATGGCAGTTCTATCGATTATTGGGGCTACACCGAATATCAAGTTTGTTTATGATACGACAAAAGATGGCAACTTAATCTATCTTATTGTTATGGAAGTCATTCAATTTATTATTCAGTTTTCACTCAATCTTAGGGGGCTTCACAACACTTTCAAGTTAAATTCAGAAAAAAAACAGGTCACTCAAAAATTTAAATTGGAACTACTAGAAGCCATTAATTCTTGTTTAGCGCCGGGCAATCAAATAAGTCCAGAAGATTTAGAGTCATTAAGTAAAGGAATTCTCATTCGTGGACGATTTCAAGTTTTGCGTACTATAAGTAAGGCGGGGTTTTGTGTGTATGTTGGAGGTTATTCTGCTGCTTTTTATTTTGCAGTCAAGAATGCACTTCCTATATCAAAGGATGAAAATTTTTTCAGCGATATGTTAATGTTTGTAATTACAAGCTGTGGTTTATTATCCGCTGCACTAAAGTGGTTTTTTTTAGGCAGTGCTTATATTAACCTTATTGACCGTATCTTTAACCTTTTCCAATCTCCCATCTTAAAGGTCAACCAAAACGAAGTAAGATCTCAATATATTTCAAGAAGAACCGATCGGCTTTTAACTCTATTTGGCTTCATTGGAGCAATCTTCTCTTTAGGCAGTTCCTCAAAAATTGTGGAGAAGTACTTTTTTGAAAACCAAGATAAGACGGCTGAAACTTTTTGGTTGTCATTACTTATTGGTGGAGGTGCAGCATTTGGGATTAATGCTATTGACTTAAGCACTCTCATCGAACGTATCATTGATTTTGTTGTCTATATCTATAAAACTAAAATTTGCTCCTCGGATGGTTTTCTAGATCATTTAGGCGATAGCCATGATGAAATGCTCATGCGTGTCATGCTAGAACTTAGCACTATGCCTGGTAGTACCTTCCTACGAAAATTTGCCCAAGAATTTTCTAATGAAGATGTTGATATCGAGGCATTGAAGGAAGTAGTTAATAAGGAAGGAGATCAGGCGCCTGAAAAAACAGCTTCAATTTATGCTCATGGTTATGCTACCACACAGCTTTTTCATAAATTTAAAGATGGTTGTAAACAGCTTAGCAACAACGAAAATAATTTGCCTTTTAAGGCATTTAGAGAATTAATAGGGCATGATGGCAAAGTAGAACAGCTAAGAAGGCTTTCCGAAAAAACTCCCCTTGGAAAGATTAAATAGCTTTGAAGCAACCCATATCAACTCAAATAAGAATCTAAGGTATTACGCAAAGCAATATCGATGTCTGTTTTCGGATGCCATTTTAAATATTTCTGCGCATTTTCAATGGAAGGAATTTGGTTAGCCATATATTGATAAGCTTCTCCAAAAAATTCTTCTTTATTAACACATACTAGTTGAGTCTGCTCAGCTAAATCATGATATTTAGGATATGTCATTGCCAAGGTTTTAATTTTCTCTGCTAAACTTGCAATGGAAAGATTATTCTCTGGGTTTCCGATATTAAAAATGCGGCCTTCTGCAGAATTATTTTTATTTTCAATTATTTCTAATAACGCTTTAATGCCATCATCGATATAGGTAAAGCACTGTTTTTGCTGTCCACCATTGACAAGTAAAATATTTCTTTGGTGAATAATATCACTAATAAATTTTGACACGACTTGCACGTATTCAGCTTCAGCAGCAAAAATATTATCTTGCTTTGGACCAATCCAGTTAAAAGGACGAAATACAGTAAAGTTTAATCCCTCATGCTTACCATAGGCATAAATCATACGTTCTAGCAATTGCTTGGAAGCAGAATTAACCCACTGTTCATTTTCGATAGGCCCTAAAACAAGCTTTGACGTATTTTCATTAAGCTCCTCTTCATCACACATTCCATACACTTCAGAGGTAGATGGGAAGACTAGTCGTTTATTTGCATGATGAATTTGTTTGATGATGTTTAAATTTGCCTCGAAGTCTATTTCAAACATTTTGATGGGATCTTTACCATATAGTGCTGGATTTGCAATGGCGGCAAGGGGGAGGACAGTATCACTATTTTCAATTTGAGATTTGACCCATTGTTGCTCTTTAGTAATGTCGCCTTGTTGAAAATGCAAACGGGAATAACGAAGACAATGATCAAGTCGATTAGAATTTAAATCCATACCAACAATACTCCAATCGGTTTTACTTAAAATAGTTTCTGTTAATCTGTGACCTACGAAACCATTGATGCCAAGAATTAAGACCTTCATGCTCATGAATTTTTCCTATAAAATATGTTTTCAAATAAAGGAATTTTAAAATCTTCTCAGAAGCTTGCAACAACTTTAGACTAATAATGATCGATAGGGTGCTCTTTAGATAGATTTGGCGTACAATTGTGGCTCTTCCGGAATTCCCGTGGTTGACAAGAGTTTCCCCCTTGGAAAAAGGGTGATTAAGGGGGATTTTTTTAAAATACCACAGGAATTCCCGGAAGAGCCACAATTGTTTGGCTGTTCAATCCTATATTTTACATTCTCAGGCTAAGGTTATGGTTTCGTCGTCTATTACTTTTTTTTCTATCCTCTTCATTTTTGCCCTTTGGTGGTGCTTACGATACAGAATTAGATATTGGGCTGCGTTAATAATGGAGCGGGGCTGGCATAGTACATTTCAATATGATCGTTGTTTACGTATTTTTAATAAAGTTTATGAAAATGTCAATGCATTTCAACTATCCGCTGATGAAAGGAAAGCAAAAAATATTGAGAATGATAGGACTTTAATTTATGGAGAAGTCACATTTTATAATTTTGTAAAGGTGCTAGAGTATGCCAATGTTCAGTCTAGAGAAGTTTTTTATGATTTAGGCTCAGGAGGAGGCAAGGCAGTTTTTATTGCTGGTCTAACCTTTGATTTAGCTAAGGTCTGTGGTATTGAAAAACTTGATACCCTATATGAACTAAGTACCAGCTTACTGGTAAAGCTAAAAAACATGCCTGAGGCAAAAAACTTATTGCCAGATAAACAAATAAATATTGAGTTTATTCATGACGATTTTATGAAAGTTGATATTAGCGATGCAGATATTGTTTTTATCAATGCAACCTGTTATTCGGGTATTTTTTGGAATGATATAGTGGCCAAATTTCACAAGCTCAAAGTAGGCACCCGTATAATTATTACCTCACAAAAGATTGAGGAAATAGGGGGGTTTGAACAAAAATACAGCAATATCCACTTAATGAGTTGGGGAATGGCTTATGTTACTATCTATCAACGCATATAAGGAACATGTTCCTAAAACACAGTTCTAGCTGCAAAAGCACGTGCAAGCGTATTGACATCTAAATATTCTAACTCGCCACCAACAGGCACACCGTAGGCAATTCGAGAACATTTAATAGGAGTTCCTTTGACTATATTTGCAATAAAGTGGGCGGTAGCTTCACCTTCAACTGTCGTATGGGTAGCTAAGATTATTTCACTAATGGCACCTTGTTTAATTCGCATTGATAATTTTTCAATGCCTATCTCTTTAGGTCCAATGCCATCCAAAGGTGATAAATGACCGCTTAAAACAAAATATAATCCCTTAAAGTTACCTGTCTGCTCAAAGGCCATGACATCAATAGGAGTGCCAACAATACACAACAATGAAGAGTCACGTCTAGAATCAGAGCAAAGCCCACACAGAGGTTTCTCACACAAAATATGACATTGTTGGCAATGTGTAATTTCAGTCAGAGCATGCTGCAAAATACGAGCCAAATTAAGGCCACTTTTGCGATTATGTTGCAATAGTTGAAATGCCATGCGCTGTGCTGTCTTTGGTCCTACTCCAGGCAGACAACGTAGCGCATTAATAAGCTGTTCAATCAGAGGACTAAACATTTTGCTCTCGAATCAAATGGTAAGCGTATTTTAATAATAGCTATTAGGAGTTATCTGGTTAGCTCTTATTTACTACCATTGCCCTCTTACCACCATTGCCCTCGGGAAGACCAAGCTTTTTAGTAAGGTCAAACATTTTCCTTTCAGAGGCTTTTTCGATCTTAAGGGTTGCAGCATTATTGGCGGCAGCAATCAAATCTGCTAGGACGTTTAAATCTTCATCGCGTAATTTGGGGTCTATAATGACCTTTTTTGTATCATGGCGACCATTCATAATCACTTCAACGCCACCCGCTTCGCCGATATATTCTTCTCGTGATAAATCGTCATGTGCTTCTTTCATGCTTTTTTGCATTTCTTGCGCCATGCGCATTAATTCTTTTAAATCAGGTTCAGCCATTTTAAAAACCTCTAAGTTAGGGATAATAAAAAAATTCCAATACTAGCTGCAATAGGCTATTTTAGCCATAAGAAACGTGCGAGAAAAAGTTAATCATTGTCATTTGCTTCAATTGAATTAGGCAAAATCTGAGCATTAAAGGTTTCAACCATTTTTTTTAGATTTGAGTCTTGCGAGATGGATTGTTTAGCAAATGATTTTCGTTGATTGAGTATTTGCAATCCTCTTGATGCAGGGGTATCCATGTTGGGTTCTCCTATTTTCATAGTAAGTCGTAATGGATGCTTATAGTAATCTTGTAAGGCATTTGAAATACGTTCTTCATATTTTCTATTGAGTAAAACACTTTGCTGTGGGTCAATGGCCAAAACGATTTCATCCTCTGTGATTTGATCTATGATGCAGTGGCTTGCGATAGCTCCACACAGACCTGTCAGATTTAGTTGGGTGATAATATCATGCCATTGTTTCTCTTTGGAGAGAGTTTTTTTATTTTCGATTGTTTCTTCAAGCTCACTCATGGTCTGTGTTTCTTTGAAAGAGGAGGGGCTGATGTCAACCTCATTAGGTTTTGGCTGGAATGCCAAAAGACGCAATAAAATCATTTCAAGACCTATTCGTGGTGTAGGGGCAAGGGGCAAATCTTTGCGGCCTATTAATGCAATTTGGTAGAAGAGTTGAATATCTTCAGGTGTAAATTGCTTCGCGAAGTCATTAATTTTTTCTTTATTCCAGGCACCTACCTCTGTATCCACAAATTGAGCAATGGCAATTTGATGCAATAAGGATAGAAGTTCTTCCAGAGCAGTGGCAAAATCCAGGGATTGCTCCGCAAGAGAATGAGTTATTTGAATAAGTTTTTCTGCTTGTTGATGTTGAAGTGCCTCCATTATTTCATAGAGGTAAGTCGCTTCAATTGTACTCAACATTGACTTAATGGCAGTTGTGGTAATCTCTTTATTACTAAAGGCAATAGCTTGGTCTAAAAGGCTAAGAGCATCTCGCATGCTGCCTTCAGCTGCATAGGCTATGCGCATTAAGGCTTCATTCTCATAATTTATTGCTTCTTGTTCCAATATAAAAGCCATGCGTTGGGAAATAAGCTCAGGTGATAAACATTTAAGATGAAATTGTAGGCAACGAGACAAAACTGTGATTGGTATTTTTTGGGGATCAGTTGTTGCCAAAAAGAATTTAAGGTGAGGAGGTGGCTCTTCTAAAGTTTTGAGCAAAGCATTAAAACTATGTGTTGAAAGCATATGTACTTCGTCAATTAGAATGACTTTTATTCGGCCTTGTGGTGCATAAGGAACATTCTCTAATAAGTCACGCATATCCTCCACCTTAGTTCTGGAAGCAGCATCCACCTCAATTAAATCTATAAAACGGCCAGCAGCAATTTCTTGGCAAGACTGGCAAGACAGGCAAGGCGTTGAGCTAATTCCCTTTTCACAATTCAAGCATTTAGCGAGTATTCGTCCTAAGGTAGTTTTACCCACTCCTCGAGTGCCAGTAAAAAGATAGGCATGGTGTAATCTTTGCTGGTCTAAGGCGTTTATTAAAGCACGAACAATGTGAGATTGCCCTACTAAAGCTGCAAAAGAATCTGGTCTCCACTTACGGGCCAACACTTGGTAACTCATAGAAATCTCACAGAGGAATTATGTTTATAGAGCCTGGCGTTCTATGCTTCTTATTTCAATCAAAATGGGTGGTGACCTACTTAAGCCACACCTCGGCACACGAATCTATTATTACCGCTGCTCCCTTCCGGGCCTGACGGGGTTCACAATATATCGTTGCGAGGGGACCAAAGAGGTCACCATAACTGGCGGAGAGAGAGGGATTCGAACCCTCGGTACGCGATTAACGTACACACACTTTCCAGGCGTGCTCCTTCGACCGCTCGGACATCTCTCCTTTTAGCAAAGTCGCTTAGAATAACACGCGAAATAATAACCTGGAATAATATAGCAAAAAATTCTTTAGAAATGTATAAGCTAAGTTAACAAAGACACCATAATTTCATAATAAACTTGGGTCAACATATTTAATTCTTCCAAGGTAATATTTTCATTTATTTTGTGAATAGACTCATTAATGGGGCCGACTTCTACAATTTCACAACCCATTTTGGTGATAAATCGACCATCAGATGTTCCCCCAGTTGTAGAAGGATGTGGTTTAATACCCATGATTTTCTCAATAGCCTTAGACGTGGCAGTGAATAAATCTCCTAATTCTGAAATAAAAGGATCTCCTGAGACTTGCCATTGGAGAGTATATTGTAGTCCATAGTTATCTAGAATTTCATGAACTCGTTGCTGTAACTGATCTGGAGTTACATCGCTGCTAAATCGAAAATTAAATAGTACTTCTAAGGAGCCTGGGATGACATTATTTCTACCAGTACCTGCATGTAAATTGGAGATTTGAAAACTACTGGGAGGAAAATAATCGTTTCCCTGATCCCAAAGTGTTTTGCAAAGCTCATCTAGAGCACGCAAGCTTCGATGAATAGGATTGGAGGCTTTTTGAGGATAGGCAATATGCCCTTGTTCTCCATGAATGATTAATGAACCATTTAATGAACCTCTTCGTCCTATTTTAACAATATCTCCAAATTGGTTTTCAGATGATGCCTCCCCAACGATGCACCAGGTTATTTTTTCCTTGCGTTGTAATAATTGATTAACGACATACCTCGTACCATGAATGGCTTGCCCTTCTTCATCACTAGTGATTAAAAATGCAATGGAACCCTTATGGTTTGGATATTTTTTTAAAAAAATTTCACAACTACAAACCATTGCTGCTAAGCTACTTTTCATATCCGCAGCCCCACGGCCAAAAAGTCGATTATTGTCAATTGTTGGTGAGAAGGGGGGGTATCGCCATTTTTGTAAATCGCCTGGGGGGACTACATCGGTGTGTCCAGCGAATAGTAATACAGGTTCATTATTGCCTTTTTTGGCATATAAATTTGTGACATCTGCTTGAGGCAAATGCTCAATATTAAATTGCATCAAAGATAACCTTGAAGAAAGGATATCTTGGCAATTTTCATCTTTTGGCGTAATAGATGGCCTAGATATTAATTTTTTAGCCAATTCTATTGTTTCTGAAGTCATAGAGTAAACCCCTTTAGAATTACATTTCTTAAGTTCCCAAAGCAAACTAGCTCTCACCTCGAAGGAGTGCATTTATTCCAACTTTGTCACGTGTTTGTTGATTAACTTGTTTAACAATGACTGCGCAATATAAGCTATATTTACCATCTTTCGAGGGCAAATTGCCTGGAACCACTACTGACCCAGCGGGTATTTTACCATATATAATTTCATCTTTTTCTCGGTGGTATATTTTTGTGCTCTGACCAATATAAACTCCCATTGAGATAACTGCTCCTTCCTCGACAATAACTCCTTCTACAATTTCAGAGCGAGCACCAATAAAGCAGTTGTCTTCAATGATTGTTGGATTTGCTTGTATTGGCTCAAGGACACCACCAATGCCAACACCTCCTGACAGATGCACATTCTTACCGATTTGTGCACAGGAACCCACCGTTGCCCAAGTGTCGACCATCACCCCTGTGTCAACATAGGCGCCAATATTTATATAAGAAGGCATTAGCACAGTGTTAGGAGCAATATAAGCTCCTCTTCGCGCACAGGCTGGGGGAACAACTCGTACCTTTTTTGCAGAAAATTGCTTTTCTGATAAATCTGTAAATTGCAAGGGGACTTTATCATAATACTGAGTAAAGCCTCCTTGAATAAGCTTGCTATTTTCAATATGAAAAAACAGCAATATCGCTTTTTTTAGCCATTGATTTACTTGCCACTTACCATCTATTTTCTCTGCAACCCGTACCTTGCCTTCATTTAATAGATCCATAATTGTATCGAGTGAATGCTTTAAGCTAGTATCAATGGTATCAGCCGTTATTTTACTTCGATTTTCAAATGCGGTCTCAATAGACTGTTCTAAATCTTTCATTAGTCTTTAACTCCTAGTAGTTTAATCGCTTATCCAACAGAAAGTCTGATTGTAAAAGATAAGACGAAAAGGTATATTACATCAATATTTCTTTTACGGGGTATAGCGCAGCCTGGCAGCGCGCCTGCTTTGGGAGCAGGATGTCGGGGGTTCAAATCCCTCTACCCCGACCAATTCAAAGGATCAATTACCGCTTATCGCAAAGTTAACGGGCTTAACGGAAGCGGCTCAAAGCATTACGCATCTTGTGCTAGAGTTTACACTATTCCTTAGAATTAATTTTTTAGAAAAAGTTTTTTTGGATTTCTCAATTTGCACAAAAGTGTGAAATGCTATATATTGCAAAGAATTCCAGGGGATAGATTACTATTCAAACTCTATCTGCTTAAAAATAGTTCGGTTGGAGTCATCTTATGCGCCTGTAGCTCGGCTGGATAGAGCATCGGCCTTCTAAGCCGAGGGTCGCAGGTTCGAGTCCTGCCAGGCGCGCTATAATGGTGGACGTAGCTCAGATGGTAGAGCCCCGGATTGTGATTCCGGTTGTCGCGGGTTCAATCCCCGTCGTTCACCCCAGCTAAAAATCTACTTTCAATAATGTATTCTCCTTAGGAAATTCCCCGCAGCCATTTTTCTGTCCTTTATGAATAATAAAAACCACAAAGAAAAAGGTGTTCGTTTTTAAAGTTTATAATATAATTCCCACCCAGGGCCGTTAGCTCAGTTGGTAGAGCAGCTGACTCTTAATCAGCGGGTCGACAGTTCGAGACTGTCACGGCCCACCAATAAAATCAATAAGTTACGTTGCCTATCGACCTATTTAGTCAGCAGGTCTGTAGGCGTTTTGTAGGGACTCATAAATGCTTACGAGGCGCTAGTGTGTAAAATTCAGTTTTTGGCAGTCTTAGCCTCATAAGTAAAAGGAATAATATTTCTAACACTTTTTTTTGCATTTGCATTAAGTTGCTTAAGAAAACTGGCAACTGAAATATCATCCTTGCGGATGCAAACCTTGTTAGCCTGCTCAATTAACGTTTGGATACCGGCCAAGCTATAATGCGTAGTAATATCTACGTTACCTTTATGGCCTAACAATTGCTTTTTATGCTCAAGGCTAACCCCAGCATTTGTTAAGCGTGCACCAAAAGTATGCTTAAGATCATGTACACGGACGTGTGGTAAACCTGCTCGGATGCGCCCTCTACGCCATGAACTGGAATGCATGCTATAGTAAGGCTTGTCCTTGTAAGTAAATACATGCGTAGAATGCATTCCTCTTACTTCTTCAATGATTACTTTGGCAACATTATTAAGTACAACTAAACGCTCGTGCTTATTTTTGTGGTCTGTGGCAGGAATAACAAAAACAGAAGTGTCTGGCACGGGTATAGGTATTTCCCATTCCCAGCGCAAATTGCAAACTTCTTCATTCCTGCAACCTGTGTTGACGGCAAATGTCGCCATTTGCCGTAATTCAGGTGATAGTTCAGAAAAAAGCCTGTCTTGTTCTTCCCAGCTTAGCGGTATTGCTTTACGCTTTTCTACTGTTTCATCCAGTAGCTCTATCATTGGTGCAGCAATTAACCAAGTTAAACTGTTTTCATCCCGCCATTTTCCAGCAGCAAGCCTTAATATTTGTCTCACTACTTTAAGTGCATGGTTTACAGTTTGGTTAGTTACTACTTCTTTAAAGCGTTTGGCTTCTGGTAATTTTTTCATCCGTTCAGCATATTGACCATTTTGCCGTTCTTTAATGTATGTAGCTAAGCTGCCCATGTGTATAGCCTCAAGAGGTAATTCGCCGATATAAGGCATCAGTGCGTCAAGGTGACTTATATCATCAGCAATACTGCGTTTTTTCTTTTCCGTAAGGTATTTAGCGGCTGCTTGTGCAAAAGTCCGTTTTGGCCTAACCCCATAAACCTTGGCTAGTCTTAGTTCTTCCAGTTTATGAATTAGGTAGCGTTCCGCTTCATCGAGGTCACTTGTTCCCGTACTTTCTTGTATTCGTTGACCGTCGATTTTCTTGTCAATCCACCAGGTCTTATTTCGTTTGATAAGTCCTGGCATTCGGTTTCTTGTTCCCATGGTAGTCTCCGTTTAGGGGGACGCCCACTAGCCTGTTTAGTATAAGCGACCCATTGATCTAATTCCAGACGATCAAAACCAATTCCTATATTCCCTATTGGTATTTCTGTTAAATAGGGTCGGATTTGTGTGTTGAAATAATTTTTGTTGGTTCCTAAGTAGTTGGGGGCATCTCTTAGACGTATAACCCTAGGTATTATTTCCATTCGATCCCTCCTTTTTTCTGATAGTTTTCCCTATAATTTCACTGCGTAAAATTCGTATATCCTTTGGTGCCTCAATACCAATCGTCATACTGCCGTTTTTTTGTTTTAAACAGATAACTTTGATGTTTTCACCAATATGGATACTTTGTCCCACATAACGTTGGAGCATTAACATAGGCTGTTTCCCATCACTGCTTTTTATAAAAATTTGTGGCGTAGCCAATTATTCCTAAATCATCTTCATTTTTAGCCTGTCTAATTAGGATTTCCGGCTGTTTTTCTAAATTTAACAATAAACTCTTAATGAGATTTTTTAACTTTGAATCTCTATTTACTTTAAATTGCTGCAATCGCTTTTTGTATGACATCGCATCATTCATTACAAAATTTTTCATAAATTTTCCTATCCACATTTATGGACTCACAACTAATACCCACTGGATGTGGTTTTAGTCCCCTCTGATAACGCAGTAAGTAGAGGACCTCCTGTGTTTACTCAGTGCCATTTAGAGTAACCATAAGTCCCAGTGAAATTTCACTGGGTTTTATCGTTAGCAGAAGTCATCAAATTTTTTAGGGATTAACGATTAAAGACTTTCGTTAGAAAGGGATGTGAGATGGTATGTACGATTATTTGATTTGTAGGGCTATTGCCATATGTGGCGGTTCGCAGAAAGAACTGGTTGTCGTATGGGGAAAAAGCCTGAGAAAGTGAGTTATTTATTAAATAGAGCCAAAAAAATTAGCTTGGAAGATGCGCTAAAAATAGAGAAATAGAGGCTGCCACAGGTGGTGTGGTGGACTCGTTACCACTTGGCGGGGCGTATTAACATGAATGTGAAACATCTATTAGCAGAAAAACCAAAGGTAATTAACGAACTTAAACTTAGCGAACGTGTTTCAATTGGGATGGCTTATGGGACTGAGTCAGGTAAACGTCAAGGGGCACGAACTGACTTAAACTTTGCCAAAATTTTGGCAAAGTGAAGGTTCGATCGGAGACATTAGAAGCTGATTATGTGGGTTTTAAGAATCGAGAGACTTACCGTCATAAAGGGGCACGAACTGACTTAAACTTTGCCAAAATTTTGGCAAAGTGAAGGTTCGATCGGAGACATTAGAAGCTGATTATGTGGGTTTTAAGAATCGAGAGACTTACCGTCATAAAGGGGCACGAACTGACTTAAACTTTGCCAAAATTTTGGCAAAGTGAAGGTTCGATCGGAGACGTTAGAAGCTGATTATGTGGGTTTTAAGAATCGAGAGACTTACCGTCATAAAGGGGCACGAACTGACTTAAACTTTGCCAAAATTTTGGCAAAGTGAAGGTTCGATCGGAGACGTTAGAAGCTGATTATGTAGGTTTTAAGAATCGAGAGACTTACCGTCATAAAGGGGCACGAACTGACTTAAACTTTGCCAAAATTTTGGCAAAGTGAAGGTTCGATCGGAGACATTAGAAGCTGATTATGTAGGTTTTAAGAATAGAGAGACTTACCGTCATAAAGGGGCACGAACTGACTTAAACTTTGCCAAAATTTTGGCAAAGCGAAGGTTCGATCGGAGACATTAGAAGCTGATTATGTAGGTTTTAAGAATCGAGAGACTTACCGTCATAAAGGGGCACGAACTGACTTAAACTTTGCCAAAATTTTGGCAAAGCGAAGGTTCGATCGGAGACATTAGAAGCTGATTATGTAGGTTTTAAGAATCGAGAGACTTACCGTCATAAAGGGGCACGAACTGACTTAAACTTTGCCAAAATTTTGGCAAAGCGAAGGTTCGATCGGAGACATTAGAAGCTGATTATGTAGGTTTTAAGAATCGAGAGACTTACCGTCATATATGACTCACAACTAATACCTCTGGATGTGGTTTTAGTTCCCTCTGATAACCCAGTAAGCATACACCTCCTGTGTTTATTAGTGCCATTTAGAGTAATCATAAATCCCAGTGAAATTTCACTGCATTTTATCGTTAGCATATGTAATCAAATCTTTTAAGGATTAATGATTCAAGGCCTTCGCTGGAAAGGGATGTGAGATGGTTATGTACGACCGTTTGATTTGTAGGGCTATTGCCATATGTGGCGGTTCGCAGAAAGAACTGGCTCGTCGTATGGGGGAAAAGCCTGAGAAAGTGAGTTATTTATTAAATAGAGCCAAAAAAATTAGATTGGAAGATGCACTAAAAATAGAGGCTGCCACAGATGGTGTGGTGACTCGTTACCACTTAGCGGGGCGTATTAACATGAAGGTGAAACATTTATTAGCAGAAAAACCAAAGGCAATTAACGAACTTAAACTTAGCGAACGTGTTTCAATTGGGATGGCTTATGGGGCTGAGTCAGGTAAACGTCAAGGGGCACGAACTGACTTAAAACCTGGCAAAGTGAAGGCTCGATCGGATACGTTAGAAGCTGATTATGTGGGTTTTAAGAATCGAGATACTTACCGTCAAGCCAAAAAAGTCATTACCTGTGGTGTACTAGAACTCGTTCAAGCGATGGATGACAAGCGTATCGCCATTTCCACTGCCGCTAAATTAATCAGCCTACCAGAAGATGAACAACGCAGGATTTTGCAGCTCAGTAAAAAAGAAATCATTGCCCAAGCAAAACAAGTTAAACGAATCATTGACAACGACACAACACAGCCGTCCAAAGATGGTTTAGACGCTTTTTTGCTTAACTTTTTAAGAATCTATTTATTGCTTATACCCTACACAACAAGGAATGAAGCCGAATGAGAGAATATGCAAAAATTGCTCCACAATTTTGGATTGGTCAAACAGGTAAAGTCATTAAACAGCTAGGCATTGAAGCACAATTAATTACCTTGTACTTGATTACTAATCCACATGCCAACATGCTTGGAATTTATTACCTGCCCTCCAATTTCATTGCACATGAGACAGGTATCCCCTTGGAAGGGGCTTCGAAGGCCCTTCGAAGCCTGTGTGAGATCGAATTTTGTTCTTACGATGACCAATCTGAGTATGTTTGGGTTCATGAAATGGCTTTTTATCAGGTGAGTGAACAACTTAAGGCCAATGATAACCGTGTCAAAGGTATTAATGAGGCATATGAATCGCTGCCTAACTTACCGTTTTTGAAAGATTTTTATGATAAATATAAAGGGGTGTTGTTACTTGAGAAAGCCAGGGAAAATACAAGCCCCTCCGAAGCCCCTTGCAAGCCCCTTCGAAGCCAAGAGCAGGAGCAGGAGCAAGAAAAGGAGCAAGAGCAAGAGCAGGAGCAGAAAGATAGTATTGTCGCGCCAGCGCAACCTTGCTTACCTGTCAACGCCGATATCCTCACTGTCTTTGAGCATTGGAAAACTGCACTAGGACACCCTCAAGCAAAATTGGATGACAAACGCAAGAAACTTATTCGCAAGGCACTCAAGTCAGGCTATGGCGTTCAGCAACTTTGTGAAGCCGTCACAGGTTGCTCACTCACCCCTCACATGGGTAATAACGACGGCGGGCAGCGTTATGATGGTTTACACATCATTCTGCGTGATGCTGATCAAATCGATCGTTTTATCAACAATGCCCGCTATCCTCCTAAGCCTTTGACTGAAGCAGAGCGTCACACACAGGCCAATGTGCACACGTTACAAAGTTGGCTCAACAAAAATATGACAAGGAGAAAGTGATCGATGGAAACCCCTGATATGCTAGCTTTTGCTCAAGCCATGGCAGGCTTAGGTGAATTGTATGGCAAACCCGTGAGCGAGTGCCTCACTGACCTGTATTGGGATGATTTAGACATTTTTTTGCTTAACTGCTTAAGAATCTATTTTTTGTTTATGCCTTACACAACAAGGAATGAAGTCGAATGAGAGAATATGCAAAAATTGCTCCACAATTTTGGATTGGTCAAACAGGTAAAGTCATTAAACAGCTAGGCATTGAAGCACAATTAATTGCCTTATACCTCATTACTAATCCACATGCCAACATGCTTGGTATTTATTATCTACCCTCCACTTTCATTGTACATGAGACAGGTATCCCCTTTGAAGGGGCTTTGAAGGCCCTTCGAAGTCTGTGTGAGATCGGATTTTGTTCTTATGATGAGCAATCTGAGTATGTTTGGGTTCATGAAATGGTTTTTTCTCAGGTGGGTGAACAACTAAAGCCCAATGACAACCGTGTCAAAGGTATTAATGAGGCATATGAATCACTGCCTAATTTACCGTTTTTGAAAGATTTTTATGATAAATATAAAGGGGTGTTGTTACTTGAGAACGCCAGGGAAAATACAAGCCCCTCCGAAGCCCCTTCGAAGCCAAGAGCAGGAGCAGGAGCAAGAAAAAGAGCAAGAGCAGGGGAGCAGAAAGATAGTATTGTCGCGCCAGCGCAACCTTGCTTACCTGTCAACGCCGATATCCTCACTGTCTTTGAGCATTGGAAAACTGCACTAGGACACCCTCAAGCAAAATTGGATGACAAACGCAAGAAACTTATTCGCAAGGCACTCAAGTCAGGCTATGGCGTTCAGCAACTTTGTGAAGCCGTCACAGGTTGCTCACTCACCCCTCACAACATGGGTAATAACGATGGCGGGCAGCGTTATGATGGTTTACACATCATTCTGCGTGATGCTGATCAAATCGACCGTTTTATCAACAATGCTTGTTGTCCTCCTAAGCCTTTGACTGAAGCGGAGCGTCACACACAGGCCAATGTGCATACATTACAAAGTTGGCTCAACAAAAATATGACCCAGGAGAAAGTGATCGATGGAAACCCCTGATATGCTAGCTTTTGCTCAAGTCATGGCAGGCTTAGGTGAATTGTATGGTAAACCCGTGAGCGAGGGCCTCACTGACCTGTATTGGTTAGCGTTGAAACGCTTTGACATCAAAGCGATTCGCCAGGCTGTGAACAGTCATATCAATAATCCTGATGCAGGACAATTCATGCCAAAACCTGCCAACATCGTCCGTCATTTAGAAGGTAATGCAAATACCAAAGCGCTGCATGCTTGGAGCAAAGCCAATCATGCAATGAGGCATGTCGGTCAATATGAGACACTCGTGTTTGACGATTTTCTCATTCACGCTGTCATTCATGACATGGGAGGCTGGATTGAATTGTGCAAAGCCACTGAAAAAGAGCTGCCATTTAGGGGGCGGGAATTTGAAAAACGCTATGAAAGCTATCTTCTGCATAAACCCATCAAGTACCCCAAACAATTAACTGGCTTAGTTGATTTAACCAATGTGGCAAGTGGATTTAAGGCAAAGTCACCTATTTTAATTGGTGATGAACAGCGTGCCTTACAAGTCTATCAAGGCGGTCAAGATGTTGCTGAGTTTACTCAATACAAACCCTTATCACTTGAGTTATTAAAACAGATCGAGCAACAAAAAACACCTGCGCTGCCTAAACAAGAGAAAGATGAGTAGCAATGCTCTTAACGAAGATAGGGTATGCAGTTGGGATTATTTATTATGTTCAGGAAATGTAGAGTCTTAAATATGCAAGAGAGATATCGTATAGCGTTATTAAAGGCCTGTCGTGTTGTCGGTGGGCAAACACAGTTAGCTGAGAAGATCAAAGTGGGTCGGTCACGGTTAAACAAATGGATCAATCGTAATAAAGGGTCTGTTCCCTTTCTATGCGCGATCGATATAGAAACTGCCACACTAGGTCAGATTACCTGCTATGAATTAGTGCCGGAATGGGAAAGAATTGTTGAACATTGCCTGCGGTATAAAAATGAAATAAAGAATACAGGGTGTATCTCTGATACTTCAAATTTAACTGTCACCAGTTTTTTAGAAAATGATCGTGACGATGATGATATGACTGAATAATGTAATTTAATTGTCTTGAGCTTAAAATTTTTGAATAGAATATACACGAATCCTGAGTTAAATAAAAATGGTCAAACCAATACCAGAATTAAATTGTCAAATTTTTTGTGGTGATAGCCGCGAAGTATTAAAGCAGTTTCACCCTTGCTTTGACCTCATTGTTACTTCGCCACCTTATGCAGATGCACGTAAGCAGCATTATGATAGTATTGATCCTGATGAATACTCTAAATGGTTTGCTACTTTTCATACGGTCTTTTGGCATGTGTTGAAGCCGTCAGGTAGTTTAGTTATTAACATCAAAGATAAGGTTGTCAAAGGTGCGCGCTATCATTATGTTTGGAAAACTATCGACCAGCTTGAACGCCTAGGTTGGCATTGTATCGACGACTATATTTGGTGCAAAAGTAATCCCATGCCTGGTCGTTGGCCATCACGATTGCGAGATGGCTGGGAATATGTTTTTCATCTTTCGCCGTCTAAAAAGCCCTATTTTAATGCAGAGGCGGTGCGTGTTCCTATGAAAGATTGGATAAAAAAAGAGACCAGGTTTCAGAATAAACAACGGATAGAATCTAAAACGGGGAGTGGTTTTAGTCGACCATTGGCTAATTGGTTAGGGAAAACGACGGCTTTACCCAGTAATGTGATCTTTTTGCCTACGGTGAGCTACAATACGGGACATCCGGCTGCTTTTCCCATAGGCCTACCTGAATTTTTTATTAAGTTATTGGTACCGGAAAAGGGTTGGGTATTGGACCCATTCGCTGGCAGCGGTACGACCGGAATAGCCGCTATTCAGTGTGGACGACATAGTGTGTTGGTAGATAATATGTCTCACTATTGCGTATTAGCTCATCAGCGCCTACAACGAGCTAATACAGAAGGCGAGCAAGAAATTTTTTTTAAAAACGAGTTAATGGCAGTTAGCTCCTAAAAAGGTTGTATCGAGGAATTTCACAAGGAAAAGCTGCCCATCCGGAATAAGATTAAAGCAATGCTTTCAAATTTGGCTTATTTCTAAAATGATTATCTGCAAATAATCTGGCTAAATTTTCATGATCTTGATCAAGTGTAGGAGCAGGGGCAGGAGTGATAGCTTTATTAAAAAAGGAATTTCTCACTCCCTGAGTGACAATCGTTTTGCCATTGGAGCTGTAGTTTAAAACTTCTTTGCAAAAATCTTGTTTTATAGATTCGGAAACCGTTAAAACTGGGGATGCCGGTAAATTGAATTGTTGGCAGAGTTTATGCCAATATTCCTTGGTTTCTGCTTTTAATTTTTGATTTAAATCATGTTCGAATTGATCTTGTTTCTCTAGTCGTATTTGAACAGTTGGGTATTTTTTGTGAAATTCCTCATTGTTTAGAACATTTAAACAAAATTTTTTGAATTGTTCTTCATTAACTGTGGCGACCGATATAAGTCCATTCTTAGTTGTATAATAAGAAAAAGGGGCGGCAAATTGATCTTGATTTCCTGTCCGGAGAAATTCTTCTTTTCCTTCAAGTGCACGAATAACTTGTCCCGTTTGCAGCCACATCGATACTCCACCTAGTGAGACAGAGATATAAATTATTTTTTTTGCTGATTCGGGTAATGAAGGAAAGCGTAGTAATAAATACAAATTAGCTATGATATATTTTGCAGCAAGTAAGCCTGTTACCAGATCAAGAATGGGAATGCCAACTTTTAAAGGTTTTTCCGGGGAGGCGCAATTGCTGTAGGCAAGGCCTGTTTCTGCTTGTACTGAAGCATCAAGGCCAGGGTTATTATGTACTTCTTCATTGGGGTAACCATTTATTGAGCAGTATATCATTTGATTGGTTTTATCAGTGCTATTTAAATAATTTTGCAGTATACTATCGTTCTTTTTCGCTTTAACTGAACGGTTATCCACAATTACATCTGCAATTTCAAGGAGTGAGGCAAGCAATTGCTTATCGCTAGAGCTGCTATAATCTATTGTGATACTCAACTGATTGTGAGACAAGGAATTAAAATAGCCTTTTGAGAAGACATAACGTGAGGGATCTCCTATCGGTTTCCCTTCTATTTTAATCACTAAGGCCCCTTGACTCACTAAGTTTTGTAAGGCAATGGGTCCGGACAAATAATAACAAAACCCTAAAACGACGATATCATTTAAAGGTCCAGGCAAAATGTTACCTTTATAATTTTTTAATAATTTTTCTTTGGCCACAGATTAACTCCTTGCTTTGCGATAGTTTTTTCATAACAATTTTACTGACAATAGAGGAATGAAAATGACATGATAATTAATAGCATAATGGAATCAATAGTAAAATACCCCTCAAGAGTTGCCATTATTGACAATGCTCCATATACGTATCAAGAGCTAGATTTACATTCGAATAAGATATCCAATTATTTATTAAAATACAATGTACAGCATGAAAGTAAAGTGGTATTTCTCATGCGTCGCTCTTTTGATATGTTAGCTACAATATTAGCTATATGGAAACGAGGAGGAACTTATATCCCTCTTGACCTTAAGACACCTCCCCAGAGAATTAAACGAATACTTGATAACATTGAGCCTGCCTGTATTGTCTGTGATTCATCTTTACTTAGTCATATTTCAGGCGAAGGAGATATACCCGTTCTAACACTTAAGGACACAGAATTTATCAATTGTGATAACTATTGTAATATCTCTGAGCAAGCACAGTTAGCATATATGATCTATACTTCCGGCTCTACCGGCGAACCCAAAGGCGTGATGATTACACAGGATAATCTTGTCAATCATGTATCATGGCTTATAGACGATTATGGATTTTCAAGTACTGACTGTTTTAGCTTTAACTCATCCATGGCTTTTGATTTTTCAGTTGCTTGTACACTTCTGCCTCTTTCAGTAGGTGCAAAGATTATTATTACGAGTGAAATAGATACACTAGATATTGCAACTTATTGTAGGCAACTTGAAGAAAATAAAGTAACTTTTGCCAAATGGACTCCAAGTTATTTCAGACTACTGATAGACTACGTTGAACACAGTCGTCCTAATTTGCTTTTTTTCCGTTATATCATGGTAGCAGGAGAGGAACTCCTGACAAGCTATGCTGAAAAATGGTTTAATATCTATCCATCCCATAGGCTCATTAATGAATATGGCCCTACGGAAGCAACAGTTGGAATAACCACATACCTAGTCACCAAAGAGACTTTAAATAAAGAATTGCACACGGTTCCTATTGGTAAACCTGCGATTAATTCAACATTATACCTTGCTGATTTACAAAATAATCTTATTAAAGATAATGAAATTGGTGAACTACTCATCAAAGGTGCGAGTGTTGCTCTTGGTTATTATAAACAACCAAAGCTGACCGCAGAGCGCTTTATTGATAATCCCTTTGATAACAAATCAGAAAAACTTTATCGTACCGGAGATCTCGTAAAAAAACTTCCCTGTGGAAATTATCTATATGTTGGTCGGATTGACAACCAGGTTAAAGTGAATGGTTTTCGTATTGAACTATCCGAAATCGAACATTACATTCTACAGTATAATAATATCAGGCATGCAAAAATAACCATAGAAAAAGAAGATCAAGAGACATCTAAGATTAATGCCTATCTTGTTCTTAGAGAAAATACTTCAATTCATTTAGAAAACCTGAGAAAGGCTCTTTCTCAACAACTTCCAAACTTTATGATTCCTAGTCAATTCTTTTTTGTTAGCCACATTCCGGTCAATAAAAATGGTAAAGTGGATTATAAAGCTTTAAAAGAGATTGCAGGGATAGATACTACGTTCCAAAAGGAATTATTTGTTCCTAGTACAGCGGCAGATTACATCGTAGAATTTATCAAAAAACACGTGGGGATAAAAAATAAACCAGACTTTAATGTCCCATTTTTTTCGTTAGGATTAAACTCTCTTCTCATTAGCCAACTGGTTAGTGATATTAATCAAAAATATAAATGCAGGCTGAAAATACAAGATTTGTTTTCTTATCCAACGATATCAACACTGACCGCCTATATAAATAAGGAAAATGAAATACAAAAAGCGAGTACAAACAACTTAAAAAGAAAGAATCTCGCACTTGAACCCATTGCTATTATCGCCATGGATTGTCGCCTACCAGGTGCTAGTAATTGCGAGGCATTCTGGGAGCTATGCCAAACTGGTAAAGAAAGCATTGAATTCTTTCCCCCAAAAGAAAATGAACAACTACACTCATCTCCAAGTGAGAAAGCAGTGTACGCAAGAGGAATATTAAAGGATATAGAATATTTCGATGCGAACTTCTTTGGTTTTTCAGCTAAAGATGCTCACTTATCCGACCCCCAACATCGATTATTAATCGAGTCTG
Organism: uncultured Gammaproteobacteria bacterium; assembly: GCA_963817645.1. Taxonomy (GTDB): domain Bacteria; phylum Pseudomonadota; class Gammaproteobacteria; order UBA6002; family UBA6002; genus UBA6002. Next base: position 49,221 of record CAWFQC010000010.1, on the reverse strand, counting down.
CATGGGTCGCATTTGAAAAAGCGGGCTATATTCCTGAACTTGATGATTACAAAATTGGCATATATGTTAGCATGAACGATAGTACCTATTTACTCAATCATAATCTTATCGAGCGACTGGAACCCTTTTTTAGTGATCGCTTTGCTTTACAACGGCTTATGAGTCCACAATGTCTTGCAACAAAAATTGCATATAGTCTCAATTGTACAGGTCCAAGTATCACTATACAAACAGCATGCTCTGGTTCTCTAGTAGCAGTTGTTCTTGCATGTCAACAGCTCGCAGCCTATCATTGTGATATCGCTTTAGCTGGCGGTATATCTATCATCACCCCTCAAGAGCGTCCTTATATTTATCAGCGTGGAAATATTTTTTCCCCAACTGGTCATTGTCGTCCTTTTGATGCTAAAGCTGAGGGGACAGTATTTAGTAATGGCTTAGGCACTGTTGTTTTAAAAAGATTAGAAGATGCACTTCGTGATAATGACACAATTATAAGCGTAATCAAAGGAGCAAGTAGTAATAATGACGGATGTGATAAAATGAGCTACACAGCTCCTTCCGTTCAAGGGCAAATGTCATGTATTCTATCCGCTCAAGAATCCGCTGGCATTGAGGCAAATAGCATCCAGTATATTGAGGCTCATGGTACTGGAACCTTAATTGGTGATCCCATTGAAATTGAAGCCCTCTCAAAAGCTTTTCGGAAAACATCAAAGCAGCAGCAATTTTGTGCCTTGGGATCGCTTAAAGCAAACATAGGCCATACCCATGTTGCTGCTGGAATTGCTGGGTTAATTAAGACCTCACTTGCCATAAGCAATTGTCAAATACCCCCTTCAATAAACTTTGAAATACCCAATCCTAATATCGATTGGGAGAATTCACCTTTTTATGTTAATAAAAGACTTCAGCATTGGGCCAAGAATGGAACACCAAGGCGAGCAGCCGTCAGTGCGTTTGGGGTAGGTGGCACAAATGCGCATGTAATCTTAGAGGAAGCTCCACCCCTTGCACAAACCTCGCCAACTAAAAGAAGCTGTATTTTAGTGCTTTCTGCAAAATCCAAGAATGCCTTGCAGGTGGCACATGATAACTTAATAGCGTTTTTTAAAAAAAATAACGCAGATGACGAACAAGACGGTTTGCTCGCAGATGTGGCTTATACACTACAGTTAGGCCGTAAAAAATTTGATTATAAAACTGGAATCGTTTGCAACAACATCAAGGAAGCTATTATAGGGCTTGAAGAAAATCGTAACAGTACTTTCTTTCATAGTTCAAACAACTCCATAGATAAGCCACGAATAGTTTTTTTATTTCCCGGACAAGGAACTCAATACGTTAACCTTTCACAAATACTCTATAAAAAAGAACCCGTTTATCAGCAGTATCTTGATAGCTGCTTGAAAATTGCATCATCTCATCTGAAGCGCGATCTCAAACCAGTGTTATTTCCTGTTACAGAAACGGACATTAAAGCTAGCGAACAAATACACCAAACTGAATTTACCCATCCAATTTTATTCGCTGTTGAATATTCTCTAGCAAAACTATTACTTTCTTGGGGAATTAGGCCAGATTACATGTTCGGTCATAGTTTAGGAGAATATGTAGCAGCTTGCTTGTCTGGGGTCTTTTCATTGGAAGATGCAATAAAAATAATTTGTGCCAGAGGGAAAGCTATTGCTAATTGTGGTGAAGGAGCGATGCTCATAGCTCCTCTAGCGGAAAAAGAAGCAAGCTTGTATTGCAATAGTGAAATCTATCTCGCTGCTATTAATTCTGATGAATTGTGCGTCTTCTCTGGCAAAAAAATAGCGATAGATAAACTTTATCAGCAATTGACCAAAATCAAAGCAGATATGGCACCTATGTTTCGCAAACTAAATTGTTTCTATCCTTTTCATTCAAAACTATTGACACCTGCTGTAGAATCTTTTTCTGCTTCTTTGCGAGCGATCAATAGACAAAGGCCAACCATCCCTTATCTTTCTAATTTAACTGGTAATTGGGTTAGTGAATCAGATATAGAACAAGATAGTTATTGGATCGATCATATGTTGAATCCAGTACAGCTCTCACGCTGTGCAAAGCAACTAAGTCAATATCCAGATAGCATTTTTATTGAAGTGGGGCCAGGGCAAACTTTATCATCACTCATTAGTCAACAAGCAACTCATTCAATAAAAACAATTGGTCTTCTACCAAGCAACAAACAACAAAAAGATAATTTAGCGCATCACTTGATTGAAAATGCGTTAAAAATGCTCTGGAGCTATGACTATCCCATCAACTGGGGTGCTTATTATAAAAATGAGGAAAGACGCCGAGTTCCAATACCAACTTATCCATTCGAAAAGAGTCGATATTGGTTTGATGAGATTATAAATGACAAAGATAATAAACAAATCACATCAGACATCCCATCCTTTTATATACCAACTTGGATTCGTGAGCCAACTCCTTTAACCAATGAAGCAACCGTTCCCTCAAACAATCAAAAAATAAAATGGATAATTTTTGCTGATGACTCAGAGATTTGCACATATACAATTTCTCGGTTGAAGGCACAATGCAACTCAGTTTGGATAATAGAACGAGGCAAAAACTATACTCAAAATAATTCAAACCAATTCTTGATTGATCAGAAAAATTTGATCCATTATGAGAAGGTAATCCAAGAAGTTGTAAAAAATGACATTAATGACTATGTCATTATTTATTTTTGGTCGATGAATCAAAGTAATAAAATGGGCAAAAAATTACTTGATAATGATAGCCTCTATAATAGTCTATACAGTGTCTTATCGCTAATAAAAGCTTTCTATAACAAAAATAAAAATGCCATTATTTCGTGTGTAATGGTTACAAACCAGCTACAGACTGTGATGGGCACTGAGAGAACGATACCCCTTGTTAGCAGTGTTTTAAGTCTTTGCCGCGTACTTTCCTTAGAAAATCAAAACTATCGTTTTAATAGCATTGATATCGAATATAAATTAAACGGAAGTCTAGTCAGACTATATGCACAAAATATTTTAGATACAGCACTTACCTATTTACAGAAAAATACTGTTGAAGAACCTTACATCGCTGCTTACCGTCATCAGTACTGTTGGCGACCTTCGTATCAACCTATTCATATTCCTGAGAAAATAATAGAAACAGATATTGTGATTAAACCAAATAGTTTTTATTTTATCACCGGTGGTCTTGGTGCAATGGGTCTTACTATTGCAGAGTGGATCTCAAGCAAAGCCCCCGTCACATTATTGTTATTATCACGTAGACCTTTTCCTGCAAGACACGAATGGAAATCATGGGTCGAGCATTATGGCGAGCATGATAAAACCAGCCAAATAATAAAGAAACTAAATAATATCCTTACCAAAGGGTCTGAAATTGTTGTTGCAGCAGGAGATATTGCAGATTACAAACAAATAAAACTGGTAATTAAAAAAATGCGTAGAGAGTATGGCGGTATTAATGGAATATTTCATTTGGCGGGTCTTCCTGGTGAGGGCGTCGCTATCTTAAAAAATGTTGCAGGTATTCAATCGGTATTGTCTCCCAAAATACAAGGGATTTTAGTGCTTTCTAAATTATTTAAAAATAAATCTCTTGATTTTTTGGTTTGTGCATCATCATTAACAGCGATTGTTGGTGGTATTGGCCAACTTGACTATTGTGCGGCCAACTTGTTTTTAGATTATTTTGTATCTCAAAAACAATTCAAAAACTGTAAACGTCTATTAACTATCAATTGGAATTCCTGGTCGTCTATTGGGATGGCAACTAATCTTGAAAAATCAAAGGCACATGAGAAACTTTACTTAGAAAACAGTGTATCTCCAGAAGAAGCAATGCATTTGTTAGAAAATGCATTCAAATTAATGCAAAACCAAATTATCATTTCAAGAATTAAACCTAAAGCTGAACGAAAACGAATCATTTCTGCTTTTGATAACGTTGGGAAAGAAGAAAAAGCTCCACCGCTAGCTACGCAAAGTAACACGACAAGCACGTATGAAACCATTAGACGAATATGGCAAGATATTCTTGGTGTAAACACGATTAACCAACAAGAAACCTTTTATTCTTTGGGTGGTGATTCCCTATCTGCCATACAGCTTCTTACAAAATTAGATAAACAATTTAATGTTGATATCTCCTTGCAAGAACTCGCACATGCCAGCACATTAGAATCGTTAACAAAGCTTATCGAAGCAAAGCCTATACGTACATCTGATTTAATTGTACCTCTATCAAGTAATGGAGACGATTCGGTGGATAATAATCTGATCGTATACTTTATACATCCATTAGGTGGCACAGTGTTTTACTGTCTGTCTTTAGTGCCCTATTTAACAAATAAAGGAAATTATTATGCAATTCAAGATCCTGAACTGGCCAAGGGTGAAACTCTATTTTATTCCATAAAAGATATGGCGCAATATTATGTTAATGAAATTAGGTCGCATCAAAATAAAGGTAAAATAATATTGATTGGCGCTTCATTTGGTGGGAATATAGCTATAGAAATGGCCTCCTTATTAGAGGCTGCCAGCTATTTCGTTCAGAAAGTAATACTGATTGATAGTTGGGCAAACTTAGGGGATATCATGTCTCTTAAGAAAGAGAATCCTGAATCCACAGACTCTTTGGAAACCCTAAAAGTAATGAGGGACTATTATGGTACTGAATCACATCAGTATCAATCTATTAACAAGCGCCTGTTATGGTTGCGATCTTATACTCCTTCTATGGTGAGTGTAGATGTTGTGTTGTTAGCCGCTGAGGACATATTACCATTATATAAAACAAATCCATGTAAAAATAATGGATGGGCTTCGTATTGCTCAAAATCCATACTACAATATAAGATTAAAGGGAGTCATGATACTATGTTCCAAGCAAATAATTTGCCCGAGCTGGGGAAGTTATTAAACACATTACTTTGACACCGTAGGCAGATAGGAACCCTTATGTCTTTTTTTGATGTACTAAAGTCCGAACTAAATTTCAATATTCTTCTTAATCAACTTGAATGCCTATTAATATATTGCTCCGATGAAGGACTAATTTATGATGCCAATGAAGTGGCTATAAAGGTACTCCAGCTTGATCAAAAAAACTATGTTGGTTCTTGTTTCTATGAACATTGTAAAAATAAAAATTTTTCTTTAATGAAGTTTTTTGATGAAAAAAATATTTTGAATAGTGGCAGTTTTAAAGAAACTTACCTTATGGAAAACGGCAAGACTTACACTATTTTATGGAAAAAGATAATGCTGCCGTTTGCAGCAGATAAGATAAAAGATTTTTTACTCATTGGAAATAAAGTTACGAAAGAGAAGGTTTCCATTGAAAAGCTGAAAGAATCTGTACATTTTTATGAAAATGTCTTATCAAAGCTTCCCACTAATGTTTATTGGAAAGATGAAAATTCAGTTTATCTGGGATGTAATGATCGATTTGCAAAAATAATGGATTTACCATCAAGACGTGCCATTAAGGGGATGACTGACTTCGATTTTGGTTGGGATAAAGAGGTAGCTGAAAGTTTTATTGCTTTCGATAAAAAAGTAATGCAGACGGGTAAGTCATTGACAACAGAAGATGTTTTTAGCGAAGCATCAGGTAAAGTCGTTACCGTACTGACCAACAAAACCCCGCTTAAGAGTAAAAATGGAAAAACAATAGGTGTACTTGCTATCTCCGTAGATATCACTGAACGTAAAAAAATGGAAGGAGATCTCTATCAAGCAAAAATAGCGGCTGAGGCTGCTAACAATGCAAAAACAGAATTCCTAGAGAATATGCGTCATGACATCCGCACTCCGCTAACTGGAATCACTGGGTTTGCCAATATTATTGCTGAGGAATTGAAAAATGAAAAAGTAAAAGAGTATGTTGATAATTTAACCGCCTCAAGTCAAGCCTTACAAGATTTACTTAATGAAATTCTAGAAGTGATTAAGATTGGCTCCCATGAGTTGCCTGTAGCAAAAAAGAAATTCAATCTCAAAGAAAAAATGACTGATATTTTTAATCTTAATCGTGCACGAGCTTTTCATAAACATCTGGATTTTTCTATTGAATATGATTCTAAGATTCCTCTCTATGTCATTGGCGATCCCATGCGCATTCACCGGATTGTTTTAGAGCTTGTGACCAATGCGCTTAATTTCACTGATAAAGGTTCAGTTAAGATCAGAACTGAGCTTGCAAAGAAAGAAGAAGCTAAGTTAGTGATAAAAATAATAATCTCTGATACTGGCATTGGCATTCCAGTTGACAAACAAGAGGAAATTTTCTTGCAGTTTAAAAAACTGACGCCCTCCTATAAGGGAATTTATAAAGGAGGAGCGGGTTTTGGCTTGAGCATTGTCAAGCAGTTTGTTAATGAATTGGAAGGTGAGATTTATGTTGATAGCCAAGAAGGGAAAGGCACAACTTTCACGTGTATTTTACCGCTTAAAAGACCTCTTTTAGAAGAGGAGAATACAAGAGAACCAGAAACTTCAGTAATTGAAGCCGCCTCCTTTGAAGTTGCTCCTACAATTGAAAGCAGTGAGCGCTCTGTTGAAACAGTAAAGCCTCACAGGAGTCATGTTTTATTAGTAGAAGATCAGGCAGTAGCTGCTAAAGTAGGGGAAATCATGTTAGCTAGCTTAGATTGTCAAGTGGATATAGCAAAGGATGGCAAAAGCGCTTTAGAACTATTCAATCAGCATAAATATCACCTTATATTCATGGATATCGGCCTGCCAGATATTGATGGCTATGAGGTGACCAAGCGGATGCGTTTACTGGAATTAAGCACTGATACCCATGTGCCCATTATTGCGCTTACAGCACATGTAGATGAAGAAAATAAGCAGCATTGCATCAATGTCGGCATGAACGCTGTATTATCCAAACCGCTAGGTAAGGATAAAGCTAAGGACATATTAAATGCCTTTATTCCCTATCGTGAACAGTTAGAAAAATCCTCTATTCAGCAGGAGGTGGTTGGTACTTTGCCAGAGGATAAAATCATTGATCTTGATTTGGCTAAATCCTTATATGGTGGAAAAAAAGAAGTCGCTTTAGAAATGTTAAAGATGCTGGTTGATAGTTTTCAGGAGGAGGAGCAAAAGTTGCAAGAGGCTTACAAGAAAAAGGACTGGGCTGAAATTGGAGCCATTGCTCATAAACTAAAGGGTGGCAGTAGTTATTGCGGAACCGTGCGTTTAAAACAGGCATGTGGTCAATTGGAGGTCGTTATAAGAGATAAAGAGACTGACAGATATCCCACTCTTTATCATCAAATGATGGCAGAGATCAAAGCTGTTAAAGATGCGGCGAAATCCATTTTTTAATTTTAAGTCTTTACTGACCTTTTCTGGGCAATCTCATCGAACAAGAGGCTATAAATGGCAGAGCAGGAGTCAAACTCTCTTAAATGGATAATGATCAGCGTATATTGTTGGTTGTTGAAGGGTTGTGCGCTGGGAATGACTGTTGAGATGTTTTAGGCTCCTTCGGTTTTCTGCGATTTCTTATTTCTTGGGGAAGTGGTATGAGGCTCGGAAAAGTGGGATGGATTTCACTCAAAGTATCCCCCTCTTTTTGCTGTGCACTGAGTAAAGGAGGTATTTGATTAAATCTCTTGATCATGTGTGGAGTATGCCCTGAGATAACACGAGATGAGTTTTGTTCATTGGGATCATCAGATGGATAATCCACTGAGTTTTTAGGTCGATTGTGTGAAGCTTTCCTTGTTGGACAAGCAGTATATATGCCTATAGCAGCAGAAGCTGAGAAGGACATTGCGGCTCCCATTAATAATAGAAATTGAGCAAAAAAAGGTAAGCTTAGCGTGATTAGTAGAGGTAATCCCACACACGATCCGATACCTGTTATGGTTAGACCTACACCGATCAGTGAGAGTAGGATTATCGCCACAATTTTTAGGGCTGAACCCCGATTGAAATGACTAGAATTAGTATGCTTTTTGGGTAAGTTAGGTCGAGTACGAACCTGAGAGATAGGGCTAGATGGTAACGATATTGGCAAACGTACAGGTTGTTGCTGAGGGGTTTCTGCCTGCTTCCCTAACAAGGTTTCATCTTCTGAATCTTCATCTTTAAGATCTTGTAATTCTCTTTCGGAGAAAATCATTATATTTTTTAAGACCTTCAGGTGATGATAACAATGTTGAACGGTAGTTATGTTTCTTCTCGATGATCGATGGCTCATCATCTGCATTAAAATAAGAAGACACTATTTCATCTCTCTTTTCTTTTCTTTTAGGCCACCACCCATAAGGTTCCCTGTCTTTAGTGCTTTCTAATATAAGAGAAATGGGTTGAGCAAGTTGTGTTGGAATAGCGGGATGATTCATTTTCAATGCTCGTGAGAGCATTCTTGCACGGGGACGGAAACTATAATCCATTGCATCTAGTTCGAGGAATTGTAGCCAATCAGTGTATTTTAGGCGCGTTAATAGGGTATCAAGGCTAATTAATCGTTGTTGATATTGTTCCTGTCGTGCCTGGTCAATAAATTGTTCCGTAGAAAGCGATTGGATTTCTTGAAGAGAGATATGTAGATTGATGGATTGCCCAAGTATGTTATAAAGCAATAGAAAAATATAAATTTCTAAACTAACCAAATCTTCACCTGTTGGCCAATAATCAGTGCGTAAATTACATATCTCGCTTACGTTACTCATGGGTTGTTTAAGGTGTGATGTCCGAATAATAAAAGACATAGTGGATAAAACGTTTTCCAAGCCAAGGTAGGCTTGCATAACTATCAACTGGAATTGATGATGCTGCCATTTAAACGCGAACCATTCTTCTAATTTCTTTGCTTTAGGTTGGCCGAATTGCTCAATATAATTCAATATAAATTGAGCTTGTTGCACAAAATATTCGGCCGTCATCTTTTTTTGATAAGGCAATAAGTCTTTATCAGTGATTAGTCTTTCTCGTACTTGGTTACAGAATGCAGTTAACGTGGTGAAGTTTTCTTGTTGATATTCAGGGATTGGAAACGGAGATAGTCGTTCTTGAATAAAGGCTAAAAGAGGATTGTCATTGATAATGGCGGGTAAATAACGCCATAATTGACTGCCCTTTAAAATCACTTCGTAAGTTCGTGCTGAGTTTATTTCAGGGAAACCTTGGATGGTTTGTTGCCATAATCTACAGACTTGTTTCAAGGCATAAAGTTCGTGCAGGGTAAGATGAGCAAATATTTGGTATAATATTTCGCTAGGGAGAAGACCAAAGGGGCTATTATTCAATGTTTTACTGACATAGGCATTAGATTCGTTCCGACGCACTTCCCCCGAAGTGAGTTGCTGCTCTTGCTGATTTTCCCTCATAGCAATTATTCCATTAAAAATTCAAAAATAAGTTTACCATATAGTATAAATGATCGGAAACTTTGCTAAAATGGGATGTTAGAATTTTACCTTAAATTGTAGGTTATTAAATTTGAGATCTCCGTAGATGTAAACGCCAGCTCTTCCGGAATTCCCGTGGTTGATCATATTTTGGCTCCATCCAATTTCTCGCAACATTGGTGCAAGTTTTTCATTAGAGCTAGGTGTGAAGAGTTTGTCGGATTTGATGAATCATCAATTGGTTACATCCATTTTTTTGGCTGTCGAATGCCGGTATTGGGAATAGCATCAGGTAGTTGAGAATTTTCCAAGACCTTATGGCGTATCGGCTTGATAAAATCAGCATATTTAGGCAAGGTGTCTGGCGTAAATCCCATTTGAATAGTCAACCCTCTGTTAGCAGAAGAGATTGTGCCACATAGTTTAATAATGCATCATTTGCCTGTGTGTCGCGAAATCTTATTTTCAAATTTAATGTATTAAAATCACGAATTATTTTTGAAGTACGTATGTTATGATAGCCACTATGATAAAGTTAATTGCATTGATTTCCAGTTATATAACTGTATGGTTGAAATTATTGCAACCAGGTGGGCTACGCGCAATAGCAGCAGAAATATTTTACTGTGAAAAACGTTGTCATTGCGGCATTGATGGACTTTCACCCTTGCAAAAAGCGGATGAAAAATCATTATCGGTAATTCTGATCAATAAATCGATGGAAAACACATTGTCGCGGCTTATTCCAATTACCGATAGCAGCGTAGGCAACGATACAGAAACAAATTAAGGTGATCTTTAATGCCAAATGATGGCGGGCTGAATTAAACCAACAGAAGAGAAGAAATATCATGTCACGATACCTTGATCCAAAAGCGGATATCGTATTCAAAAAAATATTTGGTGAGCACCCTCATTTATTAAAAAGCTTTTTGAACGCGGTTCTACCCTTGGCGTCTGACAATCCCATTGTGGAATTGTCTTATTTACCTACAGAACAAATTCCGCATATACCTGCTTTTAAACGCACCATTGCTGATGTCAAGTGTAAAGATGCTAAAGGGCGGGTATTTATTGTCGAAATGCAGATTGACTGGACAGACAGCTTTAAACAGCGCCTTTTGTTTGGAACGAGCCAGGCGGTTGTGAAACAGTTAGAGAAAGGTGAAGCTTATCAATTGTTGCAACCGGTTTATGGATTGGGGATTGTTGCTGATATTTATGAAAAAAAAAATCAAGCTTGGTACCATCATTACCAATTGGTTAAAAAAGGTGATTCAACGAATGATATCATCGAACATTTGCAGTTGATTTTTATTGAATTACCTAAGTTTCCTGTTTATTCACCTGAAGAAAAAAAGCTTCGATTATTGTGGCTACGGTTCTTACGTGAAATTAATGAGAAAACCGTAACTGTTTCACAAGAATTACTTGATGTGCCTGAAATATCAGAAGCTGTGGATCGGCTGAAGAGGCTGCTTATACGCGTGGTGAATTAAATGCCTATGATGTCTATTGGGATAACGTAAGAACAGAAAAAACGCTATGGATTGGGAAATTTGAGGAGGGTCTGGCTAAGGGCAAGGCTGAGGGTAAGGCCGAGGGTAAGGCTGAGGGTAAGGCTGAGGGTAAGGCCGAGGGTAAGGCTGAGGGTAAGGCCGAAGGTAAGGCTGAGGGTAGGGCTGAGGGTAAGGCTGAGGGCAGGGCTGAGGGTAAGGCCGAAGGTAAGGCTGAGGGTAGGGCTGAGGGTAAGGCTGAGGGCAGGGCTGAGGGCGAACAAAAAGGCATTGAAAAAATAGCCATTAATATGCTAAAAGACAATGAGTCGCTGGATAAAATAAGTCGATTTACTGGTCTATCTTATGAAGCAATAGCTAAGCTTAAGAGTCATATAGAGGCCTATAGAATTCACGAGTAGCCCATTCTAACAATTCAGATACAGGCGCTTCTAATACCGCATTTGGTTCAATCAATTGTTTGCCTTTAGGTAATAAATTTCTAATGTAATCCCAATAATTTGATATTTACCACCTGCCCATTTCGTAATGGTCTTATTATGCATCGTTTAAATAAGCTCCTATTATGCAAAGTTTATTGAAGCAATAAAGAGTTAGTTTTTTAGATTTAACTTAAATTCTTATGATTTTTAATAATAATTAGCGTGTAAATTCTTTGAAAAGGAAAGCAGATCAAAATTTATGGGACAATTTTCCCTTGTAGATAGGAGGGACTATTCATCTCCAAAATTTCGTATAGCCTTGTTGAGAATCGACTGCTTCATCACGATGTGAAATAAGCAAATCTTAGGTTGATCATGTAACAAGGAAAGTCAAATGCGAAATGACCTGTTAAGAACGTACCATCGTTACTGTCATGCCCCTCATCCTTTATGGCTCAAGCTCATTGTATCGATTTGTTTGATTGCTCTGACTACACATGCTTTTGCAGACAGCGGTAGTGATTTATTGCAAGGGACGGACACTAGCTTTTGGACAACCCTTAATGGCACTGGCAAGAAATATATCTATGGGACTGAGTTCATTTTAGCCGTTGCCACCTATATCAAATCCAAAAATCTGCTGGTCTTTGTTGGCGTGATCGCCATCGCCGTATTTTTTAATATTCTGCTTAAATTTGTGGGTCAATAAGCATGGATAAATACGCTATACCCAATGCTTTGGATGAACCCTTTAAGATCATGCTTTGGACACTGGATGAGCTGTGTGTGTTGTTCCTTCCTTTTTTAATGCTGATGTTTTGTTTTAACAGCCCTATTATGGGCCTAATAGTGGGATGTGCTCTGTTATGTGTGTTAAAAAAATTAAAAGGAGAACAAGGCCATTACTTTTTGCACCACCTGCTGTATTGGTATTTACCCCCTTTGTTTTACTTTAAAAAAACACCGCCGTCCTATCGACGGGAATGGATAGGCTAAAGGAGTGATTGATGTGAAATATCTGTTACAACAATCACGATTAAGTTTTCTAGTGAAGCAGCGTAATGGTTACTTGTTTTTTACCAGTGGATTATTGGTGCTGTGTTTAGTCTTAACACTCCTTTGTTTTTATTTAAGCCAGTGTGAGCGCATTATATTGGTACCACCCACTATAGCTCATACCTTTTGGGTGACCCATAACGAGGTATCACCGGAATACTTGTCTGAGATGACCACCTTTTTTGCCTATCTGCGGTTAAATGTTACCCCTGAAAGTGCGGACAGCCAGCGCCAACTGCTCTTACGGTATGTGGATCCGCGGTATTTTGGTGTACTTAATGCTGCTCTGATTGCAGAGCGGGATCGCATCACCACTTCACATGTGAGCACCGCCTTTTATCCGGTGAATGTGCGAGTCGATGTCAAAGCCCATTGTGTCATGATTATCGGTGATTTGGTTTCTAACGTGGGGAGAACCCAGTTGACCTCAGAACGGGTCACTTATCGGGTGCAGTATCGCTATGACCAAGGGCGTTTGCTGGTCAGTCAATTTCAAGAGGTAAAAGCGCATGATTAAGGCTTGTCGGAAACTATTATGGATTGTTGTCATGGGTATGGGATTTATCCAGAGCAGCTTTGCCTTGCAGATGGAATCAGTTGCTGAGAATGGTGAAGTCAATGCAGCCATTGCTGTACAAGACTTGACACGTATTGCGGTAGAGCACGATCGGATTGTCCATGTGCGGGGTTTGGAAGGGGCCTATGAGTTAAAACATGATCCCCATCAAGGTGCCTTGTTTATTCGGCCTACCCCTGATTATCAAGCAAAATCATTTACACTCTTTATTGCCACCGAGCAAAACCACAATTATGTACTCCATCTCACACCCAAAGAACAATGGGGTGACACGATTTTATTAAAACCCCAAGGGATGAAAAAACCTAAGGCATTGCATGGGGAGCCTTATACCAAAAAACTGGTTGATCTTATGACGCATATGATTAAAGGCAGTTCCTTGCCTCACTATGCGATGGACACCTTCGCTAGATCGAGATGGGTCATCAGTCAAGAGTTGACGGTTAAGCTTATTCGCCTGTACTCAGGTACCCCTCTCCAAGGATACGTTTTCTGTATAACAAATTACTCTGCACAAACGCTGAAGCTGACTGAAGGTCAATTTTATCATCCTGGTGATTGTGCCATTGCCTTGTCCCAATTAACTGTTGCGCCAGGTGATCATTTCTATTTGTATAAGGTGAGCAGATGAGTGAGTCAACGACGCATCCCACCGCCATTAAAAAGAAGCAGCAGCGACTCTTATTAATCGGTGTGGTTATTTTTGCAGTAGTACTCTTGGGCGTGTATTCTCTGTTTGAACGTCATGCGGGGTGCCTCAAGGAAAAGAAGAAACACTGCATTTTGAAACACCCTTAGCCCATGTTGATGCACAAGCTGTTTGGATGGAACGTGCCCAAAACCAATTGGCACAAGAGACTAAGGCGACAGAGGCGTTAAATCAACAACTCCAACTGTTACAGCAATCCAAAGAAACCCAAGATAAAGCTGCCCAAGAACAGGGGCAAACCTTACAAGCTTTGCAAGCTCAAGTAGATCTACTACAAAAAAAATTAGCCCATCTTGGGCCTGGAAATCAATCCACAGTAGGCAATGAAAAGGGTGATACTTATGCCAATTCGGGGGTCATCAATGATCATAGCATTTCCCTCATCTCTCCTAAAACAATTCAAGCATCAGGGCCCCTTAAGAATCCACTGACTTTTGTTCCTGCGGGCACTTTTGTTCGTGCGATTGCTTTAGGTGGGGCTGATGCTTCAGCCGGTGTCACTAGCCAAGCTAATCCCACACCGATGTTATTTCGTTTGTTAGATAAAGGGACGCTACCCAACCATCGTCAAAGTCAGCTAAAAAATTGCATTGCCACAGCCGCTGTGATGGGTGATGTGTCATCTGAACGCGGTGAGATTCGTTTAGAGCGACTCAGTTGTACCCGTGCCAATGGCGAAATTGTTGAAATTCCCGTTGAAGCGACGGTCTTTGGTCCTGATGGTAAGAATGGGGTGCGTGGTAAGCCACTCTGGCGAGAAGGGGCTCTGCTGCGGCGCGCTTTTGCTGCTGGCGCACTTTCTGGTATTTCAACTGGCATTGCACATAGCTTTACCTCCTCATCTAGCAATGCCTGGGGTGGCGCGCAAACTGTTGTCGATAGCAGTAAGATTTTGCAATACGGCGCTGCCAATGGATTAAGCAATGCAGCAGAGAAATTAGCTGAATACAATGTCAAACGAGCTGAACAGTACCATCCGGTGATTCAACTCAGTGCAGGTACGCTTGTTGATATCGTGTTTTTAAAAGGGTTTTATCTTGATGGCAGAAAGTTCAGCGATCATGAACAAGACTATTTGGCATCAACAACGCCCAGTATAGAGAGTGGTGCAAGAGCTTCAACAGATGAGCCCCCTCATCCAACACCAGAGAATCTTGCACCCTTACCCTTAACACCCCAACAAATCCAATCATTAAAACAAAAAAATGCACAACTGGGTTATTTTTAACAGGAGGAAATTATGAAGCGATTCGTATTAAGTACTTTTTTAGTTAGTTTTGGGGCGCTATCAGGGTGTGCGGGTCTTAATTCGCAGTTTGATTGCCCAATTGAGCCTCGCGTGATGTGCAAGAGTTTAGATGAGGTGAATACGATGATTGACCAAGGAAAATTGGGGCGTCTTGACGTCGATGCGCATGAGCCAACTGCAAATTATCCAGATCGCTCTCGTGTCATGCGCATTTGGATAGCCCCTTATGAAGAGGCAGGTCATGATTACCCCTCTACCACCGTGTATCGTGTCATAAAGCCCAATTGGACACCGCCTAATGATAAAGGCGTGATAAGCTAATGGCGCTTTTGAGTGGGTTCTCTGACCTGGCTGAAAGGTTTGCTCACTGGCTGGGTGAAAAAACACAGTGGGGTGTAGGAAAGGATGCACCCAACAAAGACGCCTCAGAACTGTTTACCCCTTATGCTTTATCCAGTTTATTGCCTTATGAAGCCTATGATGAGAAACGCGCTGTCTTTATTAACAAAAAATCTATCGGCTTTATTCTCGAGGCTTCCGTATTAACCGGTGCTAGTGAAGAAACAGAAAATATCTTGGCAAGTCTATTAACAGATGTCATCCCTTCCTATGCTGATTTACAATTATTATTGTGGGCATCAGATAAAATCGGTGATGTGCTCAATGCCTTTGAAACGATGCGTTCGGGACAAGGAGAGATGTTTGAGTGGCTGGCTAAACAACGCACCGACTTTCTAAAACAAGGGACCTTGACTTCATTATCAAGGAGCGGCAGTTTATTACTGCGCGATTTTAAATTGGTCATCATCTTATCCATTCCCAAAAAACACCTTGAGGAACAGATTGCAGAATTAATTGAACTACGGCAAGCCCTGCAAAGCTCCTTAAAATCTATTTGCCTCTTTACGCGTGATATGCCCATTACGGAGTTTATCAGTTTTTTAAGGGATTTATTGAATCCCACTTCAAGTTGTTATGCCTCAAAGCAGCCTTGGAATCCCTGGGATGCCCTAGCCATGCAGCTCACCGATCCTGAGTACCGCTTGCGGGTTTATCCGCATCGGCTGCTATTGGATAGTGAAACGCAGCAATGGGATGTGCGCTGTTTCACAGTAAGTCATTTCCCTCGCAAGAGCACACAATGGCAGATGACCGATGCAATTGGTCAGTTATTCAATGATGCCTTACAAATTCCCTGCCCCTTTGTGATTAGTCTTGCTATCCGGTCCATGGATCTTGAGAAGTCAAGCGCGGTGGCACAAGTGAAATTTATGAATAAAGACTCAACCGCAAAGAGTCCTTTAGCCAAGTTTAAGCCTGCGGCAGGGAAAGAGTATGAAGATTGGCGACTGGTCCGCCAGCGTCTATCAGAAGGCGATCGCTTGGTGAAGGTATTTTATCAGGTGATTTGCTATGCCCGCCCAGATGATGCACCCAATAGTGAACGTAAATTGCGAGATCTTTATCGGGCGAATGGTTGGAATCTGCATAAGCAAAGTTACCTCCAATTACAATCATGGCTTGCAATGCTGCCGATGATGATGACAGAAGGTTTATATGATGATTTAAAACTATTAGGACGATTACGTACCTTGACGGCATTTAATGCCGTGACCATTGCGCCCTTACAGGGAGAATGGAAAGGAACACAACGTCCCAGTTTATTGTTGCCTGGCCGTCGTGGCCAAATTGCCCATTGGAATCCATTTGATAATATCGAAGGGAATTACAATGTGGCTATTGCAGCGGCTTCTGGTCGGGGTAAGTCTGTCCTGACGCAAGAATACATTGTCTCTATCGTAGGTTCCGGAGGCCGCGTTTGGGTCATTGATGTGGGTCGTTCTTATGAGAAGACCTGTCGTCTACTAGGCGGTGAGTTCATTGAATTTAAAACGGACAACTTGATTTCTATTAACCCCTTTACCTTTATCACCCAATTTGATGAGTCCTTAGAGTTATTAAAACCACTGACCGCTTCCATGGCTAGACCTTCAAGTCGTGCCAGTGATGAAGAAGTCACTTACCTGGAAAAAGCCTTAAAAGTAGCTTGGCATGAGAAGGGTCACGAGGCTACGTTTACGGATGTAGCGAATTGGCTGAGTACTCAATCCGACAGCGTTTGTAAAAACTTGGCACATCTGCTCTATCCTTATACGAAAGAAGGGATGTATGGGCGCTATTTTGAAGGGGCGTGCAGCATTCATTTAGATAATCCATTCGTCGTCTTGGAATTAGAAGAGCTCAAGGCCAAAAAAGATTTACAGAAGATCATGCTGTTGGTGTTGATGTATCAGATTTCGCAGCGGATGTATTTGGGCAATCGTGGGCAGATGAAATCCTGCATCATTGATGAAGCCTGGGATTTGTTGAGTGGAGAAAATGCAGGTGCAGCCCAGTTTATTGAAACCGGCTATCGTCGTGCCAGGCGCTATAACGCAAATTTTGTCACCATCACGCAATCCATCAATGATTATTTTAAGAATGCCACCTCTATCGCTGCCTATGAAAACTCGGATAACAATCTTATCCTGGGACAAAAGCCTGAGGCACTTGATCAATTAAAAGAGTCTAAGCGCTTAAGCTTGGATCCTTTCACCGAAAAGCTCTTTAAAAGTCTTAAGAAGACGGATGACTATTCGGAATGCATTATTAAAAGTCCATCAGGGCTTTCTATTCACCGCATTCTTTTAGACCCCTATGCACGTATTCTCTACTCTTCTAAAGGTGAAGAGTTTGAAGCGGTTAAACACTTACAAGCCCAAGGATTGTCTTTACAAGAGGCCATTGCTCAGGTCGCAAGGAGATTAAACCATGTCTAATGTCTTATCACTATTACATCGTTTATTTTCAACCATTCATCCTTCAGGATGGATAGGTCTTTTCGTTATCGCAGTCATACTGCTGATCAAAGTCATTCCAGCTCAATCCCCCATAGCCACAGTTGATGTGACGGGTATTGTTCGTCAGTTTGTCCGCTCACAAGCCAAGCTCAATTTACCGCCAAAAGCATTAGAGCAACGGGTGAATCGATTTGGGCATCAATTAGAAGCAACTCTCAACCGTATTGCTCAAGAGCGTCATCTTGTGCTGTTACCTCAAGAAGCGGTCATTGCGGGTGTATCGGATTTAACACCGCTGGTCAAGCAACGTCTAGAGACGGATGCATTTTTGATCCCAAATAAAGACTTGTGGTGATGCTCAATAAGATAAACGAAAGGAGTTAAACTGTGTGCATTCACAAGATAAAAATGATTGCATTGTTTTTGTTGTGGTTACTAACCAGCCCTGTTTGTGCTAAGTCACTTGGAACAATCGGCACTGCTTTTCCGATTGCTGAACCTGATCTCTTGCAGGTTATACAAAGGCGCGTGGCTTTGCAGTCATTTGATCGCCTTCAAGCAGAATTAAATCAAGGTTTTGAGCAAGAGATGGACCGTCCCTCTCCTGTCATAGGATTATCACCCGCTTCACAATCTCGTACCTGGTTGTTTGATCCATCGGTTATCCTCTCAGATGACATAAAGGATGAGGCAGGTCATATCGTGATTCCCGCAGGTCAGGTGGTTAATCCATTAGATACCGTCACCCTTGCGCAAGCGTTACTCTTTTACAATGCGGATGATCGTCATCAAGTGCAATGGGCACAGCAGATGGACAAATCCTTGAAAGGCCATACCCATCTTATTTTGGTGGGGGGTTCTGTCAAAAGCCAAATTAAGCGCTTTCATAAGCCCGTGTATTTTGATCAAGGGGGTCGATTAAAAGAACGCTTTCAATTAAATCACGTCCCAACCGTCATCACACAGGAAGATCGCTCCTTAAAAATTCAAGAGGTCATCTTGCCATGAAAAAGAAGGGGGGGGTCATCTTCTTATTGTTGATCAGTGCAGTTTATCCCGCTTTTGGGGGGATTTGTCACGGCCGAGTTGTTAATCCCGTCACCGATATCTGTTGGCGCTGTTTATTTCCGATCACCATCGGATCTAATACGGTCAGCAGCAGCGACTTGCCTGATACACCTAACCCCCATAAGACATTTTGTGTGTGTGAATGGGATCCCCTTCCTCAGGTTGGATTTACGCTGGGCTATTGGGAACCGATGGCATTGGTTGATGTGAGTCGAACACCGTATTGTTTTGTCAATTTAGGAGGAACTCAAATTCACTATGATGGCAAGGCGCAAGGCACTGTCGAAACTCAAACGCCCGATCAACAGGGGAGCTTTTATTATGTGCATGTCTACCATTTCCCTGTTTTGCAATGGGTGGGAAGCGAGTTGCTTGGGGGGACTTGTCAATCACGCGGAAAATTTGAAATAGCTTATTTAAGCGAATTAGATCCCACCTGGCGTGATGAGAGTCTTGCACTGATTGTTTTTCCTGAAACAAAGCGATTTTTAAATCCTATGACAGCCCTGGCTGCTCAGGGGGCTTGCTTATTAGATAGCACGATCGCCAATACCCGCTTACCCAGTGATTTGGCCTATTGGTGTGCTGGCAGTCAAGGGTTCATGTATCCACTGACCGGCAAAGTGGCTGAACACGTAGGCAGTGTACAAGCCAGCACCTTATTGGCCGAACGCATTATTTTTAAATTACATCGCTTAGGGAAAATGAAAGACACCCGGGCGCATAATCTTTGTGGCGAGCAGGTTGATCTCATTATGTCTAAGTCCCGCTATCGCTATCAGATGGTGTATCCCCATGCTGCTTCCTGCCAACCTTTTGGACGTACCACGATGTTCTGGGGAAGCCTTGTGATGAATCCACTCAAAGGCGATGATACGGGTTATCTTATTTGGCGTAAACGTAGCTGTTGCCACACTGAATGAGGATCGTTACCGTGCAAAGACGCCTTCTGAGACTTAAAAAAATAGTTCGCCGGTCACGCTTACAAAGAATGCCGATCGCATTGTCCCTCCTGTTGGCTTTCACGGCGCAAGGTGCGCCTGATGCTAATTTATGGATTGGACCTTTGCAGAATTCTGCAAATATGAGCTTATTGAATACCACTCCAGTAGAACCAGGACAGGTACTCGTTTTTGTTTCTTCTTCTATGCCATCGACGAGCCTTGTACAGTGGTTTAGCCAAGCACAGCGTTTAGGTGCATCTGTGATTCTGCGAGGATTGGTGAACAACTCGCTATCTGCAACAAAAGCTTGGATGAAGCCTTTGATTGAACAGGCTAATAATACAGGCGGTGTTGAAATCAATCCAATGGCATTTGAGGCATATGGGATTACTCAGGTTCCTGCGGTAGTTGTCACGACAGGTTCCTTGCCGTGTTCAGATGAACACTCTACCACAGCGCCCTTTGATGTCGTGATGGGGAATACCTCCTTGCTTGAAGCCTTGAAAGTGGTGATTGAGCGCGGTGATGTGGGTATGGTCGCTCAACAAAAGATAGCACAAATGAGGGCCACCCATGAGTAAACGAGTTGGCCTCAAAAGAGTTGGGTCGCTAGGGATGATGCTGATTTTATCACCCTTGTGGGCTGCCCAACATTATTATGATCAACATGCCATTGGCTGGCATTGGTACGACGATCCAATTGATAAAAAATCCAGCACGCACCTTGATCCGGTCACCCAAATAAAGGCGATACGACAAGCTTTAGAAACCGCATTAGATGAAGCACTCTTAAATCCTGCCCCTGAGCAGGTTGAGCATTATATTGCCTTGCAAAACCGATGGAGTGAGCGCGCTAGTGCCTTCTCTAGAATGTGGCAGTGGGTGTTGTTACAACAGCCTCAGTTAGATTATTCAATCACCCATCCGACTAATCAAGTCGGCCGGTCTGTTTACCTTGATGCTTTGACAAGGGATCAAGAGATGGCCATTAAAGCATTAGCGCAGCAAAGCGGCCTATTCTTTTTTTACCACAGTACCTGTGCGTATTGTCAACGTTTTGCACCGATTGTGAAAAGTTTCAGTGAGCGTACCGGCATGCCGGTCGTTGCTATTACTACTGATGGTATTGCATTGCCAGAATTTCCAAACAGTCATCCAAATCAGGGTCAAGCACAGTCCTTTCATATCAAGGTGGAGCCAGCCCTTTTTACGGTTAATCCTTACACTCACCAGGTGATACCGGTGGCTTATGGCTTGATCAGTGAAAGTGATTTGCGCCAACGCATTCTAGAATTGGCTAATGAATCACGGAAGGGTGTCTAGATGAGATTGATTACCCTGTGTTTAATATTTTTCAGCTTATCGGCAACGGCTAGCATTAATGAAGATTTAAACCAGTATTTCCATTCCTTAGGTTTTAGTAGCAACATTACCGCACCCCATGCCTATCAAGGACAAAGCGCCGGTTTTTATACCGGCGGCAGTGTGTTTGCACGTAACAGTGTGCGCAATGTGCAGATTGCTGAAGTGGATTTACCCAGTTTTCGCTCAGGCTGTAGTGGTATTGATTTATTTACGGGTGGCTTTTCCTTTATCAATTCAAAAGAATTGGTCAATAGCATGAAGAATATCTTAAATAACGCAGTAGGTTATGCGTTTAATCTGGCATTGGAATCAGCTACCCCTGAGATTGCCAATGCCATGAAGTATATGAATACGATGGCCGCCGAGGTGAATCGTTTGAACATTAATTCCTGTGAAACGGCTGCGGGCTTAGTGGGTTCTGTCTGGCCACGTACCCATGAAGCCCAGCAACAGATTTGCCAAGACATCGGGAGTAGCCAGGGGATCTTTACCGATTATGCGGCGGCGCGGCAAGGTTGTGGATCAGGTGGTCAAATGGCGGCAACACTCAATCGTGCACAAGGTCCCTATAAAAACCTCGTGCTTAAAAATGTGAACGTGGCGTGGAAAGCCTTACAGCAAAATGGATTTTTGCGCAGTGACCCTCAATTAGCGCAGTTCTTTATGTCGCTTTCTGGCACCGTGATTTTTAATAATCCAGGTAATAACGATACCTCCCCTCAGCAGTACAAGGTATTGGCGTCTTTAGCCAGTGATCATTCCTTATTAAAAGCCCTGCTGCATGGGGGCCCTGCGCGTATTTATCACTGTGATAATACGGGAACAGAGGGGTGTCTTAATCCCACCTTACAAACCATAACGATTTCATCCACACAGGCATTGGGTACGCAAGTGAAAAGTTTACTGGAGGGGATGGTCAATAAAATCTATACCGATACCCCTTTATCTGTGGCAGAGATTGGTTTACTCAATGCGACGCGTTTACCTGTTTATAAGATGTTAAATGTCCAGGCCGCCGTTCAGGCTAAATCCGTGTTGGATGTAGTCGATTATGCCGATGTGATTGCCACCGATATTCTCTTTCAGTACTTAGAGGAGAGTTTATCCGTCATCCGCACCAGTAGCCTAAGTCTTCCTTATTCTGATACGGTCATGTCCTCGTTCCTCCAAGGCATTAGCCTGGCACGTACCAGCGTCCATGAGGCCAAACAATCGGCCTATACCCAAGTGACGATGGCCGCTCAATTGATTCAACAAACCCAAGCCCTTGAGCAGATGTTAGCAGGCAGTCTTTCCTCGCAACTCAATAATACGCTGCAATGGGCCAGCACCTTGAGACAATCCTGATGATACTCCCTATTGCAGTCTATGGTAATGGTGATCTCTATCGTGAATTATTTAATGCCATTGCAGCGACTTTAGGTGACTGCGCTTTTGGTCACTTAACCAAACTCTCGCTTGCCTTGACAGGTACCTGGGCGATTGTCCGCTATAGTACGGAACGTAGCCTCATGCCATTAGTGCGTTGGCTGCTCATGTATTATTTTGCGTTTTATGTGGCCTTTTTTCCCAAAGTGACGGTAGAGATTTTAGATCAAACCCATCCAGGGAGAGCCTATAGCGTTGATCATGTGCCATTAGGATTAGCGGTCACTGCCAGTTACACCAGTTCCATTGGCGCAGGACTCACTGACTTGATGGAGAAAACCTTTAGTTTGCCAGGTGATCTGACTTATCAGAAAACAGGTGTTGCCATGGCCTCACGCATCGTTTTGGCCTCCACTCAATTTCAAGTGACGGATCCTAATTTTGCGCAAAGTGTCCATAGTTTTGTGCAGCAATGTGTGTTTTATGATGTGTTATTGCACAAATATTCCTGGAATGATCTGTTCTATGCCACCCACATCTGGCAAATGGTGAGTCAAGCGGCTTCACCTGCCCGCTCCTTTAGCTATTATCAATTAGGCAACCCACAAATCTTGACGTGTAAAGAGGGTGTGCTGCGTCTGAGTCACGATTGGCAAGAGGCTATTCAACACGCGGCTGCTCGCTATGGTGCTTGGTCTTATCCTGATGACAAGGCAGCTAAGACGCAACTGTTGTCTCAGTTAGAAAGCAGTTATCACTTTTTAACCAATATTGCCGATAATGCGGCTACCCTCATGCAACAGAACATGATGGCCAATGCACTACAAACAGGGTTGGCTCAGATGAGTACCGCGACCAATGCGCCTGCGGCACTTGAAGCCTATGCTTTTATGAAAGCACAGCAACAAAAACGCTTAACCAATACCACTATTGGTGATATGGCGGCTTATTGGCTACCCATCATGAAGAATGTGTTAGAAGCGACTCTGTATGGGGCGTTTATCTTTGTCTTTTTGTTACTGCTATTTCCTTTTGGTCCCTCCATTCTTAAAAACTACGTAGCCTCTTTGCTCTGGATCCAGTGTTGGGCACCGCTGTATGCCATTTTGAATTTGTTTATCCATTTTTATGCGCAACATCACAGTATGGGATCCATTCAGTTAGGCAATGGTCAGATGGGGTTAACGCTTGCAACGCAAGCAGGACTTGCCCAAGTTAATGCAGATGTCGCAGGGCTTGCGGGGTATCTCTCTTTAAGTGTCCCTTTGCTTGCAGCCGGTATTGCAAAAGGCATGATGTCTGTCTTTATGCAAGCGGCCCAGTACATGGGTGGGGTCACACAGTCGGTCGCCTCAGCAAGCAGTGGAGAGGCGATCACCGGCAACTTAAGTTTGGGGAATACCCAATTCAGTAATCATTCTCATTTTAATACCTCTGCTAATCATTTTGATACCAATGCGCGGGTGTCTGGTGGCATGTACACAGCACAAATGGCAGGTGGCTCAACGCTTGGCATGACACCTGATGGTTCAACCATCATGAATAATCAACCAGCTATTTCAAGTTTAGGCACTTCAATTAATTTGGCCCATGCCATTCGCACGATGGCCAGTCAGCAAGCCGATACCGCGTACTCCACCGCATTGAGTGCTGCACATACCTACAGCGATTCTGTCTCATCAGGATTGCGCAGCCTTTATGAGTTGGGTAGTCACTTAAGTAGCAGTGAAGCAAGTGGTTCGGGATCCTCGGTGTCCGAGACTGGGGGCACCTCAACGGCGATTAATAAGCTTCACCAACTAACCGAAAAATTTGCTCAGGATCATCATGTCTCTGATTCTGTCGCTACTCAACATTTATCGGCTGCCTACATCGCTCTTAAAGCCGATGGGCGTTTTTCCGCATCAACCCCCTCCATACTGCCCACACAATTTTCAATGTCAGCCGGAATAGAAGGGGGTCAACGGTGGGAACGGAATAATTCTGATTCGCATGATCATCGTGACCTTTACAGCGCTGCACGAGACTTTGTTCATAATACGCAGTTTTCAGAGCATGTTGACAAAGCGGTGCGGGGTGTACAGGAGCATCACTACCGTGCAAGTGATGAACAAGGTCAGCGGCTTGCGCAGTCAGTGGGGAGCTCCTTTGATTTAGCCCACCAAGCACGGCATGAAATGATGGCGAATTGCCAACAGTCACAAAGTTACCGTGAGATGGCAAGTCACGCTGAAGAAAATGCTATCTCGATAAACAGCAATGCCAGTCAAGCCTTTATGCAGTGGTTACAAAAACAACCTGAGCTTCAACATCCAGGCGAGGTTGAAAAACTGATGACGCAGGATTCGCTAAAGGCGCAGGCCTATGCACAGCGTTTTACCCAAGAACAAGCAAGGCATGCGCTTCAAGGGCTCAATCATAGCGCATCATCGCCTAAAGACATTAAGGCAACCTTTGAAAAACAGCAAGCCACCATTCCTCTTGATGAGCACGTGGCGCAGATGAAAACTGCTTATCAAGGGGAGGTGACTAGAGCCGCAATTGATAATGGATTAGATCCACAACGTCAGGTAAACAAGCAAACAGAAAATGAAGCCAAAGTCTTGATTGAAGGCAATGAAAAAGATCTCACGATAGCTAAAACGGCCCTTGATCAAAAATCAAACAAAGAAGAACTCACTGTTGAGGAACGACTCAAAGGGGAATCGTAGCCATGATCTGATTGTTGTGGCTGAAACAAGTGAAAACCTATTGGCTTATGCCAACCCAATGGAGGGCACTATATGTTATGGGAATGGAAGAGTACTTCGGGTGGTATGAGACGGCGGTTTCGATAAAAAATACAAAGGTGCCAAAGAGGGTGTTTGTCACAAATAGACAAAAAAGATGGCGTGTATAAAAAAATACTGGTGGTGGATGGGTCAAATGTCAGAGAAATGAGCAGCGCGAAAACACCTAAGCTTAAGCCTAAAAAGATGAAAGAGGCTCGCTTAACACATTTCTTGACATAGGGATTCGTCCTAAATTTATAGGTCATTTGGTTGCTCCTGAAGGTGCCCTATTCTAAACAAGTTCGATTAAAAATGCGAGGTGAAGGTGGAAGAAAAAGCCAGGCGAAAGGGGTCTGTTAAAAACACCACTCGGGGTGGTCAAATACTGTTGCATGATCTGCACATGATTGGCCAAGTCCTACACAAGATATTATTTTGGTTGTTGCCTGTGGGTCTCTTGACCATAATTGGCTGGTTTGTGCTGATTACAGAACCTGATCAACGTTATATTGGTATGCAATGGCTCACTGCACAAGGGTCGCTGTGGGTTGATGGGCAGTACCATCAACAACTGTTTATTCAACCCAATGGACATCGCATCAAGGTCTATTCCACACAAATCATAGCCGCTCCCTTTGTGCAAGAAACGGTGACTATTTTAACCCAGAAGCTTGAGCGAAGTGGTTGGATAGGTCTTATCGGCTACTTGTTGAGTATCTTCAGTGTCATTGTGTGGCTACAACGACGGGGTGATAAACAAACAGCACAAAAACACATTAAGGGTGATTACTTAAGTGATGCGGGAGAAATCAAACGAATTATCCGCCAAAGGCGTCAACAGTCAGATTTAACCTTCGGTGTTGAAAAGCTGCCCTTACCCCGTGGCTTTGAAATGCAGCATGTGTTATTTCACGGGACAACAGGCTCAGGTAAATCTACCGGCATCAAAGCCTTTTTAGATGGTATTCGCGCCCGCGGTGAGCGTGCCATTATTTATGATAAGAGCTGTAATCTCGTTGAGCAATTTTTTAAGCGGCAACAAGACCACTTGATGAATCCCTTAGACCTGCGCAGTTGCGATTGGAGCTTGTGGTTAGAATGCCGTGATAAGTCTGATTTTGATAGCTTAGCCGCAGCACTGATTCCGATGCCCCCCACCACACAAGATCCTTTTTGGGTGAACGCGGCGCGAACTATCTTTGCTGCCGCAGCGCATCGTTTACGCCAAGAAAAAAAACCTAAGATTTTGCCGTTGCTGCGTCACTTATTAACGGCGCAGTTAAGTGACTTGCAATTTCTGTTAAAGGGCACTGAAGCTGAAACATTGATGTCTGAAAAAACTGAAAAGACAGCTATTTCAATTAAATCAGTTTTAGCAACGTATTTGAAAAGCTTGTGCTATGTCAAAGAAGGCGATCAGCCTTTTTCAATTCGGCAGTGGGTGCAAAATGATCACACCTCAAGCTGGCTTTTTATCAGTTCGTTAGGTGATAAGCATGAATCCTTAAAGCCCTTGATGACTGCGTGGTTAGATATTGCCGTTAATGCCTTGTTAAGTCTCATGCTAGATCCTTCAAGGCGAATTTGGGTAATCTTAGATGAATTGACCAGTTTGCAACAATTACCTTATCTCACTGCGGCGCTTTCTGAAGCTCGCAAATTTGGCGGCTGTTTTGTCATTGGAATTCAAAGCTATGCCCAATTGGCTAAAGTGTATGGATCTGATGGGGCAAGAGAGATTTCAGCCCTGTTAAATACCCGCTTTATGTTTCGAGTCCCTGATCCTGATATGGCGCTGTGGTCAGCTAAAAACTTAGGGGAAAGTACCTTAGAAGAAGTGCAAGAAGGCATTTCCTATGGAGCCAATTCAATTCGTGATGGGGTATCGATTAACCGTGTGGAGCGTGAAAAATCGGTCGTGTCTTGTTCGGAAATACTACGCCTAAATGATCTCACCTGTTATGTGCGCTTACCAGGCGGTTATCCTATTACAAAATTGCATCTTCCCTATATTCATCGAGCTACGCAAAACAGGCCTTTTGAAGCACGCGCATTTAATCAAGATAGTTTACGTGAGGAAGTGCTGCAATTGGTAGGCGACATGCAGGGGCAACCGGCTCAACCTACCTCACAGAAGGCTTCTAAGTCCAGTTCAGACAATCTGACATCCAAGAAGGGGACTAATCAAAAAGGTCAGAATCAAATAGAAGAACAGATTGACGAGCAGTTATTTGATTAATTGAGACCGTTGTTATGCTATCAACAGAACCAATCGTTAATGCCGACCAAGCCAAACACTATTTCTTATCAAAAGACAATTATTATCTCGAAGATAGAGAAGGGCAGGAATGCAGTGAGTGGTGGGGTAAAGGTGCACACGCCTTAGAATTGTCAGGCCAAGTGGATGGCGAGGTTTTTACTTCGCTGTTGAAAGGAGAATTGCCCCATGGCCAACAACTGGGTATTAAGATAGAAGAGGAGATCAAACATCGTCCTGGTTTTGATTTAACGTTCAGTGTGCCTAAATCCGTATCCCTGTTAGCCTTGATGGGTAATGATAGGCGTATTTTCGGGGCTGTACAACAAGCTGCAAATAAAGCCCTTGAGCAAGTCGAACAAGGTTGTGCGCAAGCTCGCGTAACTCAAGAGGGTATGACAGTTTATCAAAATACGCAAAATTTAGTTGTTGCCAAATTCTTGCACGACATCTCTCGAGAAGGCGATCCACAAGTCCATGTGCATTGTGTGGTCTTGAATATGACCCAACGCAGTGATGGACAATGGCGATCTTTGGCATCCCAACCAGGTGCCTATGGTGCAGAAGTGACGACTGAAGTCAATGGATTCTTTGAGCGTGTTCGCCATCATCAGCATTATTATGGATTACTCTTTCGTGCTGAGTTAGCCCATGAACTCAAGCAATTAGGCTATACCCTGGTGACAACAGGCAAGGGTTTATTTGAAGTGGAGGGCATTTCTCAAAAAACCTTAAGAGCCTATTCCACGCGCAGTCAACAAATTGAGGCGTATATGCAAGAAAATGGCTATTCGGGTGCTAAGGCAGCCGCTGTTGCAACGCTTAAGACTCGCAAGGCTAAAAACATCAACCGTGAGACCCTCAATGAACTTTGGCAAGCCAGGGGAGAACAGCATCAGGTTGATGCCTTTAGTGAAGCTAAGCGAGTTGCCCTAGCAGCACTGAATCAAGAAAAGACCTCATCGCACGCGCCTGGCATCGATTTAGCGGCTGCGCGAGAAGCGGTACAGGCAGCCATCCATCAGTTATCAGAAACTGAAATTGTGATTCAACCGCTTCAATTAATGAATACAGCGCTGCATTATGCCTTGGGTGAGCAGGTCAATACACAAGCGCTCTTGCAAGTGATACAAGAAGCCCAAGAAAAAGGTGAATTGATCCCCTTAAATATGAGTCACCCTTCTCAGGGCCCCTGTTTTACCACGGGGCAGCTCCTCAAGTATGAGCGCGAGATTGTTAAGGTTATACTTCAAAAACATCCAAGCGATAAACCCTTATTATCTGAGCAAAAGATCAATGCTTATTTGGCTGCGCAAACTAAATTAAACCTTGAACAAAAAGGTGCCATTAAAACCTTATTTTCAAGTCCCTCTCAAGTTATGGTGTTAGAAGGCCCAACCGGTTCGGGTAAAACGACCTTACTTAAACCCTTAGTCGAACTGGCTAGGTTGGGCGGCTATCACGCTGTGGTGCTCTCCCCTGATAAGGTCAGCAGGGGACAGGTTAAGGAGGAGTTCCAACCGCAATCATTCTTGGGTTGGCTCAAGCAACATCTGGATTATACCCAACACGAGACTGTTTCTTATTTTCTCACTGTACAACAAAAATGGTTGGATGCAGGTCGACAAGTTTTGCCTCATGCTGTCATTTTGGTAGATCAAGCACAGCGTCTGTCTTCGAAGCAAATGCATGATTTAATTCAGGTCGCACGCCAAACGGGTGCGCGTTTAATCTCTTTGGGAGATGCCAAATCACTGTTACCGTGGCAATCGGGAGCCCCGTTTATCCAACTATTGCAGCACGGCGTTACCCGAGCAACTTTGACTCAAAATTGCCGTCAACAACATGAAGTCCTTAAAACAGCCCTTGTTGATACCTTACAAGGTAACATCACGGCTGCTTTTGATCAGATTGGGCATCGTATTTTATCAGTTGAGAATAAGGAAGAGCGTTTAGAACGGATGGCTGATCATGTTGTATCACTCAATCCTGATCAGCAGAAAAATGCCTATGTCGTCATGCCTACCCAGCGGTACTGTGAAGAGATCAATACCATAATTCGTGACAAACTAAAGCAACACAATCGGGTGAGTCAAACGGGTATTAAAGTGACGGTATGGCTACCCAAATATATAAGTGAAGCAGGGTATCGTATTGCCAAAAGTTACAACGTGGGTCAATGGGTGCGGTTTAATGCGCCTTTTAAATCATTAGGTGTAAAACGCGGTGATTATGCTGAAATTAAGGCGATACAATCTACCCACAATCTCATTATATTTGAAAATGCACAAGGTAAGTCGATCACTTGGAATCCTGGCAACGTAGCGGGTCGGCCTGGAACGATCGAAGTCTTTGAAACAAAATCTCGTGAAATTGCGGTTGGTGATACCTTACTTTGGAAGCGTCACGATGTGCGTAAGACCCTCCACAAAGGGGAGCGGCTACAAGTGGCTGAAATTCAGGGGTCTAGGCTGAGACTGATGCGGCACAATAGCCAGTCAGTTCGGATTAATATGAAGGAGATTCAAAACTGTCATTTTGATTATGGCTATGCCTTGACACCGTATCAGGTGCAGTCGAATAGCGCCATCGTTATTGCGTACCAAAACAGTTTTTCTCGTCAAAGCCATCAACGGTTATTTTATAAGATAGTGAGTCAAGCCACGGAACAAGCATGGATTTATACCGAAGATCGCGATCAACTGTTAAGCAACATCCAAAAACAAACAGGGGATAAAGTCACGGCATTAGGGTTGTTGCTGGGTGATCAACCTCTTCCCCGTGATGTCAATGAACAACAGGTGTTATTAGAAAAAGCCGTGAGTTGTGCTCTTCAGCTACTACAAAAAAGGTGTGATCCTCAAGAATCAACAAGTGACAGCGCACAAAAGGCCGTACGTTATGCCTTGGCGCATTTGGCGGAGCGAGAAGCAGCCTTTACGCACAAAGAGGTGCTTCAGGTCGCCTTGGAGCATGTCTTGGGTAAAGTGACTCTCCCTGAAATCCAGCAAGCTATTTTAGAGGCTGAAAAAAAGGGTGATTTAATCCGTGGTCTGTATTCACAAAATGGGACCTACTGGACCACCCAAGAAGCCTTAGAGATGGAACGAGAGATGATGCAATTGGCTCGCCAATATCAAGCTAAATTAGCACCTATCGCTTCAATTAATTCAATTGCAACGCATTTACAAAAGACCCAGCCCAAAGCTGAGCACGCTCATGCCGTAAGTGAGATGGCTGGTAGCAGGGATCAAGTTGTATTGCTGCAAGGTTCTGCGGGTACAGGTAAGACAACCTTACTGAAGAATCTGGAAATCCTATTAAACCAACAAAACTTATTGAATCAAGAGAAGTATCAATTGCTGTGTTTAGCACCGACCCATACGGCGGTAAAGGAACTGAAAGAAAGAGGATTAACGGCGCAGACACTGGATAGTTACCTCGCTCATTATCGCTCTAAGAGCAATATGACCATTCAACACGCTTATCAACAGATCATTGCAGTTGATGAAAGTTCTATGCTGTCTAATCGGCGTCTGCGGGATTTTTTGCTACTAACACAATGCATTCAAGCACGGGTATTTCTCATTGGTGATCGTCAGCAATATTCAGCCATCGAGTCTGGTAAACCTTTTACATTATTACAGCACAATGGCCTTCAGGTTATTCGACTAACAGACATTGAGCGTCAGAAAGATGACACCTTGAAAAAGGGCGTTAAAGAAGTCTATAGCGGGCAATTTGCAGATGCTTTTCGTACGCTGGCCAATCACATGATTGAGATTGGACAAGAAAAGGTGGGCAAGGAGCGCCTCGACAATAGAGGCAAGCGTTTAGAGGCTATTGCAGAAGATTACTTATCACGACCGAACGCTCGAGCGTGCACAAACCTTATTAATCACCTGGGGTAATGAGGATCGGGCTTTACTTAATGCCCTCATCCGAGAACGGCTACAATTGGAAGGTGAACTCCAGGGAAAAAAAGTTGAGATGACGATATTAGTCTCTCGAGACATGACTGAAGTGGAACGTTCCCATGTTGCCAATTACAAGCCTTACGATATTCTTCGCTTCAATATTACTGATAAATTATGTGGCATTGAAAAAAATGAGTATCTCACCGTCCTTGAAATCAAACAAGATTACCTGGTCTTACAAAAAGACAAGGGTCAACAGGTGATATGGCAGCCTCGGCAAATGATAGAGCAATCTAGCGGTGTAGAAGTGTATGAAAAGCAGGCCCGTGAGCTACAAGTAGGTGATCTCATCCGTTGGACTCGATCCGATAAAACCTTGGGTCTTTTAAGTCCAGAATTGGCCAAGATAGAGTCTGTAGATGCCCAGCACTGTCAATTAAGACCGGTTAAAATAACATCTGAAGGCATTACACCCGAGGGTGATTTAATCAGCGTTTATTCTCGTGACAAAAAATACCAGCATTGGGATCATGCCTATGCTATGACGGGTTACAGTGCGCAAGGGAAAACGATTCGCACTGTGATTTTGAATGCAGAAAGTTACCGCAAAAACCTGACGAGTCAGCCCTCATTTATTGTGGGACTTACCCGCGCTGTCGAACATATTCGTATTTATACGGATGATAAAGAAGCGTTACTTTCCCGGATTCTGAAAAATAAAGGAGAAAAAAGCAGTGCGTTGGAGATCGTGGGTGAGTGGAAAGCAGATCCTCAAGCAAGGTTCTCTCTCTAACGCCTCGCTTAATCAAGAACAGATTAAGTCAGGATCAAACTTGCTTAATCAAGAACAGATTAAGTCTGGATCAAATCAATCCTCATTAGATTCCTTGCGACTCATACAAATGCTGCATGACAATACGGAGCATGTTCTTAAGCATATCCTGGGAGAACCGAAAGAAAAAACAAACAATCAGTATCGTTACGGCAGTAAAAAAGGAAGCTTAGTGGTGACGTTACAAGGTAATAAGAGGGGGCTGTGGCATGATTTTCAAACAGGAGAGGGGGGTAATCTATTGCACTTAATTGCCATGCAATCAGGATTAAATATCAGGCTAGATTTTAGAAAGGTGCTGACGCAAGCCATGGCGATATTAAATATCTCAGAAGAACAGGTGACCAGGATAAATGGGGTAGTAAAAACGCATCCTCCTAAACATTCTACTGACTTTGATAAACCCTTGACAGAAGAACAAAAGCATAGTCTCACCTATGCCCGTCGATTAGCACATGAAAGCCAGCCTATTCTAGGTACCCTAGCTGAGCGTTATTTGCGGGAACACCGTGGTATTGCATTAGAAAAATGGCCTGAAAGTTTTCGTTTTCATCCGGCGATCTATTCACGCAGCCAATGAGGTCATTAAGCCTGCATTGTTGGTTATTGCCAAGGATCACCAGGGCAAAATACAAGCAGTACAAGCCATTTTCTTAGATGAAAAAACAGCCGCTAAAGCAGATGTAAAGGTGCAAAAACAAACCTGGGGAATCCTCTCAAGAGGGGCATCAGTGGATATTGGCAATACCCATGCCAAAGCAAGCCCACTTTACTTAGCTGAAGGGCCAGAGACAGGTTTAAGTATTTATGCGGCATTGCCGCATGCCTTTGTTAAAGTGACACTGAGCACTTCCAATTTCAAAAATATTGACTCTAAAACGGTATGTCAGCACGTTGTACTTTGTTTAGATAATGATGGCAATAATCCACAGACCCAAAAGCTCATACAATTTGTAGCTGAAAGATTATTGACTGAAGGAAGAGAGGTTTGGGTAGCTAAGCCTGAAGAGATTGGCAAGGACTATAACGATCTGCTCAAAGAGCAAGGCATTGAGGCCATCAAAAATAATATTGAAAAAGCGGTTACCTATGCCAATTATTGTGATCAGAAAACACCCACTGTTACACTCAAGTCAGCGGTATTAAGCAAGTTACATAAGACCCCTTCAGAATTATTGTTCGATCCATCTGCTGCCCAGCAATTTATTCGGGGTGAGAAAGAAGCGATCAAGCTCACAGCAAGTGATGAAGAGAAATTTGCTCCTGCTACTGAAAAAATAGGACGAGTTCTTGCAGAAAGGGCATCAGAATTTATCATTGTGGCAGGTTCAGTTTCGAAGCACGATATTGATAAGTACTTGAGCGCGGCAGGTGAAGAAGTAGGTAGAACAGGGCGTCAACCATCGTTTTCCCAGCAAAAAATCCAGCAACCTGCTGCGTACGAGAAAGTAAAAGATAAAGACTTGGAGTTATAAAAGCAGTCTTGTTTTGGGTCAATTTGTTTAAGTTTTAATTCAAACTAAAAGTCCCTTGACATTTTTGGAATTGTACCGGACCCTTATAGTAGGTTTCCTTGGTTGGATTGACCAACCAAGGGGATAGGATGAAAGATGTGAACTATTTTAGGCAAGCATCTTTTAAATTAAGCGCGCCGCCAAAGTGCTGAAACACTCTGACGACGCTGACCACATTAACCTAAAGTCGAGGTCAACATGGCTAATAAAATTGTACCGGCGCAGCCGTTTTCAAGCAATGATATTTCCAGTCTCACAAAAACCTTCCAAATCGCTTTTCACTATTACTGTCATCACAATAGTCCTTTTGCACAAGACTATTTGAAAGAGCTGAGTACCCTCGTGGGATTAGGTTTTACCGCAGTACTGGTTGACGGTGATTGTATCTGTGCTTATGACCATTACCTGAAAACATTTCTGGCCTATCGTAATTTCAAAGCGCATCCAGAGGCACTAGAAATTTTATCTTCAGCAGTGGCCAACATGGTCAGTTGGGCAGCTCAATTATTTCGTCTACTTGATTATCCAGGATACTATGACGATTTTGCTGCTTCTTTGGAAAAAACAGTCGGAGGTACAATCTCTCATCTCTACGGAAACCCTGAGGAAACAGAACGCTTGCTGAATGTTATTTTACCAAAACGCAGGGGGAAACAAATTTAAAGGTTTGATAGGGGTAATTACCAAGGTCCTCAATTACAAAGAGAGGATAGCTTAGTAGGGCAGCGTTATATAAATCATAAGTTAATAAGGAGATTATTCATGAAAACAGAGTAGGATTACAACATCACCATAAAGAAAGTAAATGTAGTAACGAACAAGTGATGGCTTCCTTTGCCATCACTTACCAAAATGCATTAGAACAAGCACTATGGGCTGTCAAGGAACGGGCAGAACAGGCTAAACGAGTAAAAGTCGCATTTATAGCCAATAGCCTAATAGAGACCATTTGACCTCTGGTTTATTCGCTTTCGTGTGCAATCTCATTGGCAATTTTCTTTAAAACAAATTAGAGAAAACCCCTTCTTTACTATGAACAAGATGCTATAATAGCAGAGCGTGAGACCAAGGTTGTATTGAACCCTGGTCCCACTACCATAACACAAACTTTAAAGGAAGTTTGACATCATGGATAATAACAAGCTTAGACTATTCTACGTTTTTAGAAAAGCCTCAATCGTTGCTGATCTCCACCTTATTCAGTGTTGCAGTCGCTATACTGTACAAGGCAATCTCATCTCTCATAGAACACCCCTCGTTTATCTATTATGGAAGTTATGGGCTTGAGTGTGAGATTGAAGAAGGAACAAATCTTTGTTCTCCTTAGTTAATGGAGTTTAGTCGATTGCATTGGAAACGTCTAAGTGACAGAGGGTAGATAAGGGGTGAGGTAGTAATACCTCACTACCTATTTAATGATAAGTTATTAACAGATTGAATTTTTGAATCACTAGATTTAAGGAAATGTAATGACCCGATATGTGGGAGTGGAGAATATCGAGCCATTACAGCCACAATAACTAACAATAAGTAGGAGAGTCGTCATGGCTGGTACGAGTTTATCTAAATCTCTAGCTAAGTTAAATTAAAATTGATTAGCTAAATAGACGCGTAGAT
Organism: uncultured Gammaproteobacteria bacterium; assembly: GCA_963817645.1. Taxonomy (GTDB): domain Bacteria; phylum Pseudomonadota; class Gammaproteobacteria; order UBA6002; family UBA6002; genus UBA6002. The sequence goes on along the minus strand of CAWFQC010000010.1, from coordinate 13,798 downwards.
CATTCACTGCAAAGACCTATATTAGCATTGGCTAAATAAATAGAATACCTGCCCATAAAGAGGATTCCTGCTCAGAAATGCAGCTTGGAGTTCTTCTATCTGAACTTCAAATCTAGCCATTTGGTCAATAGTTGATTCGTGTGTAGTCGACATCATTTTTGCTCACAAGATTCTATGAGTTATGTTACGATAGAATTCCTGTCATATATGAAGGTCTTAACGTCGACCATTAGGATCTCGCCTTATCGATAGACATTCAACTGTCCAGGAATTAAAGTTAGGGACGAGGCGAAAGCCTTAAGATATCCAACCTTCATACCTTGACGTCAACTGAGCATGAAATGTTTGACCAAGTGTCTTCATTGTCTTTATAGAGATACAAATTATTTGCTTTACCTTCAATAATTCATTGGAACAAGGAATCAAAGAAAAAAATAATCACCGAATGCTAGAGAAAATTTTGAGATTGCTCGATTATAAATCCGTAGAATGCAGATAATGCATCCATGTTAATGGAGACAAATGTTTTTATAGAATTCCTCAGTGAGAGGGAAACTGTAAATTCCCATGGCGCTGTTTGATCTAAGGTAATTTATATTTTCTCAAATAGAAGACAAATTAAATAAAGAAAGCTGAGAGGTGTTATACCGTTAGCTAAAAAATTAATTCAAATTAGCATTTTAGTAGATACAAAAAATAAGAAAAACGAAACTGCCTTTATGATTCGTTTCAATGGAACTTAATGATGGTGGCAAATAATAATAAATTAAGGAAGCTTTATGAAAAACTCCACTGAACTTCAAACCAATTATTCCCACCAATATTTCGCTAAATCATATTCAGTATAACTCGAATACCTCTTATAGCGCACCGATACACGATATGAGTGGAACGCTGGGTTATGGCGTCGGACGAGTCTTAAGAGAAGGGTTTGATTACGTGTATAACGCTTGGCAGAATTGGTTGTATCCTCGCCCCAGCGTAGAAACTGCCGTTTTGCACCGCGAAGCCGCGATTTATCGGCAAGGACTTGAAGCGGTGGTAATGCAACTTGATGCAGCCATTGAAAATCTGCGCAAAAATCCACGTGATCCCGCTAGTTTGGAGCGGGTTAAGCGAATAATCAATGACAAGGATTATGCTGCCTATTTTAAACCCGCGAAAACAGAGAAACTGCGTGGCTTTCAAGCGCGTTTATTCAAGCCTATTCATGAGAAAGTTCAACGGTTCAAAGTCCCTCATTTAAAAGAAATCGTGCAGGGGTATTTGTCTGTTTTACAGACAGAAACTACCCCACTTATTGTCGACTCAACACTTCCTATCCCAACAGAAACTCTTTCAGGCATAGAAATAAAACGTTCCATTGCACAACAGCATGCCGTTGATTTTGTTCCTACACCCATGTCAACACTAGCTTCGGGGGTTGGTTTTCAGAACCCTTTTGATTTAAGCAGCTTAAATGGTATCAATGGCTTTGCCATAAAAGGTCTCAACGCAACATAATGATTTAGGCTTTTCTGTCCGCACGGCGGGGGATATCAATGGGGATAGCTTTGCCGACCTGGTGCTGGGAGCTTCTGGTGCCTCTCCTGGTGGACGCGCCTCTGCGGGCAATGGCATTTATTTAAGGAATCAGGGCCATTCACTTAAGAGTGATGTTATTTACACATTTACACTAACTCAATTTGAACAATATTTGTAAATATAATTTTACGGCACTGCTACTGCCTTCGTGCTTTTCTTTTTTGCGAGTTTCCACTTTTTAGGAATTTTATTAGAAACGCGTGCATATGAACGATTGGGTCTTATTTTTTGGTAACATGTTGCAATAGACTCAGTAATTATATGAATGGATTCTTTCACATAAGCGGCTTGACGCAAGAACAAACCTTCTAAATTTCTTGCAACAGTGATCAAGCAATTTTTTAGGTTAGTCTTCATCGTATTGGAGGAGTCTGATTTGTTTATCCCTTTTCGTAAAAGTAATATATCGTCCGTTTGATTTGAAAAAATTCTACTGAGGGTCAGTATAACAAAGTGCGCAAATAATTCCTGTTTAACGCCGCGCTCGGTTTTGCCATGAAAGTCTTCCACATCAATTAGTACCTTGGATATTTTATAAAGCTCTTCAATTCCCCAACGAGCATGGTATAGCTCAGCTAATTCATTGTATTGATACTGATGATGATCAAAAAGTGTCGTTCCCAAAGTATAAGCCATATTGTTAATAGTGTATTTGATTAATCTTAACTGTAATGGGATAAATTCAATATGTGGGTATTTTTTTAAAATTACTCGTTGATCTTTTGATGTTGGCATAATCGTTATCACACGTTCAATATCGTCACTTTCCATAAATTGCTTAATTAATTTGTATGAGCTACTTGGTAATCGGAAAACAGCATGAAGTTTTTTCTTATAATGTGTGTACAGTAAAGCATAAGAAAAATAACCACGATCATACACAACAAGATCGTCCTCATGTAGGAACTGAATATGTTCAAATGCCAAACGTCGTTCGTCCAGATGTGCAGCTAATTCAAATTGATAAGGGATCTTTGATTTTAATTGATACAGACAACTCACCATGCCCTGAGGAAAGTGAGCGTTATCAGATGGTTTTTGATAACCATCGTTCAGCAATTCTTTAGGTAAATTTATTTTTGATCCATCAATAGCAAATAGTCTATGATTTTTCCATCGATAATCTTCGCGATCACTTTCATATTCATGAATAATCTTTGTGTTTAATGTCTTAAAAATAGATTCATCCATCTTTTTCCTTGCGTTACAAAATGCAGCAGGTACCACTGGTTTAGCTTGTGGTAGTGGAATATGTAATTTATGACAATATTCCCATAATTCAGCAATGGTCAGTCCATAACCTTGCTTGTTCTTGGAAAATATAAGTCGGAAAATAAATAAAATAATTAATAAGGTAGATAATACACGTCGTCTTTGTTGCCATTCTTTATCAAAATTTTCTGCAACAGATGCAACAACAGTAATAATTTTTTGCCATAAATAAACCTGCTGGTTGTCCGGTGTAATACAGGCTGTTTTATAGGGGGCAACTTTTTGAAAAACAGATTTTTTATTATCCATAAGTAGTTCACGAGCATCAGGATCTAAAGGATAAATATAGACATCTTTTTTCCCAAATTCAGATTCATTTTTGAATGATTTCCCAGCCGTTTTTCCAATATATTGCCAATTAGACGCTTTATAACACGTCCCGTTATATCTTGTAGGATCAACAAATGTCTCCACTAATACAGGTTTATATCCATGATGGGATTCCCAATCCCTAGCAATTTGTTGTATGGCATAGGCCAATGCTTTTGAAGCAAGGTGCTTCACATTAACCCATGGGAAAATTAAAAATCGATTGTTATTAGCTATTAAATTTAAATGTTTTTGGCGATGTAAGTCAGTCCAACCTATCCATTCATCACGGCAGGTTAATTTTATTGTTGCAAATGAAAACAATAAACAACCAAGTTTTCTTCCATAGCGATCAACAACATAATAACGCAAATGCGACCCAATAGGTCGCCTATAACCCAAATAATGATATCGATCAACAAACTCATTCCACTCAGTAATTTGTTCTGGCTCAGTAACAACCTGGAGATTAATCGGCATTAACTCATTCACAGCACAGTCAATTGGTAATGCTTCATTTGTTTGATCAGTCCATAAAATTTTTTTTTGCCGTGCTTTATGATTTCTTTCGACTTTAGCTGGTAATTTTATAATGCCACGGGATTCCATTTCTTCTAGAGCATTTAGGCAGGTTTGAATTTTATCCGTTCCTCTTGGGGTTTTCCATTGAAAACGCTCACAAATCGTATGGGCTAATTCTCGACGACTTAGCCCAGAAAACATTCTAACGGTTTTTTGTATTTCAGTAAGTTGATGCCTTCTAAATTGGCGGCCGCCAAATGTGGTTTTTAAAAGAGAGTCTACTTTATTATCCATTAGTTTCAGTGCTCTAAGCTGTTAATCCTAGCATTAGCATGACAGATGGTGCTGTTCGAGTCAAGAACTTTTTAAAATAATGAAATTACTTAATAGATCAACCGGCTAGGCTGCTTCTTTGTGCATCACTCACATAAATAAATGCCATTGCCTCTGCGGGCACAGCGTATGTTCTGTTTGGGAAGAATAGCAATTGGTCGCCTCAGTTTAATTTAATGACCTTAAATGGTACCAATGGCTTTGTTGTCGAAGGTCTCAACGCAAGGTGACTACTTAGGTTGCTCTGTCAGTACGGCAGGGGATGTCAATGGGGATGGCTTTGCTGACCTCGTGCTGGGTGCTTGTTATGCTGGGCCCAAGCAAGTGGGCACAGCGTATGTGCTCTTTGGGAAGAATAGCACTTGGTCGCCCCAGTTTGATTTAATGACCTTAAATGGTATCAATGGCTTTGCCATAGAGGGTCTCAACACAAATGATCATTTAGGTTGGTCTGTCAGCACGGCAGGGGATGTCAATGGGGATAGCAGAGCAGATCTCGTGCTGGGAGCTTGGGGGGCTTCCCCCGGTGGACGCAGCGGTGCTGGCGTAGCATATTTGTTGTTTGGTCAGGCAAATGGTTGGACGTCTCAGTTTAATTTAAAGACCTTAAATGGTACAAATGGCTTTGCCATCGAAGGCCTCAAAGCGTCTGATAATTTAGGCTATTCTGTTAGCAGGGCGGGGGATGTTAATGGCGATGGCTTCGCTGACCTCGTGCTGGCTGCTGGTGGTCGTGCCACCACAGGTACGAGTGTGGCATATGTGCTTTTTGGTCAGGCGAATGGTTGGTCGCCTCAGTTTAATTTAACAACCTTAAATGGTGCCAATGGTTTTGCCATCGAAGGTTTCAACGCGGCTGATTCTTTAGTTTGCGTCAGCACAGCAGGGGATGTCAATGGGGATGGCTTTGCCGACCTGGTGCTGAGGACTCATTACTTTCCCCCGGTGAACGCATATGGGCAAGTATGGCGTATGTGCTGTTTGGGAAGAATAGCAATTGGTCGCCTCAGTTTAATTTAACAACTTTAAATGGCACCAATGGCTTTGTCGTCGAAGGTCTCAAAACGCCTGACTGGTTAGATTCTGTCAGCACGGCGGGGGATGTTAATGGCGATGGCTTTGCTGACCTGCTTATGGGGTCCCCCGGTGCTTATATTATGGAGGGTATGACGTATGTGCTGTTTGGGAAGAATGGCGGTTGGTCATCTCAGTTTGATTTAACGACGCTAAATGGCAACAATGGCTTTGTTGTGAATGGTATCAATAAAGAGGATAATCTAGGCATTTCTGTCAGTACGGCAGGCGATGTTAATGGAGATGGAAAGGCCGATTTCGTACTGGGAGCTGTTAGTTATGTTGACACTCGTGGCGCAGCATATGTAATTTTTGGCAAAAATACAGGATCAGAACCAATTCCAACCCTGATGCTCACCCCTCTCATCATTGCAGGTAGCATAATAGGTGGTCTAGTTGTATTGGGCGGATTGGGTTATGTCTATAAAAGAAATCTATCCAAAAACAATACGCAAGATGATCAAGAGGTAGGACCTTCACCGCTACACCCTTCCATCAGTAGAGAAGATGATCCCTTATTGCCTGAAAAAAATGCGCCGGTTTTACTTCCTATAAAAAAAATCACTCTACCTTTTGCCTTATCACAAGCAAAACAGCAAGAAATTCTTGAATTCGAATGGAAGGGGTATGAAGAAAAATCCTGGCACTTTGATCCACAAACCAAAGCAAAAAGGATTGCGGAGAATAAGATTTATGAATTAGTAGAAGCTACCGACAAAGACAAGCACAAGGTCATTAAATTTTATCAACATCAGCCTGTATCAGGCTATGATATTGCTTCCATTGAGGTCATTTACAATCCTAATATGAATCATAAATTTGCTTTGTATTTGGCTGAATTACAGCAACGTGATAACAATCCAGCATTTGTGGCAAAATGGCCCACTGGACAAGAAAACAAGAAAGACCCAGGAGAGCCGCAAGAAAATATAGATTGGCGAGGCGAGGTGCATCAGCAATTTCAAATGATGGCGAAACCTTACCAGGATAGTGATTATCCGTCAGTGAGTTTATTGCCGATGTGGCATGGTACCAAAACAGCGATTGTGGATAGTATTTTTCGTAGCGGTTATGCTAGTTTAGCGACCACAGACAATGGATTTTTTGGTAAAGGAATTTATGGTGCGCATGAAGCAGAATATTCCTTTCGTATCTATGCAAAAGAAGGCGGCGCATTAATTTTAAATTGGACAGCGTGCTTTTCAGCCTATCCGGTCATTGATGGCGATATGAAGAAACTCGAAGGAAAAGGCAGTTATAGTAACTACGATGCTCATTTTGTACCCGTGACACCGCGCAATCCCAATAACCCTAATGAAGATGTTTACTATCCGACAAAGCCCAATGAGCCACATCAATATACTGAATTGGTGGTTTTTCAATCGGCAGCCTGTTTACCCCGTTATTTGGTGCAATTGCAACCCACCTTACCCAAGGCATTGCCCCTGAATGCTAATCAATACCCCAAGACTTTTTTTCCGCCGGTAGAAGAACAAAAAGATATGCTATATCAGGTCGAGAAGCAAAATCCTTATCAGCCACCCAGACCATTCTAAAGTCTTTTCAGAATGTAGAGTAGGTCACAGAACATGAAGCGCTTTTGAGGGCATCTTCTTGCAGTCTTAAATATTGGTCTGGTGTGGATGCGGTGACCCACACCTAGTATTTTGGTTTTTCCTAGGTTCTTTAATTTAATCAAGAAAAAGATGATCGAACCCTTATTCCCTCCTGACCTTACTGCACCGCGCAAATTGCCGTGGGCACATCTGGTGAACTCAATGTTAATGAAGCCACGCCGCCTATTTTGGGTTTAAAAAATAGGCAAGATGATACAGCACTCTGATCGATCCAACAGCCCAGCCCCGCAGATTTTAGCAACCCTGCGACCTGATCTACGCTGGCTTGTGTTTCCCCAGTAAGTGATAAAGCATAGATTTTCCACTCTGGCCTGAGGCGTGCATTGACCCCCAGTTGAGTTAAATCTGCTTGTAATAGTTTTGATAAACTAATGAGATGTTTTTTAATTTCCTCTGCGTCCAACAGGACATTATCCGCTGCCGTAAAATGTATTTGTAACTCTTTGGCATTAACGCGTTTAACGGCAAAACTAAAATCTTCCTGCTGGACAAGGTGTTTGATTTTATCGATCAACGTTTGACTGCTAGGCATGTCTGGCAATGAATCGAGCACTGATGGTGGTTTAAGCAAGGTCTTCTGCAATTCTACCAAGTATCTGGGCAAACATGCCGCCGATTCAAAAACGACTATTTCCGTGTATTGGTGCTCTTGACCAGGTTTACACGGATAATAGGATGGCCCGTTCGGATTATTTTCATTCCCGACTGGCACAAAATGCGCATCATAGTTCGCATAAGCGCCTTTGCCTTCTAACAGATTCAGATCTCCATCGATCACGGGTAAAGCGGAGAAACTCGCGACCCAATTGAGAATCAAGGCACCTTGGGCATAAACTCGCTGCGAATATTCAGCCTCATAGGCGGAATAATAGCCTTTCCCAAAAAAACCACTATCGGTGGTTGCAAGGGCTGCGTAGCCCGCACTAAAAATACTGTCCAGAATCGCAGGTTTTGTGCCATGAAAAGCCGGTAAAAGTTTGACTGCGGGGTAATTTGGATCTCTGTGCGGTTGAGTCATCTGTTCAAATAGCGCATAGGTGTTCTGACGAAAATCCGGTTCAGACATTGTTGACCATTTGGGTACAAATGCTGGATTATTATGACGATGTTGCAATTTATCCATATGCAGTTCAAAGCCCCGATTAAATCCTGGGTTGTAAATCACCTTGACATGTCCTATTTCATAACCTGAAACGGGATGAGGGGCATAAAATCCGATGACTTTTTGGATATCTTTTGGCGTGGCGGAAATCAAAGCATAGTTTTTATTGCCTGTGAGCGCTGCGGTTTGTTTAGTTTCTGGATCAAAATGCCAAGACTTTTCCGCAACGACCACCGCGGGCTTTGGTGCAATGTTGATGGGTGGACAGGCTTGCTGTAAGGTTTGTAATGCTTGCTGCGCCGAGGGTCGTTGATTTGGCAAGTGCCAACATTGCTGAATTACATCACCATAGGTCTTCGGACAATCCGACGGTATAGTTTCTTTTTCTCCCTTTTCAAGCCAACGCACCACGGTCACGTCATCGAGTGCATCTGCGAATGGTAATTGCCGTGTGGCAATCTCCCACAAAATCATGCCATAACTATACACATCTGATGCTTTATTCGGAACCGCTTTGCGTTCAAACAATTCGGGCGCACGCCAACGTGTCGTCCCCATGCCTTTGTTAGCTTTGGTACTCGTACTATTGCTTTCGAGTTTAATTTTCGATAACCCAAAATCACTGATTTTAGCTTGGTACTGATCATCTAGTAAAATATTAAGACTCTTTAAATCCCGATGAATAATTTTTTGGTCATGTAAATAGGTCAATCCTTTACCCACATCTATTACCACGTTCCAGCGCAGGGGATTCCAAGCAAACGCCTCTTTTTCATTGTGCAACACCTGATACAAGGATCCTTTTGGCATATACTCCATAACCATCGCGATATGTCCAGTTTCAACACAAACCCCATATAAACGCACCACATGAGGAAAGTGGCATTGCGCCATGATCTTCGCTTCTTGTTCAAAATCGGCGCTCAATGCGGGCAATAAGGTTTTTAAGTGTAATTCTTTAATCGCAACAGATACGTTTTGCCACTGTCCCTGGTATACATCTCCATATCCCCCATGACCCAGCAGATTTCCGACCGTCAAGGTGTTCCAAGCAATATGCTGTAAATCAAAGGGCAGGGGCGCTAAACTTGACGGTTTTAGTGTGTGTTGGGGTTTTGGGATTGAGGGAGGTAAGGGGATCGGAGAAACGGGGCGATTCAGGCGATTATCAAAGTATTGTTGTAGTGCTAAAGGAACTAGTATGGCTTAAAGAATTGCCTTCAATGGCCATGTTTTTAATTCGTTTGGTGTTGTACAGAGCCGATAAAAGTAGGTTTAGGTGGGTATCTGTCAAGCCGGTGTGGCTGAGATCGAGAGTGTGTAAGGTAGGATGAGTTTGCATGATTTGGTGTAGTAACTCAAATCCTTGGGGAAATGCGTTTAAAGCGATATGTGAGAGATTCAAGGATTGCAAAGAGGTATTAGTTAACACGGCTTGCAAGAGTGCTTGTTGTTCCTGAACCGTTAATGTTAATGTCAAAGCGGCGAGGCTTCCCCACACCTTAAGCGTCCCATCGCGAGATCCGCTGATCACCTGCCCATTGGGGAGCGCAGCAACAGCATTAACCCGATTCGTATGCCCCTCTAAGGTTTGAAGACATTGCCCGTTCTCAACATCCCATACCTTAAGGGTGCTATCCCAAGATCCGCTGACCACCTGCCCACTGGGGAGCATCGCAACAGCGAAAACAGAATCTGTATGTCCCTTTAGGGTTTGAAGGCATTGCCCTTTCTTAATGTCCCATACCTTAAGGGTTTTATCTTGAGATCCGCTGACCATCTGCCCACTGGGAAGCGCCGCAACAGGACCAACCTGATCCGTATGTCCCTTTAGGGTTTGAAGGCATTGCCCGCTCTGAATGTCCCACACCTTAAGGGTTTTATCCGAATACCCGCCGACCACCTGCTCACTGGGGAGCACCGCAACAGCATTAACACAACAATCCCACCACCCTTTTAGTAGGGTTTGAAGGCATTGTCCTTTCTTAACGTCCCACACCTTAAGGGTATAATCCCAAGATCCGCTGACCACCTGCCCACTGGGGAGCACCGCAACAGCACTAACATAAGCGAACCTAGACAAAAATCCCGACGCATGTCCTTTTAAGGTTTGAAGGCATTGCTCTTTCTGAACGTCCCACACCTTAAGAGTCTGATCCCAGGATCCGCTGACCACCTGCCCATTGCTAAGCGCCGCAACAGCACTAACACGATCTGTATGCCCCTTTAAGGTTTGAAGGCATTGCCCGTTCTGAACGTCCCACACCTTAAGGGTTTTATCCTCAGATCCACTGACCACCTGCCCATTGGGGAGTACTGCAACAGCCCAAACAGAATTCGTATGCCCCTGAAGGGTTTGGCTATTGATAAATTCACCCTGATTTTTTTTCTTAACATCAGCGAACGAACAGTTGGGTGAGTTGGTTTTGAGCGAGAGCGGCTAAGGTTGTTTCGAGAGTTTTTTCGAGAGCCATGGTATATAATCCTTATAAATTGAGAGGAAAAGTTAAGAACTGCATTTTTCGAGACTGGCGCGAGATGAATTGAAAAGAAATCCAAGAAGCGCGAGTTCGCCTAGGCGAGCGTCGAAAAAGAAGCATTCTAGACATATGAATGTGATAACCGGAGTAGGGTAGCTCCCTGAGTGTCATTGTGCTCAGAATACCACAAATTGCATAGGGTGCCAAAAAATGGGTACAAAGCAAGAGGACGCGGAGCGTTGGGAAAAGAAAAGCCACCCATTTTTGGAATGATACAACGATCAGGGGAAGTGTTTATTCAGATGTTGCCCAACGTTAAGCAAATTACAATAAAGCCAATAAATGAATCTGTCATTATTCGTGGAATAAAAGTATATACCGAGAATATCGATATCTACTGTAGATTATCTGAGTGGGGGTATGAGTACAAAACAGTAAATCATGGTGCTGATGAATTCGCACGAGATGGTGATGGCTTTCATGAAGTACATATTAATTACGGTGGAAGGATTTTGGTCCCTTCTGCATTCATGGTTACGGCCGCATCGAGGAATTTCACAGGAGAAACCTGCTAATATATTTAGGATTTTTGAGAGTTTGTGCATAATGTAAGGAAAAGTGTTACTTGGTTCACTGATTCAACTACTTGTTACATAAGACCCTGGATTCCGTAATGAGCCTAAATTAATATAAATATTTTTCAGGGCGAAAAGGAGGATAAGATGAGCTATGCATGGTTGCAGCCAGCTAATTTAGTGAAAATAGCACAACAACTTTTGAGAATGCTAAGGGAAGATTTTGAGTCATGTTATCGAGAAGATGCGATGTTCCACTTAGCTAATCTTGAAGAAATTCTCTGTCATTATATTTTTCCAACAACAAAGAGCACGTATAATAAGTACTCTGCCGTTGAAGAGACAGAAAAACATCTGTGTCACTTAATGCGATACGTTCAATACCTCCTTTCTCTGCTAACACCAGAAAAGTTAAAGCAGTTGCAATCTGATGTGGAACTGAATAAGGCTTTTCAAGAAACGTTCGAGTCCTGATAGTCATGAAGTAGATAAAAATAAAGTAAAGGAGAAACAGGCAACCTGCATTTGATTGTTTTGAATAGCTAGTTCAAGAAAGTCCACCATAGTATGAGTCCTCTTGCAGTCAGATTGATTGGCTCTGGCTTCTACTTGCTTGGATAAGGAGGCTGATTTTATCTCGTTGTTCTCAATTTGAACAAACTCTGAGAATTTTGGAAGAGCCTGATTTTTTATTTGAAAGTGTCCAAGCTTAGCCCAAGCCAAAAAAAATAGTATAGCCACTGGATTAAATTAGAAGATCCGTTTTAAACTTGAACTTTATTTAATTACACACTAATAGGTAGTTTAATTAACTGGGATCTTTCAGTGACAAAATATCAAATAGAAGGACTCCTTCGACAAGCAGAATTTGAAAGGCGATCTGGTGGAAGGCATGACATCTGGATAAAAAAGGGTTTCCACCTATACCTGTTCCGCGCCATCAAGGTGACATCCCTTGGAACTGTTAAGAATATTCTAAAAGCATCTGGTTTGGAGAAAGATCGATGAAACACTATTACGCTATTTTTAAAAGAAACAGCAGAAGCCATAGAGGTTGATCTTTCTGACCTGACTGGACTGGATGTGTGACATTCGGAAAAGATTGGGAAGATGCTTTTAGAAAATGCTGAAGATGCACTTGTTGGCTGGTTGCTCATGCTGACACAATTTATTAAGGAACCCTCTAAATATCATGAATTGGAGTGCTTAAAGAGAGAATTGGTTCCCGTCTTAGTTAATGAGCAAGTAGTTGCTTCTTATCAAAAATTAAAGCGATTCAATGTTATTTTTCCAGTTGAAACGTTAAGGCGTATTGATGCTTTTCGAAAGAAAGCAGGATTGAAACGCTCAACATTTTTGCAAAAAGCCGTAGAAAAATACCTTCAAGAATATGAACAAGAAGCATAATCTAATCCTAACCATATGAAAATTAGGAATGATCGATAATTTGTTAATACCAACTTACACCTTGCCTCTGATTCTTCAACGAGAGGATGCGATTTTGAGAGGAGGTTTGTGTTTTAGCGTCGCAAGCTATCAGCAATTGCATACTGCCCTTCATCGTTTTCTACATCCTAAAGAACAAATCTGCTATAAAAAATTGCAACATCCCAAACGTCAACAGAGTTATTTAATTGGGCGCTTTTGTGCAAAGCAAGCCATTGCAGTTTTAACAAGTGATCCAGGTCTTACTAGCAGTTATATAGAAAATGGGATTTTTCAGCAGCCAGTTGTAACTTGCCAAGCAGCGAATAATATCCAAGTTAGTATCAGCCATACTGATAGAGTAGGTGCTGCTATTGCCTTTCCTGAAGCACATCCGATGGCCATTGACATAGAAACTATAAATCTTGAAAACGATAATACAATTAAAACACAAATGACAGAAGCAGAACAAAAACTAATCTCTCCTTTTTTTAGTTATAGCCATCTCTGGACTGCAAAGGAAGCCTTATCTAAAGTACTACGTTGTGGCTTTATGATTTCTTACGAATTATTAGAAATAGAGTCAATTGAAAAAAATAGGGGTGTATTAGTCTATTTCAAAAATTTTCATCAATATAAAGCATTATCTTTCCAATTAGGTAATATCATGTGTTGTATAGTATTTCCACGCAAAACTGAATTAAGGATGGATATTGTATCCATACAAAGAGCATTAGGAAAGTTAACCTAGATATCAATTTTCTGCATAAAAACTATATCATGGTTGCAAGTAAGTAATGTCTAAACCAACTCTTTTGACTCTTTACAATGTTCCTCTGTTGTTTGAGTTGGAGGCTTGGTCTATTAGTTTTCATGGCCCACATTAAAATCGTAATTATTGAAAATTATTATCGATCCTAGGAATGATGGATGAGAAAGAGTGAAAATACCATCAGGGCTCGGGTAGACGTAAATCACTCATGTGTGCATCTTTACCTTTATTTTGTTGACAAATAGTTTTCTGTTGCAAGCTCAGGCAGGGTCCATATATGACTTTAATGAAAATGGGTAGGAGTTATTTCATCCACGTTCCTTAATATTATCAGTATAGGTAGTTCCTTCTTTAAAATCCGATACTTATTACGAGTAAACCAACACCAATAAGCGCTAATAGGATTATTCTACCCATTTTAGTGCTAAATACCAATTGAAAGAAGCGGTGGTAACGGGCTTTTTTACGATTACCAATTGATAAGGAATCGCGGTGATGGTGGCGAAAAAGTTTTTGGCTGGGAGGGATCATATCGGTTATCCATTTTATGACACGGTGATTTCATTTTTTATGGGGCTTTCTAGAATTTCACCTAATTTATTTAGTATTTTTTTCCCAAATTGTTTTCCTTCTTCAGCTAATTTTGCATCGCTAATTTTCGGATGTTGCACCACCACCTGACTTTTGTTTTCGCCTTTGGCGTAGAAATCAAC
>CAWFQC010000009.1:0-55529 GCA_963817645.1 uncultured Gammaproteobacteria bacterium | reverse complement strand
CGTGCAAAAAATTTTATAGGTGATGGTTTTGCTTGCGCTTCTTTGCAAGATTTGCAGCCAGCCGATATTTTTCTTTTAGCAACCACAGATGATCATTTACCTAATATCATTGCTAAGTTAACGGCAAGTACGATTATCCGCAATAACCCTATTATCTTTCATTGCAGCGGTGCATTATCTTCAGCTTTATTATCGCCTTTACAAGCACAAGGGGCTCACATTGCTAGCCTCCATCCAGTAAAAAGTTTCAGTAGACCAGAAGATGATATACATAATTTTGTCGGCACGACGTGTACGGTAGAAGGAGACCTTAAGGCTTGCAAAATTCTTAAGGAGATATTTACACAATTAGGCGCAAACATGCTTCAGATCCAAGCAACAAAAAAATTATCGTATCATATAGCTCTCGTCTTAAGCAGCAATTATCTCGTCTCACTCATTGATACGTCCTTACGACTTCTAGAGGAAGCAGGTATAGACAAGCAACAAGGCACGGCCTTATTACAACCTTTAGTCATGGGATCTTGGCAACAACTTGTCAAATGGGGATGTCAAGAGGCATTGACCGGGCCTATAGCAAGAGGTGATAGTGAATTAGTTGCTACCCAATTAGCCCTTTTGCAAGAATTCGATATGGAGATTGCTGATGCCTATCAGGCATTAGGCAAACTAACCTTGAAGCTTATAGAGAAAAAAAATAGCCTCCCACGGGATGCGCTTCACGATTTAGAGAATCTCTTCCGTACCCCACGCTTGTGAAGCTTTTAGTAGTTTCGGGGATGTTCGTTTTAAGAAGCATCTGATATTCCCCCACCTATTTATTTTCTTATCAAGTAAAACTTGTGACTCACATTGAATTTTTTTCTAAAAATTGATGCTGGTGGTCAAGTTGATTATTGAAGCTAAAATTCTTCTAAAGCAATGTTGATCCTTTTTGGGGCTCACTGTCCAAATAAAGTTCGCCGTCCAGATCATCTGCAAATTGCTTAACAAGCGCAAGACCCAATCCTGCACCCTGATACACTCCTTCATAAGAGGGGGTAAGGCGCTTGAACCTCGTAAATACCTCCTGTTGCTTGTCTGAAGCAATGCCAATTCCAGTGTCTGTCACACTTATTTTGATGATAATATTTTTTCCATTTCGTTGAGCCAGTTTCGTTGCTATTTTGACATACCCTTTTTCTGTAAAATTAAGCGCATTGGTCACTAACTCCAATACCATGCGTTGTATACGTATGGGATCTCCGATTAAATAATGAGGAATAGCCTCATCCTGTTCGAGTATGAGCATAAGGTGTTTTTGCTGGGCTCTGGATTGGTTAAGGTCAACGATATGCGTCAACTTTTCTCTTAGATCAAATTTTTTCTTAACAAGGGGCGTACCTGTTGCCATTTTGGCCATGTCTAACACTTCATTCAGTAAGGTTGATAACGCATGACCCGATGTCATTAAATCATCGGCATATTCCTTAACAACTTCCTTTTTTTCAGGATTATCGATGTCTTTTTTAATCGCATAGGCACAGCCCGTAATACCCACTAAGGGTGTGCGAAAATCATGGCGCATGTTTTCCAGAAACTCTGTTTTGGCTTTATTAGCTGCTTCTGCTGCTTCTTTAGCTGCACACAACGTTTCTTCCATTTTTTTTCTATCAGTGATATCGATGGAATTTCCAACCGTGCCGATCACTTTACCTTGAGCATTGTATAAAGGTGCTTTGGCCACAAGGAAGGTCTGCATTTTTCCATCTAAAGTGCTCACATGTTCTTCTTTGCCTTGTTGGGTTTTATTTTCTCGCATAACCTGATTATCATTTTCAATCAACAACGCCGCTTGATCCTTCCAGGGTAACTCATAGTCACTTTTTCCGATGATATCATTTTTAGAGGTTAATCTTAATTGTTGCACCATAGCTTGGTTGCATCCACGGTAAATGCCTGCTTTATCTTTCCACCAGTGAATACCTGCCGCTAAATCAAGGAGAGCTTCCAATAATTTTTCCAATTCATTTAAACGCAACAATTCTTTCTTTTGTTTATGGATGATGATTTTTAACTGCGATATTTTTTTATGCTTGAGCGCCATATTTCAATCCTTAAGAAATTGTTCCCATGGTATGAGCGAGCACTGACTTTTGAACGTGTAACCTATTGCTTGCGATGTTATAAATAACGGACTGAGAACTACTTGCAACGCCATCTTCTACTTCATGATTTCTGTCTACGGGCATGGGGTGAGTAAAAATAGCCTTGTCTGTTTTTTTCATTTTTTCTTGTGTCGTGATCCAATCGGTGTAGGTGATGGCTTTTTTGATTTCACTTTCTTTGTTAAAGCAGCCCTGCTGATAAGCCTGAGGGGATATCCAATTTCGGCTATAGACAACATGAGCGCCTTCATAGCCCTTAACCGGATCATCGATGATTTCAAATTTACTTGAATTTTCTTTGCAGTGAGTTTGAATTAGATGATAGTAATGAGGATCCATATCATAGCCTTCTGGCCTTGCTAAGGTAATATTCATGCCAAAACGACTGGCTAATAATAAAGAACCTTGGGGACTGTTCCAGGATCTTGCTAAAGCGCCCTGTCCCCATGTGAGTAATAATTTTTTTCCTCTTAAGGCTTTAAAATTTATATTGTCTAATCCATCAGAGAACCATTCTGCCCACCCTAAGATATCGGATAAGGATTGGCAGGGATGGCACATATCATCGGCCATATTGATGACAGGGACATTGGCATATTTCGCATATTCTCTGATCAAGGCATGGCCTTCACCATAATAAGACAGAGCACTTTCCATGATTCTGATACCCATGCCTGCCATGTAGCTGGATGCTACTTTTGCAACATCTTCGATGGTCTCGCCTGCGTTGATCTTAGATTTGAGTCTTGCCATAGAGTGAGGTGCCATGTATTGTGCATGCCCGCCTAATTCGGTTGCGGCAGCAGTAAAGGAAAGATGGGTTCGTACGGAAGGGCTGTAAAATAACATGAGAAAATTTTTATTCTTGAAAAGATGTGCCCATTTAGGGTGAAAGCGATCACGCTTCATTTGAATTGCAGTATTTAAAATTGTGATTAATTCATCCATACTCCAATCTTGTGTACAAATTAAATCTTTACCGTAAAGACCCATTACTTGTCTCCTAACAGCATAAAGAAACAATACATTTTATCCTCAAGGATTTTTTTAATGTTCAGTGCAAATTCAGGATAAGGGGGATCACCTTCTATAACATGAAGGCACTCGATAGAATAGTTTTCTTTTTGTACAGGGTATGAGTTATACATAAAGTGATTTCCTTGTTATCGGAAGTTCCACCTTAGCCGTAGGCAAGCGAATAGAAAGAATTCGGGAAAAGTCATGCCTAGCAGAGGGGAGCCAACGATTAGCCTTTTAAAGTTAAAAGCAGGATCCAAACGGACCCTGCCTTAACCCCCTCTGCCTAAATTACCGTTCCTTTTTCTGTGGAAATTAAAATCCCCTGATCAGATATGACCCTACCCAACGCCCACAAAAGCTCATGGACAGCCGAGGGTATGCATGGGGTAAAATCATTTGCCTGTACTTGCTGAACGAAAGCATCAGCAGGTGGCATCTGAGTCAGGGGAGGATAAAAAGAAAAAGGACTTTGTGCCGCAGCACAATAAAATGATAAGATCGGGCCAGCCATGAGTAACCTCCTTTTAGGTTATTTGTGGTTAGAGCCCCTTTGATATTTGCCGTATCTTAAGGAGTTCCGCAGGCGGGCCTTAAACGTCCCGCCTGTGTGTCCACTATCGCATGGCTCATTGACCAAAATCAAGCACTTTATTAAGATGCGCTTAAAGACTTTGAGTCCTTCAAAAATATGCAGTCCGCAAAAGGGGCTATTCAACGTCAGTTCGACGAATCTAAGGAGAGGTAGGGGGGATTAGGCGGAGGGATATAATCTCACTGGCCTAATCCACTCTACCTCTGCTTAGATTTGTCGAAATGACGTTTTTTAGCTGTATCTCCATGGTTGCACTTGCAGCAGCCCCCTCTCCCGCGCAAAAAAGTTTTAAAAACAATAGATTATTGCGGGAGAGGGGGCGGCTGCAAGTGCTACATGAGGCTGTTATCTTACTAAAAACTCCGAGGTTGACTAGGAATTTTTTTTATATCCTAATTATAAAAATTCTCCCTAATCCCCCTTTAAAAGGGTGGGAATTATTTTCTCCTCTGGTTTAAAACGATAGCTTATAAATTTAGGGAAAAAAGAACATAAAACTGCTACCCCTATTACGCATAAAATACCACCGGACACAATAGAAACGCTGATGCCAAACACTGCTGCAACTAAACTAGCTTCTGTATCTCCCAGCTTGGGACCGCTTAAATAGCTAATCATCTCTATACCTGCCAAACGTCCACGGAATTTGTTGGGAATAATATTGTTCCACATGATACTCCTAAACATACCACTTACTGCATCAAAGGCTCCTGCGAGCATTAAGAAGAATAGACCAACCCATAAATTTGTCGCAAGACCAAAGAAAATGATGGCCACACCCCACAATCCCGCAGAAATGGCAACAGCTAATCCATGCCGTGAGATGTGTTTTATCCAACCACTGAACAATGAAACCAATAATGCCCCAACCGCAGGTGCTGAATATAGAAATCCAAGTACTCTGGCTCCGCCATGTGCTTGCGCAATAGCTGGAAATAAAGCCATTGGCATGCCAAAAATCATAGCGACAAAATCAACGAAATAAGTACCCATTAGCTCCTGTTTGGAAACTGCATAATTAAAGCCACTTTTAAGTGATTCAAATGTCGACTGGTCAAAAGTAGATTTTGGCTTTGGTATGTGCGTCATCAGTAGCAAGGCACCAAGAGAAAAAACAAAAGTGAGTAAATCAACCAAATAGGTAATGACAATGCCAAAGTTGGCAATAATCAAGCCGCCTATGGCAGGTCCTGCGATCATGCCAATACTATATTTTAAAGAAGATAGTGCACCTACTTCTGGATAATCTTCTTTTTGAACAAGCTGTTGAACGATACTATCCAAAGCTGGACGGTGTAGGCCGGTTATAGCAGACATTAAGATAGCAGCTACAAAAATTATCCAGGTAGAGGGAATGAACAGGGAATTAAAAGCTAAAAGTAAGCAGCCCACTGCCAACAATATTTCACTTACTAGCAATAATAAACGACGATGATAACGGTCAGCAAAAACCCCTCCAATCATTGCCGTTACTAACAGCGGGAGCAATTGAAGAAAGCTTAAAAAACCCACCATGAAAATTGAATGGGTCAAGTGATAAATTTGATAAGGTACAGCAACCCCTGTAATCATGGTGCCAAAAAACGATATAAATTGGCCTAGGTATAACAAGCAAAAATTACGATTACGTAATAGCAGAGAAAAATTAATAAAGTACTTCATTGGCTACCATTTCAGGATGGCGATGGAGAAAACGTTTTAACCACCAAAATAATAATAAGGCACCAGCCAGAGTCCCTATAGCCATCCCTATCCACATACCAATGCCACCTAGCCCTAAGAGAAAAGTTAGCACTAAGCCAATTGGAAATGCAATAATCCAAAAAATAATGAGTGAAGTAATCATAGAGAAATGAGTTTCACCTAATCCCCGTAATGCCCCAAACAACACAATGCGAGCTGCTTCAAAGATTTGTACGAATCCAGCTACAATTAAAAACTGTGTTGCGTAGTAAATAATAATGCGGTTAGTCACTTTATGAGGGTCTAAATCGATTGAAATAAGGTTATAAGGGAAAAACCAATACATTATAGCAACAACCAGCATTAATGACACCGCCACAATCAAACCTGCATAAGCTATGGTAAGACCTCCGGACAGTTCTCTTCGGCCTAACGCGTGGCCTATGCGAATACCGACAGCTTGCGCACAACAAAATGAAATAACAACGGTAAAAAAACCAGTAAACTGAGTGACAATCTGATTAGCAGCAAGCACATAACTGTCAATTCGCCCCATAACTAGGGCCATGACAGTAAAAAATCCAACTTCAATACAAAACATCCCGGCAATAGGAAACCCAATCTTTAAAATCTCTTTAATATAATGCTGTTTCTTAGTTGAATGTTTAAATAAATAAGCACGAAGCTTCTGATCGAAAATGATATAAAACAATAATAGTAATGTTGCTATCCACATGCCGATAGCAATACCCAAACCTAGACCGGCAATTCCAAGCTTTGGCATATTAAATTTTCCAAACATAAAGGTATAGCTAATGATGAGGGTGACTGGAACCTTTATTGCATTAAATAATAAGGCCAATCGAGTCTTCCCTAGGCCAATAACAAATTGCAGCAAAACGACTGACCAAAAGTTAGGCAGTACTGCCCAAGTCAATGCATGCAGATATTCTCCTGCCAGCTTGATCATTTGCGGTTTCAGACCAAAAAAAAGCAGAATAGGTGCCATATGCCAAACTAACAGCATACCCGGAATGCTAAACAAGCAAGCCAAAATCAAACCATCTTTTAATACGCGAGAAATTCCGGCATCATCTTTAGCACCGTGATATTGAGAAATTAAAGTACTGATAGAGACTAAAATACCCCACATGAAAATCATGATAGTGATGAAAAGGGTAGTGACCAATCCACCTGCTGCTAATTCTTGAATTCCAAGATGGGCAGATAAGAGAGTGGCAATAAAACTAAATGAAGCGTCAACAATTTCACTTAGCATTAAAGGCAATGTCAAAAGCAATAATTGTTTAATTTCCAATGATAATGAGGTTTTTTTATTCATGATTTCTTATTAAAATTAAAGAAGTATAACTGAAGTAAACTGCTTTGTCATTGCTCCTAAAAGCAATACTTAATGCTTGATACTCGATAGTCAAGTTTTTCAGTAACCAATGAAGAAAGCTGATTTTTCGGGAGGTAAATCAGACTCAAGCACTGGATCCTCGCCCTATTAGGAACATGTCTGAAATAACTCTTACAACTAGCGCCCAGTTGGCATGCAGATTTAAACGAACTTTTTTCGAAAAAATGCGCGCATAGTTGTTCTATGTAAACGTTTTTTCGAAGAAAGTTCGTTTAAAGTAACCCAGACCCTTCGGGTCAAATATCTGAAAAGAACTTTAATTATAGGATTTAGTCTTGTTAAAAACGAGATTAAATCAACGGCTTAGAAAGCAGTTCTTTGGGAGATGCTTGCCAAATGGGATGCTAGTTGTCAGAGTTATTTCAGACATGTTCCTTAAGTCAGAGTATTTTTCATACGTTTGTGCGGGCGAGGATGACGGTTGCTGGCGCTTTCCGCCGTCGTCCCTCGCCGCATGCGCTTGTAAAATGCTCAGGACTCTCATGCGAGGGATCCAGCGCCAATCTCACGAAGAAAGCTGTTTTTTTCTTTGGAGGTGAATCAAAATTTAAACAAATCACTCAGTGTTGCAATAGAAGAAATAATTCCTTCACTGTACATTGTTTTTTTAAGACCTCCTGATGCAATCATTGAGTGAAATATTTGTTTATTCGTTTTAGTAACCTTGCAATATATTTTTTCACGATTAAGTATGATAGCCGCATATTTCTTATCAATTACAAATGGTGAACAACAGTATTTTATTTCACAAAGATTAACAATCTTATCTGGTCTATCAAAAATAAGATCGATTTGCGCCCCAGAACTTTTTTCATCTTTATCCGGAGAATATCGCCAGGACGAAACCTCAGTACCATCTGGAATATGAAGGGCCTTTTTAATTTGACTAATATGTTTAAAACATATCGATTCAAATGCATATCCAGACCAAGCTTTCCATGTTGGCTTGTTTGATAAAACATCCCAATATCGATCATCGATATTTTTAGAAATACGACTTGCTGCTCTCGGAGCAATCCAAGTTAAATAAAATAGAGTATATTCATCAATAACTTTATAATATATTCCTCGCTCTTTTTTCCACGGTATAAATTCAATAATGAACCCAGCTTCTTCGAGCTCTCTTAATCTTCCTGATAATCGACCACCTTTATATTTGAAATTAGATTCAATATCACTTCTGTTGACCCCTTCTCTTTTACTAGCAATAAAAGTAATTATTTCCTCATGCACATCATGTTTTTTAAATAATGACGCAAATAATAAATCAAATTCATCATACAATGTCCCCTTTTTATTGAAACAGATGTCGTTAATATTTTGAATAGCCGATAATCCCTTTTCAACAAAATTGAGATAAAATGGGATTCCGCCAAGACACATGTATAGTGTTAATATTTGATCATAACTATAATGAATATTCTTATAACTTAAATATGATTTAGTTTCTAACAACGTAAATGGATCAATTCGCAAACGTAATGTTACTCTATTATGCAGTCCACCTGTGTCATGTAAAACATTATCAATAATCCAGGAAGCGGCTGATCCACATATAATAAGCTTTATTCTTTTATCCTCTGACCAATGCCGATTCCAGTAATAATCAAGTGCTTCTAATAAACTTGATTTCGGTGTTGCCATCCATGGAATTTCATCTAAAAATATAACGACCTTTTGTTTCCCTGCGAATAGGTCAATTGCATCTTTCAATGCCTCAAATGCATCATGCCAATTTGAAAAAGAAGATAAGCGAGCTCCTTTATACCCTTTATAAAATGTGCTTTCTACTTCCTTCTTGAATTTTTCTAATTGTTTCTTGAGGCTACCTTTATGAATACCAGAAGATCGAAAAAATATACAACCCTTCTTATCAAAAAACTCTCTAATAAGGTGAGTTTTTCCTACCCTCCTTCGTCCATATACTGCAACAAATTCAGCTTCGTTTGACTGGAATATTTTTTGCAGTTGCTTTTGTTCGTATTGTCTACCAACAATTATCATGTAATTATGCACCTAATTAAGGGACAGCTATAAATATAATATAATCGTCCCTTAACGTCAAGTTTATTCAATATAAGGGACGAATATAACTTTATTATATCCGTCCCTTAACGTAAAGTTTATTCAATATAAGGGACAAATATAACTTTATTATATCTGTCCCTTATTAACGTCAGTTCGACGAATCTAAGCAGAGGTAGGGTGGATTAGGCGGAGGGATATAATCTCACTGCCATATTATAAGTTAAGGATATGTATCTCTACTGCCGTCGTCCCGCGGCTTGTCCGCGTGATCCAGGAACCTGCAAGAACTGGATCCCGCGGACAAGCCGCGGGACGACGGCAAGGAGCGAAGACTTTTACTTAATGGCAGGGGTCCTAATCCACTCTAGCTCTGCTTAGATTCGTTGAACTGACGTTTATTAACTTGAGAGTCCCTTCTATAGTTTTTCAGAAAATTATTTTGGCAAATAAGGTTGTAGCTGGTCAATCTCACTTTCTTAAGCTTTTTGTATCTACCCCATATTCATCTAAAAATTCATTTAAATTTTTAATTTGCTCATTATCTTTAACCGGTTCAAAAACTTTATAATAACTTTTTAGAATATAGCGGTACTCAGGAATCAATAGTATCGGCAAAATTTTTTCGGCTTTGGTCCTATCCTCAGTGCGTAAATATTGACATTGTTGAAATAGAATGGCGGCCAGAATAGCAGCTTTTGTGGCTTTGCGCGCGGGATTTGATTGATAAAAACTGTTTATCCCAAAATATAGAGCTCTATTTTTATCCCATTCTAGCCATTGATTATAAAAATGAAGGGCTTTCTTTTTGCATTCTTCAACCTCTATCACTCCCCTTGATCGTTGATTTTGTAGTAGTAAAATAAACATCATGGTGGGGATAACTGCTTCAATATTTGCCCAAGAACAATTCCCGGAGATTTGGACAGAAAGTGGCAATTGAGCTATCGGTTTTAACTGCAACATTTGAATTAGTCCCTCATCAATGAAATGCTTCCCTTGGCGCTTATAAATTAAATTTTTTATTAAATCCTTATTGACAAGATGCGGCTGACCCATTTTATAAAAGATAACTGTACCAAAATTTCGCCCGTATTCTCCACGATCACAGCGAACCAACCAATCATCGAATTTGATAAAACTAATTGCATGGCCTTCATAGGCGATTGGAATGAGTAAAGGATTTGCTTTCAGTAGGGAATTAATTTTATCTTCATGCTCTTTAATTTCAACCAAATAATGCTGGAACCTGATTAATTCGGCACCACTTCGCAAAGCATTAATGATTATTTGCAACGCTGGAAAATACTCACGCAGGTGTTTTGCACCAAAATTATTTTTGAAATCTCTCAGCGATTCAGCAACAATAGCCAAACTAAATTCCAAATAGAATCCTTCAAATTCTACTTCAATAAAGGTCCCCTTGTTATCGAGGATGTCCACTCTACCTTCAAGCTCAAAACGATGGCCTAAAAGTTTGGCATTAATGAAATCTTGAGCAAAATTTAAATCAGCGCCATATTGATAAAGAATTTTTTTTATTTGATCCTGATTCCGAAGAAACGGCATAGCCAAAACAGGTTGACCTGCTCGTGTATAAGCATTGGGGTTTGCATTATTCTGTAATAATAACAAAACTAATTCTGCATTATTATTATCCGCAGCCCAGTGTAGCGCACAGCGGCCCGTTAAATCAGTAAAATTAACGTCAGCACCTGCCTCTATAATTAATTTGGCCTTGGCAAGGTTGTCCACTATTGCCGTCTGAATAAGAGGAGAGTAGCCATATTCATCAATTTCATTTAAAGCTACATCCCCTCTTCGCAGATAAGTGGCAACATCATTTAAACTACCAAATATAATTTGCTTAGCAAGTGTTGACACAAATTACCTCCCCCTAATAAGGAGTCGGTTTCGGAGTATTGCTATGAGAATAACGATAGTTTAATTCAGCTTGGAGTCTTGGTTGTTGCTGTAATTCAGGATTTAATTCATCGACTCTATCAAGGGCTTCGTCAGTGGCATTACTATTTTCACTGGCTATAAACGTTAAATCTGAGGCAGCACCAACTGGAATATTTGAAAGCCATGGATGGGTCTCAATATCAATGCCAGGAAACCCGCCCTCACCAGAGTCATCATCTTCTCTATAAGGCCTTCTTGGAGCCACTTTGCCAAATTGGGCATGGCCTTTTGCAATTTCGTCAGCTAATTGAGCTTTATATGTGTTTAGGATTACTGCCATATGTGTATCTATATAAGTTAATACCAGCTAGTATTATAGTTAAGATGAAGGAATAATGCAAAAAAGACTTATTCTTCATTAAATTATGTGAAAAACCCCCATCATTGCAATAATACGTTAATTATCACCTTGAGTGCATGAGTACTAGTGGCATGTTCAAATGTTTCATAAGCATCCAGAATGCTATCAAATTTGAAATGGTGACTGATTAACAACTTAGGATCGATTTTCTTAGATCGTACCGTCTTTAGCAACATGGGTGTAGTAACAGTATCAACTAGCCTAGTGGTGATAGAAATATTTTGAGACCACAACCGCTCTAAATGTAAATCTACTTTGACGCCATACACGCCAATATTTGCAATAGTGCCGCCTGATGCCACAATATCTTCGCAAAGAATAAATGTAGCAGGAATACCAACTGCCTCTATAGCAGTATCAACACCACGCCCGCAGGTCATCTGCATAACTTTATCAGCTGCTTTACCGTCACTACTATTTATCATTGAAGTTGCCCCAAAATGCTTAGCTACTTCAAGACGATTATCATCTAAATCGATCATAATAATTTCGGCTGGTGAGTAAAATTGAGCAGTGAGTAATGCGGATAAACCAATGGGACCAGCGCCAACGATAGCCACTGTATTACCCGGCTGCACTTTGCCATTTAATACTCCACACTCAAAGCCAGTAGGTAAAATGTCACTCAGCATTACTAATGCATCTTCGTTCATTCCTTCAGGAATTTTATAGAGACTAGTATCAGCATGAGGTATGCGAACGTATTCAGCTTGAGTGCCATCAATGGTATTCCCAAGCATCCAGCCACCCGTTGCACAGTGAGAGTACATTCCTTTGCGGCAATATTCGCACTTACCACAAGCAGTAATACAGGAAATGAGGACATTGTCTCCTGACTTAAACTCTGTGACACCGGGTCCGACCTTATCCACCACACCAATTCCTTCGTGACCAAGAATACGACCAGGAGAGCAAGTCGGTACATCACCCTTGAGAATATGAAGATCTGTACCACAAATAGTGGTCTTTTTGACCTTAACAATGGCATCTGGTGGATCTGTAATAGTTGGGATGAGACGATCTTCCAAAGCCTTCTTTCCTGGCCCTTGATAAATAAGTGCTTTCATTGTCATGCTCCTTAGATTTCATTAGACTCAAACTAAATAGTTCTGCCAAATAAGATTAATATTAGCAAGATTAGAGTCTATTCATAAACCTGATGATATGAACTTACCAGGCTTTGACTTCCATAGACTCGGCGGTGACCGGAAAGCTGAATACGCAGTCAGTGTAAACAAAAATTGGCGTATTATGTTTAAATTTGATGGGTTAGATGTTTATGAAGTTGATTACTTAGATTACCACTAGAGGACAAAACTATGATGCATAATCCTCCACATCCTGGCGAATTTATTCGTGAGATTTGTCTTGAATCCTTGGGGCTTAGTGTGACTAAAGCAGTTGAATATTTAGGTGTCACTCGTAAAACCTTATCAGAGTTATTAAATGGACATTCGGGCATTAGTCCAGAAATGGCATTACGTCTAAGCATTGCCTTTAGCACAACACCTGAAAGTTGGCTAACCCAACAGATGAACTACGATTTATGGAAAGCTAAGCAACGTGCAGGTGATTTACACGTTCGCACCCTATGGAAAGGGCAGTAAAATCATACAAGAAAAAAGAGGAATGTTGTCAATATCTTTCGATTTTGTAATTATTGATGGAGCTGCGAACTACCAGAAATGGTCGCGAGACGATCTTCCAAAGCCTTCTTTCCTGGTCCTTTATAAATAAGTGCTTTCATAGAGATTCTTTGCTTAGATTCGTCGAACTGACGTTAAAACGTTATTTTCTTGACTTTTACATCATCAATCTAGCTATAATTTCACGAATTATCTACAAGGAGTAATTCCATGAGAACGCAAAAAATTGTTTATTTTGATAATGACACTCAGCTTGAAGGCTATCTGGCCTTTAATGCAGATATTTCAAAGCCACGACCCGCTGTTTTAGTAGCTCATGATTGGACTGGCAAAAATGATTTTGCATGCCAAAAGGCTGATAAACTTGCCCAGTTAGGCTATGTGGGCTTTGCTTTGGATATGTTCGGTAAAGGCATATTGGGGGAAACCAAAGAAGAAAAATCAGTGCTAATTAAGCCTTTTTTGGATGACCGCTCTTTATTGCAACAACGCATACTCTGTGCTTTTGAAACTCTAAAAAAGATAGATGTAGTAGACACTTCCCACATAGGAGCAATTGGGTTTTGTTTTGGTGGTCTATGCGTGTTAGATTTAGCTCGCACAGGTGAAGACTTACGAGGAGTCGTTAGCTTTCATGGAATATTGAACTCACCGCCCAGTGATACAAAAAAAATTAGAGCTAAAATCCTTGTTCTGCATGGTTATGAAGACCCTCTGGTACCATCTGACCAAGTATCAAAATTTCAGGAAGAAGTGACTCAAGCAGGTGCCGATTGGCAAATGAATATTTATAGCAATACGATGCATGGTTTCACTAACCCTAAAGCCAATGATAAAGATTTTGGCACAGTTTATAACGCCTTAGCTGATAAGCGATCTTGGGTAGCCATGCAAAATTTTTTTACTGAGTGTTTTTTTTAAAGAAAATGCGACTTGTTATTCCCATAAGGTTTCACCACTATTTTTTTTAAGCAGCTCTAAAAACTCCAGGTGAGCTTTTCGTTCATCATCGGATAATTTTATGACAGGAAGAACTTTGTTACCTATTTGCATATTGAATAGATTCTGTTGTTCATCAGTACGTCCAGATGATTGAGTTTCTAAGAACAGGCTTTCTTGGCCACCAGTCATTGCCAAGTAAATTCGAGCGAGCAGGTCAGCATCTAACAGGGCTCCATGTGCCTGCCGATGAGAATTGTCTACTTCATATCTTTTGCAAAGAGCGTCTAAATTATTTTTTTGTCCTGGATGTAGTTGACGAGCTAACACTAAAGTGTCAAAAATAGTACAATAATCGTTTACTGATTTAGGGTGTCCGGCTAAATTAAATTCATGATTTAGAAATCCAACATCAAAAGGCGCATTATGAATAATAAGCTCAGAACCGGTAATGAAGTCTAGCAAGGATGCTATTACTTCACTAAATTTAGGTTTATTCAGCAAAAATTCATTTGAAATTCCATGTATTGCAAAAGCCGCGCCTTCTATTTCTCTATCTGGATCGATATAACAATGAAATGATTTCCCGGTTATTCTACGATTTACAATTTCAATGCAACCAATTTCAATAACGCGGTGACCATGATCAGTCGATAGTCCAGTTGTTTCGGTATCAAACGCAATCTGCCTCATAAAGATCCTTCGGTAGTAAGCAATTCATCGATAGCTTGATTCGCTAAGCGATCAGCAAGCTCATTTTCTCTATGGCCAGTATGGCCTTTTATCCAGTGCCAATTAATATGATGAAGTTTAACTTCTTGATCTAACTTTAGCCATAAATCTTGATTTTTGACCGGTTTCTTTTGGCTAGTACGCCAATTATTTTTTTTCCAGTTTAATAGCCAAACGCTCACCCCATCTCGGACATATTTTGAATCTGTAGTCAACTCAATTTCGCAAGGTCTTGTCAATACAACGAGAGCTTGTATAGCTGCCATTAACTCCATGCGGTTATTTGTTGTATTTAACTCCCCCCCTCTTAAATATCTTTCCTGATCCTTATAACGTAATACGGCCCCCCATCCACCAGGACCAGGATTCCCTCGGCAAGCACCATCTGTAAAAATTTCTACTTTCATTTATAAACCTTTGTTCGCACTTGGCTCAGGTAAACCTCTTGTAACAGGAATCCTTTTTGAATATGCCTTTCTTTTCACCGAGGAAATAGGGATGATTTTTTTTTGTGCCACAATAGCATAAGCCCCCCCACAAAACGGAAAGAATATTCTTCCAACTGACTCTAAGAATTTCAACTTCTTTAGTAAATATTGATTTTTTAAGGGAGGCCGAAAACAAAAGCTACTTTGATAATCAATGGTATAGCCACAAGCTTGTAACCAATTTTTCACTTGTCTTGGGGCATGTAAATCACCAAACCAAACATTATTTTTAGCTGATTTTAGCAGTTTGGTCAATCCCAGTAAACTAAAAGGATTGAAACCTAGTAAGACTAACCTCCCACCAGGAATGAGAATATGATAAATCTCACTGAGAAGTTCATATGAATTCTCTAAAAACTCTAATGTATGCGGCAAAAAAAAGAGGTCAACGCTTTCGCTTAAGAAAGGAAGTTCTTTTAAACTAGATTCAATGATATTCTTATGCTTAGGGAATCTGGCATCTGGTTTTCCAACATAAATTCGATGGGTTATCGTGCTTGCCGACTTTAAGTCATAATTATCAAAAACACCTAATTGGACTAAATAAAAGCCATGATACTCTGGCAAAAGCGCATTGATTTTTTCCTGTTCACATTGTAGTAAATAACGTGATTCCGGATTCTCAAGCCTTTTTGAAAACTCTAAAATTTGACCTTCCTTTTGCATTTAAATGTTGGCCTAGTTTTAAAAGAGCTATTTTATCGAAAAAATACTGAGATGACTAACCCAATAGGAGCACCATGGAAACAATTTTACCTATTAAAGCACTAAAGGATAACTATATTTGGTGTTTAATAAACCCAAATCAAGCCTGTATTATTGTGGATCCTGGAGAAGCTAACCCTGTAATTTCATTTCTGAATGAAAATAGGCTTGAGTTAACGGCTATTCTAGTCACACATCATCATTATGATCATGTTGGAGGGATAAGAGAACTTTTAGCCATGAAGCAAGTCCCAGTATATGGATCGAGTAAAATTCCATTTGTTACTCATATTGCCAAGGATAATTCAGTTATAAATATACCTGGGATCAGCCAACAGTTTGTTGTTATAGCAGTTCCAGGACATACACTAGATCATGTTGCTTATTTTCAACCAGGATTTGTTTTTACCGGGGATACGCTCTTTACCGCCGGGTGCGGCAAAATATTTGAAGGAACTGCCAGTCAAATGCATGATTCACTCACTAAATTGAGGCAGCTCCCTGATGAAACACTAATATATTGTGGCCATGAATATACCGAAAGCAACTTGAAATTTGCTGCCCTGGTCGAACCTGCAAACATTGATATTAAAAAACGATTACAAAAAACACAGCGATTGCGAAGCGAGGGAAAAGCGACAGTTCCTGCTCCCCTTTCTCTTGAAAAACTGACCAATCCTTTTTTACGCACCGATCAAGAAAATGTCATTAAAGCGATATCTTCATATTACCAAAGAGAAATTACTGCACCCATTAATGTCCTTAAGGCTTTGAGAGAATGGAAAAATCAGTTAGTATCCAGGGATGTTTAAACTAATAAGGTTGTCTTTTTTTATTGTTTTTGTTATCAGCTTACTGATAACTACGGAAACATTCGCCTTTTTTAAAACACCGCAATGGCTAGACAGCCATAATCATGAGAAAACTTTTTGGTCACAAATGAGCAAAGACTTTGCCATTGACTGTGACGAACAAAACCCCTCCATTCAAAAACACATTCGATGGTACCTCCAACACCAGAAGCACCTCAATCATGTCTTAAAATGCTCAGAACCCTTTATTCACTATGTCTATGAACAAACTCAGCGAAAGAATTTGCCTGCTGAGCTTGCTCTCATCCCTCTACTTGAAAGCCAATATAATCCAGCTATAGGCACAAAATCAGGCGCAGCGGGACTGTGGCAAATAATGCCTGGGACAGCAGCAAAGTTTGGGTTAAAAATTAACCACTGCTACGATGGTCGCCGTGATGTGACGGCTTCTACAAAGGCAGCACTTAATTACCTTTCTTACCTATACCATTATTTTCATGAAGATTGGT
Source organism: uncultured Gammaproteobacteria bacterium (assembly GCA_963817645.1). Classification (GTDB taxonomy): domain Bacteria; phylum Pseudomonadota; class Gammaproteobacteria; order UBA6002; family UBA6002; genus UBA6002. Next base: position 38,482 of record CAWFQC010000009.1, on the reverse strand, counting down.
TACTTGCCCTTGCTGCTTATGATGCAGGCGAAGGGAAAGTCCAGTCAATTTCCCATAGGAAACATGTTAATTTTTGGCAACTGCCTCTATCTAGAGAAACTAAGGAGTATGTTCCCAGGTTACTAGCTATTGCCTCTATAATTAAACAATCTAAAACTTATAATATTCGACTACCTATTGTCGCTGAAAAACAATTACAAGAAGTAATTTGGAATGAAGCAAAAACCATTAACCTTATGCAGGCAGCGAGAAATCTAGGTATCGACCATAATACCTTGAGACATTATAATCCTGGGTTTCGTCAGAATGTTGCAAGCATTCCTGATTCAATCACTTTGCTTATACCAAGCCAAAAGGGTGTTAAACAAACATATGATAGCGAGGTGGTTAAACCTTCCGCCAATTTACCTAGCCAACCAGTAATAAATGTAGCCCAAGACTCCACATCACAAACTTTTCCGAAAAAGTCTTCAGGTACCTATAAAGTTAAAAAAGGCGATACCTTAAGATCGATCGCTAAAAAACTTCAAGTAGATACCCAACAATTTAAAAAAATTAACCATTTAAAAACAGGTAAGCTCAAAATTGGCCAAACGCTTGTAGCACCTGCGAAGAAACGACCAAGAACCACCAAGAGCTGTCGAAATTACAAAATACATCCTGGCGATAGCTTATCCAGTATCTCCAGAAAATGTCATGTTCCAATTAAAAAATTAAAAACCATAAACCATTTAAAGAATGAACGACAACTGCAAATAGGTCATATTATGTTGATCCCTGAAATGAAATGAACCATGGAGCGTTAATGACTGCTAGCATACTTGATGGCAAACTTGTTGCACATAAAATTCAAGAAAGTATTGGGGAACAAGTAAAAAAAAGAATAGCTGATAACAAGCGAGTGCCGGGACTTGCAATAATTATTATCGGCGAGGACCCTGCTTCTAAAATTTATGTTAAGAATAAACGAACTGCTTGTGAGAAATTGGGTTTTTATTCCATTGCCTACGATCTGCCTGCCAATATTTCTCAACTAGAGCTTGAAAATATTATCGATGAATTAAATGCTAATGAAAAAATCGATGGCATTATTGTCCAGAAGCCTCTACCACCTCACTTAAATTCCTGGAGGATTATGGAGAAAATCAGTTATTATAAAGATGTTGATGGTTTTCATCCGTATAATATAGGTCGTTTAGCCTTAAGAAAACCTTTACTTCGACCCTGTACGCCTTATGGCATTATTCAATTGCTTCAAAATTATAATATCTCGCTTAATGGCATACATGCTGTTGTTGTGGGAGCTTCAAGTACAGTTGGTCGCCCAATGGCACTTGAATTATTACTCTGCAAGACAACTGTAACTATCTGTCATAAGTATACCGAAGACCTTGCCTCAAAAGTCAAACAAGCAGATTTATTGATTGTTGCTATTGGTAAAACTAACATTATCTCCTCTAATTGGATAAGAGAAAATGCCATTGTCGTTGACGTTGGTATTAATCGACAGCCAAATGGCACGATTTGCGGCGATATCGATTTTCAAAGTGCAAAAGAAAAAGCTTCCTGGATAACACCTGTTCCTGGTGGGGTGGGGCCTATGACCGTCACTATGCTGTTAAAGAATACGCTCTATGCTGCAGAAAACTTTGCATCCTCCTATGAAGATTTTTCTGTATTTAAATTCTCTTGAATCTTAGCTTTAATTTTATCGATGGATTCTTGAAGTTTTGCAGGATCCTCAGTATTGGGTCCTTTCTCGCAAGCGCAAAGAAAAATAAAAAAACTAACATATAACAACAAAATCGTTAATCTTTTCATTTAATTCTCTTTAGGTGTTAAAACGACAAAGGATACCAATACGGTATCCTTTTGCTTGAGCCTTACAACTTTTATTGAGTAGTACCCGTACTTGTTGTTGTATCTGTGCCTGTAGTTCCGGTAGTGCCTGTACTTGTACCTGTCGTATCAGTAGTGCCTGTAGAACCTCCTATGCTGGGGCCTGTCGTACCCGTCGTGCTTGTACCCCCTCCAGTGGTGCCAGTTGTTGTACCTGTATCAGTGGATGGGATTGTCGTGGTTGTTGGCGAAGTCGTTGGCGTAGTTGTAGTCGTAGTCGTTGGCGATGTCGTAGTCGTTTCTGCACCGGTAGTACCTGCTGGTGTTGTAGTTGAAGTGGCACCTGTTGTTGTGTCACTTGTTCCCCCTCCTGCAGGTTCCATGCGAGATTCGCAAGCGGCTAAGCCAAGAGTGAATAAACCTGCCATAGCAGTAATTAAAAGTTTCTTCATTAAATTAATCTCCATAGTTTAAATTTTTTTTCCCTCTAAACAAAAGCCTAGGGACCCCGGCCTCTCATGAAATATGAGATTAGAGAAATAATAAGCAAAATCAAAAATATATAGAACAGTATTTTTGCAACACCTGATGCTGCTATTGCAACACCAGTAAATCCCAATACTGCAGCAATTATTGAGACAATCAAAAATAAGATAATCCATCCAAGCATAGTAAACTCCCTTTTACTTCATTTAAGCAATCCCTCCTTAATATAGGCAGCCAATAATATAATGTCAAGATACAGGCCTAAGGGCTTGTGAAAAAATCACTTCTCTTACAAAGCATTTTCGGATAATGATTCTTTTCGCCAAGTTGTACCCTCTGGACCATCTTCAATAACAATACCAAGAGACTGCAACTCACCTCTTAAACGATCCGCCTCATTCCAATTTTTTTCTTTTCTTGCTTGATTTCTTGCTTCAATTAATGCTTCGATCTGGTCAATGCTACCAGAGCTTACCATTCCCTTTAAAAATACATCAGGAGAACTCTGGAGTAAACCTAGTGTTCCCCCTAATCGACGAAGTAAGGCAGCTAATTTTGCTGCTTCCTGGATTTTTTGCTCATCTTTTAAGCGATTAATTTCACGAACAATGTCAAATAAGACTGATAAAGCAACAGGTGTATTAAAATCATCCTCCATCGCCGCCCTATATTTCTTTTCATAGCTATCTGAATCATATTCTATATCCTCTGGCAAGCTGCGCAGTGCAGAATAGAATCTACCTAAGGCGTTATGCGCATTTGCTAAATTTTGCTGTGAATAATTAATAGGACTTCGATAGTGGCTAGTGATCATAAAATATCGAATAACTTCAGAACTATAATTTTCCAGCACGTCACGTATGATAAAAAAATTACCCAGTGATTTTGACATTTTTTCCTTATCCACAGTAACGTAGCCAACATGTATCCAGGTATTCACAAATTTGCAATTATTCGCCGCTTCTGCTTGGGCTATTTCGTTCTGATGATGAGGAAACTGCAAATCTAAACCACCACCATGGATATCAAAATGTTTTCCTAAAAGAGCAGTTGACATCGCTGAGCACTCAATATGCCAACCAGGACGCCCTGGCCCCCAGGGCGAATCCCATTTTGGTTCTCCGGGCTTTGCCATCTTCCACAAGACAAAATCTAGGGGATCATGTTTTGCTTCTACAATATCGACACGACTACCAGCCCGAAGTTTATCTAAATCTTGTTGCGCCATGACTCCGTATGCAGTAAATTTTCTTGTATCAAAATACACATCACCATTACCTGCATAATAGCCATAACCTTGACTCACTAAAGCATCGATCATTTCAAGAATATTTTGTATATAATCAGTCGCTTTTGGAGTTGAAGTGGGAGGAAGAACACCAAGGACTCTCTCATCTTCCTCCATTGCTTCAATCATTCGAGTCGTGAGTGATTCGATACTCTCATTATTTTCATTCGCCCGGTTGATTATTTTGTCATCAATATCCGTGATATTTCGAACATAATTTACCTCATAGCCAAGAAATTTTAAAAATCGATAAATAACATCAAATACAATAAAAATGCGCCCGTGGCCTAGATGACAATAATCGTAGACTGTCATTCCGCATACATACATATTTATTTTACCGCTTTCAATTGGCTGAAATAGTTCTTTTCTTCTTGTGAGCGTATTATAAATATGTAGCATTCATCACCTATAAACTTAGGAACGTGCAGTTCCTTATAGAAAAATTTTTCCAAACCTGTTGTTCATAAATTCATCAAAGGGGATTTCTTCTTGATATACAAACCCTTTATATTTTTTGGGGTTATTAATGACCAGGTCAACGACTGCACATAAACTGGATGCGGTACTAATTTGTATTGCTGACCATTCCTGCCCATTTAATTGTTTTGGTTCTACTTTTTTGACATAACTTCGCTCATAGTAATCATCCCCCTTTTCTCCTGTCACGCAGACATACAACAGCATTACGTCTTGATATGTTCTTGGCAAGCTTTTTTCTAATATTTTTTTCAAAGTAGTCCGGTCTTCATTCATCTGTAAATCTTGCATTAAGAATCGCATTTTCTCGCAATGTCCTGGATAGCGTAAGGTTTTGTAATTTAAGGTTCTTACCTTATTTTGATGAGTATCAACTAAAGAGCCTATTCCTCCTGATGTATTGAATGCTTCGTACAAAGTACCATCAAGCTCCACCATTTCAATATCTGCTAAGGGCGCAAGAGGAACCTTTTGACCCTCGACAAGACCATAGCAGGTATTTCCATACTCATTAATTAAGCCATCTAATGACCAAGTAATTGCATATTGTAGAGAATGATTTGAATATTTTGGTAAACAGCCCGCACGCAAGTAAGCGCCTTGTATACTGTCAAATTCCAACATTAAATGGTTAGCTACAATATTGATAAAGCCTGGTGCCACACCACATTGAGAGACAAAAGCAGTCTCTTTGTTGGCAGCCAGGCGCTTAACTTCAGAGACAACATTAATATCCTCAGTTAAATCAAAGTAATACAGGTTTAAATCGGCAGAAACATTCGCAATAAAAATATTATAAAAGTATGGCAAACTGGAAATGGTAAATTCAATACCATTGTCTTGAAGATATGCTCTTAGGTGTGGGGTATTGGATACATCCAATTGATTAATATGGAGATTGGCATAATCAGGTAAAGCTAAATGGTCGATGTTAATATCAACTAGATACACCTCATAGTCCTGTGAAGTAATAAGAAGAGAGGCAATTAGTTTTCCAATGGTTCCTGCGCCAGCAACCAATGTCTTATGCATAGTCACATCCTTATTCGTAATTTGTCTAAGGGCATAATGGGTATGACCCATTCTATATTTTCCTTAGGTAAATTTTCTCTACTGAATGGTCTTTCCCCTTATACAAAATTAATTTTGCCCGTTCCCTGAAAGGAAGAATATTCTCATTTAAGTTAAGCTCATTAATTGTAGACCATATATTCTCTGCCTGTCTAAAAGCTTCTTGGTCGCTCATTTGAGTAAACTGATATAAATAGACATCAGGCTTGTTGGCTGCAAGTGCGCGAAATTTCATAAAACGATCCAAATACCAATTTTTAATAGTTACAGTATCTGCATCCACATAGATCGTAAAATCACAATAATCAGTCACAAAAACCTGATTTTGTTCTAGAGACGAGGAGACAGTAGCATGCTGCAGGATGTTTAATCCTTCAAGGATGACAATATCCGGCTGGTTAATAATTCGAACTTCAGTAGTAATATCTGAAATATGATGGGAGTAAATGGGGACTTTTAAATTTTCTTTGCCTGCTTTTAAAGCACTTAAAAAACTAATTAATTTGTGCAGATCATAGCTTTCTGGGAAGCCTTTGCGATGCATTATTTTTTTTTGCTCTAATATTTTATTGGAATATATAAAGCCATCCGTTGTTATTATTTCTACCCGATACAAATTTGAGCCCAAGAACAATGCCTGTAGGACTTTTGAAGTGGTACTTTTTCCTACCGCCACACTACCTGAGATGCCAATAATGTAAGGCACCTTGGGTTCTGGATTATTTAGAAAATGGGAGGTCACTTGAAAAAGATTTTGAACTGCCTTGACATATAAATTTAAAAGGCGTGATAGGGGAAGATAAACCTCAAGAACCTCTTTTAAAGAAACTGATTCATATCGGCCCTGCAACTTCTTAATATCATCTTCTGAAAGTAGAAGAAGTGTATCGCCTTTGAGCTCATGCCAGGCAGACCGTTCAAATAGTAAATAGGGCGAATAGGTTGAAGCCATAAAAAATTACCTAATAAATAATTAGTAAAGCATACAAATTTAATCTAGAATCCAAACTCGTTTTATTTATTCTTACCTGTTGTTGAGTTGCAGAAATGCTATGGTAACAAAAACTAAAAATGATAAATCACCTGTTGATAAACCCCATGACAAACTTGTGCGCAGGTTATTATCAAATATAGCTACTGCGCGTGATGTATTAGAAGTGTATTTGCCCCATGAAGTCAAAGCCCTTGTTGACCTTGATTACTTAGAGAGGCAGCCAGATACCTTTGTGGATGATGTTGCCGACATGCTATATTATTTATATAATGAAGGGAATTTAATAGATTCAGGTAAATTTTGGGCATTTTTGCATAATAAATTTTCACCAGATGTAGAGGAAAAAGTGATGACACTTGGACAGAGAGCTGTACAGCATGCTACACAACAAGGTATTCAACAAGGCATTCAACAAGGTATTCAACAAGAATCGCAAAAAGCTGCAATTCGCATGTTAGAAAAAAATTTAGATATCAAATTGATATCAGAAATAACAAGTTTATCTCAAGAAGAAATAAAGCAATTAGCAAAGAAAAAAAATTAATTTGTCTTAATCTAAAAGTAGAGTCTGTTGACAATTCACATAGGCAACCATAAATAACCACATGCCAATCGGCCTTGACCGCCGTTCCGACCAGCATCACATCAAGCAGCCCTCCGTAAGGTAACTGCTTGCAAGGCAGGTTTTGATACAGAGGGTAGCATTTTCATAAGATGCTTAAATAACTTAAGTTAAATAGTAATCATGTGGTCGGAACGGCGGGGCCAATATTTTATATAATAAAAAACTTATTAATAAGAAAAAAATCACCTCCTTAGGTTATATAATGTACATCACCAAACAGTACCCTAATATTTTCAAGGTCTTGGGGCCAGGCATTTTATTTGCCAGTGTCACTGTAGGTGGAACAAACTTTATACAATCAACCCATGCCGGTGCTGAGTATGGTTTGAAACTCATCCCTCTTATTCTTATCATTTATATACTCAAATATCCTTTTTTTGAATTTGCCCAGCGGTACACCTTTGCTACCCAAGAAACTCTATTAGATGGCTATTTAAAAATTGGACGTTGGGCCCTATTGCTGTATGTCTTCCTAGTGGCTGTCACTGCCTTTCCTACTCTGGCAGCCCTGAGTCTTGTCAATGCCAATATCACTGCTTATTTTCTTGAAACGACTATTTCACCGTTGGTATTGAGCATAGGGTTATTATTATTTTGTACATTCATTTTAGTCTTTGGGAAATACCCTTGGCTAGACAAAACAGTAAAAATTATCATGGCGATACTAATTATCTGCTCCTTGATAACTTTGTTCATTGCCTTGCCAGTAGGATTAACTGTCATGAAAGCAACACCCACAAAAATTTCATGGACAACTGAGTTTACTTTTCTCGTAGCTTTAATGGGTTGGATGCCTGCTCCCCTAGATATTTCTGTTTGGACCACTTTGTGGACTAAAGCAAAATGGAAAGAAGAAAAATACATAGGCACTTTAAAAGAAGGTCTTTTTGATTTTAATCTAGGCTATTGTATATCTGCATCATTAATTGTTATATTTTTAGCTTTGAGTGCCTTCGTTATGTTTGCTTCAAATCAAAGTTTTTCGAAATCAGGGGTCATTTTTATCGAACAGCTTATTACTTTATTTACAGCACATATTGGTAAATGGGGAGAGCCTTTTATTGCTATTATTATCTTTTCAGTACTCTATAGCACGACCTTGACATGCTTGGATGCTTATCCTCGAGCAGTGTCTAATGCATTGTGCTTAGCATTGCCCGAAAACTAAAAATCAAAATGAACTAATCTATTGGCTCTCAATTATTTTATTATTTTTTACCAGCATCCTACTATCAGGCTATTATTTAAAAAGCATGAAAGAGCTAATTGATATTGCAACTATTATGGCCTTTTTAACCGCCCCTGTATTTGGTTTTTTAAATTATCGAGTCGTTACCCATTCTAGCATGATGGACAAAAATGCTTTTCCACCAACCTATCTTCTTGTTTTAAGCAAACTAGGCTTAGGATTACTCATAAGTGTTAGTATTTTATTCATTGTTTTATATATACTAAATTGGTAGCTAACCCCTTAACCCCCCTTTGAAAAAGGCAGAATTAAGGCGTTCATTCCTAATCGAGTGTCTCGTGAAAAAAAGTGTAATTTCAATAATAATATTGATTTTTTTTCTATTTCAGCCAGTACTAGCAGAAAGTATCACGCTAAAACAAGAATTTCTTGGAAGTCAAGGTGATGTGCATGAAAGTATTGTTGAAAGAATCAAGGCTAATCACTATGGTTTGTCTACAACTAATTTAAATGAAATAGAATCTTTCCATGAGCAAACACTCCTTGAAATTAAAAAAGTGCTTGCAGCCCATGGATATTTTCGGCCCAATATTACCTTTACGAAAAAATATGATCGTAACAATTTGATAATTCGTTACTTTATAAATTCTGGAGAACTGCTTTATATAAATAAATTAGATCTGCAAGTCTTAGGCGAAGGCCTCAATGACCCAGCTTTTCAAAAGCTGTTAAAAAATTTCCCAATAAAGCAAGGGAATGTTGTTAGGTCAAAGCTTTATCAAGAAGCAAAGTCAAGTCTAGTTGACTTAGCAGCACAACGTGGCTATTTTGCCGCTAAAATTGAAAAAAGTAATATCTTTATTGATCTTAAAACCTATCAAGCGAATGTTATTCTTTACTTCAATACAGGGCCTCGTTACTATTTTGGCGAACTTGAATTTTTACCATCACCCTACTCGACTAAATTTTTGCAACGTTTTGTGCCATTTAAATATCAAAAGCCTTATCAAGATAGCAATATTGTGAAATTACAAGAGAATTTAAGTAGCTCAAATTTTTTTCAACAAGTTACCATCACACCCAAACCTGAATTAGCCCATAATTTATTAGTCCCGATCCAAGTCGAAGTGATTCCACGCAAGGCAGTGCAGTATAATATAGGTGCAGGCTTTGGTACTGATACTGGTTTCCGTGGATTATTAGACATCCAATACCGGCGTTTAAATCCACAAGGCCATCGCCTGGATATGTTAATTCAACCTTCGGAAAAACTAAATCATTATGAGGCCAGCTATAGCATTCCAGGCAAAAATCCAGTGACTGATTTATACAAACTTAGCTTCGCGGCTGAGAATCAGCATTTAGAAACGAGTGGCAAAAGTCGAAATGAAAAAATTGAAGCAGGTCGTATTAGTCATTTATGGGGTTGGCAGCAGACATTATCTTTAAGTTTACGAGATGAGCATTCCATTCCAACTGATGACCGTCCCATTATTAATTCCACCATGTTACTGCCTAATTTAAATTGGTCGAGAGTTAAAACAGACGATCCCCTAAGCCCAAATATGGGTTACCAGCTAAATATTAATATTAAAGGTGCCACAAAAAAATTAATTTCAAATACCGACTTTATTCAAGCTTTGATTCAAGGAAAAGCCATAGCACCACTTTCTAGCAATAATCGGCTTATTATCAAAGGACAAATCGGGTACACATTTATTTCTGATATTGACCAACTGCCAATCTCCTTACAATTTTACACAGGTGGTGCGCAAACTGTGCGCGGATATAAATATGAAGGAATTGGACCTGGTAAGACTCTGATTTTAGGCTCCCTTGAATTACAACAGCGAATAAAGGGTAATTTGTATGCTGCCATTTTTTTTGATTCAGGCAGTGTCAGCAATAGTCTTGCTAACAATTTTCATTCCGGTCTTGGTATTGGACTGGTCTGGCGCTCGCCAATAGGCGCTATAGAAGTCACCTTAGCTCAAGCACTTAATCGACCGGGCCACCCCAAATTACTACAATTTAGCATGGGGCCCGAACTATGAACACTAAAAAGCTTTACGGTGGTTTATTCATAGCAACATTCTCTTTGTTACTATTTTTGTGTGGCGTGTTTTTGCTTAAAACCAATGCAGGAACACAAACCATGGCGAAGTTAGTCACCCATTATTTTCCTGATAACATTAGCATAGGTTCAATCTCGGGAAAACTTCTCGGTCAATTAGAGATCACAAATCTAAAGTATCGCTCAAAAGAGGCTTATGTTGAAATTGAAAACCTGCATGCTCATTCTAGATTAAATTTAAAATCATTTAGAATTGATATTAATAATCTAATACTAAAAAATGTTCATCTTAATCCACACTTTAGCACCCAACAAAGCGTTAAAAGAAAAGGCTATTTTCCTTTTCATCTTACTGCAAACAACATTTTATACAAAAATATTATGATTCATTTTAATAACAAGAAAATTCAATTGCCAGATATGTTGGGAAGTTTTGAACTTTCTTCTAAACTATTTTCTCTTGCATTTTATCGCGATCCCAATAGAAAATATTTTAATCTTATAAGAAAAAACAATAATATTGATTTAAGCTTAAATTTCCCCTTTGAAAAAACGAGATGGATAATTCATTATTTGAACAAACAAAATGAATTTAACTTACAAGGAGAAATATTTGATAATGCCAACGGGAAAATTGTTTTATCAGGGACAGGCAAAGAACATTGCTGCATCAACCTCACCGCCAAACAGTTCCACATTGATCATCTTTTTAAAAACTATTGGCCTGGTGCAATTAATTTTGAGCTTGAAATCAACCAACAACCAAAATATGTTGTCTTTCTGCTAAAGCATATCTCAGGAAACTTACATAACCAGTCATTACAAGGTAATGGTCAGCTTATTATTGAGAATAAAAAGGCGACAATGCTTTTATTAAAACTCACCTCTGGCGACTCAATGATATTTATTAAAGGTGAACAACAAAAACAATTACATATTGACTGGTTTTTAAAAGTACCAAAAATTGACTTATTTCTTCCAAACAGCAAAGGCCAAATTTCCACCGCAGGCATGATAGAAGGCAGTCCTACTAATCCGATATTGAGTGGAAATTTCTTCCTAAAAGATATCCATTTTCTAGATTACGAACTAGAAAAAGGCATCGGACAATTTTCAGTTAATACGCATAACAATTCTATATCCGATTTTCGAATAGAAGGTTCTAATATCAAATATAAAAAGTTCTTATTATCTAGCTTGCTATTAAATGGCAAAGGTAGCTTGAATAACCACGATATTTTCCTAAAAGCCAAAATGAAGGATCAGACTGCAAATTTACATTTAGTTGGCAATGTGCATGCCAAACAATGGTCTTCAAATATTCATGAACTTACTATCAAAAATTTACATCAAACATGGCATTTGCAACAATTAAGTACTTTTAAAGTGGATAATACGAAATTATCTTTAACACCTTTGTATTTAGGGACCGACAAAAACCAGATTTCTCTAGCAGGAGACTATTATTTTTGCCACATGTTTAATGGTAAATTACGCATTATAAATTTAGATTTAAGTTTATTTGATTTTTTACTTCCTCAAAATCAACGGCTGGTAGGAACACTTGACCTAAATGCAACAGCCAATCAAAGCAAAAATATAAATGATTTAAAGATAAATGCAAAACTAAATCCTGGAAGTTTTTATTTCATGTTCAATGATGAGCAACAAATGATTAATTTTAAGGGAGGAAAATTAATCTCATTAACAAATAGACGAAACGAGCTAGAAAGTAACATTGAACTTTTTTTCCCTGAAGGTAGTGTCAACTCACAACTTACATTTCCTTCCTTTTCTGGGATGCAAGATTTTAACAAGCAAAAAATTCAAGGGCATGTTAATCTTCAAATATCTTCTTTTTCACTGTTGCAATTAGCCATTCCCACTATCAGCAATATTAAAGGTAAACTTTCTGGTGATTTTAACTTAGCTGGAACTATTTCTAACCCATTGCTAAAGGGTGATTTAAATTTAACCCAAGGCTATTTCTATGTGCCAAAATTAAATTTACAAGTAACAAATGTGATTCTTAATGCTAAAAGTGAGGGGAATGATATTTTTTTCAATGGCTCATTAATGACAGGAAAAGGTATATTGCAATTAAATGGGCAAAGTAGAATTCAAAACGACGAATTTCCAATAGACGTAAACCTTCAAGGTAAAGATCTTTTAATCTGCAATACACCAGGAATAAGAATTTTTGCCTCGCCTAATTTAAAATTGCTTCTTAAGAACAAACAGCTCTACTTAAATGGTAATATTTTAATACCCGAAGCAAATTTGCATCCAAATACTTTTGAAAATAGCGATAATCTCTCTGATGACATCATTTTCGTTAATACTGACGGAAAAAAAGATCAAACGAACAACTTACGAATTATCAGCAACATTTCTATGACCTTAGGCAATCATATTTATTTAGATTCTAAGGGCATCAAAGGTCAGATGCTTGGACAACTGCGTATCCAAGACGATCCCAGTAAAGCAACCATTGCCTATGGACAATTAAAACTACAAAATGGCAGCTATACTGTCTATGGTAGAACTTTGCAAATTGATTATGGAAAATTAAATTACACAGGTGGCCCAATCAACAACCCTGGGCTGGAGCTACGAGCTAGTAGAACATTACAAACCAACAAATCTCATTCACTTCTTGCAACCCAAGAGCAATTGAAAGTAGGTGTGAGTGTGCAAGGAACATTGCATTCTCCTAAGATAAATTTATTTTCAGAACCGGCTGGGAAAACCTCAGCTGACATTCTTTCCTATTTACTGTTAGGTGTCCCTGTTAACTCCGTGAGAGGAACCAATACGACTTTATTGTTGCAAGCTGCAGATGCCTTAAATGCCAATGGAACCTATAAGATACTAAATTTAAAGAGTCAACTTAAACAAAGCTTGGGGTTATCTGAATTAGATATCGGCATGCAATCAGAAACAGATCCTAAAACCCAAGAAACTCTTCAGCACACTGCTTTTATTTTAGGGAAATATTTGTCACCTAACTTTTATGTCAATTACAGCTTTGATTTATTTGATCATTCAAATACACTTAAAGTTCGCTATTTGTTTAATAAATTTTGGACGATTCAAAGTGTGGCTAATACGAATCGCAGTGGAATTGATGTGCTTTATACAATTGAAAAATAAAACGATTTTTTTAGCAAAACTCTGTTCTTCTTAATTAACCTCAGCTCGGAGTTTTTAGTAAGATAACAGCCTCATGTAGCACTTGCAGCCGCCCCCTCTCCCGCGCAAAAAATCTTTTTATAAACAATGAGTCATTGCGGGAGAGGGTTGGGGTGAGGGCAAACTCTGCTCCCAACTTTGCCCTCACCCCAACCCTCTCCCGCTGGTAACTTATTGATTCTAGCAAAAATTATAGCGCGGGAGAGGGGGTAGCTGCAAGTGCCAGCAGCCGGAGCAATAGTTCCACTGAATTATGATGCTTTAAACCGAGCTGAGGTTAATTAATCATTACCAACTATATTCCAAGTATGTTTTGCAATCATATATTCTTCATTCGTTGGAATGACACTCACTTTAATTTTACTATTCGTGCTGCTGATAATTACGGCATTATTTAAGTTTGCTTCTTCATTTAATTCAATATCCATCCAAGTTAATCGTTGGCAAATTTTTTCACGGATAGGTGCCACATTTTCTCCAATCCCAGCTGTGAAGACTAATGCATCACAGCCGTTTAATGCTACCGCCAAAGAACCAACTTCCATTGCTGCGCGATAACAAAATAAATCGATTCCCTCTTTAGCTCGTACATCGGTACTTGCTAGCAATTCTCGCATGTCATAACTAATACCAGAAACTCCTTGCAAACCTGATTCGTTGTAGAGTAAATTCTCAAGCTTTTTTAAGGAGAATGATTTTTCTTGAAGAAGATATAAAAGAATGCCTGGGTCAATGCTGCCACAGCGTGTACCCATCATTAATCCATCTAATGCAGTCATTCCCATAGTTGTAGCAACACTTTTAAGTTTGTGCATCGCACACATACTCGCACCATTACCTAAATGTGCAACTATCACGCGTTTATTTCCGATCTCTCCAATAGATTGAACAATGACTGAAGCAATATATTCATAAGAAATTCCATGAAATCCATAACGAATAATACCTTCCTCGGCAAAGTAGTGCGGAATAGCAAACAAAGTTGCTAATTTTTCTTGGGTAAGATGGAATGTAGTATCGAAGCAAACTACTTGTTGCAATTTTGGATAAATTTTTTTAATAATTTTGATAGCTTGCAAATTATGAGATTGATGCAAAGGTGCCAAAGGAATCAAGCTGGTTATTTTTTTTATCACTTCATCGGTTACCAAAGCGGGACGAGAAAAATATTTTCCACCATGGACCACTCGATGTCCGATTGCTTTGACATTATTGGAATTTGGTAATTGTTCAAACCAATTAAAAAACTCTAGTAATCCAGCCTCATAGCCCGTTGAAGAAATAGACCGCTGCTCAATTTTAATATTTTTTTTATTAAATATTGTTATATAGGGAGAATCAAAAACATTTTGAATTAAGCCATGATATAGTAAATTTAATTCTTGCTGACATCTAAAAATTGAAAACTTAATATTGGAAGAACCAGAATTAATAGATAAAATGACTTCATTTTCGAAATTTTGTTGATGATCTGCTCCTAATACCGGCATCTCACCTCACCTTCCATTTCCAATTGCGGATTTCCGGAAGATCCCGTCCATATTTGCAGATGTATTCTTTGTGTTCGATGAGTTTATCTTCAAGTTGCTGTTTTAGGTAAATACCTCTATCCCCAGTCTGCGGAAGGCGATCGATAGCATCCATCACAAGATGGAAGCGATCTAGGTCATTTAGCACCGTCATGTCAAACGGTGTGGTGATAGTGCCCTCTTCCTTATAACCGTGAACGTGTATGTTGTTATGATTGGTGCGGCGATAAGTTAATCGGTGAATCAACGACGGATAGGCATGATAAGCAAAGATGACTGGCTTGTCTTTGGTGAAAAGCTCGTCAAAATCGCAATCCCTCAGTCCATGTGGATGCACACTTTGCGGCTGTAATTTCATCAGATCGACGACATTGATGACCCGAATTTTTAAGTCCGGCAAATATTCACGTAGAATAGAAGCGGCGGCGAGCGTCTCCAGTGTTGGAACGTCACCACAGCAAGCCATAACGACATCGGGCGCGGTTTCCTGATCATTACTAGCCCATTGCCAGATACCAATACCCTCAGCACAATGTTCAATTGCCTCATCCATTGTTAGCCATTGTGGTGCCGGATGTTTACCTGCGATAACAACGTTTACATAATGTCGGCTGCGTAAACAATGGTCCATTACTGAGAGAAGACAGTTTGCATCAGGCGGAAGGTAAACACGCACAATCCAGGCTTTCTTATTTACAACATGATCTATGAAGCCTGGGTCTTGATGTGTGAAGCCGTTATGATCTTGGCGCCAAACATGTGAGGTCAGAAGGTAATTCAGCGAAGCGATCTTTCGTCGCCATGGCAACGCCGCAGTGACTTTCAACCATTTGGCATGTTGGTTGAACATCGAATCAATGATATGAATAAATGCCTCATAACAGTTGAAAATACCATGGCGACCCGTGAGTAGGTATCCTTCAAGCCAACCTTCGCACTGATGTTCGCTAAGCATTTCCATCACTCGTCCGGTGGGTGCAAGAAATTCATCATTAGATACCGTAGCAGCATCCCATTGGCGATTGGTTACTTCAAAGAGCGATTCCAGCCCGTTGGAAAGCGTTTCATCGGGACCAAAAATTCGAAAATTGCGCTGCTCACTATTTAGCTTGATCACGTCTTTCAAAAAATGTCCGAGTATATGCGTATCACCAATACCGAAAGTTCCTGGTACGGGGACGTCAACTCCATAATCATGGAAATTAGGCATTCGTAAATTACGTAGCAGAATTCCACCATTGGCATAAGGATTGGAACCCATGCGCCTCTCACCCTTAGGGGCCAGCTCGGCCAATTCGGGTTTTAAGCGACCTTGTTCATCGAAAAGCTCTTCAGGATGGTAGCTTTTCAGCCAATCTTCCAATAATTTGAGGTGTTCTGGGTGAGTAGCTGGGTCAGAAAGTGGCACCTGATGAGCGCGGAACGTTCCTTCAACCTGCAAACCATCAACAACTTTTGGCCCTGTCCAGCCCTTTGGCGATTTAAGGACAATGATAGGCCAACGTGGGCGTTCGACATTCCCATAATCGCGAGCATCTTGTTGGAGCTCCTTGATCTTTTCTATTACCGTATCAAGAGTCGAAGCCATCACTTCATGCATTAGCTCTGGTTCATGACCTTCGACGAAATAAGGCGTCCACCCATAGCCAAGAAGTAAGTGTTCCAACTCCTCATGTTCGATGCGAGCTGGAACGGTTGGATTGGAAATTTTATAGCCGTTAAGATGCAAAATTGGCAGTACTACACCATCTGTGACTGGATTAAGAAATTTATTGGAATGCCAGGCTGTAGCCAATGGGCCTGTCTCCGATTCACCATCTCCAATGACGCAGGCTACGATTAAATCGGGATTGTCGAATACAGCACCGAAAGAATGACTAAGCGAATAACCTAGTTCACCACCTTCGTGAATTGAGCCTGGGCATTCAGGAGATGCATGACTCGGAATTCCTCCAGGAAATGAAAACTGGAGAAATAATTTTCTAAGACCTTGTTCATCCTGGCTGATGCTGGGATAAATCTCGCTATATGTTCCCTCAAGGTAGGTATTTCCCACAACTGCCGGGCCCTCCATGTCCGGGACCTGAAACGTAAATCATATTAAGATCATATTTTTTAATGATTCGATTCAAATGAGTGTAAATGAAGTTTTGTCCAGGTGTTGTTCCCCAATGTCCTAACAGCATATGCTTGACATCATCAAGTACGAGCGGTCGTTTCAACAATGGATTGTCATATAAATAAATCTGACCGACAGACAAATAGTTAGCAGCACGCCAATAGGCATCCATCTTATGAAGCAATTCCTGAGAAAGAGTTTTTGTCTCCATACAGTTCAGTTCTCCATTTTTTAATCGCAGTGGAATTGATGTACTTTATACAATTGAAAAATAAAAACAATATGCGAAATTGGTACCAATGGATGGTTTGACCTGATCTGCCGTTTTGCCCTGTATCTCTACAAAAAAATCATTCTGCTTGAAAGCAGTTCTGTTACCCAAGAGTTTAAGCTTATTCCATGCGCTTCTGCGATCATGGCAACTTTCGCATGAAGCTCTGGAGGAACTTGTAACATAATATGCCCGGAATACGGTTTTTGTGGTGATCTTTTCGCTTTTTTACAGGTATCAAGATAATCGTCTACTGCTTCTTTAAAAGCTTTATGCAATTTATCCACAGTATCTGCATGGAAGCCAACTACATCATTAATTCCTGCTATATGACCTACAAAGCAATCGTCCTCCTCACTGTACTCTATTCGAGCAGCATAGCCCCTATAATTCATTATGTTCATGATGAGATTCCTGCTTTTTTAAGAAAAGACTGCGCATATTGCAGACTTTTTAAATCTGTTGGATCAACAAAAGTTAATGTGGCCGCACGCCTTCTGATTGGCTCATCCTTATCAGCAGTACGCATGACATTTTTCACATTATAAAAGAAATCTTCTACTGTCCCAGTTTTCACTCTAACAAGCTTAATTGCTGATTTAGCATTTAGCTTGCTTTTTGGCTTTTTCATGCAATATCCTCCACAAATATAACATCTGATTCTAACCTTTATTATAAAATTATGCCGTACCATTACCTTCAAATAAATTACTCGGAAGTATCGACTTGCTAATTGCTTCAGAGTAAAATTCAGAGCTATGAATATTGAAGAATTACTTACAAGATCAGAAGGTAAAACTCTAGAGTTTAAGCGCGAGTTAGCCTCTCCGGAAAAAGTAATACGTACGGTAGTTGCATTTGCAAACACGTACTGGCGGTACAATCATTATTGGTGTTGAAGATAAAACCAGACATATTTTTGGTGTTAACAATCCTTTATCCTTAGAGGAGCGGTTAGCAAATTTGATTGATGATACTATTTACCCTAAGGTAATACCAAATATAGAAATAATCCCTTGGCGGAATACTTATATTGTTTCGGTCGAAATATATCCAAGTCCTCTTAGGCCACATTATTTAAAGAAAGCAGGACTTGAAGGGGTTTACGTTCGTATAGGTTCCACTAATCGTCGCGCTGATCAAAGCCTCATAGAGGAGCTAAGAAGATATACTAAAGTTGAAAGTTATGATGAACAACTAAAGCCAGAATTAAGCTCTGAAGAAGTTGACTTCAGAGCTGCTTCAGAGCAGTTTATAGATATTAAAAAATTAAAGGCATTGGATTTAAAAACAATGCATCTTATTGCTAATTATCAAGGGCATGAGGTGCCTACGGTTGGTGGAGTAATACTCTTTGGAAAAAATAGAGAAAAACATTTTCCAGATGCCTGGATTCAGGCTGGACGTTTCGAAGGAAATACGCGTAAAGTAATTATTGACTCAAAAGAAATTCATAGTTATCCAACACTTGCTGTTTTTGAAGCAATTCAATTTATACAGATGCACTTGTCGCGAGGTATAGACCTCAGTGGTATCAAGAGAAAAGACTTATGGAGTGTTCCCTTAGTGGTTTTGCGTGAGGCGATTATTAATGCGATTGTCCATATGGACTACTCTCAAAAAGGCGCTCCCATTCGAGTCTCTATATTTGACAATAGAATCGAAATTGAAAATCCAGGCTTAATCCCATTTAATTTGACTATCGATGAATTAAAGCAAGGTATTTCAAAACTTCGTAATAGAGTAATTGGTCGAGTCTTCCATGAATTAAAACTTATCGAGCGATGGGGAAGCGGAATACCACGCATAATAGAAACCTGTAATGAATCTGGACTTCCAAACCCATTATTCGAAGAAATTGGTACTCATTTTAAAGTTACAATTTTTACAATAAAAGAAAAGGAACCGGTGATTGACAGAATTGACCAAGCTATTTTAGATCTTCTACTCAATGCTAAGGGGCTTTCTACTAAACAGATAGCTGACAATGTCGGGCTTTCTACTCGCGCTATACGGACACGTTTAATTTCATTAATCGAGAGAGGCATTATTTTTGAAATTGGAAGTAGTTCAAGGGATCCAAACAAAAAATATTTCTTAAAAAGTCCTTTTTAAAATTTAGGAGCATTCTTTAGCAGATTCGAGAAATTCATTTCGATCCTCAACAACAACATTTTCAATTAGTTCTTCTTTTCGTTGGGTTCTTAGAATCAGGTCATATTGTGGATGAGGGGCTCGAATATTATTTTCTTTAAAACAGTCCCAAATTGCAAATAGCACTTCTGACCTTACACCTGCACGAGTACGTTGTGATGTTAATAATACATAGTACCTTACTTGCATCTCAATCAGTGCCTCACTTAATTCATTTATAATGACTTCAGGAAAGGGTTCATTAGAAACTGATTTAAGTTCGTGCAATAATTCAAGGAGTAATCGTTGGACCTTATGGGGATCATCTTCTCGATGCAACCTTAATGTAATAACTGTCCTCACGATATTATCATGATGAGTCCAGTTCACAAAAGGCTTGGTAAACATATCGGCATTTGGAACAATAACTTCCATGTGATCCCACGTACGTATGGTCATAGATCGCATACCTGTTTGTGTTACTTCTCCTTCATAACAGCCTAAGGTTATGATATCACCATTACGAAACGGTCTTTCAATTAGCAGCAAAATTCCACTAAAAAAATTTATAATCAAATCACGCATGCCAAAACCAATACCCGCTGCAAAAGCGGCAGCCACCACTGTGAAACCACGAAGATCTATACCAAGTATTTTTAAACCAATTAATACTGAAACAATAACACTTAGATACTGTGTGAAAATAGATAAGCTATTGCGCACACCAACATCTTTGGCTCCGACATAAAGCCAACGATAAGAAAATTCCCTTGACCAGTGGGCTAGCCATTTTATAAGAGATAATATGACTAACAGTTCACATAATAAGAGAGCATTGATGGCATTCCCACCGATGGAAAATAACTTTTGTTGTAATAATTGGTTTAGCAAATCAATAAATTGCTCATTATTATCTAAGTGAAATAAATGAGCTAAAAATATGCTACAAAGTATAAACAGTACAACTCGTAGCACACGGTCCATGGGTTTTAATATCGCTTCTGTCCATAGCCAACCTTGTTTTACGTACTGTATTAAAACTTCAGATACATATTCCATCGCATCTATTAGTAGCCCTCGAATAATCAAATATCCTGCCATAACAGCAAAAAAAACAAGCTGATATCTCGCAATTGCCCAAGCTAATTCAACAAATCCCAGCAAACCCACAATTGCATTAAAAAGTAGCGCAAGGGGAATAAGGACAGTCAACAACTGGACTACACGATAAAAATAACGACGTGGGATATGGATAAGTACTGCCAATAAATTTGGAACAACCTTCCTTGCTTTAAAAAACTGTATTGCGATGATAAAAATAAAGATCATAAATAATCGATTGACGAATATTTTTGCTTCATAGGCAACAGGCAATTGATGAGCAACAACAGTGAGTATTGATAGTAGGAGACCCAGGATCAATGAACCGCGCATCCGATAATATAATTTAACATCAGCACCAGAAATATCATTCGTGTTTTCTAAAAGAATGAGCTTGGCAATAGTTAGAAACAATTTAAAACCTAAATATAACAAGAAAAGGCAAATAAAAAGTGATCTCACACTATTTAGTACTAAAATCAAATTGACAAATATTAAAAATGCTAACAAACTGCCTATATTTCGACGAAGAAGTTCTAAAAAAATAAATATTATATTTGTAAAGAAACGTTGTTTATTATCTTTAATATTGATTTCTAAATTAAGTAAAAAACGACGAAAATAAAACCATCCAACTAATAGAAACGGCAAACACCCAAATATCATTAACAAGGAAGCATTGGTTAAGGTTTGCAGCTCTAAAAGAGATTGATGAATTAAATTGCTGAATGCATTCCGCAACAAATAAGGGATCTGCAACATTTTTTGGCCTAATGATATCCATCCTGTTAAATCCTGAGGAAATTTCTGACGTTCGGAGAGACGATGCTGAAGTTGCAATTTAAATTGACGCTGATAATAGGTTGCTTTTTGTTCTAATCGGTTAATATTTTCAAATTGATTTCCATAATCTGTCATTAAATTTGTCAATATTCTAGAATAGCTATACATTTCAGGATAGGATAAAATATTTTTATTAAGATCAAGCGAAAACTCATTCTTTTTTAATGCTAAAAATTTAATTTTACTATTCATAAATTCTCCTGTAGAAGAAAGTTGCACTAAGATATTAGCAACTTGACTACAAAGATTATTTAGCTGAGTAGATGTTTTTTGAGACTTATTTATCTCTTGTAAATTCTCAACACGATTTTGAATATGCACTAAATAGGATTTTAGTTTAATTAAAGCGACATTCTCTTCA
This sequence comes from uncultured Gammaproteobacteria bacterium, assembly GCA_963817645.1. Taxonomy (GTDB): domain Bacteria; phylum Pseudomonadota; class Gammaproteobacteria; order UBA6002; family UBA6002; genus UBA6002. The sequence continues at coordinate 16,887 of CAWFQC010000009.1, read as the reverse complement.
GCCTCTAAAATGGTTAAATGAAGCTTTTTCAAACTGGAATCATTAGCTGGCCCTTTACTGGTCAACGCACTTAGTTGTTGTGTTAATTCATTAAGTTTCAATAACCAGTCTTGCTGCTCTTTTTGCAAAATGGATAAAACCTCTGAGAGATGATTACGCTGCTGTTCTTGTTGTTGGAGTAAATAGAGTGTTTGTAATTTTTGCTGCCAACTATTTTCGAAATTTAATCGCTGCTGAGTAATCAATTTTATTTGACTTAGTGTTTGCACACGTTCTAGTTGAATTTGTTGCAATTGCTTTAGGAATTCTAGACGAGCTTCTAGCAAAATAATTTTATCTTTTCTATCATGATAGTCTTTTGTCAATAAAATTAAACTTTGAAGATTTTTCTCCAAGGTGCGAATTGATTTTTCAGTATCATCAACAGATTCATTGACATCAGTCAGAGCAATATTGGCCCCTTCAACAGCAGTTTTAGCAGCAATAAAATCTAATTGTGCATGCTTCAAAATATTTTGGTTTATTCCACTTTCCTGCAAAGATTGCAACTGTTGTTCTTTAGCACTTTTTAAATCAATAAACTGCTTTTTGACAATCTCGTGACTTTTATTATCAATTAGGAGCGCCCGATCAGCAATAACCAATGTGGATTGCTGATTAAAATCATCTTCTCCCAATACTTGTTGACTTATTGGCAAAAGTAAAAAAAATAAAAGTGCAAGTTGCAAGATTCTATTCATTTTGCATTTCAATAGATTTAACCTGAAGCAGCAAATAGACAGGTATGCTGCTTAGCAATAATAGCACACCGTAAAAAACAATCTGCGTACCAGCACCATAAATTAACCAGTAGGTATAGGAAAAAGCCAGCATAGCAAGAATTGCTGAGACGGTTAAACGCTTTTGATTAAATTTTTCTCGTTCCCTAATGAATAACATTAATTCTGCTACTGACGTATAGATATAAGGAATAAGCGATGCTAAGGTGGCCAGTAGGCTAATCAATGTAAATTGATCTACAAGACTTGCTCCATAACGCATAGTCAACAAAATAGTAATAAGAACACTAGAAACTATAAGCCCCACAACAGGTGATCCTGACTTGCTTATTTTTTCAAAATGCTTTGGAAATAAACCATCTTTTGCTGCTGCTAGCGGTATTTGGCCTTGCATTAAAATCCAACCATTTAGCGTTCCAAAGCAAGCAATGACAGCGGCACCTGCAACAATCAAATTTGCTAAGGGACCGAACATAAGCTTAGCTGCCTGGGCAAAAGGAGAACTGGAATGTGCTAGCTGCTGCATAGGAACGATCCCCATCACGCTAATAGTGCTAAGAATATAGACTATGGCTGCAATAGATGTCCCCACAATCGTTGCTCGAGGAATATTCTTACGAGGATTAATAACATATTCTGCTGGTACGGTTGCTGACTCAAACCCAATAAATGCCCACATGGTAAGGGTAGCTGCACCTGTCAATGCGGAAAAGTTAGATTTCCCACTAATATTAAACTCTAGTAAATTGTGCTTATTAATAAAAAAGAGACCTACTATAGCAATGACCAAGAGAGGTATAAGTTTCAGGATGGTGGTAATGATTTGCATTCTGCCTGCTTGTTTCAGCCCAACGACATTGATAAAAGTAATTAACCAAATAATTGCAAGACTTACCCACAAAGAAAGCCATGAATTAGTATTAAGCTCTGGCCAGAGGACGCCCAAATAACTGACAAGGCTAACTACAATCGCCGCATTCCCCACCCACAGCGCAATCCAATAGTTATAAGCTACTTGAAAGCCTATAAAATCACCATAAGCCTCTTTGCAGTAAGCATAAGGACCTCCGGTACGTGGCAACAAACGGCTTAATCTCGCAAATACAATTGCCAAAATCATCGTACCAATAGCAGTTATAATCCAAGCAAAGATCCCAATACTGCCAAATGCTGCTAAAGAGGCAGGTAACATAAAGATTCCTGACCCTATCATATTTCCAGCAACCAGCGCTGTTAAGGTCCAAAAACCTAAGCTTTTTACCGTATGCTCTTGACTCATAAAGAAAGACTTATAAATAGTTTTGAGAAAATAACCATGATTATATTTCCAATTAATATTTTAAAAGCATCGACAAATCAATAGCTCGTAAATGTTTCGTCAAAGCACCCATGGAAATGTAATCAACTCCAATAGCTGCAATCTGACTAATCCGCTCTTTTGTAATATTTCCTGATACTTCCAATTTGGCACGACCTGCATTAATGGTTACAGCTTCCTTAATATCGTCTAAACCAAAATTATCAAGCATGATAACATCTGCCTGATAAGTTAATGCCTCTTTTAGCTGAGTAAGATTTTCAACCTCTACCTCGATGATTTTTCCTGGCTGTTGCTCCCTGGCGTTACTAATAGCCTTCTCAATGGAACCACATGCTACAATATGATTTTCTTTTATCAGGAAGGCATCAAATAAACCCATGCGATGATTACTACCCCCCCCACAAGCAACAGCATACTTTTGTGCAGCTCTTAGACCAGGAATGGTTTTACGTGTATCCAATAGGGTAATACCTGTCCCCTTTAACAAATCCACAAACTTTCGAGTGGTTGTAGCTGTTCCCGATAAGGTCTGAAGGAAGTTAAGCGCTATACGCTCGCCTGTTAGCAGGGATTTGCAATTTCCCCATAGTTCACAGAGAAGTTGATCGGGAGATACTGCTTGGCTATCTTGTGCTTGCCAATGAATTTGAATGTCAGGATCTAATTGACGATACAGTTCATCCACAAAGTCACAACCACAAAGAATGGCCGACTCGCGGGTGATAATACTTGCTATCCCTTCACTAGGTGGTAACAAATTCGCAGTGATATCTAAAGGGCCGACATCTTCTTCAATGGCAAAAGCAACTACCTGTTTAATATAACTAGTGCTTAGCATTTTTCGACTCTTTGCTGGCTGCTTGATTTTTACGAAAAACTTTAACACGTCTTTTACGATAGAGATGCCAAATACGCGTTATAGGTCCAGAGAAACCATAAACCAAAAGGGCAGTGAATAATATGTCTGGAGGATCAATTGAAATAAGCACTAAGCCAAATACAAGTAATAAAATGACCATAAAGGAGACATTTCCTTTAAGATCAAGATCTTTAAAACTTCTATAAGGGATATTACTGACCATCAGAAAACCAACAAGAGGAGTTAACAAAAAAGCAAGTGACCTAATGAAAAAACCCGCAATCTCATATTCAACACATACCCAAACCAGGCCAGCAATCATTCCAGCCCCAGCAGGGCTTGGCAACCCTTGGAAGTATCTTTTATCATTAGATGAAATACGAGTGTTAAAACGTGCAAGACGAAGTGCCACGGCAGCAGTATAGATAAAAAGCCGCCAACCAACCTAATTTGCCAATATAATTAAGCGCAAAGCTATAAATAACCAATGCTGGCGCGATACCAAAAGAAACCATATCCGATAAACTATCTAATTCTGCACCAAAAGGTGTTTGCGTATTAGTCAATCTGGCAACTCTACCATCTAAGCTATCCATTAGCATTGCAACAAAAATTGCAATAGCTGCATGATCAAAAGATCCTTTCATTGCTGCCACAATAGCATAAAACCCTGCAAACAAAGCACTGAGAGTAAATAGATTTGGCAGTAAATAAATTCCTCTGCCTCGATTAACTTCGGGCATCTTTGACATGAAAACCCCTTTCATCTTAATGTAAAATGATATTATAATACTTAAATTTAATAACTTTTGAAACGCTAAAATACCATGGAAAAGCAAATAAAGGATTTAACTCTTCAATAACCTAGCAATTTTTACTATATATTATAATTATGAACGAGTTAAAGCTAAAAAGAATAATAATTCAAGGCATTACCGAGAATGGGGAAATTTTTAAACCCAGTGATTGGGCAGAACGCATGAGCGGACGTTTATCAACCTTCCATAATCAACGGATAATCTACTCTCCTTTGCTACAGCCTATGATCAAGGGCGGTCAAAAATGCATTTCACTAGATCCACAACTTAAAAATTTCTATCCTGATCTTTATAGATCTATACTGAACTTTGCCAGAACCAATAGATTATTAATGTACGTTGATAAATGTGAAGATTAAAATGAAGACTGATATTGAAAAAATTATCAAGTTTGAAGAAAAAAAGCGAGAAGCCAAAGACATTGATTCAGAAAGACGATTCTTAAGAGGCCCCCAAAGATTTAGCAAAGAAATTCTTCGTACCTTAAGAATAATGTATGAATATGCAAGAGCTTTTCATACCTTTCGTGATCTCAAAAATTGTGTCACCATTTTCGGGTCTGCTAGATTTCCTACAGACCACAAGTATTATCACCTAGCCTTTGAAATGGGCAAATTGCTAGCAAACAATGGTTACACTGTAATGACCGGAGGGGGTCCTGGGATCATGGAAGCCGCCGTCAGAGGAGCAAAAATTGCTAATGGGCGAACCATCGGTTGCAATATCTGGATTCCTGAGGAGCAAAAGCCTAACCAATATTTAGATAAGGTGTTAACTTTTCGATATTTTTTTGTTCGCAAAGTTATGTTAACCAAGTATTCGTCAGGATTTATAGCATTGCCTGGGGGACTTGGAACTTTAGATGAATTATTTGAAATGGCAACACTCATTCAAACTAAAAAGATTGCCCATTTTCCCATAGTGCTAATGGGCGTAGAATTTTGGACACCCTTAATTGAGTTTATGATCAACACCTTAGTTGTCAATAAAACGATTGACCTTGAAGATGTAAACAAACTCTATATAACCGACTCTCCTCAAGAAGCCGTAGAGCATATAATGTACATTAAAAAACCAAATCGAGAACATGACCAATAGAATAGATACCCCCAGTGAGATAATTATTGCAGATAGCTTGTGCTTTTTTGAATATCTCTTAAATGATATAGAACAAGCAAAACGCTCTGTGGAACTTGAAACCTATATTTTTAATACTGATAAGATAGGTGAAAAGATAGCCTCTGCTTTAGTTAATGCAGCACAAAAAGGAGTGAGAGTTCGCATATTGGTGGATGGTGCCGGAAGCCCTCTGTGGGGCGACGGTTTAACTCGGATGTTGGAGCGTGCGGGTGTTGAAACACGTATTTTTCATCCATTTCCCTGGCGACTGTGGCAATGGAGCCGTTCTTGGGTCAGAGTTTCACCGATTTTAAAGGCGATTTATCTGTGCCTTAAAATAAATTCTCGTAATCACCGCAAGGTTTGCATTATTGATGATGAAGTGGTGTATGTTGGTAGTTTGAATATCTGTCAGAGCCATCTAGATAAAAAACAATGGGGAGATTATTGGCGTGATACGGCTGTCAGGCTACAGGGTACAGATTTTAAAGAGCTCAAAAATGCCTTTGAAATCGCCTGGGATCACATGCCAATCCAAGAACGAATCAGAGAAATTTTCCGTCATGTTAATAAAAACCCTGTTTTTAGAGTAAATAATACTCGTCACCGTCGCCGCATTCTCTATAAGAATTTACTTCGCCGAATGAATCGCTGCACGGAAAAAATTTGGATAACGAATGCTTATTTCGTTCCAGATAGTTTTCTACTGAAAAAATTGAAAGATGCCGCAGAACGAGGAGTGGATGTTCGCATACTATTACCTCAGCGATCAGATATCTTTGCCTTGCCATGGACATCAGCTACTTTTTATTTTCACTTAATGAAATCCGGCGTACGCATCTTTGAATATCTTCCCAGCATGCTACATGCGAAGACGCTTATTCTGGATGATTGGGTTAGTGTTGGCTCAAGCAATTTGAATCATCGAAGTTTATTGCATGATTTAGAAGTCGATGTCAATCTTAGGCTTCCTGATTCCAAAAAAAAAATTATGAACCAATTTATATCAGATTTAGAGCGTTCTAAGGAAGTTGAAATTGATAGTTGGCAAAAAAGACCTCTTCACCAACGAATAATAGGCCGATTGTTATTATATGTAAAATTTTGGATTTGAGAATGGGCGAAGGCAACTCACTTAAAGTGTTAACTTACAATATTCATAAAGGCTTCAGTGCAATTAAAGGCCGTTTCATTTTACATCAAATTCGTGAACTGCTTTGTAGTATAGATGCAGATGTTATATTCCTCCAAGAAATTCACGGCAGTCATAAAAAACATGAAGCAAATATCTTGGATTGGCCAAAAGAAAAATCTCAATTTGAATTTTTAGCACAGGAGTTATGGCCCCATTTTGCTTACGGTAAAAATGCCACTTATCGATTGGGTCATCATGGCAATGCCATTTTAAGCAAATTTCCTTTCCTCTTCTGGGAAAATATAGATATATCTATTCAAAAAAGAGCAAGTCGCAGTTTATTACACGGCATTATCAAATTGCCTTTTTCTGAGGGCATTATGCATGTGATTTGTGTTCATTTTGGTTTGCTAAAATTTGAGCGAGACAAGCAAGCTAAAACTTTATGTGATCGTATTCGTCAACTTATCCCTAGGGACGAGCCACTGTTAATTGCCGGTGATTTTAATGACTGGCGAAATCACTTATCTTCCCAATTGGGAACTGCCCTTGGCTTGCAGGAAATTTTTAAGGTTATGCAGGGAAGCCATGCGCGGTCATTTCCCGCATGGCAGCCGACGTTAGCTATCGATAGGATTTATTATCGCGGCATCAAGCCAGAATCATGTATACGCTTCAGTCAATATCCTTGGAGAGCATTGTCTGATCATCTCCCACTTTATGCTGAATTTAGTTTGCCTTGAGTACCTTATTCTTTTCCATGCATTAAGGTCCTAACAGCAACATCTTCATCAATACTTGGCCAATGTACCCCTATACCATGGCCTATAAAACGCCAATTATTACGCTCTGACTCACTTGCATCACGCAATTTTGGGAACCATTCAAGCGGTGCTGAAATTTCCCTGCCATCAGCTAAAACAAAATGCAATGAAGTTTGAGTAAAGCTTACATCAATTGCACGATCATCAAATTTAACTGCTAAAGAACTCATACCATTTCTCCAAAAATAATGCTCTATGCTCATCAACAATTTTTTTTAATTTAGCTAATTCATGACTCCTAAAACCATACGAACTTGCTAGTGCTACTGGTTTTAGCCAAAATTTAGCAAAGTTATCGCTGTGCTCAATATGTACATGTGGAGGCTCATTACCCTCTAAACTAAAAAAGAAAAACCGATACCCTTTTGTTCTTAATATAGTAGGCATTATGTCATCACTTAGCAAAAATCAGATGGCCATCACCTAAATCAACTTTAATGATGGTGCCTGGCATAAATTCACCTTGTAAGATGTCCTGAGCTAAAGGATTTTCCAAATAATTTTGTAGAGCACGCTTCAATGGCCTTGCACCATACACAGGGTCATAGCCTATTTCCGTCAAAAAATCCAAGACATTTTCAGAAAGTTGCAAATCAAGATCACGCTCACGCAATCGATTTCTTAATCTTTCAATTTGAATCTTAGTGATATGACGAATTTCTTGCTTCTCCAAGGAATGAAAGACAACGACCTCGTCAATTCTATTTAAAAATTCTGGACGAAAATGTCCTTCGACAATTTGCATCACCTCTTTTTTCATAGTTTCATAACTACTACCAGATAACTCCTGTATTCTATGAGATCCCAAATTTGAGGTCATGACGATTATTGTATTTCTAAAATCAACCGTTCGCCCTTGACCATCGGTTAACCGACCATCATCTAACACTTGCAATAAGATATTAAACACATCGGTATGTGCCTTTTCCATTTCATCCAACAAAATTAAAGAATAGGGACGACGTCTTACGCTTTCGGTTAAATATCCTCCCTCTTCATATCCGACATACCCGGGGGGAGCACCAATTAACCTCGCAACAGAATGTTTCTCCATAAACTCTGACATATCTATACGGATCATTGCCTCTTCGGTATCAAACAAGAATGAGGCAAGTGCCTTACAAAGTTCCGTTTTACCAACCCCAGTAGGCCCTAAAAATAAAAAAGAGCCCACAGGACGATTAGGGTCAGATAAACCAGCACGCGAACGCCTGATGGCATTTGATACGACTTTAACCCCTTCGTCTTGTCCAATTACTCGTTTATGGAGCTCTTCCTCCATTCTTAGCAGCTTTTCTTTTTCACCTTCCATTAATTTCGCAACAGGTATGTGAGTCCATTTAGCAACAATTTCAGCAATCTCCTCGGAGGTTACTTTGTTGCGCACTAAGTGTTTTTCTTCATGCTCCAAGCGCTGGGCTTCCACGAGCCTTTTCTCCAGTTCAGGTATGCGGCCATATTGTAGCTCAGACATACGCGCCAAATCTCCGGCACGACGTGCAGCTTCAAGCTCGATTCTTGCACGTTCCAATTCCTCTTTAATATGCTGGGTTCCCTGGAGTGCAGCCTTCTCCGCCTTCCAAATTTCTTCTAGATCGGCATATTCCTTTCCTAAGCGGGTTATTTCTTTTTCCAAATTGTCCAGTCTCTTTCGAGAAGCCTCATCTTCTTCTTTTTTTAATGCCTCTCGTTCGATTTTTAGTTGAATTAATCTGCGTTCTAATCTATCTAATTCTTCTGGTTTAGAATCAATTTCCATTCGGATTTGACTTGCCGCTTCATCAATCAAGTCAATGGCTTTATCCGGCAAGTTTCGATCTGTAATATATCGGTGTGAAAGATACACTGCAGACACAATGGCAGGGTCAGTAATTTCTACCCCATGGTGCAATTCATAACGTTCTTTTAATCCCCTTAAAATGGCAATAGTATCCTCAACGGAGGGCTCATCGACTAAAATCTTTTGAAAGCGTCTTTCAAGGGCTGCATCTTTTTCAACATATTTTCGATACTCATCTAATGTGGTGGCGCCAACACAATGTAACTCCCCTCTTGCTAAAGCAGGCTTTAACATATTACCTGCATCCATGGCACCTTCAGCTTTCCCAGCACCGACCATCGTATGAATTTCATCAATAAATAAAATAATTTGGCCTTCTTGCTTTGCCAGATCGTTTAAAACAGCCTTTAGCCTTTCTTCAAATTCACCACGAAACTTGGCACCTGCAATTAAGGCGCCCATGTCTAATGCCAACAAGCGTTTATTTTTCAGCCCTTCAGGTACTTCACCATTAATAATACGCTGAGCTAATCCTTCAACAATAGCCGTCTTACCGACCCCAGGTTCACCAATTAAAACGGGATTATTTTTAGTTCGACGTTGAAGCACTTGGATAGTTCGTCTGATTTCATTATCACGTCCAATGACTGGATCAAGTTTCCCTTGTTCAGCCTGTTCAGTGATATTAATGGTATATTTTTCAAGGGCTTGACGCTGTTCTTCTGCATTAGCAGAACCTACATTACTCCCTCCGCGAATATCATCAATGGCTTGTTCAATATTTTGCTTGGTTGCCCCTGCCTTTTTTAATATTCGCGCCAGTTCTCCAGAATCATCTACTGCGGCTAAAATAAATAGTTCACTGGAAATAAATTGATCATTGCGTTGTTGGGCTAACTTGTCAGTAACATTGAGCAACCGATTGAGTTCATTTGAAATATGAATTTCACCAGGTGTACCCTTAACTTGAGGTAAGCGATCAATAGCTGAGTTCAATTCTGACCGTAATACCGAAATGTTGACCTTAGCCTTAGTTAAAAGATGATGTGCCGTTCCTCCTTGTTGATCTAACAAGGCTTTCATTAAATGAATAGGTTCAATAAATTGATTGTCCCTACCAATTGCAAGTGATTGAGCATCTGCCAACGCCATCTGAAATTTGGTTGTTAATTTATCCATTCTCATTAGCTTTGCCCCTTATAAAATATTGTCTAATACTTATCTGTAGTCAAATATATTATTTTCAAGATAAGGAACATGTTTGAAATAACTCTTACAACTAGCGCCTAGTTGGCATGCAGATTTAAACGAACTTTTTTCAAAAAAATGCGCTCTTTGGGCCGTCGTTCCTCGCCGCACAATCCTCGTAGAATGCTCAACAACCTCTTGCGAGGAATCCAGCGCTAGTCCTATTAAGAATGCTGATTTTCCTTTAGAGATGGCTCAAACTTCGGCGTTGACTCACCTACAAAGAAAAAATTAGCTCCCTGGATAGGATTGGCGCTGGATTCCTCGCAAGAGGTTGTTGAGCATTCTACACGGATTGTGCGGCGAGGAACGACGGCCCAAAGAAACGTTTTTTCGAAGAAAGTTCGTTTAAAGTAACCCAGACCCTTCGGGTCAAATATCTGAAAAGAACTTTAATTATAGGATTTAGTCTTGTTAAAAACGAGATTAAATCAACGGCTTAGAAGGCAGTTCTTTGGGAGATGCTTGCCAAATGGGATGCAGTTGTAAGAGTTATTTTCAGACATGTTCCTTACCTATTAACCTACATTCTGTTATCCATAAACTGAATTTTATACCATGCTTCATTCACACATAGTCCAAAATCAGTTGGAACGGGTTGTCCTTTACAGAAAACTTTAAACCAGGTTCTTGGCTTGAGCTCATCATGAAGTAAAGCCGTTTTTTCCCTTAAACAGGATTTTATGGCATCTAGATCATTACTATTGTTAGAGCGAATTAAATCATCCATTTTATGAGAAATATCGTATGCAATAGAGAGTATTTTACGTGCAAGCAGAGGGTTAGAATATTTTCCCCTTTTTGTTTTTATCTGATGGATGTAGATATATTTTTCAAAATAGCTTTTAACAATCTTTGCGGCGGAGTTTTGCATCACTTTCTACCCCTTTGATGATTTTAATCAAAGTATAGTAAATTTACTATTTTATTTTAAAAATAAAACAAATATTACAAGATAGTGGTAAGCAATTAACTATTCATGATTTTTGAGGCTTTTGCCAAAATCCAACTTTTCGCTTATGATTAAGTCTTTTTAACAACGGCAATTGAATAAAAAATGCAGGATCTCATTGTTCGACAGCTTGGTACCCAGGAGTATATCCCTACCTGGCAAGCCATGAAAAATTTTACTGATAACAGACAGAGTAATACCCTTGATGAAATCTGGTTATTAGAACATCCCCCTGTCTTTACACAAGGTCAAGCAGGAAAGCCAGAGCATATATTAAATCCTGGCAATATCCCAATCGTCCAAACAGATCGCGGTGGACAGGTTACCTATCATGGACCAGGGCAACTTGTCATGTATGTTTTGTTTGATCTTAAACAACTTAACGTAGGTATCAGACAACTGGTAAACAAGCTAGAAACATCGGTCATTAAAGTTCTTTACGATTACCATATATCAGCAAAAACTCGCTGTGATGCACCTGGTGTTTATGTAAATGAAAGTAAAATTTGTTCTATCGGCTTACGGATAAGACGTGGCTGTTCCTATCATGGAATTGCATTTAATATTGCAATGGATCTTGAGCCATTCTCACGGATAAATCCTTGTGGCTTTCAAAATCTGACAGTTTCCCAAATCTATCACTTTGAGAAAATGGTAAATATACAGGAGGTTGAAACTAAAATAGTGACATACCTCATTGAAATTTTCGGTTATAATGGGGCCAATTTCATAAACAATACCAAGCTAGATGAAGGAAAATTTTTATGAGTACAAAGGCCGCCGACAAGCTGTCTAGGATTCCTATCAAGATTGAGAACAGTGGTGTAAAACGTCAACCTCTCCCCCCTTGGATTCGAGTGAAATTACCCACAGGAAATATAGGAAATAAAATCGCAGAATTAAAACATCTTCTGCGTGACAAGCGCATGGTTACCGTGTGCGAAGAAGCAAGTTGCCCAAATTTGCCTGAGTGTTTCAGCCATGGAACTGCTACTTTCATGGTCATGGGAGACAAATGTACCAGGCGCTGTACTTTTTGTGATGTAGCCCATGGTAGACCAGATCCTCTAGACTTAGAGGAACCTCAAAACTTAGCCGTAACTATTAAGACAATGGAATTGACCTATGTGGTAATCACTTCGGTTGATCGTGATGATCTACGAGATGGAGGAGCAGGCCACTTTGCAGCGTGTATCGCAAATGTTCGGAGTTTAAATCCAGACATTAAAATAGAAATTCTCGTTCCAGATTTTCGTGGAAGAATGGAGAAAGCATTAATAGAACTTGCTAAGGCTTTGCCCGATATCTTTAATCATAATACTGAAACTATCCCACGCCTTTACAAACAAGTGCGTCCAGGATCCGATTATGCTTGGTCATTAAAATTATTAAATGAATTTAAAACTCGCTTCCCCCATATTCCTACAAAATCGGGATTAATGCTTGGGCTTGGAGAAACAACTAATGAAATAATTTCAGTCATGGCAGATTTAAGAGCTCACTTGGTTGACATGCTCACATTAGGGCAATATCTTCAGCCTAGTCGTTTTCACAGCCCAGTAGATCGCTATGTTACGCCAGAAGAATTTATGGCATTAGGCCAGATTGCTAAAGAAATGGGATTTAGTAAAGTTGCGAGCGGCCCGCTTGTTCGTTCCTCCTACCATGCTGACCGGCAAGCAGCTGGAGAAATAGTAACGTAGTCCAATGATAGAGCAATATGCACAATCATTAGCACATTATCTACTGGCAAATCCCCATTGGGGTGGTTTGCTTACTTTTTTAATTTCCTTTTTAGAATCATTAGCCGTCATTGGCACGATTGTTCCAGGGTCTGTGACAATGACGGCAGTGGGAATACTAGTTGGAATGGGCATTATGACTCCTGGAATGACCTTGCTATGGGCAATTTTAGGTGCCTTCCTAGGGGATTTATTAGGCTATTGGGTTGGAAAGCACTATAACAAACGCTTACGGAATATGTGGCCATTCAAAACAAGACCTCAATGGTTAGAAACTGGAGAAAAATTTTTTCATAAACATGGCGGCAAAAGTATAATTATTGGCCGGTTTATAGGTCCTCTTCGCAGCCTCATTCCTCTGATCGCCGGACTACTATATATGCCATGGCAAAGGTTCATTTTGGCAGCCATTCCTTCTGCTGCTCTTTGGGCAATCGTCTATATGTTGCCAGGATTTCTATTAGGGGCACTATCCTTACAATTACCACCCCACATAGCTACAAAATTTATATTAATTTTATTGTTAGCCATTGTAATGGTATCGCTTTTTGCCTGGCTAATTAAATATCTTTTTAAAAAATTCAAGAATTATTGTTCTTATTTACTAAAAAACACCTGGGAATATATGCAAACCCATAAGCAGTTTGCTTTGTTTACTCGAATTATTGCCGGGGAAAACCAAAAAAACTATCAACAACTAGCCTGGTTAATCTACGCCTGCATCTCTTGCATAATATTTGTTACGATATTCTTAAGCGTCACCCACCAAAATCCGCTCACCGCCTTAAATCTACCCGTTTTCGAGTTCCTAAGGAGTGTACGACATATTCCCAGCGATCATTTTTTTATGGGAATTACCATGCTAGGTGATGGCAAGGTGTTAATCAGCAGTGCCGTTTGTATCTTATTTTGGTTTATTTGGCAGAAGAATTCTAAAGAAGCATTTCATTTCTTCTTGGCAATAGTCATTGGTAGTATTGCCCCGAATCTTTTTAAGTCTATTCTTTATTTCCCAAGACCCTCTGGCTTATTGCATAGTTTTTCCACTTCGTCTTTCCCAAGTGGCCATGCTTTCCTTGCTTTTATGTATTACGGTTTTCTAGCAATAATTTTAGCTAGCCATGTACCCCGAAAATTTCATCGTTACCCATATTTTGTTGCTGGCATATTTATTACCCTTATCGGCTTTTCTCGTCTTTATCTTGGGGCCCATTGGCTAACTGATGTACTGGCAAGTTTTAGCTTAGCTTTTGCTTTTTTAGCATTACTGACCCTCTCCTATCGGCGTAAAATTAAACCCATTAAAACAAAGCAGCTAGCTCTTTTAGCTTCATTAACAACTTTACTTTTTTGGGCTTTTTTCTTTACCCTTAGCTATCATAAAAATTTAATAAATTACACCCTACTTTGGCCTTCTAAAACCATTGAGGAAAGTACTTGGTGGAGTCAGAAGAATCTAGCATTGCCCATTTATCGTCAAAATCGCTTGGGTAAACCGGCCGAGCCTATGAATATTCAATATGTCGGAGAAATAAGGCAGGTAGAAGGTATTCTTACCTCACAAGGATGGACCGCTAACCCGGATCTAACTTTGCTTAAAGCGACTTTAGAGAAAATAGTAAATCCCCCCAGTAACTTTAGTACCCTCCTTCCTTCGCTCTATCTAAACAATCCACCCATATTATATATGGTTAAAAATTTTCCAGATAAAAAATTAATTTTAAAATTGTGGATCTCAAATGTCTATTTAGACCTGACTTGGGAACCACTCTATGTAGGCAGTATTGTGCAATATCAAATCGATACGGTTAATAACAAAATAGTTTATTCATTTAATGTTACTAATAAAGTACTTGCCTATTTAAATAAGCCTCATTGGCAAACAACTTCGATTAAAATTCAACATGTTCCAAAAAAATTAGTAAAGAAACAATGGAAAGGAGAAATTTTACAAATTAAGGCTCCAAGGTTTTATTAAGGGGTGGCAAATTTGAAGATGATCTAGCACTCTGGCGACCATAAAATCGATAATATCAGATACTGTTTGTGGCTGATGATAAAACCCAGGAGAAGCAGGCATAATTATTGCATTCATTCTTGATAATTTAATCATATTCTCAAGATGAATCAGAGAAAGAGGTGTTTCTCGATGGACAAGAATTAATTTTTTTCTTTCCTTTAAGGTAACATCTGCAGCTCTTTCAATAAGATTACTACTCATCCCATGAGCGATGGCTGCTAATGTATTACTACTACAAGGGCAAACCACCATTTCCTTAGCAGGATTAGAGCCACTTGCTATAGGGGCGCTCCATTCATATTGACCAAATACTTTAAGCTGATTTTCCTTTGCATTGAAAGCATTACCTAAAAACTGTTGTAACTTACTTGTCTGCTTCGGCAATTTTAATTTCAATTCGAATGCTGCAACTGCATAGGTAGCAGGTGAGATGAGAAGAAAAATTTCTTTATCTGCTTGGATTAAGCATTCCAATAATTTTAATCCATATTGTAAGCCTGAAGCGCCAGTAAAGGCCAAAATAATTGCCATAAGTTTTACCAATTTTAAATTCTGCTGATTTAAGCTGCTGGCACTTTGGGGCCCGTCGTTCCTCGCCGCACAGTCCCTCGTAGAATGCTCAAAACCTTCATGCGAGGAATCCAGCGCCAGTCCCATAAAGAATGCTGATTCTCCTTTGGAAGGTGGCTCAAACTTCAGCGCTCACCTACAAAGAAAAAATTAGCTCTCTGGATAGGATTGGCGCTGGATTCCTCGCATGAAGGTTTTAAGCATTCTACAAGGACTGTGCGGCGAGGAACGACGGGCCCAAAGTACCAGCCGCTTAAAGTCCTCGCATGAAGGTTTTAAGCATTCTACAAGGACTGTGCGGCGAGGAACGACGGGTCCCAAAGTACCAGCCGCTTAAAGTCCTCGCATGAAGGTTTTAAGCATTCCACGAGGACTGTGCGGCGAGGAACGACGGGCCAAAGTACCAGCAGCTTAAATCTAGACTGTAAAAACTTTTTCATTCTATAAGGAATAAGATAATATTTCCAAAGCTATTTCAAAATAATGGACAGAAAAGGAGGTTTCTTTATGGTAAAAAATTGCTTTTATGCCCAATCGGGCGGGCCAACAGCCGTCATTAATGCCTCTGCATGTGGTGTTATACAGGCAGCTCGATTACATTCAGATAAAATCGGCAAGGTATTAGTCGGTCGTAATGGTATTATAGGTGCCCTGCTTGAAGAGCTTATCGACACAAGTCATGAAAGTGATGAAGCAGTTGCTAACCTTCGATATTCACCAACAGCCAGTATTTTTGGTACCTGCCGATACAAGCTAAAGGGGTTGGAAGAAAACCAAGAACAATATGCAAGATTAATAGAAGTCTTTAAAGCACATAACATTGGATATTTTCTTTATAATGGAGGTGGCGACTCTCAAGATACTGCACATAAAGTCTCAATCATAAGTCAAAAAATGAACTACCCCTTAATCTGCCTTGGTATTCCAAAGACTGTTGATAATGACCTTGCATTTACAGATACCTGTCCTGGTTTTGGATCAGTAGCAAAATATATTGCTGTCTCTACGATGGAAACAGGAATGGACGTCGCTGGAATGGCAGCAACCTCTACCAAAGTATTTATTATGGAAGTCATGGGTCGACATGCGGGCTGGATTGCTGCCGCTTCGGGTCTGGCTGCATTGGATCGTAGCCAACCTCCGCATATTATTTTATTTCCCGAAATTCCATTTGATGAAGACCCGTTCTTAATGGAAGTAAAAAAAATTGTTAAAGAGTGTGGCTATTGTGTGGTAATAGTCTCAGAAGGTGTTCGCAACAAAGAAAACAAGTTTCTTGCAGAAAGCGGTATGACTGATGCTTTTGGCCATACCCAACTTGGTGGAGTGGCACCAATGATGGCCCAAATGATCAAACAGAAATTGAATTTTAAAAACCATTGGGCAGTTCCTGATTATCTGCAACGCTCTGCTCGGCACATTGCTTCAAAAACTGACGTTGAACAAGCTTACGCACTGGGAAAAACGGCCATTGATTATGCTATTGCCGGTAAGGGTGACCTAATGCTGTCTATAGAACGTTTATCTGCCTCCCCCTATAGATGGAAAATTAGTGACATACCTTTAAAGAAGGTTGCCAATATAGAAAGAAAGATGCCAAGAGATTTTATTACTAATGATGGTTATGGGATTACTACAAAGTGCAGAGATTACCTGTTGCCACTTATTCAAGGAGAGGACTATCCGCCCTATAAAAATGGCTTGCCTAACTACATTAAGC
>CAWFQC010000008.1:0-58478 GCA_963817645.1 uncultured Gammaproteobacteria bacterium | reverse complement strand
CCAGTTGCAGCGCTTCAAAAAAGCGCAGAGATTACAAGCTGATTTAGAATTGAATATGGAAGGTGTTGCATTAAGCTTAGAGCTATTAGATCAATTAACTTCCTTGCGAAAAAAAATCAATAGTCTTGAACGTCAGTTAAAATTATTTAGTAAGCCATAAACTGTCAAGTAGGTTTTGGTAAGTTTCTTTCCTCGTCTGTGGTCTGCGCGTGAATTTTCTTCTGGCAGAGAGTATGAAGTTGTTCGTGCAAATGTTCACTTTGCTCTAGCAGAGGCCTTAAATGGACAATGTGCTTTGCTGTTAAACAATGTTGGCTTTCAGATAACTCTTTACTGTAATTTTTAATTGATTCACTGTTGACAGTAAAAAGAATAATTTTTCTTTCAATGAGGCAATGATTTTTTCCAAGCTATTGATATCTTGTGAGAGCTTTTTCTTGTTAGCCCAATTTAATGAGCCTGGTTTATCCAGCCAGCTTCTTCCCATAACTATCTCCTTTAGACCTTTTTTAATTATAATTTACTTTTGCCATCTGATAAGATTTTTTTAGTCGATAATCAATTTTTCTATCATTTGCAAATGCGCGAGTTTCTTTTAGATTAAATTTTTTTTGCCGTTAGCCTTTTAATAGCGTATGATTTTTGTTCCGTGTAGGGAGAATATTCAATTTTAATAAATGTGGAGTGTTAGATTTATGAAAAAAATTGCTTCTTTTTTGATCTTTGCTTTTTTAGTTGCTCTTTCGACTAACTCAATGGCCATTACGCATGGTGCTCACGCCAAGATGTCTTCGCGTGAATCACGGGATCAAGTAAACTTACACTTCTTTTGGTCAAAAGATTCTCCTCATTGTGTTGCCGCGCATCCCTTTATAGACGAATTAAAGGAGCACCGTCCTTGGCTCAGGGTTCATTCTTATGAAATATCAGGCAATAACAAGAATAGTAAGCTTTTTGAGAAAATGGCAAAAGAGCATGGAAGGGCGACTAGTTTTGTTCCTACATTTTTTGTCTGTGATAAAATGATTGTAGGTTATACCAGTGCCGAGACGACTGGTGCTAAAATTAGAGAAGCTGTGGACTCTTGCCATCATTCAAAATCTGAATAATGTTAAAGGCTCTTCTGGAATTCCCGTGCTTGAAAGAGTTCTCGCCTTTGAAAAAAGGGGATTAACGGAGATTTTTTTAAAATACCACAGGGATTCCGCAACAGCCCATGTTAAATTTGACTGTCGTGGCCTTCTTGGCCACGACTTTTTATATTATCGATAAGATACTAAGAACTAATGCGTAAGATTTTTTCAATTGCAATATCTTGTTTTTTATTATTTTATCTCTTGCCTGCTAGGGCTCTGCCGCTAAATGAATTAAAGCTCCCATCAGGTTTTCAAATATCAGTTTACGCCAGAGTTCCAGGCGCAAGGCAATTAGCTTTGGGAGATTCAAACATTGTGTTTGTTGGCACTCAAGGAAATAAAGTGTACGCCCTATTGCCAAACCATAATTTAACTGCCTCCCAACAGGTGATTGAGTTTGCCAGTCGTTTGAATGCTCCCAATGGAGTTGCCTTCCATCAAGGAAGTTTGTACGTAGCCGAAATAGATAAAATTCGGCGCTATGATAATGTTGCAAGTCACTTGCTGAAAAATAATAAAATGACATCACGTATCATCTTTGACCAACTGCCTACTCTAATGCATCATGGATACAGGTATATTAAATTTGGTCCAGACAATTTCCTCTATATTGGTATCGGCTTTCCCTGTAATGTTTGCCTGCCTAAAGATTACCGCTATGGCACTATTGCCAGAGTCAAGGAAGATGGCAGTCATTTTGAAATATATGCTAAGGGTGTTCGCAATAGCATGGGATTTGATTGGCATCCCACAACCCATTTCTTGTGGTTCACAGATAATGGGGAGGATTGGTTAGGGGATAATCTGCCTCCTGATGAATTAAATTTGGCGCAGGTTCCTGGGATGCATTTTGGTTTTCCCTTTTATGATGCTACCCTACCAGATCCAAAATATAACAAATATAAAAATCCCCGTGAGCATTATGTGCCACCCATTTTAGCATTAGGACCTCATGTTGCCGCCCTTGGGATGACATTTTATACTGGAACTCTCTTTCCTAAATTTTATCAGAATCAGATTTTTATTGCTGAGCATGGCTCTTGGAATAGGTCTACTAAGATTGGATATCGGGTCATGCTGATAACATTGCGAAAGGGGATTCCCGTTGGTTATACGCCTTTTATCAGCGGTTGGCTACAGGGTGAAAAAAACTGGGGACGCCCAGTTGATGTACTGGTTATGCCAGATGGCTCTTTACTGATCTCAGATGATTATTCAGGTACTGTTTATCGGGTCACGTTTCAATCGAAAACGTAGTATAGAATTTATGCTATACTAAAAAAATTCATAAGATTTATAGGGGACGGTTATTTTATGATTAACCTTAAACAAGCCCTAATTGACCCTTCAAGTGTCTTTAGTGAACCCAAAGAGATATTGCTTAGTACTAAAATCACCCGCGACGAAAAAATTTCGATTTTAAAGCGTTGGGCGTCCGATATGAGAGAAATTCAAGTTGCCGAAGAAGAAAATATGCAAGGCCGAAATCATTTGGACATTTATGAGAAAATTCTACAAGCCTTAAGTGCGTTAGAAGCACCTATTGATACAGAACATAATCCACCTACAAAACAAGGAGGTTAAATGCTAAATTACTGGGCAAATTACAATTGAACCAGGACTGTATTTTTTGCGCCATTATTGAAAACCAAGTGCCTGCAGCAAAGATTTATGAGGATAAAATTCTATTAATTTTTTTAGATAGACGACCACTTTTTTTGGGTCATTGTTTGCTGGTTCCAAAAAAGCATTTTGTTACACTAAATGATTTACCCAAAAATTGGGTGGCTCCATTTTTCACAAAACTGCAAGATATCACTAAAATAGTTCAGGTTGCCATGTCAGCTGAGGGTACCTTCGTTGCTATGAACAATTTTGTAAGCCAAAGCGTTCCTCATTTTCATGTGCATATTGTGCCAAGGTGTAAAGGCGATGGACTGAAAGGATTTTTTTGGCCAAGACAAAACTATTCAGAAGATCAGTTAGCTATTACCCAGGAAAAATTACAAAAGACTTGGCATGAGATGTTAGGTTAGCTTTTAAGGCAAGAAGCTTATTATTGTTTCTTGCACGTTCCTATATTTCAGGTTCAAGACTTAAGTCTTGAAACTTTTCTTTTACTTCTAGTTGCCGTTGCCGTTTAAAGATCCGTTTAAACCAGAATCTAATGCGTTCAATATAAGAGTATGCTGCTGGCACGACTATTAAGGTAAGCAAGGTTGAGCTGATGAGCCCACCAATGATGGCAATTCCCATACTGGTGCGTTGTTTTGAAGCCTCGTTTAAGCCAATTGCGATAGGCAACATTCCTGCAATGAGTGCAATAGTTGTCATTAGGATAGGTCGTAAACGGGTAATCCCAGCCTTTATGATAGCTTCTTTTTGTGGTAAACCTTGCTTTGTCAGCTGGCGAGTATAATCCACTAATAAAATAGAATTTTTAGTAGCTATTCCAAAGAGTAAAATACACCCTATGATCGAAAAAATATCAAGGGAATGTTGCGTAATCAGCAATCCATAGAAGGCACCACAAGCAGCAAGCGGTAAGACTAACATGATGGTTAATGGGGTAATAAATGACTCATAAAGGCTTGCCAATACTAAATAGGTAAATAAAATGCCTAAGCTGAGCGCAACAATCATATTTTGAGTTAGCTCAGTAAAGTTTTGTGCCTGGCCTTCAAAAGTATATGAAATACCGGGTGGTGGTTTTATCTCCTTAAATAGGAGATCGATTTGCGACATTATTCCGCCCATCCCCGGCCCATTAGGTGCAACATCTGCCGATAATTGGATATAGCGTTGTCGATCTTTACGGCTAATGGTGGAAGGCGCAAGAGATTGCACCGGTTTTGCAATGTCTTTCAGTTTAACTAAGGAGTCATTGACATTAGGTACTAGGGTATGAGCAAAGTTTTGTTCCAAATCTCGTTGGCCTTCCTCAAGGCGCACTCGAATGTTATATTCTTGGCCGTTTTCACGGTATACAGCAGGAGTTGATCCTTCTATTTGAGTTCGTAGTTCCTGGCCGAGTGCTGCAGAGGAAACCCCTAATTGTTGAAGTTTAGTTTTATCAAGTATAATTTGCATCTCAGGTTTACCAGACTTATAACTGATTTCAGGGTCTAATAACCCAGGGTTATGCTTCAACCTATCATAAACTTTAAAAGCAAATGATTTAATTTCTTGGAGATTGTCGCCTGTAATATCTAAGTTAAAAGGACGCTGCCCGCCACCAACAAGGTCTATATCTTTGACTACTACTTTTACTCCTTTAAATTTTTTTAATTCTTTTCTGACTTGTTGCTTAAATTCAGTA
Organism: uncultured Gammaproteobacteria bacterium; assembly: GCA_963817645.1. Lineage (GTDB taxonomy): Bacteria > Pseudomonadota > Gammaproteobacteria > UBA6002 > UBA6002 > UBA6002. The sequence goes on along the minus strand of CAWFQC010000008.1, from coordinate 54,023 downwards.
GTATTAACGTGTCGTTGTTTGCTTGGAACCATGTTAATAAAGAATCGGGTACGGTTGGGTTCTCCTCTTGCGCCTACAATGGCAATATCTGTAGCTATTTCGGGAAATGAGCGCAATTTTTGATCTATTTTTTGAGTCATCTCATTCATAGCTACTAAATTATTTCCTGGAGGTAGCTCCAAGGAAATGGCAAATTCCCCAGAGTCTTGTGCTGGTACAAAAGTTTTAGGCACATATTTTGCTAAGAAAATACTGGCAAGGAAAATGATAAAGGCAGACAAGAGGATACTCTTTGGAAATTTTAGAACATATTGAAGTAACTTCTCGTATTTTTCTTCTAAAAATTGTTGAAAACGTTGAAAGGAAAGAAGCACCATATTTTGTTTCTTTTTCACTCTACGCATACCAATATAAGCAGAGAGCATCGGTGCAATAGTCAAGGCATCACAAAGGCTAATAATCATAGCAAAGCAGACAGTTAATCCAAATTCTTTAAAAAATCCACCAACAATTCCATGCAAAAACCCAATGGGTGCAAAAACAGCAATAACAGTAAGGGAGGTGGCGATAACCGCAAGGAGGACTTCTTTAGTCCCGGAAATGGCTGCTTCCACAGCACTTCCCCCTTTTTCTGAATGTCGAAAGATATTCTCACGCACTACAATGGCATCATCAACTAAAAGACCTACTGCTAAACTTAGGGCAAGCAAGGACATCGTATTTATTGAGAAACCGGCTAGATGCATAAGAAAAAAAGAGCCAATAAGAGAAGTAGGTAATGCTAAACCAGTAATAAAAGTGGAGCGTGCACTCCCCAAAAATAGGTACACCACAAGCACAGTCAAGGCGATACCAATTAAGATAGATTCTACAACATCATTGACATTATCTTTAATCATTTTGGAACCATCACGTACAATACTCACTTCCACAGGAAGATGACGTGTTTTTAAAAGACCGTTTAGCTCCTCTATCTTTTTTCTTACTTGAGTAACCACGGCAATGGTGTTTGAGCCTGTTTGCCGATAGAGCATCATAATTAAGGACGGTTGACCATTTACATAGGTTTTGGATTGAGGGTCCTCCATTGAATCAGAAACTTTTCCAATAGAATTGATGGTAATAGGGATATCATTTCCAAAGAATTTAACTACCACTGAACCGATATCTTTTACAGCCTGTGTATTCTCCTAAAGAACGAAAAATTTTTTCCATCTTGCCTTGGTCAATTTTCCCAACAGGAACATTTAAACCAGCGGTGGAAAGGCGGTTCGCTACTGCTGTAGCTGAAATATCGTGCGCTATCAGTTTATTGCGATCTAAATCCACGTGAATTTCACGACCACTGCTTCCTAGTGTTTCGACCATTCCCACTTGGTTAATTTGTTCCAGTTTCGGCTTGATCAGCTTATCTGCTAACTCGTATATTTTGACTCGAGGCAGTGGGCTTTTTAAGGCCAAAATCAAAATTGGTTTATCTGCAGGGTCCATGTGACGAATAACCGAGTCCTCAGCAGCATCAGGTAATTTTCGTTTGATATTGCTAATTTTGTCGCGAACTTGTTGTTCTGCATATTTGATATCTGTCTCTTGCGTAAATTCAACCACAATTTGGCTGCGGCCTTCAGTGCTATCTGAAATCAGCTGTTTAATACCAGAAATATTATTAATGGCATCTTCAAGCACCTTTGAGACGAGAGTTTCTACCTCCTCCGGACTTGCCCCGGAAAAGGGGTGTTTACCATAATGATAGGAAACGTGACATTTGGGAAAAGATCAACTGGTAACTTGCGAAGAGAAATGTAGCCTACAGTAAGCAGCAAAATCGCTAGACAAGTAATAAATATTGGCCTCCTAATGGATAACTCTGCAAGACTCATTTTATACTCCAAATGTCTTAAGCTGTGCAATTAGGCTTAGCATTTCGTCTTGAATGACAAGACGAGAAACATGTGAATTGGCATAATCTTGTTCAAAGGTGAGGACTGAATAGGTAGTGGTTTTGCCATTAGTGAGCCGCTCCCTTTCTGCCTGCAATTTAAGCCATTGGATTTTTTCAAGTTGACTGGCAACGTCAACTCGTTTGTAGAGACTTTCTAATTTGACACGTAAGTCTTGCCAAAGGCGTTTATCCTCAAAAAGTTTCTGTTCATATTGGCATTTTGCTCCTTTAATTTCTTTATTGTAACCAGCCCGCACTTTTGAGAGTTGCCAAAAATCAAGAGGCATCGACAAGCGAATGCCAACTGCTGTGCTAGGGTAATCCAAAGAAAAAGATTGGGAGATGGCGGCATTTGAACTGGGATTGTTACCATTTAGTGCAAAGCTTGTATATAATTCTACATCAGGTTTATTTTGTTCAATACCCAGTTTTGCATTTGCTATAGTTATTTTTTCTTGGGCTTGCGCAGCTTCTACATCAGCTCTTGGTCCAAAGTGTGCTGGAAGGGGTGGATGCACTTCTTTATTGTAAGAACACAACTGCTCACAGACATTTTCTTGGCCCAAGCCTCGTAAGGTATTGAAGGTGCGCCCTGCTAGCTTTTCATCATTAAGGGCGACCTGAACATCAAGTTCCTTAGCCAAAAAGGCAGCCTTTGCTTGCAGGTTATCAGCCTCCTCGGCTAGGCTAAGATCCACCCTTTTTTGTACCCACTGCTCAATTTCTTTAGAGCGCATTAAGCTTTCTTTTTGAATAGAGAGAATATGGCGAGCTATTGCTAAATGCCAATAAGCACTTTCTGCTTCCGCCGTAAGCATTTGAATCTTATATTTTTCTAAATATGAGGCAAAATGTGCTTGTTGTTTAATCGAGCTGTGAGGTAGCACGAGTTTCTCTCCCAGCCCAATTTCGTGCCAGGGGCAAGGTTAATTCTAGTACTGGGGAGGAAGCTGTTGCCCGAGAACGGTTAACAAAAGGTGAAATCCCATTGATAGTTTGATGCTGGTAATTGTAATACACTTTTCCTTGAAGACCATAGGGGGTAGTTTGGCTAACACCCACTTGGTAGGATTGTAATGTATTTTTATTACCTGCAATAGGCGACCAATTAGGATCATATCTATTTTTTAGGTATTGTCCTTCTGCAAAGAATTTAGGGCTAGTCACCAAATTGCCCTCGCCAACTCGTTGCTCTGCACCACTAGCCAATAGGGCGCTGGCTTGAAATCCTTTATTGCATTGCCTAACTTGATCTAAATATGCCCTTAAGGATAGGTTACTTGCTTTAGCAAAAACACGGTTTGTTAGGGCAGGCAAAAGGACTAGGCAAAGTAAAAAAGAAAATGCAGTTCTTATTATTATTTTAATAAACATATCCAAAGCTCGAGTGATGTATACCGATCTAAAAGAAAGAGAAGGGTGCAATTTTGTAGTCAGTTGGTAGGTTGATGTTAAATAACTCTTAGTAAGATTTCAACCGTTTTTTGGATTTTCCCCCTCAAGAATGAGAGGGAAAATTTTTTAATTTTGTACAGTTACCAATTCTGATAGAAGTTTGAAATTTGAGATTGCCAACTCGGATCAGCCATATCTGGCCAATGGCTCTTATCAAATCCAGGCATATCTTTAAATTGTTGTTTATTAGCATTTAAAATAATGCATTTACGTAGTTCATCGATATGAAGTTTTTGCCAGGGGATTGCGAATAATTTTTCACCCATGCCTAGAAAACCTCCAAAGGATAAGACAGCATAGGCAATGCGCCCAGATTGTAAATCAAGCATAATTTCTTCAAGTTTGCCTAATTTTTCACCTTGAGGGTTTTCTATAGGGTCACCTATTAATGTGCTTGCCGATAGTACTTTTCTGATTTCAGCCATTTTTCTTCTCCTACTATTTAAAATCTACCTAGTAACATTAGAATAATTAAAATGATTATGATTAATCCAATAATACCGCCAGGCCAGTAACCCCATCCTCGACTATAGGGCCATACAGGAAGAGCGCCTAGCAAAATAAGGATTATAATAATCAATAGTAAAGTACTCATGAATTACTCCTTACAAACATAACCTTTTAATATTATAAGTCATCCATATAATTTTTTTGTAACTGTTCAATGCCATAGGGTAAACTAGCTTATAAATTCAGGAACGTGTCCTAGAATAATTTAAACAAAAAGCAAAACTTGGAATTTAATCATGAAGATTCTTTGTGTTATACCTAGTCGAATAGGATCAACACGCTTACCTCGTAAGCCTTTACTGCCCATTCAAGGCAAACCCATGATTCAATGGGTTTATGAAAATGCAAAAAAATGTCCGGTGATCTCTGAGGTGGTTGTTGCAACCGATAGTGAGGAAATTGCCCAAGTTATTAGAGGTATTGGGGGACAGGTTGAATTGACTTCATCAGATATACCAACAGGATCTGATCGAGTGGCAATTGTCGCCAAAAAATATCCTCATATGGATATCATTATTAATCTCCAAGGAGATGAGCCCTTTATTAAGCCTCATATGCTCAAACAGTTAGTTGCTCCTTATTTAAATGGTGAAATGCCGGAGATGACGACGCTTGCTTATCCCTTGAAAATTGATTCTGATCATGCGTCCCCAAAAATAGTTAAGGTGATTATAAATTCCCAAAATGATGCTATTTATTTTTCACGAGCTCCTATTCCTTATTTTCGTCAAAAAATTGAAGTACCTGTTTATCACCATATTGGTGTATATGCTTTTAGACGTGATTTTATGTTTCATTACACAGAATTAACCCAGACGCCACTAGAAATAGCAGAAGCCCTTGAGCAATTAAGGGTGTTAGAAAATGGTTACAAAATAAGAGTTTGTTTAACAGATGAAGGGACGCTTGAAATAAATGATCTTGACGAATATGAACGGGCGCAACATTTTGCATTCGACTCCCTGGAAAATATAGAAAAATGACCCGAATGACTTTCCTAAATTTTCACTACACTTTATTTTTTCGTTATGCTATTATGGATCTTTCTGGTTAACATTATTTTGGAGGTTCCTATGAATCTTATTCGTAACAGTCAATGCGCAATGGAAAATTCTTTTTCAATTCCATTCCAAACCTTTTTTGTCTTCTACTCCCCTCCTTACCTCCTTATTAAGCTCCTTATTAATTATCTTAATTTAAATTCCCTTAAAAGAATTTTCAAATCTTTAAGCCATTTACAGCTTAATTGCTGTATCTTGGAATAAATTTTGTTCTTAATTTTTAACCTTATGTGAATAAGATGAAAGACATTCAAATAAAAATTTTTGATACAACCTTGCGTGATGGACAGCAATGCCCTGGGGCAGGAATGAGCATAAAAGATAATCTAGCCTATGCAAAACTTGCTATAAAAACAGGGGTAGACATTTTGGAGGCAGGTTTCCCGGCAGCGAGTAAACAGGACGCCTTCATTGTGCAACAAATTGCACAGGAAGTGGCTATACAAAGTAATGGGCCTACTGTTGCCGCACTTTGTCAATTACGCGAAGAGCAATTTGATATAACAATGAATACTTTGTTACCGGCACTTTCTGGCAAGAAAGCACGATTGCATACTTATTTACCTATAGATCCAGAGCTCATGCACGTATCTCTTGGCAAACTGGCAAATCAGAAATCTCATTTAGTAAAACAAGTTTTTGATTTAATAAGCAAAGCATCTGCCCAACATTTTGAAGTGCAGCTCAGTCTTGAAGGGTATTCAAGAATGAAGCAGAATTTTGATTTTGCAAGTGATCTTATTCGAGCAGCAGTTTGCGCTGGGGCAACTATTATCAATTGTCCAGACACTATAGGTGGCGCATGCCAACGAGCACCTGATTATTTTGTTCATAGTATGCAACGACATGCTGCAATGGTGGCAACTGAATTTAAAAACAAACACATTACCTGGTCGGTTCATTGTCATAACGATTTTGGTTTAGCTCTTGAAAATAGTTTGAATGGCATTTTTTTAGGTCCTGCTACCCAAATTGAAGGTTGCTTTAATGGCATTGGGGAACGTGCAGGAAATGTAGCATTAGAGCAATGTATTATGTATTTGCATCATTTTAACGTTTGCCAGCAAACACAGCGTCGTTTTTTTACCACAATCAACAAAGCTTATTTGCAGGAAATTTCAAATTTCGTGAGCCAAAAGATGTTATCTAGGCAACCTAATTGGCCAATTACGGGTGATAATGCTGCCAAGCATACTTCAGGTGGTCATACTAATGCAATTTTGAAAAACCCCCTTGCTTATCAGCCTTTTGATCCAAAAGAGGTGGGGAATGCCGTTTCATTTTTATTCGGTCCACTTAGTGGAGGCAACCATGCCAAAGCCATTATTGAGCGAGAAGGGAGCGTTTGCCATGACCATGAAAAAGCCGCCATCGCACAATTTATCAAAAATCAGTATGCAGATCGTCGCAAAGGAATAACAGATCAAGAATTAATGGATGCCTATTTGAAATATCGTCAACGGGAGAAAGAACATGAATGCGAAGAACATTGTTGAAAAAATTTGGAAAAACCATGTTGTCTTTCAGGAAGAGTATCACCCCGCAATCTTTGCTATTGATTATATATTGTTGCATGAGGTGACATCAGCGCAAGCATTTACCATGTTAAAAAAGAAAAAATTAAAAGTATTTAAGCCACAACGTATCCTTGCAACCATTGACCATAGCGTGCCAACGAGCATTGAGCGATACAATATTAAAGATGTGGCGGCAAAAAACCAAGTCGATACATTACGACAAAATGTTAAGGAACATAATATTTTGTTTTTTGATTTTGATAGTAATCAAGGTATTGTCCATGTAATAGGTCCTGAGCTTGGTATAACTCAACCTGGAATGACCATTGTTTGTGGAGATTCGCATACCTCTACGCACGGTGCATTTGGAGCTCTTGCATTTGGAATTGGGACCTCTGAATTAACACAGGTGTTAGCAACGAATTGCCTATTACTCACTAAACCGAAAGTTATGCGAGTAGAATTTCAAGGGCAGTTGCAAAAGGGTGTTTTTGCAAAGGATATGATTATGAAGCTGATTGCTGAAATTGGTATTAATGGGGCAACAGGTTTTATAATTGAGTACGCAGGAGACATAATTAGCCAAATGTCGATGGAAGAGCGTATGACCATCTGCAATATGAGCATCGAGTGTGGTGCGCGAGCTGGTCTTATTTCGCCTGATGAAACCACCTTTTCTTACCTAAAAAATCGTTGTTTTTCCCCGCCTGATGGTAAATGGAACGATGCTGTTTCCTATTGGCAGAGTTTAAAGAGTGATGTGGGTTGCACCTATGATTTAGAAGTCTTAATTAATGTTGCAAATTTAAAGCCCATGGTTTCCTGGGGTACCAATCCTGCTCAAGCAGTGGAAATTGTAGACTCCATACCTGATCCCGAATTACTCAAGGCAGAAGATAAACTTATGGCCATCAAGGCATTGGATTACATGCAGCTTGAAGCAAATCAAAAGATGCAAACTATTCCCATTGATTGGGCTTTTGTAGGATCTTGTACAAATGGACGCATTGAAGACTTACGCATTGTTGCGCAAATTTTAAAAAATAGGTCTATACATCCCAACGTCTCAATGGTAATTGTGCCAGGTTCCGAAAAAGTTTTATTGCAAGCAAGGACAGAGGGTCTTGATAAAATTTTCAAACAGGCAGGGGCTGATTTTCGGTTGCCTGGGTGTTCTATGTGTCTTGGGATGAATGAAGATAAAGTACCACCCTTTAAACGATGTATAAGTTCAAGCAACCGTAACTTTGTTGGCAGACAAGGAATTAATAGTTTTACTCACTTAGCATCACCTGCAACGGTGGCGGCGAGCGCTATTGCAGGAAAAATAACACCTGCTGATATTTACTATGAGGATTAATTGATGAAAAAAATCTCTGCCTTTGTTGGCAAAGCCATTCCACTTGAGATGGATAATGTCGATACTGATTTAATTATTCCTGCACAATATCTTACAAGCACAAAACAAGATGGCTACGGTCAATATTTGTTCAAGCGTTTGAAAGATCGAGATAAGGATTTTATCTTTAATCAGGTGCAATACACTGAAGCAACAATATTAGTAGCAGGAGACAATTTTGGCTGTGGGTCATCAAGAGAACATGCCGTGTGGGCTTTATTGCAGGCAGGCATTAAAGTCATCATTGCAAAGTCTTTTGCCGATATATTTTCTGCAAATGCTTTTAAAAATGGTTTACTTCTCATTACTTTGTCCAATGACCATTATCACCATTTAATTGTAGCCGCCAAAAATAACCAGCAAATTAGCATTAATTTGCCGTGTCAAACAATTTCTTTAATGAATAATACCATTTCCTTTGATATCGAGCCTTTTAAAAAACATTGTTTAATCAATGGGATTGACCAATTGGATTATTTATTAAGTCATTTAGAGGCTATAAAAAGTTTCTTTAATAAACGGGAAATAGTTAATTTTGTGGCAGACCAATATACATCAATTAGTTGAGGTAACTTGTGAATAAGAAAATACTTGTATTGGCCGGAGATGGTATCGGTCAAGAAGTCATGGCACATGCATTGAAGGTGCTTGATGCGATAGAGAGAAACTATCAGATTACTTTCAAACGGGTGGAAGCACTTATTGGAGGGCAAGCCTACGATGTATATGGTAATCATTTTCCTGAAACAACCCAACAATTATGTCATGACTGTGATGCCATTTTATTTGGTTCAATAGGAGGCCCTCCTCAGGAGTTTCATCTGCCTAAGTGGCAAAACTGTGAGTTAAATTCAATTTTATCGCTAAGAAAAACGCTGAATTTAGCTGTTAATATTCGTCCCATTCAAGTGTATAATGAATTAATAGCTAAATCGCCCTTAAAATCAGAAAGAATTAATAAAATTGATTTTATTGTAGTTCGTGAACTAACAGGTGATATTTATTTCGGTGATCACAAGCATTTTATAAAAAATGGAATATTAAGCGCCAGTGATTTGGCTGAATATAATGAACAGCAAATTACAGCTGTAGCTAAAGTGGCTTTTGACCTTGCTCGTTGTCGAAAAAAAATTCTTACTTCAGTTGATAAAGCCAATGTCTTAGCTACTTCTAAACTTTGGCGTGACGTCGTCTCGCAGGTAGGTCGTTCTTACCCTGATGTCACCCTTAACCACATGTTTGTGGATAATTGTGCGCTACAACTTTTTATAAATCCTGGGCAATTTGATGTCATTCTCACCGGGAATTTGTTTGGCGACATTTTATCAGATGCAGCAGCAGGCATCCCGGGAAGTATTGGATTAATTCCTTCTGCAAGTTTAAACCAAACAGGATTAGGACTGTACGAACCTTCAGGAGGTTCTGCTCCTGATATTGCAGGAAAGAATATAGCAAACCCAATTGCTCAATTCTTATCGGTTGCCATGATGTTACGCTTTTCATTTAACAGGGAGGATTGTGCTTCTGCCATTGAAGAGGCGATAAAAACGACTCTGCGAGATGGTTTTTATACTGCCGATATTGCTATAGAGAAATGGGTCGGGACTAAAGAATTTACGGATGAGGTTATTCGAAGAATTTAAAGTTTGTGGGGTTATTATTATGTCATTGCAAAATTGCTCTGGTTTTATTTGGGTAAATGGAGAATTTGTTCCTTGGCAGGAAGCACGTGTTCATGTCCTAACGCATACATTACATTACGGTGTAGGGGTTTTTGAAGGTGTTAGAGCTTATGATACTAAATGGGGCTCGGCCATTTTTCGTTTACAGGATCATACAGATCGGCTTTTTCACTCAGCCCATATATTAGATATGGACATGCCTTATTCCAGAAATGAGCTCAACCAAGTGCAACATGATCTTCTTATTAAGAACAATTTAACATCTGCCTACTTGCGTCCTCTGGTATTTTATGGCGGAGAGTCTCTTGGCTTACAAACCGCTGGGCTCTCAGTACAAGTCATGGTAGCAGCCTGGGAATGGTCATCTTATCATGGTAAAAATGTAGATGTTCATCAAGGAATAAAGGTAAAGACTTCTTCTTTTACTCGTCATCATGTCAATAGTGTGATGTGTCGGGCAAAATCGAATGGAAATTATATCAACTCAGTATTGGCACTTAAAGAAGCAAAATCCTGTGGCTGTGATGAAGCTCTTTTACTGGACCATGAGGGATTTGTTGCCGAAGGCAGTGGTGAGAATATTTTTCTAGTGCGAGGTGGTAAACTGTTTACGCCTGACTCAACTGCAATATTGGAAGGGATTACCCGAGATAGCATCTTTACTATCGCCAAAAATAATAACTTAGTGATTAAAGAAAAGCGGATTACCCGCGATGAGTTGTATATAGCTGATGAAGCGTTTTTCACAGGAACAGCCAGCGAAATCGTGCCAATTTCATCGGTTGATGGTCGAAAAATTGGTTCTGGTCAGAAAGGTCCCATTACTCATTTCCTCCAAGAAAAGTATAGCGAGGTCGTACGAGGTAAAGATCTCAGCTATCATCATTGGCTAAGTTTTAATAAAAGAAATCAATTGGCCTCTGCTGATTTTAAAATTTCAGAGGCTATCGAGACAGATTAACTAAACTTGTCTCAAATAACTCTAAATTTTTTTCGCATTTTGTCCAACCCCTTAAGATGATGTTAATCTTTCTCTGCTAGGTTAGGTTGGTTATGAATATTGGGAGCTATAATTATGAAGATAAAAGAGATAGATTATTTAAATAATCCTTCTATCACCCAAACTTGGCAAAAGATTGTTAAAACTAGCAAGACTGTAGATAAAAATCCCCTAGAATTTATTTTTTCTTGTTATTATTTTTTTAATGCATTCAATAACTTGCATGATGTTAAGGATGTGGAACGAGGTGGTGATGATTATGGGAAATGTGTAGGCGCACTTTCAAAAAAATACCCAATTAAAGTAGGTTTAAATCAAGCAAAGGTTGTTAATGATCTTCAATTTTCATTAATGGGTTATATTAATCATTCTTATAGGGAAGTTAAAAGGCATGGATCAATCCTTAATGCAGAACCTCGTGAGGACATCCCTACCAATGAATTGCAATCATGGTACCTAGGCTTGGCCCAGCATCTTCCAGATATTGTTAGGACAATTACTGTTACAACAAAAAGAAAAAACCATACGATGGATGAATTAAACTTAGAGGAAAAAGTAAATTTTTCACTTCCGCAAGGGCTAATTGATTCCTCTGAAGACTATTTTATTGATAGCACATTACGCTTTATAGAATCTCTAAGTCAATATACTCTTCAAGAGGAAATTCCTTTTGATAGTCTGCCTGCAATCAGATCCATCTATAAGGCAACAGATTTATTATATAAACGTGATTCTCTCCCAATTGATCGCTTTAAAGAATTAGCTTCTTTGGCTGTCTCATTGGATAAAAAAGATAAACATCTGCATAATATTATTGCAAACTTCATTACAACAGTTCCGCCTGGTTTAATTGGGTATGAAAATTTAGCAGAAGGTGAACGCGTTGAAGCTCTTCAATCATTTTATAGACAAAATACTGACTTCTATAAGCATTTGCCGAAACCCATTCCTTCCCAGTTGGATTCATATAAATCAGAAGCGAATTCCATTGAAAATAAACTTAGCCTTCTGCCTTCATACAATAAGTTCAATAGTATTTATGCTTCCTCTGAAGACTATTTTATTGATAGAACGTTACACCTTATGGAATCCCTAAGCCAATATGCTCTTCAAGAGAAAATTCCTATTGATAGTCTGCCTGCAATTAGATCAACCATTAATAAGGCAGAGGATTTATTATATGAACGTGGTTCTCACCCAATTGATCGCTTTAAAGAATTAGCTTCTTTGGCTGCTTCATTGGATAAAAAAGATAAACATCTGCATAATATTATTGCAAACTTCATTACAACAATTCCGCCTGGTTTTGATTCCTATGAACAATTACCAGAAAATAAACGCGTTGAAGCTCTCCAATCGTTTTATAGCCAAAATACTGACTTCTATCGGCATTTGCCGGAATACACTCCTTCCCATAATAGAAAGGGGCAATCTTTCAAGAAAGCAAAGAAAACGTACGAACAAGCAAGCAATAAGCTAAATATAAGTGAAGATTATTTCTTTGAGATCACTTTTGCACTTATAAGGGACCTTGCAAAGTATGTACTTGATCATCCTGAAGCAACCATTATGCATGATCGTCAACATGTAGTTAATGTGCTATTAAAAAAGTGTAAGGGTTGTTTGAGTTTGCAGGATGAGGATGATTTTAATACCCGCCTCCCTCCTCTTACTCGTCTAGAGGAATTAGCTCATTCTGCCATTGAAAATGACCATCATTTAAATGGAGAATTGCATACTATTATCAAATCATTTATGTCAAAAATTCATCTTGCTTCATATTTAAATGAAGATTTTCCTTGTGAAAAGCGTGTTTCTGATATGCAAACAAAATTTAAAGAGCTTTATGGCTCTGGCAAACTTATTCTAACCTCAGAAAAGCTGGAACCCTTGCAAAAAAGATTGAATGAAATCCCCCATCAGATAATAGTCAGTGACCATTTAGAAAAGGAGTATCAGAAAGAACCAAGTGCCATCTGGAAATTTGTTAAATGGTTTACATCTCACTTTTCTAGAGCCCCTCACCCTCTAAAACAGATGGCTCTTACAGCAGAGATTATTGATGAAAATAATGTGGTTTCTGATTGTGCAGGTGGGCCTGCAAATCAAGGAAAATAAAACCTTTTCGCTCCCCTCAAGGCTAACAAATTGTCTGCCGGTGGCCTTGAGGTTTCCAGGAAGGGGCAATGACATTGGGCATACTAGATCGGCTGAGCAATCTAGCTGGTGCTAATATAAATTCACCATAGCGATTATTGACTGTATCCAGTGCCCTATTCACTGCTTGTCGTTTAAAATCAAAAAATTGAAAAAAATCTAACTGATTGTTTTGTGGCTTGGGGTCAAGAGCAGTAACCTGAACTTGATTGACTCCTTCATTTAAGCAAAATTGATAATAAATTATTCTGCAAAGTTTAAAAATTTCTCGTCCATCCTGAGTAGGATAAACCGTTTTCATTTGACTACCCAACCAGCCTTTAGTGTAACTACGAAGACCGGCAAAAAAATATTGTGCTTGCATTTCATTTCGACGTAAACGTGCGGCTAATTTTTCACTCATATGCAATAAATAGGTGAGAATGATTTCCTTATCAGAAGTATTAGGTGGAATCACTTTGCCATGGCCCATGGATTGGGGAGCAGGAATTTTTTGATGTAAGGGTTCAGGATCTTGGCCTTGACACATATACCATATTCGCCTGCCGATATTTCCAAAACGTCTTGCCAATATACTAATCGGTAATTTTTCCATATCGCCACAGTTTTTAACGCCATAACGTGCCAAGAATGTGCCAATCCCTTTAGCAATCCCACATAAATCAGTAACAGGAACATGGCGTAAGCGCTCTTTGGCCTCCCAAGGTGAAATAGTAATTAATCCATTTGGCTTTTGACATTTTGCCGCATATTTAGCAGTGGTTTTATCTCCACTGATACCCACAGAACAACACAGGCCAGAAACTGCATAAATTTTTTGTTTTACTTTTTTTCCTATTTCAGCAGGTGTTCCCCAAAGTCGTTGGCAACCGGTAACATCTAGAAAAGCTTCATCCACGGAGAAGACTTCTACTTCAGGTGTAATATCATATAATGCCTGCATAATCTTAGCTGAAATTTCAGCATAACGTTTTGGTCTTGCAGGTTGTTGTATTACATGAGGACATAATTTTTGTGCTTCCTTCAAATGCATTCCGGTTTGTATGCCAAAGCCTCTTGCTTCATAGGAGCAAGTAATAATACAAGTCCCTTGCATGCCATTGGTGATAGCAACAGGTCGTCCTTGCAGCAATGGAAAATCTTTTTGTTCAATTCCTGCGAAAAAAGCATTCATATCCACTAAAATAATTGCTCTTGGCCAAAATCTACTTTTGTCTTTCATATTTTTACTCTTTCGTTACCTACCAACACACGTGGCCAAAGGGGATACATGCTATCCTCTGTGGGAGGAAGGGTAATAATGTATACCTGCATATCTTTTTTAAAGCATGCAACTAACCCTTGTACCCACTTATCGCAAGGAAGATGAAACCATTGAGTGTTATTTTTAATGTCTCGAACCAAAAATGAATTGAGCGGCAATTTGACTGGTTTTGGGAAATATTCATCCCATTTGCCTGCATAAACTTCATTTAAAGGAATCCAATTGTCGATAGGTAATTGACTAACTACATATTTTTGACCTCCCCAGGGTAGCAATATTGTCTTGCCATTTTTCATTAAGATCGGTAACTTAGGGTTTAAATCAGTATAAGAAACTCGGCATGTAGTATTTTTATAGTGATAAATTACTTTTTGGCACATACTTTTCTCGCAAATGTTTTTTTAACTGTTTTGAGAATATTTTGTGATTCTCTTAAATTAGGATAGGGTACAAAAAGAGAACATTCAAGACGCATAATATTAAGTGGATATTAATGGATGAACATAAAACTATTTTAAGCTGTTAGGACTTATAGAGATGAAATATTTTTGGTGGTTTTTTATTATTTTCCTATGGATACAATTGCCACAAGCCAATGCCAACAGTAAACAAGAGACACTTCACAAAATAAAAATGATAGAGCGAGCAACAGGTTGCACCTTAGGTGTCAGTGCCATGCATATTGAGAGTCATAAGGGAGTAAATTATCACGGGCAAATGCTCTTTTTTATGGCAAGTACAGTTAAAATTCCTATCGCTATTACTTTGCTTTTAAAAGTTGATCACAATAAAGAACGACTTAATCGACTTATTTCATTTAACCAGAATGATTCAGTGCCTGGCTCAGGTAGCCTATATGATGATCTTAGTCAACATCCGCGAGCTAAAATTATGCCTTTGCGGAAGTTATTGGAACTTATGTTAGTAACCAGTGATAATACTGCCAGTGATCTTGTCCTAAAGGAAATCAATGGGCCTAAGTCAGTTTCAAGTTGTTTAAAAAAGCTAGGTTTTAATCATATCCATGTTAACCGCTCAATTATGGATTTATATCTTTCATCAAGTGGCCTAAATATAGAGCATGCAAAAAAAATTCATCAGATACAAAAATTAAATTTTATGTTAGAGCATGTCAATTTAGAAAAAAAGGTACAGGCATGGAAACGGTTTGAAATTGACCCTCGAGATAATACAACTGCCAAGGATATGATGCTATTATTAGCACGTTTATATGAGGGTAAAATCATTTCGCCTTCTAATACCAAATTGTTATTAACGACCATGGCGCATTGCCAAACGGGTCAAAATCGTATTAAAGGATTACTACCTGATTGTGTGAAAGTTGCACATAAAACAGGAACGTGGGCAATTGATAAAAATAATTTTATTCACTATCCAGGCTCAAGAAATCTTTATAGATTTGCTAATGATGTTGGTATTATTGCCTTGCCTAAAAACAAAGGTCATGTGGCCATTGCAATTTATGTCAAATCAAAAGGGGTAAATAATCTAAGTCGGGAAAGAGCCATAGCCATGGTGTCAAAAGAAATTTATCAATATTTTCTTCAATAGATTGAGAACATTTCTTTTTTTGAAACGCTCTCAACCAAGGATATAATTATTGGGCTTTAGCTTTAATCGATTGCCAAAGTGCAATATGGGCACCAGTTGGATCTTGCAGCACAGCCAACTGACCAAAATCACCTACCATCATTGGCGGCTGTTTGATGTTTGCACCTAATTTCTTTGCTTTTTCAACACTCGCCTCCAAATTATCAACACACACATAGCTCATCCAATGGGGAGGGATTTCATTTTCATGGCCCTTTGGAATCTGCATCATTCCACCAACCTCTTTATCTCCTTTTTTTAACATCGTATAGGTCTTATTACCCATATCGTGGTCTACCATTTCCCAACCAAATAAAGAACTATAAAATTCTTTGCTTTTCGCTACATCCGATGTTATAAGCTCATTCCAGCAAAATTCACCTTGTTTTACGCTATTAGTCATTCCTATTTCTTCCTCTACATTAAATTTTAAATTTTGGCAGTAAGGAACACAACCACATTCTCCTCCTACCGGATCTACTTAACGTCAGTTCGACGAATCTAAGCAAAGAATCTCTACTGCCGTCGTCCCGCGGCTTGTCCGCGGGATCCAGTTCATTCCTGGATCCCGCGGACAAGCCGCGGGACGACGGCAGTAGAGATTCTTTGCTTAGATTCGTCGAACTGACGTTACTTACCTAAAAGTAAAAAAGATTATACAGTAAGTTGTTGGAAACAGAAACTAAGGGAAACTATTAGCAGCTTGATAATAATAAAAATTGAAGCTATACTGATTATCAGATATTCCGATTATTTTTCAAATAGAGATCTAAATAATGAAAGTTGTAGTAACTAAAGTAGGCAAAAGAGGGACTATTGTCATTCCTGCTTCTCTGCGACAGTCTTTTCAAATAAAGGAGGGAGACCTTGTTATTGCAGAAGATCATGGTGATGGTATTCTGCTTAGGCCAGCAATTGCCCTACCGATTGAAAACTATACGCCTGAAAGAAAAGCTGAATTTTTACTATCCAATGCCACCAATGAGGAAGATTATCTTCGTGCGCAGGATACTGTGCGACAAATGGGACTTGACCCTGATAAAATACCGCACTACAAACTTAAAAATCCTTAAGGAAACTAATTTCAAGTGGACATTCTTTTTTTAGATGCGAATATTTTGTTTTCTGCTGCCTATAGAAATAATTCTGGAATTTAATTATCGGCAAAGAAGTTTTGGAACCCAATCTATTGGTGTCTTCTTTGTAGAGCGTATGGAACTAATATCTATTCCACCTCGGCGTGTATATTGCACTTCAACAGTTAATTCCTGAAGTTTACAATGGTGAAATAGATCCATAAAAATCCTTTCCGCACAATGTTCTCCAAACTCAGTATGATTACGAAAAGAAATAATATATTGTAATAAACTTGCATGATTTATTTTATTTCCTTTATAAGAAATTTGCACACTGCCCCAATCGGGTTGACCAGTCACCAGGCAATTCGATTTAAGTAAATGTGAAAACACTGTTTCCTCAACCAGTTCATTCTCAGTAACAAGAAGAGAAGGATCAGTTAGGTATTGGCAACATTGGACATCCAAATGATCAATACAATCTCCCTCAAGGGAAGAATACATTTTACTTTCATTCATATGGTTAAGAGCCAAAAGAGTCACACTTACTTGCGAAAGCACGCGTTCCTCTAAATCTTTTTTAATAAGGCTTGTTAGCACCTGATCATCTGAAAACTTTGAGTTATTGAAACTGTTAAAATAAAGCTTCATGGATTTAGATTCGATCAGATTTGGCGTGTCGCAATCAAAAACAAGCCTTGCAAGGGCAACATTCGGCTTTCCTTTTGGATTTAGCCAAGAAACTTCATGGTGGTTCCAATAATCAGAACCATAAAACGGCAAAATATTTGAATGGATACCAATTTCCACTCTTTTATAGGCTCTTGGAATAGGTAAGAGTAGATCAAAATTATAGGTTGATTCATAAAGCGTTTTTTTACCCAATTTTGATTTATCAAGAGATAGACTGATCCCCATAGAGTGCCTCAAATAAAATTCTCATGCTAACTAATTATTATTAAAAAATAAAGTAAGCCGTTATTGCGAGAGGGCGACGATTGCTGCCGCCCAGTTCATGATATTTTAACAAGGATCCTTTGAGGGATAAAGAAAATGCGCTGATATGAATAATCAGCGCAGTTTATCTATTACTGGTCAAATCGGGTAAATCGACCTGTCTTTGTACCTAAATAGCCGCCAATAATTGCTGCTATGGCACTCAAGAGGAAAATAAAGAAAATGCCAATCGTGGCTCCACCTATAGCTTTGGACTCCTGTGCTACATGTTGGTTATCAGCCATATTATCTGAAGTGCTAGAACTGGAAGTAGTTTCATTTTGAGCGCTCTGCGTACCATCTACTGCTACTTGCACACCCGCTGGGATTTGAGACGCTGCGGCTGTTGCAAAATGGGATGCCAACATCACCGTAACAAGAAGTGCTAAGCTCCAAGCCAAAAACCCATGAAGCATTCCATTGAAGGGAGAAGTAGAATAATACCTTAAGATTTTTCCAGTTATAAATCCAGCTATAAACAGCGCGATAATGCCACAAATGATTAACCAGATATAACCAGCGACAGAAAGTGAAAGTAAGGCGTGGAAAGTTTCCGGGAAGAGAACTAACCCTAAGCCAGCATTTAAGAGATTGAATAAGGCACTTAATGAAAAGGCAATAAGTGCACCTGCAAAAATGGCCGACCAACTGACAATACAACAACTTGATTTATTATCAGTAAGTGGCCTGGTATCCTTAATAGTCGTGTCCATAATCTTCCTCCATGACGATTTATTTCAAATAACATAATAGTATAAACTATTTGTTCCTGCACTTGGCAAGTAAAATCTTACAACTACGTTCGGTTTTTAGCAAAATTTATATTTTCTTCAAATGAAGCATTTTCCAATAGCCAAAAAGGTTCGTTTTAGAGCAATTGAGCAATTTAAAATGAGGGTATTGCAAGATTTGATCAATTGAAAAATCGGATTTAAACCCAATCACAGAATGCGCACCAGATAGTCCTCGTTCAATTGTCCGCAAAATTTTATTATCAGAGATGAAATGATTGACTAGTACAATATCACCATTTTTTTTGCAAACCCGAGTTATTTCCTCTAAAAACTTATTAATATCAGGTACTACCGACACGACATACATAGCAACAACAAAATCAAAATTCTCATCAGGAAATTTAAGATCAGCGGCATCCATCACTTGTAAAGAAATACTCTTCTTTAAGCCACTTAGCGCAATACGTTCCTGGGCCTTTTTTAACATTTTTTCGGAAATATCTACTCCAGAAATCTGCAGGTCAGGTCGATAAAGTGGCAACGACAATCCAGTGCCTACACCAACTTCTAATATTTTAGCATTATAAGATGCGCTCTGGTTAACGATATCAACACAGATCTCTCGACCCGGCTTGAAGATGCGTCCAAAGAGGAAATTGTAAAAAAAAGCATAAGAATCATAGATTTTTTGGACTGATGAAGTACCCATATTCACTCCAGAATTTTCTGTATAATAAACCGTTCCATCGAAAAAATAAAAAAATTTTGACATTTTATTTTAATTAACATCTAACTTAATGTTTTAATAAGCTTTTTCTTTGCTGAAAGATTTCGTGCACGCAGTCCACTCTGGATGTATTGATCAGTAATAGCCCCTGAACTATGACCTGCATCATCTCTTACATCCTCACGCGGACGGAATTTTACATCCTCAGCGATGCACTGCCATTAAGTTAAGGGCATTTCCTCTTCGCCGTCGCACTGCCATTAAGTTAAGGATAATTCCTCTTCACCGTCGCACCGTCGTCCCGCGACTTGTTCGCGGGATCCAGGAGAGGGGCACTTCCCTAGATTCCATGATCAAACCATCACCGGACGACAGATTTGCTTAACTTAATAGCAGTGCCTCAGCGATGCCGGTGTGACGCAACCAGTGAACGGTAGCTACCATTACAATTAATTTTTAAGATTGGTATATTCTGGTTTGTATTAAGGAATTCAAGAGAGTCAAATAGCGGTTTTGGCGCATAATCTTGAGCCATGATTCAATTCTTTCCTATCCTTAATTTAACGCATTAGGAAGCTTCAGTGATCGATGCATTCCATACAAGCTGATAATACTCCAAACAAACTCTATTATGACGGCGGGAAAATTCCACTGATAGTAAAGTGAAAAGAGGATCATTAAAGAGCCTATGAAATTTAAAAAAGAATAAAGAAATGAATAGGGGCAAATTTTCTTTACTTGTAATAGCATATAAGCAATTAAAATTACTATTACGCCAATGATTCCGATGATATTTGATAGCAATTCGATAGATAGCAAGTGCAAGTGCCAACTCCTTAATAATTTCTCCCTTTAGACAAGATTTTTCTAATCTTTTGGACAAGAACGAGGGAAATGAGGTTCTTGTTATTGGATAGCAACCCTATATTGGCTGCATTCTAGAAGAAGCTCATAGGCGTCAATTCAGGACAAAGCCTTAAAAGCCTTCTTCCTTCCGGCTTTGGATGTCTGTCGGAAGGAAGAATAACACAAAGATATAAGAACTTGACATCCCTGTCGAGTGAATCCTTCTGGTTTTGTACTGCACCAATATTTGATCGGCTGTTGAGTAGAACACAAAAGTCAGGTTTATTGTGGCCCGTTATTCGTTTCAATTTTAACCCATTCTTCCTCACCGGAAAGATTGGATTCATCTCCTTGCTCTTTTTCACTAGTCATAGGCTTCTTTCCTTGCTCAAGGTTGTTTGAAGAGGGCTTAGATTTGGTCAATTCAGACCAAAAATTAGTACGTTTACGAGAGCTAGTAGGATCTCGTTGTTGTTCAGTTGTAGGGAAATCATGGTCAGGATGATTAGGTAAAGTTGGACTTCGTTTAACGAGTTTTGAGAAAAGATTGAATGCACTTGATTTTTGATCAGAAGGGACTATTCGCTCAATCCCGGTGGCAGCAAATGCCTTATTAACTTGAGATAAACAATTCTTATAGAGACCAACACTTTTCATATCTCTGTGATCCATTAACTCTCTATAAAAACCTTCCCGACTTCTAATAGTCTCTTTACCCTCATACGATCCGCACAAGTCAGTTAATTCTTTAGTAAATAACTGAACAAATAATTTAGGATTCTCCATCAAAGCCAAGTCTAAAAGAGTTTTTATGTCTTTCTTAAGTGATGCCATGTAATAATCTAATGTTATTTCTTTCTTCATGTCATCGTGTTTAATAACTGCCCTATTACCAATAGGTACATTTTTTTCTGCTTTCAGGTTTTCTTGATGCTTGATTTGTTTTTGGTATTCTAATTTTGATATACATGAAGGTAATATTTCTGGATCAGATATCCTCAATGCGCTTCTAAAAAACATTCGACTTGCTTCAGTGGGGTCATCCAGAAGATACATTAAAATAGTGATAGGATCCTCGGTAAGTGGAAATACATCCGTTGAGCTTAAAATCAAATTTCTAAGAACCTTATTTTCTGGGCTAAAGACTTCGAGTATCAGCTCCATACCACAGATCTCATTAAGAATCCGTGCTAATTCTTTGGTATCTGTGCTATTGGCAAATAGAGCATCTCTAAACCGTATTGCAGAAATAAGTTTTATCTCATCGATTCCTACATATTTCGAAATAAGATTAAGTAACCTTTCTCTTTCCTCAGGAAAACGTCTTTCAACTAATAACATAAACTTCCTGGTATCTTCTTTCATTGCTCTTATAACGAACTCTTCGGCGGTATCAACACCAACAAGCCAGTCATTTATGTATTGCTCAGCATCCTTAAAATTATAAATAAATTGATCAGGATCATTCTCCAATCCTAGATAACGCAGATAATAATCTCCCTTCTCCCTTGTAATTGGCTGGAGGTCCTCTTTCTCAAATTCTATAGGCTGAGCAGGATTTATTTGCCGACGATCCGCTATTAACTTCTCTATTGACTTTACTTTATCCGCTATTAACTCTACTTTAGAGTGCTCTTTATTAACAACAACAGGGTGGTAGTTTTTATAATAATATTCAAATGCACTACAATCATTACTTATCGCCTGACCAATAAATTGCTCAACTTCAGGAATATCACGTATAAACCAATCATCCAGATAATTCCCCAATTCCTCAAAATCAAATGAGATCCATCCTTTGCTGTAAAGTGAACCAAGCACCTCTTTTGACAAATTGATGTAGTAGTTTTGTCTTTCCTTCGTTGTATCATCATAAGGATGATCTATCGCCCTACGAAAGCCTTCCATTGATTCTGCGGAGCCAATTATAGTTTTTCGTTCTAATTTTCCTGGGTGAGCTATAGTGGGATAAAGCATAATAATAACCTCTGAATTAATTTAATATGTATACTTTTAGACTCTACATTAAATAGATTAACAAAATCTTAAACGCAAAAAAGATGTGTAAGTTATTCAGCAATAAACCGACTTGTATAAGCTCTAAGGAAATTAAAAAAACCATTGAAAATTGAGTAAAGGTTATTTATAACCATACTTCGAGCAGTTTTCAGGCAGTCTCAATTAAGTCAATATTATAAGTAATCAACTTGATTATCGAATATTTGGGTTTATTAAAGTAATATCAAAGCATAAGGTCATCTACAACTTGGTACAATTATTTAAAAAATCACTTATTCTATTCTGGGCAATTTGGTGGCTAATTGCCTTCTGGACTGATTTAGCTGGAGGGTTAGCACACATTGGATTACTCCACGCCTCCTTCGCACCTGATACCAATTATCCTTTTTTAGTATCCTCACTCAAAATGTATCCCATTGGGAAATGGGTTCCTCCTTTTTTATTTTTTGGCATCATATTATGGTCTGGTCTCGTTGCTTGCTTATTTTTTTGGTCGGCTTTAAGCCTTCACCGTTCTCGTACTATCTGGATGTCTCGGGCAAATATTGCCTTTGTTATATCACTTATGTATTGGCTCTGCTTTTTTATAGCCGATCAAATGGTAATGAAGTTTGACTTAGAAGAAAATCATATGGTTCAAGGTGGATTTGAACTGCTTACATTTTTGAGTTTATATTTGCTTCCTGAAGATAAGAATCTTAGCAACAAATATAAGGAAGGT
The DNA here is from genome assembly GCA_963817645.1 of uncultured Gammaproteobacteria bacterium. Classification (GTDB taxonomy): domain Bacteria; phylum Pseudomonadota; class Gammaproteobacteria; order UBA6002; family UBA6002; genus UBA6002. The sequence goes on along the minus strand of CAWFQC010000008.1, from coordinate 31,306 downwards.
GTTTGAAATAAATTTGAAAATTCAATGGAGGGTGCGCAGCATTAAATGGCGTTTTTATTTTTCAAGTAGAGTATGCTCAGATGAGAATTGTGTTGATGCCTGTTCCAAAAGCAGACCAGCAGCATTGCCTTCAAAACGTTGTCCTTCTTCAATATAACCATTAACTGTGCGTTCATTGCGCCAACGTCCATGACGCATAATGGCACCTAATGTTGCACCCTTTTGACTTGCTGATGTTGCAAATCCTCGCCGCAAGCTATGGCCACTATATTGTTTTGCGTTTGGCAAATTGCATTCGGCTGCCAGTTTTTTAATGATCAGATTAACGCTGACTGGTGATAGCGGGCGTGATGCGATTTTATCTTTTTGGCTAACGCCTCGAAATACAGGCCCCGATAATAGTGTCGATTTCTCGCGCCACCGCTGTAGAGCGGTAACAGGGCAAAGGGTCGTTTTATTGCCATAAGGAATTGCACAAACTTTGCCTTCGCCTTCCTGATCTGTTTTTGAGCGGGGAATGAGAATTTCCAATCCTTGCGGTACAAAGGTGACCTGTTCCCACTGGATAGCGACTAGCTCACTACGACGAAATGCTCCAAAAAATCCAATTTGCAATAGCGCATTGTCTCGCCAATCTACCAGCCTGCTTTTTGTCATGAGGTGACTGACTAACAAGTTGAGTTGCTCAATGGATAGCGCCTGTGCTTTTTCAGGCGGACGGCCATGCACTCGGATAATTCCTGACATCGTTTTTCGAACCAGTGGATGGATAGTTGGGTCAGATAGACCTTGATACACATGCCAGTGACTAAGAGCAGTGAGTCGTCGTCTAAGCGTCTGTGGATTTAGGAATTGCGCATGAAATTCCAAATAACGTAACAACTCATGGGGTGTTGTTGGCAGCATGCCTCCCCATGCGATAAAGTGAAATGCATCTTCTCGATAGGCTTTGCGCGTATTAGCACTGGTTGCAGCATGTGCGTAAGTATAGGCAAGAGGTGTAGCAGTATTCTTAGAACCTTTGCTGCTATTCAATAATGTATTGATTGTGCTGCCCATTGTTATAGGGATATTTTCATCACGCTCAGCCATGTAAGTGGACCTTTAGAGTTTATTATGAAATCATAACAGCTTTTTTTTAAAATTCTATCGATAAGGTCCCTTGTAGAAAGTGGATTTTTTTTATTTGTTGCTCTTATTTTTTTATATTTTTAATTATATTACGGGGTATGTAATTTATTATTAAATAATATGAGAGAGGCGTCAAACATTGCAAAAAGAAATGAATAGCCGATTGTCATGGGTCGATGCCATCTTACAATCCAAGCCAACAAAGAACCGTGTATAGAAACAAATTTTTTACTTTTCTTTTGTAGAGTCAACTAAGCCATGCCGAATAGCCAACAGGGTTAATTCAACATCATTTTTCACTCCAAGTTTCTCGAAAATGCGATAGCGATAGCTGTTAACTGTTTTAGGACTTAGATTCAATTTTTCCGATATTTCTTGAGGCTTACATCCTTGTGTTATCATCATCATTACCTGCAATTCTCGCTCTGATAGTGTGCTAAAAGGAGATTCGTCTTTGTCTGTGACATGTTTGAATGCAAGCTGCTGGGCAATAGCAGGACTTATGTATCGTTGCCCAGAATGGACCGCCCGTATAGCTTGTACCATCTCGTCCATGCTAGCGTCTTTTGTAATATACCCTGATGCGCCTGCCTGCAGTAATTTAGCGGGAAATAAATCATCATCACAGACAGTAACGACAAGAACCTTAATGTCAGGATCAACGCGGACTAGTTTCTTAGTCGCTTCTAACCCACCAATCCCCCGCATCTTAACATCCATTAAAACTACATCTGGTCTAATCTCCCTGGCTAAACGCACACCTTCTTCTCCACTTCTTGCCTCACCTGTCACCTTAAATCCTGCAATATCCTCAAGCATTCTCCTGATGCCAGTACGCACTAAATCATGGTCATCAACTACTAACACTTTTATCAAGGCTTTCTCCGGATACTAATTCTTTAATTATAGTTATGGCGGAGAGGCAGGGATTCGAACCCTGGGAGGGTTTCCCCTCAACGGTTTTCAAGACCGCCGCTTTCGGCCGCTCAGCCACCTCTCCTGTTATAATAGTATATCTAAAATGGTTAAATATTAGAAAGATATATATGAATTTGTTATTATAAGCAATAATGATCATTCAAAGGCCGACGGAGGAATTTATATGCCATTTCAAAATCATTCTTTATTAAGAAAAAAAGTATCTATCCTTGCTTCTCATTCTGTCCTTAGAAATACCTATTTTCTACTAAGCTTAACCTTGTTATTTAGTGCACTCACTGCTGCACTTTCGGTTTCAATCCATGCACGACCTGGTTTTCTTCTCTCTATTCTTGGAATGTTTGGCCTGTCTTTCTTAACTCAAAAACTTCGATATAGCCCCTGGGGAATTGTAGCGGTTTTTGCTTTTACAGGTTTTATGGGCTTCATTTTAGGCCCCTTACTTGACATGGTCATGCGAACGTTTGCTAACGGTGGCCAAATTATTATGACTTCCCTTGGGGCAACGGGCTTAATTTTTATGTCACTATCAGGCTATGTATTGACTACACGTAAAAACTTTAGTTATTTAGGCGGCTTTCTCTTTGTTGCAACTATGGTGGTTTTCCTAGCGGCTATTGCCGGAATTTTTTTGAAGATGCCAGTATTTAATCTCCTAATATCTGGGGCATTCGCCTTAATATCGTCTGCTTACATTCTCTATACTACCAGTGAAATAATTAATGGAGGAGAAGACAATTATATCATAGCAACTGCCTCTCTCTTTGTTTCTATCTTCAATCTCTTCGTCAGTCTCATCCAAATTTTAAGTGCTTTTGCTGGCAATCGCGACTAACTCATCTAAACTTAAATAACCAAAAAAACTCAGTTAAAACTGAGTTTTTTTTTGTATAGCTTAAAAACAAGTTAAATGGAGTTAACTATGTTTAAGAAGATATGCCTATTTTTTCTGTTACTGTCTTTTCCACTATCGGTTTTATCTGCTAAATACCCTATGCCAAGAAAAGGCAATGATCTTATTGGTCAATTAATGGCCATTCAGGCCGAACAAGGCGAGGCGTTAAGTGATATTGGAGATCGCTACGGAATTGGCTTGCATGAAATGTTAGAAGCGAACCCTTCTCTATCTGAGCAACTTTTAGGTGGGGAAGAGGTTATTATACCTACACAGTTTGTGTTACCAAAGTATCGAAATGGTATTGTCATTAACCTTGCCGAATGTCGCTTATATTATTTTGATGGCAAATCTGTTTTAACCTATCCTGTGGGGTTGGGTCGCAAAGGTTGGAGAACCCCTACAACTTCAACGACAATTGTTCGTAAATCTAATAATCCAACTTGGACAGTACCAAAAACTATCAGAGCCTATGTATATGAACAAACCGGAAATTGGCTTCCTGATGCAGTGCCACCTGGACCTGAGAATCCTCTAGGACCTTATGCTATGTATCTTGGAACCCATGGCTATTTAATACATGGCACCAACCAACCATGGTCTATTGGTAAGCTTATTAGCGCAGGCTGCATTAGGCTTTATAATCATGACATTACTGAACTGTTTGCACATGTCAAGACCGGAACACCTGTGAGAATCATTCATCAACCCTATAAAGCAGGATGGCAAGATGGTCAATTTTATCTTGAAGCGCATATCCCTCTAAACTTAAATGAAGCCCCAAGCGAGCTAAATATGCTTTCCGCAGAACGCTCAGTTCTAACAGCAATTCATCGAGGACGGGTTTTGAATTGGGATAGTGTTCGTCAAATAGTTGAATTTCATGATGGGATTCCTGAGCCCATAAGAAACTAATTTAGTTATTTTTAATATCCAATAACTCAACTTTAAATACCAAGGTTTCATTTGGCCCAATATCAGGTGGAGCCCCCCGTTCGCCATAGGCAAGTGAAGCTGGAATATAGAGCTCCCAAATAGATCCTTTATTCATACGCTGTAATGCCTCTACCCAGCCAGGAATGACTCCCGAAACTGGAAAGGTAGCAGGCTCACCACGCTTGTAGGAACTATCGAATTCCTTACCATTAATCAGTTTACCAAGATAATGAACAGTAACAGTATCATTCGCTGTAGGCCGTAGACCTTCCCCAGCTTTGAGAATACGGTATTGTAAACCATCTGGCAGGGTGATAACGCCTGGTCGACTCATATTCTTTGCCAAAAAGATTTGTCCCAGCAGCTTGTTCGCACTAGCAAGCTCAGCCGTTTGCTCTGAACTGCCTGCTTGAGCAGGCAGCTCTCCTTCCCTTGCGTACAAAAGCACACTCCAAAGAGTTAAAACAATAGAAATGGTTAATTTGAATTTGTTCCAAATCATCAATAAATGCTCCAGAAAGCAATAAAAGGAGAATTAATGTTTAATCAAGTTGGTCTGAACTTGTGAGCCACCTTGTGACAGATTCAATCATCTATTCTGCAAGGCGCTCAACAAAATCAGTTTATCCAGATTACCCTTCTTAAGATCTTCTGAAAAGAAGAAATAACTATTAAATCATGTAAGAAAACGTCCATTGGTATTAGAAAGTAATTAGTTACTAGCATGGGATTAATTATTTTAATTAATTTTTTAATAATAGCTAGAAAAATGTCGCTTATTTATTAATAGTTTCTTGTACTCTTGTAACGGAAGCTGAACCATTGATTGTTTGCCTGACCTTTGGGTTACCCACGTAGCTAATGGTGCCCATCCCAGCGACATTTACCCTTAAGCTATTTTTAACATTAGACAGCACTTTGATATTACCCATGGAATCAATATCCATTTCATTAGCCACTAATTTCTGGGCATTAATATTTGTATTACCAGAAGATTTGATGGTAAACGTGTCCACAGCACCAAGACCTGCAAATTGATTAGAGCCAGATAAATTTAATTTGAGAGCGCCATGCGTTAACCCTTTTATTGTCAGTTGATTGTTACCACTCATCTCGATTTCGCTTATTACAGGCATCACAATGTCAACTGCTGGCACGCCCTGCGGACGTAGAATATAACCTCTTTTAGTTTGAACAGTTAATGTTTTAGATTTGACATTTGTTTGGATATAAGGGAAAAGGTTACCATTAGTGCTCAGAGTAACAGCCTGCGGATTACCAATAGTAATATTGACTTTATAATAGCCACTGATAGATAGGGAAGAAAACGCTGATAAGGGTCTTACTTGAGTTATTACCTTGTCAGTACCAACGATTTCTTTTTTGCCACAACCTACTAGCAGCAAACCTATCATTAAAATCAGAGAGTATTTGGTTTTCATATGCAAAATCCTTTTCGATGAGATATAGAAATATAGCAAATAAGAAAAACTTCGCAACTTATACCAAAGTAATAATCAATTAAAAAGCTTAGACCTTTAAACTGTCAATTGGGGTTTATGGGACAGTGGCATTTGAAGAGGTATAGGCTGCATTGACTTGCTTATGATCAAAACTGCCCTAGTAACTACTCTTGAGGGAAGGATTCTCCCGTTATCACCTCCTCATTTTGACCGGAATAGACTGCAGTAGGGGACGGTGTGATTACCTGTGTTGTTAGGTGGGGCGATATAACATCGGTGCCTGTTGCCCGCGAAGGTGTGGGCACCTTCTGGGCACTGTAAGGCTCCAAACCAGGAGCACTAGAAGGAGGAAGAATTGGTCCTATTTGTGTTACGGCCATACTAGAAGGTGTTCCTTCCTGAACAGGTGTAGATGTTACTTGGTAAGATGACACACTGTGTTCGCTATTTTCACCTGTCATATTTCCAGAAGGTGCGATGTCTGGCCCAGACGTAGCCTCGACAGGTGTTCCTTCCTGAACAGGCGTAGATGTTACTTGGGAAGATGACACACTGTGTTCGCTATTTTCACCTGTCATATTTCCAGAAGGTGCAATGACCGGCCCTGATGGCGTAGCCTCGACCTTTGCAATCGGCGGTGGCGGCGGCGATGGTGTTACATTAGTTGTTGTCGTGGTTGTTGATACTGTTGTGGGGGCAGTAGTGCGTCGGACAACAGTCATGGGACTGGGTGATGGCTGTACCGATAAATAAGACGGTGGACCATAGGCAGGCTGGCCCCCAGGTGTAATTTCTGCTGGAGTGCTCATCCCTGAGGGATAACTTGGCATTACGCCATAACCTGGAGCGTAAGCTTGCGCCATCGCAGCACTACTTACCCCTAATAAACCTGCAAGCAACAGGGTTAAAGTTTTTAGTCCGTAGAATTTAGATACCTTCATGCCATTAACCCATATAAAATAATTAACGTATATTAAATATAGTTAATATATATATAGTTTTCATAAATAATTTCTCTAACGTGCTATATTTGCAAATTCTTCGATAACTTTTTCCACAAAGACAGGAATATCTTTTGGACTGCGACTGGTTACCAAACCATCATCGACAACAACTTCTTGATCATGCCAGTTTGCACCTGCATTAATCAGATCGGTTTTAAGGGAATGGTAAGAGGTAAGATTTCTAGAAACTGGCTAGGCGTTGTTCCTCTTGGATTGAGTTTATTTCTACATAAGGGTTGACTTCTGCTTGATAATTCACCTTTGCTACATCAAAACCAAATAAACGATAGAATTCATGGCAGTAACCTTCAATATCTGAAAGAGTCAGAAGATTTTGGCTGGTAATAAGCGGCCAGACACTGGCTATTCTTGCTTGGATATCTTCTTGCATTTCCCAATCATCTATTCGGATTAAGCCTTGATCATCAACCTGCAAGGAAGCAGAATACAAATTATCTTTGAACAACCGTTCCATTTGTTCAATGCAACCTTCATGGGTTCCCTTTTCTTTCATATATTTATATAATAAAGAGATATAAAGTGGCACAACTGGTATAGCGGCACTAGCTTGAGTGACAAGTGCCTTATTGACTGAAATATACGCATTACCATGGAGGTACTCTAAATGACTATTTAATTTATATGCGCTCGCCTGTAAGTTTTCTTTTGCCTTTCCAATGGTTCCCTCTTTATAGATATCATGAGTTAACACTGGTCCAATATAAGAATAGGCAACTGTTACCAAACCATCTGCCAATAAGTTCTCATTCCCTAAAAAGGTCAGCCAACGCTGCCAGTCATCACCACCCATGACCTGAACCGTACTTTCTATTTCTTCCTGACTTGCAGCGTTCAAAGTAATTTCCTTGACCTCTCGATGAAAAGGATCAACGGTCTTGCTGGTAAAAGAATGGCCAATGGGCTTTAATACCGAGGAATACACTTTTCCCGTCTCAGGATGAACTCGCTTTGGAGAGGCGAGGCTATAAACAATTAAATCCACCTGTCCTAAGTCTTTACGAATAAGATCAGCCGTTTGTCGTTTTATTTCATCTGAGAAGGCATCCCCATTAATACTTTTTGCATAAAAATTTTCTGCATGCGCCAAAGCTTCAAATGCGGCAGTATTATACCAACCTGCTGTTGCCGTTCGCTTATCCTCTGCTGGTCTTTCATAGAAAACGCCAATTGTTTGCGCCTTTGCTCCGAAGGTAGCGACTATTCGACTAGCCAAGCCGTACCCCGTTGATGACCCAATGATTAATGCTTTTTTAGGGCCAGAAAATGAACCTTGTTCTTTTACATAGGCAATTTGTGAAGCCACTTGTTCAAAGCAACCAATTGGATGCGCCGTGGTACAAATAAATCCTCGTACTTTGGGAAGAATGATCATGATATTTTCCTATAGATTGCTTCTACTTTACAAAAAGTTAAATTCTTTTAAGAGAATATTCAAGCGTTATTTTTGCGTTCTTTATTTAGAATACTATTCTTGACTCCATAGCTAAAGTAAATAAAAAGACCAATCACCATCCAGATAATAAATCTTGTCCAGGTAACCCAAGACAAGCTCATCATCAGATATAAGCATAATAGTATTCCTAATAAAGGAATAAACGGATTCCAAGGAGTCCTAAATGGTCTATATAAATCAGGTTTGCTATAACGTAACAGAATTACTCCTCCACAAACTACAATAAAGGCTGCTAACGTTCCAATGTTAACTAACTCCGCAGCCTCATGGATAGGTAAAGTCGCAGCAATGAATGCCATGATTATTCCTACTAAAAAAATAATGCGAACGGGTGTCCTAGTAACAGGATGCAACTTAGCCAAGCGACCAGGTAATAAGCCATCTCTGGCCATAGCAAGAAAAATTCTGCTAAAGCCATAAAACATCACCAGAATAACTGTTGTTAAACCAGCCACAGCACCCAATCCGACGATACCTGATGCAAATTTGTAACCAAACAGCAACAACGTGTTAGCTACTGGGGAGCTGACATTTAAAAAAGAATAATGAATCATTCCTGTTAGTAGCGCAGACACGATAATATAAATTAAAGTGCAAATGGTAAGCGAGGTGATAATTCCAATGGGGAGATCTCGTTGTGGAGAAATAACCTCCTCTGCTGCAGTGGAAACTGCGTCAAATCCGATATAAGAAAAAAAAATGATGGCGGCACCTTGAACTACACCGTTAAAGCCAAAGGGTAGAAAAGGTTGCCAATTGGCAGGATTAAAATGCTGGGCAGCAATGACAATAAAAATCCCTATTACAATTAACTTGACAAATACCATTATCCGATTGACAAGAGAGGTTTGTTTAACGCCGACCGCTAATAAGATGGTCAATAATATAATGATAATTGCAGCTAACAGGTTAAACTCTCCACCTTCAAATGGACCTTCTGTTAAACCCTTGGCAAGTACATAGCCGAAAGCATTCAAAAAATTGTTGGCATAAGCTGCCCAGCCAATGGCAATTGTTGGACAGGAAATGCCGTATTCCAGAAGCAAATCCCAACCAATTATCCAAGCGAAAATTTCACCAAATCCAGCATAAGTATAACTATAAGCACTGCCTGATCCTCCAATACTGGAGGCTAATTCCGCATAAGACAGTGCACTACAGCTACAAGCAATACCTGCCAAAAGAAAAGACAAGACAACACCAGGTCCTGCTTTGGTTGCAGCCACTATGCCAGTGAGAATGAAGATACCTGCGCCGATGATGGCACCTACCCCTAAAAAAGTTAGCTCCCATGCTGAGAGTACTTTCAATAGTCCATATTCCTCTTTCGAAATAGGCTTCTTACGCAATAAAAATCCTAATTGCATTCTTGCATCCTGCTCAAAAATTGGTAGGTCAACATTTTAAAAAACCAATGACGTGCAGGCACGTCATTGGTTGATTGAAGATCCCTTCTTAATTAGCGTCTGTAGCAATTATACCTTTTTACATGACCATCCCTATGACCTATCGGTATGATAGCTAGGGCCATGCTGATATCCATGATGATAACTAGGATAGCCATACCCATGATGATAACTTGGATAGCCATAGCCATACCCATGCTGATATCCATGGTAATAACAAGGATAGCCATAGCCATACCTATGATGATATCTATGGTGATAACTAGGATAGCCATAGCCATATCTATGATGATATCTATGGTGATAACTAGGATAGCCATAGCCATGATGATGACTATATCCCTGAGGCTTGGCCATATACCCCGATTCCGCCGGAACAGATGCAAAGGCAAAGGCGGGAATGAGACTCAAGGATAAGGGTAATGCAAGGTACTTAATTAATTTTTTCATATTCCCTCCAAATTAAATAATGATACTTAAAAAGTATAGTACAAGACTTATTTTCGCTATCTCCGGCTGCAGGCTTAGTAATTGCCTTTCAAATAATGTCAATTGATTTGCGCCCGTATTGGGTTTCCAATTGGCAAGATTAAAATGCTGGATATTCTTGCATCCTGCTCAAAGATTGGTAGGTCAACATTTTAAAAAACCAATGACGTGCAGGCACGTCATTGGTTGATTGAAGATCCCTTTTTGATTAGCGTCTGTAGCAATGATACCTTTTTACATGATGCCAGCCACAACGGCTTTTTGGGCAAAAATATTTGCTATGACGCCAATGGCAACGGCCATAGCCCTTACAGTAATATTGCTTTGTCCAATAATGGCGGCAATATTTTTTTCCACGGCTATACTCCTTACCCTGTGGATAAAGTCTTCCAGCACTACGCCAATTTCCTTCTTGAGGCTTTATGCTATATTCCCCTTGCCCACCGCTAGGTTTAAGATTTTCCTTTTCTTGCAATTGGCTTCCTTGATCAATGCGCGCCTCACGCGTTTCGCTTGGGGCCATAGCTTCGTTGCTATTGGCCAAAGCTGGGGTAAATGCAAAGGTGGGAATGAGACTGAAAGAGATGGGTAATGCTAAATACTTAATTATTTTTTTCATATTCCCTCCAGATTGAATCAAAGACACTATTTCCCATGACCATCCCTATGACCTAATCGGCACGATTGCTAGAGCCATCACGATATCCATAATCATTACTAGGATAGCCAGAGCCAGAGCCATCACGACCATGACGATAACTAGGATTGCCATAGCCATATCCATCATCATAACTACCATAGCCATATCCACGATGACCATGATGATAACTAGGATTGCCATAGCCATATCCACGATGACCATGACGATAACTACCATAGCCATGATTACCATGATGATATCCATATCCCTGAGGCTTGGCCATAACCCCCTGTTGCGCCGGAAAACCCTGTTGCGCCTGAACACCCTGCGCTGGATGAACACCTCCAAAGGCAAAGGCGGGAATGAGACTCAAGGATAAGGGTAATGCAAGATACTTAATTATTTTTTTCATATTCCCTCCAAATTAAATAATGATACTTTATTGATTCAAAAAAATTATAGTACCAGACTATTTTCCCTATCTCCTGGGCTTAGTAATTGCAGGCTTAGTAATTGAACTTCGAGTAATGGCAGCTTTGTGCCCGTATTGCTGCCATCCGGACAGATGACTGCCAGCTACTGCTGCTTTGCCTTTGTTGCGTTCTACCACATTTGCTTTGGGATGGGCCAAAACAGAAGTGAATGCAAAAGCAGGAATTAAACTGAAAGATACGGATAATGCTAGAAACTTAATTAATTTTTTCATATTACCTCCAAATTAACTGATTACACTTTATTGATTCAGGTAAAGTATAGTACAAAGCTTCTATTTTCTATTTTTTTCTCATAAATAAACAGCGAGCCATTGATTGCAAAAATAAATGACTTCTTCTAAGGTCCCTGGCTCTTGAAATAGATGGGTGGCAGTTGGGATAATGACCATTTCCTTTTCGCAATTTAATTCATTAAAAGCTAAACGATTGAGTTCAATCACTTCTTCATCTCTTTCACCTACAATTAGTAACGTTGAGGCACACACTGCTGACAAAGCATTTCCTGCCAAATCCGGCCTACCTCCTCTTGAAACAATAGCCTTAATGATTCCTTGACATTGAGTGCTTGCAACCAAAGCCGCTGCCGCCCCGGTACTTGAACCAAAATAACCCATTTTAAAGTGATATGACTTATAGTAGTTGGCAAGCCATTTTGTTACTTCTGCTAATCGGGCAGCAAGTAAAGGAATATTAAACCGATATTCTCTTGTCTCATTATCAATGACTTCTTCATTTGTAGTTAGCAGGTCAAATAGACAGGTTGCTATCTTCTTTGAATTTAATGCATGGGCAACGTATCGATTACGAGGGCTTAAGCGACTACTGCCACTACCATGAGCGAAGATGACCATAGAATGGGTACCTTGTGGTATTTCTATATTGGCCATTAACTTCAATTCTGTTAATTGGATAATAGTTTCATTGTCCATAAATTAGGTTCCAACATGAGGCGCTTTTGTTAATAGGGTGATCACTTCCGAATCAGTTAATTGTGGAAAACTGCCATACCACATTCCAATGCCATAGAATGGCTCTGGTGTTTTCAAAACCAAGAGCTCCATGTTTTCTTCTGCCATCTCATCATAGATGGAAGGACTTGCCACCGGCACAGCGACAATGATTTTTTTTGGCCCCATGCTATTCACAACCCTAATAGCTGCCTTCATGGTAGCACCTGTAGCAATGCCATCATCAACCAAAATAACAATCTTTCCTGCAACAATCGGAAAAGCTCTACCTTCTCGATACAACTGATTACGACGTTCGAGCTCTTTTTGCTCTTCGATGGCAATTTTTTGAATAGTTTCATTTGAAATTTGCAAAGTAGAAATAACATTTGAATTTAAAACTTGAATATTGTTCATTGCGATAGCGCCAAACGCTAATTCTTCTTGCCAGGGAACCCCTAGTTTACGCACCAATATTAAATCCATTGGAACACCAAGTTGGCTACTGATTTCGTAACCTAACACCACCCCACCTCGAGGAAGAGCAAGAACGATGACATCTAGATTATTTTTGAAATTTAAAAGCTGATTTGCCAATTGTTCACCAGCATCTTGTCTGTCCATAAATAACATACTTTCTACTCCATATGTTCTTAAATAACAGAATAGTCTATATGGAAAAGGTTGTATGGTTTTACTCGATAATCAAGTTTTAAGGATATAGCAGCTAAATTCTCTTGTGAAATAGTTAATGCTATACCCGATAATGATGCTGTGGTATAAAATTGGCAGCTTTATTTATAGCCTGTTACTTATTCATAGGAGCATTAATATGGCTTTGAGGCGCACAGTCATCTCAGCCCTAGTCTTTATCATTCTTATGGCAGGGGGCTTCAAAGTCTACAGTACCTTTCATCGTCCAGCCTTACACCATCTTAACCCTGACTTGCTATGGATAGGTGTCATAGATTTAAACAATACCCATGATTTCAGCCCGCATGCCGTATTAAATGGTGAAGATGGTGTGCTCGTCGTTGATCATGTCTCCTTGTTCTACCGAAAAATGCTTCAAGAAATTCCAGAGGTCAAATTTCTCACTCAAGAGGAACTATTTGATTTATCCAATTTGCATTTATTAGATAAAAATGAAGAGGGTGTCATCACAGCTAAAGATCCTATCTATCAACATTTATACATTATCCAATTTCATGAAAATGGCGAACAGGATAGTATCAAGAGTCTTTCTGAGGCAGGGATCCAGGGAATCTTTGTTTATACTAAAGCACCTACCGGTGAACATTTAGCAATGATGGCAGATGGAACACGCCGTATCATCATAAGCCCTAACAAATTGGAGAAATCTTAATGTTAAATATTTAATTACGGAGACAAAAATGGCAATTTGGAAAGTACCAATTTCTTTGCAAGCCTTAAATGAACGCGGCAAAAATACGATGGTCGATTTTTTAGGCATTACCTTTATAGAGTATGGGCAGGATTACCTTAAAGCGATTATGCCTGTTAATGAAAAGACCAAACAACCTATAGGCATCATGCATGGAGGTGCTTCCTGTGTGCTTGCTGAAACCGTTGGCAGCACAGCTGCAAATTTTGCCATAGATTCACAAACACATGTTTGTGTAGGGTTATCTATAAATACGAATCATATTCGTTCTATACGAAGTGGCCAGGTGACAAGCAATGCGGTTCCTATTCACCTGGGGCGGTCAACTCAGGTCTGGCATATTGATATTTTTGATGCACAAAGCCATCTCATTTCAACAACCAGGTTAACCATGGCTGTCTTAAATCGATAAACCTTTCATTCATTATTGCTTTTTCTTTTTTTTCTAAGGGGTAACGCTTATTTATGAACGATAACCATAGAGATCTTATTAGTATCCTTTTTACGATCATTATCGTTATTTTAACGATGCTGGTTGGCAGGCAATTTTTCTTACCCGTAGCTTGGGCTGCGGTTATTACTATCGTTTCATGGCCCGTATACGTTCGATTGGAAAAATGGGTTGGCAACCGACAAGTTTTGGCATCCACTTTGCTGACATTGATCATTACCTGTGTGGTTGCACTTCCATTATTTTGGATTATTTTGCTTATTATTAAAGAATCACATTTACTCATTAACTTTTTAATAGCCGCTAACACCCATGGGGAAAATAGCCCGCTTTGGTTAGAAAAGTTGCCATGGGCAGGTAATTATTTGAAAACAATGTGGGGTGATAGCTTAGGGAGACCTCAAGGAATTTCAACCCTGTTATCTTCAGGGTCAATTGGATCTTTGAAACCGTTTAACGAATTCATGAAAAAATTAGGTTTTCAAGTGGCACATCGCGGTTTTATATTCAGTTTTGTGATTATTTGCTTATTCTTTTTTTACAAAGATGGAAATCAAATACGATCTCAGATTAATGCTATTGGTCAATATTGTTTAGGCCAACGCTGGTACCTGTATGCAAAAACTGTTCCCAGTTCATTAAAGGCAACCGTCAATGGGCTTGTGTTGGTTGGAATAGGGGTCGGTATTTTGATGGGCATTAGCTACGCAATTGTGGGCATGCCTGCGCCTGCCTTGTTGGGAGCAGTAACTGCCATTTTGGCAATGGTTCCCTTTGGGGCACCCATTATTTTTGCAATTGTTGCCCTAATCCTTATTGCCCAAGGCCATATGGTCATGGGCATCTGTCTATTTGCCTGGGGCGCCCTTATCATGTTTATCGCTGATCATTTTGTAAGACCCAGTTTGATTGGTGGAGCGATGCAACTGCCTTTTTTAGCAGTGCTTTTTGGCATATTAGGTGGCGTGGAAACGATGGGTCTTATTGGCTTATTCCTAGGGCCTGCCATTATGGTCTTGTTTGTGACACTTTGGCGCGAGCCACATTTAAGCTCAAAGAGAACGAATGAGCAGCAAGCAATACTTAAGAAATAGCACATACGAATCGATTACTTGATCATCGAGTTTAGGGTCTGTCGTCAATTAGCTCCCATTACGTCGTCCCACTGCCATTAAGTTAAGGGCATTTCCTCCTCGCCGTCGTCCCGCGACTTGTTCGCGGGATCCAGGATAGTGGCACTTCCCTAGATTCCGTGATCAAACCATCACCGGACGACAGATTGCTTAACTTAATAGCAGTGCGACGTAGTGGGAGCTAATTGACGACAGGCCCTAGCCAACACCCTCAATTCGTTTTTGGCAAGCTAGTAGCTGGGACTGGTAAATTTCTGCTTTTTTATCAACCTTTTTAGCAACCCGCATAATTATAGGCTTTCGAGTATAACTGCGACTCTTATAGCCCCCTAATCCTTCATGATAAGCTAAATAAAGCGCATAGACATTTTTTGGAGAGATCCCAAGATGGCGTTTACTCATATGTACATACCAGCCAATAAAATCGGTGGCTGCAGCAAATTCATTACGTCGTCCCTTAGCACCCGTGCTCCGTTGGTAACTGGACCATGTCTTTCTTAATGCTTGGGAAAATCCATAGGCCGATGATTGTGATTTGGCCTCGCCATTGAAACGAGATTCTTGACTCATAATTGCCATTTGAACGGCTACCGGCACTCCCCATTTATTTTCAGTTTGTTTTGCTTTCCAGTACCAAGTTGGATTATTTTGAAAAATTCGACAAATATTCTCAGTATTTTTAGGTGGTTTGGTAAATCCAACAAGTAGGCTCAAAGCAAGAATTATAACGAGTTGTTTCATAGTTACTCCTAATAGGCAAACGTAATTTTTTATCAATAAGCAGCAAAAATAAAAGAAAAAGCTTTTATTTTTTGCTCAATCTCAACGCCTTATCAAAAAAGTAATTTATCGACAAGAAAAAAATTGCGGTCCCTACTATCCTTACGTTGGACGGAATTTTATTTCGCGTTTCTTATTTAAACAAATAAGCTATAAGAAAAATCTAAATGCCATCTAATAAAACCATGGAGCAAAAGAATAACAAAATATTATAGCAAAAGCCAATTTTTTCATTTTTAAAAATTATTACTTAACAATACGAAAACATTCTTCATGCAGAATTTAAAGCTATTATTGCTAAAACTCTTAAAGAAATAGAAAAAATATATGAATTATAAATATATAAAATATTTTTACTAATAATTCTGCCAATTAAAAGTAAAAAAATAAATTTTTCATCTTCTATAATTTTTTTATGAGATGCTTTTATGGAATTTAAAGCGGTCGTCATAACAGGAGATTAGGAAATGAAAATATATAGTACGATTTGTTCTTTTTTTCTATTGATATTTTCAGCGGAAAGTTTTTGTTTTGAATCCTATGATTATTCACCAATGGATGAAAGCAATTATTATTATGGTGATCATAATTATTATAGGGACTCTGAAAGTGGTGTAGAAAACGACTATTATCAATCAAGACATCATCGACATTCTGAATATAGAAAATTTTCAAAAAATAAATATGTTGGCGCAGGAAAAGCTTTTGTATTTGATCCAAAATCATTCCAGTGGTTTGCTTACTATAATGGTGATTTGATTCATAGTGGACGAGCATCAGGCGGAAGGTTTTATTGTTCTGATATTCGAAGACCTTGCAAAACACCGGTTGGCATTTTCCATGTTGGTCAAAAAGGTGGGGCTGATTGTAAATCAAGTAAATACCCAATAGGCAGGGGCAATGCTCCAATGCCATGGTGCATGTTTTTTCACGGTGGTTATGCAATTCATGGTTCCTGGCACGTTCCTAGTTATAATGCCAGCCATGGTTGCATTCGAGTTCCGCCTTCAGATGCAAGATGGCTAAGTCAAAATTTCATGAGCTCTGGTACAAAAGTGGTTGTTAAAAGTTACCGTTAATCTGTAAGTAATCTGTAAGGTGATGACTAAGAAGTCATCACTTTATTTTATTTTTTTAACGAGTAATGAAATAATTCTTAATTTAATCGCAATTCTGCAATGTGTTTTAATAGATGAAGAAAATCTGCCTAAATAGAACTTTTCTTGATTACAATCATTTGTTATAAATAGATATTCTTCACGTATGCCCCTAAATGAAAGTTAAGAGCTAAAATTTATGAAACAATTTATCCTCACCTTGCAAGACATCCATAATAAAATTTTAAAAGGAATTAGCTTGTCTTTTTATCATGGCGCAAAAATTGGAGTCCTAGGCATTAATGGGTCTGGGAAATCTACCTTATTAAAAATAATGGCAGGTGTGAATAACGATTATGAGGGTGAAATTCATAGACAAGAGAGAATAAGAATTGGTTATTTGCCACAGGAACCGCAACTGGATCCTGGAAAGACAGTTCGAGATATACTTCTGGAGGGTATCTGGGACATACAGAAGCTTCTGCTACGGTTTGATGATATTAGCCATCGTTTTGCTCAGCCTCTATCAGAGCAAGAGATGAATAACCTGCTTGAAGAACAAGGCAATCTACAAAATGAAATTGATGCGGTTAAGGGTTGGGAAATAGAGCGCACACTTGAAATTGCTCAAGATGCCTTACGTTTACCACCCAGTGATTCACTAACAGACAACTTATCAGGTGGCGAGAAAAGACGAGTAACCCTATGTCGTTTGTTATTATCAAGACCTGATATCTTATTATTAGATGAGCCAACTAACCATTTGGATGCAGAAAGTGTTGCATGGCTAGAGCGTTATTTAAAAGAATTTAAAGGGATGGTAGTTGCAATAACACATGATCGTTATTTTCTGGATAATGTTGCAGGCTGGATCCTGGAAATAGACCGCGGTCATGGGATACCATTTGAAGGAAATTATACCTCTTGGTTACAACAAAAAGAAAAACGACTTGGAGTTGAAGAAAAGCAAGAAGCAACTCGCCAAAAAACCATAAAACAGGAATTGGAATGGGTACGTAGTAACCCAAAGGGCCGCCAAGCCAAGAGTAAGGCACGATTAGCCCAATTTGAGGAACTCAATTCTAAAGATTATCAAAAAATTTGTGAAACGGCTTCTCTCTATATTCCTCCAGGACCACGGTTGGGAGATTTAGTCATTGAAATTAATGATTTGAGCAAAAGCTATGAGAACAAATTGCTTATAGAAAATTTGTCTTTTTCGATCCCTAAGGGATCAATTACTGGAATTATTGGTGGTAATGGAGCTGGAAAATCGACCCTTTTTAAACTGATTGCAAAGGTTGAAGAACCTGACCAAGGATTAATAAAAATCGGTAACACTGTCAAACTTGCCTCTATTCATCAAATTCGAGCACTGGATGATAGTAAATCCATTTGGCAGGAAATATCGGAAGGTCAGGAAACAATCACCATCGGCAATTATGAAATCCCATCACGTGCCTATGTCAGTCGCTTTAATTTTAAAGGGACTGATCAACAGAAATTAGTCAAGGACTTATCAGGTGGTGAACGCAATCGTGTGCATTTAGCCAAAATGTTACGGGAAGGTGGAAATGTTCTTTTGCTTGATGAACCAACCAATGATCTAGATGTAGACACATTACGGGCATTAGAAGAAGCTATACTAGTATTCCCAGGTTCTATCTTAGTTATCTCTCACGATCGGTGGTTTCTTGATCGAATTACCACCCACATGTTGGCTTTTGAGGAAGAAAGCAAAATAGTTTGGTTTGAGGGAAATTATAGTGCTTATGAAGCAAATCGCCTCAGTCGTTTAGGAGATGCAGCTAAGCTGCCCCATAGAGTTAGATATAAACGCCTATCCTCTTAATTGATGCTTTTTATAAGTTAGAACTGCACCAGGTAACCTGAACGTTAATGTACTTGTTGCATTCTATAACTAATAATCAAAACCCATTTTAGCAAATAGACCTTGCAAAATTTCAAGATTATGAAAATTAATTTCCAATTTACCTTGAGAATCTTGATAATTTATTTTTACTCGACAGCCAATATAATCTGATAGTGATCTCTCTAATGCTTTAATATTAGTATCTTCGCTGTTTTCTTTACTTTTTTGAGTCAGCAATCGTTTGGCTTCTCGCTCAATCTTTCGAACGCTCCAATTATTTTTTATGGCTCTCTTTGCTGTTTCAAGCTGTAGGTTACTGGGAAGGCCCGCCAATATTTTTCCATGTCCTTCCATCAATAAGCCACCAATTAAGAACTGTTGTACCCGTTGATCTAATTTTAACATTCGCAAGCAATTGGTTATTTTGGGACGGGATTTACCAACGATAGTAGCAATTTCCTCATGGATATACCCAAACTCGCACATTAACCGTTGGTAGGCATGTGCTTCTTCGATCGGGTTCAAATCAGAACGACTCACATTTTCAATAATAGCTGCCTCAAGTGCTTCTTGATCATTAAATTGTCTTATCACGCAACTGACATAATCTAAACCGGCCAATATCGCCGCACGCCAACGCCTTTCTCCAGCGATAATTTCATACTTGTTATTATTGATAGTGCGAACAATAATAGGTTGCAATAGTCCATTGGTTGCTTTAATGGCTTTAGCAAGCTCCTTTAATTTTTCATCATCAAAATGTTGACGAGGTTGAAAACGACCACGAACAAGCTGCTCGATATTAATTTGGCGAAGTTCATCACAAGGATTGGCCATATTCAATTTTCCTTTGTCAACACAATAGATATTAATGCAACAACGTGACCCAAACGCCTTTGCAAAGGCATCCCCTGCCATTATCTTGACAGTTCTTCACTCACAGAAGAGAGGAAGAACCTGATTTATTTAAAACGTAAATTTCCAAATGAATAAAGTCCAAAAACTTGTAAGAGCCATAAAATTAATATGATGAGAACAACTGCGTTCAAAAGTGATTTAATAGCCCCAGCCATGGGTATATACGTATTTATTAGCCACATTAATATGCCAACGACAATAAGTACTAGAATAATTGTGATGATGGACATATGTTCATCTCCTTATAAATGTCTTTAATAGTTTAGTATATCCTTACAACTGTTACAAAAAACAAAAGTTAAATCTAGTCACTTTCACTAATCAGTTTTTCCTCCAAATTTCTGAAATCCCAAAAGTCGTGATCCATTAATTGGCTTGGCTTAAACCAAGATTCGATCACCATTACGAATCATCTTATAATCAGAAATACCCTTATTCATGTAATGAATTAATTTTTTTTCTGTTATTGAAGTCACGAATTTGTCTTAGCCTTAAAATAAATTTTTAAATTCATACGCGTTATTATGACTCAATAATCAAGTTTTTTATCTATTCCCAGTTTAAAATAACTTTTGCTGCTTCTCCACCCCTCATAATATCAAATCCCTTTTGAAACTCGTCAATTGAAAAATGATGTGTAATGACAGGTTCGATTTTAAGCCCTGCTTGGATAAGACTTGACATTTTATACCAGGTTTCAAATATTTTTCGTCCATAAATTCCTTTGAGAGTTAGCCCTTTAAAAATAACCAAGCCCCAATCAATTGCCGTCTCATGAGGGGGAATGCCTAAAAGGGCAACGTGCCCACCATGATTCATAGTCGACAATAAATCATTTAACGCCTTAGGGTTGCCTGACATTTCTAAACCGACATCAAAGCCCTCCTTTATCGCAAGCTCTGCCATAGCCTCTTCTATCGATTCTCGATTTACATTAACAACACGATCTGCACCCATTTTTTTGGCAAGTGATAAGCGATAGTCATTAACATCGGAACTGACCACAAACCTAGCACCGACTTGTTTTGCAATAGCAACTGCCATAATACCAATAGGGCCTGCACCAGTAATTAAAACATCCTCGCCAACCATATCAAAAGTCAACGCCGTATGAGTGGCATTTCCTAACGGATCCAAAATTGAAGCAATGTCATCACTTATCTGTTGTGGTAATAAGAATACATTAGCTGCTGGAATTGAAAGAAATTCTGCAAAACAACCTTGACGATTAACTCCAATACCCACGGTATTTCGACACAAATGTCTCATTCCAGCTCGACAATTTCTACAATGGCCACAGGTAATATGCCCTTCACCTGAAACCCGATCGCCAACAGCAAAGCCCGTTACCTCATCGCCCAAGGCAACAATTTCCCCCATAAACTCATGGCCTATTGCCATTGGAACAGGAATGGTTGCTTGTGCCCATTCATCCCAATTGTAAATATGAATATCTGTTCCACAAATCGCTGTTTTTTTTATTTTTACCAGGACATCATTTACACCTATTTCAGGAATGGGGATATCTGCCATCCAAATACCCGCTTCTGGTTTTAACTTGCATAATGCTTTCATCAGAATCTCTCATCGCTAAATTAATTTTAGATCACGGCCTACTTTTTGAAATGCCTCAAGCGCTTGGTCCAAATCCTCCTTTTTATGCGCTGCTGACATTTGAGTACGAATCCTTGCTAAACCTTTAGGAACAACTGGATATGAAAAAGAAATAACATAAATACCTTCTTGCAATAAACGGTCTGCAATATCTGCTGATAATTTTGCATCGCCAATCATCACTGGGATAATAGGATGATCCCCAGGTATTAGCTCAAAACCAAGATGTTCCATGCCAGAACGAAAATAGGCACTATTCCACTTCAATTGTTCTCGTAGTTCACTGCCCTCCTCAATCATATTAATTGCTTCAATTGAAACTTTTGCTATGACAGGCGCAAGTGAATTAGAAAATAAATAGGGACGTGAACGTTGTCTAAGCAAGTCGACAACCTCCTTTCGACCACTTGTATAACCCCCTGAAGCACCACCTAAAGCTTTCCCGAGGGTGCCAGTAATAATATCTATTCTATTCATAACATGGCTATACTCATGTGTTCCTCTGCCTTTGTGACCCATAAAGCCCACAGCATGAGAATCATCTACCATCACCATAGCATGGTATTTTTCTGCAAGTTCACAAATTTTTGGTAAGTTGGCAATAATTCCATCCATCGAAAACACACCGTCTGTGGCTATGAGGCGATATCTGCTTTCCTTAGCCTCCTGTAACTTAGTTTCCAAATCCTGCATATCATTATTTTGATATCGAAAACGCTTCGCCTTGCAAAGACGAATACCATCGATAATGCTGGCATGATTCAACGCATCACTGATAACGGCATCTTTTTCTGATAATAGCGTTTCAAATAGGCCCCCATTTGCATCAAAACAAGATGAATATAAAATAGTATCTTCTGTTCCTAGAAATTCACTTATTTTTTCTTCTAATTGTTTATGAATAAGTTGTGTACCACAAATAAAGCGTACTGAAGACATACCATAACCATATTTATCGAGTGCTTCTTTTGCGGCATTAATTAATTTGGGATGGTCAGATAATCCAAGATAATTGTTGGCACATAGATTTATGACCTGACTGACTCCATTCACTGTGATTTTAGCATCTTGTGGGCTGGTAATAATCCGTTCTTTTTTATATAACCCAGCTTGCTTAAGAGCAGAAAGCTCATGATTTACAAATGATAAAAACTCTTCCATATCGTCCTCCTAAATAGTCCCATTCTCTAAAGGTTTTAAGCCATCAAATAAAGCCCATAAATCCGGCAAAAAAAGAGAGAACTCCCCGGTCATGATGGCAAAATGAGTGTCGAGTTGTTCTTGATGAGATTTGTGTTTTTCGCTCCTTCTCTCCTGAATTAAGTTTAAGAATTTGATTTTTCTTATGCGAAGGTCATCGTTAAATTCAAATGAAATCTTTTCTTGCCAATTTAATGCTAATTTAACAATTTGTTTTCCTCTACTTAAGTGACCTATAATTTCATCCGCATTTAAATCTTGCTCCTGACATTTGATCATGCTCATCTTCTGCTTAGGATCTAACATATCACAATTATTTTCTATATTAAAATAGGGAGGCTCTTTCTTGTTTAATATCCAAGATGTCATCGTATTTTCAGGTTGTTTTATTGTAGCGGGTAGCGCTAATTTCAAGCTACCAAGTGATTTTCTAAGGTGGCTACAAATTTCCTCTGCTTTATTTTTATTTGAAGTATCTACTATCAACCAATTTTGTTTTTTGTCAATATAAGCATGGATAATCTTCTTTCGAGAAAAAGCTTGCTGTCTTAAATTGATGATGACTTCCTCGCGTAATGACTTTTTTTCTTTATGATAAATAGTTCTATCTTCACGCTGTTCCAGAATAGTTATCTTTTTATTTAGCTCATCTTTAATAACACTGCTTGGAAGGATCTTCTCTTCCTTGCAAAAAGCGACTAAATAATAATCTTTTAAACTATGAACGAATAATGTGTTATTTGATTCATAAGGACTTACCCAACCATAACTTGCATTTTCGCTGCGTGAGCAAGGCATATAAGCATCTTTTTGCAAACATATATTTAGCTCATCTGCCTCTAATGCAAAGGGTACAACCATTTGATATAGAATAATATTTTTAAAGAACATATTTTTCTCTCTTTTTGTTAACGTCAAAAATTTCATGTCGCCAATACCCATGATTCATTTTTTTTCTAAAGGCATAACGACTCTTTTGTTTGAACTGATGTTTTTCAAACCCCTTAACGGTGATTGTTAAATGCGCTTTATCGTGTATTTCAATTAAATTAAATGAATTACTCTCTCTTCTTAAGCGAGTCGAAACAGCAGTGCCTGCTTGAATGACAAGTGTTTTTAAATTAGAAGTGGCTATATTCTCATTCATGATCCTAACAGATGCTTGGTGAAGGTGCCCCGAAAGTATGAGATCAATGCCGATTTCCTGCAGATATTTATAATGTTGAATTTTGTTAAAGATTTCATTTGAAGGATGATGAACTACTAATATTTTAATGACATCTATAGATTTGAATTTTTCGGCAATTTTTTGTAGTTGGTATTGCGTGACCCTTCCTGATTTCCAAGTAAATGCAAAAGCAGAATTGATCCCTATGACGCCAAGTGACTCATCAATATGGGTTGGGAAAAAGTCATCAGTGATATATTTTTTATATCTATCAAGTGGGAACAGAAAGCGACTAGTTAAATCGAATAACGGGATGTCATGATTGCCGGGTACAACAATTTTGGGAAATTGTATTTTTTTTAAAAAATCACCTGCAGCCATAAATTGACTCTTGCGTGCCCGTTGGGTCAAATCTCCACTTACAATAACAAGTGTTGGCTGATAGCCGCGAATTTCATTTAATAAAACTTCAACAACTTCTTTATTTTCTCGACCGAAATGAAGGTCAGATATATGGATTATTTTTTTCATTTTTTAATTTAAATTCCTCAAAAGTGTCTAATAATGGTAAAGATTTTTCAAAATGCTCGCGTAAAAAAGTGCGAAAAATACTATTGACAATTTTATTATTCAATCCCTTATTAAAATATTTTTCCAATACAAAGGAATTATTTTTTTCTTTTAGAGAGTTCTCAAATGCTGTCAATGTATTTGCTTGTTCCTCTAAATCAAGAGAGTTAAAAAAATTATCCATTTTTTCCTTCAAATAATCTGCATACTGTTTTCTTAGGGATTCTTCCTGACTTTCAAGTGCTATTGGCGCAATCGATTCAACCTGCCTGATCGATTCGACTTGCCTGGAAGCATTTAGTTGATAATCTTCTTTAAGAGCGCTAATCAAATAGGCAGACAAACTATGGACTTTGCGATGGATATAAGTATGTGATTTTTTTATGAGTTGAATTTTATCAGAAATGAATTGAGAAGGATATTGCCTTACAATTTTTTGAGCTTGAATATGGCTTAGGGTGAAATCCTTTTTCAAACACGTTATTAATTGCGCATTTTCATCTGATTCTTGGTAGGGCTCCCTATTCTGAATTTCTTGTCTGTGATTAATTGCTTTAATAATAAGCTTAAACCGAATGCGGCATATCTTATTACCTTCACGTTCTATTTCAGGTTCGACCTGCATATCGGAATAAAGATTGACTTCTTCAACTGATTTATCTAAAACCCTTCGCTTAAAATCCCTAAAAATAATATACTTATTTTCTGGAACACCCATGAGCTTTCGGAAAGTCATCAAAGCAAACCAACGCGTGTGAGGTAAGTTTTGATAACGAATACAGTTTTCATATAAAGCCAGGCCATAATTGGATTTAAATCTTGACTGTATTATAATATTAATTTTTCCATATATCCCTGGCATATATAATAACTTTTTTAGTCGATTACTGTAAGAATAAGTACAAACACCAGCCCTCATTCCGACACTGGATAAAATAGAACTTGCATTCCAATCTTCTTGCAGGCTGTCTTTAGCGTCATCTAATAAATTCCACTCAAGTACTGTAGAAATTAAGGCTTTAAGCGCTTTCTTGATGGTATCATAATCATGACTACTATAGCCAATTAGACGACACAACATTTTAATCGCAATTTCGTGTTCTTCTTTCTCTAAAAGCTCATCATAAGCATGGTATAAGAGAACATTGCTTATTTTCCTTTGCAGTAACGACAAAGTATTTGAACAATGAATACTACCAACATGCTTTTTAAGTTCCAAATCTCTGATTTCTTTATCAGTCCTCATTATGAGACTCCTTAAATCCCGTAAATTTCACAGATTTCCTATGGAGTTTTTAGCCACTAGGCTTAAACTTAAACTTCCTCAAGGCAAGATTTTTGGCAATTTTTTCGACAATTTACTGTCATCCTGTAAACGTCACATTCATCCTGTAAACGTCACACTTTTGTCCTGTAGACGTCACAATTTGTCCTGTAAACGTCACATTATTTCCTGTAAACGTCACATTATCTACTATTTTATTTTTAACTTTCAATAACTTAAATATCCCTAAACATATAAACATATAAACTATATAAACACTCATGGGCTGTGGGCTTTTTTTGATAATTAACTAAAAAACAAATTAGCATAGCCAACTCTACCATTACTGGCAATAATAAGTTACTCTAGAGCATACATTGTTCCAAAGAAAGGAAAATCTATGAATATAGTTGCACCTGTCAATAATAAAGGTGGCGTAGGTAAATCAACTGTCTGTCGTCTGCTACTTGAATACTTCTCCCTTGTTTGTGGTTTAAAAACCTTAGCGCTTGACTTTGATCCTCAATGTAACTTGTCTCGACGTTTTTTAGAGATGGACAATGATCCTATTGACACACAAGGTGTTTTACCGCCAATCCATCCAGATTATGACCCCACTAATCCTGATGACCAAAGATGGGGTGGTAGGAGTTCAATCGCTGATATTTTTTATGGTGAGCCTGTATTCCCCTATGCTACCCATATCCCAACGCTTGAAATAGCACCTGGTCATTCGGCGAAGCTACTTGCTGCCGAAGCTGTGCATAAATCTGAGGTTTCAGAAAAAGTTCACCAACAGCTTAAGCTTTTTTTGGATCTTGCAGAGGTCAAAGAAGCTTATGAAATCATTGTTATTGATACTCCCCCTTCTAAGGGCCCCCTGACGGTTAGTGTAATTAAGGCCGCGACCCATATTTTAATACCGTCTATTATGGAACCCCAGCCAATTGAGGGGGTTTATGGTATGTTGCAATTATGGAAGCAAGAACAACTACAACGTAGCTTCCAATATCCGTTAACCCTGATTGGGATTCTGCCTAACATGTTTAGACCAGTTAGACTCCATCAAGATCTTCTCCTTGAATTGCAACAGAATCGAGCTATATCTGAATATGTTTTACCACTGTGTTTAGGTCAGCGGACTGTTTTTTCAGAAATGGATGCAGAAGGTGCCAGCCATAAAACTATTTTTGAGTTACCTGATAGTAATAAGGCAAAATTAGAGGCGTTAGCTGCTTGTGAATACATTGCAAGGAAGGTGTTGTATCATGGCAAAGCGTAAAGTTTTTGGAATTTCTAAAAATTTAAATGAAGGAATAAGTCAAACTATTAATGCAGTTAAAAATAATGCTGGTCAATTGCGATATGAGGTGATACCTCTTATCAAGATTCAATTTGATCCTGATAACCCTAGAAAATTAGCAATACAAAAACATGAGGTTACCCCTGGATTCTCCCTTTCCCAAAGTGATCCTCTATTTGAACGCAAAATACAAGAAATCGATAGCTTAAAGAGCTTAGCTAATTCAATAAAAAAACAAGGTGTTCGCAGTGCTATTGAAGTTTATAAAGATGGTTTTGATTATCGTCTTATATCAGGTGAACGTCGTGTGTTAGCTTCTATATTAGCGGGCAAGGAAGATATCCAAGCGCGTATTTTGGATATCAAGCCAACTGAATTTGATATTCGTTATTTGCAATGGATTGAAAATATTGAACGTGAAGATCTTAGTATTTGGGAACGCCTTCAGAACGTAAGGCAGTTAGTTGCCGCCTATTCTGAGAATGAAAAAAAAACTCTAACAGCTTCTATGCTAAAAGATATTCTAGGTTGTAGCCTTCCACATGCGATGACTTATCTAGCTGTTTTACAAGCGCCAGAGGATATTCAAGAATTATTGGTTAATAATGTTATTACTAATTTAGAGAAGGCAGCATTCCTTGCTAAGGTTTCTGATCCAATCACTCGTCATAGACTTGTTGAAGAATGTATTACTCATAACATGTCGCTAACTAGCTTAAAAAAAATGCTCAATAGCCAATCAAAAAAGCAGGTTTCAATCCAGCCAGAACTCAGAAAGCAAGGGCGCTTAGCTAAGCGAGTCACATTTGGTTATACCCACCATCTATCTATTGCTAAAAAAATTATAGAACTCATCATTGAACACAGACAATTTAATCAGCAAAATAATTATAATGATATCAATTGGGATGATTATACAAGTGTGAGTAGGGTATTCCAATCTCTTATCAAATTAATGGAAGCTGAAGTTTCTTAAATAAGGTTATGAGTTTGTTATGTCATCAAAGATTAAAACCACTGTAAGATTACCAAAATCCACCCAACAAGAGATGATTAAAGCTATCATTGCCAATGGTTATGGAATGCGAGGTAAAAGCAAGTGGGTATCTGAGGCAATTACCCAATTGCTCGCCCGTGAAGATTTTCATGAGTTTGTTGATATTGGTGATGAAATAGAAGATTTAGTTGCAGTTGAGTCTTTGTATTTAACACCTGAGTTAAAGAAAGAACTTGACTGCGCCCTCATTTCAATCCGTAAACATTATCCGAGTATGGAAGGGGTGCAAAGTTGCATTATCCGAACAAGTATTATCCAAAGATTATTACGATCCACTTAAGTCACTTAACCATTAAGTATCTTGTTGATTTAAAAAGATTTATTTTTATTTTATTAGATGTAAGTTTTTTGTTTTTTTAAAGATGAATGGTTATTTAATCCCTTACAGATGTGACGTTTACAGGATGGCTTGTTCTACATGTTAACACGGGTATATTTTACATAGCTAATATAATCCATTTGGGTTAGATAGAGTCTTCTAACCAATTTGAGGAATTATAGCGATGAAAGTTACTCCTATTATCATGCCGGACGGTTTTAAGGCTTGGAAGGTAATCGACGATAACAATGAAACAGTAGCGCCGATTTTTCAATACATCAGCTATCTGTACAATCTTCAGAAAAGTCCAAATACCATCCGAGCTTATGCTCATCACCTTAAGCATTTCTGGGAATATTTGTCAGATCTTGAGCTAAATTGGGCTGTCATTAAACTAGATCAATTAGCAGGCTTCATTACCTGGCTTCGTTCACCCTGCCAACGTGTTGTAGTGATTCATCAATCTGTATCAAAACGCACTGAAAGCAGTATTAATGCAGCCCTTGCTGCTGTTACTGCTTTTTATAAATTCCATGAACAAATAGGTAATGTGGCCCATCTTGAACTCTATACCACTAAAATTGCTATCAATCCACGTTATAAGCCTTTTTTAAACCATCTCAACACAACACGGCTTGCTAAGTCTAGGACACTTAAGATTAAAGTACCTATAAAGTTACCTAGAACTATTGATCACCAGCTTATCGAGAAGATGTTGCACGCTTGTTACTACATACGAGATAAATTCTTACTTTGCACTCTTTATGAAACCGGTATGCGCATTGGTCAATTGCTTGGCATATTACACCAAGACATTCAAAGTTGGGATAATGAGATCCAACTTGTCCCCAGGAATAACCATCCTAATGAAGTACGCTCAAAGTCCCACTGTACTAACATCTTGCCTGTCTCACAATCACTGATGAAATTGTATACCCATTATGTCCTATCTGAGCTAGATGAAATCAATTCAGAATACGTTTTTGTTTGCCTTAAAGGAAATAAGCGGGGACAACCTCTATGTTATACCGCCGTCCAAGATTTGTTTATGCGATTGAGTAAAACAGTAGGTCAAAAGGTTACACCACACATGATGCGTCACACACATGCAACCGAACTAATTCAACAGGGCTGGGATATAGCTCTTGTGCAAAAACGGCTAGGACATTTAAGCGTACAAACTACCATTAATATCTACACTCATCTCTCTTCTCAAGATATCAAAAATGCTTTTAAAAAATATACAATAAGGAGCTTGGCCAATGAACTTATCAAAACATGAAATAATTGTAGATAATAAACTAATAAAAAATCAACGTGAAATTGATTATAAAAAAAATATCTGGAGACTATGTGATATAGGTATAAAGCCACCGCCTTACACCCGAGCATCCTACATTAGTTTTGAAAAAATCAATCCTGAATGGTTACGTCAGCTAGCTAAAAAATTCATTCATTTTCAATCTTCTACAAAAGCTTTTTACACCATTCAACAGTATTTAAGATCGATTGGTCATTTTTCTAAATTTCTAAAAAAATATGGTCATTGTGTTCAATCAGAGGAAATTAATCGTTCATTGATGTTAGATTTTATTGAGTATGTCTGCGGTTTAAAAACCGTTAATGAAGCCAAAAATAAATTAATCACACATATCAAGTTGTTAATAACATTGGCCGCAGTGGAGGGTTGGGAAAGTGTAACCAAAGAAAAAATCATGTTTAGACAGGATCGATTACCGGTGAAACGAGCCAGGCCACGATACATACCTCATGATGTTTTAGACCAATTAAAGCAACATATCAATGGATTATCTCCTGATATAAGAAGACTCGTGATAATACTCCAACATACTGGCAGACGCATTGGGGAAATTTGTGCATTACCATTGGATTGTATATTGAAAGATGCTGAGGGTGATTTTTTTCTTCGCTACTACGAGTTTAAAATGAAGAAAGAAGAAACCATACCCATTAGTCATGAAATAGCGGCGCTCATTTTCGAGCAACTTGAGTATACACTCAACAAATATGATACTTTCGATGTTAAATACCTATTTACAGCAAAAGATTTAGGAGCAATACAATGCTTTATAGTGTCAGATGCTCTTAATAGATTGGCTGTGAAACATTTAATAAAAGGCCCTGGTGGAAAAATATGGCACTTTCAACTTCATCAATTTCGTCATACTGTTGGCACTCAAATGATTAACTCTGGTGTCCCTGCCCACATTGTTCAACGATATTTGAAGCATACTTCCTCTGAAATGACCATGAGTTACGCCCACCTTCATGATAGTACCATGAAAGCTGAGTTTGCTAAATTTCAGGGTAAATTAGTTGATATCACTGGTCAATTGTCGCGGACGAGCAAGCTATAGATATTCCGGCTGATCTTAAATGGTTAAAGCGCAATGTCTTAGCACAGGCATTACCAAATGGATATTGCGGCTTACCGATTCAACAAGGTGGTTGCCCACATGCAAATGCTTGCCTTAGTTGTAGCCATTTTAGAACAACAGGCCAGTTTTTAAATCAGCATAAGCAGCAACTAAACGAAACAATACGGATCCTAGATACCGCAGAACAAAACGGATGGTCACGACAAATTGAAATGAATCAAAAAGTAAAAGAAAGCCTTGAGGCGATCATTACAACATTAGACAACAAGTGAAGGCTCATTATGGATTCCAGGGTCTTATGCAACAAGTAGTTGAACCAGTGAACTAAGTAATGTTTTTCTCTCTTTCTTACACTAGAGTCTGTTGGCATTTCTACTATTCCGGCCATAAATCGTTGATTCTTCTTTGTCCCGCAGCTCTTTACATCTATGTAAACTGCTAAAGGCCCTCGACAATCAACAATTGTGGTCTAGCGAAATCTCAATAAACTCCAATGTAGGCTATATTTTGCTGCGAATTTTGGATGAATTACAGCCTTTTAGCAAGACCCTGGAATCCATAATGAGCCCAAGTGAATCACTGCCGCCTAAAGGCGGCAGCTTAGTGTCACGCTTGCAAAGCGGAGTTCGCTTGAAAGCGGTCTCTTCATGCTCAAGAATCAGGAAATTATCTTGCTTATGATGCAATTCTTGACTCTCACTTGCTGCTCATTTAAATTCAGTTGTATAGGTACCTTTTCTATAATTCTCCAAAACCCAGAAAGAATACTAAAGTGTTCTTTGGGAGGCAGAGTGTTTTCCCATCCCACAAGAGACATAAAATCCAAAAGGCGTTCCACATAGAACAAATTATCTAAGTTTTAACCAGCAGATAGTTTGCTGCTTGTCCGAGGCTAGCAAAGTAGTTTTAATTATTTCTACATGATCCCCTTGATAAT
>CAWFQC010000007.1:0-20384 GCA_963817645.1 uncultured Gammaproteobacteria bacterium | reverse complement strand
TGTCCTGCCTTGGGGGCAAATGTCCTTTTGGGCAAGTCGAGTTATTAGTAACATTTTTATGGCAATTCCCTTAGTTGGGGAACCTATCGGAGTCTGGTTTATTGGAGA
Organism: uncultured Gammaproteobacteria bacterium; assembly: GCA_963817645.1. GTDB lineage: Bacteria > Pseudomonadota > Gammaproteobacteria > UBA6002 > UBA6002 > UBA6002. Next base: position 20,276 of record CAWFQC010000007.1, on the reverse strand, counting down.
CGTTACTGTTTCACCCATCACCTTACATCGTTTCTTTTCTTATCATGTCGCTGCCATTCCTATGTTACTTATTATTGGAGTTACTGTTCATTTAATTGCACTGCGCAAAGTGGGATCAAATAATCCAGATGGAATTGAAATAAAAAAGAATTTGGATACCTTTGGTAAGCCAATCGATGGTGTACCGTTTCATCCTTATTACACTGTCAAAGATCTTGCTGGAGCAATTATTTTTATCTTTATTTTTGCCCTGATTGTTTTTTATTTCCCCTCTTTTGGAGGTTTATTTTTAGAGCCAGAAAATTTCATCCCCTCAAATCCAATGAAAACACCAGTACATATCGCTCCTGCTTGGTATTTGGCTCCTTTTTATGCCATTTTAAGAGCTATTCCCAATAAGCTCTTAGGCATTTTTGCACTCGCTTCTTCAATTGCTGTTTTGTTCGTCATGCCTTGGTTAGATAGAAGTCCTGTAAAATCTATTCGGTATAAAGGTAAGCTGTCGAAAATAGCTTTGTCGGTTTTTGTCATCAGCTTCATAAGCCTTGCCTATATAGGGACACAACCTGTTAACGATGTCGCAGTTTGGGCAAGTCGCTTTCTTACTCTCTGTTATTTTGCATTTTTCATACTCATGCCTTTATACACGAGCTATGAGAAAGTGAAAGAAGTGCCGCAGCGGATAACCTATCGCAAACCTTTTTTCCATTAGGGGAGGAAGTAAAGCCGTGTTCGACTCCAAGAGCAAGTAGCAAGGAAAAATGATGTTAAGATTGAAGGGATTAACCATTCAAAGTGTTATTAGCTTAATGCTTTTCTGGCAAATGGGTTATGCAGACGAGTTTCCAATTCAATTACAAGATGCCAATATTGATACCCATAGTGTTAAAAGTATTCAAAAAGGTGCTAGATATTTTGTGACTTATTGTCTAGCTTGCCACTCTTTACAATATATGGACCATGATCCCATTGCAAAAGCAGTGGGATAACTCCTAATAAAATGCCAGATAAAAATAAAAATTGGTGGTTTGGAACATCGCCTCCGGATTTAACATTGATGGCCAGAATACATGGAGCAGATTGGCTGTATACCTATTTACACGTTTTTTATAAAGATCCTAAGCGGCCTACACAAAGTAATAATTTATTGGTTGATAATGTTAATATGCCAAATCCCTTTGTTGCTCTTCAAGGAGAGCAGCAACTTATAGTTAATAAAAAGCAGCTTTTTTTGGAAACTCCCCTATTTGTTAGGAAGGTGCCATATTACACTGTGTTACAAATGACACATCAAGGAAGTATGTCTTCTGACGATTTTGATGCAATGACTCGTGATTTGGTCAATTTTTTAGACTATGCCAGTGAGCCGAAGAAGTATACCCGAGAGATGATGGGGATTGGCGTTTTAATTTATATTGCTTTGTTCTTTGTCGTTGTTTATTTGCTGAAAAGGAAGATTTGGAAGAATATTAAATAATGTCACCATATTAACTATAATGAGAGACAAGGAATGTACCCAAAATAACTTGATATTTATGTACCTAACTTTTCTATTAAGTAAAAAGATAAGAGAAAGTGGGTTTAAAATATCAAGTTATTTTGTGCACGTTTCTAAATAACATGAGGGCTGGCATGATGGTAAAAGACGCGCATAAGCATAGGCATAGATATGATCCCACACTTGCAAAGCATATTCACAATAAAATCAACATTCACCCCCTTTCCTCAATTCTCACTCAATATCTCAAGCTTGAAACCAAACAATTCCTTAACCTACTCAAGACACTTGACGAAAGACAAAGGGGCAATGAAATTGCTTCCCTGCTGGTACTTACGCAAAAATTCCAAGCTAGCTGTGAATTGGCCAAGATTCCAGCAGGAGAACAGAAAACAGTCAACAGCGTTCTTAGCGATGTAGTAAAAGATTTGAAGGATCTTCACCTGAATATGAGGTCTTACCAGGTATCTATTAGTTCCGCCTTAGATGGCTATACGTTAAATCGAACAACTTATTTAATTGAAACAATACAAGCTCTTATCCAAGAACAAAGGCCAAGCTCTAGCTTAAAGTCTTTTTTGACCCACTCCATTAATCCGGAGAAAGTAACAAAATCCATTTTTTCCTCGGGCCAAAAAGTAGGTTGTAAAGTAGCTCAAAAAGATATCAATTTCATACAAGAAATAAAAGAATGCTTTGAAAAGATTCGTTCACAAGTTGGTAGCCCAGAAATGATGCCTAAAGGATTAGCTATTCATTTCATGTTTAATTTATGTGAAACCTCTTCGAATCTTCTTAAAAATGACGATCATCAACAAAATAGTATAAACCAGAAAATTGTTGATTTCATTCAATTCGAAATTAATCAATTACGTCACTATTACCCTGAAGTTGCGCAGGCAGGTGAAGAACTTCAGAAAGCTATTGCAAATTGCCAGCATAAAAAACCATAATGGGGCAAGTAGATTTCTCTAGGTAAAAAAAATGCCCTTTGATCCAAAAATTGAAATTAGCGTCGAGACAGAATATCTTCCAGAAGAATCAGATGGCTCGACCCAGCAACATGTCTTTTTATATACCATTACAATTGCAAATGAAGGCGAATCAGTGCAAGACTTTTAGGACGTCATTGGGTCATTACCGATGGTGATGGCAATACCCAGGAAATTCGTGGCGAAGGGGTTGTTGGCGAACAGCCAAATTTAAAGCCTGGTGAAAATTACCAATATACAAGTTATGCCGTTATCAACACCCCCATTGGCAGTATGTTCGGCAGCTATCAAATGATCAGTGAAGAAGGACATTTTTTTGATGCAGAGATTCCAACATTTCGTCTTGCCAACCCCCTTCTGATCAATTAAGCATGTCTACTTATGTCATTGGTGACATACAAGGATGTTTTGATGAACTCATCGCACTGCTTTCTCTTATTGATTTCAGGCAAGACAAAGATACGCTGTGGTTGACTGGTGACTTAGTGAATCGGGGTCCAAAATCATTAGAAGTGTTGCGTTTTGTTTCGCGTTTACCAAAACTCATTTGTGTTTTGGGAAATCATGACTTGTTTTTACTGGCTTTGGCCTATACTCAAAAAAAAATAAATCATCATACGCTAGATTCTCTACTTAACGCTCCGGATAGAGAATTGCTTTTTGATTGGCTACGTCACCTGCCTTTTTTGCATTATGTGGGAGATTATGTATTAGTGCATGCCGGAATACCTCCCCAATGGACCATCCAGGAAGCGAAGCAATATGCGCAAGAAATTGAATTAGTGTTACAAGGTCCTTACTTTAAGGAGCTCCTTGAGAATATATTTGGAGATGAGCCCAATTACTGGGATGAACAGCTTACTGGTTGGCAAAGATATCGTTTCATAATCAATGGCCTAACAAGGCTACGTTTTTGCGATCAAGAGGGTAGGTTAGATTTAAGTTACAAGGGTTCGCTACAGACTGCTCCTTCGCATCTTATTCCGTGGTTTAAAATGCGCTCTAATCAACAGCCTGAATCAAAAATTTTATTTGGTCACTGGGCTGCGTTAGAAGGCGTAGTTAAGGAAAAAAATATTATCCCTTTAGATACAGGTTGTGTTTGGGGGGAGCACTGACTGCATTAAGATTAGAAGACAACCAAATGTTTGCAATTCCATGTCAAAATCAAGGGTAATAACTACTCAACGTCAGTTCGACGAATCTAAGTAAAGAATCTCTACTGCCGTCGTCCCGCGGCTTGTCCGCGGGATCCAGGAAAGAGAACTGGATCCCGCGGACAAGCCGCGGGACGACGGCAAGGAGCGAGACTTTTACTTAATGGCAGTGGCCGTAATCCATCCCACCTCTCTTAGATTCGTCGAACCACTGCCATTAAGTTAAGGATAATTCCTCTTCACCGTCGCACGTCGTCCCGCGACTTGTTCGCGGGATCCAGTAAAGTGGCATATATCCTAGATTCTGCGAACAAGTCACGGGACGACATAGGGGAGACAAAACCCTTAACTTAATGGCAGTGATTCGTCGAACTGACGTTACTCAAATCATTTCCTCTATTTTTCTTTTTAAAATTTGAAATGTATAGTTGTATTTATTTTGCGTATCTGGAATAAATTCTTCTTGCTCTATAATTTCCCATTCCAGGTGATTCCATTTAGGAAAAAAGGTATCACCATCAAATTGATGATGGATAATGGTAAGATATAAACGATGCACTCGATTAATAGTTTGCTGATATAAATTTTGCCCTCCAATAATAAAAATTTCTTTTTCATCCAGGTGTTGGTCTAATGCCAGTTCAAGATTGTTATAAACTAAACATCCCGCTATGTTAAGTTTGTCACGTGATAAAATTATATTTTTTCGTCCTGGCAACGGGTGTCCAATTGATTTGTAAGTATTGTGCCCCATAATTATGGTCTTTCCCCAGGTAATTCGCTTGAAACGAATTAAATCAGCTGGAAGTGACCAAGGTAGGCGATTGGAGATGCCTATGACTTGATTTTTGTCGATTGCTGTTATTATTGATAATTGCACTTTAACCTCATAATGATATTCTTTTAATATAGCCTTGATAATAAGCGTAGATTACCTTTATTATTTGCGCCAATGATTTCGCAAGGGACTTAAAATGGCAATTTTTTCTTTTGTTAAGGAGTTTAATTTTTTTAAAAAATTAAACAAAAAAGATCTCAACTTTTCTAGCTTATAGTTTGATTGCTTTTTGTGTGCCTTGTATTGTATTTGGGCAATTATCAGAAGAACATTTGTTATCTCATATCGGAAAATATCCTAATTATCCTAAGATCATTTATGGCTCAGGTCCACAAGCAGAGCTTATTAAAAAAGGTGAATACTTGGCCCAAGCGGGTGATTGTATAGCCTGCCACACAAAGCCAGGAAGCCTGTCATTTGCCGGTGGTTTACCAATTAGCACTCCCTTTGGGATTATTTATTCTCCCAATATAACCTCAGATACTGAGTATGGCATTGGAAATTGGACCTCGGCCCAATTTACCAAAGCAATGCGAGAAGGGATTGCACCAAATGGCTCAAATTATTTCCCTGTCTTCCCTTACCCCTCTTTTAACAAGTTAACAAATGCTGATATTGCTGCACTCAAAGCCTATTTTGACGCTGTTCCACCCATTCCGCAACCCAACAAGCCAGTTGATATGCCGATCCCTTTTCGCTGGCGTTTTTTGCAATTTTTCTGGAAATTGATGTTTTTTGATTTTCAAAAGGGGCCGTTCAAGCTAGATCCGCACCAAAATGCCCAATGGAATCGTGGAGCCTATCTTGTCCAAGGTCTTGGCCATTGTGGTATGTGCCATACACCACTTAACCCTCTTGGTGCTGCGCAAGAGCGCTATGCCTTAACGGGAGGATTTGTATCGGGTAGCTATGCGCCTAATATTTCCTTTTCTCGATTTGTAAATGTTTCCACCTCTGAGATTGTAAATGTTTTTGTAAATAACAAATTAGTTGGTGGTGGGAATATTGTTGGACCCATGGCGGAAGTGGTACATGATAGTTTGGAATATTTAACTAAAGAAGATTTAGAGTCAATTGCCGTTTACCTAAAGAGTGTCAAAAGCGAGATGCCTCCAGCGAAAATAACGAAAATTACCAGTAAAACAGGTGCGAAAATTTATGATCGTTACTGTGCAGGCTGTCATGCTATTGGTGCAGGCGGTGCCCCCAAATTTGGCGATGCCAACGATTGGGCTCCCAAGATAAGACAAGGTATGACTGTACTCTATACGAATGCTATACAAGGTATTGGCAATATGCCTGCGCGTGGAACTTGTAGCAATTGTAGTGATGTAGAAATTCAGGCTGCTGTTGACTATATCGTAAAAAATAGTCAAGCAACTACAACAACGGTATCTAAAAATGTTGCCCCTGTTCCCAAACCAACAGCAAGCCAAGGTAAAAAAGTTTACGATGAAGTCTGTTCCATTTGTCATGCAGCTGGCAAACTGGGAGCCCCTGTTATAGGTGATCAGGAAGCTTGGACCCCTATTATTAAAAAGAATATGGACGTACTTGTTGAACATACCATAAAAGGTTATAAGAACATGCCACCAAGAGGTGCTTGTTACCAATGTTCAGACACAGATCTTATTGCTGCAGTCATTTATATGGTCAACCAAAGCCAACGAGCCAACAATTATAATTTATGGTAAGAGACGTTAGGGTTCATGAGATCTTGTAGCTGAAACTAACGAATAACTGGAGTTCATCTATGCGGCGCTTTTTGTCAAATTATGCTAAGCCCTTACTAAGCGCAATTTTGCTTGTTGTTTCAAATATTGCAGTTGCCATGCCACAATTTAATATGTCGCCAGGGGTAACTCCAATTAGCCGAAATATTTATTTACTGCATATGACTCTCTTTTGGATTTGTGTTTTTATTGGTGTTATTGTTTTTGGGGTTATGTTCTATTCCTTAGTCAGGCACCGGAGGTCTCTAGGCGTTAAGCCTGCTACCTTCCATGAAAATACCAAATTGGAAATTTTCTGGGCAATTATTCCCCTCTTGATACTCGTGGTCATGGCTTTTCCTGCAACAAAAGTAATTATGCAAATGGATGATAGCTCCGATGCTGATATCAATATTAAAGTGACAGGTTATCAATGGAAATGGCACTATGAGTATCTTGATGAAGGCTTGAATTTCTTTAGTAACCTGTCAACTTCTTTAGACCAAGTCCATGGTAAGGCACCAAAAGATAAGTGGTATTTGTTAGAAGTTGATAAACCGCTGGTCGTTCCCATACATAAAAAAATACGCTTCTTGGTAACATCAAACGATGTTATCCATTCTTGGTGGGTTCCTGCTATTGGCATTAAGCGTGATGCTATTCCAGGCTTTATCCATGAGTCTTGGGCAAGAATAGATCGACCTGGAATTTACCGTGGACAATGTGCAGAATTATGTGGGTTAAATCATGCCTTTATGCCAATTGTGGTCGATGCTAGGCCCCAAGCCGATTATCTCAATTGGGTTAAATCTCAAAAACTTGCTGCGAGCAAGCCACCAGGTGCTCAAGAGCAACCTAATGCACCTATGTCTAAAACTGATCTACTTGCAAATGGACAACAGGTTTATAATCGACTTTGTGTCGTATGTCACCAGCCGAATGGCCAAGGTATGCCACCGGCATTTCCAGCCTTAGCTGGAAGCAAAGTGGCTAATGGTCCGGTTATTGATCATTTACACATCGTATTGAAGGGAAAACCAGGCACTGCCATGCAAGCATTTGAATTACAGATTGACGATAAAGATATCGCTTCAGTGATTACTTATGAACGTAATACTTGGGGAAATGGGGATGTCAGCAAGTATGGTAAGGTTGCTGGCGGGTTAGTTCAGCCAGCAGACGTAGCTGTGGCAAGAAAGAAGTTTAGTGGTCAATAGTTAAGGAAATTAAACCTTAAACAGGAAACGAGCAATGAGTGAAGAAGTATTAGAACATGGACCTGCGCACGAGCATCATCACGAACCAGGTATGCTTGGGTTTATAAAGCGTTGGGTCTTTACCACGAACCATAAAGACATTGGGACTCTTTACTTATGGTTTAGCTGTCTCATGTTCTTTATTGGTGGAACTATGGCAATGCTAATTCGTGCCGAGTTATTTACACCAGGTTTGCAACTAGTGACTCCCGATTTTTTTAATACTATGACCACCATGCATGGTTTGGTGATGATTTTTGGCGTAGTTATGCCTGCATTTGTAGGATTAGCCAACTGGCAGATTCCAATGATGATAGGGGCGCCTGATATGGCTTTCCCCAGACTAAATAACTGGAGTTTTTGGATTCTTCCCTTTGCTTTTACTATTTTATTGTCGACACTTTTTATGGAAGGGTCAGCGCCTAATTTTGGCTGGACATTTTATGCCCCTTTATCAACTAAATTTGGGCCACCTAGCACTGATTACTTGATTTTCTCTATACATCTAATGGGATTTTCATCTATTCTTGGTTCACTAAATATTATTGCAACTATTTTAAATTTACGCGCGCCAGGTATGGCATTTTTTAAACTCCCTTTGTTCGTGTGGAGCTGGTTGATAACAGCGTTCTTGTTGCTAGGGATTATGCCCGTACTTGCAGGTACCGTCACTATGATGCTTACGGATAGACATTTTGGTACAAGCTTTTTTGATGCGGCTGGTGGAGGAGACCCGCTTCTTTTCCAACACTTGTTTTGGTTTTTTGGCCATCCAGAAGTGTATGTTTTGATTCTCCCTGCCTTTGGGATTATGTCAGAAATTATCCCTACTTTTTGCCACAAGAAATTGTTCGGATATCGGTTTATGGTTATGGCGCTGATAGCCATTGCTTTCTTAGGTTATATCGTTTGGGCACATCATATGTTTACAACCGGAATGCCGCTTGCATCGGAGTTATTTTTTATGTATGCCACTATGCTTATTGCGGTCCCAACTGGGGTAAAAGTGTTTAATTGGGTAGCAACGATGTATAGAGGAGCTATTTCATTTGAGACACCCATGCTATTTGCCATTGCTTTTGTTTTCCTCTTCACAATAGGGGGTTTTTCTGGCCTTATGCTGTCAATTGTTCCGGCAGACTTTCAATATCAAGATACCTATTTCGTTGTAGCACATTTCCATTATGTCCTAGTTCCAGGCGCTATTTTTGGCATCATGGCAGCAGTTTATTACTGGTTACCTAAATGGACAGGTCACATGTACGACGAAAGGCTTGGTAAATGGCATTTTTGGCTAACAGTGATTTCGTTAAATATTACTTTTTTCCCAATGCATTTTTTAGGGCTTGCTGGTATGCCTCGACGTATTCCTGATTATGCGCTCCAGTTTTCTGATTTTAATGCGCTGGCATCTGTGGGTGCCTTTATTTTTGGTTTCTCGCAATTACTTTTTCTATTTAATGTTATCAAAACTGTTCGCCATGGTGCCAAGGTACCTGCCAAAGTATGGGAAGGAGCTCATGGATTGGAATGGACTTTACCTTCGCCACCTCCGTACCATTCGTTTGCAACGCCCCCTCATGTTGATTAAGGTGAAAGCTGGTGCGTGGCAATAATCGTAAGCTTATGGTTATTTTATGTAGTGCGGTTGTAGGGATGTATGGTTTTGGCTATGCATTAGTGCCTATTTATAGCGTGATGTGTAAGGCATTTGGCATTAACGGTAAGCCAAGTAATATGGTCGCTGTAAATGATAGCTCAATAGACTATTCCAGGACCATCACTGTTCAGTTTTTGGCAACACGTAATAATTATCTCCCATGGAAATTTCAGCCATTGGTCAATTCCATTAAGGTGCATCCGGGAGAAAACAAGAAGGTTGCTTTTTATGCTGAAAATGAGACAGCCGCAGATATGATTGTGCAGGCTATTCCTAGCGTTTCACCAGGATTAGCAGCAAAGCATTTAAAGAAGACTGAATGCTTTTGTTTTACAAAGCAGATGATGAAGGGAAAACAAGGAATGGCATGGCCTTTACTATTCCACTTGGATAGAGAACTTCCTAAAAAAATTCGAACTATAACACTTTCTTATACTTTATTTGATATTACTAAAACAGCTAAGAATATAAAAACGAGCCTGCAAGCAGGGAGGATTTCTCCTTAATTTTTGGGAAATAATAAACAACGAAGAGGAACATTATGTCACAAGACAGTGAAAAGTATTATCTTCCAGAGCCCAGTGGTTGGCCAATCATTGGTTCTATCGGCTTATTTTGTCTCTTATTTGGAGCTGCCCACTGGCTACATCATAGTATGATAGGGCCTGTTCTATTTTTATTTGGAGCCTGTGTACTTATTTTTATGATAGTAGGGTGGTTTAGGAAAGTTATTAATGAGAATGAAGCTGGCTTATTAAGTTCCAAACAAATGGAACGTTCTTTTCGCTGGGGAATGATTTGGTTTATTTTTTCAGAAGTCGTTTTTTTCGGTGCCTTTTTTGGCACTTTGTTTTATTCTCGCGTGTTTTCAGTCCCTTGGTTAGGCGGAGAAGGACATGGTGTTTTAACCCACCTTTTACTATGGCCTAACTTTCAACCCACATGGCCATTATTACAGAACCCTAATCCTGCTTTATTTGTTGGTCCCAAATCTGTCATGGAAACTTGGGGAATTCCTGCTCTTAATACCTTAATCCTGCTTTCAAGCGGTGTGACGATTACGATTGCCCACTGGGGAATCATTCAGGATAAAAGAGGTCAAACTATTGCTTTTCAAACACTAACTGTCATATTGGGCATTACGTTTTTATTCATGCAAGCACATGAATATGCAATTGCCTACACAGAGAAACGGCTTACACTGGAGTCAGGGATTTATGGCACCACTTTTTTCATGTTAACTGGTTTTCATGCTTTGCATGTAACCGTCGGGACCATTATGTTAATTACTATTTTAGGCAGGCTATTGCGAGGACATTTTGATTCGAGGCACCATTTTGCTTTTGAGGCGGCAGCATGGTATTGGCATTTTGTTGACGTTGTCTGGCTGGGGTTATTTATTTTTGTTTACTGGTTGTAGCAGATCGAACGGCAAGAACATCACATTTGGCAGCATGTAAGATTGCGTTTGCAGTTGAACCGATAAACATTGCTATCCCACTCTGACCATGGCTGCCAACGATGATTAGATCTGCTGTTATCTTTTGAGCCAGATCTATAATTTCTCTTTTAACAGAACCGTGGGCAATAAATTGGTTTTGTTCAGGTATATTCAAGTGGTTTGAAAGAATAGTTAATGCTCGTCTAGCATTAGTCACGAGCTGTTCTTCAAGGCTCATGTCTAAAGGAATAGAAAACCCACCACCACCATAGACGACTGGGGTATGTTCTAACACATGAATAATACTTAATTGCGCTTTTGAGCGCTTAGCTAAAAAGCTTGCTGTTTGGGCAATCGTGTCAGTATCTTCTGACAGATCAGTGGCTAAAAGCACATGTTTATATGACAACATTTTTATAAAATCCTTTATCTAAGGAACATGTTTATTCCAACATATTACTTATTTTAACAAAATTTTCTATTGTTAGTTCTTCTGGTCTTAGTTGAGGGTCTATACCAAGTGACAATAATTGATCCTTGGTGACCTTATTTTTTAAAGCATTTTGCAATTGTTTTCGTCGTTTAGTAAATGCTTGTCTGACAACTTCATCCAATTGATTGAGGTCTTTAGCTAACAGTGTTGGTTCAGGTTTAGGAATAAGGCGTATAAAAGTGGAGTCAACCTTAGGCATAGGCTTAAATGAAGTAGGTGGAACATCAATAAGTTTTTCAATATGGCAATGGTATTGCGCCATAATTGTCAATCTTCCAAATTGCTTTGATCCAGGTCTTGCGGCTAGCCGTCCAGCAACCTCCTTCTGTAACATAAAGTACATATCCTTAATTAAATTTTTTTGACTAAACAAGCGAAATAATAAAGGAGTAGAAATATTGTAAGGTAAATTGCCAACAATCCGTAGTGATTTTTCGCCCGAGGTAAGTTGCCTGAAATCAAATGAGAGAGCATCTTGCTGGTAAATTGTCAAGGAGCCAATACCGCTTGATTTCTTTTGAAGTAGAGGAATTATAGTTGTATCAAGCTCAATTGCATCCATGTGCTCAACAAGGGACAATAAGGGAATGGTGATTGCCCCGAGGCCAGGGCCAATCTCTACCAAGTGATCTCCCTTTTTTGGGGCAATAAAATGAATTATTTGACTGATGATGTTCTCATCACACAAGAAGTTTTGGCCAAATCTTTTTTTTGCTTTGTGCTTAAACATGCTTAGTTCATAACTTGAACATAGGCATCTTTTCTAATTTTATCTATCCAGTCTTTAACGGCAAGAGATACCTTATATTGAAAAGCCAGATTTTTTATATCACTTTCGCTAGGCTTTGCGTTTTCGCCCTTGGCCTCAACTAATTTTAATATGTGCAGGCCATTAGGTGCTTGAACGGGAGCGCTAATGGATTTTACATTCATTGCTGCAATCTTTTCTTGAAATAAAGAGGGAAACTCTCCTAAAGATCGCCAACCTAAATCATCATTTTGAGCAGAAGGATATTGCTTTAAAATACTGTCAATTGATACGCCCTTTCGCGACTGTGACGCAGCCTCATTGGCTTGTTTTTTTAGGCTCTCTGCTTGAATACTCGAGGCATTCTCAGCAAGTGGTAAAAGGATATCTATTACATGGAAGGCGCTATAATGGTTCACATTTAGCTTATCTTTATTATCTTTCAAATAAGTTTTAACATCTTGCTGCGTGAAGGAAACAGTTTTCGTCACCTCCTCTTGTTGCAGCTTTTGTAATAAAATTTGTTCTCTTATTTGCGCCTTATATTCATTAAAGTTAATGCCAGTATGTTCGACTGCTTCTTTTAATTGGGTAGAATTTAGTTTATTGGCAGAGGCTACATGGGCGATAGCTTTCTCTAATTCTTCTTCTTCTACTACCAGATTTTTTTCTTTACACATTTGTATTTGCAAGTTTTTCGCAATAACACTTTCAAGAACCTGCTTTCTTAATTCTCCCCCTGCTGGAAGAGGCTGATTAGTTTGTTCAAGTTGTTTTTTAACACGTTCATATTCTTTATTAAATTGTGATTGTGTAATAACCTCTTTGTTGACAATGGCAATTATTTTATCTAATTGGGTAAAAGTTTGTTTTGATGTAGGGCTTTGTGCTAGAGAAATAATTGAGAAACAAAGCCCAACAATCAAAAATATCGAGTATGTCATTTTCATAAATTTTATCCCTTGAAATTATCTTTATAGCCAAAAATACTACTTGTTAGTAAATTACCAGGATTACTATTGCCAAGGTTTCCGAGTCCTTTAAGTTGTAATTGAACATAAAAATTTGTTTGATATTTCACAAGACTATTCACATTTTCAGGCTGTAACAATGCGACTTGCAACAATTCTCACTGCCCAACAGCAACTATCATATTGGAAACCATAAAAGTAGGCTTGAGGATGACCGTGGCTTAGGTTGTAATTCAAGTTTGCAAGAGCTTGCCAGTGGTCAGTGAGTTGCCAGGCCAGTGCCAAATTAATTCGATTCAAATTATTTTTGCTACTGTTTAATTTATAAGTCGTGAGTGTATCGCCTTTTCGTACAAAGTCATATCCTAAGTTAAAAATATGTTTACAATCCGGTTTATAATGAAATTGCATTGAAGCATTATTTAAGCTGTAATCATCTGAAGAAACGGCAACATCTAGAACCCCGTCCCAAGCACAATTAAAATTATAATTAATTTCTCCAACGATTGGCGATAGGCTGTGATTTACATAAAAATCATTATTACAGTCAGGTGTTAAGCACACTTCTGGTCTTTTGAAGTAGATTACTTGTCCGATGCTAGCTCTTAATTTCTGATAGCCGGTACAACTATCCAGTAAACGAGAAGTAAGCGAAATCGAGAGTTGGTTGGCGTCTCCAAGTTTGTCATAACCAACAAATCGATTAGTTCTAAATAGCTGGGAAAAGTTAAACGGTGGAAGTGTGGTATCAAAGATGGGAATATCATTTTGATTTTGATAAGGGACAAAAAGATAGAAAAAACGTGGTTCAAGTGTTTGAGTGAAATGGCCAAACTGCCGCTCAAGGTAAATGCCCGTATCAATGTCAAAAACAGGTAGGATGCGGGTAATTTGGCTGGGTCTATGATCTTGTAAATTATAATAAGTTGTATCAATTTGTAGCCGAGGAGTGAAAAAACTGTAAGGCGTAATAAAGGGAAAACTAATGCTAGGTTCCAAATGAAGTCGTTGACCCCTTGTCGCTGGAATTTGAGTAAAAAAATCCCTGGGGTGATCAAAATACACCAATTCACTGTTTATATTAAAATTAAACTGATTTGGGAATTCAGGATAGTCACTGGTAATGAACAATTGAGGTAAGCGAGAATATTGATCTAAAATAGGTTGCTGATTGATGGGATGCAATGATTGATAGGTTTGAATTCGTCCAAGAAATCGCCAGTTGTCGGAGGCATAATTTAATATGGCTTGATTTAATAATTGATCGGTTGTGCTGTAATAAGGGCTATACATAAAATCTTGCAGATAATAATCATCAGTGACGTAATTTAGATTCAGACTACCCCACCAATGGGGATTGAAATGAGAATTGTCACAAAAAGATATAAAAGCACGGCTGTTGCTATTGTTTTCCAAGCGCCGTAAGAAGCGTAGTGTATTTGGGTCAACTCCATACACCTCTTCGAGCTGTATGTCGAAAGTGCGCAAACTGTTTATCATAAGGGAGAAATTCGATATTTAAATTACCAGTATGATGGCAAGTTAAGTAACGAAAATGGGTTTGGAATTCCAATCCTCGGCGGTAAATATAACCAGGAATAAGAGTAGCATCGTAGTTGGGGGCTAAATTAAGATAATAAGGAAATTTGACATGTAAACCATCCCCAGTTGCATACCCTATAGTAGGGAATAAGAAGCCGGTCTTACGTTTTTTATCAACTGGAAAGGAGAAATATGGAACCCATAAAATGGGCAAATCATGAATAAGCAAATACGTATTGACCGCTTCTCCCCAGCCAGTTTCTCTATCTATCCGTAACTTTGTCGCTAATATTTTCCAGGTTTGACTGATAGGAGGGCAGGTTGTGTAGCTAGCTTGATTTAGGATAAGACAATTATTGCTGCGCCGTTCAACACTCTTTGCTTGTCCCCATGCATTGAGGGTTTCTCTTGGGGTTTTTTTTGCCAACCTATAGAGTACATCACCCAGTTTTGCTATTTTTTTTTGAAAATCAATAAATACGGTTTGAGCTACTAGATGCTTGCCAGCTTCATAATAATGGACATTTCCAGATAGCAATATTTGGTTGATTTCATGCGTGTTGCAATCTCTATACAAAACTGCTTTGTCGGCGGTCATTTTGCGACCAGGTTGAGTCACCACAATATTGCCTTCCAATTGTGATGTGCCTTGTGCAGAAAAAAATACAGTGTTGTCAGCCGTAATCGTGGTGGTCGCTGCATCTAGTTCAGGAACAGCTGCGCAAGAAAGTATAATTTCAGGCTCTTTATAGTAACCACCACAGATGTTACTTGCTGTTGGCATCCAGCCTAGTAAATTTGCTATTTGCTTTGGTGGTAATGGGCACCTATAAATATTAAGAAAAGCCAAGGTATCTTGGCAGAAAAAAGAGCTAAGCCCTATTGCCAGGAAAAGAAGTTGTTTATTTTTTTTCATTTTTTAGATTAAATTTCTCACAACAACCAGATCAAAGGAAGAGCCATTATGGAAGATACATTAATTACTTTATTTTGTCTTGGTCTTTAAAGTCATTAAAGAATTAGCATTCAGTTTTAAGTTTCTAAATTCTTTTGAAGCCACTGGCTAACATCGTTAATTTCTTCAACACTAACCGTATGAGCGATAGGATATTCTCGCCAAGTGATAGGATACCCTAAGCTCTTAAGTAGGTTGTAGCATACTTGACCGAAGGGGTAAGGGACAATTGAATCATGAGTACCATGGGCCAAGAAAATAGGAAGGGAGGCATTTATCCTATGTCGCTCGAGCGAAACCTGCTTTGCGAGTGGGATATAAGAAGAAAGGCCGATGGCACCACCAAGCTGATTAGGGTATCTAACAGCAAAATGTAAGGCTAGCGCACCTCCTTGTGAAAACCCCCCGACAATAATCCGCTGGCTAGGGATGCCTGTTTTAATGATTTTATCTATGAGATGGGCAATAAGCTGTTCAGACTTTCTAATACCAGATTCATCCTGTATGGCATTCTCATCTAAGCCCAGGATATCGAACCAGGCCCTCATAGGATAGCCCCCATTTATACTGATGGGGCGAATCGGTGCATGTGGAAAAATAAATCGAATACCTAACTTCTGTGGTAATTGTAATTGAGTGACTAAATCTTCAAAATTGTGGCCATCTGCCCCTAGACCATGCAGCCAAATTACGCTAGAATTAGGTGTTTCAGTTGTGCTAATTTCCAAGAAATCAAGACTGTGCATTTTTTTACCTTTATTAATTTTTTTAATATGTTTTTAAGAATAGATTGTTATTATCATATCAAGCATGCCACGAAATTTTTAGCTGCTAACGCAGCTAAAAATTAAATTATAATTGCATAGGCTTAGCTTTAACGTTTGAGGTTATATTATGGCTTTTACCAAGTCTGAAATCAAGAATACTCTAGAAGCACATGAGCGTGAGCGTTATAGTCAGCAGGAGAAAAAACTAGGTATCATTGCTCAGTTAAATCAACAGGGTTATGTTGAAACTAACCATTTGTTTACTGATGAGGATATGACGCAACTGTTTAGTTATCTCAGTGAGCAAGATAAAATTTCCTGTACTGATCCTATTAGTGTGACAGAGGATAACGGAGAGGTGCTTGCGCAAGCGTTGGATAAAAACAAAAAAGCTGGCAGGTTACTTATCCCAGCAAATCTTTATAATCGCCATTGGGTTCTCCTTATTCGCGATCAGGATAATGAAAAAAATAAAGTTACGCTTCGCTGCTGGAATTCTTTATCCAAGCCAGAGGAAGAGCTCCCCATTAAAAAGGTTGAAGGTGTTTTGCAACGTGCTTTGCAAGAAGCTTATGCTTCTTCTACAATGCAAATTAATGTTGAATCTGTTTACACCGGTGAACAAAAGGATAATGTCTCTTGCGGACCTCGAGTAGCTCAAAAAGCCTATAGGTTAGCTGATCTCAAAAATGATTTGACTGACATACCAATGGATAACTCAAGCCTTTTATGCTATCAGGCTATTAAAAAAGTTGCAAAAAGAGACGATGAATTTACACATGAATTAAATACTGTCGTTCAAGAGGTTGGCCAACTTGTTTATTCAGAGAAAAATTATAAAGAGAATCCTACATTAAAGGGAATTGTTGATGATACTAAAAACTATCAAGAAACATTAGATGAAAACTTAGCCATTGAACTTCAAGAGGTTTATATTAAGGATCCAGAAATTGACTCTGAGGACGCTTTTAACCTCGCTAAACAGCAACTAAGTGAAACAAACTACCGAGATGTCAGTTTTGAGAGGAAACAATTTGAGAGGAAACAAGAAATTACTGCCTGGGTGAGAGATTATTTTAATATAAAATCTCCAAAATCCAATTTTGCTTGTAAGCAAAAAACTGAAAATGCTGGTGATGACGGAGAATTAAATCGTAAATCCCCCTTAACCTCTTTTTGAAAATGGGGGAAGGGAGATTTATAGATTGCTTCGCTAACGTTCGCAATAACAGTGCGTTAATATAGTAGTTACCTCTTTGAATGGTATTTTATGATCTTACGCTTTTTAATTTTTCTCATCTTTCTCTTATCTATTTCACTTCTTACCGGTTGTGGCCAAACGGGCGAACTTTGTTTGCCATATTGCTGCAAGCCTGCGTAAGACTTCTTTTAAGGTTTAGCAAATGGATCATTTTCATTATCGTGGAAATCAATTATATGCTGAAGACGTATTGGTAAGCGAAATTGCAAGCCGATGGGGAACGCCATGTTATATCTATTCTAGAGCAACCTTAGAACGCCATTGGAAGGCTTTTGATAAGGCATTTGGAGCACATCCTCATCAAATTTGTTATGCAGTAAAAGCAAATTCAAATATAGCCATTCTTAATATTTTTGCTCGCTTGGGTTCAGGGTTTGATATTGTTTCTCAGGGAGAATTAGAACGTGTTTTGATTGCAGGCGGCAAGCCTGACAAAGTAATCTTTTCAGGGGTCGGCAAGTTGGTTTCCGAAATGAAAAGAGCATTGGAGGTGGGTATACGGTGCTTTAATGTGGAATCCGCTCCTGAATTATATCGTCTAAATGAAGTCGCAAGTGAATTAAATAAGAAGGCTCCAATTTCTTTACGGGTCAATCCCGATATTAGTGTCAACACCCATCCGTATATTGCCACTGGTTTGAAAGAAAATAAGTTCGGGATTGATATTAACGAAGCACTCTCACTCTTATGAACAAGCTGCCCGATTATCTCATCTTGAGATTAAGGGTATTGGCTATCATATCGGATCACAGCTTACACATCTTCAGCCATTTATAGATGCTTTTGACCGAGTTTTTCTATTAGTTCGTGAATTCAGGTAAAGGGATTAATGTTGAGCATTTAGAATAGGGGGCGGGTTAGGAGTCGCTATGATAAATGAAATACCCCCGCCTCCTTCAGAATATTTGGCCAGCATTTTAAATAAGAGAATAGCAGGGAATCTAGAAATAATCACTGAAGCCTGGTCGTGCTATAGCGGCTAATGCAGGCATCTTGTAACTCGCATCAGAATATATTAAAAAAACTCCTAACATAAAAATTTTGCCATTGTAGATGCAGCTATGAACGATTTTTTAAGGCCATCTCTTTATAGCGCTTACCAAGAGATCCTCCCTACCTCCCAAACTACTACTGAACCATTATTATTTGATATTGTGGGTCCCGTCTGTGAAACCGGAGATTTTTTAGGCAGGGATCGACTTTTGGCTATTAAGAACAAGATTTATTGGCGGTTAGAACGGCAGGTGCCTACGGCTTTACTATGAGCTCAAATTATAATTCACGGCCTCGCGCTGCTGAAATTTTGGTTGATAAAGTGAAGCTCATCTTAATCCGGCGGCGAGAAACCCATCAAGATTTATATACTGCATGAAAAGTTGCTCAAGGTTGAAGGACAATGTCACTACATTTCACCAAAATGCATGGTCTAGGGAATGATTTTATCATCATAGATGCACTAAACAGAAACCTGGTTTAGACTTATGATCTTCGATTTAATTAAAAAAATGGCTGATCGGCGGACAGGGGTTGGTTTTGACCAACTGTTACTTCTTGAACCACCAGTGACCAAAGAATATGATTTTACCTATCGAATTTTTAACGCCGACGGTCAGGAGGTGAGCAATGTGGCAATGGTGCTAGGTGTGTTGCTCATTACATTTTTTCGGAAGGGCTATCAACTGAGAAGTAGCATTTATTTAGCGACTTTTGGAGGCAGGAAACTTGAACTCAAAAAGGAGTTGGATGGCCAAATTACTGTCAATATGGGATCCCCAACTTTATTCCTGAAAAAATTCCCTTTATTACTCAGCAGCAGGCTCCTTTGTATAATCTTGTCCTTGGCGGGAATTCAGTAGCATTTGGTGCGGTATCATTGGGAAACTCCTCATGCTGTACTTCAAGTAAAAGACGTTGCTCAGGCACCTGTTCAACAAATTGGTCAATTATTTCAGCAGCATCCTTCTTTTCCTAAGCAAGTGAATGTTGGCTTTATGGAAATTGTAACAGAAGGATACATTCGATTGCGGGTGTATGAGCGTGGAGTGGGTGAGGGGGCACGAGAGCTTGTGGCAGTGGTGCTTGTGCAGCAGTTGCTGTGGGCAGATTAAATCATCTGTTAGGACCAAAGGTTATTGTCGAATTGCCAGGAGGATGTTTGCTATTTGCTGGCAGTCGCAATTAAGCGATATATCTATCACAGGGCCTGCAGAAAAAGTATTTAAAGGAGAATTTCTTCTATAATTATAATTTGATTATCTATTATTAAGTTATTGCACTTGTAAAACAGATTTTGGTAATAGAGGCCTACTGCTAATTACAAATCACATGCAAGATGCTAAAAAAGCAATGTATAAATGGATTTTTTTTATCCGCTATAATTAAAAAACTATTATGAATGCCAAGCTGGAGGAAAAAATGGCAACACAAAAGAGAGCAAACAGTACAATAGGTCCTATAGGTTTTTCGCCTTATAAAATTAAAAAGGGTGAGAAATATATGAATGATTGCCCAGGATTGGAGCACTTTCGCAATATTTTGCGGCTATTAAAGCAACAGTTGATGGAAGAAGTAGATCACACTGTGAGCAGATGCGTAAAAGAAGCGGCTATCTACTCAGATCCGATAGATCGTGCGGCTTGGCAGAAGATTTACACTTGAATTACGTAATCGTAATCGAGAAGGTAAATTAATTAAGAAAATTGAATATAGTCTTGAACGAATTGATCGTGGCGACTACGGCTATTGCGAAAGTTGTGGTGCAGAGATAGGGATTAGACGTCTTGAAGCAAGGCCGACGGCTGAACTATGTATAGATTGTAAAACTTTTGATGAAATTCGTGAAAAACAAACTAGTGGTTCGTAGGACAATTTGTTAAAGTATCCTGGTTCTTGTTCTATTTCAAGAATAACAGGAGAATTTTTCATGTGCAGAAGATTTTGCAATTATTTAGTTTGATTGCCTTACTATTAGCTATTTTTGCTTTT
>CAWFQC010000006.1:0-36343 GCA_963817645.1 uncultured Gammaproteobacteria bacterium | reverse complement strand
AACAAGATAATAACCATCATCAGGCCCATTTGGCACAATAATTGGCAAAGCATTGACTGCTGTGATATCTACAGGATAGTCAGGTTGTAGCAAAAAGCTGTTGATTATTTGCTCATTTTCGCACAGCATGCCATTGACATAATATCGACCTGCACCAATTGTCAAATAATTTAAACTGACTATAAGAGAAGCGGGCGTTGTAGGAGTGCCATCTCCTAAGTTTTGAGTGATTTCCGGTGGTACTTGTAGTGCTGGCAAAGTGCTACTTGCCAACACCTGGATCAATTGTGAAACTTTTAGCGCTAAATCAATTCGGTTAGAACTACCTTTCACTGTCACATATGAATAGGTTTCAGGTGCAGAGCTTGATTGTGTATTGGTTACGACCAATTGAAACAAATCTGCTACTGATAGATTATACTTGGCTGCTGCCGCAGTTGCGCCAGGATCATTTGACTCATAATAGGTGATTGCAATCTGGTAGCTATTGCCTTGCGTTCCTGGCGTGAGTGCTGCCAAGCTTAGAGCTGCTACTTGAATTTCAAAACCAGCATTGTTATCTGGAGCACCTGAGGAACCGATAAAATCAAGGGTTTCAGTTTCTACACGATGATCAAAAATGTCCATTTCCTGGTTCCAATCAGCGTCAACTTGCACTCGCCCTTGTTGCATCCGCACACTGCTGAAGTGTTTCGTGGGATCGAAAGTATCCTGTGAAAAGTCACCTTTCATAGGTAGTTCTCCTGAAATTTGCTTTTAAAAATAATGATTATTGAAACTATTTCTGTGTCGCTTTGCCAAAGGTTGATTGGCTGATAGTGTGGGCGATTTTTCTGCCCTGAGTTTTGCGTCGTGGTATTTGGTGATGTGTCTAAATAAATATGATGTGGCATCATCTGTGCCAATGGCCGACCCCCTAATAACGGATCTTGTTCCCATTGGTTGGAAAGCTCATCGCCTATGCTTGTTTGCAAAATACCCGGATTGACATTAGAAAAACCTTCTAGGATCAATTCATCAATGATCCATTGAACTTTTTGGATGCAAGTTTGTGTTTTTATAGCCAATCTCTGACTTCATTTTTAGTTAAAGTTTTTTCCAGCTTTAGATATCACTTTGTGCGGCTTGGTACAAATACGACATAGTAACCGGCCGTTGATCTTTTGCAGCCAAAAATGCAGCATTGAGCGCAATATTGCGAATATGCCCACCGGCTAGGTTCAAACAGGCTAATTTTTGTATATCCAAGCCTTGTGTTGGTGTTTGCGCTGGAAAGGCACGTTGCCAAATTTGCATGCGCTGACTGTGATCTGGGAATGGGAATTGCACTATAAAACGAATGCGGCGCAAAAAAGCCTCATCTAATGCACTTTTTAGATTTGTGGTTAAAATAGATAAACCACTATAAGCCTCCATCCGCTGCAGCAAATAACTGACTTCTAAGTTCGCATAGCGATCGTGACTGTCCTTGACTTCACTGCGTTTACCAAATAATGCATCGGCTTCATCAAACAACAACACAGCGCCGCAACTTTCAGCCCCAGTGAAGATCGCATTAAATGTTTTTCCGTTTCGCCGATGTATTTGCTAACGACAGCGCTGAGATCGATATGATGCAATTCTAGTCCCAGTTGATGGGCATCACTTCAGCCGCGAGGGTGGCCGGTGCCGCTGGGTCCCGCAAATAAGGCACAAATCCCTAATCCGCGACTGGTTTTATTTGCAAATCCCCATTGTTGATATACTTGTGCTCGTTGTTTAACTTGCGCAATCAAAGCATGTAGAATCTGGGTTTGGGCGATAGGCAAACTCAAATCCTGCCAACCTGCTTTAGGATCAATCACCTGAACTAAACTATGTGTTTTCTGACGCAAATAACGGCGACAATGTTGCCATAAACCTTGCACATCTGCTGTAGTCTTTGTGGTAGGATCTTTTAACCAAGTGTGGGCAAAATGATTAATTTGTGTCGCATTGAGATTAAATTGTGCCACCAAAGATGCGAGTTGTTCTTCTTCTATCGTTACTGCTGTCCCCAAAATTTGTTGCCAAAGTTGCAGCTGCTCCACTGTAGTTAAAAATGGCATTTGTAAGTAAGTCACAGGGTAACTAATCCCTGTCAAAACTTCCTGGCCAAGTAACACCCAGTGTGCTGGCACATAATTCACTACCGTTGCCAATACCCGTCGCTTCTCAATAGGCAACGCATCATATTCCAATAAAAAAATAAGATTAGGATGTAAGGTGACCTCACGCACTAAAAGGCGTAGCAAAGTATATAATTCTTGGCCTTCATCAGGAAAGGCATGCATATTCAATTTAAATACTGGGTACTCAAGTAGTGTACTTGCTTTTTGAATGAGATCGCACTGGCTATCAATATCATTGCCTATTAAATGCAACACTGTTTGCTGATTGTTTCCTTGTATCCATGAATGCACAATTGTTTCAATGAACACTTGGGAATGAGCCATTTTTCTCGGGTAGGAAGTAACAGGCTTTAATAGAGCTGCCAACCGTTCATCGCAAGTATAGATTCCCAATAAATAGTTTAATACGGCTTCAGGCAAACGTAGAGGTCGCATCTGCCAAGAACGCCCTTCCCCCACTTCGATCAGTTGCCACTGACGCAACGGCCCTTGTATAGATAATGCGTTCCAATCTACCTGTGAAAATAAGGAGGTAACCAACCCTAACGTTAGCGGATAGGGTTCTCTGCCCAATGCTAACGCGCAAACTTGTGGCAAATCGGGAACGAATTCAAAGCCAGCTGCTAATAGCAAGAGATCACATTCAAAATTAGAGAGATTGAAGTAATGGCATAGTCGGTCCAGATTTAAGAGAAGTTCAGTCTGCTCCCGCTCTTGAGACAACTCTATGCCACTAAACCCTCCTTCGGAGTCATTTTGGGTAGACTGGATACGTTGCTTTAACTTTTCTATACGCCCAATCAAGTAATAATAATTTGCTGTTTGCCAATCATTTACTTCAGACAATGCAGAGTCATGAGTTAAGGCCATGATTACAAACTCAATTTAAGGCTATTGAAGACTACAACTAACGCACTTAGTCATCTCACCATAACTGTTATCAGTAAACACTAAGATAAATAGAGCACCGGTGGGGATAGGTGTATCACTGGAAAATGTATAAACTAAGTCAGCACCGGTCTTAGGCAAATCAACAATATGCACTTGCCCCGAAAGTTTTGTTGCAGCATCACTACCCCAATATAGC
The DNA here is from genome assembly GCA_963817645.1 of uncultured Gammaproteobacteria bacterium. Taxonomy (GTDB): domain Bacteria; phylum Pseudomonadota; class Gammaproteobacteria; order UBA6002; family UBA6002; genus UBA6002. The sequence continues at coordinate 33,106 of CAWFQC010000006.1, read as the reverse complement.
ATGTAATCAGTGATATCCCGTTCATCCACCGCCATGTTCACCGTTACAGCTGCTCCAGATTGAATGACATTGTTAACTATGGTGCCTTTAAAACTAATACCACTTGCCATATGAATCGGTGGTGTAGTCGCTAGGTCCGCAATGGGAGTATTAATACCAATAGGCATTTCTCCTTGAGTATTTCGAGTAAAGACTAAGAGGTATGTCGCATCCATCGGCAAAGGTATTCCCGTTGGGAAAGTATAAGTCAGATTCTCACCCGTTTTGGGTAATTCGGCAATGCTACTATAGCCAGTTAGCTTTTGTGGGGGATTCTGTGGATCTGGTTGCGTACCCCAATACAATGCATAAATATCAATGGTGCTTTCATCATTGGCTTTATAAATGGTGACAGGGCCACTGATCAGGGTGCCCTGCGGATCTTGATCAGCAAAACTCACTTGAGTTGCCGTCTGTTGTGGTAATGTATTTTCTACAAACGACATGCTTGGACCATGATTCATCTGGCCTTGTCGATTGCTAGTTAATACCAACAAATACGTGGCATTAGGCACAACCGTAACCCCAGTCAGCGTGTAAGTAATATTTGCGTCAGTTGGAGGAAACGCCATAAGAGGTGCCTGTCCTGACAAAGGGCTAATACCATCAGCGCTCCAATAGAGTATATAGTCGTCAATACCATTTTCTATGTAAGCTCTCTCAATCAAGACATTGGCACTTAATTGCTGAATTCCAGTTGATGGATCAGTCAGGAGCAATATATTGGATAATTGCAAGCCCATGGCCGCATTCAAAGGACCTGATGGAAAAGGATTAAGATCAATTTGCACACCAGTGAACACAGTTTTTGGAGGAGTGGGTATTTGATCATCCTCAATTATCACCACTGTTGCCAAATAGGCCACTGATAGCACATAATCGAAACGAGGAAAAATCGACCATAATTTTGCTAAATCCTCCATTGAATGTGTCATCAGTGAAAACTTAACTAGCTCCATCTGATCAGCCAAATTTGAACCCTGAAGGTAGGCGTAATTAGGATTATTAAGCGTAGATAAAATTAGTTCTGGGGTTAAGATAGGCACAGCATGTAAGCTATTGACTGTATAGCCCAATAAACGTTGTGGTATAATTTCTGACTCATCACCATAGAAACTCAATAGATAATGCAAATCCAATGCCGTTTGTAAACGCCTTATCAACTGTCCATCCGCTGTCCGGCTAGGCAAGTTAACATTACAAAAAGCAGAATTAGGAGTTACCTGATAGAGAAAAATATTCACTTCTGGCGTTGTCGTCTCATCCGAAGATTGTGCCGGACTACCGATATTGACTGTTGGGCTGCTAAAATAATTGTTAAGTTCAGATTGAAGAAGATTTTGCAGGGTGGCGGTCACTGTTGCAATAGCCAAAGGATTACTCATAAAATGTCTCTAAATTGTATTACTGCTTTAGATAATCACATAAAGAAAGTACAGGCTTAGCCCGCGAAATATCTCGTTGTCGACTACGGTTAATTGCTGGCGCACGGCTTGGTTTGGTTGAACGTATCTCCAAACGCCCAATATGCACTTGCACCGTGGGCGTTGATGAACCCATCATAGTGTCCTGCATTCTCTCTGCTGCGGATGTCAGGGCATTTTTACTCTTAGTAGGGAAAGTAGTAGCAATTTCTACAGGTGGCAATGGCCGCAATAAAGGCTCTTGGCGCTCTGCAAAATAAATTTGTTTATGTGCAGCCTGTTGAACTTGCGCAATAGTGCTTATTACCGGCTGTTTTGTTTCCTCTTGCGAGCTAGATAATAAAGTATTTGTTGTTGGAGACGCAGCAACTTTTTGAGTCAGTTCCGAGGTAGGGGGATGATGCATTTTTATTTGCGTATTCCCCTTAATTGGCTCAAATGTTCGTAGCTCCTTTTCAAGAGGGGGACCAATTTCTGTTTTTGTATTGACCTTAATTGGTTTAACTGATTCCACTAACTCAGGTGTTTGTAGCTCCTGGGTAAATGGAGTAGGCGTCTTGACCTTAGTTGATTTAAATGCCCCCCCTAACTCAGGTGTTTGTAGCTCCTGGGTAAATGGAGCAGGCGTCTTGATCTTAGTTGATTTAAATGCCTCCTTTAACTCAGGTGTTTGTAGCTCCTGGGTAAATGGAGGCACTTTAGCTGCTACATCTGCCTTAATTGGCCGAAATGGTTCTGATAGTTTAGGCGTTTGTGGCTCTGATGATTCAGAGTTAGGTTGCCTAGTTACTAGCGTTGTGGACTTAGTGTCCTTAGTGTCGAGTGAAGCAACAGGTGGCAATGGATACTTCAAGTTGGAAAGCTGCATTTTGGGTTCTGGCAAAATTTGCGCTGTTGATGGATTGTCTTCTACTAAAGCAGAGTTCCTTACAACAGGTTGTGTAGGATTCCAAAGAGGGGGTTCTGTAACCATATCCATCCTTGGTACTGGCTGTAATCCTTGTGTTTGCTTAACAGCCAGGGTACTTTTCGTCGCTCGAGCAAAAAAACCTTTCATCCTCTTATCATTTCCAAATAATACCTTCGCCTCATATCGCTAAGCGCTAAGATATCTGTTTCATTCCAACCATAAGCCCATGCTAACCAATGGATTTCAACGAGTAAACTGAGTGCTCGTTGTTCCAATTCTTCCCATAGAAATCCAGCAATATCCAGCTCCGCCATCCAGCAATGCTGGCAAGTGGGGCAAGTTAATTTCAAGTGAATCTCAGCCAAAGGATCAGCTTCAGAGAGTGCTTGCTCTAACCCTTCTACCACTTCGTCAGATAATTGGGTAGTCGCTTCAGGTTCGCCATAATGATCCAGTGATAACATACAACGCTGAACTAATTGTTGTCGCGCTAGTTGCTCATCATTTATCGTTACTATAGATTCCAGATCAGCACTGGTAAGTACCCGAAAAGTTCCCTGATAATCTGCCACATGGAAGACGAATTCTTTCTTTACAATCGCTTCATCATAATCAAATTGACAATAAAGAGATTCAACATTTAGTTGCATTTCCACAGATTCCTGACAATTCGAACAGGAAGTGGCACTTATTATATTGCACCCAAATAAGTGTTCACGTAACCTTAACAAAGCAAGATTACGTTGCCCCAAACTAAGTCGCATCAAATCTTCTATGGGTTTAGGTATTAGTAGTGCTACTAGGGTTATGGCTCGTACAAATTGTAATTGATTGCCAGCAGTTTCCCAAAGCGCAAGTAATGCAGAAGCGGTCAATTGCACTAATGGAGTCATGCTCATCCCAAACGCTCTTACTTATGAAATGATGTCGGCTGCTGATTATTATGTCGGACCCAGACTCAACTCTTGGGGTTCGACCTGACTCACATCAAGCTCCCAACCTTCATTTTCTAACTTAAGGTGTTGAATAGCTATCAAGTTTGCTTTCGCATCTAACTCAGGCAGTGCAATAAATTCTGATACCCAACATCGATATACATGGTAAGTAAGCACTGTCTGTCCAGCTTCATTGAGCAATTCAATCGTAATATTTCTACGAAAATCTTTGAGTGAAACTTCGCTACCAAGCGTACTGGAATAGTTCCAAACTTTATTTGCCCAATTCTGAAACGCCAAATCTTGGGTTACGCCACGCTCTAAAGTAATCGCCTCATACTTGGTTTGCCCAGGCGATTTTAACTCTTGACTTGGCATTCCTCCATCACGATGGGTAATCACTTCCGTAGAACGTTTAAGTGCACTAACTTTACTAATTGCCGCAACAGGATTATTACCATCCCATCTCACAAGAAATTTAAAGTTTTTATACGGATCTCTACGTAGGGGATTAACAGGAAACATTGCCATTTTCTTTCTCCTAAAATTATTATTAGTTACCGGCGATCTGCTGGATGCTAATCACCACAAATTCTGCTGGTTTTACGGGTGCAAAACCAACTAGGATATTGACGATTCCATTATTGATGTCTGTTTGAGTCGTTGTATCGCTATCGCACTTTACAAAATACGCTTGTTGAGGAGTGGTACCTTGAAAAGCGCCTTGTTGGAATAACTGATTTAAAAAAGTGCCTACGGTTAAACGAATTTGGGTCCATAATGTCTCATCATTAGGTTCAAATACTACCCATTGCGTGCCTTGATAGAGGCTCTCTTCAATGTAAAGTGCTAAACGGCGCACGGGAATATATTTCCACTGGGACCCGATGCGGTCATCACCTTGTAATGTTCGTGCTCCCCAAATGACTGGACCTCCCGCGGGTAAATTGCGTAAACAATTAATGCCCAGCGGGTTGAGCTGGCCAATATCATTCTCAACAAGAGGTGGTATAGAGTATTGGGTAACGTTTGCCAATGTTGCCTGGGTTCCTGCCGGTGCCTTCCAAACACCGCGCTGTGCATCCGTATTAGCTATCTGACCAGCAACCAGACCACAAGGAACAAAAGTTTGCACTTGGTTATTATTTAGTACATTAGGGTATTGGACACTTGGAAAATACACAGCAGCGTAACTTGCTGCATCCCCAGTAACATCAAGGGTAGCAATACCATTTTTGACTGCATTTGACACACTCGTCCAAGTAGCAGAAGGAGGATCTATGATGAGAAATGCTAGACGCTGCTGACAGTATGCTGCTGCTGCTGACCACACTCCAGGATCAACATCAACGATCGTCAGATCCAATGGTTGGCTCTTATAGGGTGGGATACAGAGTAAGTTAAATATCGGAGCCTGATCAAGAAGGTATAAGCCCTGGACTTGATTCGTGTCTGCAATGAGATTCTGAGTCAATGCACTGCCATCGGTACCCGCTGTCCCCACAGCTAGATTTGAGCCTGAGGTAGGAACATATAGAAATGCCTTCTGTATAGCCTGTGGAATAACTGGATTAGAGTTACTGGCTATTGAGTCTATTGTGGCTGTTGCTAGATTAGATTGATTCTTTAAAACGTTATTCACCTGCAGGGGGCTCGTCTTAACCGTCAAGTTATAATATTGTTCAATAACACCAGTTACTGTATCTGTTAATGTTAAGTCGAAAAAGTCACTAGTAGCATTTAAACCATATGTGTTAGCTATAGGTGCAACAATAGTCGAATCTGATGCCTGAATAGTAACGCTTACGTAATTACCCCATTGCCCTGGATTCGCTGCTGTTAGCTTTATGCCTGGTACTGGTGACGATGAGGTTGACCCTGTTCCGGGAAAATCGCGAGAGGCAGGGGTAGCCCCATTTATCACCCGAACAATAATAGCCTGATTGCCACCATTTAAGAAAAAGTCCTGGACAGCAAATCCCAAGTAGCTTTGATTCCACAAGCCACCAAAATTGCGTCCAAAATCTGCAAAGCTAGTAATAGTTACCGGCCCATTTATTGGTCCACGGGAAGTTTGGCCAACAAAAGCTGTAATAGATGTGGCTACACTTGCAATGGTCTGTACACTACTTGGTAATTCTTGGATGTATACACCGGGATAAGATATTGGTATTGCCATATCAAGTTTCTCCTTTTAATAATAAAAATTTTTTAAGTAAGCGCATCTGTAATAAAATTGGACAAGCTATTTTTGAATCATGTACTGGGTTTTGATGTCTGAGCCGTAAGAGCTGCCGAAATAATAAGTAATACTGGCAATCCAGGATGTGCCTAGTGCCCCAAGCATGACTTGAATCACACTTTGCATTCCCACTTGTACCGGATAGTGTATTAATGTGAATAAAGTAGTGAAAAATCCAATTGTTAACAAAATTGAAAGGATAGCTGGAATCTTGCTCTGCACAATGGCTTCAAATTTGTGAGTGCTATTGCTATCTAAGGTAGTCTCTTTAGCTTCATCTGAGCTAAGTGCTGCCATTTCAACTTTATAGTCAGCATCTATGCGTTTTAATTCTGCCAATTGTTCTGGTGTGGCATTTGCTAAGTCCTTAACCATCTCATCAATTTCTGTGTCTTCATTGCCCATTAAGACTTGGCTAATAACCTTTTCAGCTGCTATACCAAAGGGTCCATCCAATAAGCTAGCCAAAAACGGGGCAACAGGAACAATAGCTTGCTCTAAGCTCAGGCTCATAGAATATATTCGTTATAATTTTGAATAAATTCTGAGACTTCTCCTTCGCCAAGCGGTGTGTTGTAATACAGTTTCCAATATTCTGCTAAGCCTTCAATGTCATAAGCATCAGGTAATGGCTGGGCCACTCTGTAGTAAATCACTCGAGCAATCGCAGTCGTATAAGCTAAGTTGGTTACTAAAATTGTATCTGGAATAACTCCATCCTTAGTACTTGCCGTGAGGGAGCGTACCTGATTTGCTAATAAAGGTCGGGAATTTAAATAATGAGCCCAGATATCCTGATGTGTAGCCGGATCAACTTGGTAAACACCCAAGCCTGGTCCATTCTCTTGGACTAAGTAATGACCCAGTTGGGATTCCTGTGCTGCGGTGCCTAATAATAAATTTTCCGCAGACATTGTCCATAAATTGAGTGTTTGCAGTGTGGGACGAATTACCTGCAAACGAAATTCTGAAGCAAGAATACCATCCATAGATTTAACTTCTTAAATTGCGATTATCATCATATCCTGATTAATTCATCAAATTTACAACGAACCGGATATAACGCATGGAAACTGCTAGAAAATTAACGTAATTACCGTACTTTAGCTTTTTAGCTCGATAAAGAACTTGGGAGGTAGTCAGAGTCTAAGTTAGCTTAGGTTCTTACATATAGTTGTCACTTCTCAATAACCGTGGGCAAAAAGCAATATGCAATTATGCATTGCATACTTTAAAATGGATAAAGAACAGGGAAACGAGAAGAATGAAGAAACTGATTTTGACCAAATACTATTTGGTCAAAAGTCATTGAGAAGTTAAAACTATCACATTCTGACAACAAAATACCTTATTCGTTTTTACGATGCAAGTAAAAAATGAATTTATTTTAACGTCAGTTCGACGAATCTAAGCAAAGAATCTCTACTGCCGTCGTCCCGCGGCTTGTCCGCGGGATCCAGTTCTCCTTCCTGGATCCCGCGGACAAGCCCATAGGTATCTACACAAGTCTACACAAGTAAGGAACCTAAGCTAACATGCAATTTTTTTCAAGAAATCACTATTAGTCACATGAGATTTTACTAATTTGTTGTAACGTTTTACCAACCTTGGGTCTAAATCCATTTTGCAGTTCTTTGGGAGAGTGCTATTTCTTAGAAAAAATTGCATGTTAGCTTAGGTTTCCTTACTTGTGTAGATACCTATGGGACAAGCCGCGGGACGACGGCAAGGAGCAGGGTATCAGACGGCTAAAAGTAAGCAAGCAGCGAGTAGAGCCAGTGTTCAATTTTTTTAATTGCATCTTAGTAGTAATTATAATTCTTATATTAAATACTTTTATGGCTTAAATTCAGTGTAAAATGAAGAAGTTATATAGGTAAAGGCAACCTAATGATACCCAAAAGCAGCGGATTGATACCGAAAAGTCTTCTAAAGGCAACGGATTGATTCCTAATGTAACGCTTGCTTGAAGCTCTTTGCAAACATAAATATGCCCAAGACTCTTTGGGCCAAAGATCAAAAAGAAATTTTATGGGAAGGTAACTTACATATTTTTTAAACAAGCTGTCATATCCTCTCCTGCGCAATGCAACCTTTAAACTAAAAACTTTAGCGTTAGTAAGTCTTTACTTATGCTTAGGTGGATCTATATAGGGTTGCATGGCGTCATATTTTGCGGGATGAAGATAAGTCAAAAATTTTTGACGCGAAATAGTATAGCTTAATGCAATTTCTAGAAGTTATCACATATGGATATGGATAGAGTAATTTTCTATGGATATTAATGTAGATTCAGAATGGATAATGCGTCAGCTGATAAAGCACATGAAAACTCAAACTGCTGTTGCCAAGGCATTAGGTAAGAGCAAACAGGTTTTTAATTATTGGCTAAACCATTCCAATAAAGTCCCCTTTGACCAATATTTATCAATGAAGATATTGCTTAAACATTATACGAACCCAAAGGATAAAGTCATCCTATCAGCAACTGATGAATCTGAGCTTGTAGTTACATCTCAATCACTAGCTATTTCTCAACGGGTGTTTTTGGCACTTGAGTATGTAAAAAAAAATAAACAGAAGAAACAAGGGTCCATGCATAAAGAAATAGAAAATAATTTGAGTAAAGATCGCAATTGCGACAAATCCTTAAAAGGACGTATTGATACTATTGTAGCGCTACGTTATGGATTTCATAGTAAAGACACATACTTACGAGCAAAAAAAGTAGTCTTATCAGGCATTCCAAATCTTATTGAAGCAATGGACCAAGATCAAATTTCAATCTATCAGGCGGCACAAATAGCTCAATTTGAGCCTCCTCAACAATTTGAATTGTTATCCAAAAGCAAGAAAGAAATTACAGCTTACATTAAAAAAATTAAATCTGAATTTTCAATAAATTCAAAAAAACATTCAAAGGAAAATTTGGCTTTGTACATAAAGAGCATTAAAACTATTTACCATAATAAAAAATTAATTTTGGCAGAAGAAACCAAGAAGTATCCCTTGCGCTCGTTGTTAATAGGATTATTTGCGTTATGTGATGAAAAAGGAAAGTTTCATTGGAATCTGAATGAATTAAAATCATTTGTCTTCCCACATATTAGTTTCAATTTTTGCGAGGCATTAAATTTTTTGATTTTACTTGGATTTATCTGCAAGAAAGAAGCAAATGGGAACTTTTATGGATACATTCAAACTAACTTATTAAATGATTAATTTTGACAAAAAATTTTGTGTAATTTAAAGAATTTTATTAAATTTTAGATGGAGCTATTTATGGATGATAAAATTAAAATGTATCTAGAAGAACGTCTAAACCGTTGGGCAGAGTGGTATAGTCGTAATATTGATAATGGGTTAGGTTATCCCTCTTGTTCGTTAGAATACCGTTTATTAAAACAGGGTACTCTTATCTCTAGTCCTTTTTCGAGTAAACCATTGCCTAGCCATGAAGAAGCAGAAGAAACAGAAAAATGGGTCAAAGAGATGTTCAAACAAAATAAATTAATGGCGTCAGCTTTGCGTTGTCAATATTTTATTTACGGAGGCTTACGGGTCAAAGCTAAAAAGTTGAGTATATCTCATACTCAATTTAAATATTATGTCGATATGGCACATCAATGGTTAGCCGGATGCTTAACCCAAAAAAGGCATAAGAAAATAATTAGGCATCAAACTTCAATCTAAAACTTTATATAACTATCAAAGTTCAGAATCACTCAATTAAAACTATCGATAATGATCATAATTTGAATTAATGAACATAGCTATTCTTTTAATAAAATAGGTAACAGAAAGATAAAGATCGGATAACAATCAGGTAACATATGGGTAACGTTATGGGTAACGTGAAAAATTTAATCTATCTAATTGAATCAATCAAAAAATTATCAGGGATTCAGAAAAATATATTTCTGAATGTTATTAACATATGTACTGCAAGGAGTGCGTTAGATACCGGTAATATTTCCTCTATAGACCTGGCAAGCGCTGCGAGTTGTTCAAGAAATAGCGCAAAAACATCACTAATTCGTTTAATAAAAAAAAATCTTATTCTCAGACTTCAAGGCAAAGCATGCAGGGGAGGGTACATGGTTTTAGGAATCTCAGAGGAAATTCAAGTCGCCGCTCTTCAAGCACAACAGGCATTACTTGATCCGTTGAAAATGTTACAACCAAATACTATTAGAGATAACAGAACCTATAGCAAGAATATCGATAGTAGCGTTTATAAGAACACTATTCCTGAGGAGTGGGAAAAAATTGATTTTGAACCCTTACAACATATTGGTTTTTCTAAGACTCAACTTTGGCAACTTTTTGAAAGTCATGCAACTACTTCTGAGATTGTACAGGATTCTATTCACCACTTTGCTTATGGTCTTGAACATAATGGTAAGGTAAAAGCATATAGTGAGCCCCTGAATGTTCTAATGGGAGTGTTACGGAAAGGAGGGAGGTGGTGTGAGCATAATTATCTTACCAAACAAGAATTAGCCTTACGTCAAATACTGGAAGAAAAGCGAAAGCGAAAAATCCAATTTGAGGCAATGAAGAAAGAATTGATAGATCTTGAGTTTCCAGATTGGAGAAAAAAACTTACAGAAGATGAGATTAAACAAATTGTTCCACCCGAAATAATACGGTCTAATTTAGCGCTAGCAATGACTGCAGCATTACGTACATACTACCTTGAAAATATTCTTCTTCTAAAATTGAATGATAAAAAGATGTACCTTTGAGCACCACGATATTATAATTTGTTTGTTATGTAAAATTGGTTAGACCATTCATTTTTCACAATAGTTTATTAAGACTAAAGGAAGCAGGGAAATGGCAATAAAGCCTAAGGTTAAAACTAAGATAAAAAAAAATATCTTCCTGGCAACAAGCCAGCTTGCTAAAAGTCACCTTATTAAAAAAGGTTCAGGTGAAATTTAGCATTCCAGAGATGGGGATCAAAATCATTCAAAAAACTAAAATCCCTCATCAATCACAAGATACCGCTTGGAAAGACATTTTGGATGCCTATTTCAAAGAATTCGTGGAACTTTGCTTGCCTGACCTATATCCGCTTGTTGATTGGAGCAAACCTTGGGTAAATCTTGATAAAGAACTTCATGGAATTACCAAGGATGGCTTAACAGGCAAAAGATTTCTTGACAAGTTATTTAGTGTTGTCCTCAAGATTGGCAAGGAAGAATTGATATTAATTCATTTAGAAGTTCAGGCAAAGCCAGATACATTATTCTCACAGCGTATGTTTGTTTATGCCTATCGTCTTTTTGACAAATATCACAGGCCTGTGTTAAGTTGTGCCATCTTGGCAGATACAAACAAAAATTGGCGACCTAATCACTATGAGGCATCAATAGCAGGCTCCTGTTTGCGACTTGACTACAAAATAGTAAAGCTCTTAGATTATCAGGGACAAGAAGATATCTTGGAAAATTCCTCGAATCCTTTTGCCAGCGTAATATTAAGTCATTTAGCTGCCTCGAAGATCAAGAAAAGTCCTAACAAAGTTCGGTTACAAACCAAGTTGCGTCTAACCAAGCGCTTATATCGGAAAGGATATAGTAAGGAACAAGTACTAAAATTATACTTATTTATTGACTGGCTTATTCACTTGCCAGAAGTTTTTGAGATAGAATATAAAGAAGCGGTATATCAACTAGAGGCGACACAAAAAATGGCTTATATCAGTACTATTGAACGTTTTGGTATTCAAAAAGGAATACAACAGGGTATTCAACAGGGAGTTCAGCAAGGAGAATACCAATTTTTACTTCACTTATTAAAGTGTAAGTTTTCCTCTGTCCCGGAAAAATATTATCAAAAAATTATTTCTGCTGACGCTGAAACCCTATTGAAGTGGGGAGAACAGTCATTAGACGCAAAGACTTTGAGTGATGTATTTAAAGAATAATATGTTATGTGGAATACTCGAATACTTTTCAGGTAGATTTTTAAAAGAACAAGCAACATCACTTAATTAGTAAGGTAGGATTTTATTTTTCAAATTTTTCTTCAATTAGGCCATTATGCCTAAGAACCTGTTTATAGCTGTTGCTTATCCAATAACCTTGAATTTTATGGATACAACTTTTCTGCCTTTCTTTATTTCAGAATAGCCAATATTCAAATCAGTTTTCTCGTTAATCTCACGTTTTGATATTTCAAGGATTCTCTGTTTTATGCTTTTATAGGCCATATAGGACTTGGTATTGTTAATACCCAATATTGAACGTAAATCATCAAGGCTAATTGTTCGCTCGCATAGTTTTTTGTATTGCATTAAAAGTTGGTATAACTTAATTGCATGAGATGAGCTGAGATTTAAAATATTTTCAAGCCGGAAAGAGGTATATCGTTTTAAGTCAATTATGTAGGGCAGTAACTCAGGATTAATTAATACTTTTAGCATTCCTTCTGAGCGTTTATATTCCATAGACGATATCCAACCAAGATTAATCCACCCATCAGAGGTTCGTATAGTAAAACGCTTTGTCCCCAATTTATCTGCAATTTTTTCGGCATCTCTATAGACATTTTTAACGCTAATTCCCATCAATTCCGCATATTTTCGGGTTGATATTTCAATAGACTTATGCTCATATTTTTGAGATTTAAAATAATCTTCTTTATGAATTTCACTGATGACCCAAAGTACCGTGCGCAACTCTTGTACTGTGAAAGTTTGTTTGTAATGAGCTTCAATGAGCGCATTAGCTTGAACAACAAGATTGTTTCGCATTTTCGTCCCTGAATTTTAAATTTCAATTTAGTAAAATAAGTACTACGTACTAGGGTAGGGACGCCCATCCCCTCGAAAGGTATTTTCAAAATTCAACGCAGCAAGTAAATTGTTTTCAAGTACAGTTTCAAACGACACCAATAGCCACCCGAAGTTTTGCGCATGCTGCAACAGAAGATACCTGTTCACAAAATATTTTTTCACAACCTGAAGCTTGAAGTTCTGCTATCTGAGCTTCAAAGCCAGCTATTTGCTAAAGGTTTCAAATGAAACATGTCCAGGACATTTTTTTTCAGTAGAAGGCCATACACGAATCTTTGCAATATCTTTTTTCATAACTTAGAATTTCCCTACTTTAGAATTGAATCCAAAAATGAATGTTATCCTATTCCAGCCTAATGTCAAACCTAGGACAGGAAACGCTCATGGAGAAGAAACATATCGTGTGCTTCCGGTGAAGGGGGCATGACGAGTTAAATTTTTACTGCTAAATTTCACGCTGTTTTCAATTATCCCAAACTAACGAGGAGAAACAGCATGTCAAAAGATAACATCACCCAATTCAAAAACCCTGCCAGCCTACGAGATACGTCCACTGTTACGCTGCAAAGTGCTATTGAATCCATGCAGACCTGGCGACGTAGTAAGACAAAACTGAATGAAAAACATTCCAGACTTAATATGGGGTCAGGTGTTTTCATTGATGGAATCAACCCCTGAATTAGAAGCCTTGCAGGCTTTAGGTATAAATCCATTGCAACCGCGAAATAAAAGACTGGATAGACAGGCGACATTAAAAACCCCCAGGGATATTCAACCCCTCAGTCAGAGACCTGTTGGCACCAAGCCTGTTGAGTTTTGTGAAGCCACACCAAAATATCCTTTGGTTGGCAAGCCAGCTAAAGCCTTTGATACGACGACCTGTGTTGTCGAGTTATACAGGCCAGATGGCATGTTGATGAAAATCCATATTTGTACGGACAGTTTTGATGCGTTATTGCGCGCATTTTTCGAAGGCTCCTTTTGATGCTCACGATAACGTCCCTTGTCGAAAGGTAAACATTCGGCCAACAACGTTATTGACAACATGCCACTTTAGACACTGACAGAAAGCATTAAAAATAAATCGGGACACGCAAGAAAAGTTATAGTATAACAATGGGATGAATAGTTTTCTGTTGCAGCAATCAATGTTAGTCCCACCAGCTCTCTTAGAAAAGCATTTGCCGTTCGATCAGAGCAACCCAGACCCTTCGGGTCAAATATCTGAAAAGAACTTTAACTATTACGAATTCATATCTTTTAGTGTAACAACTCAAACATCATAAGTTAAAATTGCCAAGGATATGTTTGTGTTGAAAAAGCCGGTAAGACATTAGTGCTTTATGCCTGACGCAGAGTATGGTTACAGGGGTTTAGCGACAGTATCATTGGTGAAGTGCTACGGCACTATCCCGCTTGGGAGATAGCTTCGTAATAAACCCCTGCTCCACGAGCATATCATTCTTCAATTCAATTTAAATAGGAAAAAAATGATATGCGTAAAGATACTCAAAAAAGGCAAAGCAAGTCAAAGAAAAAAAGTGATCAAACACAAAATAAATTACCTCCCCATCTAGAACATATTAATAAAATGGCTGCTGGGATTGACATTGGTTCAAAATCCCATTGGGTTGCAGTACCAGAAGGAAGCGATGAAATTTGCATACGAGAATTTGGAAGTTTTACAGCGGATTTGCATGAAATGGCTAACTGGTTAAAGAAATGTGGAATTGAAACAGTAGCCATGGAATCAACAGGAGTTTATTGGATCCCGGTGTATGAATTATTGGAATCTCTTGGTTTTGAAGTAAAACTAGTTGATGCACGTCATGTAAAAAATGTCAGTGGGCGCAAGACAGATATATTAGATTGCCAATGGATTCAGCAGCTACATACTTATGGCTTGCTAAGTGGAGCCTTTCGGCCAAATGAACAAGTTTGTGCGTTACGTTCTTATCTGCGGCAAAGGAGTATGTTGATTGAGCGAGGATCAAGTCATATACAACATATGCAAAAGGCACTGAGTCAAATGAATATACAACTGCACAATGTTCTAAGTGATATTACAGGTGAGACAGGGATGCGAATTATTCAAGCCATTGTTGAAGGAGAGCGTGATCCTAAAATATTAGCCAGTTATCGAGATTACCGTTGTAAAAATTCACAGGAGATAATAGAGAAATCATTAACCGGTCATTATCGTGAAGAGCATGTTTTTGCATTAACTCAAGCTTTAGAGCTCTATGACACTTATAAAAGCAAAATAAAGATATGTGATAAAAAAATTGAAGAACAATTATCTACATTTGAGAATTGTTTAGTTGATAACAAATCTGAACCGAAAGAGAAGCCGACTAAACAAAAATCTAAATCTCATTGCAAGAACAAATTATCATTTGATGCTGCATCTCATTTAATTCGTATTACTGGTGTAGATTTAACAGCTATTCCAGGGATTGAAGCATCAAGTGCACTAAAAATTGTTTCTGAGATAGGGCTTGATTTAAGCAGATGGAAAAGCAGCAAACAATTTGCTTCATGGTTAGGATTATGCCCTGGGAATAAAGTGTCTGGAGGAAAACGGTTAGGTAGTAAAAGCAAGCGCACAGCAAATTATGCTGCCTCTACTTTACGTATTGCAGCAAGTACGCTTCATCATAGTGACAGTGCTCTGGGCGCTTTTTTCGTCGTATAAAATCTAGGCTGGGAGCACCAAAGGCAATTACTGCTACAGCCCATAAATTAGGAACGATTATTTTTAACATGATCAAGCAGGGGGCTGAGTTTAATGATCTTGGACAAATTTACTATGAAGAGAGGTACCGTGACCGCATGATAAGAAATTTAGATTTGAAGGCGAAAACATTAGGATTTAGTCTTGTTAAAAACGATATTAAATCAACGGCTTAGAAAGCAGTTCTTTGGGAGTTTAATTCAGATCACGCAAAAAGATTATTTGGAGCTCAAGTGCCAAGCCGCCTACTGGAAGACTCAATATAAAAGAGTGGTTGGGCGAGAAGAAATCCTCAAGGAACAACTCAAGCAAAAAAATGCAAGGATTAGTAATCTTAAACAGCACCTGGATGGTAAAGATAGTGAAAAAGCACGAGCTGACAATTTGCAGATCCGATATGAAGAAGTCCTAGCTCAAACGGAAATCCTCAAAGAAGAAATTCAGCATAAAGACGCTATCATTAAGGATCTAAATCAACGCTTGTATGGTAAAAAAAGTGAAAAAAGCGGGGGGAAAGGCGATGTTAATCCAAACGCAAAGAGTAACCGTTCAAGACGACCACGAGGGCAGCAAAAAGGGAGTAGTAGTCATGGTCGCACTCTGCGACCAACTCTCCCTATTATCCCTGAAGTTATTCCACCGAGCGAAACAGCTTGTGAAGTATGCGGTCTAGAATACTCGTTATTGTCATCCTATGAAGAGTCAGACATTATTGAGGTCGAAGTTGCGGCTCATATCCGTCGGATTAAACGTCAAAAATGTGTAAAAAATTGCACATGCACTCACGGGCACAAAATAATAACAGCCCCAGTTGTACCAAAGCTTATACCAAGAAGCCCCTTTGGAAACTCCATATGGGCAGAACTATTGCTCAAAAAATATTTACATGCACAGCCTGTCAATCGCACATTGAATGATCTTAAAAGCCTTGGGCTTATTATTGCCCTTGGGACGGTTGCCGGTGGTTTACAAAAATTAACACCTCTATTTGAGCCCGTCTACAAAGCATTCTACTTGCAACAAATGACAGAAAATAGGTTCCATAATGATGAGACTCGCTGGGAAGTTTACCAACAAATTGAAGGCAAGACAGGACACCGTTGGTACCTTTGGCTTATACGCTCAATCTCTGTGGTATATTACCGCATGGATCCAACCCGAAGTGCTAATGTTGTACTCTCGCATTTTGTTGATCTTATTTCAAAGAAAGTCATTGTCATTTGCGATCGGTATAGTGCTTATAAAAAATTGGCTAGGCTCAATTTAGTGATTATTCTTGCGTTTTGTTGGGCGCACGTTAGACGCGACTTTTTAAATTTTGCTCGTAACCACGTTGATTTGAAGGACTGGGGATTGGATTGGGCTTGTGAAATCAGTAAACTCTTTCATTTGAATAACCAGCGCATCATGCTATGGGATCCAAATTTGCCAATCAATCAACAATCATCTGCGTTTCAAGAAAGCCATAACAAGCTAGGCAGAGCCTTACAGGACATGAAGGCACGTTGTGACGCTATGCTTTATGAGGATAAAATTGCTCGGGAGCAACATGGGGAGAAGCATGGTACGCTGACTGTTGCACAACGCAAAATATTGATGAGCATGCAATATCACTGGACAGGCCTAACGGTTTTTTATGATCATCCAGAAGTGAAAATGGATAATAATCCGGCTGAGCAATCAATAAGAAACCCCGTCCTTGGCCGCAACGGGTATTATGGTTCTGGAAGTTTATGGAGTGCCGAGTTGGCAGCAATGATGTTCTCCATTTTTCAAACTATGCTTCTTTGGAATTTAAATCCACGAACATGGCTCGATCTTTATTTTGAGGCATGTACTCAAAATGGAGGAAAACCGCCTGAGGATTTGAGTGAATTTTTGCCATGGACTATAAGTGAAGCGCGATTGCAGCAACTCTCTAAACCCTCTGGCCATAATACGTCGTGAAACGCTACTGTGGACGTATTTTTAGTGAAGAGGAACTCGCACTAATTATCGAGTTGATTGAGCAAAATCCATCAAAGCATCGCCTTGATCTTTCCCGGGAAGTTTGTCGGATGTTATCATGGTATAAAGCCGATAGTGGTCTTAAAGAGATGTCCTGTCGTGTAGCGATGCTACGCATGCAGAAAGATGGTCTTATCAGATTACCACCACCCCGTAAGGTAAATAAACGAACTGCTAAATTAACTGTAACAGACGCCACTGAGCCCCAATCACTTATTCAAACCCCAGTGCATCAGCTTGGTGAGTTGCAACTATGCCTTGTTACATCAAAAAATTCACGGTTGTGGAACGAATAATCGAACGCTATCACTATCTAGGTTACACACCATTACCTGGTGCACAATTACGTTATTTTGTCAGCATGGATAAACAGATCCTTGCTCTATTAGGTTTTGGTGCCTCTGCCTGGCAGGTCGCACCACGCGACAATTTTATTGGATGGGATCATGAGCAACGCCGTAAAGGTCTTCCACTGATAGTAAACAATGCACGTTTTTTAATTTTACCTTGGGTGCAATCAAAAAACCTAGCATCAAAAATCCTTGCCATGATAGCTCGCCAACTCCCCATTAATTGGTGCGAGCGGTATAACATTCAGCCTGTCCTTATGGAAACGTTTGTTGAGATAGGACGTTTTTCAGGTACGTGTTATCGAGCTGCTAATTGGATTCATGTTGGACAAACAAAAGGTCGTGGGAAACTCGGACCGAATGGGGTACAAAGCGTACCAATCAAAAATATTTTTTTATACCCATTAGTTCGGAATTTTAGAACCATATTAAAAAGCTAAATTTGTCAATAACGTTGTTGGCCGAATGTTTACGTCGAAAGTGGATTTTTTTTATTTGTTGCTCTTATTTTTTCATATTTATCATTATATTACGAGGTATGTAATTTTTTATTAAACACCGATTTCCACAAGCCTTAAACCGTCAGATAACACCCTAAACATTTTTTAAGCAGTCCAAATAATGCTCAATTTCTTCAGAGCGAATTGCTTCATATTGCCGTTGGCGCGGATTAGTTATTGAAGTAAAAAGATAACTCAGTCCGGCCATTTTTAGGGTATCAATTTGTTGTTTAGTATTTTTAATTTTAATTGTTATTTTTATGGCGGACAAGAAATTATTCAAATAAATAATTAATAATTAGGCAATATTGCGAATAAACCAGGAAATTTGATTAAATATAGGCTAGAAATTAGCTTGTGCGCATAAACTAACCACATCGGTCTTAATTTTATAACAGACAAATATTAGCCTTAAAAAATGAAATTTAAGAAAGGAAAGAGGTCAATAAAGTCATTGTTTTTTATAGATTTTTATATTTTTTGATTAAAAAAAGAACTCAGGATATTTCAGAGTAAATGACGGTTAAAAGGCCTGTGGAAATCGGTGTTAAATAATATGTGAGAGGCGTCATTTGCCAAAGATAAGTTCAGCAGCGCAGAGAGTTTAGGGAAACCTCTCCAAACTGCCTGGTCAAATACCTATGACAATCGCAATTTTATCTTTTAGAATGGCTACCACTGAAGACTAGATTTCAGGCAATTTAGCTTTAACCATATCTCTCAGGTGTTGTGGAACTCTATCATACACGTCTTCTGATATTTTCCACTTTACACCCAGGCTCTTGTTACCTCTCTTTTTCAAGTTTAAGCAAGGTGTTCACCTCAAAGTCATTTGCTCTCTGAACCTTGCTTGATTTCATCAAGAATTTCTCAATACACGACCATAGCGCATGCTTCACGTCATGGCGTTGATCGTTGGTTGGTTTACCCCGAGAGATATCTGGCTGAAGATCTGAGAGTAAGAATGATATTGCTTCCAGTCAAGTCATTCGACCAGGATTTTTTCTAAACTAAGTGGTGATTTGATCTTGTACCGTTCTATTGAAGATGACGATGACGCAGGGCTGTATTTTTAGTACCATAAGTTCCTTCTGCACCGATTATCATGGCATAAAACCGACCCTAAGGACCTCATGATGAAATTGCTTGGCTATTTTATCAGTGCCAATATAAAATGCTCTCAATGCTTATATTATTTATGAAGTGGATTGGTTAGTGACATATAAAAAAATCGAATATATCCATATCGAATCTTGGTATTTAGGGGGAATTAGTTCCATAAGAATATTATATCACTGTACATTAAATTAGGACAATGTTGTAGTCATTTTTTAAAAAATACAATAAAATATGGGTAAAATGAACTTCCATTTTTTTAAGAGGTAAAAACAAGATTTATAAAAGTTGATATAGTTGAACTAATTTACCCTGAAGCAGTCGATATGTTCCGCATAAAAAGAAGCTAAAAAGAATTTTACTTAAATGGCAATTAAATGACCAAATCTATATTAGGGTCGGTTTTATGCCATGATAATTGGTGTTCTATACAGAGAACACCACTTTGGCAAAAGTGCTATTTGGCGACTTGCTGAACTTATTTTTGGCAAATGACAATTTCTTAAAGTGATTGCTAATAAGGTAACTGAAACATTAGATGAGATTTAAAGATCATATGACACGCTAGCAAGTTTTTCCCTTGAAATAGAGAATTCCTATGAAATAGATATCTTAAAATAACTCACAAGTTTGTTGTTGAATGTGAGCACATAATTTAATGGACCACACTTTTTTAAAATTATTTGATTGAAATTTATGGGGGTTAGTGGTTCATTGGTAAAATATCAGCTCTCCAAAAATGAAAAGAGGATGAAAGGATGCTTGAAAAAATTATGAATTCTTGGTTAGAAGTTTTCCGGAACGAGAAGGATGCTGCTACCAAGAAGGGCATCGCTTTAGAACAACTAGGCAAACATACTGAAGCGATTGAATGCTTCAATCAAGCCTTGGCGTTGGACAAACAATATAAATATGCATGGGGCAACAAGGGCATCGCTTTACATAATTTAGGCAAATATGCTGAAGCGATTGAATGCTATGATGAATTTTTGGCGTTAGATGAAAAATATGGATATGTATGGAGCAACAAGGGCGGCGCTTTGTGTAATTTAGGCAAATACGCTGAAGCGATTAAATGCTTCAATCAAGCTCTGGCGTTAGATAAAAAACTTAAAGAGCCATGGAATGGCAAGGGTAACGCTTTGTACGCGTTAGGTGAATATACTAAAGCAATTAAATGCTGCGATAAAGCCTTGACGTTGGATAAAAAATATAAAGAAGCTTGGAACAATATGGGGGCCGCTTTGTCCGGGCTAGGCGAACATACTAAAGCGATTAAATACTATGATGAAGCCTTGATGTTGGATAAAAAATATGAGGACGCTTGGAACAATAAGGGCGCCGCTTTATGCAGTTTAAACCAATTCGCTGAAGCGATTAAATGCTTTAATCATACCCTGGCGTTAAATGAAAAATATGTATACGCCTGGCAAAATAAGTTAGTTGCCTTTCTTTTTAAATATGACTTTGACTCTGCGAAAAAGTGCTTAGAAAAACTCGTCGATTTAACAATAGCTACTAAACCACAGACTATTTGTGTAAAGGCACTTTATGCTTTTGCCACAAAAGAGAAATTTAGTCTCATCCATTTATTTGAAACAGTAAATGAACATTTTAAACAGTCCCAAAATAACCAAAAAATTCATGAGCAACTTGATATTTATGTGATGGCTGGAAAATTTTTTGTTGAATACGGTGCTTTGAAGGAAACTGAAGCTTGTCTTCAAAAAGGATTCACTCTGCAAAAAAATAATCCACGCTTGAAGCAAATAGAAAAAACTCTACAAGCTTGTCACGACAAAATTATAATACAATCTAGACTCCATGATGATAAAAGCATTTTGCACAATAAGGACTCTGCTTTATATGAGGAAGGTCAATACACTGAAGTGATTGGGTGTTATGACCAAGCGTTAGCATTAGATCAAAAGGATATAGATACCTGGAACGCCAAGAATCTCGCTTTAAAGGAGATGGATCAGTATGTAGAAAAATTAACTTCCGATCATCAATTATTAGAAGTTGAGAAGGAAAATTTACTCGGCAAAAATAAAAAATTACAAGAGAAACGAGAGGAATTGGTTAGTATTATTGAGGCTATGGTGCTACGGTTACACATTGCTCTTTCTGAAAACGAAGTTTCAAAAGAAGCACGTATTGGTTTGCTCGTTGCTTTGGAGGGCGCAAACGAAAAAATTCTAGAATTGAAAACACAAATTTCTCGAAATGAAGAGAATATACAAAAGTTATTGGAGGAAAAAGAAGCATTACAAGCGACTTTGGATAAAGAAAAATTTATTATAGAAAATAAAAAATTAAAAAAAGAGAACGAACAATGCAAAGCCAAGCAAGCAGTATTATCCGGTAATCATAAAATACTTATACATGACCGCGCAAAAGTAGTGCAAGAAAAAGATAAGTTATTTAATGAAAACCATCGTCTTCAAAATGATCAGGAGGAACAAAGCAAAAAAAATAAAGATTTGGAAGAAGCATTAAAATTAGCTGAAAGTGAAAAATATAAGAAAGATAAAGAAATAAAAAAATTGCGTGAAGAACTTGAAGAATCTAAGAAAGAAAATATCAAGCTCAAATCGGAAAATAAAGATCTTAACGAGAAAATTAATGCCCTTGAAATAACCATTAAAAAATTGAAAGAAAGTGACGACCAAAAACGAACTCAGATTGCTGACTTAGAGACACGTTTAACTAAGATGGAATCTGAAAACTCGGAAGAAAACATAATGAATACAATGTATAAGTTTTTCAGTAACCATAAGTATAGCTGCGTTGTGATGTTGTCTGACGAACCTATGCCACCACCTAAAAGCAATGTTTTGTATTTAAAAAAAATTAATGATGACGAAATAGAAGCCTGTTCACTTGCACATGGAACTAAAAAACTAACTGTGGATAAAGTACAAGCACTTAAGAATATTACAGGCATATCATTTCCCAATAATGGTGGACAACCAATTAAAATACATCGGAATAAGAATAAAGCATTGGTCGAAAAAATAACATCTGTATGCGACTATACCATCCGAAATCAGACAAAGACATCACTATCTAATAATACAAATTCTGCTATTGAATCTAGTTTACTCAATCAAACTAACCAGAAATCGCCCAGAAATACTTAAAAAAAGATGTTTTAATGGTTATTAATATAAGGAGAAATGAATGTTTGAAGGATTGAAACAAATTGTATCTGATGCAAGCAGTTGGGTCAATGAATCAACAGAGAATTTTAAAAACCATGTCAATAAATGGATATCGCATGGGCGAATGGGAGGATTGTTAGATTATCGGTCAACAGAATTCAAAGAGTTGATGCGTTTAAAAGAACAGCATCAGCTTTTTTTTTCTGAACGAGATAAAAGCATTGAAAGTATAGCCGAAACAACAGAAGGTAAACCGATAAATATTTTAGATATTGATTGGGATAAGCAAAAGCCCACTGCTCAAGAGCATGAAATTTTGATGTGTTTTAATTATGATCGAAAGCGTAATGATGGATTTCTCAATAAAGAAATGCGGATGATGGCTAATTTGATTAAAGCTTGTATAAATGTGCGATTCGAAACTAATGCAACACAAGGATATAACCATATCAATGGTGCAGTCGTTTTATTTTGTGCAGAATTTGCAAAATGGGCAAATGATGTAGCGAAGCGACCTGCTGATGAAAAATTAGAGACAGAATTAAAAGAACGAATAGACTATCTTTCTGCTATCGAAGAAGAACATGTTTTTACACATGAGCCTAAAGCAGATTATGCTGTTAACCTTTTAATTTTCAATTTGCAACAGATTTTAGAAAAAGTCGCTTTACCACGTTTACAAGGACGCTTGAATAGTTTGGCCTCTCGGGAGTTATTTGAGACATTAGAAAAACGTGCACAAGATTTTTATGGGGATGCAACGAAAGGACTTTTTTACCTTTATACAAGCGATACACAATGCCAAGATATTTTTGAACTGGAATATGATGAAGAAATTATTGGTGAAGCCAAAGATTTATTATTGGCTACGCCGTTAGGGAGACTATTTAAGCAATTAGAAAAATCCCATAAAAAAGCTGAAAATCTGGATTATCAAAGCAGTAAAATCAAAATGATTTCAGAAAATGCCTTTTTGAAGGAAACGGGGGAAGCCTCTCCTATGATTATGGCTGATTTGAGTATAGGGGCAGATAAAAGCGGTATTCATCCAATCTTACAAAAAGAAGCGGCAGCAATACGTTGTTTAGTTAGTAGCTTAGGGTTATTACAAGATTTTACTTATTTTATCTCTGCTTTTCGGCAAGGGTTTAGTTTGTCAGGCGCAGGTGGTGATATCCTCATGTACATTAGCTTATGTTCTCAGACTACAGCACTTATCCAATGTTACTGTGAAATCCATGAAAGGTTAATGAAGCAATTTTCTGAACTTCAAAAAATAGCGGATAGTATTAAATATACTCTCATGAGACAACAAGAATATAATCATCCCTGGATTCGCAATTACCAGCGTTCGAAACGTTATTTGAGAGAAGCCATAGAACATCTAATAACATGCCATCAAAACATGCAAAAAATGGCCATTCAAATGCAAAATGTACGCTCACATGATTATGCAGAGAAAATCCAACACAAAATGGAATGGTTTCGTCAAACTATAGCCTTCATTAGCCAACGTTTTGGGAAATCGGATATAGTAGCAGTGCAGGAAGAAAATGTCATGACAGTCACAACCATTCCCTCAGTTACTCCACCCAGCCATCTTTCAATCGAAGAGAGAGAGGAAAAAGCGATTGCATTAGCATTAAATGGACCTCTAATGGGTTTATCTCTTTTTACTCCTTCCAGGAGGGGCTTATCAGCAGTTACCCTCTCCTCGATTCAAAAAGAACCCAAAAAAGTGGCTCATAAATTAACATTTCATGAAACAGAAATAAGAAAAGAAAATAACAAATCTGAAAAACCTGAAAAAAAGAAACAAGAGCAGCCTACAGAGAACTTATCGCCTCAAATTAAAGGCTTCAAAAAATAACTTTAGAAAACCAGCCTTATAGAGGTTGCTGTGGAAGATAATGGCATTCGGTTAAGAAAAAAACCCAATGGAGGCAGAGTATGACTGGCAGATATCAGTGCAATTTGGTTATCACATAACGCCGTTACCACATCATCAAATTGTATAGCTAAAATATAGTAAAATAAATGTACGAATTGTATTATTTTATCGCATAAATTAAGTTAAAACTTAACGGACGCTTTTATGGACAAATGTCTTGTATGCTGACCTCGTCGTGACACAACGAGTAGCCTGCTTAATTCAGTCAACTTTATTTTCTTTTTTTTGGAAAAGGAGAGTGGGCTATTTTATCAATCGATTACATGCGAGAAACGCCTGGTTCGTTCCAAAAACACGTGTTTTTGGTGCATCATGTTTTAGTATTGCTTTTTATAGTAAAACCGGCGAGAATTTCATTCCAAAATTAGTTCCATAACAAAACGTGCCAAAATACACGAATATTCTTATTTTTGGAATACTTTTTAATGCCAGGGGGTTTGTGTGAAGTTTGGATATGCCCGTGTGTCGAAGAATGAACAAAGCCTGGATGTACAAATCCAAAAATTAACCGCGGCTGGTTGCGATGAAATTTTTCAAGAAAAAATTTCAGGTGCTCAGGACGACAGAACGCAATTAAAAGCCTTGATGGGAAAACTACGAAAAGGCGATACGCTTTATGTGGTTCGATTAGATAGACTCGGTCGACGCATGATAAAGTTAATTGATCTGATTAACGAATTTAAAGAAAAAAACATTGAATTTGTATCTCTTGAAAATAATATAGACACTTCAAATCACATTGGGATGCTGCTCTTTAACATCTGTGCGGCATTTTCTGAAATGGAACGTGAACTCATTCGTGAGCGAGTGAAGGCAGGATTAGATTCTGCAAAACAACAAGGACGAAAAGGAGGCAGGCCAAAAGCATTAACAGATGATAAGGCTGAAGCAATTAGGGCATTACGTCAAGCAAACAAAATGTCAGTGAAAAAAATCTGTGAAACGATGAAAGTCAGTAGGTCGGTATTTTACCGGTGTATTAATCAAGGAGTTGAGATGTAATTATGGCAACCAGACCTGTTCTTCAATTTAAAATTACATTACAAGACATAGAGCCTACCATTTGGCGGAGAATTCAAATTTCTGATTTATGCAGTTTTTGGGATTTGCATGTTGCCATTCAAGATGCCATGGGTTGGACAGATTCTCATTTGCATGAATTCACAGCGTATAACCCAATTACAACCGAACAGGAACATATTGGCATTCCTGATGGTGGAGATCCGGTATTGGAGGGTTGGAAGCTAAATATTCGGGATTATTTTAATCTGCCAGCCAATCACAAAGTGTCTTATCTTTATGATTTTGGTGATAGCTGGGAACATCTCATTGAATTCGAAGGGAAATTTGAAAAACAATTAAATGTTAAATACCCATTATGCATTGCTGGTGCACGAGCTTGTCCACCAGAAGATGTAGGTGGTCCGCCAGGTTATGAACGTTTTATTGAGGCCATTACCACGTCTAGCCACCCAGATCACAAATCTTTGCTGGAGTGGGTTGCTGGGAGGTATGAACCAAGCACATTTGATCCAAAAAAGGTGAAGTTTGATAATCCTGACAAGCGCTGGAAACATACATTTGAAGGTAATGTTAAATTTTAATAACTTATGATTGGTATGGATATAAAATTGCCACAGGGGTTATGCCTAGCGAAGGAGTAGTTGATGTATGATACTGACTGGATGTTTGAAAATTCAGCACCATATAGAACCTTACATAATCGTATTCATGATAATATTGAGAAGGAAAATAATTATATAGCCAATAATGATATGCCTATGGCATGTAATACTGGTTTAAGAGTATGGTCAGATTTAAAGAAACTTATACAACTAGTAGACGCTGAAAATATGTTAGATATCCAGCACGAAACAATGTACGACCTACTGTATTGGGCGGTTGAGCTAGCTCATCATCTGGACAATCTATCGAGAAAGAAGGAACTCTTTTTTAAAAAAACACTTTCATTTTGTTTAGAGTATACGGGTATGCATCAAAATGTCTTAAGCAAAGATATGCTAAACCTCGGCTCTATAAGATGTATACTTGCAGAATGTTATGCCAGGCAAGGTGATTTTGAATTAGTTGATAACTTATATAATGGTTGGCTTGCTAAAGAACCCATTTGGGGTTGGGGATGGATAGGTTGGTCTGACCTTTACTGGTTATTTATTTATAAAGATAATGGTGACAAACGAAACCTTGACAAAGCACAACAAATTTTAGAGCAAGGATTGGCTATAACTGGCGTCTCCGACGCTAAATATCTTATCGAGAGATTAAAGGAGCTCAAAAGTGAAATAACAAAGTCTAAGTTGCATATTGTTTATACAGGTTAAAATCTTAATCAATGAATGTGATAAAAATTTCTAAAATTGAACCCAGTAATCTTGATCAGGAAATATTAGAATTTGCACCGATTGAATGTATGGACTGTAATTGCACTGATAATATTCAGATTCAATACTTTTTGGTAACTCCTGCTGTTGAAACAGAAGATGAGCAAATTGAGCTGCAACGTATCGTTAAGAAAGAATTAGGGCATGATAAATTTACTGATATGTATTGTGACTTGGGACAGATTATATCCATAACTCATTGCTCTCAATGTGGTTCTAAGAATATCTTTATGGATTTTTAATGTATTAAGCTCCCCGCTTTAAGAGTAATTCAGAATTTAATTAAAAATCCTTGAAACCCATATCAGTTAAGGGATTGAACCGTGTTCAATATTACAAATGCATCATTTGCACACGTATCCTGACTAGCCCCGATTTATTGCCGTCATTGCAGAAAAGACCGAACAACGCAAGCTAAAGTTGAGCTTGTTTTTTTCAACAATCTTTGAAACAATTACATAAGACGCTTGTCTAGCCAAGAAAAGATTATGATCCCAGGTTTTGGTAGTTTTGTTGCTAAATAAGGGAAAAAAAGGCTGAAATCCTTCAACGGGAGAAGAAATCACTATTCCTAAAGCATTGGTGGCTAGTTTTAAGCCAGCTTTGAAAAAAATCCATTAACTCTATTGATTCTTAATGTAATTTTTAACCATAGAACCAGTTAAACAAAATTCGTTTATTTGAATTAAATAAAGAGACTCATGTAGTAAACATAAATCCGGTACTAGTCTAAACCACCTAGCAAAAACAAAGCAAGATACCTATCTTACAATAATAATTTCCTACATTTAATTAACTGCGGTTGGAGTAAAAAAATGCAACTTTTTGGAAAAGATTTAATCTGTACTCAAGATTGGAGTATGGAGGAATTAAAAATTATTTTAGATACTGCTATTGAAATGAAGCGTGATCGCTTTCATATTAAATGGGCTAATCTATTTAAGAATAAAAACTTCCTAATGTTATTTTACAGCCCATCTGTAAGAACCCATCTTTCTTTTACTGCTGCGGCTACGGAATTGGGAGGCCATGCACAATATATGGAGCCAAGATCCATGGCTAGACTGAAATCTAAAGTAGGCGAAGGAGAAACGATAGAGGATGCAGCGAAAGTCATGTCTGAATTTATGGCAGGGATAGGTATAAGAATTATGGAAAATTCCCTTACGTACTATGGTGAAGGTAACAGCTTAATAAGAGAATATGCAAAGTATGCAAGTGTACCTGTAATCAATATGGCCGATGATGTATGTCATCCTTGCCAATCTTTAGCGGATATTATGGGTTGGGCAGAATGGTTTTCTCACGGGTTAGATCAAACAAATTTTGACCTCCTTAAAGGCAAAAAACTGCTTCTGACCTGGGGACGTGGAACATTAGCAAGATCTTGGAACAGTCCACAAGGAAGTCTATTATTAGCCAGTCGCTTTGGGATGGATATAACTATAGCAAGACCAAGTGGATACGACATGGATTCGAATTGTTACAGTCAAATCAAGAAAAATTGTGAGAAGCACGGTAGCAAATTTGAAATTATAGATGATCCAATTGCAGGGTACGAAAATGCAGATGTAGTTTATAGTAGACATTGGATAACCGCAAACGCATATCACAATGCTCATTTTAATAAGGAAGAAGAAATTAAAAAAGCAATGACTTATAATGAATGGATAACAACTGAGGAAAAAATGAAAAAAACCAGAAATGCAATTTTTACACATCCTATGCCAGTTGATAGGGGAAATGAAGTTGAAGATACAGTAGCCAGCGGAGAGAGGTCGGTAATCTATAATGTCGCAGGTAACAGATTACATGTTCAAAAATCCGTTCTTACTCATATTATGGGGAGTTATTAAAAACGTATGAAGCGAGCTAAAGGCAACAAAATTTCTAAATTAAAAATAATTATAAATGAGCAAGGAAAGGAATTATCCCGCCTCGGGGATTTAGAAAAACTCTTAGAAGCAACGACTAACTTAGTTGCGGGAATACATTGGTGGAAAGATAAAAACGGGGTTTATCGTGGTTGCAATCAAGCAATGGTAGAACAATTAGGGTTGCAATCTAAATTTGATATCATAGGGAAAACTGACTATCAACTGCCGTGGGCAGAACAAGCAGGCTCCTTAGTTGCAAATGATAATGAAGTGATGAGAACAAGAACTGTTCAAAAAGGAAAAGAAGAGTTAGTAGCTAGCAAAAATGGTTTAATGCATACATTTATGGTAGCAAAATCCCCCTATCTATGACGCTTATGGAGAAGTGATAGGTACTGTAGGAAACTCAATCGATATAACAGATAGAAAAGAAATGGAAGAGGCTTTATACCACGCAAAGGAAGCAGCCGAAGCGGCAAATAAAGCCAAAACAGAGTTTTTAGAAAATATGCGACATGATATACGAACGCCACTAACTGGAATTGTAGGTTTTGCTAGTATTATCGCAGATGAAGCGAATGACCCCAAAATTAAAGAGTATACGGATAACCTAACTGCATCATCTAATGCCTTGCAAGATTTATTAAATGAAATACTAGAAGTAATTAGAATTGGCTCTCACGAGCTTCCTCTTCTTCTAAAAAAGAAATTTGATCTTCATAAAAAACTAGCTGACGTTATTAATCTTAATAAAGCTAAAGCATTACATAAACATCTTATTTTAGAATTTGAATATGACAAAAATATTCCTGCGTACGTGATTGGAGATTCCACTAGAATACATCGAATTGCTTTAGAGTTACTAACTAATGCTCTTAACTTTACTGATAAAGGCTTAGTTAAATTAACTGTGAAGCTAGCAAAGAAAATTAAAAATAAATTGGTTATCAAAATAATTGTTGAAGATACAGGTATTGGTATCCCCTTTGATAAAAAAGATGAAATATTCCTTCAATTTAAAAGGTTAACTCCTTCCTATAAAGGAATATACAAAGGCGCTGGTCTTGGATTGACAATAATTAAAGAGTTTATTGACGAATTGGATGGTGAAATCTATGTTGAAAGCCAAGAAGGAAAAGGAAGCAAGTTTACTTGTGTTCTGCCCTTAAAAAAACCTCTCCTAGATGAGGAACTTAGCGCCGAGATGATAGTACCTTCTTTTGATTATATCTCCGAACAGCTAATGCAAACTCAAATAACATTAACAAAAGAAGTTGAACCAACTATTACAAATAATAAAAGCCGTGTTCTTTTAGTTGAAGATGAAACCTTAGCGGCTAAGGTTGCTAACAACATATTTACCAACTTGAATTGTAACATTTCTTGGGCTAATAATGGAAAAACGGCTATTGAATTATTCCAAAACGATCACTATGATATTGTTTTTATGGATGTTGGCTTGCCTGATATTGATGGGTATGAAGTAGCTAGACGAATACGATTATTTGAATTAAATCAAGAGACACATGTACCGATTATTGCATTAACAGCGCATGTCGATGAAGAAAATAAGCAGCATTGTATCAATGTTGGCATGAATGCAGTGCTGTCAAAACCGCTTAATAAAGATAAAGCAAAGGATATATTGAATGCCTTTATACCTTATCGAGAACACCCCAGTGAAACTACACAAGCAGTCAAACAAGACGTAGGTGCTATCCTCCCAGAAGATAAAGTCATTGATTTTGAGTTATTAAAACAAATGTATGGTAACAAGGATGGGGTCATTTCAGACATCCTAGAAATCTTGCTAGATAGTTTTCCAGAAGAATTACAGCAGCTTGAAGAAGGATATGAGAAAAAAGATTGGTCTTCAATACAAGCTTTTGCACATAAATTGGCAGGAGGGGCAAGTTATTGTGGAACTGTGCGTCTCAAGAAAGCCTGTTCTCAGGGGTTCTATACAAATCCCCCACTAATGATCACTTCGTCCTGTAACCCGCACCACTAAGCCATTTTTTAGCATCGACAATTCAATTTTATGCGGTAATTGGCGATGAATTTACAGCCTCATCAAGAATCTTGCTTAACACCGCAACGACATTATCAATGTTAATGTTTTTGATGGTCTCAATAAATTCATACAGACCGCTGATATTGATATGCTGTGAGGCAACTGGTGAAATGTGCTTCAAATATTCAATCGCTGCCGTATCATTTTTTATAAGTGCGTTTTCATACAATTTTGATAGCAGATGCATGTTGTAATAAATG
This sequence comes from uncultured Gammaproteobacteria bacterium, assembly GCA_963817645.1. Taxonomy (GTDB): domain Bacteria; phylum Pseudomonadota; class Gammaproteobacteria; order UBA6002; family UBA6002; genus UBA6002. Next base: position 2,376 of record CAWFQC010000006.1, on the reverse strand, counting down.
ATGATGAGCGCAATTAATCGAGCACATTCATTCCAAATCTCTACTTCTAATTCATTCATACCACGAAATTCTCCACCACCAATGTCCATGATTTTTTGAAGCAGTTGATGATACGCTTCACCGCGATTAAGTGCGGCGCGAATATTACGGCGATATTCAATGTCATCGATGTATTTTAAAAGATGAATACTTTTTAATATTGAATTTAATTCCCACAGCACATTTTTTACTTCGGTTTTATGTTCGTGAGAACTTAATGCTTTAATAATGCTCTCTTGATTGGTTTTGTGTGATAATAGTGATGCTAATATTGGCACAAGATTAGGCCATTCTCTTTTAATCAATTCAATATCAATCTGGCGTGATGGCTGAATTAATAAATCCTGATATTCAGATTTTGGTTTAAATCCAACGATACTTCTTTTTGCTTTTTTTGCAGTGGATCGATAACAAGGTGCATGTGTTTTATCAATTAAATAGTACAAAAAATCATTCACATTATTAGCACCTTCAGTATCTGTTGAAATAATATCAATATCCACTGCGGTGTTATTGCGACGCATCATTGGGTAGGTAAAATGGCTTTCATGCTCATTTGGGCCAATAATATCTGTCACAAATGGCAGGAAATTTACACTCATTGTCATGATAACAACACCGATATCAAACCCGAAATATTTTTGTGAATGCCTGGCTCTTAAAATTCGTCTGCGTGTTTTCTTTTTGGTGCCATCGTCATACGCATGTTTTTTACCGCCTAAATCGTAGAGATCAAATATAGGCAAGTTGATCATACGGTTTCCAATAATATCTGCTGCGTCGCGTAGTGTTTGCAATCGAACATGATTTTTGTCAGCCAAATTAAGACGATTATATTTGAGATTTGATCGTTTTGAAAACACATGCGTGCCCTGCATAGTGCCATTGGCCAATATAGATGCTTTGATACCAAGATAATCTTTTTTAATCGATGTGCCGCGCTGTTTAATATGGGTAAGAGATTTCATAAATCGACATTGCTGTTCAACAAAATCAAATAATTCAGAGATAGTTTCTATTTCAAGTTTGTCATAAAACGGATTATCCAGCTCGCTGTTATTTTTTGGATATGGGATAGTCCAATCGATAGTACCATCTCGATGTCGCGTGATATTGATATTTTTGTTTTCACCATTTAATGCTCGCCTATTGGTTCGATCAATCAGAGGTTCCAGTATCGCCATTAATTCAGACAATGTTTCTTCAATGGGGCGTAGCAATATTTTATTATTAATGTCCTTTAGAATTTTGTCTTTTTCTTTGTTCCAGTTTGGCGATATTTTAATTTCTTCTTCAAAGCTTTTATAGCCGATAGAATTATTCACATACACTCTGCTTTTTCTAATATTTTCTCTGAGTGCGCGGTAAATATAAAATTCATATTGATACTGATTGATTATTTTTTTCGATTTTTTGTATTGTCTGTTTTTCATGCTTTTCTCCAGGTTTTTCTGTGAAATAATCGATTAATGCTTTTGGTTTAATGTGTGCAGTCGGTATTAAATAAAACGGGAATTTTTTTAATGCCGTCTCATTTTCGAGCGACGATTTTAAAAATCTTACGGCTTTAAAAAGATTTTGAGATGTGAGTCTCCTTCAAAGTCAATGGCTAAAAATAATGGTCTTAAATTGGTGATCAGTGATTGATAATTATTCTTATGATATTCCCATATTAATTTTCGCTCTTGCTTTTTTCTGTCAATTTCCTTTTGTTGTAATAGCTTGCTGTTGATGAGAATTTCTTCTTCCGACATTATTTTAAATGCATGTTTTTTTATTTTGCTACCATTCAATTTCATGATTTTATTATTTGCAAAAATTCCAATGAGTTTTCCGATAGAAACTCTTTCCTCAATGAGCGGATCTTTCATTTTAGCTATATTTTTCTTGGCAAATTTAACGGCGTCATCGTATTTTATCGACATAATACATAAATCCTTGGATGAGGTTATTTGTTAATTGTTCGCAGCGACTATTCACATAACAGATCAAATACAAACAAGAAAGCTCTTTTGGAAGACGTGACAACCTGTCAACCGTAAACAATTTTGCCAAATCAGAATAATGATCAATCATGCGACGCGATAACATTAATTTTGGCAAAAATTGTTTTGCAAATTCATAAATGGGTTTGCATAACGTGAGCTTTCTAATTTCTTCCTTCATTTCGCCAGTTTTAAAACTTTTTGCATCAAATTTTAATGCAGTGATTTGATAGAATGATTCATCGTGTTGAAATAATTTTTCTATCGATTCACGTGTACGTTTTTTAATGTGAGACTTAACTAATTGAATGAGGCGATCCTCTTCTGATTTTAGTGCGGCGCCAATTAAATC
>CAWFQC010000005.1:0-27278 GCA_963817645.1 uncultured Gammaproteobacteria bacterium | reverse complement strand
TTGCCGGTCTTTGATAGGCGTTGAGCCATCCAGATATTGGTAATTTATTTTCTCTTCATCTAACACATTTTTGATTTTATCAAGATAACGAACAAATTGACTAAAAATAAGGGCCTTATGTTTATTATCAATAATATTTTTTGCAAGGGTTATAAAAGTTTTTATCTTACTACTTGGAATCGTTATATTCTCATCAACCAAGTTCGCATGACAACAAGCCTGCCGTAAACGACTAATCTCTGCCAAGATACTAAAGCGTTTAGTATGCTGACCTTCTGATTGATTGAGTTGACTAATTCGTTCTAACGCTTTAGTACGCACAGCCTCATAAAATGCCATTTCTTCAGGGGTTGGCTCAATCAAGATGGATTGCTCTATTTTAGGAGGTAATTCCAGCAATACATCTGATTTAGTGCGACGTAAAATATAGGGAGAAACTAAATTTTTAAGCGCTCTCTTAGCAATAGGGTCGTTATATTTTTCAATAGGCCCTGAAAAACGTTGTTGAAAAAATGCCAAACTCCCCAATAAGCCTGGATTTAAGAAACGAAAAATACTCCATAATTCACCCAAATGATTTTCGATTGGCGTACCTGTTAATGCTACACGGCATTTACTATTGAGTTGTGTTGCATATTTCCAACGTTTAGTGCCTGAATTTTTGATTGCTTGTGCTTCATCCAGGATAATCATTTGCCATGATTTCTCTAATAGCAGGTCGCCTGATTGATGTAATAAACCATAACTGCAAATTAAGATATCCATTTTACCCAATGAATCGATTAAGGCCTTGCGGTCATTCACATTGTAGAGAGTATGAGGGATGAGAGTGGGTGCAAATTTTGCTAACTCTTCTAACCAAACAAAACAAACTGATGTAGGCGCTATGACTAAGCAAGACCCCTTCTGTGCATGTGATAGTAACAAAGCGATGGCTTGAATGGTTTTACCTAAGCCCATATCATCAGCAAGGCAAGCGCCAATTTCCCAGTGGGCTAGTCTTGATAAATAAGAAAACCCATCTTTTTGATAGTCTCGCAATTCTGCCTGTAAAGTGGATGAAAGAATAGGTTGATGTTTTTCCATAGCAGTTAATTTTTTGATGTGTGAGGCCCAAGCATGGTCCTCTTTCAGTGTCCCTGCTTCTTCTGCTAACCCTCGGAGACTAGAGGTACTTAAATGATAAATTTTATTTCCGTCTGATAGCGTTCTAAGATCTTCCAATTGTTTCCTGAATTTTTCAGTCAATGCAATAAATTCACCTGTCGCTATTGGTATGAAACGACCTTGGCTCTGGTCTAATAAATCTAATAATTTTTTGATATCAAGTGCATGTTCCTCATCAACATTCACTTCTCCATCATATTCAAACCAATATTGACTGCCTTTGATAGAGAGAGAAAGATTTTTTGATGATACGGTTTGTTTTACTTTGAGCGTCTGGCCTTTTGGCCACTCAATCGTGAGGGGATTATTTTTTTTATATTCATCTAATTCCAACAATAATTCCAAACTATTTTCGAGAGTATTGATATACCATTCATCTGTCTTTTCATCAAACTCAGTAAGCGTCTCACATTGATTGATCAGTAAGTCTACACCGTGTTTTTCTTTGTCAAAATCACGAATAACTTTTTTTCTTTCTTCTCCTTGTGAAGTTTGTATCGTTGTAATAATGCTTCGCTGCCCATGAGATGCTCTGTAATAAGAGCCTTGTTCACCAAGAGGTCTGATCCATAAGTTAATTTTTAGGCCATCTTGAATTGGAAATAAATGAGCGCATGGTGTCGTATCTCCTGCAAGAATAGGTAGGTTATCATCAGCAACATCAGACTGAATATGAATCGTACTTTTTGCGTTGCATATCATGTCAATGACTCTATCTTTTGCTTGAAAAGGAACTGTCATTCCTTTCTCGGATAGAATTTTGCAAATAGCAACCATTTCATCCGAGAACTCAATGACACGATATCGATTCATGGTTTCTTTCTCTAAAAATACGCTTGGTGTTGTGCTATATTTTGAAAGTGAAAAATGATAGCCCTTGTCGATTTTTTCAACTTGTAGCTCTACTACTCCTTTGATTAATTCAATCGGAATATCGCGATTTTGCCTATGAAATACTAATGGATGCCCTATTAACGCAGTCAGAGTTTGCCGGATGTCCCAAGAGAATTCCTCTTGACTATACCATTCATGCGTTTCGTGGCGTAAACCAGCGGTTGCAGCTTGATCATATGGTGTTAAATAATCCAATTTAGGATCTTTATAATAAATTCTTTTTAGTGCAATTGATCTACCTGCGCTCCATGTCCCATTTTTACGCAGTGATTGTTCAGCAACTTCGATATCTTGAGAGATTGGATCAATAATCCAAACCATACGCCGACTGGAAATAGATGCCTGTTGATTTGTAAAGAGGCTATGGTCTGTTAGAATATTATGTAATTGACCAATGGCATATTCCCATGGTTGCTTGACATGCAATATGTTCATAAATCTAAAACGACCAAACACAGAAAGTTGATCAAAAAAATGTTTAGCTTCTATATCGTTTGCATTGTATAATTGAATCAATTCAGCGTAAATTTGAGCTGTAAAATAGTGCGAAGCATCGCGGTAGAACACAAATTTTATTTGATGCTCCTTGTTCAATTTAGGCAGTTTTTCTGGTTGTAATAATATCGCACTCCAGTCAATTAATGCTTGCAATAGAGGAAAAATAGTGGGCGAACAACCCAGGCTATCTAGCGCATTTTTGTAATGTAAAGTTGCGCTTGCCCTGTCATTACATTTTAAAGCGAGTAATGTATCCAAAGTACTGGGAATTGTGCCATGTAGATGAATCTTTCTTAAGGATGCAATAGCGGATGCCACTTTTTTTAAATCTTCATTTGAAGAATTTTGATAAAGCAATGCCAACACGTAAAATATCCCGTGTAATTTACCTCTAAACCATTCATGTTTATCAAACAATGACTTAAATAATTTATTAGCTTTTTCGTAATAGTGAATGGCATTTGTCCTATCCTCCCTAAAAAATGCCATACCACCTTGAGTTTCGAACCGATAATATTGTTGCTCAGATAAGTTTGGTAGACATTGTTCGATATAAGTTAATTTTTTAAATGCAAAAGACAACTGCAATAGACGGCTCATTACTTCTGGAATTTTATCCAGATTATTTTTTATGGCTATTTCGACGCAATCCTGTTTCTGAATAAAATTAATCCACTGGTTTAAGTCGGGTGGCGATGGATTAATGTTGCCATGAAAGCCATATAGTTTAATGCATAAAAGATAAAGTTGAATAACTGGATGACGACTTGCTATCCATTTTGGATTTAAGGAATATTGATAAAAAACGCTGATTAAATCACTAATGAAAACAGCACAATTATCAGGTCTTGCAAGACTTGAGTTTAAAAAAATGTGTGAATTATTTAAATGTGTCGCGATATGTATAACGCGAACATTAGTAAGATAACCTGTCCTATCAAATTTATAATCGCTTTTATAATCAAAGAAATGGCTTAAAATTGATAGATTAGTACTCGCATTTGTATTATATTCACTAATCGCGTCCATCGTTATTTCATGTAAAATAATAGGATTGCAACTAAAATCTTTAGTTAACAATTGCTTTTTTTGCAATTGATGAAGTATCGGATTTAAATTAGCAAAATTAAATTTTTTCCCATCGGCCGCTCGTAACGTTGAGCGAGAAAGGCCATTAATAAAGTCACCTTTTGTTGTCATAAAATATAATAAGGCTTTAATTTGTAAAATTTGCTGATGAAGAACAGGTTGTTTTTTATAAACAATTAACAAATTTTCTACGTTAGTGTGCGGTTTATTTGCTACTTCATTCATCATTTTTGTACTCATTAGATTTTACGGTTATTACTCTCTAAAATGTTGTTATTTGATTATCTTGATTGGCCATGCTGATGTTTAATTACCCTCACCACACTCAAAGTATCGTGTATTTAATTTGAGTGTAAGTTGGCTATAACTGTGGGTTTCAATTTTATTCTGAAAGAAAAAATGAGACAAATAATAGATGATCATCTTAGGCTTCTTTGAGAGTCCAACTTTAGCGGAACTAACAATCCCTCACCTGCTGCAACCCAATCATTTGACCTCTTCCTCTTCAATCGTTTCTTGAGATGTTACTAAATCTGCCCATTTACTCGTTGATTTATTGGCTTGTGGCATTGGGTTTAGAGTGCCTGAATTAACCGGCTTTTGTCCTTCAAGGCTAGAAGCTTTTACTTGCGCTTGCGAAGCTTGCTGCTGGCTATACAAATGCGCAAAATCAATAGGCATTATATTGACTGGTGGGAAGCCTGATTGCACAGAAAGCGTATTAGCCATCTGGCTGGCATAAGGATAAATAAGGCTCGCGCAGGTGGTGTTTAAGAAAAAATCTTTCTGCTCAACGGTAAAATTATTTAATACAAAACAACCTGCTTGCTGCATTTTAATAAGGTAAAGTAGATTATTGTTATCTCGAGCAGTAATGTTTAAATCCAATAGGACTTCATCATAATTCTCTGCGGAATTAATCTGTACTCGTAATTCTAATTTCATTTCTGGCTGTATACCAGAACGTAGCAATATCGGTGAAGTACTTGTTTCGAGTGATATATTGCGTAAATAAATACCTTTAACACTAAATTGTGGAGGGGCAGCTTCTTCCTCTTGAGGCGGATGCTGATTGTTTAAATCTGACATAGTTTTCTCCTTAGTTGTCTTATTCTCGTGTGACTCGTATTTGATGTAATTATTCTTACTTTTTTCAGGTGGGAGTAGTCGATACCCTTCTTGTGCCAGTTTAGAATGAACAAGAGGGTGATTATATGAAATAAAATTCCTAGAGTAAACTTGCTGGCTTAAATTTTGATTAATTTTTACCTCTATTCATAATCCAGTTCAAAATTAGATTTTCCTCTTTGGGCCTTTTCAAGCAACGAAGAGGAGAAATTCTAATAAGGGGTGGGATAGTCAGCCCAGCGCAAGATGGTACTTTCGATACCACCGCGGCCATGGTATCAAAGTATCGATGAAAAGCAATATTTGTAAATACTAAAACTGTGATTCAGACAGTAAAAAATAGGCAAAGACCTCAAGACTATCAGCCGAAATTTAAAACATATCACTATTTTGATGATTATGTTGCTAAGATGCCATTTTGAACTTGGGAGCAAATATGTTTAGAAGATGCAATGCTACCTCTTTCGATAATGGTTTAGATAGCACAGCCTCCATCCCCGCTTGAAGACATTCTTCCTTATTCTCATCGCCAACATGCGCAGTCAGTGCAACAATAGGCGTGTGCTTGTTTTGCAATCTTTCCCAGTCACGAATCTGTCTTGTCACCTCTTTTCCAGATTGATCGGGTAAGCCAATATCCATGAGGATAAAATCATAATGCTTGCTTTTCGCATATTCTAAAGCCATTTGACCATCTTGTGCTATATCAACTGTACAATTAAATCCTGCAAGCAATGATTGAGCTACTTTGGCTGGAATGAGCTGATCTTCAACTAAAAGAATGGAAATTAATTCTGATGAAGTTGGTTTAACTTGAAACAAGACAGTAGCCTGCCATTTAGGGGAGTATACTTCTTTTTTTGGTTCAATGCAGGTTGTATCTACACCCAATTGCTCATCGAGTAACGTTTCTTTAAGCGGAATCACACAGGTAAACTTTGAACCTTCTTCTGGCTTACTCTCAAGATAAATTTCAGCCTCTAAATCATCTATTAACTGTTTAACCAGTGCCAACCCCAAGCCCATCCCCGGATAAATTCCTCTCCAAGAAGGAGTCAGTCGGTTAAAACGGGTAAAGACTTCCTCTTGTTTATTCTGACTAATTCCTATGCCAGTATCGGTTACACTCATTTTTATAATCATGTTTTTTTCATTGCAGAGTGATAGTTCAGTTGCAACCTTGATCCAGCCTCTATTGGTAAATTTGAGCGCATTGGTAACCAACTCCAATATTAAGCGGTGAATACGAGGATGATCACCTATTAAATAATGCGGAATACGCGCATCATGCTCTAAAGTCAGCACCAGATTTTTTTGCTGTGCTTTTGCTTGGTTAAGCTCAATAATCGTAAGCAGTTTTTCTTTTAAGTTAAATTTCTTCTTCACTAAGGGCATTGCACCCTCAGTTATTTTGATTGCCTCTACTATTTCATTTAACAAAGTCGTAAGCGCATAACTAGAGGTAATTAAAGCATCGGCATATTCTTTGATTAGCTCAATTTTATGAGGATCACTAATGTTGTCTTTAATGGCATGGGCGCAACCGGTAATACCAACGAGTGGAGTTCGGATATCGTGGCGCATGTTTTGTAAAAACTCTGTCTTAGCTTTGTTAGCTGCTTCTTGAGCGTCCTTGGCTATTTTTAATTCTTCTTCCGCTTTTTTGCGGCAAGTGATATCTGTAGATGTTCCTATAATGCCAGCAATATGATGAGTTCTATCAAAATAGGGAGATTTATTAGTCAGCATAATCAGTTGGGCCCCATCTTTTTTTTGAATCACTTCTTCCAAGCTAATGTTTTTTCCTGTGCTCAAGACTTGTCTATCGGCTTGTAGGAGTTTATCTGCAATCTCTTTACCCCATAGCTCGTGATCAGTCTTACCGATAAACTCTCTTTGTGATAGACCTAATAAATGAAGCACTTGTGCATTACATCCCAGGTAACGCAGTGACTTGTCTTTCCACCAAACATGGCCAGGCATTTCTTCAATCACAGCTTCCAATGAGGGGGTTAATTGGCTATTTTTCATTTTCTCGTCCTTATCATGAGGCTATGCGCCGCCATTCGCGTAGAGGCTAAAACTGGATATTGAGCGATGGCTTTTTTATCTGCATAGGGTTCATATACCTTTTCAATTAAAAATCCTGCATCAAGAAGGAGACTAAACCAGCTACTTAAAGGTTTAACAAAACGTGGCGTTCGAAATGGGGCAATATCAGAAGAAGCATGAAAGTGCTGCCATTCATGTACTTCACCTCTTGATTCAATAAAATATCGCTTGACTAAAAAACCATATCGATCACCTTGGTCATTCTCCATCCATTCACCGATAAATTCGTTGAAGCAGGGATGAGTAATGGAAAATTGTAAAAATCCACCCTTTTTTAAAACGCGATAGATTTCCATCAACACTTTATTGATTTCGGCCATATCCATGAAAGCCATTAAGGCGATTGCGAAATCAAATGATTCATTATCAAATGGCAAGTCGATGGCATTGGCTTCTTGATAAATTAGATTGGCAGGGAAATTCAAGTTCTGATTGTGTGTAATAAATTCTGCACAGATGTCAATCGCAGTTAATGTCTTGCATCGTCTGGCAATCAACCGCGAATTGTGCCCTTCACCACAACCAATCTCTAAACCAGAAAATCCAGTTATGGTTGGCAACATGTTTATAAAGGAGGTCGTATTGAGAGAATCTCGCCAGACATCCAATCCCAGCTCAGCAGTTTTTATCCAGCGCTTTGCATTTTTATTCCAATATTTAGCCACTTTGCGATGTTTCATTTTTTTATTCTTGTGGCTAGTGTTATTTTTTGATGATACATGGAGTGATCCACCTTTCAATTAAAAAGTGTACTCACCCTCTATAAAGCATAGAAAACAGATGATTGTAAAGGGGAGTATCAAATTTAAAAAAGTTGAAAGCAGGATGAAACACCCTGCTTCAACTCCCCTCTACTTAAGCTACCATTCCTTTGTCTACTGCTTCTAAAATCATTTGATCAGACATGATCATACCCAACGCCCACAAAAGCTCATGGGTAGATGAGGGTTTACACAGGGTAAAATCACTTGCTTGTACCTGCCTGAAAAAAGCAGATAGCATCTGAATCACTTGAGTCTTGAGAGAAGAAAAAGGTCTTTGCGTGGGAACGCTTTTGAATGGTATTCTTAAACTATCCATGAGTAACCTCACATTTAGGTTATTTGTGGTAGACCCTCCTAGGTGGTTAGTGTCACCTTTGAGGTTCCGCATAGTCCGATCTATATGATTGGACTATGTGCCTGAATTCGTCCCTAGTTTTATGCAGCAGGTTTCGCGTCTATCATTCATTTTTACAAAAACACTATATTTCCCTTGTTAAATGCAATTTTTAATAACGACAAAACCGTTGACTTTTTTACATTATGCTGCATAATTTATGCAGCAGGATTGTGATTTTAATAAGGATTTTACTTGTCGTATATTAGAAAAATCAAAAAGAATGGAAAAATTTATTTGGCAGAAACTGAAAGTCAATGGATAAATGGAAAATCAGTTCAAAAACATATTCGCTACATTGGCACAGAAGTAGACGGCGTAACAAAACTTGCGGCATCTATTTCAGATATTGAAATTGAAGATGTAAAAGTTTTTGGCCCACTCATTGTACTGCATCATATCGCCCAAGAAATTGGCCTCCCTAATTTGCTAGGAGAATATTCTCCTGAAATTTTAAGTTTAGTTTATGCGCACTGCTTAAATTATCAAAGCATTAATCGCATGTCATCGTGGTTCAAACGAACAGATCTGCCAATGTTGCTTGATGTTGAAAATATCACGGAAAAAACACTATTAAATGCACTTGATTCACTTGAGAAAATCAATACAGAAAATCTACAACTTAAAATATTCAACACGTTGAACAGAAAATTTCATGTTGCCAGAAAAGGTTTGGTCTACGATGTTACGAATACATATCTCTATGGAAAGAAATGTCCGCTCGCTAAAATGGGGCATGACAAGGAAGGAGTGAAAGGCAGGCCACTTATTCAAATTGCTCTTGCGGTGACACAAGATAAAGGGTTGCCGCTGTTTCATAAAGTATTTGATGGCAATATTCATGATGCAAGAACGTTGCAAGATATTGCAACTACAATGAAGCAATACAAAATAAAATCGGGATTGATTATTTACGACAGAGGAATTACTTCTGCTGAAAATATAGAGGTTTTTCGTGATTTACATTGGGATACTTTATGCGGTGTTCCCATACGTAACAAACTAAAAGACAAACTTCGACCGATCATAAAGAGAAAATTTACTTGCATTGATAATTGGGTTCAGTGTAATAAAACAATTTTCTATGTAAAAACAATTCCATATAAACTAGGTTCCGTTAAAGGAACACTGGCAATTTGTTTTAATAAAAGAAAGGAAGGCGACTTTCGAGAAACACGACACTCTGAAATTAAACATGCAGAAAAATTGCTAGCGCAAGGTAAAAAGATAAAATCTGGTCTCGAAATTTATTTTGATAAAAAAGGAAAGATAATTCATAGTGTTATTGAAGAAAATGAACAATTTGACGGTTATTCCTGCTTATTTACAACGAGAAAAATATCAAAAGAGGAAATGGTAAGACTTTATTTTGATAAGGATGTTGTTGAAAAAGCATTTCGTTGTATTAAAGGAATTACACAATTGAGACCAATCAGACATTGGTTATACGATCGAGTCATAGCGCATGTAATGATTTGTTATTTGTCCTATACATTACTAATTGTCTTGAAAGAGCATTTAAAAAAATTAAATTTATCTCCAGAGAAAGCGTTACAGCATTTGGATACAATGTATAAAGTTTACATGGTAGATAGAAAGAAAAAATTTAAAGTATCGCGCATCGTAACGTTGAATAAAACACAAAAAGACATTTTACTCGCCGTTGACAAGAAATTATTAAATCCTGCTGCATAAAACTAGGGGCGAATTCAGGTATGTGTTTATACCTGAATTCGCCCCTAGTTTTACCCACCAGGAATTTGCTATAGTATTTCTCGAGAATTATGCATATTATTAAAATGTCCTAGTGGGTAAAATACCCACCAGGAACAATAAATTTATAAGGCTTTAATTTAGATACAAAATCTCTATTTTTCCTTTATTCTATAGGATATTTGCTTATCTCTGCTATAGGAAAAAATTCCTGGTGGGTAAAACTAGGGGCGAATTCAGGTTTATAGTCTCAAATGTTATTTTAAAAAGCAATCACTTTTAATTAAAGTTTTACTTGCCAATATGCTGGCTTGATTAGAATCTCAATCATCATTTGGACTTATATCCACACAATCTAATGAGGTTTCCATAATAGACACGGGATGGCCGTTTAGCTTACTTTCTTCAATGAATGACCACCCTAGTTTAGAAAAGTATTCAGTTAATTCAGAGTTGGTTAGCAAGTAAAGGATTTCATAATTCATTTTTTTTGCAATTTTTTGAATGGCAGAAATAAGCTTTTTGCCTACACCTTGCTTCCGAAAACGGGGTCCTACATATAACGAACTTAACCAAGGTTTTAAGTCAGAGCGAATGCCTTCTTCTTCGGTAAGCGAACACATACCAATTAATCTATCACCCTCAGTTAAAGCTATTAAGGTCAGCGGCAAGGTTTCAATATTAAAATGGCCCTTATATTTTAAAATTTGCTTTTTTCGAGTAGTGCCAGGGGAATGATATTTGGACCAAACATCGAAAGACCATAAACCAAGGGTACCAACGTATTCTTTATAATCTCTAAGATAAGCAATTGTAATAAGCATAAACCATCCTTTGGTTCTAGATTGCAGAATAATATAATAAACTGACTATAAAGAAAATACGTTACCTAAGGGTCCGTTAAAAAATAAGTTGAACAATTCTGTCAAATTGGCCTTATTTTATAGTTCAATTCTCCACAGAATTGTTCAACTTATTTTTTAACGGCCCCTAACATACTCATCGGCATGTGATTTCTTATTAAAAAAGCTTGTTTTTTCTAATGGGCAAACCAAGCGGGGACCAATAAATTGGACCATCACACCTATTCCAAAATCAACAGCTTCAATCATTTGCTTTTGCAATTTATTGATCTGATCTTGAAAAATTATGCAAGTTTTAGTAGAAAGACAAACCGGATCAGACCTGATATAATAAGACAATCATATCTGAGAAATAGAAATTTTACTTACCCTTTTCTGTGTGATACGACTTTAGAGACTCATCTTGGTCCGATCGCCATGTATATGGGTAGAAGACTATGTCGCGAAATGGAAGACCATTAGATTTTAGAGTTGCTAAAATTGATTTTAGGTGACTGTTTGGTGGGATTATGGTACTAATATCTAGCGCTTCCAGTGCTATTTGTTTACTTTGTTGAAAAAAAGTAAACATAAGCTAATTAGAAGTGTTTTTCATCAATTTATGGTTAATAAATTGCATTTCTTTAGGTCTGTGCCATTGAGTTATAGCCTCAGAATTTTACCAATAAGAAGATAGCTGTCTTACTATATTCACATGATAACGTTGGCCAGGCTACTACAATCAATATTATGGAGGAACTATCACGTTATTGAAGAAGGGCCAAATGGCAGAACTACAAATATTGATTATCACGTACTCCCTGATCGTATGGTAACAACTATTTAGCACTTTTGCTTACACACCTTCCACTAATTAATTTTGTTGTATTAGCATTAGGTAGGAATAACCTCAAAGTTTATTTTGATAGGGAGAAGAAGATATTAAAAATGAATTAGCCGAACCAATTGACAGAGTTCAATTTTCTAAATATGGATATGACATGCAGAGTGCGCCAAAATTTTTAAAAGACTCTGCCCTAACACAAAAAAAAGCCTATTTATGGTTTGTTATGCATTATTACCATCGCTTCTTTCTTTAAAAAAAATGAGCTAAGAAATGGGAAACGCAGGCACCATAAGATTGCGCCTAGATTTTTTAAACCTCCCTTCTAGGAGGTATCAAGAGCACGTTTTTAGAACGTGGTTGTTTACCTACTATACTATTACCTATTGCCGAGAATTTATGACAAAAATAGGATCGCTAGATATTACTAATTTATATTTTTCCGTGAGCGATAAATGACATCCAGATGAAGAAAAGCATGAAAAATTAGTAAATTAAATCCGATAAAATTTAATTATTTCTATAGGAATATATTTTTTAGCTGCAAAAGGAAGACTTTATTAATGAGGTTAATTATGGAAGATAAACTTCAGAGCAACCATACTTTGTTTAAAATAAGTATTATTGAAGACAGTGAGATTCATAGAGCATGGCTAATAACTGAATTGTCGGATTGTGATAAGCTAGAAGTAATAAGCTCAGACAGATTCGGCCGAAAGGGAGTTGAATCAGTTAAGTATTATAAGCCAGATATAGTAATACTTGATTTTCAATTGGAAGATATGACGGGTCTTGAGGTATCAAAACGGATAAAAAGTCATAATTGTGAAATTAAAATTTTTGGTTTAACCGCACATACCGAAACTTCTATAATCGAAAGAATCATTGACGACAAAAATATCGATGCAATAGCAATCAAAGGATCATATTATTTCGAAACAAATTTCTTATCAGCCATTACACATGTTATTAATGGCGGGGCCTATTTAGATCCATCACTTTTAAAAAGCTTACGTGAATCTAGAAATTCAAGTCGATTGAATAAATTGACCAGAAGGGAGTTTGAAATATTTATTCAATCAAGTTCAGGTAAATCAGATGACAAAATAGCTACTGATTTATGCGTAGAAGTGGCTCATATTAAGAATCTAAAATCACGTCTAGCCAAAAAAATAAAGGATGAGGATATTGATAACCTAATTTTAAAACTAGTTAATAATTTTCATCCTGATGCACATATTTTTTTCTGATAAATTAAAAAACAGGAGAATATTAATGTTTACACAAACACAAGAGTTGAATAAAACAGTTAATCAGTTGAAATCACGGAAAAGATATTATGATCTAACAGCCAGTATTTCTGAAAAAACAGTGGTTTTTCCAGGTGATCCCGAATATAAATCAGAAAATGTTTGCTCTTTGGATAAGGGATCACAATATCAATTGTGTCACATGCATTTTGGTAACCATATGGGTACACATATTGATTTTCCATCTCATGTTATAAAAGATGGAAAAACAAGTAGTGATTTCCATGTGGAAGACCTTATTGGTTCTGGTCTGATTATTGAAGTTCCTGATATTGAAAAATCTATCACTAAAATATTTGTTGAAAAACAACCAATCCTCTCTAATGATTTTGTCTTTTTTAAAACATCAAATTCTAAATTATCAAAACAAGACAAGTTTAATGATAAATATGTTTATATTGAGCCAGAAGCTGCAGAAGAACTTTTAAATAAAGGCGTTAAAATTGTTGGAATTGATTATATTAGTGTTGATAGATACGAGGCAGAAAATCTTCCTATTCATAAATCATTACTATCAAATAACGTCCTTATTGTTGAAGGTTTAGAGCTAAATAATGTGCCCGTTGGAAGATGTAAAATTTATATTATGCCTATAAATATAAAGGAAATGGATGGACTACCAGCACGTGTGATTGCTAAAGTATAATATTTTAGGTATAGTAAAATTGAAACAGCAAGCAAGATTTATAATCAAATCAATTCTAGGTTGGGTTATTTATGCATGCTCATATATTATTTTAAAAAATGTAAGCGCAAGCGCATCATTAGCAGGTTACTTTTCACTTTTAGGTGAAGTTGGCCTAGATGGAGTAGCGGCTATACTTTCCTTGCAATTATTGAAAAATTCAGCAAATAAATATAATAAAGATATATTTCGTGTCTTATTCATTTCATTTATTTCTGCAGTTATGGCTGACTTTATTTACAACATAATTTTAAATTTAACTAATATTAAGTATATCGACCCTTCATTATTTTCGTTATTTGATTTTCCTTTTTTATCGTTTTTATTTTTTCAAATAATTGCATGGATTTGGATTATTACTTTAAATAGTGGAGAAAAAATTAAGACGAAAAAATTTTTCCATGTGCCTTATGTTATAGTATCTTTATTGTTATTTGTCATATTTATGTTTGGAGTATCTTGGAAAATTGAATATTTTTCTCAGATTGGTATATTCCAAATAATTGATACTGCTCTAGAAGTCATAGGTTTCGCCTTAGTGACGATTTGTTTAGCAAGAGCAAAGTCAAAATTAGTAAGATTTGTCGGAACAGGATATTTAATTGTTGTTTCATCTGATTTTATAATTCGTTATCAAGTTGTTTCTGGGAGGATTCCTTATTTAAGCTCACTTGAGACAACCTGGGTTTTAGGTCTTTTATTAATATGTTTAGGCATGTACCGAACTAAACGAAGTAATAAAAAAAATGCATTATTTAAACTATTACCTGTGAATAGTATTCAGTCTCAAATCACAATTTGGTTATTAATCTTTTGCTTATCGTCAGTATTTTTATTTGCCAGTTTATGTTATGTATTTTCTCAAGATAATGGATGTCAAAGTCATATTGTTAGAAATTTACTATCCATGCTCGTACCATTCTCAGCGCTCGTTATCATTAGCAGTAGTTATTTGTCAACCCAAATATCATACTCAATTTCTAGACTTGAAGATTTCATTAAATCTGATAATATGAGTAAAACAAGCTATAAAAATAAATTTGTCACCTTTAATAAAGATAAGGTATGTGAAAGATTTGAAATCTATGAGATGAAAAAATTAGATAACTTTATTATGAAAACAATAAGCAAGCTTCATGTAGCAAATTGCGTAAAATCAAAATTTCTTATGGATATGTCACATGATTTTAGAACACCGGCTAGCGGCATTTATCACATGTCTAGATCTATCCATAAAAGAATAGAAGATCCAGAACTAAAAAAACTGCAGAAATTAATTGTTGATTCGTCAGAAAAATTAATGAATTTTATTGAAGATGTTTTAGATTACTCAAGATTAGATAATGATAAATATGAATTAAATATGCGCGAGGTTGACATTGTGTCAATCATTAATGAAGTAATTATGTTTGTATCGGCAAAAGTAAAAGAGAAAAGGTTAAATATAAATGCTAAGTTTGATAAATCACCGATTAATTATAAAGGTGATAAGTTAATGATCCATAGAATCATGCTGAACATCATATCAAATGCAATTAAATTTACTCATGCAGGAGAGATCACAATCTCAGCGAGCGAAGAAAAAATTGATAATACTAATTGGTTAGTTATAAAAGTAAAAGACACAGGGATTGGTATTGATAAAAGTCATCATAAATTGATATTCGAAGCATTCACTCGTGTAGAATCTTCAGAAACAGCAAGGTATCCAGGTATAGGACTTGGTTTAGGGTGTCCAAAAACACCCTAAATTAGTAGATTTAATTTCCCATGAAATAGACCCTACTTTTCATCGCCTCACCTAAAATTTTGGCAACGAATTTTGATAATATTCTTTGTAATCGTCAGGGTTCCAAAATTTTTTACAGATCTGACAAGTATCCCAAGGTTCTTTATGCCCATCGCTATAATGTGAATAACACAAACTAAATCGTTCGTGTGTGTATTGACATCGCCCATCCCCCCGAAATGATAAAAATGCCGTATCACAGCAAATCCACTGATCACAGCATGGGGTTTTGATTAAAGGTTTATCGGTATCACCGCAAAAACGACAATGTTCCCCTGCGATGAGCTTTGCTTGTGTGCGATCATCAGTCATATTTACAAAATACCTTTATTTTTGCTTGTTAATAATCAGATAACGTGTATTGTGTCATTCCATTTGATAAATGGAAATGGATTTATGAGTAAAGTATGGAAATTAACCAAAGCTCGCGATGGCTGGAAGAAAAAAGCAAAAGACCGCGGGGCTACTGCGCGTGCGTTGCGCAAAGAGCTTGCTAGAATAAAAGCAGATCGTGACCGCCAACAGAAAAACATTGTTCAATTAAAAGAGAAATTAAAATCACAGTATCAAAAAATGTCGATTAATCGACCAAACAAAGTGGCGCTTGTTCATATCGTGCTTTTATTATTCCTGGTTGGTCGCATTGGATTTCGTGCAATTTCCAGGGTGTTAAGTGTGCTTGGTCCGTAAGCGATCAACGAACTACATGCTGTTATCCTAGATGCTTTTCATTAAACTAATGGCAGAATGGGAGAATTTTTACTTTTATTGGTCACAGTAATTAGCTGGTATCATTTTTATTACTACCATCAGGATTCATATTCCAAGGCAAGAGCTTTTCATAGTCCTCCACTGTCTTACAGTTTGGCAATTTTTTAAGAATGATGAGATAGTAATGATAAGGATCATGTCCATGCATTTTAGCTGTTTGAATAAAACTAAAATGCATGCATAACGCTTTTGCGCCTGCAACTGAAGCAGCAAAAAGAAAGTTTTTCCGTGCAATTACGATAGGCTTAATTTTCTGCTCGGTAATATTATTATCGATATCCAGCCTTCCATCGTCTAAAAATTGAATTAATCTAGTCCATCTATTTTGACAATAATTGATTGCTTTCCCTAAAGGAGATTGTGGTAAAACAGTTTGTAAACTGTCATCAAGCCATTTTTTAAATGATTCTAGCAAAGGCTTTGATTCTTTTTGACGTAATTCATAACGATCATTTGCCGACATTCCTTCATTTTTTGCTTTACGTTCAATTTTATAAAGTTCTTTATATCGGCGCATGGCCTCTTTTGCCAAGCCTTTTCCTTTTGTGCTTTTGGCAATAGGCTCAAATTTTCTGCGTGCGTGAGCATTACAATTGACCAGAAAAATATCTGGAACTTCTGCGATGTCTTCAAAAAAATTATCCCCATCAACATGAAGATAGCCCTTAAATCCACAAAACCAGTCTGTCACAAATTTTTTATGATTCTCGGCATTGTAATCATATAAAACAACTTCCTTGCCAGGCTCTCCGCCACGCATACAATACATGTAAGATTTTGTTTCCGCTTTACGATTAGGTTCACTTAACACTTGCAGGCTCGTCGCATCGCAAGCCGCTACATCGTATTCAATAACTTGGTCTTTGTATAAATTATAAAGCGGCTGCATCGGAGCCATGAGATCAATCATCCAGCCAGCCATGGCTTGACGTGAACAATCCACACCATAACGTTCAATGAGTTGCTTTTCCAAATGATATAACGGTTGTCTATCTTCTAACTTACTGACAATAAGAAATGATAAGAATGCTTCACTGACCATCGTTTTAGGCAATACTTGCAACGGTGATGGGGCTGTCATGATGGCGCCATCACATCCTTTTTTGCAGGCAACTACTTCACGTCGTTGCTCGATGATTTCAAATATCGCTGGTTGATAATTTAATATTTCTTTTGTCTCATAGCGAATTACTTCTTTTTGACACCCACAAGTACAACGTCTTTGCTCATCAGTCGCAGGAATAATTTCAATACGTCTTGGTAGCGTTTTATTTGATGGCTTCGGCTTATTGCGCTGATAAGTAATCGTTTCCTTTTCATCATCGCCATTCTCTTCTAATGGGTCAGTTGCTTTCATATCAGAATCAAACAAACTCATTTGTTTATTGATATCATCTTCAATATATCGTTCTGATTTCTTTCCAAAACGAAAGCGCAATAATTCCTGCAACTGATGCTGCAATTGCTCATAGGCTTGAGCATATTGTTCGCAACGTTTTTGATAAGTAGCTAAGTCAGATTGTAAAGCAATATTTTGTTGAGCAAGCGGGGCGAATGCGGTCTCTAATTCCGTAATTTTTTTCTCATAAAATTGAATAATTTCAACAGAATCCATTACACATTCACATTAATAAGAAGTAAAAATTATACTATAAAAATAGATTTTTTTATACATAAATTTAAAAAAAATTTGACGCTTTCACCTTTGGTAACAACCGATGCTCCAGATAATTTAATCCTGATAGTAGCCAACTTAATTGATCGCGTGTTAATTCAACCGCTTGATTTGATAGTGGTGGGAATATCAGTCTACCTTCTTCTAAGCGCTTGTAACATAACCAAAAACCATTCCTGTCCCACCATAGTATCTTTATTTTATTTGCTGTGCGATTACGAAATAAAAATAATTGTCCAGATGTGGGATTTAATTGCAAATGATCAGCTACAAGCAAAACAATTCCATCTATTTGCTTTCTAAAGTCAATTGGTTTCGGATATAACCAAATAGCTGCATTGAAGGTCAAAAGCATATTATTGCACCTCCCTCAAAATAATAGACAATGCCTGTAGATCATGAATCTGTAAATAACTTCCGTTTCCAAAATTCAAAGTGCATAATGTTGTTGCTTGTTTTAAATATTTTTCTGATGGCTTAACTTTAACAGCAACTAACGACGAAGGTTTTTCTCTATTTTTACGGGTACAATAATTAAAACGATTAAAGTTAATACTATTTAAATCACAATATTTTTTCTTAGATAGTCCACTTACTTTATACTGATCGATATGATGATTCCAATAAGCCTCATCTTCTATAACGTCTGATTGCATCGACCCTTTAACTTGTTTGACTATTGCTTCCATCTTTTATTCCTTTTATAGTTGAAAACAGTACTATCGCAAAGTAATAAAATTAAAAAAAGATGGGGTTGCTTGATCGCTTACAGTGTGCTTGGTCCATCACTTGGCTTGATGAAAACTCCATGCGCTCAAACAATCAGCAATTATATTTTCCGCTTATCTATTGCTAAAACCCAGGCAGTTTTTGAAAAAACTGGACGCCTCACAAAAAACTTTACCAACGAATCTATTTGGATGCTGGATCTGAGTATTGGGCTGGGTGCTGGTAAAATTCTCAGTATATTATCGTTAAATCTCAAGCACCATCAGCAGATAGATCATGCGCCTACGCTTCAAAATGTAGACTGCATTGCCGTTTCTGTGGCTTCATCCTGGACAGGTGAGACGATAGCTGCTTTTTTAAAAAAAGTAATAAATAGTGTTGGCGGTGCGCCTGGTGTCTTTTTAAAAGATGGCGGAACTGATCTTGCCAAGGCAATTGATCTGTTAAATTTAGAGGGAATTGCATGCCAGAGCATCGCTGATATTTCGCATGTCATCGCTAATTTATTCAAGCATACCTATGGCGAACATCCCTTGTTCAGCACATTTATTTCCGCATGCGGTAAAGTGTCAAAAAATCTTAAACAAACGGTTTTGGCTTGTCTCGCGCCACCCAAAGTATCGACCAAGGCGCGATTTATGAATTTACATCGATTGGTGGAGTGGGCAAATTTATTATTACAACACTCACCTCGAGGCAACGCCGCAGCAGGCTCGATACTCGCCAAGCTACGTGCTAATCTGGATCAATTGCCTGAGTGTAGAGCATTTATCACTTTATTTTTGCGTGATGCATTGCCATTGCTGGCCTGCCAGAAGATTCTCAAGAAAAGCGGGCTCAGCAAAAAAACTTATGGTTTATGCAAAAAATTAATCTCGAATCTACCTGTCACATCGCCTATTAGAAATGGATTCACTGAGTGGGCCGAAAAACATTTATCGATATCCAGTTCATTAAAATTAGGCGGAACTGGTATGCCCATCAGTACTGACGTATTAGAATCATTATTCGGTGTTGGCAAAAGATTTGGTACGGGCAGATAAAAGATGCTGATCGAATTGCATCACGACTGCCAGCATTTTGTGGAACCATCGATCACAGGGATGCAGAAAATGTAGTTGCAATTAGTGTAGTACAACAACAATGTCTACGTGGCAATGGAAACTCATTGATTAAACAAAGACGCGATGTTTTGTCAAATCCAGGAAAGTTAGAAAAATTGGCGCTAACAACAGACCATAAAAATTTTCAGCTTATTCGAGGTGCTGCTTGTGTAACGTGAGGTCCAAAACATGGGAAATGCGCTAAGGTGGATTTGGACACCCTAGACTTGGTTTAAGCAATGTTCTTTTGATGTTAAAGAGAATAGGTGGGATGATCACGCTTGAGAGCTGTTTAAATCAAGGTGCTACATTTAGTGTTTTACTCCCTATTTAAATTTTTAAACCTGGGTATGCGGTTGACTCCACAAAGCCGATCTAATATGCAGTTCAATCCACTAGCGCGAGTTTATCACGCCCAGTGGCTAATCGACTGATTTTATCAGTGTAATCAATCAGTTACTTTTGTTTATTTGTATACAACAAAATAATTTAATTTTATTTGAAATTTATTGCATAAAACAGGATACTATATTGTGTTTATTAAAACACGTATACAACAAGGAAGTCAGTTTTGGTGACAATACAGGTCAGAAAAAGCAGTGGGCATAAATGAAGACCTGCGCCTTAAATCATATTCACATGGAGTCGTTGCCGTAACGCTTGATATCGCAAATAGATTAAACATTTGTGAAACCATTAATCAGCATGTGTATAATACCAGGAATCATTTATCTAGCAAACCGATCCATTTAACAGCGGGCACCACACTCTTAGACAAGTGACGAAAATCAGCTTATGGAAGCTCTAAACCTGATCGATTTCCATCAGAAGCGACCCAAAATAAATGGACTTGTTGTATACGCTTAATTTCAAAAAAATTCCTTCTAAAACAAAATCTTATGGTTATTTTTGACTAGTGTCGTGATAAACTTACGCTAGATATCATAAAGATGTTGTCAACAATTTTGCAGGAACCGTGGAGTCAACTGCAAAATTGTGTCACCAGTGGAGTCAACCGCATACCCAGGTTTTTAAATTCTATTCCATTTAACGTATCTTTAGTTAGCTTCATAACTGAATGATAAAAATTACCAAACTTATTGACACAAATATAAAAAAATATTTAAACTAATGAAAAACCCTCTAAAATGGCACTCGTGTTAACGTACATTTCATGAAAACCATCCTTATCGTCTTTATCGCTTTTTCTGAATTTAAATTAGCTGTATATCCTCACAAGACCCCTGAATCCCTATTAAGCCTTAGTAAATTGCCGCATTTTACCACAAATGACTAAACTACAGGAATGCCGGAAGAGCCATTAAAGTTGACTTTCAAGCCATTTACAGATTACTAAAGATGAAAATCATCTGCAACCATTTGAAAATATGAGGAAAATATTTTTGATAACTAATGAATGACACTAATTCGTTTACATGAAAAAATATTCTTTTAAGAAATGCAACGAGGCTCTTCTCAATAGAATTAGATGGACTAAATTCTAGAATTTATTCCAAACGATATTTTTTTGCTAACATTCATTTTGTGGATTGGTTGTTGTTATGCTTTTAGATAGACTAATGAAGAAAACTGAAAGTGATTCCTTCAAATAAATATTTACTCTAGTTCAATGCTAGTTTTGACGAAAAATTATATTGATAAAGCGGTGAACAATTTTGCTTTTTTATTGAGACACTGTGTATTGTCTATTCTTACAATCTATATTTTATATGGATAAACACATTGGGAGTTTTATTTATGTCATTTGATTACATCATCCCAGACAAGGATATTTGGCTACAAATTCATCAAAAGAAAGGGGTTATTACTCCCCATCAAAATCCTAACTCTTGCTACAACGTTGACAAAGGCCACCCTAATTTATTTTATCCAGAAGTTTTTAAGCCATGGATTAAAAAGCATTGTTTAAGTAATCAGAAAGGAAAATTGGTAGAAAAACTGGAATTCAAAATCAACTGCTCGAAGCAGCAAAGCGACCGACAGAAAAGTCAACAACAACCTGTCGTCTTTCGAAGTTGACACCCCTTGAATCAAAAACAATCCAGCAATAAACAATATCAATATGAGATTTAACTATAAATGAAAGGAAATCATTATGCCAAGGATTCGCACTGTTAAGCCAGACCTCTTCCGTCATGAAGAGTTATTTGAGGCAGAAATAAGTTATAATTTACCGCTACGCATCGCTTTCGTTGGCTTATTCACTTGTTGTGATCGAGAAGGTCGCTTCCGCTGGAAGCCACGCATACTTAAACTGGATATTCTTCCCTTCGACGATATTGATTTTACGCTGGTACTCGAGGCGTTAGTTAATAGCGGATTTATTCAAAAATACATCTACGATGGTAAAGAGTACGGCATTATCCCGAGTTGGCACCGCCACCAAGTAATCAATAGTAAAGAGCAAAATAGTACCTTACCCAAGCCAGGCACTCAAAATGACACAACCACGAACAATAGCTCAACTATTATAAGAGAGAAAACTGCCTCACCTATCACGCCCTCTTCAACTGACAATCAGCTGGCATGTATTGAAGAGGATGAATTCAATACCCTCAATAGGGCACCCTCTCTTATTAATGATACTCACAGTGCCTCTTTAAAAAATACGCAGCAGGTAACCCATTTAGTGCCTATTTCACGCGTAGTTCACGCGTGGCTCACGCGTGAAGCACGCGTGAGTCACGCGTTAACAACGCGTAACCAAGATGGGATTTCTTCCCTTGGAAGTTCACAAGGGGAAGAGGAAAGGGAACAGGAAAGGAATAGGAAAGGGAATAGGGAACAGGAAATACTAGCACAGGATAATGAAGTGGTAAGGGGGGTAGCGATAAGCGAGAAAGAAAAACCAGCCAGGTTGGCATCTGTCCAAGGCAAAGCAGACAAGCAACCTTTCAGACTCAAAGCGGTACCTCTCCTAGACATTCAGAATATTTTTAATTTTTGGTGTCACACGATGAAGCAACCTTTTGCAAAACTAGATAAACACAGACGTCAGAAAATTCTTGATGCAAAAGTGATGGGTTATACAAATGAGGAACTACGCCAGGCCATCTTAGGTTGCGCCTCAACTCCCTACAACATGGGAAACAATGATCGTGGCGAAGTGTTTAATGGCTTGCACATCATATTTCGGGATGCAAATCAAATCGATCGATTTATAAATCATTACCATCATCCTCCCTTGCACCCAACTCATTCACGCAAGATGCAGCAAAATTTAAGTGTTGTTCAAAATTGGGTAAAGAAAAAAATGACAAAGGGGTTTTAACAATGGAAAGTGATTTAAAACAATTTGCAAAAATTATGTCCGTATTAGGGGAATTATACAGCAAACCTTTAAGTGAAATATTAATTGAAATTTATTGGCGTGTACTAAAAAACTATTCCCTACAGGAAATCAAGGCAGTCTGTTTATTCGTATATTAATCATGAGAACGAAGGGAGTTTCATGCCAAAACCGGCGGACATTATCCGACATATCCATCAACAGGAAAAACAAAAGGCGTTAGATGCCTGGTCTAAGGTAGAAAATGCCATTAGACAGGTTGGCCGTTATAATTCAATTTCATTTGATGATCAATTAATTCATTTTGTAATTAAAAAAATGGGGGGATGGATTAAGTTATGTTCCTATACGACCTATCAAATGCCTACCATTGCTCATGATTTTATCAAAGAGTATACCGATTGCCTTCAGAATCTTCCCGATGATATACCACAATTTATTAAAGGGGTCTTTGATCAAGGCGATATTGTAAAAATAGATCAAATAAATTCAGTTGACATGGCTCAAAGCCAAATCAGATCATTTTAAATTAACGATGGATAAGGAATATGCAAACTATTAATTTAAAAAAGGTGAGATTGTCTCCACGAGAATCCGATTGCTTATGCTTATTAACCCAAGGTTTTAAGCGTAAAGAGATCGCTCAGAAACTATCGGTTAAATTAGAGACTATTCATTCTTTCGTTCGGCGAATAAAAACGAAATTTAACGCAAATACTTTGCAGCAGGTTATTCAAATAGTCAATTTAGAAGATAAAGCCTCCAATTTTTAAAAAAATGGTACATACAAATTAAAATTTTTATGTAACACTCATTTAATAAACATAAGGATATAACAATGGCATTGAATTCTTTACCCACTTTAAAAAAGACACACATTGATGTATTTGATAACACCAAGCGATTTTATCACTTTAACCACAGTGATCAGGTGCTCTCAATTGATTTACCAGCGCTCACGCTCAAACAGTACAATACTAGCATTTCGGAGCTCGCTTTAATTGAACAAACCCTTCGAGAAATTAAGCGCTCACAAGTACTATCTGCCTTAGTAACTGACATCAACCTGAAAGCCGAAATTGCCGGATTTTATCAAGCACGTGCTGACATATTAGCTACTTTAAAAAATCTAATTGATAGCATTGAAAGGGGGGCATCTAGATTACAGCCAGTTATTGGAAAAAAAAGAGTTGGCTGTAATGAGTTTGAAAAAATATTAGGCCTAAGTAAATTGCCGTATTTTACCACAAATGACTAAACTACGGTAATTCCGGAAGAGCCATTAAAGTTGACTTTCAAGCCATTTACAGATTGTAAAAGATGAAAATTATCTGCAACTATTTGAAAATATGAGGAAAATATTTTTGACAAATGATGAATGACATTAATTTGTTTACATGAAAAAATATTCTTTTAAAAAATGCAATAAGGCTCTTCTCAATAGAATTAGATGGACTAAATTCTAGAATTTATTCCAAACGATATTTTTTTGCTAACATTCATTTTGTGGATTGGTTGTTGTTATGCTTTTAGATAGACTAATGAAGAAAACTGAAAGTGATTCCTCCAAATAAATATTTACTCTAGTTCAATGCTAGTTTTGACGAAAAATTATATTGATAAAGCGGTGAACAATTTTGCTTTTTTATTTAGACACTGTGTATTGTCTATTCTTACAATCTATATTTTATATGGATAAACACATTGGGAGTTTTATTTATGTCATTTGATTACATCATCCCAGACAAGGATATTTGGCTACAAATTCATCAAAAGAAAGGGGTTATTACTCCCCATCAAAATCCTAGCTCTTGCTACAACGTTGACAAAGGCCACCCTAATTTATTTTATCCAGAAGTTTTTAGGCCATGGATTAAAAAGCATTGTTTAAGTAATCAGAAAGGAAAGTTAAGTAGAAAAACTGGAATTCAAAATCAACTGCTCGAAGCAACAAAGCAACCGACAGAAAAGTCAAAAACAACCTGTCGTCTTTCGACAGTTGACACCCCTTGAATCAAAAACAATCCAGCAATAAATAATATCAATATAAAATTTAATTATACATTAAAGGAAATCATTATGCCAAGGATTCGCACGGTTAAGCCAGATCTCTTCCGTCATGAAGAGTTATTTGAGGCAGAAATAAGTTATAATTTACCACTACGCATCGCTTTCGTTGGCTTATTCACTTGTTGTGATCGAGAAGGTCGCTTCCGCTGGAAGCCACGCATACTTAAACTGGATATTCTTCCCTTCGACGATATTAATTTTACGCTGGTACTCGAGGCGTTAGTTAATTGCGGATTTATTCAAAAATACATCTGCGATGGTAAAGAGTACGGCCTTATCCCAAGTTGGCACCGCCACCAAGTAATCAACAGTAAGGAACAAAATAGTACCTTACCCAAGCCAGGTCACATATCTCAAAATGACGCAATTACGAACAATAGCTCAACTATTATAATAGAGAAAACTGCCTCACCTAGCATCACGCCCTCTTCAACTGACAATCAGTCGGCAGGTACTGAAGAGGATGAATTCAAGACCCTCAATAGGGCACCTTCTCTTATTAATGATGCTCACAGTGCCTCTTTAAAAAATACGCAGCAGATAACCCATTTAGTGCCTATTTCACGCGTAGTTCACGCGTGGCTCACGCGTGAAGCACGCGTGAGTCACGCGTTAACTACGCGTAACCAAGATGGGATTTCTTCCCTTGGAAGTTCACACGGGGAAGAGGAAAGGGAACAGGAAAGGAATAGGAAAGGGAATAGGGAACAGGAAATACTAGCACAGGATAATGAAGTGGTAAGGGGGGTAGCGATAAGCGAAAAAGAAAAACCTGCCAGGTTGGTATCTGTCCAAGGCAAAGCAGACAAGCAACCTTTCAAACTCAAATCGGTACCTCTCCTAGACATTCAGAATATTTTTGGTTTTTGGTGTCACACGATGAAGCAACCTTTTGCAAAACTAGATAAACACAGACGTCAGAAAATTCTTGATGCAAAAGTGATGGGTTATACCAATGAGGAACTACGCCATGCCATCTTAGGTTGTGCCTCAACTCCCTACAACATGGGAAATAATGATCGTGGCGAAGTGTTTAATGGCTTGCACATCATATTTCGGGATGCAAATCAAATCGATCGATTTATAAATCATTACCATCATCCTCCCTTGCACCCAACTCATTCACGCAAAATGCAGCAAAATTTAAGTGTTGTTCAAAATTGGGTAAAGAAAAAAATGACAAAGGGGTTCTAACCATGGAAAGTGATTTAAAACAATTTGCAAAAATTATGTCCGTATTAGGGGAATTATACAGCAAACCTTTAAGTGAAATATTAATTGAAATTTATTGGCGTGTACTAAAAAACTATTCCCTACAGGAAATCAAGGCAGTGTTTATTCGTATATTAATCATGAGAACGAAGGGAGTTTCATGCCAAAACCGGCAGATATTATCCGACATATCCATCAACAGGAAAGACAAAAAGCGTTAGATGCCTGGTCTAAGGTAGAAAATGCCATTAGACAGGTTGGCCGTTATAGTTCAATTTCATTTGATGATCAATTAGTTCATTTCGTAATTAAAAAAATGGGGGGATGGATTAAGTTATGTTCCTATACGACCTATCAAATGCCCACCATTGCTCATGATTTTATCAAAGAGTATACCAGTTGCCTTCAGAATCTTCCCGATGATATACCACAATTTATTAAAGGGGTCTTTGATCAAGGCGATATTGTAAAAATAGATAAAATAAATTTAATTGCCATGGCTCAAAGTCAAATCAGATCATTTTAAATTAACGATGGACAAGGAATATGCAAACTATTAATTTAAAAAAAGTGAGATTATCTCCACGAGAGTCCGATTGCTTATGCTTATTAAACCAAGGTTTTAAGCGTAAAGAGATCGCTCAAAAACTATCGGTTAAATTAGAGACTATTCATTCTTTTATTCGGCGAATAAAAACTAAATTTAACGCAAATACTTTGCAGCAGGTTATTCAAATAGTCAATTTAGAAGATAAAGCCTCCAATTTTTAAAAAAATGGTACATACAAATTAAAATTTTTATGTAACACTCATTCAATAAACATAAGGATATAGCAATGGCATTGAATTCTTTACCCACTTTAAAAAAGACACACATTGATGTATTTAATAACACCAAGCGATTTTATCACTTTAACCACAGTGATCAGGTGCTCTCAATTGATTTACTCGCGCTCACGCTCCAACAGTATAATACTAGCATTTCGGAGCTCGCTTTAATTGAACAAACCCTTCGAGAAATTGAGCGTTCACAAGGACTATTTGCCTTAGTAACTGACTTCAACCTGAAAGCCAAAATTGCCCAATTTTATCAAGCACGTGCAAAAATATTAGCTAATTTAAAGAATCTAATTGAGTGTATTGAAAAGGGGGCATCTAGATTACAGCCAGTGATTGGAA
>CAWFQC010000004.1:0-8892 GCA_963817645.1 uncultured Gammaproteobacteria bacterium | reverse complement strand
AACGACGAAGGTTTTTCTCTATTTTTACGGGATAGAATATTAAAACGATTAAAGTTAATACTATTTAAATCACAATATTTTTTCTTAGATAGTCCACTTACTTTATACTGATCGATATGATGATTCCAATAAGCCTCACTTCTATAACGTCTGATTGCATCGACCCTTTAACTTGTTTGACTATTGCTTCCATCTTTTATTCCTTTTATAGTTGAAAACAGTCTTTCGGCAAGGTATTAAAATAAAAAAAGATGGGGTTGCTTGATCGCTTACCTTTAAATGGGCCCAACAAATTTGTCGCTTATCGCTATCAAAGTAATTGTAAGCTGCATATCGGTCTGAGGTAACAACATAACGATAATCACCCATTAATGATTTCAGACCTTTTTTCCGCCGAGATTGAGATGGGAAAAAAAAAACTTGTGGTGTAGGTGATGCGCCATATCTCTTGTGTTTTTTAGCGACAATTTTAGGTTGTGTGATTTAAAATTTACGTTTCAACTTTCCTTTAAAAGTGGCAATTATTCCTTTGGCGGAACCTCGTAAGGCGGCATTTACAATTTTTTGTTTATTAAATACTGTGCCTAAACTGTGTCTTTCCGGTGAGCCTGGCTTGAAAATAAATAAAATTTATTGATACTTCGGAAAGATAAGATCATTCTATGCACTATTAAAAATAGATGCGCAGACTACCATGACCAGAAAAAAAACACCTGAAATGATTAATGTTCCCTATTCGATCTTGAGGCTATGAAATTACGTATTTTAGAAGGTACACCCCTTACCGAATCTGATAAAACGATTATGTTATCCATAGTGACTGTTTATCAGTGGATGTATCAGCAGCTTCAGGTGACTAAATTAACAATTCGTAGATTGAAGAAACTTTTTAGTTTCAGCACAGAAAAAAAACCCAAGACCTCCAACCCGCCGAAAAATTTGACGAAACCCAATGAAAGCTCGCCCCGCTGCCTCCAGAATTACCAGAGGCAGGTCAAAACCTGAAGGGTAAGGAGGAGGATGCTCCCCAAAAAAAGTTCTAACGCCCCAATGGAATCCTAATGCAAACCATGGGCGAATATCAGCAAAAGCGTATGAGGGTTGTACAGATGTGTTTTTTTCACATCCTACATTGCAGGTTGGGTCTTGCTGTCCAGGTTGTAGTACAGCGAAGAGTGGCGGTAAACTTCGGGCAGCAGATCCGTCCATTGTAGTTAGGTTGGAAGGCAGCCCACTGATTACAGGTATGCGATACTCAGCAGAGTGTTTGTATTGTGGTTTGTGTGGTGCTGGGTATAAAACCAGCTTTCCTGATGAGATTAAGAATGCACCAAAATACGATGTGAGTTGCGCCAGCACATTAGCCATAGGACGCTATTCCATGGGACTTCCATTCTACCGAATCGAGCAGAATCAAACCATGCATGGATCCCCGTGGGTGACGTGACACAATGGGATTTAGTGGATAAATTATATGGGACTTACCCGCATACCAGTGCTTGATCCAAGTCCGGCTTCAATGGAAACCTGTTTCAGTATGACGATACCACTGGGCGCATTATGGAAAATCGGCTCAAAGGATATGGACCACCACTGCATTCATTTCGGTTCATGAGGAAAAAAAGATACACCTGTTTTTCACAGGACGTAATACAGCCGGTCAAAATGTAGACATTCTTTTGAAGCAACGCACATCAAAAGATTCTATTATTGCGATGATGGATGCAAGCACCAGTAATATTCCCAAGACAATGACCATTCCTGTCTCAAAACTGACTTCAGTACCGTCTATGGAAGGTTTGGATCCCACGTTACTTGTTCCTCGATCGATTACGGCCGCATTAACGACAACACCTGATCTCTCCACCTCTTCTATAAACACAGACAGCAAATCACAAGTGGCTGAAGAGCTAACTGCCCGTTTCATACTGTGCTTTTGTTTAGCACATGGCAGGCGGAAATTTTTTGAGGTATTTAATTTTTTTGATAAACAATGCGATTTCGTGCTTGATATTATCGGTCGAGTGTATGGGCACGATGCCCATTGCAAGGCAAAAAAATATACACCGGAGCAACGATTGCTATATCATCAAACACACAGCGCTCCACTGATGGCTATTCTTTATCGGTGGCTTAATAATCAACTGGTTTATGAGTTGGCAGAAGAAAACAGTGGTTTTGGTTTGGCAATAAAATATCTGCTCAAGCATTGGGGACCACTGACAGCTTTTCTACGCATTGCTGGAGCCATTTTGGATAATTCATGGGCTGAACGTGCCATAAAAATAGCAATACGGCATCGGCGTAATTCCTTGTTTTACCGGACGAGTCATGGTGCCCAGGTGGGTGATTGTTTGATGAGCATTATTTACACATGCCAACAAAATAACGTCAACGCCTTCGAGTATTTAAATGCGCTACAGCGTAATGCCGAACGCGTTAGAGAAAGCCCTGAGCTCTGGTTGCCTTGGAACTATCAGCAAAATTTGGTTCAATTGGCACAAGCTGCTTAATTGAACAGGATTCTCGTTCAATTATTGCTGTAGTAACAAGTTCAATTGTTCCGGATCCAGTACAATGAGGCTGCTTGCGGATTGTGGCCATTGTTTAAATTGCCCTTTGGATAGCCTTTTATAACAGAGCCAAAATCCAGTGTTTTCGTATAACAACACCTTAATGGCTGTTTTTCTTCGATTTCTAAAGATAAAGCAATGGCCAGAAAAGGGATCCAGATTGAAATAGTTTCTACAAACAGCGGCAAAACCATCTATCCCCATTCTAAAATCAAAAGTCTGGCATGCCAGATATATTCTATGTGCTGGGGTTATCGTAAGCATCAAAAGGAGCCTTCGAAAAATGCACGCAACAACGCATCAAAACTGTCCGTACAAATATGGATTTTCATCAACATGCCATCTGGCCTGTATAACTCGACAACACAAGTCGTTGTATCAAAGGCTTTAGCTGGCTTGCCAACCAAAGGATATTTTGGCGTGGCTTCACAAAACTCAACAGGCTTGGTGTCAACAGGTTTCTGACTAGGGGGTTGAATATCTCTGGGGATTTTTAATGTCGCCTCTCTATCCAGTCTTTTATTTCGCAGTTGCGATGAATTTATATCTAAAGCCTTCAAGACTTCTAATTCAGGGACTGATTCCATCAATGAAAACACCTGATCCCATATTAAGTCTGGAATTTTTTCATTCAGTTTTGTCTTACTACGTCGCCAGGTCTGTATGGATTCAATAGCACTTTGCAGCGTAACAGTGGATGTATCTCGTAGGCTGGCAGGGTTTTTGAATTGGGTGATGTTATCTTTTGACATGCTGTTTCTCCTCGTTAGTTTGGGATAATTAAAAACAGCTTGAAATTTAGCAGTAAAAATTTAACTAGTCATGCCCCCTTCACCGGAAGCACACGAAGAAGCTTGCCAGAGTCAGGGAACGATATAACCTATGTGCATTATCCGGACCTGCCGCATGGGATCATTCAGATGACAATGCACTCGAAGCGCTGCCTGGAAGCCACGGAAGAGATTGCTTCTTTGATTGGAGAAGCTCTTCAAGCACCAAAAGAATTGCGATGATCGGTATAAGTTTTTCCATCAGCCGCAGTTGTTGCAGAAAATATGCTTTTCATAGCCAAAGTATGCCGAGTTTGCAAAGTAATTCTCAGCCTTAGCTTCTTATGGATACTAATGGCATAAGCTAAATAAATTAATTTCATCCAGTTCGTGAAGATCGTAGTTAACCACCCGTTGATCAAACTGGATGTAATGTACCTTCTTCTTCCAGATCACTGCTACCAATAAATCCTACATCACCATTAAACACGCTTTATCATAATTGTTGACATGGATATCTCTTAAAGAGTATTAAACTTTTTGATTCTCCTTTAACTCTTGCATCTACACAGAGTCTACATGGGAATTCTTAGCAATGAGCTTATATAGTTAACTCTTTGATTTTATTGGTGGCCGTGACAGTCTCGAACTGTCGACCCGCTGATTAAGAGTACACAGGCTTAAACATCAGTAAAATTACGCTAGTTTTAACTCACTGATTTTAAATTATTTTTTATAACGTTCAACCGGACACACGAGCAAAACTCTTAGGATCTATGATTTATCATTGAAGCCTCAATCTTAGAAATTACTACTCAATAAACAAACTGCTTGATAGTATGTTTAATTACGATATACTTATAAAAGACGGGTAAATCCTTCTATGTGCCAGGATGGAGTAGCTTCCGTAGGTTGCTGCAATAATGTCTTGGAAAAGCGCATAAAAGGGGCCGTCTTTCTTATTTTAAAACTTGTATTCCACTTCTACTGCAATTCTATTTGCAAACTCAGTATACCAGGTTAAATCTGCCCTTTCATATTTCTTACCAATTCCAGCGCAAAATATATCTACTGCTTGCAACCCTGCATCCTCTTGTGAACTACGATGCTTTATAGTTAACTTTATTTTATTAGAAAGAAGTCGTTTAGTCACTGCGGCGGTAATTGATTTATCAAAGTCAGCAATTTCATCTTTATTTTTAGAACGGTCAATTACGATATTTACATGTTGAGCTGTTTCTAAATGATCAAGTTGTGAAAATAGTCGCTTTGCAATTTCGTTATATAAAACTTTCTTTTTTGGTTTATAGCGATGGTTAGAAACATGGTGATTTACCCAAGCTTTTTTATCCGCTACTGCTGCATACAAGCACCAATTTGCTTCTTTGTTAATTTCTTTTAAAAAATATTTTTTTATTGATAAGGCCAAATTGCTCCCTTTTAGCTCAGATGTATTTTTAGGTAATTTATTTTTTAGCGTCCTCTTCACAGAACGAATCATTGCTAAATGTGCTGCCTCATCCCAACAAACAAGCAATGTTATTACCAAATAACGTGTGGTTCTTTTTTGGCTGAAATTAAATCCTAAATCACCCGATTCATCCAAATAAATTAATAGATGTTGTGACATTTTTTTCCCAATATATATTATATATTTCCGATATCTCTAGATTTAAATTTTAAACTATCGACTTTATTAAATGAAGCCTGATTAGTCTTCCCATTATAATCCTTATCGCAGTAAGCAAATGCACCACCATTAAGCCTCATGAAGCCATTATTTAATTGTTTTCCAAAAGCAGTGAGTTATCCGCATTATAGTTGTGTAGTCGTTTATTAATTTCCTCCCAAGGCAATCGTGCTCCGCAATCTTTCATTTTCTGAAAAGCAATATTTGCAATATCTACGTTAATTTTTTCTAGATATATCATTTGATCTACTAGCCATAAAGTACCATGTACTTCAAGATTGAATTTTGTGGCTACTTCACGTAAAGCTTTATCGCCTGTTAATAGTTGGCATTTTTTACTACTTGCGAGTGTGAGCGCTAATAAGTCGTTTACACTAAGTTTGGGATATTTAAAACGTAAATTATAAGCTTCAGTGATTAAACAGCTATCCACTGTTTGGCAGAGCAAACCCATTTGAAGCAAGTGGCTATGTCTCTCTTCTAATTCCTCAAGAAACAAAATGTCAGGCACTATAAATTGATAGGGTAAACTAAACATGAAACTAGCTAATTCGCCATGCTCTATATCAATTAATACGCTTGCATCACTGATAATAAGTAACACCATTTTGCTCCAATGCACGCCGAGCTCTAAAAGATTCTAATGATATATTCATTAGCTCTGCCGCTTTGGATTCACCAATATAGTCTTCAGCTAATGCATGAAATATCATTTGTTCAAAAATATGAGTTTTCTCTTGTGGATAAGGAGCTCCGGGTTCCTGTCTTAGCCAATCACGCTCATTAAACTCTGATCTTAACTTTCGATACAAAGCTTTTGATATTATGCCTATTTCTTCTACACGATGTAAAATGCTGGACATACTAATTCCAAATTCCTGTTTTATTAAACTTAATTCACGTGGCTCAATATAATTACGATGTTCCCCTAGTATCCTTTTAAGAGATTTTCGAGGAAGTAGAAAAGCACCAGCAAATCGATTACAACAGGCTTCTTCTTCTAGATTGTTAGAAAAATCATCTAAAATAAGGTGTCCTAATTCATGAACTAAAGTAAATCGTTGGCGATCTCCAGGCCTCTCATTTCCTATTACAATAATTGGTATATTGCTAATATGAGCAAATAACCCTTCAAACTTAGGAAATCTATGCGTATCGATTTCAAATACTTTAATCCCCTGCTCTTCGAATACATCTATTATATCTGGAATTGGATCAAGTCCCAAACACCATCGCTTGCGCATTTCATCAGCCAGTTCTTCAATATCTTCAAGGGATTGTATTTCTTTTAAAGATAAAGTCTCTATTGAAAAAAATTTGATTGGGGCTGTGGGGAAAAGACTTTCCAATTCCATGCGCCGCTCAGCTTGATCAAGTATTTTTATATTAATTTCTTCTAAGTGCTTTTCAAGCACATCAGCATGCTTGCGGTATTGAATGTTATCTAAGATAGGGGTCTTCGTTCTAAAGAAATACTCAACTTTAACATGTAATACTTTTGCCAATTTTATAAGAATATCTGAGGAAGGGGCTACTTTATTGTCTTCATATTTTTTAATTGCAGCATGACTTAAAGAAATCTCATCCGCTAGATCACGCAGGGATAAACCCAAGGCTTTTCGTGCTCTTTTAATTCTATTACCTAACATATTCAACTCCTAAGTTTACAATTTTGATTATGGTCAATATTTTTGTAAACGTCAAGCTATCACCTAAGAACCCATCATCTGCCAGCAATGGAACTATTTGTGAAACAGGTAAATGTTGGTAGGGAGAGCACTATTCGCTATTATCAATACATCTTCGTTGCTCATTAGTAAGCTTATTAACTGACACTCGTAGGAGAAAATACCTTATGAATAAAGCGGATTTTATTGCCGCCATTGCAGAAAAAGCAGGCACGACTAAGACTGAGGTTATCTTTTCAGCCACATTTGACACGATAATCGAAGCATTGGTTAAGCAAGAGAAGATTGCAATTCCAAGGTTTGGTAGTTTTGCAATTAAGGTTAGAGAGGAACGAAAAGGCCGCAATCCTTCATCTGGAAAAGAAATCACCATCCCTAAAGCAGTGGTTATTCATTTCAAAGCATCTGAGCATATAAAAGAAATGCTTAACAATCGTCAACAGGAATAAGTTCATTAGAAAATTCGTGATTCAGCTTTCTTTCATAAGGAAGATTTTAACTGGAAAAACGACAAATTTTCTTTGCGCAAATTTTAGGCATGCTTGGAAATTCTAGACTGGCAAGCAGCTTGCTCTGCGCTATCAAAAGATAGCATTATTCAAATTTATGTATTTTTTAACTAAATAGCAGCTTCGGGATTAGTTTTCGAAATAGTTGCCAGATTTTTAAAGAATTCTTTCTTTTCAGATTCATCGCAAGATAATAATTTGATGAGATCCTGACTCATGAAAGCATCTTTAAAATCTTCATTTTCTGTTTTACTTTTTTCCATTTAACTACTCCTTAAATAATGATACAACTATTTCTTCGATTTAAGTTCTGATTTTAAGGTTAATAGCCTTTTCAGTCAAAAAATTCTCAAATCTTATTGAAGCCGTTGCGCTAATTTAGTGAGCCGATTGGCTTCTTTATTATTGCTTACCGCCATACCCACAGCCTTTTTCTGTCCAAGGAGTATCACGAGCTTTTTGCCACGGGTAATACCCGTGTACAATAAGTTCCGTGCTAATAACATGTAGTGCTGCATGACCATCGGCATGACGACAATGGGAAATTCTGAGCCTTGGCTTTTATGGATACTAATGGCATAAGCTAAATTAATTTCATCCAGTTCGTGAAGATCGTAGTTAACCACCCGTTGATCAAACTGGATGTTGACGGTACCTTCTTCTAGGTCAATACTACCAATAAAGCCTATATCACCGTTAAACACATCTTTATCATAATTGTTGATCACTTGAATAATTTTATCACCAGGCGCGTAGGTTGAGCCAAAACGATTGATTTTTGGCTCGGCATTGCCATTTAAACTTTTTTGCAAATCAACATTAAGTCCTCGGCTACCCAAACCACCTCGGTTCATGGGTGTTAGCACTTGAATATCCCGCACAGGATCGCACGCATAGTGCTGTGGCAAACGTTCGGCAACAAGTTGCAGGAGCATAGTGTGAATCTCTTCCGGTGTCTGTGCATAGAGAGTAATGAAATCACTGCTCTCATCCGCAATGGATAATGGCATGTGACCTTGGTTCACGCGGTGCGCATTCGCAATAATCTGAGAACTGGCAGCTTGACGGAAAATCTCGGTCAGCCGTACTGTGCTGATAACGCCAGATCGCATGAGATCGGATAACACTGCCCCCGATCCCACTGACGGTAACTGATCAATGTCGCCCACAAATATCACAGTGGCATGGGTTGGGATTGCTTTAAGTAAATGATTTAACAGCAGAATATCAATCATCGAGCACTCATCAATGATGAGAACATCCGTCACCAGTGGATTATCTAGATTGTGTTTAAAACGATAGGTCTTTGGCTCAAAACCCAATAATCGATGAATCGTTTTTGCTGTTAATCCTGTAGTTTCTGTCAGGCGCTTGGCTGCACGACCTGTGGGTGCGCATAAAGCCACAGACAAACGTTTTGCATGGTACATCTTCAATAAGCTGCTCACAATCATCGTCTTGCCGACACCTGGGCCACCAGTGATAATCGATA
Source organism: uncultured Gammaproteobacteria bacterium (assembly GCA_963817645.1). GTDB lineage: Bacteria > Pseudomonadota > Gammaproteobacteria > UBA6002 > UBA6002 > UBA6002. The sequence continues at coordinate 170 of CAWFQC010000004.1, read as the reverse complement.
CTTTATGCTGAAGTACTGTCGCAATCGCTTGTCTCTGTGAGTCAGATAAGGTCAAGCTTGTTTTTTCTTCATCCAACGGAATAGCCTTTTCATAATCAATATGACCCCATGGTGGTTCGCCATGAAGAAGCCGCTTTAAATGCGCAGCGGAGCTCACTTCGGCTTGATAC
>CAWFQC010000003.1:0-8562 GCA_963817645.1 uncultured Gammaproteobacteria bacterium | reverse complement strand
ACTTATTTTTAGGGCGTGCTTACAATTGGTTGATAGGCTATTGATTTGTATAATTTTTTACCGGTAAGCCATAAAACCTATTTTATTCATATAAATCAATAGCCTATCTGCCATTGTAAGCACGCTCTAGTCTTTATCATGAAATTTTGCAAATAGAAAATTTTTGGATATCCATGCTCACATTCCTAGATTCTCTAAACAGTTTTTTGAATTAAGATAAAGAATTGGCTATCTTGCTCCCCTTTGATTAAAGGGAGTTGACTTATGTTAGGAATGTGCACGATATCTCCCCCCGATAGAAGACTTGGTTAAATGATAGATGCCATCAATTAAAACATACCATTGGTACAGCAGTTCCCGCTAACCAAATAATTCCCTGCCATTAGAGGGCTCTGCAAAATTCTTTCGTAGACTTTAATTAAGTTCCTGGTATCATGCACTCATTTTATATCCACAGGAAGCATTGAAGGTAAAAAGCTTAAGGAAATATTTATCTGCGCATTTTGGTAGTAATAAATTTTCTGTTGCAAACCCAGTGGGGTCCATACATGTAGCTATAGTAATTCAAGCTAGTATTTAACTACTAACTGAGCTAATATATCGTATTATAATAAGGAATCTTACTATATTTTTTGATTTTCTTAGAGAATAAGAAGTGTGTTCTTAGATTTTATTGAGACCTTCTTGTGAAGGAACATTGATTTAAATTCCTGATTAGAAAGCTAAAGGTTCGGTCTCCCAGTGCTGTAAAAAAATCAATAGCTTACAGCATATGGCTTTAGGTGGTATGAGTGCTACTTTTAAAGCACGAGCAATAGAGGTTTCAATCAAAGATGAAAGTTTGAAAGTCGTTCTCTAAAATGAAGGCAAAAATTAATATGCTGCAAAATAAAAGTTAATTAAGCTTATAATCGACATTCCTAGACTAAATTATAGGCCATTGATTTTAAAATTTATTTTTGATAATCCTTGCAAACAAGGACAAAAAATAGCCATTAAAGTCAAAAGCTAATAACTTTAGTCTAGGAATGTCAGTTTATATTATTTATTAATAATTCTTCAAAGCAAATTCAGGTTCCGAATATAATAATTTTTTAAATAAAGCGAATCTTTACTAATTTAAATGCAATTAGAATTTAATTGATAGGCTAATTAACTTAACTAATGCTAGGAGTTTTACATGAAAACTAATCCTAATGAGTTCAAAAGTATCTCTCTTGCACAAGAAAAACTTTCAAGACATTCAACTCCGGAGAAAACTCGCCATGATCCGATAGAAATAACCGTTAAACTAAATGATCCTGAGTTGTTACTAAATGATGAGCTCTTAGAGAAGCTAGTATCTTCTTTCCGATCAGATCTTATTAATGCGAGGACGAGGAAACGACACGATAAAAACTTTGTTCATACTTACATCTTTGATGAACCAGCAGAGTCAACTTTAGTTATATCATCAACTTTTTCTGCTAATAGTTTATTGCCTACATTAACACCTTTATTGCAAGAATTTTCTGAAACAAAAGCGGTTGTTACGTACAACGATTTTTCTGAACAACTCTTGAATCCCAATAGTCAATTTCGCAATAATAAACGTGGCGTTAATGTTCTGTTATACCGTTTTGAGGATTTCGATAAGAAAAATCAAGAAGAGCAGGACTTCCAAGAAAATTTAAACAACTTGTTTGATCAAATTAAACAATACGCTGAAACTAACGAAACTCCTTTATTACTCTGCTGTTGCCCTCAGCAATATCCTTCACAATGGAAAACAATTGAAGAAGCTTTTTTGAGAAATATTCTTGAAAATCGTCTAGCTTATGTGATTCAAGATCGAGATATCCAAATTTATTATCCTACTTCCAATCTATATGATGAATTTGGCAAAAAAGAAGCGCATTTGCCTTATGTTTTTGAATACTTTAATGCGCTTAGCAAAATGATCGTAAGATTTTATTACGCTTTTATTACAAACCCTAAAAAAGTCATTGTGTTAGACTGTGATGATACGCTATGGAAAGGAAAAGTGGGTGAAGATGGCGTACAAGGAATTATTATCGATGAATCCAGAAGGCATTTCCAAAATTTTTTGGTAGAAAAATCCAAACAAGGATTTTTGTTATGCTTATGCAGTAGAAATAATGAAGAGGACGTATTGGCTGTTTTTAAAGAAAGAGAGGATATGATACTTAAAAGTGAGCATATAGCTGACTGGCGTATTGATTGGAATAAAAAATCTGAAAATATCCGCTCTCTATCTGATGCATTAAACTTAGCACTCAATAGCTTTATCTTCATTGATGATGATCCAGCCCAGGTTGGTGAAGTCAATATAGGTTGTCCAGAAGTATTAAGCCTACAGATTCCCCAGCAAGAAAGATTGATCCCCATTTTTATTCGTTCCATTTGGGGATTAGAGGATTTTGGGAAGTACTCTCATTCTAAAAAAGTGGATGATTCTCGTACTAAGCACTATCAGAATAATTCAAAGCGTAATGCTTTAAAAAAAAATGCGAGCTCATTCAATGATTATTTAAAGCAACTCAAGCTAAAAACGACTATTCGATTCATTGAAGAAAAAGATTACCCTCGAGTGGCTGAATTAATGCAACGTTCTAATCAATTCAACTTCAATAAATGGTCTCCTGAACAATGCACTGAAGTACACTTGCGAAATTTAATTAAAAATGAGAATTACAAATGCCTTCTTGTCGATGCAGAAGACCGTTATGACAATTATGGTTTGGTAGGCTTGATGCTGTATCATCTCATCAACGGCTTTCTATTGGTAGAAGCCTTTGTGCTGAGCTGCCGAGCATTAGGTAAAGGTGTTGAACACCAACTGCTGAAAGAATTCAGTCAACAGGCTTTATCGCGTGGGCAGTTTGATGTTTATATCTTATTTCAAGCCACTCAAAGTAATAAACCTGCCTCAGCATTTTTACAACAAACAGGGTTTCAACAACAAAAAACGGCAGCACAGCAAACCATTTATTCTTTACCTGTAAGAGCTGCTTTAGAAGTGAATGCTATGGAATGGGAACAAACAGAGACAACCAACTCAGCAGACACTCTACCCCCAGTCAATCCCGCTCTCCTCAATCAAAACGATTTTGCTAAGCGGATGGTAGAAAACACCGTGGATCATTATGCTAGAAAAGAAGAAGTGGATTATGTTTCAATTTCTCCTCGTATATTGGACTCTGTTGAAGGGATAACAGAATATATCAAAAATTTAGGTAAGTGTTTCGATCGCCCTATTCATAATGAATATTCTTTGGTTGAATTAGGCTACGATTCTTCTTTAGCTGTACATTTTGTTTCCGAGGTTTATAAAGACTTGGGTATCTATATAAAATATACTGATATTTTACAACCTAATTGTAAATTAGAAAGTCTTGCTGGGCTTATTTTTGGAAAATTGTTGGATACAAAAAATATTACTTATACTCCGAATAAAAATAAAACTGAACCATTCCCACTTTCTCGTGAGCAGCAGCGGCTCTGGAATTTTTATTGCCATAATCCGGATAGTTCTAAATATAACATGTCGATCACTTATCAATTACAAGGAAATCTTAATATCGACGCATTGCAGTCCGCGTTTCGCTATTTACTACAAATAGAAACAATCTTTTGCACCGTCTTTACAGGAGATTTTCATCATTCTAGTCAACGCATTGTCCCTGAAAATTCATTGACCTTCCAATGGAAGGTTGAAGAAGAACAAAACCTTGCTCTTAGTCAAATAGAGCAAAAAACACAACAATTTATTAATCAGCCTTTTCGTTTAGAGCAAGACCTTTTGCTACGTGTTCAATTATTTCGTGTAGAAGATCAAAAATACATTATTACAGTTTGTATACCTCATATTATTCATGATGCTGTTTCTCTTAACTTATTAATGACACGTTTAGCAGAATATTATTCAGCTTTTTTGCGGGGAGAAATTCCCAAAGATGAAAATAGATATCCATTCCAATATAATGACTATGTAAGTTGGCAACAATCCGAATCTTCTGAGGTAATGCAAAATCATCAAGCTTATTGGAAAAAGCAATTAGCTGGGGTATCAAATTTAAATTTGCCAATAATGAAAAAAGCAATTCCTTCTCAAAAAAGCAAACGGCTTTGTTTTTCACTGGAACAAGAGATGACCAAAAGCCTGGAGCAAATAGCTACTCAATCTCAGGCGACTATTTATCAAGTGCTCTTAACGATTTTCAGTGTTTTATTGTCAAAATATACTGGCCAACTGGATACCCTGATACTCACCCCCACTTCGGGACGTCAACATCCAAATGCTCATCGAATGATAGGCTTTTTTGTAAACCTTCTTTTTATTAATACCCATTTAAAAGAAGATTCCAATTTTTTTAAATTAATATCTGAGGTTCAAGAAGTCATTCTTAATGGCTTACAACATCAGGATTATCCATTTATAGATCAGCTTTCTTTGTTAGAAAACCCTGAAACTACATTGCCAATAAGTTTTATCTTTCAAAATTATGATGCTGTCTCATTCCCATTATCTGGTATAGATTGTGTCCGCGTATTTTCTGATAACAATTCAATTTTATACGATATGACTTCAGAGACTCGTCTTGGCCCACTTTCAATGTATATGAGGAAAGAAGGTAATCAAGTCAGTGGATTGATTGAATACGATGAAGCGCTGTTTACTGAGCAGGAGATTCAACGATTTATTTTTCATTTTCAGAATTTAATATATAATATAATCATTGAGCCCAACAAACCTGTTCTTAGTCATTCTTTATTGACGGCGTTGGAAAGTAAACAAATACTTGAGGAATGGAATAATCCTAGCAATGATAGTGTTCAAAGTGATAAAGATATTCTCTCACTTTACCAATATCATGTAAATGCGAACCCGAATGGTATCGCTATTCGTTTAAAAGATAGGCAAATGAGTTATGGCGAATTGGATAAAGCATCTACTCAACTTGGTACCTATCTGAAACAAGAGTTACCAACTTTAACTAGCGAAGATCGTATTGCTACCTATCTTCCAAGAAACGCTTATGAAGCAATTGCCATCATAGGTATCTTAAAGGCAAATTGTGCCTATGTGCCTATTAATCAAACTGACCCTATTGAACGTATTCAGTATATATTACAAGATACCGAAGCGAAGGCAATTTTAGTGACACAAGAAAATCATGTGTCTTTTGATTTTTTCCAAGGCAAAAAAATCGCCATTGATAATAAGGAAATATTTAATGTGCCTATACCAGATACTATCCGACAACCGACAAAGCCGAGTCAACTAGCTTATATCATGTATACATCTGGATCTACAGGGCGGCCTAAAGGAGTGTTAATTGAACAGCAAGGTATTATGCGTTTGGTTATTTCACCAAACTACATTAAATTAAACCAAGAAGATAAAATTGCTCAACTTTCCAACTCTTCTTTTGATGCAGCTACCTTTGAATTTTGGGGAGGATTGCTAAATGGGGCGACACTAGTCTATCCTGACAAAAATGTATTATCAGATTTAAATGAATTTTCTCAATTTTTGTCTGATAATCAAATCACTACCTCATTCATCACATCAGCATTATTTGAAGCGTTTGCTTTACTAATGCCTGCTGTCTTTAAAAATCTAAACTATTTAATAACTGGAGGAGATATATTAAATCCAAAGGCAATTGCTGCAATAATAAACTGTTCGGAAGAAGATAGACCAGCTCATTTACTACATGCTTATGGCCCAACAGAAAATACGACTTTTTCAACAACTTATGAAATAACGACAAAGGATATTGATCAAGAAAATAGTCCAATTCCAATTGGATATCCGATTGCGCAAACACAAGTTTATGTACTCGATGCTCAACAACAGCCAGTTCCTATAGGAGTGCCAGGATTCCTTTATGTGGGAGGCATGGGTTTAGCACGTGGTTATTTAAATCAACCCGAATTAACTCATAACAAATTTATAGAAATTATGATCTCTGGTGTGAAAAAACGTCTTTATTATACTGGCGATATTGTTTTTTGGCGGTCTGATGGTAGTTAGCTTATATTGGCCGTGTAGATAACCAAGTTAAATTAAGAGGTTATCGTATTGATACAGGTGAAATTGAACTAAAATTGCTGACTCATCCTGCCATTAAACAAGCAATTGTCCTCGTCAATTCAGGCCAATCCTCAAGTCAAAAACAATTAGTTGCTTATTTTGTAACTCGAGATAATGAAGTTAACCTTCACTCAACGGAGTTGCGTAGCTTTTTGAAGAAGGTGGTGCCTGAATATATGCTCCCTGCTGCATTTATTCAAAAGAACCAACTCCCAATCACGACCAATGGAAAGATTGATCGGACCACACTTTCTAAATTAGAAATAGATTTTGCTATAGAAAATGTTCAACAGATAGGTGAGATAAATACTGAAACAGAAAAATATCTTCTGCATTTAATAAAAGACGTTCTAAGTCTTTCACAGAATAGTCTAATAGACCTATCTAATAACATCTTTACTATTGGGATTGATTCTCTTAGCTTAATTATGTTAGTACAGAAAATTAATGGACATTTTGCGATACGATTTTCTGCATCAAGTATCTTGAGTGCAAACAGTATACGGCAAATAGCTGAGCTTATTGATAAAGAGCGAGCACCATTAGAAAAAATTAAGTGTGAGAATAATTTGAATTTTTTTGTCGAAATACAAGCCGGAGATACTAAAAAAAGATTACCTATTATCTTCATACATCCTGCAGGAGGGACAACACACTGCTACAAGGAACTTATGCAGAACCTAGACAAAAATCAACCTTGTTATGTTATGGAAGACGCAAGCTTCTTACAGAAGGAAGTGTTGTGGAAAAATATCCCAGAAATGGCTGCCTACTATTTACAACTGGTTAAACAACAAAAACCTGATTGGAACGAGATTATTCTTGGCGGTTGGTCTTTCGGTGGTATGGTTGCTGCTGAAATGGCTTTACAAAATAGCACTGAAATGAATCCCAAACTTTCTATTAAATCTATTGTACTACTCGATACTTGGGTAGTATCCAACTTGACCCTGAAGCAAAAGAAGTGTTGAAAGGAAGTGTTATCAATCAATACCATCATTCTTATAAAGAGCAAATAGAGCCATATATCATGGATATATTTGTTGCTCGCCAAAAACAAGGGTTTTCTTATACACCTTCTCAAGTCATAGGAATCCCTATACTTTTATGTAAAGCAAGGGATTCAAATTTTGTTATAGATATGGTCGACGATAAGAATTATTGGACAGAGTTCGCTAATAAGGTTGAAGTGCGAATGGTAAATGGAAATCATGACACAATGCTAAATAGCCAGTATGCAGAAAGTTTAGCAAAAGAAATTTCAAAGCAAACGGAAATGATCACTCAATCTTTCACTAAAACTCAAAAAGTTTGTGGATTTTTCTCTAGCGAGAAGAGCTTAACTGGAAACAGTGAAAGTCTAGGAGCTTCGTTTTTGACAAGAGAAAAGCACGAAGCCTCAGTTGTCCGAGCCACTTAAATTATGTTTTTTTTACCCAGGGTAGCAAAGAAAACATTTTGATTTTAGAAAAAGGTGCCAACCTTACAGATTTGAAAAGCACTTAGCATCTGAAATGACAGTAATATTACTAATTTAATTTAAATCTACTAGAGATTATATTAAATTATCTATTGCACCTAAAATGAGTGCACTTAGCTTGAATTATTTTGAATGTTAGAAAGTTATGAAGGAGAGAACTCAAATGCATGAAAGGGTTACTAAAAATGGAAAAACCACATTTCCTTTGTTAAAGGCTTTATTTGATATCTTGCCTTATGCAATTTCTTATATAGATCAAAATAATACTTATCAATTTTGCAATAAGCAATTTGAACATATAATGGGGCGGTCACATGAAAATATTGAAGGCAAATCGATTTTAGATGTTCTATCAAAAGAAGCCTCAGAGAAATTGTTGTCTACAATTCAGGAAGTTTTAAGAATAAAAACAGAAACTTGCTACATACAAGAAAGCAATCAAAACAAAAATAAGTCTAAAATTTTCAATGTAAAAGTACTACCTTTCTTCGACTCCTTGAGCGCTTTAAAGGAGTTCTCGTTAGTGAAGAAGATATCACTCATCAAAAGGAAGTTGAATTACTAGGCCAACAGAAGCTTATGGCATTCGAAAAAAGCCGTAATGATGAAATAAACTATCGAGCAAACATTATTAATCATTTTCCAGCAAATGTGTATTGGAAAGATAAATCAGGAAGAATTTTAGGCGATAATTTAAATCATGCCAAAATGGCTGGATTTAATAATCCAGCTCAGGTTATTGGGAAAACCAATTTTCATGACTTTCCTTGGAAACATCGAGCTGATCAAGTGAGAGAAAATGACTTAGAGGTTATGAGAACAAAACAAACACAGGTGTTTGAAGAATCAGCAATCTTAAAAAACGGTAAACAACAAACTTTCCTAACAATCAAAGCTCCTTTATATGATGCTTCAAATGTTGTAACTGGTGTAATTGGTATTTCTATGGATATTACTGAACGTAAAGAAATGGAAGAAGCAT
>CAWFQC010000002.1:0-20841 GCA_963817645.1 uncultured Gammaproteobacteria bacterium | reverse complement strand
AAAATACGGAAAAAAGGCAAATATGTAATTTCAGCCTATCTTGGACCTTTTTGAGGAAGAAATCATCTCTTTCCATGAGGAACCTGATCATAGGCTAAAATTTTATTCAAATAAGTGCTTACAGCAGTGACATGTGGCATAAATAACATTGTAATATGGTTACCAGAGGTATTGATAACCGTTATCTGATCGCCAAGTAAGCTTTGCCAATCTTGCTCTGGATGTTGAGGATTTATAGCATCACGGTCATTGGCTCTAAAAAAATAAACTTTTGATTTTTGCCGATATGGCATTAATATGTATTCAAACATTGCCTTCATATGTGCTTTGTAAATGGGTAGATACTGCTTTAAGTGGTCTCTATCAAAATTAGGTAGTGCTTGCCCTATACCACCGGCATGCTGCAAAAAATAATCTAACTGTTCGTCAAGCGTTAATGAAAAAAATGTGGGGTCAAGTTGATGCTGTGCACCTATTTCTAACATGTATGTCAAAATATCTGCGTCTTCATTCGAATAATTTTTTAACGGTTGAGGGCCTGGCGTATCAATCATGATTAATAGTTGTACTACATCACCTAACTGTGAAAATTGTTGTGCTATTTCATAAGAAACCATACCACCAAAAGAAGCTCCTCCAAGATAGTAGGGTCCTGTTGGTTGAATACGTTTGATTGCAGCTACGTAATCTCGAGCCATGCTGTATACAGAAGAAACTGGAGTAGTCTTCCAATCCATCGATTTTGCTTGCAGACCATATACGTTAATAGAGGAAAGGAGCTGCATAGCTAAATCTCTGTAAATGTATACCGTCCCGCCGACTGGGTGTACTAAAAATAGATTTAAGTTATCAGCTTTATTCACCCTCAGGCTAACTACAGAAAAATCATCATCTAACGCTTTGACATTTTCTTTGTGTTGTAACTGATGTAAACGGGCTTCTATTTCACCTATTGTGGGCTTTTCTAAAATATCGTGTGCATGGAGATCAACATTTAATTTCTGACTAATATGGCTAGCAAGCTGGATAGCAAGCAGTGAATCCCCACCTATTTCAAAGAAATCTTCATCTACTGTTACTGACTCAACACCTAGATACGATTGCCATAATGAAATTAACCACTCGGTGAGATCTATTTCTTTTGCCGCGTTTTCTTTAATACTCGTATGCCCCTGCAAGAAGTTTAATTTATTGGCAAACTTCGTCATTAATTCTTCGTTTGATATAATTATTTGTGGTTCGAAAAATGAAAATAAGGTTCCCATTAAAGCCATCGCTTCTTCATCAGAAATTCCAGATTGACTTTGAAGCAATAATGATCGTTCTTTTGAGGAAGTTGCCATTCCTCCTTCTAACCATGCGTCCCAATTTATGGCTAAAGTTTGTCCATAATATTGGCTACGCCAATGCGCAAATGCATCAAGAAATGCATTAGCGCTATTATAAAGAGCCTGACCAAAATCACCTGTTAAGGCACTGATGGCAGAACACAGTAGCATAAAATCAAGCTTATTTGAGTTCAGTTGAGAATGTAAATTCAAAATACCTTCCACCTTAGCAGCAAGCAAAGTCATGACATCTTCCTGGTTAACTTGCGATAACAGTTTTCCACCTGGAACTCCCGCAGCATGAATAACACCATGGATGTCTCCAAAATTCATTTGAACTTGAATAATACTTTTTTGTAATGCTTCATAATCAGAAACATCTGCTTGTACTAGGAAAATCTCACTGCCTAAATGCTCTAGTTGAAGCAATTGTTTGATTTTGTTAGAAGTGGAATTCTGATTTGGATATTTATTTAGCCACGCAAGCCATTCTTCTTTTTGGGGAAATCCTGATCTTTGAATTAAGACTATTGTCACATTAGCCTGATTAGCTAAGTACCGAGCAAATGTTAAACCAATATGGCCTAGCCCCCCTGTGACAACATACACCCCTTTATTTCTAATCAATAGTGGATTTGCTTGCGGGATATCAATGTGTGCAAATTGCCTAACTAGCCGTTGATGATGTCGATAGGCAATTAGGCTGTCGTTAAATGAGGCATGTATTTCATCATAGAGCTTGGGAACAATCTCAGGGAAATTATGGTTTTCGTCATCAGTTGTAAGATCAATAACCTTACAGACAATATTTGGGTTTTCTTTGCTAACAGTAAGTGCTGGACCCAACAGCAAACTTTTCACCGGATTAATTGTATCATTTGTAACAATCTGCCATAAAGCATTTGTAATAATAGATAAACTTATGTTCTCAAATAAATGTTGCTGATAGCAAGCTTGAATGAAATAAGTAATGACAAGCAAGGAAGAATTATCTAAAAAAATAGTCTCCCGATTATTTTCTTTTATTGTATTTTCATCATCCAAAGACCATAAATAAATAACAAATAACCGCCTGCTAGAACCAATTGCTTGTAAGATTTTAGTATAGTGATCTTTGCAGCTAGGATTTATTGTTAATAAATTCTGCTTAATTGAAAAAGAAGCCCCAGGATAAATTTTATAAACATTTCCATGGCGCTGAGAAAAATATTCAGCAACCAGCTCATTTGATTGTGTACTACTCATAAAAATAGCATAAGTAATTGATTCATCTTTGGCTTCTGCTGTGTTAATATTTGGCAAATTAATACGTTTCCAGTATGGACGGTATATTTTTATTCCCTTACTTTCCGTCGGTATCACCTCATCAAGAGAAGGAGAATCTATCCAAAAACGTTTTCTTTGGAAAGGATAAGTCGGTAGAGACACACGATGACCTTCTTGACCCTCATTAAATTTTTGCCAATCAATTGGCACACCTTTTGACCATAATTGCCCAATCACGTTTAGATTAAACTTAGTTTCATCTACATCTTTTTTTGAAAGAAATGATGAGAGCACTTGGACTTCAGAAGAAGACGGTTGTATTGTAGAGATTAAATCATTGTCATCTCCAATATTCAGTAGAATTGTATTTGGCTCCTTGAAATTGGTAAGAATTGAATTAAAAGAAAGCTTGTCTTGAAAAGAAGGAAAAATCCAATGTTCGGCGCTAACAAAGCTGGCAACATCAATCGGTTTTCCGCCTTGCGATATCATTTGCACAGACGGTTCATGACAATGGAATTGTTGAATATATTTAGTCACTAAAGTATGGCTTTCCTTTTGTGAAATTTTCTTTGCAGTTACTAAATCTCTTATTTTGATAATTTCAGCTAGGATCAAAAAAGTGTCTTTTATAGTCCAAATTTCTGCCAAGCATGCGGCAACAAACTCACCTAATCCGCTTCCAATCAACGCCACCGGATATACGCCCCATGCCTTCCATAATTTGGCTAAACCATACTTCAGGAGATAAATATATAATGGTTGGATAAAAGATGCTTTTTCATTCAGTTCAAAAATTTGGGATGAATTCAAAATATCTTGCAGTATGTCATATTGAAATACTGCTTGCACAATAACTGCCCAGTCTTTTACCCACATTTTAAAGTAAGGATATTTGTTATAAAGCCACTGTATTGCCGCTAGAGGATTGGAAGCATCATTAGAAAAAATAAAAATTACTTTAGGCTCAGAAATAGCATTTGATATTTTAACCTTGTGTAATAATCCCATTAATTCCCCCTGGGTGCTTGCGATGTAAGCTGCACGATAAGGTAGCCCAGCACGACCCACTTGCAAAGTAAAAGCTATGTTGCCTAGGTCGTTATCTGAGCTATTTTGTAAATAAAGCTTAAAGTTAGAACATAATATTGCCAAAGCCTCAGAACTTTTTGCGGAGAAAATAAATAAGTTTTGATTGGCTGATGCGCTTTCATTTTGGATTTTGTGAGGGGCTTCTTCTAATATGACATGCGCATTTGTTCCACCAATTGCAAAAGAACTGACGCCTGCTCTCCTAGGATGGGATAATTTTTCCCATGGTTTTGTTTCGACATTGACATACAAAGGAATCTTTGGAAAAGAAATTCTTGCATTTGGTTTTTTATAGTGAAGACTTGGTACTAACTGTTTGTACTTAAGACAAAGAATCGTTTTAATAAGACCGATAATCCCAGCTGCTGTATCAAGATGCCCGATGTTTGTTTTAATTGACCCTAGGGCACATGGCGAGTCAATAGTTCTGTTAGAAAAAACCTCTACTAATGCCTCCACTTCTATCGGGTCGCCTAAGAGCGTCCCTGTACCATGTGCTTCAATGTAATCAATGGTTTCAGAAGAAAAATTAGCCGATTTTAATGCAGATTTGATCACAGCAATCTGACCTTTTTTACTTGGGCTTGTCAGTCCAAACTTTGCTGAGCCATCATTATTAACAGCATAGCCTTTAATTAAGCTATGAATATTATCTTTTGCTACAATAGCATCTGATAGTCGTTTTAAAACAACAACGCCAACACCATTGCCTGGAACCGTACCATTTGCATTTTCATCAAAAGCGCGACAGTGTCCATCAGGTGATAGAATCATCTCATCTTGATAAAGGTAACCGGATTTAAGTGGTAAGGTAAGAGCCACGCCACCTGCAACTGCCATATCGCATTCTCCTAATAACAGGCTTTGTACCGCTTGGCAAACTGTTACTAAGGAAGTGGAGCAACCAGTTTGTATTGTTAAACTAGGACCTGTAAAATTAAGCTTAAACGAGATACGAGAAGATAAAAAATCCATACTATTGTGAATAAATAGCTGATAGTCACCTAGAAAATCTCTTAATTTTTGGTTTGGCAAAATATTATTGTGATAGTAGCCTTGGATAGAAGATCCCCCTGAAAAAACACCTATTTTCCCTGCATATTCTTCACTAACGTATCCTGCATTCTCTAATGCAGTCCAAACACACTCAAGAAATAAACGTTGTTGGGGATCTAAGATCTCAGCTTCTCGAGGAGAGAATCCAAAAAAATTAGCATCAAACATATCTGCATCATCGATATAGCCTTTTGCTTTAATATAATTTTTTGAGTTAAACAGTGTTTGAGAAACGCCATTTGCTGCTAATTCTTCATCAATAAACCATTGTATTGATTCTTTTCCTTCCTTCAGATTCTGCCAAAATTGATTTAAATTGGTTGCCCCAGGGACATTCACTGCCATCCCAACAATTGCAATTGCCTCGGTATCAATATGAGGAACGACTTGGTCTAAAGAGGAGGAAAATTCAAAATATGCAGGAATCACTAAACCTGTAATGTAGGAAGCTTGACTACGGATGGTGGGAAGTTCAAAGAGAGTGCCTAATGGAATCTCTTTGCCAATTAGCAATTCCAATTGATAATGTAGTTGCAAGGTATTGATTGAATTACCACCCACATCAAAAAAAGAACTGTCAAGATTAAAATCTTTATTTTGCAAAATTTCTTGCCAGATACCAGCAATAGCTGTGTGATAGTTCGCAGTAGCGTTAAGATTAACCGAACTACTACTATTAGTTGCTAATAATTTACGCAAGGCATCGATATCGATCTTGTTTTGATTAGTCAATGGAAAAGAATTGATAGAAACAATTTTTGTTGGAATCATATAATAAGGTAACTTTCTCTTAAGCTCCTTTAAAATCTTTTTTTCATTACACTTTTTAGTCTCAGCGCAAAGATAAAATGAGGCTAAATAGTTTCTTTCGTCTTGATCCGAACTAAGAATTGTTATAACATCTAACACTCCATCGATATTTTTGATAACTGTGTTAATTTCTCCAAGCTCAATACGAAAACCATGATATTGAAGTTGGTCATCTTTTCTCTTCTGGAAATCTATCTTGCCATTAAAGGACCAACGTGCATGATCACCAGTTTTGTAAATTAAATATTCTGCTTCACGATTAAATTTATTTTTAATAAATTTCTCTTTATTAAGACCAGGATTATTTAAATAGCCTCTAGTAAGGTAAGGACTGCTTAGCCATAATTCTCCCAAAATGCCTTGGGGTACTAGTTCACCAAATCCATCGACTAAATAACATTCAACACCAGGCAGTGGGTTCCCTACAAGACTATTACCGACATATTTATCTGTTATACTAATGCGATGATAGGTAGCATGAATTGGTGCTTCAGTTAGTCCATACATATTAATTAAGATGGGTTGTTGATCCCCGTGCTTTTTTAACCAATCTTCGATATCAGAAAACTGTAGTTTTTCACCACCAAATATAATATAACGTAAATTCAAGCTTCGTTGTGTTTGCTTATCAATACTAATAAATTGCCGGAAAGCAGACGGCGTTTGGTTAAGAACCGTAATTTTATTATCAGCGATAAATTGATAGAATTGGGCAGGATTTTTTCTAACCATATCAGGAATGATGAACAACTTTGATCCATTTAGTAGCGCACCCCACATTTCCCAAATGGAGAAGTCAAAAGCAAATGAATGACTGAGGCTCCAGGTATCTTGAAAGCTAAAGAAAAATAGTTCACGGGTAACTTCCATTAACCAGTCAAGACTAGCATATGAAACAGGAACACCCTTCGGCTTGCCTGTTGTTCCTGAAGTATAAATAATATACATAATATCTTGATGGTTCTGAGGGTCGCTGACTGCAATATCATTATTCTTTGTCGTCATCTTAAAGATGTCATCTATAGAGATGATTAGGCAGTTAGTCAATTCTAAATTTATTTCATAATAATTTTGTACAATTAAAAAATGACAAGCCGAGTCAGATAACATATATTTAATGCGCTCTAGCGGAAAATTAGGTTCAATAGGGACATAGGTACACCGTAACCTGGCTAAAGCAAGCATAATGATTACAATAAACCGATCTCGTCCAAGTAATAATCCAACACGATCTTGTGGTTTGATACCCTGCTTGCATAAAAAATTAACACATACATTTATTTGTTGTTTTAAATCCAAATACGTTAAGATTCCATAAGTATCTTCAATAGCAGCATGATGCGGATATTGCTCAACAATTTTTAAGAAGCGATTAAATAATGGTTTATAGATTGGCACAGACGAGAATTGCTTCTGTCCAAACTTTAAAAGTCGATCGTATTCATTTGGCTCTAAATAAGGGTATTCATGCATAGGAAGAGAAGCATTTTCCTGCAAAGATAAAATAATATTTCTAAGATGATTCAAAAACTGCGAAATAAAACGTTTATCAAATTTACTACAGTTATATTCCAAACCTAAGATTAATTTTTTTGCATTTAGATCAAACAAAAGACTCAGGTCATAATTGCTACCCCCAATGTCAATAGGGATGAATTGTGCTTCAATGTTGTTGAGATCAATTGCTTCAGGTAACCAGATTGCTCTTGAGAAAACTAAATTAAAATCATTGTTGTTAAGGGCTCTTAGCGTTCCGATAAGATCGGAGAAAGAATAGGCTTGATATTTTTTATCTTCTTTCCTTTGCTTAGTAATTTTTGATAATAGGTCTATAAGAGACTCCTGCGGTTCAATTTGAAAGTGCATAGGCAATAAATTGACATCAAAACCCAGTCTGCATTTTCTGGCCTACTTCTCTTATATCAGCTGCATAGAGAATAGAAAAATTATTTTGACCTGTATAACGATAAATCAGCAGAGCATAAATTGTGAATAGGGCTAAGAAAACAGTTGACTTATTCCTTCGTGCAAACTGATTAACCAAATTTAATACAGAAGTATCTAAGGATAGATACTCTCGAAAGACTAAAGATTGGTTGTTAGATGAAGACATTAAATGGCTGACATTTAAGTGGTTAATTTTATTATTTAACTTTTGAATCCAATATTGTTTATGTGTATCTTGCAATTCTTTATATTTTTTTGCATTTAAAATTGTAGTGGAGAAGATAAGCTTTTCTCCATTATAGAGTTTTGATAGGCTGCTTAATACCTGACCGAAACTATAACCATCTATTAAAATATGAGCACAGATGAAGAGAAAATAATAGTGATTTTTTTGAATAGATTTCAAAAATATTATTTGAAAGTTTGGATAATTGTATAAATTGATTGTTTCTTTTATTTTTTGTTTGATATAGTCAATTTCTTTTTCTTCGCAGTCTATGCCAGATAATTCATTGAAATCTACAATAAGTGCGGTACTAAACGAATTACTATAGGATACATAAGGAGTTCCAGTTACAACTGTAAATTGTGCTTTAAAAACTGGCCACTCTCTTAGGAGATAATTCATGCAGATGGCCAAATGCTGGACATCCAATGGTCCTATTAATTTACTTAAAAAATAAGTATTATTAGTATACGAATTGGGATCACGACGCCATTCTACCCATAATCTTAATTGTTCTTTTGTAAGGGGAAATAGCGGATTTCCTGCATCAACAGAATCGTCCATATTCACTTCTTGCATTGTATTTACCTTGAAATGAACCAATGATTATAGTCTGGTAAGATTAATTTTTTTGATTATCGCTGTTTGCTTGTAGCAATTTTCTCGATGATTTCTTTTGCCGTTTCATTGTGTAATGGTTTTTCAATAAAGTCATCTATGCGGGCATTTATACAAGCTTCTTTATTACTCTGATCTCCGTGAGCAGTTAACGCTACAATCAAAAGATGGTGGCCTTTTGGTTCAGTGTTCCTATAAGTCTTTGCTACTTCAATCCCACTAATATCGGGCAAACCTAAATCAAGAAAAACGACATCATAATCATTTTTTTTTAAAAGCTCTAAGCTTTGAAGCCCTGTTTCTGCGATATCAATATCACAATCAAGCGCACTCAAAATCATGATGGCCATTTTTTGTGGAATTTTATTATCTTCAACTAGCAATACTTTTATCATAAAATTCACTCACATCCAAATTACTTACTGGCTATTAAAAAGATCACCTACTAAAGGTATTTTAAAAGGAAAAGTGCACATGAAAATAGAGCCTCTATCTACTTCGCTTTGAAGGTCAATTTCGCCACCCATCTCTTTGACAAATTGTTTCACGATAGTTAACCCGAAACCAGCCCCTTGGTATAAGCCTCTATTCGAAGGCATAAGACGAGTGAATTTCTCAAAAATATAATTTTGCCTATCCTCAGGAATCCCTATTCCAGTATCGTGCACACTAAAGCGTATTATTGCACTTCTGTCACTTTTTTGCATACTAACAAGTTTCACAGATAAAGCAACAGCTCCTTTTTTTGTAAATTTAATTGAATTTCCAATTAGATTAATCAAGATTCTGTGTAGCCGATAGGGATCACCTATTAGTATGGGTGATATAGCTTCATCATATTCAAGATTTAACGTTAAACCTCCTGACTTTGCAGGCGGGGTCTCTATTGCCATAATACTTGCGATTAACTTTTTCAAATCAAACTTTTTCTCAGTCACTGGCAACGTGCCTGATTCTATTCTTGAGAAATCTAAAATTGTATTACAATAATCAAGCAGTTCATTCGCACAAGCTGATATATCAGCTAATAGCTCCTTTTTCAGAGGATCTTGTTCTATCTCGTAAAGCTGCTTAGCTAACCCCCAGACACCACAAAAAGGTGTTCTGATATCATGTTCCATGTTCGCGATAAACTCAGATTTAGAACGATTCGCTTCTTCTGCTCTCTCAATAGCTTCCTTCAATTTCTCTTCCATAATCTTGCGATAAGTAATATCTATTGAAGTACCAACAATACCGATTATCTCATTCCTCTCATTACGTAGAGGCGATTTGATTACAGAATATAGCTTCTTAGTGCCATCTGCTAGAGAAACTTCTTCTTCTAGAATAGAAGTCTGACCGTTTTTTATTACTGATTGGTCATGATTGAAAAGGGTTTCAGCTTGCCCCTTCCAGCATAAATCTCTATCTGTTTTACCTATGATTTGTTGCTCTGTTTGTAATCCCGTCATTTCAAGAAATTCATGGTTACAGCCTAAATAAATACTGTTTTTATCTTTCCAATAAATACAGCCTGGGATATCACGTATTATATTTTTGAACTCGCTAATTTGTTTCTTAAAGCCAGAAATTGATGAATGTTTGCTCATAGAACCATACCTGCTAAAAGACGCTTTAATAACTGAAAACTGAACTATAATACTTAATTATAGAAAATTTTAATATTGATAATGTCCTAAAAAAAGCTAATGGCTGAATCAGTGTGGAGCATGTTTTAATCTTGCTTTATACAATATGGAATTTATTATGTACAAAGCTAATCTTGAAATTTGGATCTGAATAGGCTTGGGCTGTCTCAGCTGTAAGTATTCTATTAATAATTCTGTAGGAAAAATTCCGTATTGACTTCCTTCTAGATCTTCTTAAGATACTTTAGAGTAATGTGATATCATGTTATTCACCATTTGATCAAGTATATGGTTTTCATGTATTCTTCTCCTAAAATAAAGATAAGGCTACTAAAAATACTCCAAGCCTTATTAACCAACGTGATTCTGTTTTTTTTCACATCACTATGCTAAAAATAAACCTTAGGAAAAAATATGGAGCTAATATGAGTGATAATAAAGTTAAGATCTTAATGGTTGAGGACTTAAAGGCTGCCCAGGTTGCTGCCGTTGACTTATTTAAAATGCTCGATTGCAATGTACACATCGCCTCTGGTGCAAACACAGCATTTAGTAAATTACTATCAGAGCATTACGACATTATCTTTATCGATCTTATGTTGCCAGAATTAGACGGCTTTGAGATCGCTGCAACGGTACGTGCTATGGAGCGTTATACAAAAAGGATCCCGCTGATAGCTATCACAGCAAATTCAAGTGAGGATCTTGAAGCTAAGTCAAAAGCATCTGGATTTGATGATTTCCTAATTAAACCCCTCACAGTGGAAGCAACTCGCCACATGCTATTTAAACACATCAACCGAATTAATCGTGGTTTGATGAAAATACTGGATCAGTAAGCCCTACACCGCTATTTGGCTCCCTACCCAAAGACCCACTTGGGTGAGGTGATGATCTCTTGATCGTTTCGTAATAAACTCGTATATGAACCCTGCCTGAGATTGCAACAGAAAACTTATTGCCAACAAAATAAAGGTATGGATGCACGCATATATTCGGCTTCTGGTTGAGTGATTTACAGCACCTCAAGTCCTGATAGTAAACTGGCAATACTTTCCAGAGAATCTAATGGATTAGCCTTCATAATAAGTAATGGCATGGTCAAAATTAGCCTCTAAGAACTCTTTAGGATGCTGCCAAATGTCTTTTATGGGATCGGCCAAATCATGAAAAATTTGTTTACCAACTGCTTTACTAAAATCAACGACCTCGATTCTTAATCTAATTGGATCTTGATTTTTATTTGCAAGCAACTGATACCCAAAAGGTTGCTGTCTATTAAATTTTGGCTACTGATAGATAAGGAATAGGGGTGTCTGTTCTTTGAGGAGAAAGGCTATTTCCCCTATCGTATCCCATATTATGGGGTTGCCTTACAGAAATCATTTCCTTATCGGAGGATATTTCCCAAGGATTCACTTCATTTGCCGGTTCACTCTCCCGGGCAGGCAGAGAACTTTGCCAATCTTTTGGCTTGGTAATACTTTGCTGATAATTTTTTAGTCTGATAATGATCTAAAGAGACGCCAATCGTCAACTTGATATCAACCTGAATATTATTTCATCTGAAATTGGTCATACAATTTCTTTGCTTCCGGGAAATTATTGTGTAGAAGACAGTTTTGAATTAGAATCTGAATAGACTTTGGTAGTTCATTGAAAGTAAAGCTAGCTAACATAAATATACTCTATATAATTTTATAAATATCCTTCAAGAAATCGTCCATCTATGTTTTATTTAAACAAAATAAAGACAACATGTATGTACGATTTTATCTACTATATTTGTAGGAAAAGTTCCATAGTATGACTCGCATACCTTAACATATAGTTAAAAGTTCTCTTTACAGAGTTTTACCAAGAAGAACCTAATTGCCAATACCCCCCAGAATGAGAATATTTTATTTGACTAACCTCAACCTAGTGTCGCTTATTTCAGTTTGGTAGTTTGTAATTCGATTTGGTTTTGTTCGCTTTCCTGATTCCTACAGGATTGCTGTGGTGAACGTAGTTTATAAATAGTTTTTATATCTCTCCAGTGGGATGGGAAAAATACTCTCGCCTCCCAAAGAACACTTTAGTATTCTTTTTAGATAAGCTACAGAAAAGGTACTCATACAATACACAATTTAAAGTACCATAACTTAATTTGTAGCAGGAAGAAATTATAAGCAAATATCTTAAGATGTAGTTTATGGTATCATGTTTACCTTCTCCTGAGGTGGTGCTCGCCATTGACCAGTTTTATGGTAGCCTTAAGTTGGATTAAAGGCAGGGAAAAAGAAAATATCCCTGCTAACTGCCCATGGAATACTGAAAAATTATCCAAATGGCTTTTTTATTCTTAGAGCGGGCATAGTAAACTTTTAGAGAAGCTCTACCAGCAGCTAATTGCAGTAGCGCAAAATACTAGATTATTTGTCAGTACATACCTAAAAAAACAGTAGATCTAGTCGGAGGAGATTCACTTTGTGGCAATATTTATCAATCAAAGCATTTAAAATGACATCAAATAAGATAGTGTAAGTTTTTCAAGCTTTGTTCAGAACTCCTGTGGTATTGTACTTCTCCCCCCCTCTTTTTCAAAGGGGAAACTCTTGCCAACTACGGGAATTCCGGAGAAACAAAAATAATCTGCCAATAAGGGGATATATTTCGCTATGGGCTAAGTGCCCTATCATCAAAAGAGATAAAGATGGACGAAAAAAAAGAAAGTGTAGGAAGTCTAATAAACCCCGAGAAAATTGCATGCAATGAATTGGCGATGAAAGAAATTACGCAGCAATTGCTTAATTTGTTAGAAGAGCATGAAAAAGAAAATCGTTACGAATTATTGCTCGATACACTCCGGTTTTTATGCGAATTATCAAGACATGCGTTGGCAGAGGTATCTCACAGAGGAAATTAACCGGTTATGCCACGTTGCAATCCGATCTTTACCGAAGATAAACCAACACGTACAAGATCCTGACATAGACGTGGAATTTCGCAATCATTTACATGGGTTGTATCTGTCTATTTATCTACTCGCTCAAAAGAAAGAGATTAGCCTTGACACGCAAATGGCGTTAAAAAAATTGCGGGATGGGGAATTGCGTGCAAAGCCAGTTCGTCGAATAGTTTGGCGTGATTGGGAAGCATTAGATTGGCAAGCAAACATCAATGCTGATAAGACCTCATTTATGCTTCAAGAAAAACGCTTAAGGTTGCGTCAACTCTTAAACCAAGAGATGCACGATCTTTCCAAAGCGGCATCGAAGGCAGATCAAGCTACCTACTTTAAAATGATTTCGTGTTATGTCAGTATGATGTTGCCCTGGTTCTCTGCTGCTATTTATCAACGACCTACTGCCGGTTTTCCTAAACAAGATACAACAAAAATCTTATCGCCCCTCAACGCGCTCATTGACGAACTCCTGCCTTTATTACGTAGAGATAAAAATGCGCTTGCCTGGGAGCTTATTCATATTTATTTATATTGGATGCATGACAGTAGCACCTTACCCTCATAGTCAAATAGAGTTAGAGGCGGGTGTTAAGCAAGCTATGCAATCTTCTTCCTCATCACAATGTCTTATTATTTTATCGTAAGCGATCAAGCAACCCCATCTTTTTTTAATTTTATTACTTTGCGATAGTACTGTTTTCAACTATAAAAGGAATAAAAGATGGAAGCAATAGTCAAACAAGTTAAAGGGTCGATGCAATCAGACGTTATAGAAGATGAGGCTTATTGGAATCATCATATCGATCAGTATAAAGTAAGTGGACTATCTAAGAAAAAATATTGTGATTTAAATAGTATTAACTTTAATCGTTTTAATTATTGTACCCGTAAAAATAGAGAAAAACCTTCGTCGTTAGTTGCTGTTAAAGTTAAGCCATCAGAAAAATATTTAAAACAAGCAACAACATTATGCACTTTGAATTTTGGAAACGGAAGTTATTTACAGATTCATGATCTACAGGCATTGTCTATTATTTTGAGGGAGGTGCAATAATATGCTTTTGACCTTCAATGCAGCTATTTGGTTATATCCGAAACCAATTGACTTTAGAAAGCAAATAGATGGAATTGTTTTGCTTGTAGCTGATCATTTGCAATTAAATCCCACATCTGGACAATTATTTTTATTTCGTAATCGCACAGCAAATAAAATAAAGATACTATGGTGGGACAGGAATGGTTTTTGGTTATGTTACAAGCGCTTAGAAGAAGGTAGACTGATATTCCCACCACTATCAAATCAAGCGGTTGAATTAACACGCGATCAATTAAGTTGGCTACTATCAGGATTAAATTATCTGGAGCATCGGTTGTTACCAAAGGTGAAAGCGTCAAATTTTTTTTAAATTTATGTATAAAAAAATCTATTTTTATAGTATAATTTTTACTTCTTATTAATGTGAATGTGTAATGGATTCTGTTGAAATTATTCAATTTTATGAGAAAAAAATTACGGAATTAGAGACCGCATTCGCCCCGCTTGCTCAACAAAATATTGCTTTACAATCTGACTTAGCTACTTATCAAAAACGTTGCGAACAATATGCTCAAGCCTATGAGCAATTGCAGCATCAGTTGCAGGAATTATTGCGCTTTCGTTTTGGAAAGAAATCAGAACGATATATTGAAGATGATATCAATAAACAAATGAGTTTGTTTGATTCTGATATGAAAGCAACTGACCCATTAGAAGAGAATGGCGATGATGAAAAGGAAACGATTACTTATCAGCGCAATAAGCCGAAGCCATCAAATAAAACGCTACCAAGACGTATTGAAATTATTCCTGCGACTGATGAGCAAAGACGTTGTACTTGTGGGTGTCAAAAAGAAGTAATTCGCTATGAGACAAAAGAAATATTAAATTATCAACCAGCGATATTTGAAATCATCGAGCAACGACGTGAAGTAGTTGCCTGCAAAAAAGGATGTGATGGCGCCATCATGACAGCCCCATCACCGTTGCAAGTATTGCCTAAAACGATGGTCAGTGAAGCATTCTTATCATTTCTTATTGTCAGTAAGTTAGAAGATAGACAACCGTTATATCATTTGGAAAAGCAACTCATTGAACGTTATGGTGTGGATTGTTCACGTCAAGCCATGGCTGGCTGGATGATTGATCTCATGGCTCCGATGCAGCCGCTTTATAATTTATACAAAGACCAAGTTATTGAATACGATGTAGCGGCTTGCGATGCGACGAGCCTGCAAGTGTTAAGTGAACCTAATCGTAAAGCGGAAACAAAATCTTACATGTATTGTATGCGTGGCGGAGAGCCTGGCAAGGAAGTTGTTTTATATGATTACAATGCCGAGAATCATAAAAAATTTGTGACAGACTGGTTTTGTGGATTTAAGGGCTATCTTCATGTTGATGGGGATAATTTTTTTGAAGACATCGCAGAAGTTCCAGATATTTTTCTGGTCAATTGTAATGCTCACGCACGCAGAAAATTTGAGCCTATTGCCAAAAGCACAAAAGGAAAAGGCTTGGCAAAAGAGGCCATGCGCCGATATAAAGAACTTTATAAAATTGAACGTAAAGCAAAAAATGAAGGAATGTCGGCAAATGATCGTTATGAATTACGTCAAAAAGAATCAAAGCCTTTGCTAGAATCATTTAAAAAATGGCTTGATGACAGTTTACAAACTGTTTTACCACAATCTCCTTTAGGGAAAGCAATCAATTATTGTCAAAATAGATGGACTAGATTAATTCAATTTTTAGACGATGGAAGGCTGGATATCGATAATAATATTACCGAGCAGAAAATTAAGCCTATCGTAATTGCACGGAAAAACTTTCTTTTTGCTGCTTCAGTTGCAGGCGCAAAAGCGTTATGCATGCATTTTAGTTTTATTCAAACAGCTAAAATGCATGGACATGATCCTTATCATTACTATCTCATCATTCTTAAAAAATTGCCAAACTGTAAGACAGTGGAGGACTATGAAAAGCTCTTGCCTTGGAATATGAATCCTGATGGTAGTAATAAAAATGATACCAGCTAATTACTGTGACCAATAAAAGTAAAAATTCTCCCATTCTGCCATTAGTTTAATGAAAAGCATCTAGGATAACAGCATGTAGTTCGTTGATCGCTTACACAAGATACAACAAAAATCTTATCGCCCCTCAACGCGCTCATTGACGAACTCCTGCCTTTATTACGTAGTGATGAAGATGCGCTTGCCTGGGAGCTTATTCATATTTATTTATATTGGATGCATGACAGCAGCATCTTACCCCCTAATCAAATAGAGTTAGAGGCGGGTGTTAAGCAAGCTATGCAATCTTCTTCCTCATCACAATGTCTTATCATTTTATCTCAATGCGCTCGTTGGGTGACAAGCAGTGAGTGTGTAAATAATCGAGAAGCTTTATTCAATTTATGTCAGCATATGTTGAAGGTACAGGAACATCTGATCAAAATAATGCCTATAGAAAATGTGAGATTGCTGCATGTTGAAAAATACCGTGAGAAATTAAAAAAGCTGCGCGAAGTATGGGTAGATTATCCGTCTCAAACCTTAGATAAAATAACCAAGGTGCAACAGGCTTTTTCACACGGTACGGTTGAATTCTTACAGGGGCTACTTAAAGAGCTGGTTACTTTATTGGGTGAACCGCCAGGTGATTTTGCTTTATTTCTTATTAGGCTCCTCGAGTCGACAAGACCGCTTGCCTTATTCCGATATTGAATTTGCCTTAGTCTATCAGGCGACGGATTCAGTTTCTCAACTACGTGCCTATCTTTATACGCTTTTGTCCTTGCTTGAATTTGCTGTGATCTCTCTGGGAGAAACTCAAAATTTTCACTTAGGAGGAGAAGCGGGTTTCCATTTAGACAGCTCTGATCATATCCTCTCATTAGAGAAGCATTTGATTGGCACGGTAGAAGAGCTTTATCAATACCATGTAGAATCTACCTTGTTCCAATGTCCTGGCAGCCTGGTGTTAGCGGGCGATTTAGGCGAAGAAGGCAAAGGACAGATGTTGTATGCTTTGTTAACACCTCTCTTGATTAACCATGAATGGGGCGGTGAGGCGTTATTTCTTAGTTTTAAGCAGAAAGTTGAATGTCTTCTAAGTAGACCTGTGGATGCCTGGACACAAGAGACATTAAAAATAGCCTATGAAAAAGAAAAATTAATTAGAGATCCTCTTCATAAGGTAGATTTGCCCCTTTCGCAATCGAAAAAAAGTACTCAACTCATTGCGGGAGGGCCAACAACCCAAAGGCTAAGCGCTCTCTTAGCAGATGAGGAAGAGACACCTACCCTAAAGCATTTAGATTTTGAATTATTCAACGATCCTACTGCATCACTGACATATCGGCAACTGATTGCTTTGTACAGTTGGGCAGATGTATTACGAAAGGCAGAAAAATCCTTCCAAGAATCGCAGAAAACAGGATCAGTGAATATCAAAGAGGTATGTCATAAGCCACTCGTTTATTTAGCGCTCAATTTACAACTTTTTCTGGGGTCAAAGGCTTTGCACGCTGTTGATATGTTTGAAGCCGCTTTTGAGGCAGATATCCTTCCTTTTGGCGTGAAAGAATTATTTCAACAGATGTTGAGATACACTATTGCTTTGCGAAGTGGTTGGCACCTTAACAAAAGTAAGCAAGAGGAAGAAGGGTTATTTAGCCAGATGTCTCTAGAGGAACGATTAACGATAGATATTATTACATCTGTCATGCATCGACCCCTGAGAGTAGCGATGGAAAGCTTATTTACCTCACAGGATCTTAGCCAGTACGCATGGAAAATAGCGCTACGAGAAGCCTTTGGCAAAGTGTGGATCCATTATAGCAAAGAGCGCTTAGGTTGGCAGCAAAGACTGCCTACACATCCTTTGTTAACCTGTTTAAAAGATTTTCCAGGGCCAGAAGGTACTCGGCCTTCCATTGATCAGTGGCTAGCACAAAAATCACTTCAGTTAAATACGTTATGCTGTTCAATGCAAGATGCCCAATTTCGAGAAAAAATCTACCGAAAACAGCCTACTATCAACATTGAACGCGTACAGGATCGGCAACGATTTCTCTTTCGTTTACATCCCGCTGCGGTTGATCAATTAATACAGGCAGGGTATCTCAACATAATAGGCCAATTGCAATTTTCAGAAACCCAAGTTTCTAAAGAAAAAGGTCGACACTTGGTCATGCCTGTCACCTTACCTGCTACCAAAGAGACTGTCGAATTCACCGTGTATATAAAAGTCTATCCTGAAATGCCTGCATTAGAATTGGCGGTGACAGAGCTGTCTTTATTATTAATAGGACCCAGCTTACCTTGGACAGAGTTGGTGCGTTTAACATCAGCGGGACAATCCTACCCTGTATTATTCTCGCAAGGGATTTCAGGCCCCTTACTAAGTGATGCATTGCAATCAGCGAACACATCATTCACCTTAGCCCCGCAAGCATACAGCCAAAGAGTGCTCCTGAGCTTACTCCTAAATCAAGAGGATGCCAAACCGAGCAATCTGATTGCTCAATCCTCAACACACTCACCTAATATGATTGAATTGATTAGCATCGATAATGATCGCAGTTTTTATCCAGGATTAGTGCTGGATGAGTCTAAAAAGCAACTAATACCGCAAGTCAAAGACATTACATTTTGTTTCAATGAGATGCAACATCCCATTGATCTTAAAGTGCGAGAAGCTTTCTTGGCTTTAGATGCCTACGGGGTATTATCTTCTTGGCTCATGCTGGCGCAAGGTATGTCATACAATTTAAGCGTTCTTTTTACCGATAAAGAGATAAAAACTTATTTTCCCAAATCGGGTATGGCTCAAAGCGTTGCCAACATTGGACGCTTTTTTTACCAAATTTCTGTTCCAGAAGAAAGCATATTATCGCTTATGTTAAGAGAAGGGATAGTTGAAACGCTCTACACGAAAATCACGCGTTTACAGAACTATTTGCGCCGTTATCCCAACGTAACCCATCTTGAATTATTCAAAGTGGCAGAACCTTATCTTTCGTCTTATTATGAAAGATTGCTGTTGCGATCAGAATCAGCCTCTAAACGATTTTATAGAGGATTTGGTGTGCTATATGATATGACAGCGAATATAACAGAAAATATATTAGAAAAACTTCCCTTAGAACTACCAACCAAAACGACTACCTTCCAAACGTTAGAAACACAACAAGGTAAAGCGATAACGCTTCAAGACTTAATTAAAAGAAAACATTTAAAAGAAAGTCTGAGTGAGCTTGAATATATCCATAAGGCGCAAATAAAGTGGTGTAGTATTTTAAAAGGGTTTGAAACAACACTAGGTGGTAAAAATGGCATCACTCAGTTTGAACAAGCACTGAGCCTATTTAAAAAACTAACTAGTGAGTTGCAGGCGAAGATAATCAATCACTTAGATTTTTCGAAGGTACTGGGTGGCATCAAGACGCAAGAGCAAATTGCCTGCCAAAAGAAAATTATCAATGCTATGATTAAACCAAAGCAGATCTACCCTGTATTGTGCTTTCGGTATTGTGATGTCCTTACCGATCAAATATTTGAAGCGCTACTGCAATCATCAAGCGAAATACAATCTTTATCCTTAGTAAGATGTTCGGTGTTAAGCAGTGGAATTATAAAGCTAATTAATTATTATGTTCCAGGCTTAAAGCGCTTGGTGTTGCAAGAATTAAATTGGCAGGAGCTATCAATTATTCCGAGTATCTCATCGCAAATTTCGTTTTTTCAACCACAGAAGAAAGAGCAACATACCTGGTCGGCATTAGAGGTATTCGTTATACGTAACTGCTCGCAGCTTCAATCCTTTCACCTTTCATTAAAGGAGTTGAAACGCTTAGTTGTCACTCGCTGTGATGCTATTGTGGATCTCCGCTTGGATTGTCCATCGCTAACACATCCTATCCCCCACTCATTGGCAGCGCTTCAATCTTCTTTAATAAAAGTAGATAATCCACCTAACTTTACTTCAAGGGAAAAGCATAAATATTTTCACACCGTTATGTTCACCACTGTCTATTCGAGCCCTGTGGAGCACTTAAAAGCATTAAGCAGAAGATTAGAGATAGACTTTTCACACCAAATAAATCATGGAGTATTAGGAGTCGGCTTGATTACATTCGCAGCTCTTGATACTAATCAAGAAGCACATAAAATTCGAATGTTTCTAATGTCTGATATTGAAAGGAGTGCGAGCATAAGCCGAATGTACTTTCGAAATAGCGATGCTATAATAGGCGTTTATAATATTGATGCTTTTGGGGCTCATTTTGATAACTCTCACGTTGTGACAGATCACATACGGGCTTATATGCAGAACTTTCCTAATAAGCCTGTTATATTATTGGGTGGTGGTGACATGTCAAGTGAGTATTATAGCGACTCTTTCTTCGATGTAATAAAAGACACACTATCGTCCTCGTCACCTGTTTATTCACTTATTATTGATTCAAGAGTTTCCCGAAGATGGCTATTAGATATTATATGTGAGCATTCTCAACAATTGGAGGATGAGGAACAATTTATATATAAAAAGACTAACTGGAAACAGGTAAACCACTAGTAGTTTTCTGCATCTTTTCTGTCATGATTTTAGATCAGCCCTTGAGGAATGATACTGGGAAAACCATTCGATAAGTGAAGCGGATCAAAAAAAGCCCCCAATTGAGGTCAGGCGGAATCCTTTCAAAAAGGCTCAACTCTCTATGTCAGGGTCTTCAAAGCCAAGACGAATTGAAGAGGTATACATTTGCTGTTGATAGTGTCGCTTTTGTTATGCAACTCATATATACTTTTGAGTGCTTTTTTTATCCTTGAATACTTAACCCCTCAACGCTAACGCAAAGAGATCCAGTTTATGGG
>CAWFQC010000001.1:0-85185 GCA_963817645.1 uncultured Gammaproteobacteria bacterium | reverse complement strand
TAATTTTGTTATGTCCTCCTACTCATTCATCGTATTGTTGGATTACCGGTATATGAGCGTGGAGTGGGTGAGACGAGAGCTTGTGGCAGTGGTGCTTGTGCAGCAGTTGCTGTGGGCAGATTAAATCATCTGTTAGGACCAAAGAAAGGTTATTGTAAAAATGCCAGGAGGATGTTTGTCTATTTGCTGGCAGTCGCAATTAAGCGATATATCTATCACAGGGCCTGCAGAAAAAGTATTAAAGGAGAATTTCTTCTATAATTATAATTTGATTATCTATTATTAATTTATACAACTGAAGCCAATTTTGGTATAGATGCCACTTTTAATTACAAATCACATGCAAGATGCTAAAAAGAGACGAATGTATAAATGGATTTTTTTTATCCGCTATAATTAAAAACTATTATGAATGCCAAGCTGGAGGAAAAAATGGCAACACAAAAGAGAGCAAACAGTACAATAGGTCCTATAGGTTTTTCGCCTTATAAAATTAAAAAGGGTGAGAAGTATATGAATGATGCCCAATTGGAGCACTTCCGCAATATTCTGCGGGTTATTAAAGCAACAGTTGATGGAAAGAATAGATCACACTGTAGAGCGTATGCGGTTTAAAGAAGCGGCTATCTACTCTGATCCGATAGATCGTGCCAGGAGGCATTAAAGAGGAATTTACACTTGAATTACGAAATCGTAATCGAAGGGGTAAATTAATAAAGAAGATGAAATATAGTCTAGCGAATTGATAGTAGGCGATTATGGCTATTGCGAAAGTTGTGGACAAGAGATAGGAATCAAGCGTCTTGAAGCAAGGCCAACGGCTCAATTATGTATAAATTATAGACTTTGATGAAATCCGTGAAAAACAAACTAGTGGTTCGTAGGACAATTTGTTAAAGTATCCTGGTTCTTCTTATATTTCTCAAGAATAACAGGAGAATTTTTCATGTGCCAGAAGGATTTTTGCAATTATTTTCATTTTGATTGCCTTACTATTAGCTATTTTTGCTTTTATATTACCTACGAAAAGTTGGCAGCTATCATCTATATTTCTCATTTCTTTGATATCATGTTGCCTGTGCTTGCGGTAGGAGCATTAATCAAATATCTATGTACACATAGATGAAAGCTATGGAAAATATGAGACCAAGCCTGATATTGTTGTCCATAAATAATTTCTTGTTGATGTCTAAGCCAAAAACTTGTTGCATGACTTTTTTCATGGCAATTGCATAGCGGGTTACAATAAACCGTATTAATGAAATAGAATCAAGATCTAATGATGCGATTGCCATGTGATTTTTTTCTTCTGCTCTTGCCACCAACTTAGTGGAAAAAAAATAAATGCACTTTCAATCACCAATTTAAAAAAAAAATATCAGAATGGGTTAGTCGCTTTAAAAGGCGTTGACTTGTCGGTGCCTTCTGGGGATTTTTTTGCTCTATTGGGACCAAATGGTGCAGGAAAGACAACCTTAATTGGAATAATTACGCATTTAGTGACTAAAACAGAAGGTATTGTGGAGGTATTTGGTTCAGCAGCATACAGATTTACCGAGCTTGCCGCGGCAAAATCCTGCATTGGTCTTGTCCCCCCAAGAATATAATTTTTCGATTTTAGACTTCTCTACAAATTGTCGTGAACCAAGCTGGGTACTATGGCATTCCACGAAGCATTGCAAAGCAACGGGCAAAAAGTGTCTTGGCCAATTGGATTTATGGAACCAACGACATTTACAAGTAAGATTGCTGTCTGGCGGTATGAAAAGACGCTTGATGATTGCAAGAGCCCTCATGCATGAGCCTCGTTTGTTGATTTTGGATGAGCCTATTGCTGGAGTAGATATAGAAATTCGGCCGTTGCTGTGTGGCGATTCTTGAAGGAAATAAATCAAATGGGCACGACAATTATTTTGACAACCCACTATCTGGAAGAGGCTGAAAATCTTTGTAAGAATATCGCCATTATCAACCAAGGGAAAATTATAGAGAACACTAGCATTGCCAACTTGCTAACTAAATTAAACATTGAAACATTTATTTTATTTTTGCAGCAATCTATCGATGAGCTGCCAACTTTTGAGAATTATGAGCTAAGACAAATAGACCCCAAGACATTAGAGGTAGACGTAAAAGCTGGGCAGGGGCTCAACAAGTTATTTGATTATCTTTCGGGTCGAAAAATTGAAGTGCTAAGTATGAAGAATAAAGTAAATCGATTGGAAGAAATGTTTCTCTCATTAGTAGGCAATAATCTGCATGACATTTAAAGAAAACTGGATAGCTTTTCAAGCCATTGTCATTAAAGAGATAGTCAGATTCACTCGCCTTTGGACTCAAACGATTTTGCCGTCTGCAATTACCATGACGCTTTATTTTGTCATTTTTGGTCATTTAATGGGTTCCAGAATTGGCAGCTTAGAGGGATTTCCCTATATCCAATACATCGCTCCTGGTTTGATTATGATGGCTATCATTACAAATTCTTATACTAATGTAACTTCTTCCTTTTTTTTAGCAAAGTTTCAGCGAAGTATTGAAGAAATTCTTATCTCTCCGATTCCCAATTATTTAATTTTATGTGGCTTTGTGTCAGCATCAGTATTGCGTGGGCTTATAGTTGGTTTGGTGGTAACGGTTATAACAACTTTTTTTACAAAGTTAACCATTCACCATTTAGGAATAACGATATTAGTTGTTTTTCTTTCTGCAGTATTATTTTCTCTGGCTGGTTTGGTGAATGCCATCTTTGCCAAAAAATTCGATGATATCGCCATTATCCCGACATTTATCCTAACCCCGCTAACTTATTTGGGGGGTGTCTTTTATTCAATTAAAATGTTGCCGAATTTCTGGCGCACCCTTTCCTTTGCTAATCCTATTCTTTATATGGTGAATGCATTTCGTTATGGGATTCTTGGCTTAAGTGATGTCAATGTTGCTGGCGCAATTTCAATTATTGTTATTTTGATTATCTTTTTATTGACGTTTGCCTTATTTTTATTAAATAAAGGTGTTGGGATTCGAACTTAAGAAGGGGCATAGGTGGATAAAATTTTCATTAAGGGCTTAACGCTTGAAGCCATTATTGGTATTTATCCCCATGAGCGAATTAAAAAGCAACCAGTTATTATTGATTTGGATCTGTTTGTTGATATTAAAGAATCTTCTCGTTCTGGTTTAATTAATGATACCGTGGACTATGATATTGTGATTAAACGCATCAGTGAGTTGGTGGCACAAAGCCAATTTGAGTTGATTGAGTCTTTATTAGAGCATATTGCAGATGCAATTTTGCGGGAGTTTCGGGTCTATAAGTTATGTTGTACGTTATATAAACCCCAAGCGATCCATAACGCTCAAATGGTGGGTCTCACAATTGAGCGTTATAAAAAACAGGTTTGATGAAAACGCGCCGTCATTTGGCTCTTCCGGAATTCACAGGAATTCCGGAAGGTTCCGTTATTTTATAGTCCTTCCCCCATCCACTGCAATGACCTGTCCTGTTATGTATCCTTGTTCAAGCAAAAACAAGACAGTTTGGGCAATATCTTGTGGCGTACCCTTGCGTTTTAGGCAAGTTTTTTCAATAATATGCTCTTTAGCTGTATCGGATAATAGGGTCTTCTCATTTGGCCACAAGATAGGACCGGGGGCTATTGCATTGACGCGTATTGAGGGGCCAAGTTCTCTTGCCAAGGATTTTGTCAACATAATAAGACCTGCTTTGGCAATAGAATATACTGGATAGTTTTTAAGTGGCCGTTCACCA
The DNA here is from genome assembly GCA_963817645.1 of uncultured Gammaproteobacteria bacterium. Classification (GTDB taxonomy): domain Bacteria; phylum Pseudomonadota; class Gammaproteobacteria; order UBA6002; family UBA6002; genus UBA6002. Next base: position 81,413 of record CAWFQC010000001.1, on the reverse strand, counting down.
TGAATGTCAGTAATGTTGATGATATTCCCATTTGCTCTTTTCAGGAAAGGAGCTGCTGCCTGGGATAAAAAAAATGGACCTTTTAAATTGCTGCCTAATAGATCGTCCCATTGCTTCAGGTTTACGCTACCTACTGGGGTTGGATAGAAGCTGGAAGCGTTATTGATTAAAGCATCAAGCTGCTCAAAGATATTATAGGCTTCTTGAATAATCCTTTGGCAGTTGGCAATATCATCTATATTTCCATGGACGATTGCCGCAGAGTCTTTCCTGATTGTATTAAAGCTGTTACAGGCATCCTCTGCTTCTTTTTTGGAATGGTGATAATGTATAACTACTTTAAATCCTTGCTCGTGTAGCTGTTTAGCAATGACTGCTCCAAGACGTTTAGCGGCACCTGTAATTAGGACTACTCTGTTGTTCATTGATAACCCTCAAAAACCATTATTGTTTATATAAAATCTTATGCACAAAATAAATATAGCCGCTTTGTTAGAGCCAGATTTGCAAGCCACTCAACACTGCCAAAAATTACAACAGCTCATCAAAAGAGAGATCCAGATAAAAAATACGATTCCTTTTGACCGTTTTATGGAGCTAGCTCTGTATGCGCCTGATCTTGGTTACTATATGTCTAGTTTACCCAAATTAGGAAAAACTGGGGATTTTATCACTGCACCGGAATATTCATCTTTGTTTTCACAAGCATTAGCGAAACAATGTGCGCAGATAATTAATGCAACCTCAGGCGCAATTTTGGAACTGGGTGCTGGCTCAGGACGTATGGCACTTGAGCTTTTAAAAAGACTAGAGCAGCTTGATCATTTACCAAGTTATTATTACATCTTGGAAATCAGCAAAAATCTGAGGCAGCGGCAAGAGCAATTGCTACGTTCACAACTTCCTCATCTGGCGAAAAAAATTATTTGGCTAGAGTCTTTACCCTTATTTCCTTTTAATGGTTTGATTATAGCAAATGAGGTTATGGATGCCTTTCCGGTTCATCTCTTTAAATTTCAGAATAATCACTTCCTAGAATTTTATGTAAAAATAGATGAGAACTCTTTTTCATGGCAACTTGATAAACCACAGCCACCTGTCCTGAAATATTTAGAAAGTCTTCCCTTCTGCCTCTCTGAAGGTTATATAAGTGAATGCAATCTCTTAATTGCAGAATGGATAAAGAAGTTAAGTGATGTTTTAAATCAAGGAGCTATCTTGTTACTGGATTATGGGTTTCCTCAACATGAGTATTATCATCCTGATAGGCACATGGGAACTTTAATGTGTCATTATCAACATCAGATTCACAATGATCCCTTAGCCTTTGTCGGTTTACAAGATATCACTAGCCATATTAACTTTACCCAGGTTGCGGAAGAAGGATATTTTTGCGGCCTTCATTTAGCAGGGTATACCAATCAGGCAAGTTTCTTATTATCTTGTGGTATTATTGATGATCTTAAGGAGACTAGGCTACAACAAAATTACCATCAATTAGCAAACCAACTTAAAGTGTTAACATCACCTAATGAGATGGGGGAACTGTTTAAAGTGATGGCCTTTACCAAACAATATCATGAGCCCTTGCTTGGTTTTTCTCTGAGAAATTCAATTGAAAGGTTGTAGGAAAACTTAAATGCAAGAAGTAACGACCATTGAATTGACCAAAGAAAATCTGGAATTTGCGGCAGGTCATTTTACTATTTTTTCATCAACTACCAGAGAAAGACTTCACGGCCATAATTTTCGGGTTGCTGCAAAAATACAAGCTCTGCTTACGCCTGAGCTTGATATAGCATTTGATTATGGCATTTATAAAGATATTTTATCTAGGCTATGCAATCAGCTTGATAATTATTTCTTATTACCTTCAAAATCTCCTTATTTAAAAATAGTCGAGGAAGGTGACTACTATTACGCATTTTTTAATCAAGATAAAATTCCTTTCTTGAAGAAAGATGTTTTACTTTTGCCACTCAAAAACATCAGCGTCGAGGGGCTTGCAAAATGGTTTATTGAGCAGCTGGTTGCTGATAACGCTTCCATTGAAAGATATAATGTGATTGGTTTATACGTTCAAGTGTTTTCAGGTCCTGGACAATCTGGATCTGCTAGCTGGAATAAGGAACCTGTTTGAATTTTAGATGCCAGGTTGCTGTCTGCATTTCAATAAGTCGAGAACGGGTTCGAGAGAATTCAAACAGCATTTTGCCGCAAAAGTAAATTTGTTCTATCGGCTTTTCGGCAGAAATGATGAGCCTTTTATTCTCATCATAAAAAACATCAACTAAATTAATAAATGAACGAATGAGATCATTTTGCTCAGGCTGAATAACTTTGACATCACTAATTAAAATAGTATGGAATTTCTGGGCAATAACTAAATAATCATCTTGGGAACGTGGTACACCACAAATGTCCATGAAGTCAAACCAAACAACCTCTTTTGCCATTTTTTTTACCTTAATATAACGGTCATGAATGAGCAAGGGCCGCTGCGTCCAGGGCTCACTATGACTTAATTTAGTAAATTGGTTTTCAAGCATATATACTGCCCGTTGGTTCAGGGGCGTATAGTAAAAAAAATTGTCCGTATAATTTTTAAAACGGTAGTCTCTCGAGAAACTGATATGAATTACCTCGGAATTTCTTTTAATTAAATCAATAGCTGGTAAAAAGCTTTCACGCTGAATTCCTTTCCAATATAAATTGTCGGGCTTTGTATTGCCGGTAAAAATTAAACAAATTTTTTCTTGATAAAGAGCTTCAAATAAGCCAGCCAATAGCATTGCATCAGTAATATCATTAACAACTAACTCGTCAAAGCAAATGACCGAGCACTCTTTTGAAATTTGCTTTGCAATTTTAGCAAGAGGTTTTGGCGTATGTTTTAAATTATTAAGTCGCTCATGAATCATGTTAATGAACTTATGAAAATGAATGCGCAGCTTATCTTTGAAAGGTAAGCAATAGAAAAAACAATCCATTAAGAAGGTCTTGCCAATACCTACTTCGCCCCAGAGATACATCCCCCGTATTAGTAAATGCTTTTTGCCTGTGATTCTTTGCAAAAGAGAGAGTTTTTGTTTTTGATGGGCCAGTATCAATTGATCATAAATAATAGCCAAACGATTGATTACAGCTTCTTGCTGTTCATCTCTTAGAATTTCGTTACTTTGAATTAGCTTTTGATAATATTCAATTGGTGTCATCTGCTTCAAGCCTACGCGCAATATTGTTTATTAAATAATAGCGATTATTACCAAATAATTTGTTACAAGTTTGCTGAGGCTTTTAACAAGCTAGCTACAATAGGTGTATAAAGATTGGCATTGTTGCTGTCGGCTTGTTGCTTATGCAAAGCCTTGGCAAGCATGAGGCGCTGGGCCTTAGTGCCGTATTTGGCAACTGTTTGAATGCAGTCATTAAGCTTCAAAGCATTACTATCTGATACTGTAGTTTTTGATGAGGAAACAATTTGAATTGCTTGTACCAAAGCGCAAGATACCCGTTGCGTCACATGGACTACTAAATTATTCTCGAGACGATAATTGCTTAAATATTTTTTAAGATATTGATAAAATTTCTCTACACCTGAATACTCTGTTGCTGTCCGATTAGTTCTTTTATTCCAATATTCAATATCGTTTAAAACCCGTTGCAACTTATTATAAAGAATAACATCAGTGTCGAATTTCAATGACTTGCGTTTAATCCCAAGACTAATAAGCATCTGTTTCCTTTCAGCATCTGACAGATATCTTTTTAGCATTCGCTTATAGTCACTTAATAATTTTAAAACATGTTCAGAGAAAATTGACATTTTTAACTGCTCGTTACGGTTGTTAGTATACCTCTGCCATCAGGCATCTGGTGCTTGAGAACTTAATCATTATAAGCGTATAAACTTAACACAAAATTAAGGACTCCAGAATTAATTGCAATTCTAAGAAGTTAGGAACGTATTTCAAACTTGTTCCTTATAGGGTGAGTGGTTGTTCGATTAATGTATATTGCGGCTTGCAATAGGTTTCTTTGACAAAAAATATACTGGAAATAATACCAATAACAAAGCATACAGGAAGCAACAATAAAGAGCCTCGGAAATTCTCTAAGGAATAAAAAGGTAAGCCATTGGCTATTCTTCCGTCCCAATTTGCCTTGAGAATAAATCCTATCAGCGGTTGAAATAATACTCCTCCAAGAATAACGGCCATATTGTTAAAGCCAACTGCGGTTCCGGCAACAGACAAGGGGTTATTATCTTGTACCACGCCAAAAGTAACTGATTGTGAGGAGGCAGCTACTCCAAAAAGGAAAAGTGCTATATACATAAAGCCCCAAGATAAATCGGTAATATATAAAATAGCCGATGAGCTAATTAACCCAAGAATTGAACAACTCAGTAAGGGTATACGTCGATTACTAATATAATTTGACCACCAACCAACTAATGGACCTCCAAGTGCGATGCCTATCCAAACAATTGCAATGCCAAGAGCTGCTTTGGCAACGCTGGTATGATAGAACACTTTAAGGTAGGGAATACCCCAAAGGTCTGCAAAAATAGAGACCGGAGCCCAGCAGGAGAATGCATATAAACCGATCGCCCATGTTTGTGGATTCTTTAATACTTGCTTTAATCGTTGTGACTCTTTTAAACGGCTGGCTTGATTCAAAATTTCTGAATGACCTTTACCATGATTATTAGGATTGTTGCGAATGATCAGCCAAAAAAGAATTGCAAAAACTCCACCTACAGCAGCAGACCAGAACATTGTATTTCGCCAACCAATTTTTTGGACAACAACTGCCACAGGTGCTTCCCCTATAATGGCTCCAATACAACCCATTAGCTGAATTAAACCAACAATTAAGGCAAAATATTTTGCGGCAAACCATCGGGAGGCAAGAACAAGTGCGCCTACAAAGGCAAAAGCTGATACCAAACCGATGAACAAACGTGCAAGAGAAGCAACAATAGCATTATTAGTCATTCCGAATGCAAAAGCCCCTGCTGCGCAAACAGCCATGGATAAAGTCAATAATATACGAGGGCCATAGCGATCAAGCAGCATTCCAGCAGGTATTTGCATGGGTGTATACCCATAATAAAAGAAGGCGCTTAGTAGACCCAATCCCCCCGCGTCAATGTGAAAACTACGCATGAGGTTATCTGTCATGGCGCTTGGCATAACGCGTAAGAAAAATTCGTAGACGTAAAAAAAAGCTCCTACGCCACAAACTAAGAAAGGCAGAAAGCTTGCTTGTGAATAATTTATTCGAAATACATTCCTTTTCATAGCCATCTCGAAAATTTGTAAACGCCGCTAAGTATAGCTTAATCTTTACTGATGAGATATCTCTGGGAGGTTAGTAATTTGACTTCCGTTCCCATTAATATAAATTGAAGTCCCTCCTGGTTTATTGATTTCATATAGGACTCGGGTTGTGCCATCTGACATGATTACAAGATGGTTACTATTTTTTTCAAGATGTTTTATTTTTATTCCATGAATACCTGCTTGTTCGAGCGTTTTAACTTGATATCCCTGTCCGCCAGGAACAAATGTCACGATATGTAAAAAGTGATAAATTGGGTCTTCCTCATCTATTAACCCATCTTCATTTGAGTCGTAATTACCGATCTCAAAGGGAGTCAGCTCTAAAAAAGGCTTCTCTTGAAGAGTTTTTAACACGTATTCTTGAAAGAGAGGGTTATTGTTATCAACAACCAGTAGGGCGTCGTGCCCTTGAATGATTCCTTTCACATCTATCCCATGGGCGTAGCCCATATCGATAACACCAATCCAGCGTTCATTTGAAGGGATATCGTGGAGGCTGTATTTTTGATGAGCCTTAAGGTATATTTCAAAAAAACCAATAATGACAAAAATGAATATGAGTATTGAAGCAACCAAGGGACGTAGTGGCATAATCAAACTCCTTTAAAGCTAAAAAACGTGACCTGAATAGAAAATCCCCCTTAGTCTCTTTTTCAAAGATTCCTTCTTTGAAAAAGAGACTAAGGGGGATTTTCTATTCAAGCCACCATTCCTAAATGGGTAATTAAATGTTATGACTATAAGGATCCCTTCCGTTGTTCAATGCCTAAGGCCGATTTGGAAAGAGCCACATTTTTTTTCAAAGTCAGAGTTAACCCCAGAAATCAAGCGATGGCTGTTGTTTTCAGGCTCATTTACTCAAAAATTAGTACGCATTAGCAAGGAATCACAACAAGAAGTAAAAATTGGGATATTAAATGAAAGCCTCGAGACTGCCAAGGAATTAGCATTAGAGTATGGTTTATTCCATTGTAAATTTGTCTATACAAGAGAAATCCTTATTTTTTTAGGAGAGGCATTAGTCATGTATGCACGAAGTGTAGTGCCGAAAACTGAAAATTTTCTGTTTAAAAAACGGTTTAAAGGTCTTGGCGAGCATCCCCTCGGGGAGATTTTATTTAATTGCCCACGAATAACGCGTAGTCAATATAATCTTGCAAAAGTCACTTCTATGCATAAAGAATATAGTTTAGCTGCTTGGGGCAGCAAAGGATTTCCCAAATATATCTGGGCAAGAAGGTCTACATTTAACATTGATAAACCTTTCTTATTGTTAACGGAGTTCTTTGCTCCTAATTTTTGGACTATGCCAAATGATAACTAAAATGCTGGCAGTAGGTAATAAGATGATGCCTTTGATCGCAATTATGCGATTAAATAAGCCAATTGGTAGCCTTTTATTGCTTTGGCCAACAATGTGGGCTCTTTGGATTGCAGCAGGCGGCGTTCCAAAGATTTTTACCCTATTCATTTTTGTGCTAGGGGTAGTGGTCATGCGATCGGCGGGCTGTGTTATCAATGATATGGCTGACAGAAAATTTGACGGTCAGGTAAGTAGAACAAAAAAAAGGCCATTAGTTAATGGAGATATTAGCCTAAAACAGGCTTTTACTTTGTTTGTATTTTTATGCTTGATAGGTTTCGTGCTAGTTTTGCAATTAAATAGTTATAGCATTCTACTTTCCTTAATTGGCGTAATGTTAATTACCCTCTATCCCTTTGCAAAAAGATATACACACTTTCCCCAAGTTGTTCTAGGAGCTTCTTTTGCATGGGCGGTGCCAATGGCCTTTGCAGCGCAATCCAATTTGATTCCTCCTATAGGCTGGTTTTTGTATGCTATTGCAGTGATTTGGCCTGTAGCTTACGACAGTATTTACGCGTTAATGGATAAAGAAGATGATATAAAAATAGGTTTGAAGTCAACCGTCATTTTTTTTGGGAAAAGGGATGTGTTAATCATTTTCCTTCTGCAATCAATTACTATTGCGGGTCTGATTATATTGGGTTTGGTGTTGAAAATGAACCTCTATTATTTTTTGTCGGTGGTTATTGCCCTAGGTATGATTTATCATCAATATCAATTAGTCGCTAAGAAAAAAGACTATTATCGTGCTTTTGTTAACAATCATTGGCTGGGTTTTATTATATTTATTGGGATTGCGCTAAACTATTTTTTATTTAGTTTCACGTTCATTATCAAGAAGATTTTTCACTAAAGAGTGCTCTTTCTCTAGAGCATTTATTTTTTCCTCCAAAAAAGAAATTTTCTCTTGTGCTTTTTGGAGAAGCCTTAAATGGACATCGAATTCTTCTCGGGTAATTAAATCAAGCTTGGAGAAGACACTTTGTAAAGTAGAATGGATATTTTTTTCAAAATCCTCTCGCAAAACTTGCAAATTTGATGGTATTAAATCTGATAATTTTTTAGATAAATTTTCAAAAAAATTTGGGTCTAACATAATATTTTTTTCTATATATTTACATTACAAATACTAAATTGGGGCAATTTTTGTTATATTAGAATAAATTAAATAGCAACGAAGTTACTAAATGAAAGAGATTAAACCAGGCTGGATTATAGCACAACAAATTTCCCGTCGCCATACCCTGATTTCCCTAGCAGTTATGTTATCTATTACAACTATTGCGTCTATCCTTGCAGTTATTGTATTGAAATGTCTTGGCTATGAGCATAGTGGAATGATAATCAAACAGTTTATTCAAGATCACAGACACACTGTGACCTCAGTATTATTGTTTATTCACCTGGTCCCAGTCAACTATTACGCTATTATTCGTGTTTTTGCAACTAATTACTCTAAATTTGAACTGAAGGTATTCTCTAAACGGTAAGAAAACCTCCCGATTCTTAACTTTAGGGCTAGAACCTTATAGGAGGATAAGGATGGCATTCCGTTTTGATCTTAATGTATTTCCATTGGCAGCAATCCTACAATTATTTTATTTAGCTTGTCAATTTACTTAATTTTTTATTTAAACTTTGTACCGAATTTTTTACGAGCTTTTAAGATTTTGTCTCCTTTGTTAGATTTGCCTTATCTGAAATCAACTTTTACTCCTTTATGACAATCGCCATTACTTATAGTCGAGCCAGTGTTGGAATAGAATCGCCTCCTGTGACGGTGGAAACTCATATTTCTAATGGGCTACCTGCTTTTCATATTGTTGGCTTGCCAGAAACAGTTGTAAAGGAAAGCAAAGATCGAGTGCGAAGCGCTATATTAAACTCTAATTTCGAATTTCCTATTCGTCGAATCACTGTAAACTTGGCTCCCGCCGATCTACCAAAGTATGGTGGTAGATATGATCTTCCTATTGCCTTAGGGGTTTTAGCTGCATCCAAGCAAATCCCAGGCAATAAATTACTTCCTTATGAGTTTGCAGGAGAACTGGCGCTTTCTGGTGAATTACGGCCTATTAATGGAATTTTACCATTCGCACTTGGGACAAAAAAAGCAGAACGCATTCTAATTCTACCCAAGGAAAACGCCCAGGAAGCGGCGTTAATAAATGATATTATGCTATTACCAGCAACCAGCCTTTTAGAAGTTTGCAGTTATCTTTTAGATAAGCAGAAACTTAATTTTTACAGCCAACAGCATTTTGAAAAGGCGCAGTTTACTTATCAGGATATGAGCAATATTAAAGGGCAGCACCAAGCTAAACGTGCCCTGGAAATTGCGGCCGCAGGGCAACACAGCCTCTTGCTGATTGGCCCTCCGGGAACTGGAAAGACGCTACTTAGCAATTGCTTGCCAGGTATTTTGCCCCCCTTAACCGAAACAGAAGCAGTAGAGCTTGCTGCTATACAGTCGGTTGCAGGAAAAAAATTAGATATAGAGAATTGGCGAATAAGGGCCTTTAGAGCGCCTCACCATAGTGCTTCCAGCTTTGCCCTTGTTGGAGGTGGTAATCCTCCCAGACCAGGTGAAATATCCCTTGCTCATAACGGCGTACTTTTTTTAGATGAGTTGCCAGAATTTAAAAGGCAGACATTGGAATCATTAAGAGAGCCCTTAGAATCAGGCTTTATTTCAATTTCAAGAGCTAGCGCGCAAGTTCGATACCCAGCAAAATTCCAGCTAGTGGCTGCCATGAACCCTTGTCCTTGTGGCCAATATGGTAACCTGGAGGCTGAATGTATTTGCTCCCTTGAGCAAATAAAAAAATATCAAGCTCGGATCTCAGGGCCCTTACTAGATCGTATTGATATTCAAGCTGAACTTGCGCAACTCCCAACAACAACACTTACCAATAACACAATAAAAGAAAAAGCAAGCAAAGAGGTATCTGAAAAAGTACTGCGAGCAAGATCCATACAAATGGATCGAGCATGTAAGCCAAATGCTTTACTGAACATAGATGAGATAAAAAAATTCTGCACTCTTCTGCCTCTAGATGAAATATATCTCCAACAAGCGATGGAAAAAAAGAAAATTTCAGCCAGGTCCTATTTTAAAATATTAAAAATAGCTCGTACTATTGCTGATTTGGAACAAATTCCCAGTATTGAGCGCCACCATTTGCAGGAAGCTTTTTTTTATCGACATCTTGATCGATTAAAAAAAGTATGATGACAACCCGTTATTTCTGAAAAATTAGTATAAACTTTTAATTAGGATCTTGTTTGTGTTCTTAATATGAGGAAGTTCTTATGTCTGTAGTCATTATACTGCTTGTAATTGCAGTGTTTGCTGTGTATGTCATTGCTACCTACAATCGTCTCATCGCCATGATAGAGACCGTGCGCAATAATCAGAAGCAAATAGATATCCAATTGGATAGACGCTATAAAGTTTTTGAGTCCTTAATTAATGTTGTTAGAAAATATATGGACTATGAGAAAACGACTCTAAAAGACGTCGTTGCGTTACGTTCTACTGCGCAAGCAGCTCATGCGCAGGGAGATGAGAAGACACGGATTGATGCTGAAAATCAAATCTCAAGGATTGCAAGTGGTATTAATTTAGTATTTGAGCAATACCCTAATCTAAAAGCGAATGAAAATGTTAAGCAACTGCAAGAAGAAATTGTGAATACGGAAAATAAGCTGGCTTATTCTAAACAAGCGCTAAATGACAGTATTGAACAATACAATGCAAAGAAGAAGTCCTTCATTGCGTCGATGATTGTCAACTGGTTTAAAAGCAAATTGGATTTTGATTTTCCTTATTGGCAACTTGATCAAAAAACAGTTGCCGAAAGAGAATCTTATACAGTAGAACTATGAATAAATACACTTACCAGGCTGCTGATTGGCGAAAGATAATTCGGCTCAATAAGCGTCGTAGCAATTTTGTCATTGGTTCGTTTATTATCATTTATGCGGCCCTTGGGTTACTTGTCGATGTTTTTTGGAATGCCAAGAAGTATCCTCATGCCAATGTATCGGATATTTTTTCTAGCTTAGTGCATTTTCAAATTTTTCCAACTATGACCTTCTTGCTCGCTGCTATTGCGGTCATTGCTGTTTGGATCACTTTCGCATGGCATGATAAATTAATGCTTCTTGGAACCGAATATCAGGAAATCACGCCACAAACTGCTCGCAGCGCCCAAGAGACTCAACTTTACAATGTAGTAGAAGAAATGAAAGTTTCCTCAGGATTACGCTACATGCCGAAAGTGTATGTCATTGAAGCGGATTACATGAATGCCTTTGCAAGTGGCTATAGTGAGAAATCCGCAATGATGGCTATTACCCGTGGCCTTATGGTGAAACTAAATCGAGCAGAGTTACAAGCAGTTATGGCGCATGAAATTAGCCATATTCGACATTTGGATATTAAATTAACATTGATGGCAGCGGTATTATCCAACATTACGCTAATAGTTATTGATTTTTTATTCAGAGGCGTACTGTTTAGCGGCAACCGGCAAGGGGAGAATGGGGATAGGGGGCGAAACAGTCTATATATTATTATAATGATAATACGAATTGTATTACCGATTATTACCATATTACTTATTTTTTATCTAAGTCGTTCAAGAGAATTTATGGCAGATGCTGGAAGCGTCGAACTCATGCGAGATAACCAACCTCTTGCCTCAGCCTTATTGAAAATTAATAATGACCATGCTGATAACGTTGATCAATATAGTTACCAATATCAAAACACTCCGCATGAAGCTGTGCGGCGTGAGGCGTATATATTTGATCCAGAACAAGCGGGCATCACAAATTTGCAATCTCTTTCAGACCTCTTTTCAACCCACCCCAGCATAAAGAAACGATTAGCTGCGCTTGGCTTTAAGCCTCGATCAGACTAATAAATATTCAATGCATAAGTTCATTATAATTAACTTTTCTACTTAATGGCAGGGGCCCTAATCACTCTACCTCTGCTTAGATTCGTCGAACTGACGTTAAACGCCTAAAATAACTTCGTTTATCGTCTGGAAAAATTTTTGCGACACAACCCCAACCATCTATGCGGGCTAAAATGGCTCCAATGCGTTGTATGGTGGTTCCTAATGCCTTAAAATCAAGAAAGTGACATCAGCATCATGCCTGGATACTCAGATAAAATCTCGTGAGACTTTAATGCCGTTTGTACGTTAACACCCAATAGGATGTTATTTCGGGCGCGATCCTAATTTACCTTTTTTCTCTTTTTCTTCTAGAGTAGATAAATACTTATCCAGTGAAGTAAATGAAACAATTAAACAGAGTAAAGATGCTCCAATACCTGTAACCAAAGACTTGCTCCATGATGCTGTAGCGCCATGACTTATATAATCTGCAATTGTGGTTCCAACAAAAGAGACAGCTACAATCCCATATCGCGAAGTTTGAAACTTAACTAAATCCCCATAAGATGCTAATAAGCTTATTAGCCCTGTACCTAATCCTGTACCAATTGCAACTTTCCAGTGATGTACCGTAAGCACAGACAAGTCTCCCTTAGTCATAGCAAGAAGACAAGCCGTTGCGGATTGCGTCACATGGCGAACAACTATTGCAGAACGAACTTTTATCCTTAAAATAATGTCTTCCATAAGCTTTGCCCCTTAAGGGTTGTGTCGCAAAAATTTTTCCAGACGATAAACGAAGTTATTTTTAAAATGCCGTTGTTTGAAGCTAATCATTTTACATCCAAATCCATTTTTTACTGAGTGCATTTTAACTTAGCTGATAACTTTTTGCGACAGAACCATAAAATCCGCTTTATTCATAAGGTATTTTCTCCTATCTAACGTCAGTTCGACGAATCTAAGCAGAGGTAGGGTGGATTAGGCGGAGCCCTCTACTTAATTGTCGCCTGGAGAATATTGTATTTAACAATGCTTGGGCGTAATTGTCCAGACATTGATTGTGATGCTGTATTTGAGCTAAATGATAGTGAAATGATGAAATATTCGGGTTAAGGGTTTGGCTATATTGGCAGTTTAGATATACAAATTCATACAACTTTTTTTGATGGCTAATCTTTGTGGAATTTTTAGGCAATCATTTGCCTTGCGGCTTCTGCTAAAAATTCAGATCGATTTTTACCGCTTGCCTTTGGGCCGTCGTTCCTCGCCGCACAATCCTCGTAGAAAGCTCAAACCTTCATGCGAGGAAAGCGCTAGTCCCATGAAGAATGCTGATTTTTCCTATAACCTAGCTCGGAGTTTTTAGTAGGATAACAGCCTCATATAGCACTTGCAGCCGCCCCCTCTCCCGCGCAAAAAATCTCTTTAGAATCAACAAGTTATTGCGGGAGAGGGTTGGGGTGAGGGAAAACTCTGCTGCTCCCAACTTTTCCCTCACCCCAACCCTCTCCCGCTGGTAACTTATTGATTATATAGAAAAATTATAGCGCGGGAGAGGGGGTAGCTGCAAGTGCCAGCAGCCGGAGCAATAGTTCCACTGAATTATGATGCTTTAAACTCCGAGGTTTCTATAAGAATTGTGCAGCGAGGAACGACGGGCCGAAGTGCCAGCAGCTTAAATCAGTTTAGATATACAAACCTTGGTAGTAAAATTTTCCTTTCAGTCAGCTTCAATACATTCCAACGAAACGCATTTTCCCCAAGAGCTGGGTCATAGCCTGGCCACGATGACTTATTTGATTTTTGATATCTGGGGGTAGCTGTGCAGCAGAGCATTGATAATGAGGGTCATAGAAGATGGGGTCATAACCAAAGCCCTGTTCTCCCTGAGGCTCATATAAAATTTTACCTTGCCAAATACCTTCGCACACAATTGGACATGGATCTTGTGCATGCTGCAAAAAAATGAGGATACAATAGAAAAAGGCATTGCGCTTTGAATCAGGGACATTCTGTAAATCTGCTAATAATTTTTCAATGCATTCCCTAGAAGTTGCATTTTCACCTGCATAGCGTGCAGAGAAAATTCCAGGGGCTCCTCCTAAAGCTGGAACAATCAACCCTGAGTCATCGGCTAAAGCTGGCAGGTGAGTTGAAGAAGATGCATTCCTTGCTTTCAACAAGGCATTTTCAATGAAGGTTAGGCCCTCTTCTGGCACTTCTTTAACATCCAGCTTAGCTTGAGCCAGGACTTTAACTTTGTGGGCTTCCAGCAGTTGCTGTATTTCTTTGATTTTACCTGGATTGTTGCTCGCTAAGACAATTTTCATAAAATTAAAACCACGTTCCTAATGCCACTGGCCGCTGGTTACTCTCGGAATACCACTTAAATCGAATGCCGTTTGTATAGAAGTATAGCCAGCCGATAGCAGCAGATTCCTTACGGCTGCTCCTTGATCATAACCATGTTCAAGAAGTAACCACCCCTTTTTCTTTAAGCAAGTGCCTGCCTCTAAAATAATTTTTCTGATAGCGGTCAAGCCATCTTTTCCTGGGGTGAGAGCATGCAAAGGCTCGTGCCTTAATTGCTTTAAATGAGAATCACTACTTGCAATATAAGGCGGATTGCTAATAACCGCATCGAAAATATTCTTAGGCAATCCATAGCACCAATTTGTTTTCATTAAAAAAACGTTAGAAACACCGTGTTTAATCAGATTTTGTTCGGCTACTTTTAATGCCTCTAAAGAGATGTCTGTTCCAACTACTTGCCAATGGGGTCTTTCTAAAGCCAATACAATTGCCACTGCCCCACTTCCTACTCCTAAGTCAACTACCAGTTTTTCTTTTTCTGGGAGAAGGGTAAGGGCTTTTTCGACCAACAGTTCAGTTTCTGGCCTAGGAATAAGCGTATGTTGATTAACAATAAACTCTAAAGACCAAAATTCTTTTATCCCAAGCAGGTATGCCATAGGCATTCCTTCATTTAGCACTTGCAACAATTTGTTATATTGTTGTATTTGGTCAAAAAGCACTTTCTCATTCCCATGAGAATACAAATAGCTACGAGTAACCTGCAACACATGGCAAAGTAATAACTCTGCTTCTAGATGACTTGCCTCATTTTTTTGCAGTAAGGCACTACCAAATTGCAGGAGTTCTTTTATGGTTTGGAGATGGAGCAAATTAGGCATCCGCAAGATTAGCTAACAAATCCGCCTGATGTTCATTAATCAAAGGAGAAATAACCTGATTTAAGCTGCCTTCCATGATGTCCTCTAATTTATACATTGTCAGGTTGATGCGATGATCGGTTATTCTTCCTTGAGGATAATTATAGGTTCTAATTCGCTCCGATCTGTCTCCAGTGCCGACTAAATTGCGTCTTGTCTCGGCCTGTTCTCGTTGTTGTTTACTGCGCTCTTGATTTAATAGCTTTGATTGCAACAAAGCCATTGCGCGCGAGCGATTTTTATGCTGAGAGCGTTCATCTTGGCATTCAACTACAATACCCGTTGGTAGGTGGGTGATACGAATTGCCGAGTCAGTTTTATTGACGTGCTGTCCTCCTGCACCTGATGCCCTATAGGTATCAACTCTAAGCTCCTGGGGGTTTATCTCAATTGCATCGATTTCATCTACCTCAGGCATGACAGCAACAGTACAAGTGGATGTATGTATGCGCCCTTGTGATTCGGTTGCAGGAACTCGTTGAACGCGATGAGCACCTGACTCAAACTTTAATTTTGAGTAAACGCTCTTGCCAGTGATCCGACTAATAACTTCTTTAAAGCCGCCATGCTCTCCTAGATTCTCGGAAATTATTTCCACCTTCCAACCCATGTTTTCTGCAAAACGGACATACATTCTAAACAAGTCCCCAGCAAAAATAGCCGCCTCATCACCCCCTGCTCCTCCTCTTATTTCTAAAAAGATATTTCTATCGTCTTCAGGATCTGGAGGGATTAATAATTGCTGCAATTTTAGCTCAATAGACTCTTGCCTATGGCAAAGCTCCTGCAATTCTTCCATCGCCAGATCACGCAACTCTGGGTCCTCATCTGCCTGCAAAGCCGTGGCAGATTGAATTGCTGTTTGATTCTCTTGATAAGTCTTAAAACATTCCATTAAGGGCTCTAGATGAGAGTATTCTTTTGACAGATCTTTAAATCGGTTTTGGTCGCTAATAACAGTAGGATCATTTAGCAATAAACTCACTTCCTGATAGCGCTCAATCAAAGTATGTAATTTTCTTTCAATAGTTACTTTCATAATCTTCATGCAATAAAGGTTATATTTATAAATATAACTCAAAATCAGCCTAATTAATATCGAGGAGCTGACGAGCAAGGGCCAAAAATTCTAATCTCCCGTCAAAAGCCGCCTGCTTCATTTGAATGCAAGGGCTATGAGCGATTTTCTTAATAAGATTTTGAGCAAACTGTTTTAAGACTTTTTCTGGATCAACTCCTTTATGCAAAGAATGTAGTGCCAATTCATATTCTTTTTCGGAGAGGGCAGTTAAATTTTTTCGATAATCACTAATCAAATTATTTGCTTCTAAAGACTGAATATCAAACATGTAGTGTCTTGCTTGTATTTCAATGATGCTTTCTGCCTCTTTTGCAGCAGCTTCTCTATAGATGCGGTTATCTTCAATAATAGTTTTTAAATCATCAATGTTATAAAGATAGATATCCTCCAAGTCTGCAACCTCAGGCGCTATATCTCGAGGAACAGCAAGATCTACTATAAATATAGGCTTATGTTTTCTTGCCTTTATGGCTCTTTCAACGGCCCCTTTCCCTAGGATAGGGAGTTCACTTGATGTGGCACTGACTATGATGTCTGATTCTTTTAAATAAATAGGAATATCTGCAAAAGAGATACAATGACCGTAAACTCGCTGCGCCAATTTTTCACCATTTGCCAGGGAACGGTTAGCAACAATAAATCGCTTAATACCCTGTTTATACAAATGCAATGCAGCTAATTCAACCACTTCACCAGCACCAATCAAAAGCACTGCACTTTTTGACAGATCACTGAAGATATGTTTGGCTAGAGTCACCACTGCATAGCCAAAGGTAATGGGATTTGACCCTATACCCGTTTGGGTACGTACCTGCTTTGTGATATTAAATACTGTTTGGAATAGTCTATGTAGCCTGTTACCAATGGAGCCACTTTCTTTCGCCAAGGCAAAAGCATCTTTCATTTGCCCTAAGATCTGCGGTTCGCCGCGCACCATTGAGTCCAATCCACTTGCAACCCGCATGATATGGGAAACCGCTTTCTCGTCATAAAAAGAATACCAGGAGTTATTAGGGATATCCTCAAAGCTCTGACTTAACCAATTCTGAAATGAACTAGAATCAGTGATGTCACCATATACTTCTACACGATTACAAGTAGATAATATCATTGCTTCATTAACTGCCCTGCGCCGCATTAAATCTGCTAAAGCATAGCGAGCCTTTTCGCGTGAGAATGCAATTTTTTCTCGCAAATTGATGGGCGTCGTCCGGTGGTTAATTCCATATACTAATAAAGTCATTCTGGCAACAGCTATTCAATTAATAAAGTGGGGAGATTATAATTCACCTGCCGTTAACTTGTAAAATAAGGAACATGTTTGAAGGTGATAGAAATGCTGTTAAACTCATTTTTTTAATAAAGTAGAGCTTAATGTATGAAAAAATTACAGTATTTTGCTGTTTCAATTTTTCTAATAATACTGTCAGGCTGCGCGACTCAAATAGAACCTCCTTTTGATCATCCAACTTACACTAAAAAGCCTTGGAAACAAAGAAGGGTCAATTTAGCTGATAAAACCAGCTGGGAAATTCAAGGAGCTGTGAGCATACAAAGTAGAGGCAAGGCCCAAATGGGGTCTTTCAACTGGAAACAAATCCAGCAACGTTATGCCATCAATATCTATGGACCACTTAATTTAGGAGCTATTGGTATTCAAGGACTTCCAGGACGAGTGACACTATTTAAGCCAACAGGCTCATTTTCTGCTGCTACTGCTGAGGCGCTAATGCAGCAACAACTTGGTTGGTATCTTCCTGTTTCAAATATGCGTTATTGGATCAGAGGAATCCCTGCCCCAGGTGCAAAGTTTAGACAGTCGCAAGATGAGTATGGTCACTTGGTATTTTTAAGCCAGGAAGGATGGCAAATACAGTTCTCAGCCTTTAAGCCACAAGGAAACACAGATTTACCCAGAAGAATCGTGATGGATAATCAACAACTACATGTAAAGTTGGTTATCAATCATTGGAACCTTTATGATTGATTTGCATTTACCTTCCCCAGCAAAAATCAATTTATTTCTTCACGTGGTGGGTAGAAGGCCAGATGGCTACCATCTACTCCAAACAGCCTTTCAATTTGTTGATTTGCATGACCAGCTTTCTTTTAGGCTACGCGGCGATGAAGCGATTACCTTGGAAACGTCACAAATAAACTTGCCACTTGAAAATAACTTAGTATATCGTGCCGCTCTCCTGCTACGAGAATATAGTAATTGCCCTAAGGGAGTGGATATTCTTTTAGAAAAAAAAATTCCACTAGGTAGTGGGTTGGGAGGAGGAAGTTCCAACGCTGCTACAACCTTGCTGGGTCTTAATCATCTTTGGAAGCTAGGTCTTTCTCAAGAGACAATTTCCTATTTGGGGTTAAAACTTGGCGCAGACATCCCCATTTTTATTCAAGGTTTTTCTGCCTTTGGCGAAGGTATTGGAGAAAAGCTGCAAAGCATCAACCCTCCAGAGGATTGGGTATTATTGTTATTCCCACCCTGCCAAGTTGAAACAGCAAAAATTTTTTCTGATCCGCAATTGACACGAAACACGCCAGAGATCACAATAGCAAGGTTTTTTAAGGCAGGGGGGCGGAATGATTGTGAGCCTATTGTCAGGAAGTATTTTCCTGAAGTTGCCAATGCATTAGATTGGCTAACGCAATTTTCTCCTGCTAGAATGACAGGCACAGGCAGTTGCATATTTGCAACTTTTAAAGATAAAGTAGCTGCCCTGGAGGTTGCCAAAGGGATTCCAGCACCACTTAGGGGAATAGTAGCCAAGGGGCTAAACACTTCGCCCTTACGTAAAATTATTAATAATTTTTAACAAAATTGCTTAACGCTAGTAGAATCTGATTACAACTGTTCAGTAGCTGAGCAAATTTAGTTTAAATTGGGGTGTCGCCAAGCGGTAAGGCACGGGGTTTTGATCTCCGCATACCTAGGTTCGAATCCTAGCACCCCAGCCATTTTGTATTTCAACCTCAACACAGATTTGAAAAAATGCTTCTACCAACTAGTAAAGAACAGCAAAACTTATCATTCCAAAGTTCAAAGGGAAAATTAATTGTGCATGAAATAAAAATCTTTAGTGGAAACTCTAACCCAGCACTTGCTGAAAAGGTTGCTGGCCATCTACAGATTCCTCTGGGAAATGCAATTGTGGGTCGTTTCAGTGATGGCGAAATCATGGTTGAAGTTCTTGAAAATGTTAGAGGTCGAGATACCTTTATTCTTCAATCAACTTGCGCTCCTGCCAATGACAACCTGATGGAACTCATTATTCTTGCTGACGCTCTTCGTCGCGCTTCAGCCTCTAGCATTACAGCTGTTGTTCCTTATTTTGGTTATGCCAGACAAGATAGGCGTGTTCGCTCTGCACGTGTACCTATTACCGCAAAGGTGGTAGCAGATATGATGGCATCCGTTGGCATTACACGCTTGATCACCGTTGACTTGCATGCTGATCAAATTCAAGGCTTCTTTTATATGCCGGTTGATAATGTTTATTCAACACCCGTTATGCTAGAAGATGTAGCTAGAAAAAATTTCCTTCGTCCCACCGTCGTCTCTCCAGATGTGGGTGGAGTTGTGCGAGCTCGTGCTGTTGCCAAGCGTTTAAATGATGCAGACCTTGCCATTATTGACAAACGAAGACCCAGCCATAATCTGGCAGAAGTGATGCACATTATTGGTGACGTCGAGGGTCGCGACTGCATCGTGGTTGATGATATGGTAGACACAGCTGGCACCTTGACCCACGCAGCTAGCGCATTAAAAGAGCATGGAGCAGCCACCGTAACTGCCTACTGTACTCACCCTATTTTATCCGGTTCTTCGATTCAAAATATTGAAGAATCAGCCCTTGATGAAGTTGTGGTGACTGATACTATTCCGCTGACCGAAAATGCGAGGCTATGCCCTAAGATTCGGCAATTAGGCCAAAGCCATATTATCGCCGAAACTATTTACAGGGTAAATCACAAGGGATCCGTCAGCTCTTTATTTGTTGATTAGAAGCGAAATAGCTGGCAATTTGCATTCTGCCTCTTCTTTTTTATTCAAAAATAAAGTAAAATAGCAAATTTCGTTTTTCGAGCATACTACTCAAGTCATTTGGAGAGAATATTAATGTCTGATACTTACGAACTAACAGCAGAAACTCGCAATGAGATGGGAAAAGGAGCCAGCCGTCGTTTGCGCCGGTTAGGAAATAAGGTTCCGGCTATTGTTTATGGGGGCGATAGAAATCCAGAAATGATTTGTTTGGACCATAATGTTCTGTCAAACGCTTTAGAAAATGAAGCTTTTTATTCCCGTATTTTAACGTTGAAAATTTCAGGCAAGAAAGAACAAGTTGTGCTTAAAGATTTACATCGGCATCCCAGTAAACCCAAAATACTACATGCAGATTTTCTTCGAATTATTGCTAAAAACAAAATTACCATGTCAGTGCCTCTTCATTTTGAAGGTGCCGAGAATTCACCGGGTGTAAAAACCCAAGGTGGTTTAGTTTCTCATTTAAAGACAGATGTTGAAATTCGTTGTTTGCCAGCAGATCTTCCGGAGTTTATTGAGGCAGATTTGTCCAAGCTATCAATAGGCGACTCTATACGTTTATCGGATTTAGTGCTTCCAAAAGGTATTGAACTCACTATTTTGCTACAGGGAGAAGAGTATGACCTTCCTGTTGCAATCATTCACAAACCAACTGTTGGAATAAAACCAGAAGCTACAACCGCCCCTGAACAGACTTCACAGCCAGAAGCAACCGCCCAAAAGACAGAAGTTAAAAAAGAGGCATAGTGCTTGCAACATAAGATTCAGCTTATTGTTGGATTGGGAAATCCAGGCCAACAATACCAAGCCACTCGAACATAATGTAGGGGCCTGGTTTGTGGAAATGTTAGCTCAAGAGAATACTGTATCGCTGCAATTTGAGTCCAAATTTCATGGTCACGTTGGTCGTTTTCAAGTTAAAGATCAAGATTACTGGCTATTGATTCCAACCACTTATATGAATCATAGTGGTACTGCTGTTAAATCATTATCATATTTCTATAAAATACCGCCAGAAGCTATTTTGATAGCACACGATGAGCTTGATTTTCCAGCAGGGACCATCAGGCTTAAACAAAATGGAGGTCACGGTGGCCATAATGGGATACGAGATATCATTCAACATTTACATAATAAAAATTTTCACCGACTTCGTATTGGCATTGGTCATCCGGGACACCGTGACCAGGTCCTTAATTATGTCTTAAGTCGTCCTTCAAAAAAAGATTTTGAATTAATTCAGCATTCATTTGAAAGTGCAAAATTAATTTTACCTTTATTCTTAGCTGGAAATTTCCAGCAGGCTGTTCAACAATTGCATAATCGATAATTGATCGATTTTATTTTTCAATTGAGGATTCCCCATATGGGTTTTAAATGCGGTATCGTCGGTTTACCTAATGTAGGTAAATCTACTCTCTTTAATGCGCTCACAAAAGCGGGCATTGAGGCAGCTAATTATCCCTTTTGTACGATTGAACCTAATGTAGGCATTGTACCAGTACCAGATATCCGTTTAGAAAAAATAGCGCAAATTGTTAAACCACAGCAAATCCTCCCTACGACTATAAAATTTGTTGATATTGCCGGATTGGTAGCTGGTGCCTCTAAAGGAGAAGGATTAGGTAACAAGTTTTTAGCAAATATCAGGGAAACACAAGCCATTGCCCATGTGGTACGTTGTTTTCATCATCCAGACGTAACACATGTCTCAGGCGCTATTAATCCCTTATCAGACATTGAGACTATCAATACCGAGTTGGCCTTAGCTGACCTAGAAACCGTCGATAGGGCCCTACAAAAACTTATTAAGCAAGCAAAAACTGGAGATAAAGCCACCCTTGCCCAGAAGGCGACTATAGAAAAAGTGAAAGCTGCTCTTGATGAAGGAAAACCAGCTTCGAGCCTTGAATTAACCGAAAATGAAATTGCTGCCCTGCAACCACTACACTTACTAACTGCAAAACCCACACTTTATATAGCCAATGTCGATGACAGTGGCTTTGAAAATAATCCCTTATTAGATGATGTTAGACAGTATGCAAAAGAGCAAAAATCTCAGATTGTAGTCATTTGTGCTGCACTTGAGGCAGAAATGGTGGAATTAGACGATGCTGATAAACAAGAATTTTTAAATGAAATGGGACTTTCAGAACCTGGTCTTAATAGAGTTATTCATGCAGGCTATAGCTTACTTAATTTACAAACCTACTTTACTGCTGGTGAAAAAGAGGTACGAGCCTGGACTATCCCAATTGGTGCCAAAGCGCCTCAAGCGGCGGGTGTTATTCATACGGATTTTGAACGTGGTTTCATTCGAGCAGAAGTCATTGCCTATTCAGATTTTATTACCTATGGGGGGGAACAGGGGGCCAAAAGTGCTGGCAAGTTAAGACTAGAAGGGAAAGATTATGTTGTGCAGGAAGGTGATATTATGCATTTTCGTTTCAACGTATAACTTTTTCAAAAACTTGACAAGCGTATAGATGCACGCCAGAATCAATTTAGTTATCACTTAACTTGGCTATGTAGCTCAGCTGGTTAGAGCGCGGCACTCATAATGCTGAGGTCGGTGGTTCGAGTCCACCCATAGCCACTATAAATCAATGATTTACGATAAAATTTAAGCGGCAGATACTTCAATATGCATTGGAATATTGTATTGATTTAGTGAGTCTTGTAATGCCAAACGAACAAATTGTTTACAGGCATTCTCATAACGCTGAGGTCGGTAGTTCGAGTCCCCCATAGCCGCCCATTGCCATGCCATTTCACCACGCCACCTTTTCACCCTTTTTGTTCTAAAGGAAATGTAGGCTATAATTTTATTAACTCTTCATTAAGGAATGCTGAAAAATGATAAAATGGTTATGTTTTTTAATGCTTGTAATTTTAAATTATTTTTGGATGGAAAGTGCTATGGCATTAGAATTATTTAGTCCTGCCTTTAAGCAAGGCCAAAATGTGCCGAAGCAGTATACCTGTGATGGGAAAGACATATCTCCTCCTCTTTTTTGGAAGGATGCACCGGCGAATACTAAGTCGTTTGTTTTAATTATGGACGATCCCGATGCGCCTGCTGGCACATGGGATCATTGGATTCTCTACAATATTCCAGCCAGTACTACTTTACTGGCAGAAAATAATCAAAATATGCCAGAGGGCACTTTAACTGGTAAAAACAGTTGGAACCGATTGACTTATAATGGTCCTTGTCCACCAGATAGAGAGCATCGATATTTCTTTAAACTCTATGCGATTGATACCACATTGCCTATTAATAATGGCATGACAAAAAAAGAGGTTGAATCTGCAATCAATGGCCACGTAGTAGCATCCTCAGAGCTAATGGCGAAGTATCAACGCTCAAGATAGGAGGTTCTTATGAAAACTACTTGGATTTTGATAGCCAATGCTTGTCAAGCTCGTTTGTTTGAAGCTGAGAAAACTTATCGGCAAATGAGACTGATTACAGAGTTCTCCATCCTGAAAGTCGTGAGAAAGTAACTGACCTTGTTATTGATAACCGAGGCCGTTACCACGATACCAAAAGTTCACCGGCAGGTGTTTACGATGTACCTACCAACCCAAAAGAAGTAGAAGCTGAGCGATTTGCGCATGAATTAGCTAAGAAGTTAGATACGGGGAGAACGCATAATGAGTATGTAAATTTAGTTCTGATTGCCCCTTCCCATTTCCAAGGCTTACTCAATAAGTGCTGTAAGAACCAAGTCAAAGAAAGGATTATCAATACTATTGATAAAGACTATACCAAGTTGAAGCAACCTCAATTATTAAAATATCTTGATGGAAAATTGAAATATCCGCTGCTAAGAGCTGCATAAGTGACCTATGATAGAAGTAAGTGCTAAATGACGAGAGAAAAGCTGCCGTTCCAGCTATCTATTTTCTCTGGTCTAGCAAATTCACTCGGTAATTGATTTATCAATACCGTTATTGCTTCCCAAGCGAGCAAAAATTGATAGTTTTTTAGTGAATTTATGGTAAACTCTAGCATCTAGAATAATAATGTGTAAGCATGGATTGGTTATTTGAATATTTTAGTATGTTATGATAGTAAGAGATAATTTTAATATCCCATTATAAATAGACTTAATTAAAAACTGATAAAAAAAAATAGAATAGTAGGAATGGTAAAGTAAAAATCTACATCTCTTATTGCTTTTTTTAAAATACCTATATTCAGGAATATGGAGGGAGACATGATTTCTTCTATCCACCTGCCTCATTAAATTAGGTTAGTAATTCCTGATACCTCCTTACCGAAAATAGTTGAATATTTTTAATCTCAGTTTTTAATCAGGATGGAGAAGAGTATGAAAATTTGTATAATTGGTGCAGGTTGGTATGGGTGTCATGTCGCTCGTCGCTTAGCTCTTGATGGACATTCAGTCACCCTTGTCGATAAAAATGATGATATTTTTATGGGGATATCAGGTTCCTTTGGCATAAGATTACATAGAGGTCCTCATTATCCTCGTTCCCCAGCAACAAGGGAAAGTTGTCATCGTGGCTACCAAAAATTTTTTAATAATTATCCGGACTTGATTTTAAGGCAAAGTCATTCTGTCTATGCTTTAGGAACAACAGATGCCGATGATAAACCACCTAAAGTTACTAAAGAGGAATTTGAAGCTGTTTGCCGAGAAACTAGGGATTGCAAGGAAGTAAAGAATTTTGAAGACTTGAATTATAATAATTTAATTACTGCAATGGATATTAATGAGCCTAGTATTTTATTAGGTCAACGCTTAAGAAAAATGTTTAAAATCCTTTTAGGGTATGCAGGTGTTAAAATAAAATGTAATTTTGAAGTTAAAGATTTACAAACTTATAATAATAAAGTTTTTGTTAGCAATGATCGAGAATCCTATGATTTTTTTGATTATGTAATTAATGCTACGAGTTATCATTCGTTTTCACCTAAAGATGAACTTCCATTTGAACTAGATGTTGTATATCAGCCGTGTTTAGCATTAATTTACGAAGATCAGAAATCTGCCCCTCTTCCATTTTCCTTCATTGTATTAGATGGATGGTTTCCATGCATGATGCCCTTTGTTCAAAATGACCCACTCGATGAAAATGGTGTAGTAGGAAATAGAAAATATATATTAACCCATGGAAAATGGACCATAATGGGTTCATACAAGTCTATAGAGGAAGCTTATGCTGTGCTTGGTAAAATAGATGATAACTTCATAGAAAAAAAGGTTAAGCCAAAATGTGAGCATGAAATTAATCGATTTTTTCCTGTATTTAAGGAGAGATTCAAATATTGCGGATGGCAAGGCGCTATTTTACCTAAGATAAAATCAAATAGAGAGTTTCGTAGCGCAGTTACTTTTGAACGAGACCGAATAATTTACATTATCCCTGGGAAAGTAAGTAACATTTTTGATGTGTCTAAAGAAATAAAGAAATTAATAAAAGGGGATGATATTATTGAGAAAGGAAAATATAGATATATTCAAGATGGAATCTTAGACAAAGGAATAAAAAATGAACTTACTGAACCAATCAGCACAGCAGAAAGAAATACTTGTATGCTTCAAACCTATGATGAATTATCAGGAAATTCTTATCCAAAAATTGAAGAACAAAATAACCAACCTGTAAGACGTACGTTATTATATAGTTGTGAGCCGGGTGAAAAAAATATGTCGTGTTTTTGGGAAAAAATCCAAGAGTCTCATAACAAGATTCCTGCACCCTCAGAAATGCCAACTTCTCAAGAGATAATCTTTAGAACAACTCAGTTATGACTCAGACGGTAATTTGTTGGCATTTAAGCGTCATGTCCAAATGAGAACTATACTGCATTATTTGAATAGATTACCAGCCAATTTATAGGAGGTTTCATGGATGCTGAAGAACAGCGATACTGGTCAGAACGTGATTTCGTTATTGAGCTGTTAAAACAAGTACCTTCTCGTATCTTTTGGAAAAATAAAGATGGCATTTATCTAGGCTGCAACGAATCATTTGCCACCTCCCTCGGTTTTTCCTCGGTATGTGAGATTGTCGGAAAAACTGATTACGACTTACCTACCACAAAAGAAGAAAGTGACCTCTATCGAGCTGATGACCGTGAGGTTATGACATCCCTTCGACCTAAGCTTAATATTGAAGAATCACAGACCCTTGCTGATGGCAGAAAAATTACCTTGCTAACAAATAAGGTTCCCCTGCTAGATAAAATGGGCCAAGTTATAGGCGTGTTAGGAATCTATTCTGACATTACTGAACGTAAAAAAATGGAGGAAGATTTACGTCAATCTAGAGAGAAAGCTGAAGCTGCAAACCAAGCAAAGTCTGCCTTCATTGCAAATATGAGCCATGATATTAGGACACCTCTTAGTGGTGTAATTGGAATGGCGAATATCCTAGAAAAAGAAGGGGATAGTACAAAAGATCGTGAATATGGTCATATCATCCATCAAACGAGCGAACGTTTGCTCAGCTTATTAAACGATATCTTAGAAATTGTTTCAACCAATGAAGCTCGAGAAGAAAATATTAAATGTGCAACTTTTAACTTGTTAGAGCGAATTAATTGTGTCTGCGAATTGTTCTACTCTAATACTCAAATTAAAAATGTTAAACTAAAGGCAAGTATAGCACCGGATTTGCCTGAATATATTGTCAGTGATTGGCTAAAAGTTGACCGTATTTTGCTCAATCTTATTAGTAATGCCATAAAGTTTACAACACAAGGTCATATCAAGCTGGACGCTCGATTGCTGGCAAAGGAAAATGAAAAGGCCGTCCTGCAATTTACCGTGAGTGATACAGGCGTTGGCATCCCTCAAGATAAGATTCCTCATATTTTTGATCGCTTTTATAAAATAGACCCTTCTTATAAAGGAAGACACACAGGTTATGGCATAGGGTTATCCTTAGTAAAAAAATTCGTTACCTTACTTGGCGGAGAAATATCGGTTACCAGTGAGTTTGGAAAAGGAACAGCGTTTAAAGTGATTCTTCCAGTAAAGATAGGAAAGGCTGAAGAAGCTGAAGAGCTGCCAGTGTCAAGCCCATTGCCCTTAGAAAAGGTAAATTTTGAAACTACAAAGAGACCAACAACTACCTTACCTAAAAAAACTCCTCTCTTGCCAGGTAATGATAAACTAAGTGAGTTAAATGTATTATTTATTGAAGATGATAATATTGCACGGCGTACTGGACAGTATGTTTTAGAATCTGCTGGTTTCAAAGTCTACCCTGTTGCTAGTGGTGAAGAAGCAATTAGGGTCGCAAGAAATCAATTATTTGATCTTATAGTGACCGACATTGGGTTGCCTGGTATCGACGGCAATGAATTTACCTGGTTATTTCGACGTTTAGAAAAGAAATTTGGCAGAGAGCCATTGCCTATTATAGGCTTAAGCGCTCACGTTTCTTCCGAAACAAAAGCAGAAGCAATAGATGCGGGCATGAACGCTGTATTAATCAAACCGCTTAATAATCAAAAAGTGGTTGAAGTTTTAGGTTTCTTACTTAACAGCCGCGTTTCTCAGCGAGCTGATGAGACCACTTTCGCTATCTGATCTTTGGTCAACATATCAGTAAAAAAATTCTTTGTTTGCAGACCTCTTGTAAGGCATTGTGATAACGTATTAATGGCAAGAGATTGTGGGCCAAAGACATAGATTTGGCAATTGGCCATATCCTCAAAATTTTCAATTACCACTTGCAGGATATTTGTTCTTGTCGTATTTTTTATTTCTGTGGAAATTAGAGTGAAATGAAAATTTGGTATAAGAACTTGCCAGTATTTAACTAGATCAGGCAAATAGATATCACTCATGCGTTTAACAGTCCAATACAGCCAACAATCTCTTTTTAAATTAGTTGTTATCAACTTTTCAATTATCGCTTTTGCTGGTGCAAAACCGGTACCAACTGCAAGCAATAGCAAGGGGCCTTTTTTATCGACGTAGTAACATTCCCCAAAAGGACCGGCAATTGTCACTAAATTAGAAATAGACAGATCAGCTACAAACTGGTTCGTTAAGAAGTCTTTAGGTGAGAGGCGAATATGCAATTCGATAATTAGATTCTCGGAAGGTACATTGGCAATTGAGAAGGGAAAATATTGTCCATTGGGATATTTTAGGTATAAGTATTGCCCAGCTTTGTAAATCATGTGTTTGGTTACAGGCTTAAGTTTAAGCTGGAGATGCGTAGGAGTTAACTGATTCATCTCCCAAACTTTATAATCGAAAGATGGTTGCAACAATAATACTCCTAGAGCTGGCCCCAAATGGAGTCTATTTTATTTTTTACTTCAGATGACATGGTGATAGGTTTACCCCAAGCACGCGTAGTTTCGCCTGGCCATTTATTTGTAGCGTCTAACCCCATCTTGGAGCCAAGACCTGAGTTAGGTGAGGCAAAATCTAGGTAATCAATAGGCGTGTTTTCGATCATGACTGTGTCTCGAACTGGGTCCATACGAGTTGATATCGCCCAAATAACCTCCTGCCAATTTCTAGCATCAATATCCTCATCTACAATTACGATAAATTTAGTATACATAAATTGCCTTAAAAAGGACCAAATACCAAACATCACCCTTTTGGCATGCCCAGGGTACTGCTTGTTAATGCTCGCAACAGCAAAGCGATAAGAACATCCTTCAGGGGGTAAGTAGAAATCATTAATCTCTGGAAATTGTTTTTGTAATAGTGGGATGAAAAGTTCATTTAAGGCCAACCCTAAAATAGAAGGTTCATCAGGAGGCCGTCCTGTATAGGTACTTTGATAGATAGGGTCATCACGGCAAGACATTTTAGTAACAGTGAAAACAGGAAATTTTTCCACTTCATTGTAGTAGCCAGTATGGTCTCCAAAAGGGCCCTCATCAGCCAACTCATGAGGATCAATATATCCCTCTAAAATAATTTCAGCCTGTGCTGGTACTTGAAGTGTTTCATATGAAAGCGAGGGAATAAGTTCTGTTTTACGACCTCGCAAGAGACCTGCAAATGCATATTCAGAAAGGTTGTCAGGTATAGGAGTGACCGCAGCCAGCATTGTGGCAGGATCTGCTCCAATGACAACAACCAAAGGAAATGGCTCTACCAGGGTAGGCGCTTTTCCATTGTGCAAAATCAAGAGCGCCACCTCGATGAGGTAACCAGCGCATTATTAATTTATTTTTTGCAAGGATTTGTTGTCGATAAATTCCCAAATTCAGTCTTTTTTGATGTGGTCCTTTGGTGACGACAAGCCCCCAGGTAATGAGAGGAGCAACATCTTCTGGCCAGCAGGTTTGAATAGGTAATTTAGAAAGGTCAATCTCTTGTCCAGAAAAAATATTTTGTTGGCAACTGCCTTTTTTAACCATCCTCGGGTTCATGTTCAATATTTGCTTAAATAAAGGTAACTTTTGCCAGGTATCTTTCAGACTCGAGGGAGGATTAGGTTCTTTCAAAAAAGCTAAGAGGGATCCTACTTCCCGCAGGTCAGCTAGATTATTTTGACCCATGGCGAGCGCCACCCGATTAATCGTCCCAAAAACATTAGTGAGAACGGGAAGATCATGTCCTTTAGGCTTTTGAAATAACAGAGCTGGACCTTGTTCACGTAGAATTCGGTCGCTTATTTCTGTCATTTCCAAGCAAGGATCAACCTCCAAGGAGATTTTTTTAAGTTCGCCTTTGGCCTCTAATAGGCTTAAGAATTCACGCAAATCTTGATACATGTATGATTACTTAGTTTCCCTACCTTTCATATCATCAAAGAATTCTTCGTTGGTTTTTCGGACTTTAAGCCTGTCAATTAAAAATTCTATTGCAGCAATTTCATCCATAGAATGCAGTAATTTTCTTAATATCCACATTTTTTGTAATTCTTCTGGCTTAGTGATTAATTCCTCACGTCGTGTTCCCGAACGGTTGATATCAATAGCTGGAAATACACGCTTCTCTGCAATTTTTCTTGAGAGGTGTAATTCCATATTGCCAGTACCCTTAAATTCTTCATAGATAACATCATCCATTTTTGAACCGGTTTCGACAAGTGAGGTGGCTATAATAGTTAAACTACCGCCTCCTTCAACATTTCTTGCAGCTCCAAAAAATCTTTTAGGGCGTTGTAGGGCATTGGCATCAACTCCACCAGTTAAAACCTTTCCAGATGCAGGGATAACGGTATTATAAGCTCTGGCAAGACGGGTAATTGAGTCCAATAAGATAACTACATCATGCTTGTGTTCTACCAATCGTTTAGCTTTCTCAATAACCATTTCTGATACTTGCACGTGGCGAGTAGCAGGCTCATCAAATGTGCTTGCGATGACTTCGCCCTTAACCGATCGTTCCATTTCGGTTACTTCTTCAGGACGCTCATCAATTAATAAGACAATAAGATAACATTCAGGGTGATTGATGGTAATTGATTGGGCAATGTTCTGCAGCATCATAGTCTTACCGGCCTTAGGAGGAGAAACAATCAAGCCTCTTTGACCCTTACCAATCGGTGCCACCAAATCAATGACTCGGGAGGTAATATCCTCGGTACTTCCATTCCCTCTTTGCGCTCTAATGCGTTCATTGGGGAATAAAGGTGTTAAATTTTCAAATAGAATCTTATCTTTAATGTCTGGTGCATCAAAATTAATGTCTTTTACTTGCAGTAAGGCAAAATAACGCTCACCTTCTTTAGGTGGTCTAATTTTACCTGAAACCATATCGCCTGTACGTAGCCCAAATTTTCGTATCTGACTGGGTGAGACGTAAATATCATCAGGCGCTGGCATGAAGGAGCTTTCTGGAGAGCGTAAAAAACCATAGCCATCAGATAAAACTTCAAGGACACCATCACCATAGACTTCCATATTGCGTTTAGCATACTCCGTCATTAATGCTACAATCATGGCTGAATTGGTAGCGCGTGTCATATTTTCGATGTTTAATTCCTTTATCATCGCTATAAGTTCTGAAGCAGACTTTTTCTTTAATTCATTTATATGCATATTATTTACTTTAAGGTTGGATTGAATATTAGACCTTACTCAGAGGTAAAAACTCCGAAGGAGAAACCATTAAACTGGAGAACTCTTGAAAGGTAACATATGAAGACACTTTCAGTATAAGTCCTGCGCAAGCCTTTTGCAACATGAAAATAATAGAGTGTGACTATAAATGGTCTTCAAGGAAAGCAATAAGTTGGGACTTGGTGAGGGCACCAACTTTTGTAGCTTCTACCTTGCCTTGCTTGAAAAGTATGAGCGTAGGTATACCAAGAACACCATACTTCACAGGAGCTTCCGCATTTTCATCAATATTAATTTTAGCAACGACAAGCTGTCCCTGCCTTTCTTTGGCGACCTCTTCAAGGATAGGACCAATCATCTTACATGGGGTACACCATTCAGCCCAGAAATCAACTAATACTGGGAGATCAGAGCTTAAAACTTCTTTCTCGAAGCTGCCATCTGTAACAGCAAGTGTATTTTCTGTCATTTTTTTTATCCTTTTCAATTAATAAGGTTAAGTAGATTAAGGGCCTTCATTTTCTTAATGAAGAATATTAGAATATGGATGGTTGCGTAAAATTTCAAGTACTCTCTTCTTGTTAACGGATAAAACTAGGTGCTTTAAATAGCACCAAGGTATAAGTAATTAACATTGAGAAGAGTTTTAGCCCAAGAATTACCAAGAGAGGCGTCCAGTCAAATCGTTTTCTTGGTAAAATTTTGGAGCGTATAGGGCGTAGAATAGGCTCAGTAAGTATAAAAAGCAATTGAGTAGAGGGATGATTTGAGTAAATAGGCAACACCCAACTGATAAGAATACGAAATAACACCGCGAAAAGATAAAAGGTAACAAAAGAATTAATAATTAAGAGAATACTCCAAATAAATAGCAGAAATAAGTTTGGAAATTGCCAGTCTAATAAGAACAGCAAGATAAGTTTCAAATTTTCAAGTAGAAATAATAAAGCAAGCAAAGCGATATCGATATTCCTATGAAATGGGAGGTAATGATGGATTGGACCAACTAGAGGTTCTGTATAATGCAAAAAATGCTGCTTAATAGGGTGATGAGAATTGGGGTCAACTAACTCTAGTAAAAATTGAAAGATCACAATTAAAATAATAAGATCAAAGCTAATCGATACTATAAAATCTAAAAGCATCCTGATAAAACTTAGCATATCATTTCCAACGCCTTACTTTAAAAGCTCTGAGATTTCTTCAGCCTTATTGCGTGCGGCAGTGACGGCTTTTCTCATTAAGTCCCTTATCCCCCCTTCTTCCATAGATTTAATTGCTTGTTCGGTGGTGCCACCTTTAGAGGTAACCTGTTGCCTTAAAGCGCAAATATTTTTACCGCTCTCAAGAGCCATTCGAGCAGCACCCAATGCCGTATTGACCGTTAATAATTGTGCTTGCTCCTCATTAAGACCCATTTCCTTGGCACAATCCAAAATACATTCCATTAAGAGGAAAAAGTAAGCTGGGCCAGATCCAGAGACAGCCGTCACTGTATTTAAATCTCTTTCCTCTTGGAGCCATAGAGTAACACCAACAGCTCTTAAAATTGATTCGGCAATTGCCTTCTCTTTGGAACTGACAAAGGAGTTGGCCCAAAGACCGGTTGTTCCACTGCGAAGTAATGCTGGTGTGTTAGGCATGCACCTGACAATTTTAAGGTCATGGCACTGCGCCCAGTTTGCAATGCTTGTTGAACTGACGCCAGTCACAATAGAAATAATAAGAGGTTTTTGAGTTGATAATATATCCTTTATTTCGATAACAACTGTTTTCAATGTCATAGGTTTGACTGCAAGGACAATAACATCGGCTGTTGCTGCGCCCTCTCGATTATTTTGTGTCGTTGTTATTTTAAAGCAACCAGACAGATAACCCAGCTTATTGCCCGTTCTGTTTGTCGCCGTAATTTTCTCTACGGGATATTGATCAGCAATCAAGCCGCCGATCAAACTGCTTGCCATGTTGCCAGCACCAATAAATGTAATAGCTGGTTTTTCTTCCTGACTTTTCATTCTAATTGTCCTTAGGTCCTGCTAGGAGAATTTCCTCAGAAACGCTAAATTTCTTAAAGTTGTTGACAAATTTTTCAATAAGATTCTTCTTCTCTATTGCATAATCTTGTGGGTTTTGCCAATTATTCTTAGGATTTAGCAAAGTGGTATCAACGCCTGGCACTTGTTTAGGAATATGTAAGTTAAATCCTGGCAAAACCTCGGTTTCTACTTCATTAAGTTCTCCGGACAAAATGGCATGGATTATGGCACGTGTGGTAGGGATAGAGAATCGTTTTCCACCCCCTCCATAAGCACCACCCGTCCACCCTGTATTCACTAAATAAACTGGACTACCTGCTTCCTCAATACGCTTAATTAATAAACTTGCATATACTTGAGCTGGCCTGGGGAAGAAGGGGGCGCCAAAGCAAGTGCTAAAGGTTGGGGCTACTGATAAGCTACTGCCCACTTCAGTGCTTCCAACATGCGCTGTATAACCACTAAGAAAGTGATAAGCTGCTTGTTCCTTGGTAAGTAAAGAAACAGGCGGTAAAACACCATAAAGATCACAAGTAAGAAATATGACTGCGCTGGGCTGCCCACCACGATTTTCTAAAACACGTTTCGGGATGAATTCTCGAGGATAAGCTGCACGAGTATTTTGAGTTAAGCTATCGTTTGAGTAATCGGGGTCTGCAGTTTGTGGATTTAAAACAACATTTTCCATAATTGTACCATAACGAATAGCATTCCAAATAAGTGGTTCATTCTCTTTAGACAAGTTGATACATTTTGCATAACAACCTCCTTCGAAATTAAAGACCCCATGTCTGTCCCAACCGTGTTCATCATCCCCAATTAAATAGCGCTGTGGATCAGCTGACAGGGTAGTCTTTCCTGTGCCAGATAGCCCAAAGAAGAGAGCCAGATCATCACTGGTTCCTTTATTGGCAGCGCAATGCATTGGAAGAACATCTAATTCAGGTAGGATATAGTTTAATACTGAAAACATAGCCTTTTTCATTTCACCCGCATACAAAGTACCAATAATAAGAATCCGCCGCTCCATCATATTTAGCAAAACAGCGCACTCGCTATTTGTATGATCAACTCCAGGATTTATTTCTAAATAAGGTGTATTTAAAATTGTCCAAGCTTTTTCATCGCTCCATCTATTCATCTCTTCACGAATGAATAAATTTTGAGTGAACAAATTATGCCAAGCTAGCTCAGTAATAACTTTTACAGGTAAGGCATAACGAGGATCAGCACCTACCCAAAGGTGAGAAACAAAAAATTCCTTTTCTTCGATGTAGTCACAAGCTCGCTGCCATAAATTATTAAAATGCTCGGGACTAAAAGGCTGGTTGACAGAATTCCAATCCACAGTATTTTGAGTCATAGCGTCTTTGACAATAAAACGGTCTTTAGGAGAGCGCCCTGTTCTATTGCCAGTGTTAACTGTAAGAGCTTCATTGGAGCTAAGTACCCCTTCGCCGAGGGTTAATGATTTTTCTATTAATTCTTGAGAGGATAAATCGACATTTTGAAAAACTGCTGTAACATCACTCATTATTAAGATCTCCTATAACGGGATTAATTTAGAAGAATTATTACAGAAATTGACAGTTCTTGATATAGACTATATAAACTTATGTGAACTAATGAATAAAAAATTTCTCTTTATTCCTTAGCACAGTCGCTGGCCTTTTGAATGTAAATATTTGGAAGATCTATAAGTATGCTGACATTAAAAAATCGTTTTTTAATAGCAATGCCAACATTAAATGACCCCTATTTTTACCAGACAGTCACCTTGTTGTTTGAACATAATGACAAAGGTGCCATGGGATTAATCATTAACAAGCCCCTTGAGATTTCACTGGGTGAAATTTTACAGCATTTAAACATACCATTGACTCATTCTGACTTGGATAAAGATAAAGTCATGCTAGGCGGGCCTATTGCGGCAGAACAAGGTTTCATTATTCATACTTATCCAGAGATTTGTCCTGGTGATGTGGTAGATGAAAATAACAAAATAACTATTTCCGCCTCAAAGGAAGTGCTACAAAATATCGTTAAAGATCGTCCAGAAAATGTCTTAGTCTGTCTTGGCTATTCTGCGTGGAAAGAAGGACAACTTGAGCAAGAAATTGCTGATAACGCTTGGATTTTATCGGAAGTTAATCCTCTCATTATATTTCAAATGCCGTATCAAAATCGCTGGAAGGCAGCAGGTAAGCTAGTTGGTGTTGATTTTGATCGCTTATCATCAGAAATTGGCCATGGCTAGTGATTGATGAGAAAAATTTAACTTTTATCTCATTTGATTTCGGGACTAAGAGAATAGGTGTGGCAGTAGGTCAAATGATTACAATGACTGCAACTCCGCTTGACTTTTTACAAGCAAAGCAAGGAATTCCCTGCTGGACTCAAATTTCGCGGCTCATAGATAAATGGAAACCTTATGCATTCATTGTTGGTATTCCTGTCAATATGGATGGCTCTTTTTCGCCAATTACTTCTGATGCGAAAGATTTTGCGCAAAAGCTACGCATCAAATTTAACTTGCCGGTTCATGAAGTAGATGAGAGGCTGACAACGGTGGAAGCAAGGCAAATCTTATTCGAGCTAGGCGGTTACAAAGCCCTTAAGAGTATGTCAATTGATAGTTTTGCAGCCAAATTAATATTAGAGACCTGGATGAGAAGTCATTTGAGAGTTTGATGTATAATTTTTTTTTAAAACATTTAATTAATCTTGAATCTCTGACTAAAGATCAAATTTTCGCCATCTTAAAACAGGCTCAATATTTTCTTGAAAATCTAAACAGTCCTCTAAATAAACAGATCCTTACTAACAAGATAATCATTAACTTGTTCTTTGAAGATAGCACGCGTACAAGAAGTAGCTTTGAAATTGCCGCAAAGAGGTTAGGTGCTGATGTTATAAATTTCAATATTGAAACGTCTTCAACCAAGAAGGGGGAGAGCCTCCTCGATACTATTGATAATTTGAGCGCAATGGATGCAAATTTGTTTATTATCCGACACCCAAGTAGTGGTGCCGCTGAATTCTTAGTCAAGCATTTAAAGACGCAAGGCTCTATTATCAATGCAGGAGATGGCTGTCATGAGCATCCATCCCAAGGCTTATTAGATCTGTTTGCTATTGCTCAATACAAAAAAAATTTTGAAAAAATTAAAGTCGCTATTGTGGGGGATATCTTACATTCAAGGGTTGCTAGGTCTCTGATTTACGGCCTTTCGATTTTAGGAACACCTGAAATATGCGTAATTGGACCAAAAACATTAATTCCAGTTGGTATAGAACGCCTTGGCGTACAGGTTTTTTACAATCTCCTTGATGGTATTACTAGGGCGGATGTCATTGTGATGCTGCGGTTACAAAAAGAGCGGATGGCAGGTGTCTATATTCCCAGTGAGTTAGAATATCACTTCTTATATGGAATTGATAACGACAAATTGCGGGTTGCAAAGCCCGATGTCATCATTATGCACCCAGGGCCAATTAATAGGGAGATAGAAATTTCCTCCCATGTTGCTGATGGTCCTCATTCTATTATTTTGAAACAAGTGACCTTCGGTGTTGCTATTAGAATGGCC
This sequence comes from uncultured Gammaproteobacteria bacterium, assembly GCA_963817645.1. Lineage (GTDB taxonomy): Bacteria > Pseudomonadota > Gammaproteobacteria > UBA6002 > UBA6002 > UBA6002. The sequence goes on along the minus strand of CAWFQC010000001.1, from coordinate 44,769 downwards.
GTGATGACTTTGCTCCTAAACGCTAAGTATGATTGATTTATGACTAAGATGGTTCTTACCAATGGACGAGTGATTGATCCTGCTAATCAACTAGATGAAATCACCAATTTATATATTGCAGATGGCAAAATAGTTGCCTGTGCCTCAAGGTTTGCTGATTTTGAGCCAGAAATTGTTGTTAATGCAAAGGATAAGATTATCTGTCCTGGAATTGTGGATTTACAGGCCAATATTCTGCAGTCAGTCCAAGGTTTACAGGCATTTTCAGATTATCTTCAGCGGGCTTTAGAAATTGGAATTACGAGTGTTGGGATCCCTGCCTTTCTTAATAATAGATGTTTGGAGGCAACAGAGATTCGATATTTGACCGGAATCACGCATTCGAAACAATCGGCGAAGCCTTATTTTATTGGACCATTAACTCAAAATTTACAAGGCGATCGGTTAGCAGAATTGATGTTGCTAAAGGAAGCCGGTTGTATCGGTTTTAGCAATGGTTTCTCTCCAATTGACACTTTGTTGACCAAACATCGCTGCTATGATTATGCCGCAAGTTTTCAACTTAAAGTTTTTATTCATCCACAAGACTTTTTTTTGAGTCCAAGGGGTGGAATGCATGAGGGAGAAGTGAGTGCTCGTTTAGGCTTGCCTGGTATTCCCGCTCTAGCAGAGACCGTTGCTTTGGCTCAAGAGTTTAGCCTTATTGAGTCAACGAAAATAGCTGCGCACTGTTTTCACTTAACCTGCGCTCAATCACTTCCACTATTAGAAATGTCCATAGCGCAAGGCCTTTGCGTAACTGCTGATGCCTCTATTTCTCATCTTTATCTAACTGATTTAGATATTTGCTTAAATAATGGCCTGGGCAATATACAACCGCCGCTTCGAAGCTCTACAGATAAGGATTCGTTACGCAATGCCTTAAAAAAAGGGTTGCTTAAATCCATTGCCTCTGCCCACATTTCGTTAGCAAAGGAAGCAAAGGAAGTCCCCTTTCAAAATTCACAGCCAGGAATTGCTTCCTGGCCATTGCTATTGCCATTGACATTACGTTTAGCTAGGGAAGAACAGATACCTTTATCTCAGATGATTGATGCCATCACTCATCAGCCTGCTAAAATTCTGGGTATTAATGCTGGACATCTCAGTCCTGGGGGTGTTGCCGATGTATTGGTATTTGATCCAAACGAGGAATGGACCCTTGTCGAAGAAAATTTAAACGATTTTGGCTTTAATAGTCCTTTTAGGAATTGGTTGTTATGTGGTCGTGTGAAATATACGATTGTGAATGGACAAATAGGCTATTACGATAAAATTTGCAAAATTTGACTACTTTTTTTCTTCTGAACACAGCGCAAAAAGTTTTCCTTCAAAGGCAATGGCGATTTTTAGGATGCGCGAAATGCCGCGTGGCTTAAATTCAGTCGCGTACTGCTTTTCATCAATTTGATCTAAAGCTATTTTTGCTAAGGTTTCAAGTGACTGTGTTTGATTTGCGCGTTTTGCTTTCAGGTCAATCACAATGCCTAACCGATCCCTCTCCTTGGGAATCAGCATGATATCATAACGACCTAAACCACTTTCCCGATTCGATTTGATTTCATGTGTTTCTTGTAAACTTGCAATAAAACCTAATAATAACCCATGAAAAAAAATCTCTGGTTCTTTCGCTAAATCATGGTAACTGACCACTTCCAACAAAATCTTGTTTAAATACTCGCGCAAGGTGTCTATTTGACCCGATATCAAAGCTGTTGTGAAATGCCGATACCAATCGAATCCATATCCATTCGCCAACCACGAGACAATGATTTGACGATACAAATTATTCACTTCACGATTAGGTACACGTAAATGGCAAAGTGTGTCGTTCCAGGTTTTCTCGCAAACCACAGGCGTTAAATAACCACTCATGAGCAATAAACTCCACACCGCCAAGGAATTGGTTTCTAAATCCGCAAACACCATATTGTCGTCAATAAGTTGTTCGGTTGTTTCGCCACGCATTAAGTTTTCAAATTGAGTTTTAAAATCTAAAGGCGAATCTTTTAATAATTTTTTAATGAGCTGATTATCACTGGTATTGATCCAATAAGGTTCTGTTCCCCCTTTTTCTTTAATACAATTGGCAATTGACCAGGGGTTATAAATAGTTGTGCCACCAAACTGATAACCGTTATACCAATCCTTAATCTCAGCCGCTTTTCCCACTAAATGAGAGCCTGCTAAAATAGCATTCACTTCAGTTTCCGTGAAACCAAAGTGTTCGCTATAGCCGTCATGGAGAATAGAATAAACTTTCAAATTATTCACCCCCGAAAACAAACTTTCTTTCGCAATCCGCAAAATACCTGTAATGACAGCTTTATTCAGGTAAGGATTATTTTTTAATACGGCACCAAACAGTCCACGCATGAATTGAATCATTTCATCATAATAACCGCCTACATAGGCAGCATGAATTGGCGTGTCGTATTCATCAATTAAGAGCCAGGGTTTAATTTCATAATATAAGTAAAGCGCATATGTTAAATCAAATAAAGCCATTTTAAGCGATGCTTCGCTCGCTTTTTCTTCAAGAATTAGTGTAAAGATTTCTTTTTGATCCGGTGCTAATTTATCACTCATCAGTAAATATCTATGTTCTCTATACGCACGGCTCATCAGTTTAGCTAACATTTCACAAGCGGATGAGTGATTCGATTCCCTAATGTCTTTAAATGTTACAGAAACAACCGGATATTTTCCTTGATGTTGCATATATTCGCCTTCACACCGCGTAATCTCAAGCCCCTTAAATAAACCTTCCGTGAGTTGGCCATAGACTTCGGCTGCTAAAAAATAATGTAGCAGTGATAAATTAAGCGTCTTGCCAAAACGCCGCGGACGTGTAATGACAATGGCCTGGGTTCCTTTATCATCAAAAATTTCCTTAATAAACAATGTCTTATCGACAAAATTTAATTTTTTATCAACGATTTCTTTGAAATTATCATATCCAATGGGCAGTTGCATTATTGTGTCTCGTTTGGAAATAAGGGATAAGCCGTTGAGTATAGCAAATTTATAGGAAGCTAATCACAATAATAACCCTATAAGACAATAAGTAGCGTTGAATTATATTTAACTTGTATTTGTGTTACAATATAACTACAATAATTAATATACTTGCAAATTATTATTTGATAGAGGTCTTACATGGCTAAAGCAACAACTATTCAAGCTAGAATCGAACCTAAACTCAAAGAGGAAGGAGATGCTATTTTGAAAAGAATAGGGATTACAGCGTCACAAGCAATTAACGCTCTATATGCGCAAATTGTGATAAGGAAAGGCCTGCCTTTTGAATTGAAAATTCCAAATCAAGCTTCAAGGGCTGCAATGAATGAATTAGAAAGTGGTGGTGGAAAAACCTTCGCATCCTTCCAAGCAATGATTAATGATTTGGAAAATGACGAGGATGCTTAGTATACGGCGTTCTACTCAGTTTAAAAAAGATTTGAAGAGAATACTCAAACAGGGAAAGAATTTAAGCTTGCTTGAAGTAATCATCACCTGCTTGCAGGAACAACAGCCATTGCCACCTAAAAATGTTGATCATGCGCTTATTGGTGATTGGAAAGGATATAGGGAGTGTCACATTAGTTCAGACTGGTTACTTATTTATAAAGTGGATGACGAAATTAAATTACTAAGAGTAATGCGAACAGGATCTCATTCCGAGTTGTTTGGCTAATATTTGATCTTAACGAAGATATGATTTTTTTGGATGAAGGTGAGATTTATCTTGAGAGTGTGCCTGGAGAAGCGCGCTCATCCTCAATTAACGCCATTAACCGTTCTTTATTCTCAGTGATACCAGAAACAGCATAAAGCGGGTATGAGTGAATGTCATCATTGAGCGAATAATTGTGTGTTGAAAATCGAATACCATGCAATGAATTTGGATGTGATTTTAAAAATACGCGCATGCTTTGCAGTGTGGCACCATGGCCGCTTTTTACTTCGATGGGAGTAATATAATGCTGCTGCGTCACGACATAATCAATTTCGGCATTGCTCCCTTTCATCCCTCTACTCCAATAATAAAGTTGTTGTTTATCTGTTGGATCAGAATAAGCCAACAATTCCTGACCTACAAAATTTTCCGAAAGACTGCCTTTATTAACAAGGGCTGGTATCGGATCAATAAACCAATCCTTGAGATGTAACCCTAATAAGGTTTGGTTGAGTCCAACATCAAGCATGAGTAATTTAAATTTATGTAACTTTGCTTCAGCGCCAAGCGGTATACCGTTAGCCGTTGTGTGTGCCACTTGATGTATAATCCCTGCTTTTTCTAACAGCCATAGCGCTGGCTCTAATTCTCTTTTTTTATAATCTGATTCAATATGAGAGTACTTAAATTGTTGACAAATTAAACGGGGAATATTTTTAAAAAGTAATTCAACATACTTTATTTGATTTTTCTTCGCGTATTTTGAAAAATCTTGCTCATAAGCAATTTTAATATCTCGTAATGTGGTTGTGCATGATTGAAGATCTTGTTTCAATACCCATTCGTGAACCACCTTTGGCATGCCGCCGATTGCCATGTACTCACCAAGTAAACGCAGAGCTTTGATGTGTATGGGATCACTTAATATGTTAGTTGGTTTGTGATGAATAATTTCAAGTGCTAATTGTTTGTTGTTACTCGCGCATAAATATTCAATAAATGACATCGGATACAGATATAAAAAACTAATTCTGCCGACAGGAACGCCAACTTGATCAATCGCAAAATCAACAAGTGAACCCGCTCCAATGACATGTAAGTTTGGCATCTCTTCGTAGAAGTAACGCAATGCGATGATAGCACGCGGCATCTCCTGTATTTCATCAATGAAAAGTAATGTTTCTAATGGAGAGATAGTAACATCAAGAGCAATTGAAATTTCTCTTATGATGCGTATTGGATCAAGATCCAGTTCAAATATTTTTTTTAATTGAGGTGTTTTTTCGAAATTGATTTCAACAAAATTTTTAAATGTTCTTCCAAGTTGTCTAATGACATGCGTTTTCCCAACCTGTCTTGCTCCCCGCAATAAAAGTGGTTTACGCGTAGTTGTATGTCGCCAACGGGATAAGTTGAAATATATTAATCTATTCATGGGTTGCATGTTAAGGTGGTTATAATAAAGATCATTTTATTTCAAATATGGTCGTATGTATACCCATTTATTTAAATTATTGGTCGTAAATAAGGTCATTTCAATCGTCCTCATTAAGTGCTTTTTTAAGTTCTTTTATAGAACTGGCGCGTGGTAGATTCCCTGCCCGAGCCTCCATCATCGCTGCAATTGTTGTATCATTTGGAATTAATGGGTCAAATGGTAAGGCATGTTCACGCGCGATTTTAGTTAATAAGAGTCGCATAGCATCTGATATAGTTAATCCTATAGCCTCTAGCACGATAGCCGCTTCTTTTTTAATCTCACCATCGACACGTGCTTGTACAAGCTGATTTGCAGACATAATTTTTTCTCCAACTTATTGTATTACATGTACTTCAAAAAATCCTGGATCCCGCGAACAAGTCGCGGGACGACGGCGAAGAGGAAATGCAGTGATTCTCCTACCTACCCGAGAGTGTAACTAGCTATAATTGCTTGAACTGCAGTTGCCAAATCCTGGTAGACGGGAATTTGTTGTAGTTTTAAATCTTTTAAATTCTCAAACGTCTTTTTACCATTACCGGTCAAAACTAGGATAGGTTTAAGACCCAATTTCAATGCAGCATGAATATCTCTTAGTGAATCTCCAATAGCCAATTGGCCATTTAAATTAACTTGTAGCTGCTGGCTAATAGCCAAGAATAAGCCTGGCTCAGGTTTACGGCAAGAACATCCATCGTCAGGATGATGGGGACAAAAAAATATGCCATCAAGCTCAACTCCCCACTGCTTTAGGCTGTCTGTCATTTTTTTATGAATTTGTTCCAAAGTCTCTTGAGAGTATAGGCCCCTAGCAATGCCTGATTGATTGGTGGCAACAACCACTTTAAACCCCGCCATTTTTAATTTAGCAATTGCCTCTAAACTACCTGGAATAGGTTTCCATTCATCTGGAGATTTAATATATTGGCTGGATTCCTCATTTATGACGCCATCTCGATCTAAGATGACTAACATTTTAACTTGCCCAATATAGTTTTTTTAGGGATGATCAGCTCACTTCTTGCATGAAGGAACTCTTTGACTGGCATTGACCTACCTCCAGGAATTTGTACCTCCTGCAAACGAATAATACCTTGACCTGTCACCACATCAATTCCATGCTCGTTGGCATTGATTATTGTTCCTGAAAGTAGATGAATTGGTTCTTGCGAAATGACTTTAGCTCGCCAAATTTTAAGCATTTTCCCACTGAAATCAGTGTAGGCTATGGGCCAACTATTGAATGCACGTATTTTTCTGTCTATATGAATGGCAGACTCATGCCAATTAATTAATGCCTCTTCTTTTCTAATTTTTGCAGCATAAGTTGCCTGACTATCATCTTGTGGTCTTGATTCTGTCTTGCCTTGCTCAATCTTTTGTAATGTGTTTAATAGTGCTTGTGCCCCAAGCCTTGCCAATTCATCATGCAAAGTTTGTGCGGTATCCGTTGCTTGTATTTCATAATGTTCAACCTTCAATATGTCTCCAGTGTCTAAGCCTTCCTCTATTTGCATTATGGTGACACCTGTTTGTTTATCTCCTTCTAGCAAGGCGCGATAAATCGGCGCAGCCCCTCGCCACCTTGGGAGTAAGGAAGCATGAATATTAATACAACCATATTTGAAAAGGGAAAAGATAGCCTTGGGTAGAATGAGCCCATACGCGATTACCACCATGATATCTGCATGGAAGTCGCCAAGTTCTTTTTGGATATTCTGATCAACCAAGTTAGTTGGTTGTAGAATAGGTAGATTTGGATAATGCTTTATAACAAACTGCTTTATTGGGCTAGCTGCTAATTTTAATCCGCGTCCAGAAGGACGACCTGGCTTTGTATAAACTGCACAAACCTGATGATGATCCATTATTGTTTCAAGGGATGGGATAGCAAATTCCGGTGTCCCTGCAAAGACAATTTTTAAACCCATTACTCCTTAGTTCCTCGATTGAGTTTAGCTATTTTTTTATCAATGCGTTGGCGTTTTAATTTTGAAAGTCGATCAATAAAAATAATGCCATTAAGGTGATCAATTTCATGCTGCAACAATTTAGCCATATAACCTTCACCCTTAATCTCAAAAGGAATTCCCTCTTGGTTTAAAGCTCTTACGATGACTTTTGCTGCTCGCTTTACAGGTTCGTAAATGCCTCCTGACACTGACATACAACCTTCCGGATCATTGGAAGCACCTTCAGAGAAAATAATTTCAGGGTTAATTAAACAAAGCGCTTCATTTTTAGAGGGCTCTTTTTCTGAATCTCGATAATCGTAGATTACTGTGATTTTTGGTGGGTTTTTAATATCTAATTGGGTTGCAGCAAGCCCTGCGCAATTCTTCGTATTGTGCAAAGTCTCAAACATATCATTAATGACGCTCTGTAAAGCCTCGCTAAATTCTGTAACTGGCTGTGCTTTTTTACCCAATCGTTGATCAGGGTGCTGTAAAATTGCAAGTATAGACATGGGTGTTGCCCTTTGCCAAATTAATTAAAATTGTTAGCCTCAGATATAGGGTCTATAAGCTTATTAATCTTGCGTTGAGCAAAAATACAATTTTTATCGTTGTAGAGCAATTTATTTGTACAAAATATGCTCCTAACTCCCTAAATTTTACTGTATCGCCAGATCCCAAGTAGCTTGTTAAGCTTTATTAACGTCAGTTCGACGAGTCTGAGCAAAGAATCTCTACTGCCGTCGTCCCGCGGCTTGTCCGCGGGATCCAGTTCTCCTTCCTGGATCCCGCGGACAAGCCGCGGGACGACGGCAAGGAGCGATGATTTTACTTAATGGCAGTGGCCGTAATCCACCCCACCTCTCTTAGATTCGTCGAACTGACGTTTATTAATTTCCAAAGGAGTAGGTAGGAGAATTGCAGATTAAAGAGAATTTAGACATTGGGAGAGATGATCTACCCTACTGGCTGGCATTAATAAGAGCACCACTCATAGGAGCTAAAACTATTCTCAAATTAGTAAGTCAATTTTCAAATATAGTTGAGCTATTCAACCAAAAGGAAAATTTTTACCAAAAGATAAAGTGCCCTCCCCAGACAATTGCTTATCTTTGTTATCCTGATTGGCAAGGTGTAGAGCAAGATCTCAAGTGGCTATCAGAAGGACCAGAACATAGTATTTTGACGATTAAAAGTCCAAGTTATCCAAAATTACTACTTGAAATATCCGATCCACCAACGTTGTTATTTATCAAGGGTAAATTAGACGTATTACAAACTCATCAAATTGCCATGGTTGGGTCACGTAAGCCATCTCCAAGCGGCAAAGACTCTGCTTTCAAAATTGCCCAAGAGCTAGGGAAATTAGGAATTACCATCACCTCCGGTCTTGCAGTTGGTATCGATACAGCAGCCCATCAAGGTGCCCTAACGAGTGGTAAAACCGTTGCAGTGCTGGGGACAGGAATTAATATCTGCTATCCAAAATCAAATTTAAGATTAGCTGAAGAGATTTGCGAGCAAGGAGCTCTTGTCTCTGAATTCCCGATTAACGCTCCACCACTTCCTGAACATTTCCCCAGGCGAAATCGGATTGTAAGCGGTTTAAGTTTAGGAACTATTATTGTAGAAGCAAATTTAAAAAGTGGTTCTCTCATAACAGCTAATTTCGCTGCTAACCAAGGCAGAGAAGTATTCGCTATTCCGGGTTCAATCAATAATCCGCTTACACGTGGGTGCCATTTTTTAATTAAACAAGGTGCTAAACTTGTAGAAAGTCCTCAAGATATCTTGGAGGAATTCAAAATATTTGATCAAGAGGCCCAGAACGAGCAGAGTCTAAAAAGATTTGTCCCTAAAAATACACTTGATGATATTCACCTTAAACTGTTAGAGTGTGTTGGCTATGAGCCAGCTAAAATAGATATTTTAGTGGAAAGAAGTAATTTACCAATCCAAAAAGTTACTTCCATTATCATGAATCTGGAGCTAGCTGGATATATTTGCTCCACTATGGGTGGCTATATGCGAGTATCCTAATGAAAGAAGATATGTTTGAAGTTTTAATGTATTTATTCGAAAACCACATGCAAAGCGATTGTAAATTACATCTTACCGAAGAGGTTTTGATAGCAGAATTGGAAAAAGCAGGGTTTAGCTCAGATACAATAGATAGAGCCTTGGATTGGTTGGATGGCTTGCTCTTAATTCAAGAGAATACTGTCGAAGTTGCCACCAATGAATCATTAAGAGTTTTCACTTCTTACGAAATTTATAAATTAAATGCAGATATCATTGGATTTCTGCTATTTTTACAACAGGTGGGTATTTTAAATACTATTACCCGAGAACTTGTAATTGATAGGTTGATGGCCATTGAAGAGCAAGAAATTGATTTGCCTCAAGTGAAATGGGTCACCCTGTTGGTTTTGTTTAACCAACCTAATGAAGAAGCTGCTTTAGCTTGTATGGAAAATTTAGTTTTGGAGAATACCGCTTACGGGTTGCATTAATGGCAGAAAATCTTTTAATAGTTGAATCACCAGCGAAAGCTAAAACCATCAAAAAGTATCTTGGAAAAGATTTTGAGGTGTTAGCTTCTTATGGTCATGTGCGTGATCTAGTCCCTAAAGAAGGCGCGGTAGATACTGAGCATGGCTTTGCCTTGAAATATACTGTTGTTGAAAAAAATCAGCAGCATATTGATACAATTGCAAAGGCTTTAAAGAAGGCTAAAGCGCTCTACCTTGCCACTGACCCAGATCGTGAAGGGGAAGCTATCTCTTGGCATCTGGCTGAGCTTATGAAAGAAAAACATATATTAAATTCTAAGCCAGTATTCCGAGTTGTTTTTAATGAGATTACAAAATCCGCTATCAAAGAGGCTATTACCCATCCTCGTGATATCGCTATGGATCTTGTTCATGCACAGCAAGCAAGAAGAGCTTTAGATTTTCTAGTTGGTTTTAACCTTTCCCCTCTTCTTTGGAAAAAAATTAGACCTGGTTTATCGAGCTGGGCGTGTGCAAAGTCCGGCTCTACGCTTGATAGTGGAGCGTGAGGAACAAATAGAAAAGTTTATTTCTCAAGAATATTGGACAATTGAAGCGCATGCTTTAGCCAAGGAACAACAATTCACGGCTAAGCTGGTGGAATATAGGGAAGAAAAACTTCATCAGTTTTCTATTGTCAATGAAAAACAGGCCAAAACAACTGAAAAAGCCTTAATGAAAGCGGCCAAGGGGAAGCTGGTTGTTTTAAAAGTCAATAGAAAGCAAAGAAAACGTAATCCAGCCCCTCCCTTTATTACTTCAACTCTCCAGCAAGAGGCCGCTAGAAAACTAGGCTTTACAACTTATCGTACTATGCGTATTGCCCAACAGCTTTATGAAGGAATTGAGCTTGGTGATGAAGGTTCGATAGGTTTAATTACTTATATGCGAACAGATTCAGTGCATTTAGCATCAGAAGCTGTCAATGAAGTACGACAATTGATTTCTGCGCGTTATGGAGAGGAAAATTTACCAGAGAGCATTCGTATTTTTCAGACTAAGGCTAAAAATGCGCAAGAAGCCCATGAAGCTATTAGACCAACTTCTATTCACTATTTGCCAGAAGAAATTAAGCGGTATCTTTCAGCGGAACAATTTAAGCTCTATGATCTTGTCTGGAAACGTACCGTTGCCTGCCAGATGATCCATGCCACTATTAATACTGTAGCTATTGACCTTGAATGTGGCAAAGGCAATCGGTTTAGAGCGAATGGATCTACTATCACCAACCCAGGCTTTATTAGTGTTTACCAAGAAGGGGTAGATGATGCGAAAAAGGGCGAGGGAGAAGACAAACTCTTACCGCAACTGGAAGAAGGTGACGTAGTAGATTTAATACAAATTGTCCCGCTGCAGCATTTTACCGAACCTCCTCCTCGCTATACAGAAGCAAGTCTTGTTAAGGCTTTAGAAGAGTTTGGCATCGGGCGACCTTCTACCTATGCCAGTATTATTTACACAATCAAATCACGGCAGTATGTTGAGCTTGATCAAAAGCGTTTTAAGCCAACCGATGTAGGCCGGATAGTTAAGCAATTTCTAACACAATATTTTACTCAGTACGTCGATTATGATTTTACAGCCCACATGGAAGATGAGTTAGATGAAATATCTAGAGGTGAAAAAGATTGGGTTCCTATGTTGGATGATTTCTGGTTGCCTTTTAAGGAACTGGTCGATGTCACAGAAGAAACCGTAAAACGTAAAGATGTAACCCAAGAAGCCTTGGATGAGGCTTGCCCCAAGTGTGGATGTCAACTTTCTATTCGCTTAGGAAAGCGAGGCCGTTTTATTGGCTGTTCGGGTTATCCTGAATGTGATTACACTCGCGGGCTTGAAGATTCTAAAGAGGAGACTCAAAAAATTGAAGGTCGTGAGTGCCCCGAATGTCAAGCTCAGCTCGTCATTAAGGTAGGTCGTTACGGAAAATTTATCGGCTGTAGTCAATATCCAAATTGCAAGCACATGGAACCTTTGGAAAAGCCAGCTGATACTGGAATTAATTGTCCGGAGTGCCATGGCGGACACATGCTCAAACGTAAAAGCCGGTATGGGAAATACTTTTACTCCTGTTCTACTTATCCTAAGTGCAAATATGCAGCTTGGCATGAACCTATTTCTAGGTCTTGTCCAAAATGTCACTGGGAAATACTGACTATTAAAACAACCAAGCGTTGAGGAACAGAGATTGTTTGCCCTCAAAAGGGATGCGACTTCTCTGAGCCCTATCAAGAAGAAGGAACGTAGCTATGTCCAATGTATTTGTTTCTATCCTTATCGGATCTGACTCAGATTTGCCTAGCATTCAGGCTACTATCGAGGTGCTTAATAAATTTGCGGTTAGCTATGAAATTAAAATTGCTTCTGCTCATCGGACACCACATATGACACAACGTTATATTCAAGAAGCTGAGCAAAGAGGGTGTGCTATTTTCATTGCAGCAGCTGGGCTTGCTGCACATTTAGCTGGAATGATTGCCGCTCATACGGTTAAGCCGGTAATTGGTGTTCCAATGGAAGTTGGTAGCTTGAAAGGTTTAGATGCCCTTTTATCAACGGTACAAATGCCTGGGGGTATACCTGTTGCTTGCGTAGCTATTGGCAAACCAGGTGCTAAAAATGCAGGTTATCTTGCCATTCAAATATTAGCCCTTACCAATCAAGACCTTACCACTAAGCTACGAAAAGACCGCGACGATAATCTGGCAAATATAACGGCTAAAAATGAAGAACTTAAACTTCAGGTTTTGGGTAGTTGACTATTTTAGCTCATGACAGCAGCTTGAAAAAGATAATTACTCATCTGCGAAAAGGTGGAATTATTGCTTATCCTACAGAAGCTGTTTATGGTATTGGTTGTGATCCGTTCAAAGAGAAGAGTGTTCTCAGATTACTATCACTAAAACAACGTGAAATTGAAAAGGGTTTGTTGCTTATAGCATCACACTGGTCTCAACTTGAAATACTTGTTGAGCCTATCGCCACTTCCCAATTAGAAGTAGTCAAAAGCACCTGGCCAGGGCCAACAACCTGGGTATTTCCTGCAACCAAACAAGTCCCATTTTGGATTTCTGGAAAACATAGGACTATTGCTGTTCGTATTACTAACCATCCGTTAGTACGATCTCTGTGCGATGGCTTCCAAGGACCCATTATCTCAACCAGCGCCAATCCAGCCGGACAAGCACCTGCAAAGACCGCGGAGCAGGTGAGAAACTATTTTAATGACAAAATTAAATTTATTTTAGAAGGAGATGTCGGAGGATTGGAAAGCCCTACCCCAATACGCGATGCCATTACGGGACAATTTTTCAGAGAGTAAGTTTCTTTATGGAAAAACCAGATATTGATTTAGTTAAGAGTTATCTTTTATATCTACAAACTACTATCTTAAATAAGATGCTTGTTGATGACCCCAGTTTGAATTTTCAGGAGGATAACTGGCAGCGTTCTCAAGGAGGGGGGGGGCGAACTTGCGCCTTACAACAAGGTAAAATATACGAAAAAGCAGGAATCAATTTCTCCCATGTTTGGGGTGATCAATTGCCTGAAAGCGCAACAATCAGGAGGCCAGAACTTAAAGAATCCCTATTTCAGGCCGTTGGACTTTCGCTTATTATCCATCCTCACAATCCTTTTGTTCCCTCCTGCCATGCCAATTTACGTTTTTTTATAGCAAATAATGAACAAAGCCAACACATCTGGTGGTTTGGTGGCGGTTTTGATCTGACTCCCTACTATGGCTTTGAAGAGGATTGCATTCATTGGCATAAAATAGCCAAGAAAGTTTGTGATCCTTTTGGTAGTGATGTTTACCTAAACTATAAGGATTGGGCTGATCGCTATTTTTATATAAAGCATCGGCAAGAATCACGAGGTATTGGGGGTTTATTTTTTGATGATTTAAATCAGTGGGATTTTGACACATGTTTTGCGTTTATAAGAAGTATTGGCACTCATTTTCCTGAAGCCTTTTTTCCTATTGTAGATCGTCGAAAGGATCTTCCTTTTAATCAAAAGCATAGAGATTTTCAATGCTATCGGCGAGGTCGTTACGTAGAGTTTAATTTAGTGTATGATCGAGGTACTCTCTTTGGTATACAATCAGGTGGCAGAATAGAATCCATTTTAATTTCATTACCGCCCAAAGCCTCTTGGCAATACAATTGGACTCCAGCAGAGGGTAGTCCTGAGGCTGAATTATACGAAAAATATCTACAGCCAAAGGATTGGTTAGGGCTTAAATAATAACTGCAAAGAGACAGAGCTTGAGAATGTATGAAAAGTAAAATTGAAGAGTTAATTCGATCCAGCTTAGCCCAATTCCTCATCTCACGTCCTGACATAAATATTCCCAAGATACAGGTAGAGAGAACACGAGATGCTAAGCATGGGGATTACGCGACTAATATTGCAATGTTACTGGCAAAGCCTTTAAAAATGAATCCTAAAGAGGTGGCAGCCAACTTTGTACAAGCCATCCAGCCAAGCAAAGAAATTGACAAAATTGAGATGGCGGGCCCTGGGTTTATTAATTTTTATTTAACTGATTATGCCTTACAAAGCGTAGTTCATAGTGTTCTAACAATGGACGGAATTTACGGACACCGCGAAATTGGCAAAGATAAAAGAGTGATTATGGAATTCGTGTCTGCCAATCCTAATGGTCCATTGCATGTGGGACATGGTCGGCATGCTGCCTATGGAGCAACCGTTGCTAACTTGCTGGAAGCAGTGGGTTATAAAGTTCACCGAGAATATTATATAAATGATGCTGGGCGACAAATGCAAATTTTAACTGTCAGCATTTGGTTGCGATATTTGGAATTGTTTGGCGAGGTGTTGACATTTCCGAGTAATGGCTATAAAGGGGATTATATTATAGATATCGCCAAAGGACTTAAAGTTGCTTTTCGAGATAAATTTTTTCGACCTACCCAAGAAATTTTTAAGGATTTACCTAAAGATGGAGACGAATCAGGTGGCGGTGATAAGGAAATATATATTGATTTGCTCATTGCAAGGGCAAAAAAACTGTTGGGGGAGGATTATGTATTAATTCTTCAATATGGTTTAAAAGCAAACCTGACTGACATCAAACAAGACTTACACGAATTTGGCGTTACCTTTCAAGAATGGTTTTCAGAGAAGAGTTTGCAGGAAAGTGGTGATATTGAGCGAGGTCTTGAGAGATTAAAAAAATCAGAGTGCCTTTATCAACGTGACGGGGCCATCTGGTTTCAAGCTACCTCCTTTGGGGATGAGAAAGACCGTGTTGTTATTCGAGAAAATGGGATGACAACCTATTTTGCTTCAGACGTAGCATATCATCTTAATAAATATGAAAGGGGATTTGATGTAATCTTGGATCTGTTTGGGGCAGATCACCATGGTTATGCGCCTCGTATAAAAGCTTTTCTAAAGGCAGCTTGCGAAGACGAAAACAAGCTACGCGTGCTGCTTGTGCAATTTGCAATTTTATATCGGGGTAAACAAAAAATATCGATGTCAACTCGTGGTGGAGACTTTGTCACATTAAGAGAGCTTCGTAAAGAAGTAGGCAATGACGCTGCTCGATTTTTTTACGTTATGAGGAAATGCGACCAACATCTTGATTTTGATTTAGAGTTAGCAAAATCAAGGTCAAATGAAAACCCTGTTTACTATATCCAATACGCCTATGCGAGAATATGCAGTGTAGAGCGTCAGCTGTTGCACCACAATCTCTACTTGGACCAGGAAAGAGGATTTAAGCAATTGCATTTACTAACAAAGCCGCAAGAAAAAGATTTGCTAAGGATGATAGCTCAATTTCCTGAAATCATTGAGGCAGCTGCGCTCAATTATGAGCCTCACATTCTAGTGCACTACTTACAGGATTTAGCCACGTATTTCCATACCTATTATAATGCCTGTAAATTTATTGTAGAGGATGAAGACTTGCGAAATGCAAGACTTTGTCTTATTGCTGCTGTCAAAATCGTCATTGGAAATAGCTTAAAAATAGTTGGAGTATCTACGCCTGAAAGTATGTAGAGTAGTCTAGTCCTAAGGTGTTTAAATCCAGGACTTGCTCTGCACTTCTTATTATTCTTAGGAAGATTATTACTATTAACTAATTACCTATAAGGAGAGTAACTGATGCCTTTTATTGCCCGTTTTCTTGATCCTAAAAATGACTTTGCCTTTAAGCAAATTTTTGGAACTGAAAAACATAAAGATATTTTGATTCATTTTTTAAATGACATACTAAAGTTAGAAGATGGACAGGTCATTACAAATGTCGAATTCTTAACCCCCATACAAGATCCTGACATTGCGGCAAAGAAACAAAGTGTTGTAGATGTGTTATGTCAGGAAGAAAGCGGACGAAAATTTGTCATTGAAATGCAAGTGGCAAGAACTAAAGGTTTTAAAGAGCGTGCTATTTATTATGCGTCTAAAGCTTATGTCAACCAGATGGTGAAGGGAGGTCAGTATGAAAACCTCAAAGAAGTTATTTTTATTGCGATCATTGATAAAGAATTATTCCCTAACAAAATGCATTATCATTCAAGCCATAAGTTGTGTGATCAAGATACCCATGAACAAGATATGTCAGGGATCCGTTTTGAATTTTTAGAGCTTCCCCGTTTTAAAAAGACGTTAAGTAGCATTTCTACGATGGTGGAAAAGTGGTGTTACTTTTTCAAGTATGCCCCTGAAACAACACCTGAAGAATTGGAAAAACTCGTTGGCAGTGATTTTGTTATTGAAGAAGCGTATAAGGCCTTAGACAGCGCCTATTGGACAGAAAACGAGTTACTCCTTTATGAACAAGAAATGAAAAGTGAAAATGATGAATTAGCCATATTGCGGCAGGCAGAATTTGAGGGCATGGAAAAAGGCATGGAAAAAGGCATGGAAAAAGGCATGGAAAAAGGCATGGAAAAAGGCATGGAAAAAGGCATGGAAAAAGGGCGTGACGCTGAAAAATTGATCATTGCCCGTAACATGCGAGCAGTTGGTTTGCCCACAGCAATAATTGCCGAAGTCACTGGATTGTCGATGAGCATAATCGAAAACCTTGAATAAGCCGAGATTATAGCCTCCACCTTTATATTAAGGTGTATTTCGTGTATTTCTCTGGAATGAGAAAGCATAAATCACAGTGAAAAAGCGGCTGGCTGGTAGTTTGGGCAAGGGACAGACACCAACGATTAATAATAATATTGAAACTGTGATGCATAAAATGACAAAAAGAAAGATAAGAAAAAACACCTATCAAAAGCGAACAAGAAATAAGCAAAAATCATCTCCAATTGCCTGGCTCTTTGGTGGAATTTTTATTGGCATTTTAATATCGAGTTTTTTTTACTTTAAATCACATCACACAAAAACAAGAATAAAGAGAGTACCAGAGGAAAAATTGCTTGAAGCAAAAAATGTGGCACCCAAAAGGGAATATTCTAAACATCAAAACCCTCAATATGATTTTTATGATCTACTATCAAAACATGAAGATAGTGATGAGAACGAAAAAAACAACATAGAGCCTCATCAATTTTTAATCGAGGTTGCTGAATTTAAAAATTTTTCTCAAGCAGATCAATTAAAGGCGCAATTATCTTTGATTGGTGTTGATAATATAAAAATAAAAAAATTTTTCAATAAGCAGCATCTTGCCTATAAAGTTGTGTCTGGCCCATTTAACTCTCAAGAAGTAGCTGCGCTGATTCAACAACGGTTAAGCGAATATGGCATTAAGACCAAAATAAAGAATTCAAACAGTCCTTAGAGCTTGAAAACAAATCAAAATGTCCCCATTAATAGTACTCAGATCAAAATTTGAGGGTAAGATATTGCAGCAGTTTAGAGGTACCACTATTCTATCTGTACGTCGGAACGGTAAGGTCGCGATTGGTGGTGATGGTCAAGTCACAATGAGTCAGACCATTGTGATGAAGAATAATGCGCGTAAAGTCCGTCGCCTTTATGATGACCGGGTCATTGCTGGATTTGCAGGAGGCACAGCAGATGCCTTTACTTTATTTGAACTCTTTGAGGCTAAACTTGAAAAGCATTCGGGCAACTTGATGCGTTCAGCCGTTGAGTTAGCTAAGGATTGGAGAACAGATAAAATTTTAAGACGCCTTGAGGCTCTTTTGGCCGTAGCTGATCGTAATGCTTCATTAATAATTACTGGTAGTGGTGATGTGATTGAACCTGAAAATAGTATTATGGCAATTGGCTCTGGTGGGCCTTATGCCCAGTCTGCTGCCAGGGCCTTGTTAGAAAATACTAAATTAAGTGCGAGGGACATTGTTGAAAAAAGCTTAGAAATTGCTGCCAATATATGCGTTTTCACCAACCATAATTTGACTATAGAAGAATTAGGCAACTAGGTTTATTTAATTTAAAGAGAAATTTTATGCCAACTATGACTCCTAGGGAAATTGTCCATGAGTTAGATAAATATATTATCGGACAAGACAGAGCAAAACATGCAGTTGCCAATGCTTTACGCAATCGTTGGCGACGTATGCAACTGGATGAAGAACTGGGGCGTGAGGTTACACCAAAAAATATATTAATGATAGGGCCAACAGGCGTTGGAAAAACCGAAATTGCTAGACGATTGGCAAATCTTGCTGATGCCCCCTTTCTTAAAGTAGAAGCAACCAAATTTACTGAAGTGGGTTTCGTGGGACGTGATGTAGATTCAATTGCCCGTGATCTAGTTGAGGTAGCGGTCAAAATGATTAGAGAGGCGGCAGTTACCAAGGTAAAACAGCGAGCAAAAGAAGTAGCTGAGGACCGCATCTTAGACATTTTATTGCCGACTGCACGAGGTTCCCACTTAGATAAGCCAGTAGAAGAGCAAGAATCCACCACAAGACAAATTTTTAGAAAGAAGTTACGTGAAGGTGAATTTGATGAAAAAGAAATTGAGGTGGAGGTAGCTGCTCAATCCGTTGTCGAAATTATGGGTCCTCCAGGCATGGAAGAAGTGACCAGTCAATTTCAAAGTATAATTCAAAATTTTGCAGGTGATCGAACCAAGTCTCGGAAAATGAAAATTCCGGAGGCTTTAAAGCGACTTACTGATGACGAGGCTGGCAAATTGATCAATGAGGATGATATTCGTAGTCAAGCATTAAAAAGCGTTGAGGAAAACGGGATCGTTTTTCTTGATGAAATAGATAAAATCGTCAAGCGGGGAGAGTATGGGGGACCGGATGTTTCGCGGGAAGGTGTTCAGCGAGATTTACTCCCTATCATTGAAGGTAGCACGGTATTTACAAAATATGGCATGTTGCGGACAGACCATATTTTATTTATAGCATCTGGTGCTTTCCATTTAGCAAAGCCTTCCGATCTTATCCCAGAGCTGCAAGGAAGATTACCCATTCGTGTTGAATTA
Organism: uncultured Gammaproteobacteria bacterium; assembly: GCA_963817645.1. GTDB lineage: Bacteria > Pseudomonadota > Gammaproteobacteria > UBA6002 > UBA6002 > UBA6002. The sequence continues at coordinate 25,661 of CAWFQC010000001.1, read as the reverse complement.
AATGCCTTAACAGCTGATGATTTTGTTCGAATACTTACAGAGCCAAATGCTTCTTTAACCAAGCAATATGTCGCTTTGATGGGAACTGAAGGAGTTGAACTTAATTTTTCTCAGGATGGTATTAAGCGCATCGCTGAGATTGCTTATCATGTAAATGAGCGTACCGAAAATATAGGCGCCAGACGTCTTCACACTGTTATGGAAAAGCTATTAGAAAAAATTTCATTTGAAGCTCCTGACAGAAATGGTGATAAAGTTCTTATTGATAAAAAATATGTCAATAAGCAATTAGCACAGTCGGTAAAAGATGAAGATTTAAGCCGCTACATCCTATAGATGGGGAAGAAATGGCCTTTCCAAATGAAATACGATTACATAAAAAATCCCGGATATTGGAAATCACTTTTAACGATGGGGCTCATTACCAATTGCCATGTGAATATTTACGGGTTTTTTCGCCTTCTGCTGAAGTACGTGGGCATGCTAAAGAACCAAGAAAATTAGTTTTTGGCAAAAAAAATGTTGCCATCATTAATATAGAACCTGTCGGAAGTTATGCTGTAAAATTTATTTTTGACGATGGTCATTCAACAGGCTTATATACTTGGGAAATATTGCATACTTTAAGTGTGAATTATGAAGCCAATTGGAGAAAATACTTGCTACGTCTTGAAGCGGCTAGGTTGACAAGAGGGTAAAGCTTATATGCCCGTCATTTGTGGCAACTTGCCAAAATATAAACGGTAGAAACTTTCCTGCATCCCGCGGGACGACGTAGCACTGTCATTAAGTTAAGGGCGCTTCCTCTTCGCCGTCGTCCCGCGACTTGTTCGCGGGATCCAGTAAAGTGGCATATATCCTAGATTCTGCGAACAAGTCACGGGACGACATAGGGGAGAAAAAACCCTTAACTTAATGGCAGTGCTACGTCGTCCCGTAGTTTATTTATTCTCGAACAACCTCAAAATTTGCATAAAATTCCTGCGGGCTGTCTTCGTGGAAAACAGCCTCAACTTCTGCATTGGGGGGGCCTTCCCATAACCATTGTTTTAATTTCTCTAATGACAGCTGGTTCACCACAGGCCACGATCTCTACACGCCCATCTTTTAAATTTCGTATCCAGCCGGTTAATGATAAATTCCTTGCAATACTACACGTGTTTTCCCGAAAGAAAACGCCCTGTACTTTACCGCTAATATAAAAATGTGTACAAAGTGTAGTCATTTTTCACTCCTTATTTATCATAAGAAATAGCAGGTAAGTTCATGAGCTTTTGGAAATTAATCAGTGTTTGCTGCTCATTTAAAGTGTAAGCTAGCTTGCCTTGCGGATTAAATATATAGGTCATTGGCAATTTCTGAGGTCGTTTTGCCCATTTTTCAATAGGAAAATTATTTAAAAGGGGATAATTCACTTCATATTCATCGCCTAAACTTCTAAGGACGCGGTTATCTAGATTATCTAAATTAACACCTAAAACCACAACTTTATCTCCATAGAATTTTTTTAATTTTATAAGATCAGGTATCTCATTGATGCATGGTGCACACCAGGTGGCCCAGTAATTAATAACTACCCATTTACCTCGGTAGTTGGAAATACTAATTGGTTGGCCGTAATCATCCATAGCATCAGGTTTGCACCCAAACAGCGATATCAAAATGGCTATCAGAAGAAAAGGAAATAGTCCCTGCCTCCATGCAAACATTTTTATCTATCCCCCACCCAAAGCCGCTTTAATAATAGCTTGATAATCTTTAGCCAATTCATCAGGATTTAGAGGAGGGGAGAAGAGTGCCACTAAATTACCATTAGGATTAATTAGTAACACTGTTCCACTGTGATCTATTTGATAATTTTCCTCTTTATTGGGATTTACTTTACTATAAAGTATATTTAATTCTGTAGTGACTGAATCAAGCTGCTGCTCTGTTCCTGTTGCACCATGAAAATTTTTATTAAAAGAAGTAACGAACAGGTTAATCCTTTTCAAGGAATCACGCTCCGGATCAACTGAAATAAAAAATACCTGCGGCAATTGTGTAACTTTGGCAGCAATCAATTCGCCGTAAGCCTGATTTAATGTTGATAGAGTTTTTGGGCATAGCATGGCACAGTTAGTGAAACCAAAAAATAACATACTCCAATGGCCTTTTAGCTGCTGATTGGTAAATGGAGTTCCATTGGGAGCATTCTGGAGTTGAAATGGTTTAATTTCACGAGGTAATGGTAGGGCTGTGCCAGCCCGTAAATCAAGTTTGTTGGATGGGGAATGGTGTAAGTTATGATGTGACCATAAACCAAAAAATAAAGCAATAGCTCCAAAGGCGATCGCACTAAAAAAGAGTTGTCGTCTGAAATTGCTTTTTTGCAACATTAGCATTCTCCTATTGGCAAATAAAATTATAATGATCAATCAGTAAGATTAAAAACATTACCATTAGATAAAAGATGGAATAATAAAAAGTTTGCATGGCAACTTGCGGACTATCACTTTTTAATAACTGATAGCTCTTTACTATAAATCCTGCTCCCAATATTAAAGCGCCTACCAGGTATATGCTACCGCTTAGGTTTATAACAAACGGCAAGAAAGAGATGATAACCATTAGTATTGTATAGAGGAGAATACAAACTTTAGTGAACGCAATGCCATGCGTTACAGGTAACATTGGAATCTGTGCCTTTTTGTATTCCTCATAGCGGGCAATTGCCAATGCCCAGAAATGAGGTGGCGTCCAGGTAAATATCAATAGTACTAACAATAAAATACCTGGTTCAATTGAATTAGTAACAGCCGTCCACCCGAGTAAGGGAGGAGTTGCCCCAGCAAGTCCCCCAATTACGATATTTTGGGGGGTTGCTCGTTTCAAAAAAATGGTATAGACGAAGGCATAACCAATTAAGGTAAGAAAAGTGAGAACTGCGGTTAGGGTGTTAATAAAAAAGATTAAAACCCCCATGCCAATGAAGCTCAGTGAAAAAGCGAAGAAAACTGCTTTTTTGGGAGAAATAAGTCCTGAAGGGATGGGCCTGTTTTTTGTTCTACCCATCTGGCCATCAACATGCCGATCTATTAACTGATTTAAAACACCCCCCGCACTTGCCGATAAGCCAATCCCGATAGTTCCTAACAGAAGGATTTTCCATGGAATTTCATCTGTTGCAAGCAACATGCCAACAACCGCAGTCAAGAGCATCAAGGCTACGACACGGGGTTTACAGAGTTCATAATAGTTTTTCCACGAGGATGTTATTTTCAAGATTTATTCGGCTCCCTTGATATAAAAGACAAACTTTGATTTGGGGAAAAATTAATTAATTCTGGAGAAGACATGACTGGTTTTAAGTAAGGTTGTTTTTGGGCAACTAACTGATAAAGCAAGGTGGTCATGGATAATAAGAGCAAAAGGGCAACTGCGTTGTGGGTTAGCGCAATAGGCAAATAGAGTAATGTGGTTACATTCAAAATACCTAAATAAATTTGAGTTCCTAGGATTAGCAGAATCATGCCAGCCGTATTCTTAAGGACGTAAGTTTTATTGGAAAATAAAATAAAGCAGCCTAAAAGGCTAATATAACAGAAAGTAATAAACGCCCAATAACGATGCATCATTTGAATGGTAATTCTGGCAGTAACTCCAAGCAAGCCTCCTTGATAATTCCTACCAATTGGGCTTAAAAAATTAAACGCTTGGGCAAAATCCATTTTTGGAAATAAACTACCTTGGCAGTAAGGGAAATTGGGGCAAATGATAGAAGAATAATTAGCACTAGTCCAGCCGCCCAAAAAAATCTGGACTATAACAATGATCAAACCAGCCAATACCCACGGCTTTAAAAAATTGATTTTATTATCTGATGGTGTTGCCAAATGGTTGCTATCTAATGTTAGCCACCAAAGCAAAGTGGTAATAGTCATACCACCTAGCAAATGTCCCATAACAACAAGTGGCAGTAGTTGCCATGTTACTGTCCACATTCCAAGCATAGCTTGAAAAATAACACAGCCTATTAGCAGCAGAGATATTTTAGTCGAATCCTGCGTCGTCCCGCGGCTTGTCCGCGGGATCCAGGAATTTGCCGTTACTGATGGATCCCGCGGACAAGCCGCGGGACGACGTGGCTCTATGCAGCATAACTCACCACGGGAATTCCGGAAGAGCCAATTTTTTCTTTGCCTGGTGCCTAAGAAGGCCAATAGCAAAATCAGCAAAACAAGAGTTCCGGCGAAATAACGATGAATCATCTCTGCCCATGCTTTAGTAGGCTCAATAATTTGATTTGGGTAAAGTTGTTGAGCGTAGCTGATAGCTGTTTGTGTTTGCGGGACTATAAGATGGCCGTAACATCCTGGCCAATCTGGGCAGCCAAGGCCAGCCTCTTTAAGTCGTGTGTAGGCTCCTAGAATGACGACTAAAAAGGAAAGAAGAGTTGCTAAAAAGGCAACCTGAGGGAAAAATTTTTTTTTAACCTTAACCAATTTGCGACACCTTTAGTACAAGTTCAAGGTCTTTTAAAATTCCTTTTGGCACGACATTCGGCGCATAGAACATAATGATATTCCCAAGGGGATCTACAAGATAAAGGGAACCTTTCTCTAAAGCAAGTTCTTTGGAAAAAGAAGATTTAAGCTGCATAAAATTTTTAGGAGGAAGTATAAAATGGTAGGTTCCAGGGAATTGTTGATTTATCCATTGTTCTATCTCTTGGTGAGCATGTAAGGTAAGAATTGCACGTTGGATACGTTCTTGATCCTTGCCAGTAGCCTGACGAATTTGCTTCATATAATAGAGATTACGTCGTGAGAAGTTGTCTTTTGGCGAATCAGTGAAATATATTAGCCACCACTTTCCATGTAGTTTGGAATTGACCTCTTTATAGTTGGTATCTTGTAGCGATAATGCAGAAAGAGGAATAGAAGGTATGAGTAAAACACCATGATTCACAGTTTGAGAAGGCAAGAATGTACCTTTGGAATAGATAAGCCAGGCAAAGATTATCGGTAGTGCGAAGATTGCAATAATAATAAATAGTGTTATCGACTTGTTTTTTTTCATTATCAATCCTTTCTCGAAGTATTTAATTTGATATAGATAATGAGTAATGTCAATGCCAGTAAAAACCATTGTATGGCATAACCTTTGTGGCGATAAGAAGGGAAATTAACAGGATGCCAGTCTCGGATGTAAAGTGATCCATCTTCATTTTTTTGCATTAGCAGGAAGGGATAGATTGGATATTGCAATACTTTGACTAATTCACTGCTATTGATTGATTGAATTAATAACGGCCAGCGTTGCTCAAGTTGTTCTTTCTTTAGCAGGAACGCCTTACTGGGGAATTGGATAAAACCTGTGACAATTTGCCGCCCACTCACCTTTGCCAGCTTTGGCAGTTGACTTCGATTATTCATTGCCATAAATCCACGATTTACCAGTAGTCTGGTCTTACTTTGAGGAATAACTAAAGGTGTAATGACATAAACACCAGGAATGTGCTTGTAGGTTTTATTATCGATAAGAATCGTATGCCTGTTGTCAAAATAACCTGCGACTTGCAAGGGTCTAAAGCCTAAGTTGGGGTCATTGGGATTTGATATTTGCTCAACGCTTAGTGTCTTATGATAGCTAGCAAAATCGTTTTCGATGAGTCTTTTTTGTTTAGCTCTATCAAGCTGCCAGCAGCCCAAGCCTATTAACAATGGCATTATTAGGAGGGTAACTAACGTTGGTACCCAACCTGGGGAAAAAATATACCCAAAAAGATGAACTCTTAACCTGGGTAGTTTAGAATAACTCAAAGGGACCTTCCTGAAAGTAATAGGAAATGTTACATGATAATAAAAACTATAGTTATCTTGCTACTGATTACGGTAATTTATTGCCTAGGAAGTGCTGTTTTTTATATGTTGCGAGATAAAGGAGGCTCACGTAGCATGGCAAAAGCGTTAACCTGGCGCATTAGCCTGTCTTTGATTTTATTTATTCTATTGATATTGAGTTTTCTCATGGGGTGGATATCCCCACATCCAATTTATGTCTCTAGCCCTTAGTTAAAAGGAAATTAATCATGGGTATAAAATTAAGCTCATTGCTTCTTATCTTAGTAATTGTCGTTTTATTATTTGGCACTAAGCGGTTGCGGCATATAGGGGGGGATCTTGCAGAGGCGATCAAAAGCTTTCGTAAGGGTTTAAATGATAAAGATAAGCATGAGGGTTCATGATAGAAATTAGTTTTTGGAAGTTGCTTATCGTATTTCTTGTTGCTTTGATAGTACTTGGACCTGAAAAGCTACCCACCTTTGCGCGTTATGTAGGAGAATTTATAAGACAAGTGCGCAAACAGATTAACCATATGCAAAAAGATTTAAGCTCTTTGACTCTTGAGGAAAAAAAAGAGTTAACTTCCGACGAAAAAAAAGAATAGGGAAATCACATGGAGTACCTTATTGAGTTACGAAGGCGACTTTTATATTGTTCTATCTTTACTATCCTAGTTTTTAGCATACTTTGTTTTTATGCTAACCCCCTTTATCAACTACTTGCTCGCCCCCTATTAATGCAGTTGCCTGCACAAAACTTAATTGCAACCAAAATAACGGCTACTTTATTAGTTCCGATTAAATTTAGCTTTTACTTAAGCTTTTTTTTACTCATACCCTTTTTTTCTTATCATTTATGGTCGTTTGTTTCTCCTGCCCTATATAAGAAGGAAAGAAAATCGATTTGGTTTCTGCTATTTCCAACCGTTTTTTTGTTTTATTTAGGTGTCTTTTTTGCTTATACCTTAGTCTTGCCCCTCCTTTTTCATTTTTTTATTAAAGCAAGCCCAGCACATGTCCAACTTTTACCAGATATAGGGCATTACCTAGATTTTGTTTTGGGGTTGATGTTTGCTTTTGGGGTAGCTTTTGAGGTACCAGTTGTTGTTCTAGCATTGGTAAATTTTAGAATATGCACCATTGCGCAGTTAGAAGCAGCACGTCGCTATGTCATCGTTTTGTCATTTGTCCTTGGGATGCTGCTGACACCTCCAGATGTGCTATCTCAAATATTCCTTGCTATCCCTCTCTGGCTGCTATATGAGTTGGGACTGCTGCTGGCCAAATTGTTCCTTGCAAGACTTCTAAATAGTAAGCTAGGAGTTTGACTTAGAAAATTCCACCCAAGCAAGCAGCGTTTCTAGCAATTCAATCGGTTGAATTCCATCTAGCCAATCAGTGACGCAGAGGTCAAATTCAACCCAAATATCGGTGTCTTTTACTCTTCCAAGAATAGACTGCTTCTCTATTTTTATACCATCAAATTCTGGCGGCCATTTGATGACAGCTTTTGTCATAAATTGAATCTTAATAAAGTAGATGTTGATTGAGAATAGCCTAGAATGGGTGGAATGTTAAAATAGCTTAGCATTTTTTGTTCATCTCCTTTAAAAGTAGTGTTACTATTCGGATTTTTAGTTATAATTTGCTATTTAAGGCTAATTTAAGAAATTGGGTTACCTTATTGATAATAATTTAATTAAAAGTTATAAATTTAATAAATTTTTGGTACAATTTAAAGGTATTATTTTATTAAACAAACAGGTGTATAACAATGCCAATTGCTGATATTTTAGATCAGAAGTCGACTCCCGAGGCGCGTGGAAAGCGACTAAAAAGTTTAAGGATGATGGCCGGATTATCTCGAAAAGCGCTCGAAGATAAATATGATGTTAGTGCCAGTACAATGCAGTCTTGGGAAGATGCAAAGGCGGGAGGGCTAACTGAAAAAGGGGCAAAAAGAGCTATAGAAGTATTTAGACAGGAGGGTATTCGGTGCGCTGTAGATTGGCTTCTATACGGAATTGGTTTGCCTCCGCAATTAAGCGATAAACTATTTCAACAACATATCCAACTTCAAGAAGCATTGGAAGATCGTGTAGAGATTACAGAAGAAAGAGCCATCGTAAATGAGCTATTAGCTTTTCGTCAGCATAATCCAGATGCGGTTGAATTCATTGTCCCCGATGATGGTATGTTTCCCATATATCATAAAGGTGATTATGTTGCTGGAAAGAGACGATATAATGAAACCATTGGCAATGTGCTTGGGATGGATTGTATTGTGGAGACAAAAGAAAACGAAGTCCTCTTAAGACGTTTAAAGGCAGGTTCACAACCTGGCTTCTATACGTTAATTTGTCTCAACCCAAATGCTAATGTCATTGAGTTTGCACTTCATGACCGCGAGATTTTAAGTGCAGCTCCAGTTATTTGGCTTCGGCGTAGAGATTAGAGTTTGTTGGCAGATTTGAACGAAAAATTTGCTGAAAAAGCGGGGCTTTTTCAGCAAATTCTTCGTTCAAATCTGGTGCAAAACTGGCGTTCCTATTCAAATAGCTGATCAATTACGACAAAAATACAGATGGCAGTTGCGTCTTTTGTTAAAATTATTCTTTCCAAAATATCAATTTGTTCTATTAAACAGTCCTTTCTGAATTTATTGGAAAACTTCTAGGGCCTGTCGTCAATTAGCTCCCACTATGTCGTCCCGTAGCTCCCTCTAAGTCGTCCCGCAGCTCCCACTACGTCGTCCCGCGGCTTGTCCCATAGGTATCTACAGAGTAAGGAAACCTAAGCTAACATACTATTAGCTCGGAGTTTTTAGTAAGATAACAGCCTCATGTAGCACTTGCAGCTACCCCCTCTACCGCGCACAAAATATTTTTAAAATCAATAAGTTACCAGCGGGAGAGGGTTGGGGTGAGGGCAAACTCTGCTCCCAACTTTGCCCTCACCCCAACCCTCTCCCGCTGGTAACTTATTGATTCTAGGAAAAATTATAGCGCGGGAGAGGGGGTAGCTGCAAGTGCCAGCAGCCGGAGCAATAGTTCCACTGAATTATAATGCTTTAAACTCCGAGGTTAACATGCAATTTTTTTAAGAAATCACTATTAGTCATATGAGATTTTACTAATTTGTTGTAACGTTTTACCAACCTTGGGTCTAAATCCATTTTGCAGCTTAAGTTTTCTTACTTGTGTAGATACCTATGGGCTTGTCCGCGGGATCCAGTTAAACGCAGATGTCTTCATATAAATCTCGCCATGTCAAATTAAATTGTTCTATGATGTTTATTTTTCACTTCCTGCACCAATTTTTAAATCGTCTTTCGCGTCGAGCAGCTTCCATGATATTTTGATGCATTTCGACTGTAAATCCAGGAATAACCTTATTTTTATGTTCCCATACTCTTTTTACTAACGACGTAGTGGGAGCTAATTGACGACAGACCCTAATATTCTCTTAATGATTTATGTATATGATATCTCCTATTCAACACTCAGAGATAGAGAAATATATGCTGGCCACCTGTTCATTGGCCGACGCCACTATGATGGGGACTTTTCGGGATGGATTGAGTGGATTGAGTTATGATGCTAAAAACATATATTTAGATCATTTTGCATTTTATATCTTTGAAGAAAAAAACAAGTTATTTAGAGGTGGTTTAATATGAGAACTATAGAGCGCGACGATGGAATTAAGATGTTTATTTTAGATTCGGAAAAAGATTTTGTGGAGATTGCTCGAGATATTATTCCAAACTTTGAGGATTCATGGATTGTAATAATCGTTAATAATCATTGTTCTATTAATCTATTTGAAAATTTGATTGATCAATTGGCACTTAACCCTAATATTCAAAAACTAGGTTGTAATGATTGGGGTCATAAAGAAGCATATTTAAGCATTGAGCATAAAAAGTTGTTATTAAAGCCTAACGTTTTTAGGAAAATTTTAGAGTCTCTCAATACAGAAGAAGATGAAAATGGTACATATATTTCTCCGACAGATTTGAACTTCCTTGTAGAAAATGAAGAAGTTTTTAATTTTATTCTGGTCAATGAAGAGATAAAAGATGCGTTAAGCGATTTTAAACCAATAAAACAGATGTTTAATAAATCATGTGCGGCTCATTCTATCATGTCAAGTCTCTCTTCGAGGGGAGAAATATCTTATTCTGGCTTGAGCGAATTAACAATTTATAAAGAAATTTGGTCTTCTAGAGGTGAAATTGCTTGTCCGAAAAGAATGAAAGAATTTATGGGAGAATATGGCTATACAGCAGTGTTAATTGAAGACAAAAATATCACAAACGTTGATGATTTTAATTTAAAATGGCTGTATTCTTCAATTATTGAAATGTTTAAAGGTAAACATAATGACAATGGGATCAATGAAGATACATTTCCAAACGATTCGCAATTGTTTCTATTGGTTGGTGGGCCACATATAGTTTATGCAGAACGTCTTTCAACAGGCGAAATAATTCTGCAAGATCCTTCCAGAGATACTCGGAGTACTTTTCCATCCATAGAATTATTTTTAAATAGAGAACACATAAACAATAAGCAACTTACTTTATGTGGTTTTTCAGGACTAGCTTTTTCCTTTTTTAAACCCCGCCCTTTAAAAAGCCTAACTCTAGAAACTCCTGTTAATTTTTGTAATGTAATTACTGATTCTGCTTTAAAGAATATATGATTTGATACTTTAATCAATTCACCGCTCAAGAGCCTGTTTAAACATTTGCAGGCTCGTGTTAATTTTCCTTTAACAATTTTTGGATAATCGACGACATTTTTCTAACCATCCAACCTCTCTTCCTTAATATTTTCTTAATAATTTATGTATATAATATTTCTTATATTCAACATAAGAGATGAAAAAATGCTTGTAAAATCTGAAACTAAGAAAGTGACATGGACTATGTCATTAAGCATTATATCCGAGGATATTGCTAATAATTATTTACGTCTAGATTTCCCTAAGGGTTATTCAAATGGCCTACTCGATTATTCTGCTCTCCGAAGTAAGGGGGTTGATCCGAAATGCGTTCATAGGCCTATTCATGGCCATATAAATGCTTGTAGAGTTTCAGTTCTGATTCCTCTGCTCTTCGCACTTTATAAAAAATATATTTACGAACTTCCACCTAAATTACAAGACGAAATTAAGAAAGCTACTCCTGAAACAATAAAAAAAATACAAATTGTAGCAATGATGCGAGCCACAGGTAGAACTGAAGATGGTGATTCTGGAATAAAATTTGCGCAGCAAGGTAAGAAGGAGTGCTTACATTATCTTGAGCAGATTGGCATCGACGATCCTGTTGAGCGTGAAGAGTTGTCAAGCGTGATTGGTTGTGATGGACCAAAAAATAAAGATCTCTTGTTGGCCGCCTGTTTGTTGGGCGATGCCACTACGATGGAGACTTTTCGGGATGGATTGAGCTATGATGCTAAAAACATATATTTAGATTACTTTGCATTTTACAACATGCTCGCATTACCCAAAAAACTGAGCGCGGCCAATGAATTTATAGCTTTTTGTACTGCTCATGCCGGTGTGATAAAGAGACATCAAGGATATATATTTTCTGCTTTAAAACTTAGAAACAATTATCGTATTCGCAATGATTGGCCGCTAGATGATTATTCTAAATCTAAAGAATTGAAAGATGGAAAATTAAATCAAATAATAGAATTAGAGCATAGTGATCTTTGTTATCAGCGGTGTGAACAAGATGTCCATCGTGTATTAAAACGCCCTTTCAATAGTGAAGTGCAATTTGCTTAGATGAATAATTTTCAAGCATTTGATGATGTTTTGAAATAATTGGAAAAAATCAGGCACTGACAGTATTCTCATTAGGACTTCAAACTCTTAAGGAGAGATACAATGCCAAGTGGCTATCAGCACCTGACTCTAGAACGACGTTCTCAGATTTACGCCCTCCTGTCAAATGGTTTTCTTCAGATTGAAATTGCCAATTCTCTTAAGGTTTCCGCTTCAACGATTTCCAGGGAGGTAAGGCGCAATAAGGGAGAAAGAGGCTATCAATACCAATAAAATGGCTACAGAACGGCGATACACTGCCAGCAATCAGCCTACAAGAATGACGCCAGAAGTTATCAAGATTATTGAGGAAAAGCTGCGAGAAAAATGGAGCCCTGAACAAATTTCTGGTCGGCTCGCTTTGCAAAATATATTGGTTAGTCATGAAACTATTTATTTGCATATTTGGAAAGATAAGGGTTCTGGCGGAACTTTATATAAAAATCTAAGGCATTCCGGGAAAAAATATAATCGTAGGTCTTCGAGTAAAGCAGGACGAGGCTGCATACCGGAACGCGTGGATATCACAGAGCGTCCAGCGATAGTTGAAGCGAAGTCACGATTAGGTGACTGGGAGGGTGATACGATCGTTGGTGCGAAACAACAGGGAGCTATTTTAAGTCTTGTTGATAGAAAATCAAAATTCACTCTTTTAGCTAAATTAGAGGCGAAAACCGCGAAAAATGTTGTGAAGGCTGCAAAGAAATGTTTTAAACAGGAACCTAAAGCGGTTGCAAAAACAATTACGTTTGATAATGGAAAAGAATTCTCGGCACATAAAAAAATTACAAAAGCGGTGGGAGCGTCTTGTTATTTTGCAACACCTTACCACTCATGGGAGCGCGGCCTTAATGAACATACGAATGGGCTAGTGAGACAGTACCTTCCTAAATCAACTAATTTTTTAAAAGTTCCTGCTGGAGAAATTAAAAAAATAGAAAATCAACTTAATGACAGACCACGAAAAATTTTAAACTATTTAACACCAAGAGAAGTGTTTCAAAAATTTAAGAAACCGATGAGTAGTGTTCTGCACATTTAATATAAAAATTTTTGTTGTTATCTCTGTGTATTTTGTGAATTATTGTAGCAATTGTATTTCAGTTATTTTGATTGTAAACAAAAATAAAATTTTGTTGTCAAGAATATTCAAATAATCACAAAACAAAAACTCTTGTAATAAAATTTATCGACATATCTTTTCTTGACAATCAGCACATAATATTTTATACGTATTTCTAACTGATGAGGAAATTGTCTTTTACTTTAATTGCACTTCATTTTTGAATCGGCGAAACCTATTCTGCAGAAAAATTGGTCTGGAATGTATTCAAATATTCAATTGATAGGACCTTTGATAACTATATTTAGTGAAAAATATTTTTCAAACAATATTGGCTTTAAGCAAGCGCTTCTGAACTTTTTCAATCCAATTATTGATCAAGGTGAAATTATTACAGATGGTTACTTTATTTTTAAATTAAATTGGAATATTGTTTTTGAATATTTGCATTATGCCTTCAATGGCCGTCAATTTGGAGATCTTATAGATAACAATATATTTTCAGTAGACTTAGCAAGAAAAAATGACGAAAATTTTCCTGGTTATATAGATCGTATGGTGGATTATTTCAGTGACAAAGTAAACACAACTCTTGTGACAGTAAATGCAGAAATTAGAACGCTTAAATGGCCACTAATTATAGATGCAATGATCAGGCATGAACCACATATCGAATATTTATGGGATAAGATTTTATATAAAAAAATATTTGGATTAATTAAAAGTATAAGTGAGACAAAAGACAAATCTAATATCATTTTGCAATGTGAATCTATGCAAATAGCCTTTAAGCTTAATACATATTTTCAAATTTTTTCTCAAGCATTAAGAATGGAATTAGAAAATGTAAATACGGTAGGCGACGCTTTCACTCTTCAATTGTCTAAAAAACTTTGGGATAAATTTTCATATATTCAACGTGAATCGACCGAAAATATTGGTAATCAGTATGTCGTCAAAGTTATCAGGGCAAGCACTAACAATACCTCGGATTTTTTACTAGATGGCTTATTCCCCGATGAAAATGACCCTCATTATCAGGATATTCGCCCTGCTCTCAGGAAGAAATTTATTTTTAATGAAAACGGTACCTTTAAAAGAAAAGATAAGAAGCCAATGTATTCAGAAGAAGAAAAACAAGGCTTTTCACAGATTCAATCACTGACTTTTATAAATCAAACTGCAACAACCGAGGTGGTTGACTTTTATCCAGATAAAGATTTTCCCAAGGTGGGGGTAATGATTCATATGAAAGATACTCTCCCTAAGTGTTTTTTGGTAAATGACGGAGTTGGAGGGACAGTAAATAGACCATTTGAGGCTAATAATCTTGAAGAAGCTACAAAACAACGTGAAAAATATATATCAAATACTAAAATAAATTACTTTGGTATATCAAGGAAAGAACAATTTATAGATGAAATTAGCAAAATTAATAAAGTTAATGAAGACATGGCTCGAGCGAGATGGGATTACAAGGATAGCAAAGTTAATATTTATCTTGATAATTTTCGTTCAAGGATTTATGTGCAACATTTTGCAGAAAAGATTAGGCAGTGTTTAGAAAAAAGTTTAGAAAAAACAAAAGACGCGTTACCAGAAGATTATCAAGTGCCTATCCTATTTTACCTGCCCAAAGACGAAATTCGACATTTAGCTTACTACACTGAAGAATTACAACAAATTGATAAAATTGAAGCTAAAAGACAATATCATACTCAAAGCGTTCGTTCTGCAAACTACAACAATAAATGTTATGAGTTTTTACTCGCTTTAGACGAGGGAGACGTTTATAGAGCATTAATCGAGAACGTAGAAGGCTACCCATTGTTAATTACAATGATTGAACAAGGCTATTTGTCTATTGCTACTGATTTATTTTTCAAGTGCACAGATCAACACAAAAAAGAGATTATAGAGCACCTGCGTAAAGCTAAGTGCGTTAAATCAGATCATGTTCTCCCAGCAGTCAAGGGAGGATATATTAAGTTAGCTCAAGAATTAATGTGTGGTTGGCGACCAAAAGATGACTCCTTTTGGCTTCCTTGTTTTGAACGTGAAGCCAACCCAAAGGTAGTTAAATTAATAGGCTATGAAAGCACACTAAAGATGCTTGCCAAAGGAGGCAAATGGGAAAGAATACACAGGATCATAGAGAAAATAGGCACCCTTGAACAACATGATCAATGCAAAGGGTTTTATGGAAAGCTTTTACATGATGCTATTGCTGAAAAGCAAAAACCTGTTGTTAGTCTACTATTGCGAAAGGGTGCCGATATTACCTACAAGAATAACAATCTAACGCCTATTGCTTTTGCTGCTAACGAAAAACGATGGGATTATGTAGCATTATTTCCTAAATATCAGGCTTCAGATAATGCAGATGCAGCCAACTTTAGCTATGCGCTGAAAGATGTTATTTCCGAAATGAATAAATCCGAAGAAAAAATCCCACTTGTTAAAAAATTAATGGCTCAAGGTGCTAACATTAATTCACCTGAAAAAAATAAATGCACTCCTTTACATTTCTCGGTAAAAAATAACGATATTGAAATTACTAGCTTATTGCTCGAAAAAGAAGCGGATGTTAATGCTGTTAGTAGTCAAAATATCTCACCAATTATGCTTGCCGTTTATTACGGTTATCTTGATATTGTTAATCTACTATTGAAGTCAGATACAAATTTAAACATTCAATTCCAATTCACAGATGACAAAAATTTTAAAGTAGGGGATACTGTATTACATTTAGCCGTTCGAGCTGGCGAACTTAAACTTAGAATAGTCATGGCGTTGTTGGAAAGAAGAGATATTGATATCAATGCTGTTAATGAAGATGGGGATACGGCACTGCACATTGCTGCTGAACGTGAAAACGAGGAGATAATCTGGGCAATACTGAAAAGGCATGATGTTAATATTGATGTTGTTAACAAAGCTGGGGTGCCTGCTTTGCACGCTGTTGCTCATGTAGAAGGGATATTATCGACCTGAATATATTAGTAACGAAGCAAACCAGATATTTACATCCTTGTGCCATTACATAAAAGAATTGAAATTCTTTGAGTTGAAATCTTTTTTTGATCATGTTTGTGAAAAATATAAACCAACTAGCTCTAGTAGAATTCTCTCCATCAAGAGAATTAATGTACTATTTGAAGAGCTTATGAATATGAAAGAGAATGGAAGAAATAATAGAATTGAAATTTTATTAGGCTGCATGATAACTGAATATCAACGAATCAATCTTCATCAGGAAAATAAAAAAATACAGATCATGAATAAGCCATCCGTGTTTGCTAGCAAGCTTTCTGAGATGAAAAGAGACTTTCTTTATTCCTTAAATAAAACAGGAATAGATATGAGCTCTTTTCAGATGAAAATCTTATTAATGCTTATGAGGAATATAATCTTAGAGATAATGCTTTTGTCATGCTATAGGAAACCCTCTTTGGCAATGACGAGGATCAAGCCATAGGGATTCAGAAAGAGCCAAATTTTTCAATCTCTTTCAGTCGCAGCTTACGTAATTCCGTAGCAAATGCTTCTCCTTGTAACCCCAGAGCCAGTAATTGTTGATTATCTATTTTTTTTATACCGCCGAGGTCGACGGCGACCGGCTGAACGAGGAGGAGATCGTGGCCAACGTCATCGTGACCATGGTCGGCGGCCAGGAGACCACCACCAACCTGATCGGCAACGGCCTGCTGACGCTCCTGCGCCAGCCCGACCAGCTGGAGCGCCTGCGCTCCGAGCCGGCGCTGATGCCGAGCGCGGTCGAGGAGCTGCTGCGCTACGAGAGCCCCAGCCAGCACACCGCGCGCCTGGCTCCGGCCGACGCCGTCCTCGACGGCAAGGAGATACCCGAGGGCGCCGCCGTGATCGCGGTCATGGGCGCCGGCAACCGCGACCCGGAGCGCTTCGCCGAGCCGGACCGGCTCGAGCTCGACCGCGAGGACAACCGCCACCTCGCGTTCGGCTGGGCCGCCCACTTCTGCTTCGGCGCCCCGCTGGCGCGGATCGAGGGGCAGATCGCCTTCGAGGCGCTGCTGGCCAGATTCCCGCAGTCTGTCGCTGGTGACGGTGAGGAGATCAGATGGCGGCCGAATCTCGGCCTGCGGGGACTGACCGAGTTGCGCGTCCGGCGTTCGTGAGCCAGCCGTCGATCGCCGAGCGCTCGCGGTGCCGCTGTCGGTGGCGCAGGAGGCGCTGTGGTACGTCAGCCGCCTTGCGCCGAACCGAGATCAGCTACAACGAGACGATCTCGATCCGCAAGGACGGGCCGTTCGACGTCGAGGTGTTCCGCCGCGCCTTCAACGAGATCGTGCGCCGCCACCAGGCCTGGCACACCACGTTCGACACGCTCGACGGCGACGCGGTCCAGGTCGTGCCGCCCGCCGACGAGCTTCGCGCTGCCGCTGCTCGACTCTCGCGCCTCGACGCCCGTGCCGAGGCCGAGCGCCGCGCCGTGGACTCGTCGCCGACGTCGCCCGGGTCCCCTATGACCTGCGCCGCGGTCCGCTGCTGCGCCCGCGGCTGGTCCGGTTCCCGGGCGAGCATCACCGGCTCGTATCTGGCGATGCACCACATCGTCTTCGACGGCGTCAGCGTCTACCGGGTGGTGCTGCCCGAGCTGGTCGCGCTCTACGACGCCTTCTCGCGCGGGCCGGCCCTCGCCGCTGCCCGAGCCGGCCGCCGCGTACGCCGACTACGCGCGCTGGGAGCAGGCCTGGATCGCCGTCGCCGCGCGTGCAGCGGCGCCTCGAGTACTGGCGCCGGCACCTGGAGCCGGTCGCCAGCCCGGCGCTCCCGCTCGATCGTCCGCGCCGGCGCGGCGCGCTTCGCGGCGGCGTGGTGCCGGTGTCGTTGCCGCGCCGACGCGTCGACCGCCTGCGCCAGCGTCGGGCAGAGCGCCGGCGCCACCCTGTTCCAGGTGCTGGCCTCGGTGTGGGCGCTGCTGCTCGGCCGCTACGCGGGCAGCGACCGGTGGTGTTCGCCACCGCCGCCGATCTGCGCCAGCGCCCCGAGTTCGAGGCGGTCGTCGGCTACTGCCTGACGCCGCTGGTCCTGAGCGTTGACCTCAGCGGCGACCCCTCGCTCGCCGAGCTGGTCGTGCGCGTGCGCAACGAGCTGCTGGACGGGCTCGACAACCTGGTGCCGTTCGAGCGGCTGGTGCGCGAGCTGGGCCCCGGCGGCGACTCGAGCGCCAACCCGATCTACCAGACGATGATCGTGCTGGAGCCGCCGATGTCACCCGGACCCGTCGTGGTCGATCCATCAGATGGAGGGCGAGATCGGCGAGGCGGTCGGCACGCCAAGCTCGATCTGGAGCTCGAGCTCGACGAGCGTCCCGAGGGACACATCTCCGGGCGGCTGATCTACGACCGCGATCTGTTCGAGGCCCGCACCGCGGCTCGGCTGGCCGATCACTGGACTCGCCTGGCCGCCGCCGCGGCCGCCGACCCGGGCCGGCCGTCGTCGGGCTATCGATCGCTCGACCGCCGCCGAGCGGCGCCGCGTGCTGGTGGAGTTCAACGCCACCGCCACCGAGTGGCCGCCGGCACGGTCGGCGAGCTGGTGCGCGCGCACGCCGAGCTCAGACCCCGACGCGCCGGCGGTCACCGCGGGCGAGACGGTCAGCTACGGCGAGCTCGAGCGCCGCGCAACCCGGGTCGCCCGGCGGCTGCTGGCCGCCGGCGTGGGGGAGGGCGGCGGTGGTCGCGGTGTCCGCGCCGCCTTCGGTTGTGCTGGTCGCCGGACGTGCTGGGGGTGCTGGAGGCCGGCGCCGCCTACCTGCTGCTCGACCCGGAGCTGCCGCAGCGGCAACGCGACGCGATGGTCGCTGACAGCGGCGCGGTCACCGTGCTCGATGATCGGCCGATGACCTCGCGGCCGACCGGCACGCTCCTGACCGCGTCGACCCCGAGGCCGGCTGCCTGATGCAGTACGTGCGCGGCGAGCGGAGTCGTCGGCGTGCCCGGCTCGCCATGCCGCCGTCGCCAACGCCGTCGCTCGCCGCGGCCGCCGAGGTGGGGCTCGGGCCGGCCGACACCGTCCTCGCCCTGCCGTCGGCGCTGTATCGCGGCGGCGCCACCGACCTGTGGCTGGCGCTCGCCGCCGGGGCCAGGATCGTGCTTCGCGCCGCCCGAGGTCGCCGGCGACGGTGCTCGGCTGGCCGCGCTGATGGCGGCCGAGCGCGTCACCTTCCTGCACGCCGCCCCCGACTGCTGGCGCACGTTGATCGACACCGGCCTGCGAGCGGTACGGGGGCTGCGGGGCTCAGCGGCGGCGAGCCGCTGTCCGCCGCGCTGGCCGGCAGATCCTGGAGCGCTGCCGGGTGCTGTGGCATGGCTACGACAGCGCCGAGACGGGCGGGTACGCCACGCTCGGGCGGGTGGAGGCGGACCGGCCGGTGACGCTCGGGCGGCCGCTGGCCAACACCCGGCGTCTACGTGCTCGACGACCACGGCGAGCCGACGCCGGTGGGGGTGCCGGGCGAGCTGCTGGTGGCCGGCGACGGCGTGGCCGGGCGCTACCTCGAACCGGCCCGAGCCGACCGCGATCGCGTTCGTGGCCGAGCCGTTCGGCGACGGGGTCGCCTACCGTACCGGGCGACGGGTCCGCTGGCGCGAGGACGGGACGCTGGAAGCGATGCCCTTGTCCCACGGCCGTGACGACGTGTGACCGTGTTCGCGCCGCTCTAGACCGGCGACGAGGGCCGCGCCAGCCCCTCGGCGAGGTCGCCGAACCCGGGGGCGATCACCGCGCCCGGCTGCGCGACCAGCTCCTCGGCCACCAGCGCCTCGGTGGTCAGCATCAGCGCGGCCACCGACGCGGCGTGCTGGATGCGTGAGCCGCGTCACCCGCAGCGGATCGATCACGCCGTCGTCGAACAGGTCGACGAACTCCCCGGTGAGCGCGTTGAGCCCGTGGCCGGGGGGCATCGCGCGCACCTGGTCGATCACCGCCTGGCCGTCGTAGCCGGCGTTGGTCGCCACCCAGTACAGCGGCTCGGAGAGGACGGCGCGGATCACCTCGCGCGCCGCGCAGGTAGTCGCCCTGCAGTCCGGTGTCGTCGAGCGCCGTCTCGGCGCGCAGCAGCGCGGTCCCGCCGCCGGCGACGATCCCCTCGCTGACGGCGGCGCGGGTGGCGGCCAGCGCGCCCTCGCAGCGGCGCAGCTTCTCCTTGAGCTCGGGGCCGGTGGCGGCGCCGACGTGGATCACCGCCAGGCTGCTGGAGAGCTTGGCCAGCCGCTCCCGCAGCACCTCGATGTCGGTGTCCTGGGTGGCGCGCTCGAGCTCCACCCGGATCTGGGCCAGCCGGGCCTCGACCTGATCGGCGGTGCCCGCCCCCTCCACGAGCACGGTCGCGTCCTCGGTGATCGACCACCCGCCGCGCACGAGCCGAACGTCTCGGGCTTGACGTGCTGGAGCGTCAGGCCCGGCCTCCTCGGCGATCACCTGGCCGCCGGTGAACGCCGCCAGGTCGTGCAGGTGGGCGATCCGGCGATGGCCGAACCCGGGAGCGCGGACCGCCACCGCCTTGAGCGTGCCGTGCTGGTTGTTCTGGACCAGCAGTCCGAGCGCGGCGCCGTCGACCTTCTCGGCGAAGATCACCAGCGGCCGCGGCTACTTCATCACCGCGTCAAGCGTCGGCATCAGGTCCTGCACGTGGACGATCGGCTTGTTGGTGAGCAGGATGTAGGGGTCGTCGAAGACCGTCTCCATCCGCTGCGTGTCCTGGATCAGGTAGGGCGAGAAGTGGCCGTTCTCGACGTGCATGCCCTCGACGAACTCCACCTTGATCCCGGGCAGGTCGGCCTCCTCGATCGTGACCACGCCCTCGGGGCCGACGCGGTGCAGCGCCTCGGCCACCGCGCTCGCCGATCCGCTCGTCCTCCTTGGCGGCGATCGTCGCGACGTGCGTCGAGGTCGCGCTCGCCGGAGACGTCCCGCGCGCCGCGCCGCAGCTCGGCCACGACCAGCTCGGTCGCGTCCTCGATGCCGCGGCGCAGCAGCATCGGGTTTGCTCCCTCCTCGAGCGCCTTCATGCCCTCGCGAACGATGGCCTGGGCGAGCAGAGTAGCGGTCGTCGTCCCGTCGCCGGTGAGATCCGACGTCTTGTTGGCAACCTCGCGCACCAACTGGGCGCCCATGTTCTTCAGCGGGTTGGACAGCTCGATCTCGCGCGCGATCGAGACGCCGTCGTTGGTGATCATCGGCGGCCCGGTCAGCCGCTCGAGCACGACGTTGCGGCCCTTGGGTCCGAGCGTGACCTTGACCGTGTTGGCCAGCTCGTCGACGCCGGCCGCCAGCAGCTGGCGGGCCTCGTGGTTGAAGTAGAGGATCTTGCCCATCGATCGGCCCCTC
This sequence comes from uncultured Gammaproteobacteria bacterium, assembly GCA_963817645.1. Classification (GTDB taxonomy): domain Bacteria; phylum Pseudomonadota; class Gammaproteobacteria; order UBA6002; family UBA6002; genus UBA6002. Next base: position 4,560 of record CAWFQC010000001.1, on the reverse strand, counting down.
TCTAGGCGCCGGCGGGGATCAGGATGCCGCGGCCCTGCAGACGCCCGCCGTCGAGGTCGGCCATCGCGTCGTTGATCGCGTCCAGCGGGTAGGTGCTAGGTGTGCAGCGTGACCTTGCCCTGTGCGGTCAGGGTCATCAGCTCGCTGCAGGTCGGCGTAGGTGCCCACGAGGTTGCCGATGAAGCGAGATCTCCCGGCTGATCACGTCGATCGTCGGGATGTTGATGTTCTCGCCGTAGCCGATCACGTAGTAGAAGCCGCCGTCGCGGACCATGGCGATGCCGTCCTCGATCGCGCCCTTCTCGCCCACGAAGTCGATGATCGCCTCGGCGCCGAGGCCGTCGGTCATCTCCTTGACCGTGTCGACCTGCGCGCCGTCGACCTTCACGGTGTGGTCGGCGCCCATCTCGCCGGCCAGCGCCAGCGCCTTCTCGGACGGATCGATGACGATGATCTCGGCCGGGGTGTAGGCCTTCAGGCACTGGATGCCGATGTGCCCGAGGCCGCCGGCGCCGATCACCACCACGCGCGTGCCGGCGCCGAGCACCGGAATCGCCTTCTTGACGGCGTGGATGGCGGTCAGGCCCGCGTCGGCGAGCGCGGCGATGTCCTTGGGCTCCAGGCCCGGGCCGAGCTTGACCACCGAGCGCGCCGAGGTCTTGAGCAGGTCGGCGAAGCCGCCGTCGCGGTCGATCCCGGGGAAGGAGCCGTTGAGGCAGTGCATGTCGTCGCCGACGCCGGCAGGGCAGGCACAGCCCGCAGGAGATGTAGGGATGCACGATGACCGTGTCGCCCACCTCGACGTTGGTGACGCCCGAGCCGATCTCGTGCACCCACCCGGCGTTCTCGTGGCCCGGCGTGTAGGGCAGCGCGACCTCCGACTTCTCGGCCCACTGGCCCTCCTGGATGTGCAGGTCGGTCCGGCACAGCCCGGCGGCGCCGATCCGCACGATCACGTCAAAGGGACCGTCGGCCCTGGGCTCGTCGACGCTGTCGAGCTTGAGCGCATCGTGATATGCGTGCAGCCTCGCGGCCTTCATCTCGCTACCTCCTGTTCTCTGTCTCAGGTTGTGGCGGAACTGCCAGCAGCGAACGGCAGATGCCGCCGTTGGCCTCCAGGCCGGTCCGCACCAGCCGGGCCGCGCGCAGCCAGCGTGTGAGCTGGTCGGCGCGCCACCGGCTCGCCGTTGGGCATCACGAACGCCGGCGCCGCCGGCGCCGCGGCGAAGCCGAGCTGCGCGCGCAGCTCCAGCGCCCGCGTGGCCTCGGGGCTGTCCGGGCAGCTGCGCGACGGTCGCCGACACGACCTCCTCGGCGGTCCCGCCGCCGGCGAGCATCGCTCGCACACCCGCCCCTGGCGCGCGATCAGCGCCTTGCGCGTGAACAGCTCGCGCAGCGCCTCCAGGTCATCGTCGTCGGTCTCCCCGGGGAACGCCCCGGTGAAGCCCTCGCCGCGCGCCAGCGCGGCGTTGATCTCATCGCCCGTGTAGTGGTCCTCCAGCGCCGACCGTGACGCCCCGCACCCCGGGCACCGCGCGCACGGCGCGCCGGGCGTCGGCCGCCATCAGGAAGGCGAAGTTCGGGGCGCACTGCGGCGTGGGGAGCCGCAGCAGGACGTCGACGTCGCCCGTCGGGCTCACCTCGCACGAGGTGACGAACCGCAGCGAGGTGATCGGCTCGTCGAGCTCGGGGTCATACGACCGCGCCCAGCGCCTCCAGCACCCGGTCCCGCAACCCCGCGCCCCGCCGCCGGGGCGGCGGCGGGGGCGGAGTGGACGCGGTTCGGCCTCCGTGGCAGGGAGGCCGGGTGCTCATCCGGCTTCGACCAGCTGCGCGTCGTCCTGGTTGCCGCAGCCTCCGGGTCGCCGGCATGCCGGTCGCGGGACCTCGATGCCGTAGAGCTTGGCGGCGTTGAGGCCGAGGATCTTGCGCTTGCCGGCGTCGTTGAGGCGCGGGTAGTCGGAGAACTCCTCGTGTCGGGCTCGGGATAGTCCCAGTCGAGGAATCCCTCGATCTGCCACTTGGGCTCCCAGATGCCGTAGTCAGAGCCGAACAGCATCTTGTCCTCGCCGACCCAGAACAGCAGCTCGCCCATCACCTTGGCGAAGAACCGCGGCCGGGCGTGCATCAGCCCGCCGATGACCACCGACAGGCCGGCGTAGACGTTGGGCTCCTGCGTCGCCATGAAGCAGAAGTCCTCGATCCGCGGCAGCCCACGTGCTCGATGATGAAGTTGAGCTCGGGGTTGTCGGTCGCGGCGATGTCGACGTCCCGAGGTCGAACGCGTCCTTGTCCAGCGGCCAGATCGTCGGGCCCTTGTGGACGTGGATGTTCTTGATGCCGAGCTCCTTGCACTTGTCAAGGAACGGCTTGGTCTCCTCGTCGTCGAGCCTCCAGCCGCGTGAGCCGTTGTTCCACTCGGCGGTGTAGAGCTTGACGCCCTGGAGGTTCTAGCGCTTGGCGTCCTCCTCGAGCTGCTTGAGGCCGGCGTCGCCCTCACGCGGATCCAAGCGGCCGTTGACGATCAGCTTGTCCGGATACTTCTCGGCCATCTCGCCGTTGGCCTCGGCCGTGTTGAAGCCGTTCGTGTACCACTCCTTCAGGTACGTGGACTGGAAGATGCCGACGTCGACGCCGCCGTCCTCGAACACGTCCTTGACGAAGTCCTCCTCGGAGTACTTCATGAACTTCTCGATCGGCCAGTGCGTCTCGGGCGGACCCAGGCCCATGTAGGCGTGGAAGCATTCGATCCACCCCTTGGCGTACTGCTCCTGGCCCTTGACCCAGTTCTCCGGACTGGCGTCCCACATGTGGATGTGGCTGTCGACGATGAAGTACTTCTCGCCGTTCTTCTCGTACATCCTCTTCCTCCCTACTTAGGACAGAGCCTGCAGGTCGAAGCTAATGTACTCCGCTGCATCCTCGGGGTTGGCGAACATGATGATGCGGTCGTCGAGCACGACCATCCGGCCGTAGTGGGTCGACATGATCTCCTCGAAATCGTCGTTGCCGAAGTCGTCCCAGCCGAGGGCCTCGGCGCATTCCTCGTAGTCGATCTCGAACTTGCCGGTGCCGTCCACGCGGATCATCGACGGCAGCACCTCGACGGTGACGCCGTCCTTGTGGCGCATCACCTCGGCGACGACGTAGCCAACCTGGTTGTTCATCAGCGTCACGCCGGCGCGGTTGGACGACGTTCGGTCTGACTTGAATCGGTCACTCGCGGTGCCGCTCATCCCGATCGAGCTCCTTCCGGTGGGGGCGCCGAGTCGGTGAGAAGTTCCCCGTAGCGTCGCCGGGAGTGCTCCAGAGATTCCTCGAAGCGGATGACCTTCTCGCCGGGCTGCGACCAAATCGGCTGCAGTGTCCGGGCAGCGGCGATGCTGACCGGCGTCCACTGCTCCAGCCATCCGTCCATCGTCTTGCGGTTGTGCTCGCCGTGCTCCTCGTCGTTGGCCAGCATCCCGAACAGGCGCCCGCGCCACCCGTGCGTCCCGGGCGGTGTCGGACTCGCCGGCCCCCATCAGGGTCGGCGTGACGAAGTCGCCCTGCGGAGCCGCCACCTGCATGATGAACTCACTGCGGAACAGCTCGCCCACCAGCGGTGCGGGTGGACGGTGGCCATGGCGCCGGTGACCTCAATGACACCGATCACGTAAAGGTGTACGGATCGTACAGCGGAGCAGCACGGCACGTCCGCGACTGCAGCGAATCTCGTTGAAGTGCTCAGACGCGAACGCCTGGACGGCATGAATGAGCAGACCCCGGCCGTCCCGATCGGGTTCGTGCCGACGCCGCCCTCGCTCCACAGCGTCCCCTAGGGGAAGTTCATCAAGTCGGCGGCGAGGAGGCGGAGGCTCAGCCTACCATCGACCCCTTGCACGGTCCGCTTCGCGTCTTAGACCACACGATCAGTGGCACGACTCGTCCGCGCTGACGGCCCCCTCGCGCGGATCAGCGGCACCAGTCTCTGGGCCAGCGATGATTCTGCCACGGCGCCCGTCGCCTCGTCGGCGTCGGCCACGATCGGGGCGATGCGGACCCCCGACGGGTCGACACCCGCGGCCGCCGAGCGCCGCCACGAGTCCTCGATGGGGGCGCGCAGCGGTCGTTCCTCGTCGCGCTTGGACCGGTCCCAGCCTCCGCCGACGAATCGCTCCCAGGCTCGCCTGATCTCCCGCGCTCGCTGCGCCGGAGCGGTGGCCACGTCGATGGCCAACCACGGAATTCGACATCTCATCCGAGTCTAGGGCACGCCGCCAGCGCGCTGCGGGGCGTGCCGCCTGCGGCGGCTGCGTGCCTAGACCGGGGGCATGTCGCGTTAGCCGGCGGATTCGACCCACTCCTCCTTGGGTGGATCCTGCGGCGTGGGGAACTCGCCGTTGACGAGCTCGATGCGGTAGCCGTCGGGATCCTGGACGAAGCAGATCAGGGGAAGGTCCTCGCGGCCGCCCGGGTTGTACGGCGGCTTCTCGGGCTGGATGTCGTTGTCGTTCAGCCGCTCCAGGAGGGCAAAGAGGTCGTCGACGACGAGCGCCATGTGGTTGTAGCCGTCGCCGA